>NZ_JACHJJ010000086.1 GCF_014203605.1 Thiemannella venezuelensis | reverse complement strand
TCCTACATGCTTACCCCAGGACAACCACCGCCTGGGATGGGCTACCTTCCTGCGTCACCCCATCGCTTACCTACTACCAGCTCAGGCCGGGCGTTCACCCTGACGCTGCCCCCGAAGGGACAACCGGGTTAAGGACCCTTAGTATCACTGGGTTCGATATGGACGGCGCACAGCGGGTACGGGAATATCAACCCGTTGTCCATCGACTACGCCTGTCGGCCTCGCCTTAGGTCCCGACTTACCCTGGGCGGATTAGCCTGGCCCAGGAACCCTTGGTCATCCGGCGCAGAAGTTTCTCACTTCTGATTCGCTACTCATGCCTGCATTCTCACTCGCACGGCCTCCACACCTCGATCACTCGGGCGCTTCGCCGGCCGCACGACGCTCCCCTACCCATCCACACACCTAGACAGGGAAACCCTGCCAAGCTGAATATGTGAATGCCACGACTTCGGCGGTGTACTTGAGCCCCGCTACATTGTCGGCGCGGAATCACTTGACCAGTGAGCTATTACGCACTCTTTCAAGGGTGGCTGCTTCTAAGCCAACCTCCTGGTTGTCACTGCGACTCCACATCCTTTCCCACTTAGCACACGCTTAGGGGCCTTAGTCGGTGGTCTGGGCTGTTTCCCTCTCGACTACGGAGCTTATCCCCCGCAGTCTCACTGCCACGCTCTCACTTACCGGCATTCGGAGTTTGGCTGACGTCAGTAACCTTGTCGGGCCCATCGGCCATCCAGTGCTCTACCTCCGGCAAGAAACACGCAACGCTGCACCTAAATGCATTTCGGGGAGAACCAGCTATCACGGAGTTTGATTGGCCTTTCACCCCTAAACACAGGTCATCCCCCAGGTTTTCAACCCTGGTGGGTTCGGTCCTCCACGCAGTCTTACCCACGCTTCAACCTGCCCATGCCTAGATCACTCCGCTTCGGGTCTACAGCATGCGACTCAAACGCCCTATTCAGACTCGGTTTCCCTACGGCTCCCCCACACGGGTTAACCTCGCCACACACCATAACTCGCAGGCTCATTCTTCAAAAGGCACGCAGTCACATCACA
>NZ_JACHJJ010000085.1 GCF_014203605.1 Thiemannella venezuelensis | reverse complement strand
CCTAGGGCGCGTATCGGGTTGTGGTCAATCGTGGGGATTCGCCCCTGCGGCGAGGCCCGATCCGGTAGACCGTCGGAGGTGACGCGCGCGCAACTGACGGACGAGGAATGGGAGTTCATCGAGCCCTATCTGCCGATCGGCGGGTACGGCCCCTACCCCGAGCGGCTGCGCCAGCGGTTCGAGGGCGTGATCTGGCGGTTTCGGACAGGCGGGCAGTGGCGGGAGATGCCCGCAGAGTTCGGCGCCTGGCCGACCGTCTCCAACCGCTTTCGGCAGTGGAGGGACGCCGGCGTCTTCCAAGCCCTGCTGGAAGGCCTGATCGCGCAGGCCGCCGCCGGTGGCGAGGTGGATCTGTCCCTGGTCAGCGTGGACTCCACCACCGCCCGGGCCCATCACGACGCCGCCGGGATGCACCTGGGCCCCGACCTCATCGCCGCCCTGGAGAAGGCCGCCGAAGAAGACACGGCCCGGCAAAAGGGGGCGAGTTGGAAGGACAGCAAGAGCACAGCATCGCAAACCACCCCGAAACAGAAGACCGGCGACGCATCCGGCGGCGGCGCACGCTCCGACTGAAAGCCGCGCTGCTCGGACGGTCCCGGGGCGGGCAGACCAGCAAGATCCACCTGGCCGCCGACCGCAGGTGCCGCCCGCCGGCGTTCATCTTGACCGCGGGGCAGGCCGCCGACAGCCCGCAGTTCATCCCCGTGCTGAAGAGGATACGGGTGCGGGGTCCGGTCGGCCGTCCCGGCACCCGGCCCGGCGCGGTCGCCGCAGACAAGGCCTACTCCTCCCGCGGTAACCGCACCTACCTGCGCAACCGCCACATCAAGGCAGTCATCCCGGAAAAGAAGGACCAGGCCGCCAACCGCAAGAACAAGGGCAGCCGAGGCGGTCGGCCCGTCGGCCACGACGCCGGCCTGTACACCGAGCGCAACACCGTCGAGCGACTGATCAACAAGCTGAAGGCCTGGCGGGGCATCGCCACCCGCTACGACAAGACCCCTGCCAGCTACCTCGCCGGCCTCCATCTTCGCGCTGCGATGATCTGGATCAAAGAGCTCACCCGGACCACCCCTTGATCACA
>NZ_JACHJJ010000084.1 GCF_014203605.1 Thiemannella venezuelensis | reverse complement strand
CTAGGAGTGTCCTGAAGATCTTGGTGGTCTTTTCAGACCCGGGTCGGGGATTCAGACTCGGGTCATGATGGGCCGTCGAAGGGCTCCGGCTGGGCCTGAGGTATGGGTCGCGTGCCGGGAGTTGATCCCGGCCGGGAGCGTGTTCGCGTTCCTGGCCGAACAGCGGCGGGCACTGTTCCCACCGCAGGCGTTCGCGGACATGTACGCGCCGGTCAACGGGCGCCCGTCGGTGCCACCGGACCTGCTGGCGACGGTGGTGGTGCTGCAAGCGCTGCACGGATTGTCGGACGAGGAGGCCCTGGCGGCGCTGCGGTTCGACCTGCGGTGGAAGGCCGCCTGCGGGCTGGGGTTGGACGACCGGGGGTTTGATCCGTCGCTGCTGACGTATTTCCGGCGGCGGTTGGCCCGCTCCGCGCGTCCGGACCGGATCTTCGCAATCATCCAGGCGGTGATCGCCCAGACCGGGGTGCTGACCGGCCGGACACGGCGGGCGCTGGACTCGGCCGTGCTCACCGACGCGGTCGCCACTCAAGACACCATCACCCAGCTCATCGCGGCGATCCGCCGGGTGGCCCGCCAGGTGCCCGGAGCCGCCGCCATCGTCGCGGCGCACTGCTGCGCCCATGACTACACCGACCCCGGCAAACCGAAGATCGCCTGGGACGACGAGGAGGCCAAGAGCGCCCTGGTCAGCGCCTTGGTCACCGACGCGTTCACCCTGCTGGAGCAGGTGGCCGGCCGCGACCTGGACCAGGCCGCCGCCGATGCGGTCGGCCTGCTGGCATTGATCGCCGGCCAAGACGTCGAACCCGCCGACGGCACCGACGGCACCGACGGACGATGGAAGATCGCCCGCCGCACCTCACCGGACCGGATCATCTCCACCGTCGATCCCGAGGCCCGCCACATCCACAAAAGTGCGCAGCAACGCACCGACGGCTACAAAGCCCACCTGGCCGTCGAACCGGAGACCGGCCTGTTCACCGCGGTCGCGCTGCGTCCCGGTGCCGGCGCCGCCCACCACGAGGCCGCCATCGCCCCCGCCCTGCTCGCCGCCGAACCCGGGCCACTGCAGATCCTGGCCGATGCCGCCTACGCCGCAGCCGGATTGCGCGCCTGCCTGACG
>NZ_JACHJJ010000083.1 GCF_014203605.1 Thiemannella venezuelensis | reverse complement strand
CTGAGCTTTAACTCGCGGAGTTACACCAAGTTGAAGGCCAGACCGGTCCCTGCCAGGCAGCCGTCGATCAGATGCGGCCGGTACTGGATCTTCTTCAGCCCCCGCTTGACCACCCGCACCAGCTGATCCAAGCCCGCCACCGCTAGGTTGGCCAGTCCACCACGGTTGAGCAGCGACCAGACGCCCTCCACCGGGTTGAGGTCCGGAGCGTACGACGGCAGCCGGACCATGCGCAGCCAGTCGGCGTTCTCGGCGATGAAGTTCCGCATCGGCGCGCAGGTGTGCCGGTTGAGGTTGTCCCAGACCAGCACGATCGGCGCGCCGAGTTGCAGGTGCGCCATGACGAGCAGGTCGCGGTAGTCGCACCAGGTGAAGCTCGCCGTCTCGCCCGCGTGCCGCCGGTAGACGTGCACCCGGTAGATCAGCCGGGACCGCTCACCTGGCCGGTAGCAGACCATGGCCGCGACCGAGACCCGGCCTGCGCGCCGGCCCGGCACCCTCACCACCGGGGTCGCGCCGCGCGGCGCCCAGGTGCGGGCGGCCGGCGGTCTCAGCGTCCGGCCGCACTCGTCTTCGAAGCAGACCCAGGCATCCAGGTCCGCCGCGGTCTTTCCACGGCGGGCCACACCTCCGTCTTCCACACCACGATCGCGTCCTCGTCGCGCTCGCATGCCCGGCGGGCGGGCACCTGGCACGACCAGCCGTGCCGCCTGAGCAGTTTCCACACCCCGGGCAAGGAGTAGCTCCGGTGGAACATCCGGCCGATCACTCGCCGGATGCGGGCCAGGGTCCAGCACTGATCGTCCCAGCCGTAGGCGGCCGGGCCGCGACGCAGCGCCGCTTCCAGCCGAGCGAACTGGGTCTCGTCCAGCAGCGGCAGCGAGGCCGGGCCCTTGGAGGCCAGCGCCGCGCTGCCGCCGCGCGCCCAGGCGCGGCGCCACCGGTTGGCCGACATCCGGCTGACCCGCAGGTCCTTGGCCACGTGGGCGTCGGTGTAGCCGGATGCGAACAACTCGGCTGCCTCCAGTCGGAGCTGCTCGCGCTTGACGCGTTGCGCGGCGGTCAGCCCGCCGCCTTGTGCGTACCGCATGACCTGGACGTACCGCCAGAACCCTGGAGGATCACATGATCGGAGAACATCACGAATTAAAGGTCAGT
>NZ_JACHJJ010000082.1 GCF_014203605.1 Thiemannella venezuelensis | reverse complement strand
TCATGGGGTTGACGGTGCTGCTGGCCGTCCTGCTGGTCCTGCGCCTGAACACCGTCGCCCGCCTGGCCGAGACCCACGCCGCCGCCCTGGACCGCCAGACCGAGCAACTCACCACCCAGACCCGCGACCTGTCCACCGCCCTGCACACCCAGGAACTCCTGCAGCGCAGCCTGTCCCACCGCGCCTCCCACGACCCCCTCACCGGCCTGGCCAACCGCACCCTGCTCGGCCAGGCCCTGCAGCACGCCCTCACCACCCCCCCAGCCCCCACCACCGGCCCCACCGGCCCCGACACCGGCCCCGGCCCCGGCCCCGACGTCGGCACCGCAGCCGCCGACGCCCCCACCGGTCCCGCTCTGCTCCTGCTCGACCTGGACGGCTTCAAAGACGTCAACGACACCTACGGCCACCCCATCGGCGACGACCTGCTCATCGACGTCGCCCACCGCCTGCGCGCCCTGACCCGCCCCGGCCACACCCTGGCCCGCCTCGGCGGCGACGAATTCGCCCTCCTGCTCCCCGCCACCACCCCCACCGCGGCCACCACCCTGGCCCGCCGCATCCTCACCACCCTGGCCACCCCCTACCGGCTCGGCCCCCACGACATCCACCTCACCACCAGCATCGGCATCTGGACCCCCACCCCCGACACCACCCCCACCCCCGCCGAAGCCCTCCGCGACGCCGACCTGGCCCTGTACGCCGCCAAAGCCGCCGGCAGAAACCAGCTCACCCCCTTCGACACCACCCTGCGCACCGCCCGCCTGCAACACACCCGCCTGGCCGCCGGCCTGCGCCAGGCCCTGACCCGCAACGAACTGTCCCTGGCCTACCAGCCCGTCGTCGACCTGCGCACCGGCACCATCCGCGCCGTCGAGGCCCTGCTGCGCTGGACCCCCACCGACAGCCGCCCCGTCCCCCCCGACGTGTTCATCCCCATCGCCGAAGACACCGGCCTCATCACCGACATCGGCCACTGGGCCCTGCACCAGGCCTGCACCGACGCCGCCCGCTGGCACACCAGCCACCACCTGGCCGTCACCGTCAACATCTCCGGCCGCCAACTACGCGACCCCGCCTTCGCCGACCACGTCCTGGCCGCCACCACCCGCCACCGCCTGCCCCCGGCCGCCCTCATCCTGGAGATCACCGAAAGCATGCTGCTGGCCACCACCCCGGCCGAGACCACCCGCATCATCGCCGTGCTG
>NZ_JACHJJ010000081.1 GCF_014203605.1 Thiemannella venezuelensis | reverse complement strand
CCGGCGGGTGTTTACGGCGTAAACGCCTGCGGGGTCGTCGCAGGGGCGTCCCGCTTCAGCCGCGGCGAGGACCGCAGCGTTTACGCCGTAAACACTCCCCTGGCCTTCTGCCGAGGTCGTCCGATGCCTCCCACTCGGCCGAAACCCTTCGCGAGCAGCCGCTCTCTTTGTCTGATGACCATATGAGCACCCGTCCGATCACCATCACCGTGGAAGAAGATTTCCACGACTACGTTCAGCAGCAGGTCGAGCAGGGGCACGTCCGCTCCGTGTCGGCCTATTTCAACGAAGCCGCTGCCCGGCGGATCGAAACGGGGCGCCGTGCGGACGCCGCCTGGCAGGCAGTGGTAGAGAAGGCCCGGCAGGGTCCGTAAGTGGTCGCCAGGGCTCAGCAGCTTCAGCAGCAGTTCGCCCGGCAGAAGAAGGGCTCGGCCCGGCGCGCCGCCACACGAGCGCAGATCGCCGGGTTGAACGTCCGTATCCGCAACCGGCGGACCGACTTCCCCGCCTGGACCGCCAACCGGCTGACCCGAGGCCATGGCATGGTCGTGGTGGAGGATCTGAAGATCCGAAACATGACGGCCGGCGCGAAGGGCACCGTCGCCGCCCCCGGCGTCAACGTCGCCGCCAAGGCCGAGCTGAACCGGGCCATCCTCGCCAAGGGCTGGGGCGCTCTGCTGACCATCCTGGAGCACAAGGCCCGATACAACGGCTCCCGTATCGTGCGGGTGCCACCTGCGTACACCTCCCAGCGCTGTTCGGCGTGCGGGACGGTGGACGCGAAGTCCCGCGAAAGCCAAGCGGTCTTCGCCTGCACCTCCTGCGCCTACACCGGCAACGCTGACGTGAACGCCGCGAAGAACATCCTCGCCGCCGGGCCGGCGGTGACAGGGCGTGGAGACCTCGCCGTTGGGCGGTCTGCGAAGCGTCAACCACCCGTCACGGTCGCGGTTCAGCCGCAGATCAGCCACGGCAATCCCCGGCTTCAGCCGTGGGGAGGAAGCCAAGACTCTTCGGATCTCGCCCGCCTCTGGTTGGAAGTCGAAGCGCTCGGAGAGCTATGGAACGTTCAGGCGACAGTGCAGACGGTCCTCCACGGTTGTCCCATGACTGAGCGACAGGGGCCCCACCCGGCTAACGCGGGAAAGCGAAGAGACAGGCAGGGCTCGCTGCCCGGCGGAGGTGTTTACGGCGTAAACGCTGCGGTCCTCGCCGCGGCTGAAGCGGGACGCCCCTGCGACGACCCCGCAGGCGTTTACGCCGTAAACACCCGCCGG
>NZ_JACHJJ010000080.1 GCF_014203605.1 Thiemannella venezuelensis | reverse complement strand
CTGGAGTTGCCCCGGTTCGGTAGACACATCAGGGCTTGCGACTACGCGGCAGCATAGCCGTCTTGATGGACGTTCTTGAGGGCCTGTCGGCGCTCGTATTCGGCCGGGCTGAGTTGACCGTTGGCCGAATGACGGCGCCGGGGGTTGTAGAAGCCCTCGATGTAGGCGAACACCGCCCGCTCGGCCTCCGACCGGGTGCGGAAGGTCCGCCGGTCGAGCAGCTCGCACTCCAGCGAGGCGAAGAAGCTCTCGGTGATCGCGTTATCGAAGCAGGTCCCGGTTCTGCCCGTCGAGGGACGGACCCCGGCCCGGGCGCAGCGCTGGCCGAAGGCGACCGATGTATATTGCCCGCCCTTGTCGCTGTGATGGATCACCCCGGCGTTGGGGCGTCGCTGGTGGATCGCCATCGCCAGCGCGTCGGTGACCAGTTCGGTGCGCATGTGCTCGGCCATCGCCCAGCCGACGATCCGCCGGGAGAACACGTCCAGGACCACAGCCAGGTAGAGAAAGCCCTGCCCGGTCGGCACATACGTGATGTCAGCGGTCCACAGGCGGTTCGGTTCCTCGGCGGTGAACTGGCGCTTGACCAGGTCGGAGGCGGCCGCAGCCCGCCGATCGGCGAGCGTGGTGCGACAGCCTTTACGCCGGGTCACGCCCGACAGTCCTGCGGTGCGCATCAGCCGGGCCACCCGCTTGCGGCCGATCCGGATACCGTCGACCTCGCGCAGGTCGGCGTGGATGCGCGGTGCTCCGTAGATGCCGTCCGACGCGGCGTGGTGCGCACGAATCTTCTCGGTCAACTCGGCATCGCGGCGAGCACGCGCCGATGGACCGCGCTGTTGACGCCTGCGCCAGGCGTAGTAGCCCTGGCGCGACACACCCAGCACCCGGGCCAGCAGGGAGACGTCGTGGTGGTCGTTCTCCGCATCGATCAGCCGGAACCTCATCTCGGCCGATCCGTCTCCCGCGCGAAGAAAACCGCGGCCTTGCGCAGGATCTCCTTCTCCTCGCGGAGAATCTTGACCTCGCGGCGCAGCCGGGCCAGCTCGTCTTTCTCGGCGCTGGTCAAGCCGTCACTGCGGCGGCCGTCATCCAGATCAGCCTGGCGCGCCCAGGTCCGGATCGACTGGGCGGAGGGTTCGAACTCCCGAGCCAGTTCCTCCGGCGACCGTCCGGCGCGCACCAGCTCCACCATCTGCCGGCGGAACTCCGGCGGATAGTTGTTCGGCACAGTGGACTCCTTCTTCCGGGAACCAGGGTTCCCCAGAGGTCAGGTGTCCACCAAACCGGGTCAACTCCA
>NZ_JACHJJ010000079.1 GCF_014203605.1 Thiemannella venezuelensis | reverse complement strand
CACGGCCCCGGCGTTGGTGAGATTCGTGATGGTTTGACCGGTTGCTGATGGCGAGTTGCGAACGAGCGCGACCCTGCTGACCATTCAGGTGTCTACGCCGAAGGATCGTCACAGGAGCCGCGCTCGTGTCCTCATCTTCCCTGATCCCTGCCTGCCTTGACCAGCTTGCCGACCTGGCCCTGTGGGAAGCCGAGATGGCCACAGACCCCGGCGTGGGCGCGAAGGTGGTGGAATCGGCGCTGGTGCGCAGGTTGTCGGAGGTTCCCGACCGGCGTGAACAGCGCAGCGTGCGGCATCCGCTGGTGGTCATCTTGACGCTGACCGCGTGCGCGACGCTGGTGGTGGGCAGCGACAGCGTCACGGCGATCTGGCAGTGGTCGGCCCGCTCCTCCCAGCGGAAACTTCAGCGGCTGGGGGCGCGTCGAGACCCGTTCACCGGCCGGTTCCTCCTGCCCAGTGAGCGGACCTTCCGGCGGGTGCTCGCCGACCTGGACGCCGATGCCCTGGACGCGGCCACCTGCGGGTATGCGGCCGAGGTGGTCCGTGGCACGGCACCCGTCCCGCACCTGCCCCGCACGCCGGGGCCGGTGGAGCGAGAGCAGCGCCGGGCCGAACGGCGCCGGCTCACCCACCCGGCTCCCGCCGGGCTGCTGCCCGCCGCCGCGGTGGACGGCAAGGCGCTGCGCGGCGCCCGCACCGCCGAGGGCGGGCGGGTGTTCCTGGTCGGAGCGATCGCGCACGACAGCGGCACCGTCCTGGGCCAGTGCCAGGTCCCCGGCAAGCGCGGCGAAGGCCCCGCCGCCCGGCGCCTGCTGGCCGATCTCGATCTGTCGGGCATGGTCTGCACTCTGGATGCGCTGCACACCACCGCAACCACTGCCCGGCTCCTCACCCAGACGTTGAACGCCCACTACGTCCTCATCGTGAAGGGGAACCAGCCGCTGGCTCACGCTGCCGCCCAGGCTCTGCTGACCGGCCCGGACCGCGAGTGGACGGCCACCAGCGCCACTGACGGCGATCGCGGGCACGGCCGGATCGAGCGCCGTTCGATCCGCACCGCTGCCACCGATGACAGCCTGCTGCCCGGAGCCCGCCAGGCCTTCCGGCTTCGCAGGGATGTCGGCGGCCTGGACGGCGTCTGGACCAGCAAAGAGATCGTGTACGGCATCACCAGCCTGCCCGCCGACCTGGCCGGACCCGTGCATCTCAACCACTACGAGCGCGCGCACTGGGTCGTGGAAAACCGTCTCCACTGGGTCCGCGATGTGACCTTTCGAGAGGATGCCTCCCAGCTCAGAACCGGGACCGCGCCGCGAGCTCTCGCGTCCTTCC
>NZ_JACHJJ010000078.1 GCF_014203605.1 Thiemannella venezuelensis | reverse complement strand
ATGGTCAAGTCCTCGGCCTATTAGTACCGGTCAGCTCCACACATTACTGCGCTTCCACCTCCGGCCTATCAACCCGGTCGTCTACCGGGAGCCTTACCCACTCTCGTGGTGGGAGACCTCATCTCAAGGCGAGCTTCCCGCTTAGATGCTTTCAGCGGTTATCCCTTCCGAACGTAGCCAACCAGCCGTGCTCCTGGCGGAACAACTGGCACACCAGAGGTTCGTCCGTCCCGGTCCTCTCGTACTAGGGACAGCCCCTTTCAAGTCTCCTGCGCGCGCAGCGGATAGGGACCGAACTGTCTCGCGACGTTCTAAACCCAGCTCGCGTACCGCTTTAATGGGCGAACAGCCCAACCCTTGGGACCTACTCCAGCCCCAGGATGCGACGAGCCGACATCGAGGTGCCAAACCATCCCGTCGATATGGACTCTTGGGGAAGATCAGCCTGTTATCCCCGGGGTACCTTTTAGCCGTTGAGCGACGGCGCTTCCACATGCCACCGCCGGATCACTAGTCCCAGCTTTCGCTCCTGCTCGACCCGTCGGTCTCACAGTCAAGCTCCCTTGTGCACTTACACTCGACACCTGATTGCCAACCAGGCTGAGGGAACCTTTGGGCGCCTCCGTTACCCTTTAGGAGGCAACCGCCCCAGTTAAACTACCCACCAGACACTGTCCCTGATCCGGATCACGGACCGAAGTTAGACGTTCAAAACGACCAGAGTGGTATTTCACCAATGACTCCACCCGAACTAGCGTCCGAGCTTCCCAGTCTCCCACCTATCCTACACAAGACGCTCCAAACGCCAATGTCAAGCTGTAGTGAAGGTCCCGGGGTCTTTCCGTCCTGCTGCGCGTAACGAGCATCTTTACTCGTAGTGCAATTTCGCCGGGTCTGCGGTTGAGACAGCGGGGAAGTCGTTACGCCATTCGTGCAGGTCGGAACTTACCCGACAAGGAATTTCGCTACCTTAGGATGGTTATAGTTACCACCGCCGTTTACTGGCGCTTAAGTTCTCAGCGTCGCCACCCGAAAGCGGCTAACCGGTCCCCTTAACGTTCCAGCACCGGGCAGGCGTCAGTCCGTATACATCGTCTTACGACTTCGCACGGACCTGTGTTTTTAGTAAACAGTCGCTTCCCCCTGGCCACTGCGGCCTCCCCCAGCTCAAGGAGTAAATCCCATCACCAGGAAAGGCCCCCCTTCTCCCGAAGTTACGGGGGCAATTTGCCGAGTTCCTTAACCACAGTTCACCCGATCGCCTTGGTATTCTCTACCTGACCACCTGAGTCGGTTTCGGGTACGGGCCGCCATGCTCCTCGCTAGAGGCTTTTCTCGGCAGCATAGGATCACCCACTTCGCCACAATCGGCTCGGCATCACATCTCAGA
>NZ_JACHJJ010000077.1 GCF_014203605.1 Thiemannella venezuelensis | reverse complement strand
GCCCTCGGCCCAGGCGGCGCCGTCGGCCGAGGCCGAGAACGACTTGCACCGGCCGTCGGGGGACAGCGCGCGCTGCCGGCAGAACTCGACGAACGCCACCGGCACGGACATGACCGTCACGCCGCCCACGAGCGCCAGCGAGCACTCCCGCCGCCGCAGCGCCCGCACCGCGAGGTGGATCGCGACCAGCGAGGACGAGCAGGCCGTGTCCACCGTCAGCGCCGGCCCCTCCAGGCCCAGGGTGTAGGAGACGCGGCCGGCGATGACGCTGGGCGCGCTGGAGGTGAACAGGGTGCCCTCGACGGACTCGGGTGCACCGTGGAGGAAGCGCGCGGAGTAGTAGTCGTACATGTTGCCGACGTAGACGCCGGTCCTGGTGCCGCGGAGGCCGCCCGGCTCGATCTCGGCCCGCTCCAGGGCCTCCCAGCACGTCTCCAGGAAGATCCGGTGCTGCGGATCGGTGGCCAGCGCGGTGCGCGGGCTGAGGCCGAAGAAGGCCGCGTCGAAGTCGGCGACGTCGTACAGGAAGCCACCGTGCCGGGTGTACGTCTTCCCGGCCGCCTCCGGGTCGGGATCGTACAGGCCGTCCACGTCCCAGCCGCGGTCGGCGGGGAACTCGCCGATCGCGTCCCGGCCCGAGGAGACCAGCTCCCACAGCTCCTCGGGACCGCGGACCCCACCGGGGTAGCGGCACGCCATCCCGACGATCGCCACCGGCTCGTGGCGGCGCTCCTCGTCCTCGGCCAGCCGCCGGCGGGCCTCCGCCAGTTCGACGGTGGCGCGCTTGAGGTAGTCGCGGAGCCTGTCCTCTGTTCTCATCGATCGGCCTTTCCCGTCACAGTTCGTTGTCGATGAGCGCGAAGATCTCCTCGTCCGAGGCGGAGTCGATCTTCTCCATCACGGTGTCGGCGTCGCCCTTGGCCTGCGCGCCGAACATGGCCAGTCCGCTCTGCAGGACGGCGACGAGCTTGCCGCGGATCGCCTCGCCGTCACCCTTCGCGCTGGTGAGCATGGATCCCACCCGTTCGAGCGCGCCGCGCAGGGTCTCCTCCGGGGAGGGCGCGGCGGGTGCGAGGGTGTCGAACAGGTACTCGGCCAGGGAGCTGACCGTGGGGTGGTCGAAGACGAGCGTGGCGGGCAGGCGCAGGCCGGTGTCGGCGTTGAGCCGGTTGCGCAGCTCGACGGCGGTCAGGGAGTCGAAGCCGAGCTGGGTGAACGCCCGGTCGACGCTGATCTTCTCGGCGCTGCCGTGGGCGAGGACGACGGCGACGTGGCCGCGTACCCGGTCGGTGAGCACGCGCAGGCCCTCCTCCCTGGTCAGCTCGGCGAGGCGGGACATGAGCGCGGTGAGGCTCGTGCCCTGCTCGCCGCCCGCGGACCGGCGCGGTGCGGCACGGACGAGGCCGCGCAGCATGGGGGGCAGGTCGCCGTTCTCGGCCCGGGCACGCAACCCCGCCGTGTCCCAGCG
>NZ_JACHJJ010000076.1 GCF_014203605.1 Thiemannella venezuelensis | reverse complement strand
TGACCCTGCCGGCGGGCCTGGGCAACTTCCAGGGTGCCAACAGCATCCGCTACGACCTGCTGATGGCCGGGGCGGTCATCGCCAGCCTGCCGGTGATCGTGCTCTACCTCGTCGCGCAGCGCTGGGTGATCGAGGGCATCTCCCGGTCGGGTCTCAAGGGCTGAGGACCCGCCCGGGCGGGGTGCGGGTGTGCCGGGGGCGTCCCGGGCCCGCCCCCGGCGTCCGGCGGCGGATCGTGCGGGGTCAGGCGGCCTGCTGCCAGGGGGTGACCTGCAGCAGGTCGTCGATCTGGGTGGCGGTGGCGGGGGGTGAGAACAGGTAGCCCTGGGCCAGGGGGCAGCCCATCTGCTGCAGCACGCCGGCCTGTTCGCGGGATTCGACGCCTTCGACGACGGTGCGCAGTTCCAGGCTGGCGGCCAGTTCGACGATGGCTTTGGTGAAGGCGCGGGCCTGGCGGTGGTCGGTGTTGGTGAGCGGGGCGGTGAAGGAGCGGTCGATCTTGAGGATGTCGACGGGCAGGGTGCGCAGGTAGGACAGGGAGGAGTAGCCGGTGCCGAAGTCGTCCAGGGCGATGCGCACTCCGTGGGCGCGCAGGTCGGCCAGGACGTCGGTGATGCGCTGGGTTTCGTCGGGGGTGGTGGCCAGCAGCATGCTCTCGGTGACTTCGAGGGTCAGGGCGTTGCGCGGCAGTTGCGAGCGGGTCAGGACCTCCAGGACGGTGTCGCGGAAGGTGCGTTCGCGCAGTTGGCGGCCGGAGACGTTGACGGTGACGGCGATGCCGTGGCGGTGGTGCCACCGCTTGGCGTCGGCGCAGGCGCGTTCCAGGGCCCAGCGGCCGATGTCGACGATGAGGCCGGTGTCCTCGGCGACGGGGATGAACACGTCGGGGGGGACGGGGCGGCCGTCGGTGGGGGTCCAGCGCAGCAGGGCCTCGACGGCGTGGATGGCGCCGGTGGTCAGGTCGACGACGGGCTGGTAGTTCAGGGTGAGCTCGTCGCGGGCCAGGGCCTGGCGCAGGCCGGCGGCGATCTCGGCGTGGTGCAGGCGCTCGGCGCGCAGGGTGTGGTCGAAGAGGGTGATGCGGTTCTTGCCGGCGGCCTTGGCGGCGTACAGGGCCAGGTCGGCGTCGCGCAGGGCGTCGGTGGCGGTGGCGAGCTCGTTTCCGGCCAGGACGCCGACGCTGCCGGTGACGTACAGTTCGCGGCCGTCGAGGGGGTAGGGGGCGCGGATGGCGGCCAGCACCTGCTCTGCCATGGTCGTGGCGGATCCCAGGTCGGCGGCGGGCAGCAGGAGGGCGAACTCGTCGCCGCTGAGCCGGGCCAGGGTCTGGCTTTCGGTGGTCAGGGCGCGCAGGCGGCGGGCCACGACGGTCAGCAGTTCGTCGCCGACGGGGTGGCCGTAGGTGTCGTTGACGTCTTTGAAGGCGTCCAGGTCGAGCAGGAGCAGCGCGGGCGCGGGCCGGTCGGGGTGTGCGGTGTGTTCGGCGATGGCGCCCTGCAGGGTCTCGCCGAGCAGGGTGCGGTTGCCCAGGCCGGTCAG
>NZ_JACHJJ010000074.1 GCF_014203605.1 Thiemannella venezuelensis | reverse complement strand
TCGTATCGCCGCAGGCTCTATCAGTACCGTGCTCGTATCAGCCACTACCGGCGACGACATCGCTTATACAACGAAATGTTGTTGTAGTACTAGGTCGTGTTTTGCGGATCTCATCTGAGCCAGAGCAACAGGCAGGCGATGGTCACTGCTGAGCGGTAATGCGCGGCGAGCTTGTCGTAGCGGGTGGCGATTCCCTTGAAGTGCTTGAGCCGGTTGAAGCAACGCTCCACGACGTTGCGCCGTCTGTAGCGGACCGGATCGAAAGCGCAGGACCGATGCCCACGGCGAGCTCGCCCGGCCATCTGGTCTGCCCGCTCCGGGATGGTGTGGCCGATGCCGCGACAGTGCAGGTACACACGGATGGCACGGGAGCTGTAGCCCTTATCGGCGACCTGTACCGCTTCAAAAGTCGTTGCAGGCGCTTGACCCGCAGATCGACCTGATGCGGCGGTACGGGCAAGACCAGTTCTGTGTCTCTCCGTCTCCTGTATCTGATCATGATTTGGTTGTTCGGCTGGCTGGCGCTCCTGGGCCGAAGTGGGGCGGCCGAGAATGCCGAGATCATGGTGCTCCAGCACGAGGTGGCGGTGCTGCGTCGTCAGGTCGCCCGGCCGAAGCCGGACTGGGTCGATCGAGCGGTCCTGGCCGCGCTGGTGCGGTTCTTGCCCTCTGCCCTGCGCGCATCGACTGGTGACGCCGGGCACCCTGCTGACCTGGCATCGCCTCCTGGTCCGACGCCGGCGGACGTATCCGAGCCGGTCCGGCCGTCCGAGGACGGGCAAGGAGATCCGGGCGCTGGTGCTGCGTCTGGCGCGGGAGAACCCGGCCTGGGGATATCGCCGGGTGCACGGTGAACTGGCCCGGCTCGGTTACCAGGTGAGTGAAGCGACCGCATGCCGGATCCTCCGCGACCGGCGCCTCGAGACGCTGACACCTCGTGGAGAACTTTTCTCCGTGCCCAAGCGCAAGGGCTGCCGGCCCTCGACTTCTTCCACATTGACACGATCTTTTTGAAGCGCCTGTACGTGCTGTTCGTGATGGAAGTCGCCACCCGGCGCGTGCACCTCCTCGGCGTGACCGCCCACCCCACCGGTGCCCGGACGACACAAGAGCCCGCAACCTGCTCATGGACCTCGGGGCGCGGATCGACTCGTTTCGCTTCCTCGTCCGCGACCGGGATGCCAAGTTCACCGGTGTCTTCGACGGCGAGGGCGTGACGGTGGTGAAGATCCCGCCGCGCACGCCGCGGGCGAACTGCTCCGCCGAGCGGTGGGTGCGCACCGTACGGGCCGAGTGCACCGACCGCACCAGTCCCGCGCGCAGCGGCCATTCGATCATGACGGGCAGGCCGTTGTGCCGCTGGAAGGCCGGATCGAACGCCGGAGGGTACTCGGCGGGCTGATCAATGAGTACCACCGAGCCGCGTAGCCACTCCGGAGAACTCCCAGCTCAAGCCCTACGCGATGAGTTTTGAAGCGGTACAGGACTCTGTTGCCCAATTCCCTGGATGTGTCTCGGGGACCAAGGGATGATCTTCTCCGGTGGCGCTTCCTGCCATGTGGCCCGGAGGGGTGATGCG
>NZ_JACHJJ010000073.1 GCF_014203605.1 Thiemannella venezuelensis | reverse complement strand
GGTGACTGTTCAGGTTCCGTCTTCGTGCATGGCCTGCGCATGACCCCGCCCGTGGGATGATCTCCGAGTGACTTCGACCGGGGGTGGGCGGCCGTCGTATGACGAGCTCGCGGCGCTGGTCGTCACGCTGACCGCCCGGCTGGATGTGCTGGAAGCGCGCAACGCTGCGCTGGAGGCGCGGGTGGTCGAGCTGGAGACGGAGAACGCCCAGCTCAAGGCGGAGAACGCTGCGCTGCGCGAGGAGAACGCCGAGCTGCGGCGGCAGCTGGGGACGAACTCGCGGAACTCCTCCAAGCCGCCGTCGGCCGATGGACTGGCCAAGCCGCCGCCGACGTCGATGCGGGGCCGCAGCGGACGAAAAGCGGGCAAGCAGCCCGGCGCGCCGGGATCGGCGTTGATGCAGGTGGCGAACCCGGCCCGGACGGTGCCGCACCTGCCGGACACGTGCGGCGGCTGCGGAGCCGGCCTGGCCGGCACGGCGCCGGCCGGTGAGCCGGTCATCCGGCAGGTCTTCGACCTCCCCGAGACCGTGGTCGAGGTCACCGCGCATGAGCTGCACGCCCGCGCGTGCACCGGCTGCGGGCACGTCACCCGCGCTACGGCTCCGGCGTTCGCAGGCGCCCCGGCGGTCTACGGGCCGCGGGTGCGCGCGCTGGCCGCCTACCTGTCGGCCCAGCACCACATCCCGGTCGGCCGGATCGCCGAGATCCTCACCGACGTGGCCGGGGCCGAGGTGTCCACCGGGTGGGTCGCTGACGCGGTCACCGCGATGGCCCGGGTGCTGGCCCCGGTCGACGCGGCCGTCCGGGAGGCGATCGCGCAGGCGCCGGTGGCGTACTTCGACGAGAGCGTCACCCGGGTGAGCGGGAAGAACCACTGGCTGCACGTGGCCGCGACCACGACGCTGAGCGCCTATCACATCGACTCCTACGGCCGCGGCACCGATTCGATCATCGCGTTCGGGATCCTGCCCCGTTTCACCGGCGTGGCCGTGCACGACGCCTACCGCTCCTATGTGGGGTTCGAGGAGTGCACGCACGCGTTGTGCAACGCGCACATCGTGCGGGAGGCTACCGGGATCGGGGAGTTCGACGCGGTCGCCCGTGCCGACGGGTGGGCGCAGGCGCTGGTGGATCTGCTGGGCGATGGGCACCGGTGGGTGGCCGCCTGGCGGGAGAAAGGGCATGACCGGCTACCGGACTTCAAGCTCGATGACCTGTCGCGGCGCTTCGATGAGCTGGTGGAGCGGGCCTTGTCGGCGCATCCGCCCCGGGGTTCGGGCCGGCAGAGCCCGGCCCGGAACCTGGCGCTGCGGTTGCGGGAGCGAAAAGCCGAGGTGCTGCGCTTCGCCGCGGACTTCGCGGTGGCGTTCTCCAACAACACCGCGGAGCAGGCCATCCGCATGATCAAGACGAAGACCAAGGTCAGCGGTGGTTTCCGCACGCTCAAAGGCGCCCAGGTCTTCCTGGCCATCCGGGGCTACATCTCCACCGTCCGCAAGAACGGCCTGCGTGCTGCCCAGGCTCTTCACGACGCGCTGCTCGGCAACCCCTGGACGCCCGCGCTCACACAGTAACCTGAATAGTCACG
>NZ_JACHJJ010000072.1 GCF_014203605.1 Thiemannella venezuelensis | reverse complement strand
GACTCTGTTGCCCAATTCCCTGGATGTGTCTCGGGGACCAAGGGATGATCTTCTCCGGTGGCGCTTCCTGCCATGTGGCCCGGAGGGGTGATGCGGATGTCGATGCAGGCCAGGGGATTGGAACCGGTTCCGGAGCAGACCGCGGCGGTGGCACGGGCCGCGTTCCCTGAGGGCAGCTTGCCGATACGGGTGCGCGACCGGCTGGCGGAGGTGTTCGCCGACGAGCCGTTCGCGGCCGCGTTCGGCGTGCGGGGAGCACCCGGGCTCGCACCGGGCATGCTGGCCCTGGTCACGGTGCTGCAATACGCCGAAGACCTCACCGACCGGCAGGCCGCGGCGATGGCGGTCCGGGCCATCGACTGGAAATACGCCCTCGGCATGGAGCTGACCGATTCGGGGTTCGACCACAGCGTGCTGTCGAAGTTCCGCGCCCGGCTGGTCGAGCACGGGATGGAGAAGGTGGTCTTCGAGCGGCTGCTGGAGCACTGCCAGCAGGCCGGGCTCATCGGCGCCGCAGGCAAGCAGCGGACCGATTCCACTCATGTGATCAGCGCAGTGCGGGAGCTGAACCGCCTCGAACTGGCCGGGGAGAGCGTGCGGGCCGCGCTGGAGGCCCTGGCGGTGGCCGCTCCGGGCTGGCTGGCCCAGGCGATCGACGTGACCGAGTTCGCCCACCGCTATGCGGAGCGGATCGACGGCTGGCGCCTGCCGTCGTCGAAGACGAAGCGGGACCGGCTGGCGACCGTGTTCGGCCAGGACGCACTGCGGCTGTGCCGGGCGGTGCGAGCCGAAGACGCGCCGGTGTGGCTGCGCGAGATCGAGGCGGTGGAGGTGCTGCGGCAAGTCCTCGTGCAGACCTACCTGACCAGGACCGACAGCCGGGGGCGGGAGGTGATCGTGAAGCGGGAGGCCGACAGTGACGGCGTCCCGCCCGGCCATCTGCGCCTGGCCTCCCCCTACGACACCGACGCCCGCTGGGCGGCCAAGGCGGGCGAGCTGTTCTGGCTGGGCTACAAGGTCCACCTCACCGAGACCTGCCACGCTCCCGAAGCCGAAGCCGAAGCCGGGGCCGGGAAGGCGAAGCAGGACGGAGCGCCCCCGAACCTGATCACGGACGTGCACACCACCGACGCCACCGTGCCCGACGTGAAGGCGACCGCGCCGATCCAGCGCAACCTCGCCGCGCGCGGCCTGCAACCCGGCGAGCACTACCTCGACGCCGGCTACCCCTCCGCCGCGTTGATCCGCGCCGCCGCGCATCGCGGAATCACCATGGTCACCCCGGCCCTGGCCGACCGCTCATCCCAGGCCCGCGCCGCCGAAGGCTTCGACAAGTCGGCCTTTGCCATCGACTGGAAAGCCCGCCAGGTCCGCTGCCCCGCCCGCAAGACCAGCTCCCACTGGAGCCCGGTGACCCAGCACGGCCGCGACGCGATCGTGGTCACCTTCAGCGTGCTGACCTGCCGCCCCTGCCCCTTCCAGCGGCAATGCACCGCTTCGCGTTCGGGCCGTCGCATGCTCACTCTGCAGCCGAAGGACCTGCATGAGGCCCTGGCCGCCGCCCGCGCCGAGCAGAAAACCGAGACCTGGAAGGACAAATACGCTCTGCGTGCCGGCGTGGAGGGCA
>NZ_JACHJJ010000071.1 GCF_014203605.1 Thiemannella venezuelensis | reverse complement strand
GCAAGAAGAACCACCCCGTCCCCTTCGCCACCGGCGCCTGGGGCGAGAAGGACACCAACCCCGCCAAGCCCCTCACCCTCACCCAGCCCAAGCCCAAGACCGACAAGCCGAAGACCGCGGCCAAGGACAAGGCTGAGAACAAGACCGAGGCCGTACAGGCCACCTCGGCCGAGGCCCAGCCCGCGGCCAAGACCACCCCCGTCGCCGCCATCAGCACCACCGGCAACGACACCACCGGTGGTGTCCCGGTCGGCATCGCCCTCGGCAGCGCGTTCATCGCCATCGGCGGCGCCTACGCCGCTCGTACCCCCTTGCGCAAGCGCTTCGCCCGTACCAACGCCTGACCTACCGGCGACCGCCCCGCAGCCGGGCTCACCACAGACAGGCGAAGGCCGCCACCGGATCCCGGTGGCGGCCTCCCGCGTTCCCAGCCGGACTGCGCGCTTCCAGGCCGCAGAGCCGTACCGTTCCCGGGTGGTGTTTACGCCGTAAACACCACCCGACGGTGTCGGCTCTTCCCCACGCCGTCCAGGTGTCAGGTGATCGGCTGACGCTTGGCGTACTCCTCCGCTGCCGCGAGCAACACACTCATAGGGACCATGGCCTGGGTATCCGCCAGGCTCACGACGATCGCCTCTCGGATCAGAGCGGTCGGCTTGATGCCTCGCTCCGCTGCCCGTGCGCGTACCGCCTCCATCACCGGTCTGGGCAATCGCAGCGACGTAGTGATCATCTGGTCAGGAGCCTCGTGGGTGATGTCCATGTCAGCCCCAGTTCTCATGCGGACCGTCCTGAAGGTCCTCAACACTCACTCCCGGCAGATCCGCCAAGATCGGACCCCAGATGTATTTGCCGGCAAGCGTCAGCACCGTGCGATCAGTCCGATTACCCCAGTAGGCGGCCTCGGCCACGTCGATCGGCACGGTGTCCACTCCGAGGTCTGCCCATGTTCCGGAGATTCCCCGCTGAGCGTCCCCATCGAGATCGACTTTGACAGGGTCATAGCCGACACCAAGCTGGACGACGATTTCATCGGAGTCGGGCTGTGGGTTGCGGGCCAGCAACTCTGCGTCCAGATACTCACGTTGATCGATCGTGAGTCGTGCCCGTGCCGCGATCACCGACGTGACGGGCAGGAGAAGGCCACCGGGAATCCTGCGCTTGATCACATGAATCATGCCGACTGCCTGATCATGCCCTTGCGCGTAGGCGGTGATGAGCGAGGTGTCGAGGATGAACTTGGAGCTCACGCCGTGGCTCGCCCGGCGTATTTGGCGATCAGTTCCTCGGCGCGCCGCTCGCCTGCGGCGAACCCCTCGGGGCTGGACGCCCGGATCGCCTCGATCCGACGTGCTTCCCGCTCCTTCGCTGCGCGGTAGTCCTCTCTCATCTGCCTGTGGAGAGCCTGAGCGAGGTACTCCGCAGGGGTGATGTCCTGACCGGTCTCAGCTATCCACTGGCTGGCTTCGGCGAGCAGGTCCGCAGGAAGGGGTTCGTGGTTCATACACCGAGCGTAGTGCAGACGCATTGCGCGACACAGGAAATCGAGATCCTCTGGTGAGGGCCGCCCGGCAGGAAGAGGATCGTCATGAGCGCTCCGCGAATGCCGGTGCGATCGTGCCGGACTCTGCCATCCCGGCGGAGGTGTTTACGGCGTAAACGCTGCGGTCCTCGCCGCGGCTGAAGCGGGACGCCCCTGCGACGACCCCGCAGGCGTTTACGCCGTAAA
>NZ_JACHJJ010000070.1 GCF_014203605.1 Thiemannella venezuelensis | reverse complement strand
GCACTAGGAGACTACTGAAGATGTAGGGGCTGACCTCGCCGTGAACACCGGCGGGGTCAGACTGGTGTTATGCAAGGTCAGTGGGCTGGTGAACCTGTCGGACCGGATGTGTGGACCACCTGCCGGGACCTGATCCCGCCCGGCAGCGTGTTCGCGTTCCTGGCCGAGCACCGCGAGGCGCTGTTCCCGGCCGCGATGTTCACCGACATGTATCCCTCGCCCAACGGGCGGCCCAGCATGCCGCCGCAGATCCTGGCCACGGCGCTGCTGCTACAGACCCTGCACGGTGTCTCCGACATCGAAGCCGTCCAGGAGCTACGGTGCGACCTGCGCTGGAAGGCCGCCTGCGGGCTGGGCCTGCACGACACCGCCTTCGACCCCTCGCTGCTGACCTACTTCCGGCGCCGCCTGGCCCGCTCGACGCGGCCGGACCGGATCTTCGAGGCTGTGCGCGCCGTCGTCGCCGAAACCGGGGTACTGCGCGGTCGGCACCGGCGGGCACTGGACTCGGCCGTGCTGGACGACGCGGTGGCCACCCAGGACACCGTCACCCAACTGATCGCCGCGATCCGCCGGGTGATCCGCGAGGCGCCCGGCGCCGCGGACGCCGCCCGATCCTGCTGCACCGCCTGCGACTACGCCGGTTCCGGTAAGCCCCGTATCGCCTGGAACGACGCCCAGGCCCGGGCCGTCCTGGTCGATGCTCTGGTCACCGACGCGATCCGGCTGCTGGCCGAGGTATCCGATCAGGTGCTGGACGAGCCGGCCGCGACCGCGATCGGCATCCTGGCGCTGGTCGCCGGCCAGGACGTGGAACCGGCCGCCGACTCCGACGGCTCCGATGGGCGCTGGCGCATCGCCCGGCGCACCGCGCCCGAGCGCATGGTCTCCACCGTCGATCCCGAGGCCCGGCACATCCACAAGACCACGACCCGCGCCGCGGACGGGTTCAAGGCGCATCTGGCCGTCGAGCCGGAGACCGGCCTGCTGACCGCCGTGGCCCTACGGCCCGGTGCCGGGCGGGCCCACCACGAGGCCGTGCTGGCGCCCGAGTTGCTGTCCGGCGAAGACCATCGGCTGGAGGTCGTGGCCGATGCCGCCTACTCGTCCGGGCCGTGCCGGCGTGCCTTGACCGAGGCCGGGCATCGGCTGTTGATCAAACCGCCGCCGCTGCGCCCGGCCGTGCCGGGCGGGTTCACCTTGGACGACTTCGCCATCGATACCGCTGCCGGCACCGCCGTCTGCCCGGCCGGGCAGACGGCGTCCCTGGTCGGCACCATCGATACCAGGCATGCGGTCTTCGAGGCCGCGACCTGCGCCGCCTGCCCGCTGCGGCAGCAGTGCACCACCGCCCGCGGCGGCCGGGTGGTGCGGATCCGCCCTGACCATGATCTGCAGGTGGCCGCCCGCCGCCAAGCCGCCGCCGATCCGGTCTGGCAGGACGACTACCGGCGCTGGCGGCCCCCGGTGGAGCGTGCCGTGGCCTGGGTCGTGGCGCGTGGCAATCGCCGGCTGCGCTACCTGGGCACCATCAAGAACGACGCGTGGCTACACCTGCGCGCTGCCGCGCTCAACCTGCGCACCCTGGTCAACCGCGGGCTTACCCGCAGCGATACCGCCTGGGCTCTGACCGCCGCTCCGGCATAGGCGGTCGCGTGCCGGCGCCTGTCTTGTCCTCGAGCCGGGGCGACTGACCAGCGGCCCACGGCCCGAGCACATCACAACAAGATTTTCAGCAGTCTCCTAGG
>NZ_JACHJJ010000069.1 GCF_014203605.1 Thiemannella venezuelensis | reverse complement strand
GGACGAACCGGCCCGGCTGCTCGGTCTGCGCCGACCGCACCAGCCCCCAGACGGCCGCGCCCGCCACGTCGCCGGGCCGGGTCACGAACATCAGCGGAGCGCTGTCCTCCGGATGGGAGGTGACGGCGGTCAGGACACGGGCGGTCAGGTCCCTGACGGCGGCGGGCGCGTCCGGCTCCTCGCTCACGCAGGGGATCACGATCGGCTCGGGGGCTCCGGCCGCCGCGAGCGCCGCGTCCACCCAGTCCACCCCGTACGGGGCGGGGGCGGTGGAGGCCGCGGCGCGGGGCGCGGCGGCCCTCGTGCGCAGGGCGTCGATCGAGAGCACCGGGGCGCCGGTGACGTCGGCGGCCTGCACGACGACGTCCTCACCGGTCACGGCCAGCCGTACGCGGAGGGCCTGGGCCTGGGCGGCGTGGAGGCGTACGCCTCGGAAGGCGAACGGCAGGCGCAGTTCCCCGTCGTCGCCGGCCAGCAGCAGCGGGTGGAAGGCGGCGTCGAGGAGGGCGGGGTGGATGCCGAACCCGGTCACGTCCACGCCGTCGGGCGCGACGACCTCCGCGTAGAGCTCCTCGCCCGTCCGCCACATCGCGCGCACGCCCTGGAAGGCGGGGCCGTACTCGTAGCCCTGCACTGCCAGCCGCTCGTAGCCGTCCGCGATCTCCACGGGGACGGCGGAGGGCGGGGGCCAGGCGGCGGCCCAGCCGTGGCCGGCGGCGGGCGCGGGCTCCTCGGCGACGGTGCCCGAGGCGTGCCGCTGCCAGGTGTCGGCGTCCGCGTGGCGGGAGAACACGGCGACCGCGCGGCGCCCTTCGGCGTCCGGCGGGTCGAGGGTGACCTGCACGGTGACCGCGCCCGTCTCGGGCAGGTACAGCGGTGCCTCGATGACCAGTTCGTCGAGGCGGTCGCCGCCGGCGTGGGCGGCGGCCTCCAGCGCCAGGTCGGCGAAGGCGGCGCCGGGCAGCAGGACGCCGCCCTCCACCGCGTGGTCGGCCAGCCAGGGCGCCGTCCGGTGGGAGAGCCGGCCGGTGAGGACGTACCGGTCGTCGGCCACCGGCACGACGGCGCCGAGCAGCGGGTGCCGCGAGCCGTCGACGCCCGCGCCGGTCGGGCCGCCCGCCGCCAGGCCGTCGCCGAGCCAGTAGCGGTTCCGCTGGAAGGCGTAGGTCGGCGGCACCCCGGCCGGGCGCGGGCCGGGACCCAGGACCTTCGCCCACGCCACATCCGCACCCAGCGTCCACGCCCGGGCCAGGGAGAGGAGCATGCGGCGCGGGCCGCCCTCGTCGCGGCGCAGCGACCCGCACACCCCGGCCTCGACCCCGGCGGCGTCGCAGATGTCGGTCACGTCACCCGCCAGCACGGGATGGGGGCTGGCCTCGATGAACACCGGGCTGCCACCGTCGCCGGCCGCCCGGACCGCCTCGTCGAACAGCACCGGGCGGCACAGGTTGTCGATCCAGTACGGCGCCGACAGGCTCGTGCCCTCGACGAACGCCGCCTCGACCGAGGAGCAGAAGCGCACCTCGCCCTCGGCCGGCCGTACGTCGGCCAGCGCCTTCTGCAGCTCCTCGGTGAGGCGGCGCATGTGCGGGGTGTGGCTGGCGTAGTCGACGGCGATCCGGCGGACCCTGATGCCCTCGTGCCCGGCGAGCTCCTCCAGGGCGGTCACGTCACCGGCCACCACGCAGCTCTCCGGACCCGCGTGCACGGCCACCCACAGGCGGTCCGGCCACCGCGACCCGATCAGCTCGGCGGCCTCGGCGGCGGGGACGTCCACGGCTGCCATCCCGCCGGTGCCCGCCATCCGAGCCAGGGCCCTGCTGCGCAGCACGACCACGCGCGCCGCGTCCTCCAGGGACAGGACTCCGGCCACGGACGCCGCGGCGATCTCGCCCTGGGACTGGCCCACCACGGCCCGCGGCTCCACCCCCGCCCACCGCCACACCGCCGCCAACCCCACCATCACCGCCCACAACACCGGCTGGATCACCTGCGA
>NZ_JACHJJ010000068.1 GCF_014203605.1 Thiemannella venezuelensis | reverse complement strand
CCATCGCCCCCGCCCTGCTCGCCGCCGAACCCGGGCCACTGCAGATCCTGGCCGATGCCGCCTACGCCGCAGCCGGATTGCGCGCCTGCCTGACGCCCGGGTTCCGCAGTTCGTAGGCACACAAGCGTGACCGCTGGAGCGTAACGGCTGGTCAGAGCTCCACGAGGAGTACTTCCTGGACTGCCGGGCCCGAAAGTGTAGTAACACGACTGATTCGCGTTCTCCTGCGAGAGCAGGGCTGCCTGTGGTTCGGTGTGGTCATGTACTTGCGGTTCACGCAGCGGACCAACGCCGACGGCACAACCGTCCGCTACGCCGCTCTGGCACACAACCGCCGGGTGAACGGCAAGGTCAAGCCGGACGTGCTGATGAACCTGGGCCGCATCGACCGGCTGGACGTCGACGGACTGCGCCGCCTGGCCGCCTCGATCACCAAGCACTTCGGCGGGGACGCAACCGCCCTCAGCGACGACACCGAGGCCGCTCTGACGGCGGGAGCGGCCCCGATGGAAGTGATCGACTCCCGGCCGATCGGGACATCATGGCTGCTGGACGCGCTATGGAAGCGCCTGGACATCGCCGCGGCGATCACCAAGGCCACCGACGGGCGGCACTTCACCACGAACATGGAACGCGTGCTGTTCGCGCTGGTCGCCAACCGGGCGATCGAGCCGATGAGCAAGCTGTCGGCGGCCGAGTGGGCCAGCGAGGACGCGATCATCTGCGGCCTGACCGCGATGGACGAGGACCAGGCGTATCGGGCGATGGACCTGCTGGCCGAGGCCGACACCACCGGCCAGGTCCAGCAAGCGGTGTTCTTCGCCGTCGCGAACCTGCTCAACCTCGAGGTCGACCTGCTGTTCTTCGACACCACCAGCACCTATTTCGAACGCGACGAGGAAGAAGACAGCACGCCCGAGCAGCGCGCCTTCCGCCGCTACGGCAAGTCCAAGGACCACCGCGACGACCTGCCGCAGATCGTGATCGGCCTGGCCGTCACCAAGGAGGGCATCCCGGTGCGGGTGTGGTGCTGGCCCGGCAACACCAGCGACCAGCAGGTCCTGGCCGAGGTCAAAGACGACATGCGGGACTGGAAGCTCGGCCGCGTCATCACCGTGGTCGACCGCGGCTTCTCCAGCACCGACAACCTCGCCTACCTGCGCCGGGCGGGCGGGCACTTCATCGCTGGGATGCGCATGCGCGACGGAGGCGCCCTGGCCGATCAGGCGCTGTCGCGGCAGGGCCGCTACCAGAGCGTCCGCGACAACCTGCGGGTCAAGGAAGTGCGCCTCGACGGTGCCGGCGACGTCCGGTTCATCATCTGCCACAACCCCGACCAGGCCGAACGGGACCGGCACCAGCGCGAACAGGCCATCGCCCGGATCGAAGCCGAACTGGAGCGGATCGCCGCCCAGCGGGAACGCGATCGGGCCCGGACCCGGAAGGGGAGCCTGTCGGCTGCGGCCGCCGCCCGCGCCGAAGCCACGCACGTTCGGGCCGAGTGCGCGCTGCGCGACCACCCCACCCTCAAGCGGTGGATCCGCCAGCACAAGAACGACCGGCTCGTCATCGACCGCGCCAAGGTCAAGGCCGAGGCCAACCTCGACGGCAAGTACCTGCTGGCCACCTCCGACCCCGACATCACCGCCGAAGAGACCGCCCTGGGCTACAAGAACCTCCTGGAAGCCGAACGCGGGTTCCGCGACCTGAAGTCCGAGCTGCTGCTGCGGCCGGTCTTCCACCGGCTCGAACACCGCATCCGCGCCCACGTGCTGATCTGCTGGCTCGCCCTGCTCCTCACCCGTGTCGCGGAGCGTTCCGTCGGGCAAAGCTGGCGCCATATCCGCCGGGAGACCGCCCGGCTCAAGCAGGTCACCCTTGCCGGGGAGGCCGGGACGATCACTCAGACCACTCCGCTGCGGCCCGGTCACAAGGGCATCTACCAGGCACTTTCCATCGCTCCGCCGCCCCGGGTGACAGCCTTCGATCCCGCTTGAGCAAGATCCGGGCAGGCCGGGAGAGCGTAGACACACGCCCTCTCCCGGTCCCGTCGGCGTTCCCGCAGCTCACACACCAGATTCGGCATCATGTGTGACCACCAACTGCGGAACCCGGGTGACGGAGGCCGGGCACCGGCTGCTGATCAACCCGCCCGCGCTCAAACCCGCCGTCCCCGGTGGGTTCACGCTGGACGACTTCGGAATCGACACC
>NZ_JACHJJ010000067.1 GCF_014203605.1 Thiemannella venezuelensis | reverse complement strand
CCGCGGTCGAGCTGGCCGGGATGAGCGGTTCGCTGCGCGAGCTGGTGGGCCGCTTCACCGTCTGACCCCGGGCGCCGCCCCGCGCGGGGCGGCGCAGACGGGCCGCCGGGCGGTTTGGAAAACCCGGCAGGGGCAGAGGGGGTGTACCGGAGCGAGCCGCAGAGGGGGTCCGGGGAGCATGCTGGAGGTCATCGGGGCGGGGCTGGGCCGTACCGGGACCAGCTCGCTCAAGCTCGCGCTGGAGCGCCTCGGGTTCACCCCCTGCTACCACATGTTCGAGGTCCTGGGCAGTTCCGAGCGGATGCGCCAGTGGACGGACGTGGCACAGGGCGGGGTGCAGGACTGGGAGGCCGTCTTCCACGGCTACCGGGCGTGCGTGGACTTCCCCGCCGCCGCGTACTGGCGGGAGCTGGCCGCCCACTACCCCGAGGCCAAGGTGATCCTCACCCTGCGCGACCCCGGGGCGTGGTTCGAGAGCGCCCGCAAGACGATCTTCCGGTTGCCCCGTCTCATGCGTCACCCCGTCTTCGGCCCCGTCCTGCGTCTCGCCCTTCCCCGCCGGTCGAGGCCGGCGGCCTTCGTCCGCATGCTGGGCGCCCTCAACCGGCACAGGCGGGACATCGCCTTCGACCGCGACAGCGCCGTCGCCTACTTCGAGCGCCACAACGCCGAGGTGCGGGCGGGGGTCCCGGCCGGACGGCTGCTGGTCTACCGGGTGGAGGAGGGCTGGGAGCCGCTGTGCGCGTTCCTCGGCGTCCCGGTGCCCGCCGAGCCGTTCCCCCGCGCCAACGAGAGTTCCCGCTTCTGGAGCAACTTCGCCCGTACCCTGCGGGAGCGCGACAGCGGCCCGGTACGGCCCCGCTCCTGGCGCTGAGCCCGCACCGGACGCGCTCGGCGGGCGGCGGATTCCGTCCGCGCGGCGTTGGACGTCCCCGGGAGATGCGCGTTCCAGGCCTGGTACGGCATGCCGTACCAGGCCTGGAACGCCGCCAGGCCGCCACCGGGAGTCGGTGGCGGCCTGGCGGCTGCTCGGTGGCCGTCCTGCCGGACGGCTTCCGCAGAGCCCGTGAGAGGACCTGCGGGGCGCCGTCCCGGGGAGTCCCCGGAAGGGCCGGATCAGGCGTCGGTGCGGGTACGGCGCCGGGCGACGAAGTGGGTCGCCGCGAACGCGCCGCTGCCGGCGACCAGGGTGAGGGCCGCGGTCGCGGCGAGGGGCAGACCGCCCTGCTCGGTGGTGGCGGCGGCCTTGGCGATCTCGGTGCCCGCGGACTGGGCGACCTTGGGGGCGGGCTTGCTCTCGCTCTTGGGAGCGGGCTTGCTCTCGGCCTTGGGCTCGGCGGCCGCGGGCTTGGAGGCGGGCTTGCTCTCGGCCTTGGGCTTGGGCTGGGCGAGGGTGACCGGCTCCGCCGGGTCGGTGTCCTTCTCGCCCCAGGCGCCGGTGGCGAAGGGGACGGGGTGGTTCTTCTTGCCGACGCCCGGACCCCACTTGGTGATGACGTAGTCGACCTTGATGTGGCCCTTGCCGCCGTTGCCCTGGACGGTGAGGCTGTCGGAGTCGAAGGTGCCGCCGGTCAGGTCGGCGAAGGTCTTGGCGTCGAGGTCGAGCATGATGCCGCGGTTGGAGGGGACACCCGGGCCGCGGTCGCCGACGAAGAAGGGGGCCTTCTTGCCGTTGTACAGGACGTAGCCCTCGGTCAGCAGGGGCCAGGACGGGGAGGCGGCCAGGCCCTTCTGCATGGGCTTGCCGGAGGCGGGCAGGCCGGTGTCGCCGTTGCGGCCGGAGCCGTCGTCCCAGTAGTAGGAGGCGGTGGTGGAACCCTTGAGCATGACCTGCTGCCCGGCCTCGGTGTCAGCGTGCGCCGCGCCGGCGGTGGCCATGCTCAGTCCGGCGGTCAGGGTCAGGCCCAGGGCGGTGGTGAGGGTGGCGGTCAGCAGGCGGGTGCGGGTGGCGAGGCGAGCGGAGAAGGTCATGAATGGCGATCCTCTGTGCGGCGACAGGACTCCGGCTCCGGGAGGCTCCGGGGAGCTCCGGCGGTGCCGGTGAAAGCCCTGCGGTAGCGGCCTTCGACATCCAGTAAGCCGTCCGGGCGTAGCGCGAGGAGTGCGCCCG
Organism: Thiemannella venezuelensis; assembly: GCF_014203605.1. Classification (GTDB taxonomy): domain Bacteria; phylum Actinomycetota; class Actinomycetes; order Streptosporangiales; family Streptosporangiaceae; genus Planomonospora_A; species Planomonospora_A venezuelensis. The sequence goes on along the minus strand of NZ_JACHJJ010000067.1, from coordinate 175 downwards.
GGGTGCAGCCCGGTTGCCGCCGCCGGGGAAGGCTCAGTTCCCCGCCCCACGCGTCCTCGGGGTCAGGCGACGTCCTGCCAGGGGGTGGTGTGCAGGAGGTCGTCGATCTGGTCGGCGGTGGCCGGGGGGGAGAACAGGTAGCCCTGGGCCAGGGGCGAGCCGAGTTGCTGCAGCA
>NZ_JACHJJ010000066.1 GCF_014203605.1 Thiemannella venezuelensis | reverse complement strand
GCATACCCCCGCGCCAGACCCGCCCCCGCCACATACAACTCCCCCACCACCCCCACCGGCACCGGACGCAACCACTCATCCAGCACGAACACCCGAAGATCAGGAATCCCCACACCGATGGCGCTGACCGCCCCCGCCACCGCCGCCTCCCGATCCAGCGGCGCGTACGTCACATGCACCGTCGTCTCGGTGATCCCGTACATGTTCACCAGCGCCGGAGCGTCGTCCCGGTAGCGGTCGTACCAGTCCGCCAGCCGACCCGGTTCCAGCGCCTCCCCGCCGAAGACCACATACCGCAGCGGCAGGTCCGCCTCCGGCCGCTCCCGCTCGGCCTGCATCAGCTGGTAGAAGGCCGACGGGGTCTGGTTCAGCACCGTCACCCCCTGCTCGGCCAGCAGACCGGCGAACTCCCCCGGCGACCGGCTCACCTCGAACGGCACCACCACCAACCGCCCGCCGTACAGCAACGCACCCCACAACTCCCACACCGAGAAATCGAACGCATACGAGTGGAACAACGTCCACACATCCGTCTCGTCGAACCCGAACCAGCCCTCCGTCGCCGCCAGCAACCGCGTCACGTTGCCATGCGGCACCACCACCCCCTTCGGCCGCCCCGTCGACCCCGACGTGAAGATCACATACGCCGGATGCTCCGGCAGCACCCGCCGCACAGGCACCGCAGCGGGTGCTGCCGGAGCGGCGGACACCGCGCCGTCGGCCTCCAGCACCACCACCGGCAGACCCGGCGGCGCCGACCCGACCAGCTCCGGCACCGTCACCACCGCCATCGGCGCGGCGTCCTCCACCATGAACCCGACCCGCTCGACCGGATACGCCGGATCCACCGGCACATACGCACCCCCGGCCTTCAAGACCCCCACCACCGCGACCACCAGCTCCACCGACCGCGGCACCAGCAACGCCACGAACCGCTCCGGCCCCACCCCCAACCCCGCCAGCACCCCCGCCAACCGGCCCGCACGGGCATCCAGCCCGCCATAGGTCAGCTCCACCGGCCCGCACGTCACCGCCACCGCCCCCGGCGACCGCGCCACCTGCGCCTCGAACTCCTCGACGATCGTCGAAGGGACGCCGGGCGCCGTCCCGGTCCCGGCCCAGTCGTGGAGGATCGTGTCGCGCTCGGCGTCGTCCATGATCTCGATCTCGCCGATCCGCAGCCCGGGATCGGCCGCGACCGCCCGCAGCAGCCGGACGAACCGCACCGCGATCGCCTCGGCCGTGGCCCGGTCGAACAGGTCGGCCGCGTATTCGAGGACCCCTTCGAGCCCTCCGGCCGTCTCGGTGAGGGAGACCAGCAGATCGAACTTGGCGACTCCCGGATCGAGCGGCTCCATCTCGATCGCGAGGCCGTCGAGGTCCAGGGAGGCGGCCGGGTTGTTCTGGAGGGTCAGTGCGACCTGGAAGAGCGGGTGGCGGGCCATCGACCGCACCGGGTTCACGATCTCCACCAGCCGCTCGAACGGCAGGTCCTGGTGCGCGTACGCCGCCAGGTCCGTCTCCCGCACCCGCCCCACCAGCTCACGGAACCGCGGATTCCCGCCCGTGTCGGCCCGCAGCACCAGCGTGTTGACGAACATCCCCACCAGATCGTCCAGCGCCTCGTCCGTACGGCCCGCGATCGGGGAGCCGATGGGGATGTCGGTGCCCGCGCCCAGCCGGGTCAGCAGCGCCGCCAGAGCGGCCCGCACCACCATGAACAGGCTCGCGTTCGCCTCCCGCGCCAGGGCGGCCAGCCCGTCGCGCACCTCGGCGCCGAGGATCACCGGGACCGATCCACCGCGGTGGGAGGCGGCGGCCGGGCGCGGCCGGTCCGCGGGCAGCTCCAGCTGCTCCGGCAACCCCGCCAGCGCCGACCGCCAGAACGCGATCTGCCGGCCCACCAGGCTCTCCGGATCCGACTCCTCCCCCAGCAGCTCACGCTGCCACAACGCGTAGTCGGCGTACTGCACCGGCAGCGGCGCGAACGACGGCATCCGGTCCCGGGAACGTGCCAGGTAGGCGGTGATCAGGTCCCTGGCCAGCGGGGCCGTCGACCAGCCGTCCCCGGCGACGTGGTGCAGGACCAGGGCCAGCACGTGCCGGTCGGGTGCGAGGGTGAACAGCCTCGCCCGGAGCGGCGGCTCGGCCGTCAGGTCGAATCCCCGGCCCGCGAAGGCGGTCAGGGCCGCGGCGAGCCCGTCCTCCTCCGCGTGCTCGGCCTCCAGGCGGAGCCCGGCCGTCTCCAGCGCCGTGCCGGTGTCGAGGACGTGCTGGTACGGGACCCCGTCCACCTCCGGGAACACCGTCCGCAGACTCTCATGACGCCCCACCACATCACCCAGCGCCAAC
>NZ_JACHJJ010000065.1 GCF_014203605.1 Thiemannella venezuelensis | reverse complement strand
TCGCAGGTGATCCAGCCGGTGTTGTGGGCGGTGATGGTGGGGTTGGCGGCGGTGTGGCGGTGGGCGGGGGTGGAGCCGCGGGCCGTGGTGGGCCACTCGCAGGGCGAGATCACGGCCGCCTGCGCCGCCGGGACGCTGTCCCTGGAGGACGCGGCCCGGATCATGGTCCTGCGCAGCCGGATCATCACCCGGATGGACGGCACGGGCGGCATGGCCGCGATCAACCTGCCCGCCGCCGAGGCCGCCGAGCTGATCGGGTCGCGGTGGCCGGACCGCCTGTGGGTGGCCGTGCACGCGGGTCCGGAGAGCTGCGTGGCCGCCGGAGACCTCGACGCCCTGGCCGAGCTCGCCGGGCACGAAGGCATCAGAGCGCGCCGGGTCGCCATCGACTACGCCAGCCACACCCCGCACATGCGCCCTCTCGTCCCCGAACTGGAGAAGGCGCTGGCCGACGTACGGCCGGCCGAGGGCGAGGTGCGCTTCTGCTCCTCGGTCGAGGCGGCGTTCGTCGAGGGCACGAGCCTGTCGGCGCCGTACTGGATCGACAACCTGTGCCGCCCGGTGCTGTTCGACGAGACGATCAGGACCGCGGCCGAGCCGGGCCCGCCGGTGTTCATCGAGGTCAGTCCGCACCCGGTGCTGCTCGGGGACGTGACCGACATCTGCGACGCCGCCGGGGTCGAGGCCGGGGTGTGCGGGTCGCTGCGCCGCGACGAGGGCGGCCCGCGCCGCATGCTCCTCTCCCTGGCCCGGGCGTGGACGCTGGGTGCGGACGTGGCGTGGGCGAAGGTCCTGGGTCCCGGCCCGCGCCCGGCCGGGGTGCCGCCGACCTACGCCTTCCAGCGGAACCGCTACTGGCTCGACCCGGTGGCGGCGGCCCCGGCCTCCTCCCCGCACCCGCTGCTCGACCGGGTCGTCCCGCTCGCCGCCGCCGACGGCTTCCTGCTGACCGGACGGCTGTCCCCGGCCACGACCCCGTGGCTGGCCGACCACGCCGTGGACGGCGCGGCGCTGCTGCCCGGTACGGCCTTCGCCGACCTGGCGCTGGAGGCCGCCGCCCACGCCGGCTGCGACCTGGTGGAGGACCTGACGCTGGACGCGCCGCTGTTCCTGCCCGAGTCCGGATCCGTGCAGGTGCAGGTGGCCGTGGGCGGGCCGGACGGACAGGGCCGCCGAACGGTCGCCGTCCACGCCCGGCGGTCCGACGACGACCCCTGGACGGCGCACGCGGGCGGCCTGCTCGGCACGGTCCCGGCGACCGCCCCCGAGAGGCTCGCGTCCTGGCCGCCGGAGGGGACCGAGGTCGACCTGGCCGGCGTGTACGACCGGCTCGCCGGACGCGGCTACGACTACGGCCCCGCCTTCCAGGGCCTGCGCGCCGCCTGGCACGCGGACGGCCACGCCTACGCCGAGGTCGCGCTGCCCGACCAGGTGCACGGGGACGCCGGCCGCTTCATCCTCCACCCCGCCCTCCTGGACGCCGCCCTGCACCTGGTCGTCCACGAGTCGGGCCACGACGGGGACACCCTGCTGCTGCCGTTCTCCTGGAGCGGCATCCGCGTGACCGCCCGCGGCGCGGACACCCTCCGCGTACGGATCACGGAGAGAGGCGGCGGCCGGATCGCGCTGGCGCTCTTCGACGGCGCGGGCGAGTGGATCGCCGGCGTCGAGACCCTGGCACTCCGCGAGACCCCGAGGAACGTCGCCCGCCCTTCCGCCGGGACCGCGCCCTACGCGCTCGAATGGGCCGAGACCGCCGCGGCCGGCGGCTCGGAGGACCGGCAGTGGGCGGTGGTCGGGTTCGACACGCTCGCCGACGAGACCGAGGCCGACCTGGCGGCGGCCGGGACGCCCGCGCCGCGCTACTACGACCTGTTCTCGCTCGCCGACATGAGCGCGGGCGAGGTGCCCGGCCTGGTGCTGGCGCCCTGCCGGGGGGACGCCGACGACCTGCCGTACTCGGCCCACGACGGGCTGCGCCAGGTGCTCGACCTCGTACAGGGCTGGCTCGGCGACGAGCAGTTCGCGAGCTCGCGGCTCGTCTTCGTCACCCGGCCCGGCGACGTGGCGGGCGCGGCCGTCTGGGGGCTGGTGCGGTCGGCGCAGACCGAGCAGCCGGGCCGGTTCGCGCTGGCCGAGGTGCCGGCGGGCTTCCGCGACTGGGGCCGGGTGGCCGCGGCGGTCGCGGCGGGCGAGACCCAGCTCGCGGTCACGGACGGCGCCCTGCTGGTGCCCCGTCTGGCCCGTCGTACGTCCCCGGCCGCACCGGTCCCGGTGATCGAGGGGACGGTGCTGGTGACGGGTGGTACCGGTGGTCTGGGCGCGCTGGTGGCCCGGCATCTGGTGGCCCGGCACGGTGTGCGTGATCTGCTGCTGG
>NZ_JACHJJ010000064.1:1948-3401 GCF_014203605.1 Thiemannella venezuelensis | reverse complement strand
TGGAAGCATGGCTGCGCGCCCATCCCGGCGTGCGGATCCTGTACCGGGACGGCTCAGGCGCCTACGCCGAAGCGATCCGCCACCCGCTCCCGGACACCATCCAGGTCGCCGACCGCCGGCACCTGTGGCACAACTTCGGCGAGGCCGTCGGAAAAGAAGTCGCAGGACATAGTGCCTGCTGGGCCAAGGCCGGACCCTCGCTGCCGAACGGTAAACGCGTTACCACCACCCGCGAGCGCCGGCAGCAGATCCACGACCTGCTCGGTCGGGGCGTCGGCCTGCTGGAGTGCGCCCGCCGCCTGAACCTGTCCCTCAATACGGTCAAGCGCTACGCGCGCGTGAGCGAACCCGAATCTCTCCGACGCGCCCCGCGCCTGCCGGCCCACCCTCGTCGACCCCTACCGCGACCACCTGCGGCGCCGCCGCGCCGAGGACCCCGCCGTCCCGGTCCTGCACCTGTTCAACGAGATCAAGGCCCTCGGCTATTGGGATAGCTTCAACCTGCTGTATCGCTACATCACCCAAGGCCGGGTCGAGGCCGACCTGCGCGCCCAGCGCGACCGCCGGCGGCCGCCCAGAATGCAGCCGACCCCGAACCGAAGGAGTAACCCGCATGGACAGCCCAGATCAGCGGCCCTCGGTCGCCTCCACCAGCGCTGAGCTGGAGTTTTCGACGCCGGGTGCCGCCGCCGGACGCACCGCCCAGCACCTGGAGCCCCTCGGCGCCACCATCGGCTTTTGGACCGCGGCCATGCCAAGCGCCCACCCCGCCGACTTTGCAGTGCTCGGTGAGGCGGCCCAAAAGCGCGGACTGTATCGCGAGGCCGCCCAGCTGCACAAACACGCCACCTCCCACGGCGACCCATCTGCCGCCGCCGCGCTCGTCCGCCTCATGCACACCGTGCATCCGAGCGAGCGCCGCCCCGCCCATCACGCCGCCGCGCACGCCGCCCTCGACGACCCGGGCGCGGTGGTCTTCCTGCTGGACCGGCTGCGGGAGGCGGGAGCCGGTGAGCAGGTCACGGTCTTGGCCGAGCGGGTTGCCGCGCACGCCGCCCTCGACCACCCGGACGGGGTGACCGCGCTGCTGAAGGGCCTGCGGGAGGCGGGAGCCGGTGAGCAGGTCACCGTCTTGGCCCGGCGGGCCGCCGCGCACGCCGCCCTCGACCACCCGGGCGAGATGACCCACCTGCTGAAGGGCCTGCGGGAGGTCGGAGCCGGTGAGCAGTTCGCCGTCTTGGCCGGGCGGGCTGTCGCGCACGCCGCCCTCGACGATCCGTCCTGGGTGGCCTTTCTGCTGGTCCGGTTGCGGGAGGCGGGAGCCGGTGAGCAGGTCACCGTCTTGGCCGAGCGGGTTGCCGCGCACGCCGCCCTCGACCACCCGGACGGGGTGACCGCGCTGCTGAAGGGCCTGCGGGAGGCGGGAGCCGGTGAGCAGGTCACCGTCTTGGCC
>NZ_JACHJJ010000064.1:0-1849 GCF_014203605.1 Thiemannella venezuelensis | reverse complement strand
GCCGCGCACGCCGCCCTCGACCACCCGGACGGGGTGACCGCGCTGCTGAAGGGCCTGCGGGAGGCGGGAGCCGGTGAGCAGGTCACCGTCTTGGCCGAGCGGGTTGCCGCGCACGCCGCCCTCGACCACCCGGACGGGGTGACCGCGCTGCTGAAGGGCCTGCGGGAGGCGGGAGCCGGTGAGCAGGTCACCGTCTTGGCCCGGCGGGCCGCCGCGCACATCGCCCTCGACCACCCGGGCGCGGTGGCCAGGCTACTGGACGCGCTGCGGGAGGTCGGAGCCGGTGAGCAAGTCACGGTCTTGGCCGAGCGGGCCGCCGCGCACATCGCCCTCGACGAACCGAAGGGGGTGGCCAGGCTACTGGAGGCGCTGCGGGAGGCCGGAGCCGGTGAGCAGGTCACGGCGCTGCTGGCCCGTGACCCCGCCGCGCACGCCGCCCTCGACGACCCGATCACGGTGGCCAGGCTACTGGAGGCGCTGCGGGAGGCGGGAGCCGGTGAGCAGTTCGCCGTCTTGGCCGGGCGGGCCGCCGCGCACGCCGCCCTCGACAGCCCGGACGCGGTGGCCTTTCTGCTGGTCCGGCTGTGGAAGGTCGGAGCCGGTGAGCAGGTCACCGTCTTGGCCCGGCGGGCCGCCGCGCACGCCGCCCTCGACGAACCGGACGGGGTGGCCAGGCTACTGGACGCGCTGCAGGAGGCAGGAGCCGATGAGCAGGTCACCGTCTTGGCCGGCCGCCTGCCCGCTGCAGGACTCTTCGAGCAGTTCGTCAGGGTGGGAGATCATAAGGAGCGGTTCCGCTACGGTCGGGACCCCGATGGGAGCGCCGCGGCCTCTTGGACATGGGACGACCTGGAATGATCAACCGCTCTGGACGACGGTCGCCTTGGGCTTCTGAGCTTGAAGGGCCGAAGTTACAGTGCTGCAGGGTAGTGATGGCCGTCGGAGAACCGTCTATGCCGGAGGCATGAGGTACGGCGAGGGCGGTGGGCTGACCGCCGGGCAACGCGCCAGACGTGAGCGGCTGCGTTTGGAGGCCGCGGGCCTGTTCGCCCGAGGGGTGCCGGCGCCGGAGGTCGCGCGGCGGTTTCGGGTGAGCCGGATGTCGGCCAACCGCTGGTACCGGGCCTGGCAGGCCGGTGGCGTCGAGGCTCTGGCCTCCAAAGGGCCCGGTGGGGAGAAGTGCCGCCTGGACGAGCCGCGCCTGGCCCGGTTGCAGGAGGAGTTGGAGCGGGGTCCGGCCGCGCACGGCTACACCGAGGATCAGCGCTGGACTCTGGCCCGGGTGGCGGACCTGATCGCCTCGCTGTTCCATGTCCGATATACCCCGCGCGGGGTGTCGTATCTGCTGCACCGCATGGGCTGGAGTCCGCAGATTCCGGTGCATCGCGCCGCCGAACGCGACGAGGGGGTGATCGAGTCGTGGGTCGCCGAGCGGTGGCCGGTCGTAAAAGGGCAGCGCTCGACCTGGGCGCCTGGTTGTGCTGGGGAGATGAGGCCGGACAGAGTCTGAGGCCGCCGAAGGCGACCACGTGGGCGCTGCGCGATAAGACCCCTATCGTGGCCGTGACCGGTAAGAGGTACGGGCGCGTGTGCCTGGCCGGGAGCAATTGTCAAATTCTGTGGATCGTGGGTGACTCATAAGGCTCGAAGCCATCGATCGAGGGCTACGAAGTCTTCGCCGGCGAGTCCCTGGTATGACTCCACGTGGTGGAGGAGGGCCCGGCCGCTATGGTGCGCAGAGACCCACTCCCTGTCCGGCGTTCCGCGTAATTCGGAGCCTCTGGAGTAACGGCACGCCTGCTGACCTGCGGCTTCGACCCTCCAAGCACCGCAGGCCGTGTCTCTAGGA
>NZ_JACHJJ010000063.1 GCF_014203605.1 Thiemannella venezuelensis | reverse complement strand
ATACCCCCGCGCCAACTGCGGACCCGCCAGATACAACTCCCCCGCCACCCCCACCGGCACCGGACGCAACCACCCGTCCAGCACATACACCCGGGCGGCCCGGATCGGGGAGCCGATCGGCGGGATCTCCCCGGGGGCGAGAGGGCCGCTCATGGTGGCGGCGATCGTGGCCTCGGTGGGACCGTACGCGTTGATCATCCGGCGCCCGGGGGCCCAGCGGTCCACCAGGTCGGGGCCGCAGGCGTCACCGCCGACCACCAGGGTCCGGAAACCCGCCAGCGGTGCCTCGGGCACACTGGCCAGCGCGGCCGGGGGGATGAGGGCGTGGGTGATCCGCTCGTGCTCCAGCACCTCGGCCAGCGCCGCCCCGCCGTACACCCCGGCGGGCGGGATGACGAGGGCGGCTCCCGCGGCGAAGGCCATGAGCATCTCCATGACCGAGGCGTCGAAGCTCGGCGAGGCGAACTGGAGCACCCTGCCCTCCGGGCCGACCCCGAGCCGGTCCCGCTGGAACTCGGCGAACGCGGAGATGCCCTCATGGGTCACGACCACGCCCTTGGGCCGCCCGGTGGAGCCCGAGGTGTAGATCACGTAGGCCGGATGCCGCAGGTCGATCCGGGCACCGGCCTCCCGTTCCGCCTCGGCCCCGGTTCCAGCCCCGATCCCGGTCCCGCTCTCGCTCTCGGTCCCGGTCTCGGCAGGACGCTCCGTTCCGGCCATCACCGGCTCGGCTCCGGACAGGAACGCCTCGTCGATCACGAGGGACGGAGCCGCGTCTCCGAGCATGTACGCGATCCGCTCGGCCGGGTACCCCGGGTCCACCGGCAGGTAGGCCCCGCCCGCCTTGCCCACGGCCAGTGCCGCGACGACCAGGCCGGCCGAGCGCGGCAGCACCAGAGCGACCAGGCGCTCCGGCCCGATCCCGCGTTCCCGCAGCAGTCCGGCCAGCCGGTCGGCGCGGTCGTTCAGCTCGCCGTACGTGAGCACCGTCCCGCCGTCGACCAGCGCGGTGGCCCGCGGATCCCGGGCGGCGGAGGCCTCGAAGACGCCGGGCAGCGTACGGCCGGGCGGCGGCGCGCCGGTGTCGTTCCACTCCTCGACGATCTGCCGGTGTTCGGCCTCGTCGAGGACGCCGAGGCGGCCGACCGGGACCTCCGGGTCGGCCACCAGTGCGGTGAGCAGCGACCGCAGGCGGCCGAGCAGCCGCTCCGCCTGCTCCCCGGTGAACAGGTCGGGCCGGTGGTCCAGGCGCAGGACGAGCCGGTCGCCGGGGACGGCCGCGAGGGCGAGGGGGTAGTGGTGGGCGTCGGCGGAGCCGAAGCCGGTCAGCCGGAGGTCACCGAGGGCCGTGTCCGCCGCCGAGGGGTCGAACGGGTAGTTCTCCAGGACGGTGACGGTGTCGAACAGCACACCGCGGTGGATCTCGGTCAGGCCGAGGTGGTGGTGGGGCAGCAGCTCGGCCTGCTCGTCCTGGAGGCGTTCGAGCAGTTCCCCGAGGGGTTCTCCGGGGCTGAGCCGTACCCGGACCGGAACCGTGTTGATGAACAGGCCGACCATGCGCTCCACGCCCGGCAGCTCCGCCGGCCGTCCCGACACGATCGCGCCGAACACCACGTCGTCGCGGCCGGTCAGCCGGGAGACGAGGATTCCCCACAGCGCCTGCAGCACGGTGTTGACCGTGACGCCGCGTCGCCGGGCCAGCCTGGTGAGCGCGCGGGTCGTCTCCGGGTCCAGCTCGGTCCGGACCCTGCCCGGAGGGACGGGCGCGGTGGCGGCGGGCGCGACCAGGGTCGGCCCGTCCACGCCGTCGAGGGCCCGGTCCCACGCCTCCCGCGCCGCCGCGCGGTCCTGCCGGTTGAGCCAGGCCAGGTAGTCGCGGTACGGCGGGGCGGGCGCGGCCTCCGCACCCAGGTAGAGGGCGAGCAGCTCGGTGATCAGGAGGGGGGTGGACCAGCCGTCGAGCAGGATGTGGTGGTTGGTGAGGACCAGCCGGTGCCGGTCCGATGCGAGCCGCACCAGGGCGAACCGGAGCAGCGGCGGCCGGGCCAGGTCGAACCGGCGGGCCCGCTCCTCGGCCGCCACGGCGTCGGGGTCCCCGCCGGAGACCTCCCGCCAGGGCAGCTCGACCCGCTCCGGGACGACCTGGACGGGGCGGCTGAGGTCCTCGTGCCAGAAGGCCGCGCGCAGGTTGGGATGGCGTACGAGCAGCCGCTCGGCCGCGTCCCTGAGCCTCGCCGCGTCGAGGGGGCCTTCGAGGTCGAGGGTGACCTGCGCGGTGTAGACGTCGTGCTCGTCGTGGAGGGCGTGGAAGAACAGGCCCTGCTGCAGCGGCGAGAGCGGAAGGATGTCCTGGACCTGCGTCATCGCCTCTCCCACGCGGCCTGGATGCGGTCGATCTCCTCCTGGTCCAGGTCGACCAGGAGGTCGCTCGGCGTGTATCCGCCGGAGCCGTGTTCGGCGAGTCCGCCGAGGGCCTCGAACCAGGTGTCGGCCAGCTCCGCCACCTCGGTCTCGCCGAGCACCCCGTCCGGCCACGACCAGGCGGCCTCCAGGTGGGGGCCGTCCGCCCGGTCGTGGACGGTGACGTTGATCTCCAGTACGTGGGAGACCGGCATCTGCGGGTCGTGCCCGCCGGGCTCCGCCGGGTCCGCGGGGACGAGGTTCCAGTCGCCCTCGGCGACCGCGACCCGGCCGAGGTAGTTGAAGACGATCTGCGGTTGCGGCAGGTCCGCCAGCTCGTCCGAGGTCCCGGGGTTGAGGTGGCGGAGCAGGCCGTAGCCGATGCCGTTGTCCGGGATCGCCCGGAGTTGCTCCTTGACCCGTTTGATCGCCTGGGCTGCGGCGCTCTCTCCGGTCCAGCCCCCGGTGCCCGCGTCGAGCCTGACCGGATACATGCCGGTGAACCAGCCGACGGTCCTGGACAGGTCCACGCCGGGGAAGATCTCCTCCCGGCCGTGTGCTTCCAGGTCGAGCAGGACCGAGGTGCCCCGGCCACCGCGTTTCCTGCGCCAGTGGGCCACGGCGAGGGCGAGCCCGGCGAGCAGCACGTCGTTGGCCCGGCCGTGGAAGGCGGCGGGGAGCGTGGTGAGCAGCGGTTCGGTCCTGCCGGGCGGCAGGGTGCGCATGAGGGTGCGGACGGTCGCGGCGACGTCCTTGCCGGGGTCGAGGGGGCGGCGGCCGATGCGCGGGTCGGGTCCGTCGAGGATCTCGATCCAGAAGTCGAGCTCCCCGGTCCGCTCCGCTGCTTCGGCGTGGAGTCTGCGGGCCCAGGTCCGGAACGAGGTCGGCACCGGATCCAGCACCGGCTCCTCCCCCCGGCCCGCCGCCTCCCACGCCGCGAACAGGTCCGGCAGCAGGATCCGCCACGACACCCCGTCCACCGACAGGTGATGGACCGTCACCACCAGCCGCCCCGACACCCCCGGCCCGGCGTCCAGCCACGCCACCTGCACCATCCGCCCGCACGCGGGATCCAGCCCCGCCCGCGACCGCGCCGCCTCCCGGCTCACCAGAACGGCCCACGCCTCCTCGGTGACCGGCACGGCGGCCGCCGGCGGAGCCTCCTCCCATCCGGCCGCCGCCGAACCGGCTCCGGCTCCGGCAAGATCATCAACGACCTCCACCCGGCGCACGCACCCGGCCGCCGCCACCGCCCCCGCCGGCAGCACCTCCAGGCCCCCGACGGGTCCCCCCGGCCGGGGATTGCTCTCGGCGATATTCATTGCCGAGAGCAATCCCCGGCAGACCAGCCGCAACGTGTCGTGCCGGTCGAGCACGGCCTGCACCGCCGCGGTCAGCGGCTCCAGCCCCAGACCCGGCGGCACCCGCAGCACCACCGTCTGGCTGAACCCGCTGACCGGTCCTTCCCGGCCCGCAAGCCAGTGCATGATCGGTGTGGGCTGCACCGGGCCGGTCCCGGCTCCCTCCGGCTCGGCCTCGACCCCCTCCTCCTCCACCGCCACCAACGCCAAAGCCTGCACACTCTGATGCCGGAACACATCCTTCGGCGAGAACACCAATCCCGCCTGCCGGGCCCGCGCCACCAACCGGATCGCGCTGAT
>NZ_JACHJJ010000062.1 GCF_014203605.1 Thiemannella venezuelensis | reverse complement strand
CGCCGCGATCTGGCACAACCGCGCCACCGGCCAGCCCGTCACCCGATCCCTGATCGCCTACGACCACTGACCAGACTTCGGACTTACTCGTCTAGGACGAGCTCATCGGCCATATCGGGGACGAGGTCATACGCCCACTGATGGAGCGCGACGATGATGAACGCCTCGGAGAAGACCGAGTAGATCCTCACGAGGAATGTCGATGTACCGCTCGGACGGACTCGGGACTTCTCCCCGAAGGAGTTGGTCTTTGTCTTGCCAAAGACGCAGCACCGTTCCCCTGTTCTCCAGCAGCACATCAGGGTCATGACCGAGGTCTACCGGCCGTCCGTCCAGCGCGCCCAGCCAATCGCGCCATTCGTCGAGGCCTACACAACACCCGGGATTTATGACGACGTCACCGGATGCGACGAGAAGGCCGCCCGGCGCGTAGGTCTCTTCGTCGCCGGAGGTCAGATACTCCTCGATCGCTTCGGTCACGTCCGCCGCAGTGATCGACAGATCATCATCGGTGACGATTCTCCCGATCAACGCCCACACGACGGCTCCGACCCTCTCCGGCGGCGGCAGATCCACAGGCTGAGGAGCAGGCAGGCCAGGTCGAGGAGCGCCGGGAGGACGTCGGACGCAAGGGAGCCAGGCACGCTCGCCCCCTCCGGGCTTGCCGGAGACGGGACGATCGCGGCCGCCTTGCAGCTGATGCCCCAGCGGGCCGAACCGTTCTGGGCCAGTTCCCAGACGTAGCCGACATGCCGGTCGGAACGACGTCCTGCCCCTGGGCGATCTGCGGCTCTCCGGAGGTGCCGGCCTTGACCGGTTCGATCCGGCCGAACTCGTCTTCGGCCAGCAGGGCAAGGGCGTGTTCGTCCGGGAGGACGCGGCGCCGGCCACGCCGGCTTCGGACGAGCTCACCGAGATCCGCCTCACGCTGCGCGAGTTGTCGGAGCGACTCGCGAAGGTCGAAGAGACGCCGGCCGACCGTAGGTAGCGCTCTCGCCCCGGACGTGGCAGCCGGTGACCCGGCGTGCCAGGCCCGCCGCACGGCTCGGAGGCGTCGCAGCCAAGTGCATGCGCCGGTCCTCCTGGCGCATGCCGACCATGACGAGCACGTAGCCGACGACCCCGCCGCTCCTGCGCCCAACAGCCTCGTGCCGTCGGTCAACGTCGTGGTCACCAACGAGGCCGGCGAGATCCTGATGATCCGCCGCTCCGACAACGGCAACTGGGCTCTTCCCGGTGGCGCCATCGACCTCGGCGAGTCCCTGCCCGAGGCGGCGGTTCGGGAGACGTTGGAAGAAACCGGCATCCAGTGCGAGACAACCGGCCTGGTCGGCACCTACACCGACCCGAAGCACGTCATCCTCTACACCTCCGACGGCGAGGCCCGCCAAGAGTTCTCCATCGTGCTCACGGCTCGGGCCGTCGAGGGCGAGCCGACGCCGAGCGACGAGTCCCGCGAAGTGCGCTGGGTGCCGCGCCAGGAGATCGAGACGTTGACGATGGACCGGTCGATGCGCCTGCGGATCGGCCACTACCTGGCCGGCCGGGCGGCGCCCTCCATCGGGTGAACCACCGGCTGGGTACGGCTGCGACCCGATTCAGCCTCGATGAAAGGACTGCTGCCACCGGCACAGCGGTCCGCGCGTCAGTCTCCGTCATCGACGTAGTAGTTCGTGCAGATCGCTGAGTACTCCGCCGCGGAGAACCCGTCGAAGTCCCCGGCGGCCTCACACATGAGCAACCGGCCCAGGGCCGCCTTCGCGTCCTCCCAGGGATGGCCTGCGAGGAACGTCTTCGTTTCCGCCAGTCCCGCTCCGCACAGAAGCTGGATGTCGATCGAGCAATCGGCGTCCATGCTCGCCGTCTTGGCCTGCCAGATGAGCAAGACGTCGTCGAGCGCCCCGGCGTTGAACAACTGGACGCAGCAGAGCCTCATCAGCTCGGTATCACCCGCCCCCTGCTCCCGGCGTTCCCTGGCGGTCTGGGCGGTCAGCAGGTCACGTATCTCGTCGAGGGCGTGCCCGTCCGGTTGCAGGCCGTACCGGTGGAGGAGCTCCTCCTCATCCATGCGTTTTCTCCTTCGCGGACCGGCCGGACAGCACGGTACATCGATTGAGTCTTTCTTGATCGCACTGCCGTACGGCAGGCCCCATGAGCGCCCCCCGGCACACCCCGCTACCCATGGCCTGATCTTCTCGAAGCCGTGAACCGCGCACTTCAGAACAAGGCATGCGCGCAGTCCGGCCTCCGCAGCACCTGATTCTCTCCACTACCAGCAGGTGGCCGCGTATCCTCCTCCCGACTGGCCGGGCACAGACGGCGTCAGTGAAACCGAGCTTGTACGGCACGAGGAGCGCCTCGGGGCGCGCCTGCCACCGAGTCACAGGGAGTTCCTCCAGGTCACCAACCGGTCGGCAAGCGCTCGTGCCGGTCTCAGCCGTATCTCTCGACGAGCGCGTTGCCGATCGAGGCCAGGTGGTCTCGCGCACCTGGAGGGCCGGTCACCTCGAGCCATTCGACCAGCCCGGCAAGCTCGGCGGCGAGCGCGTACTCGCTGTGGCCGCGGATCACGACCTCGATGCGGCCGTCGGTCGTGGAACCTCCCACCTCGAGCCGACCGCCGAGCACCATCCGGAGCAGGCCTATCCCGTGGGGCGCGCACACCGCCTGGATCTCGGTGGGCGTTCGCTTGCGGTCGATCTCGTCGGCGATCTCGCGCCAGCTCTCGGCAAGGTCGAAGTCCTCGGGTCGGTGCACGGGATCGCCGGTCGGGTCGGCGGACGACACGCGGTCGATCCGGAAGGTCCGCCGGCCGGCCTCGGTGTTGGAGACGAGGTACCACAACGGACCTTTGGCGACGATGCCCAGGGGATGGACGGTTCTCTCGGTTTCGACGCCTTTGCGGTCGACGTAGCAGAGCCGCACCTGGACGCCGCGGATCACCGCGTCCTGGAGTTCGTCGAGGAAGCGGGGCGGTCGGTGCTCGACCCGACTCGACCCCCATCGTTGCGGGTCCATGACCAGCGACGACGCCGCTGCCTCGGCCTGCACCCGGAAGGGCTCCGGCAGGGCATGGACGAGCTTGCGCAGAGCCGCTTTCACGGCCGGCGTCGCAGCCGACGCCTGGCCGGCGACCAGGAACAGGGCGCGGGCCTCACCCGCGGTCAGCCCGGACAGGTCGGTGCGGGCGCCGCCCACGAGGCGCCAGCCGCCGCTTCGGCCCTGCATGGAGTACACGGGCACCCCGGCCATGGCCAGAGCGTCGAGGTCGCGGCGGGCGGTGCGCTCGGAGACCTCCAGCTCCCGGGCGACCTCTGCTGCTGTCACCTGCTCGCGCCGTTGCAGCAAGAGGAGGACGGCCACCAGCCGGTCGGTTCGCACGCCGACAACACTTCCACATGAAACCGGTCATGGGGTGACCGGTTTCGGTCGGCAAGATGGCGACACGACCTCACCGACGAGTCCCACCACCCGCGGCGTATCGGCCCCCGGCCTATCAGGGGTGAGCCGACGCCATCCTCGGGAGCCTTCGTCGCCTGATCAACCCGGAACGATAGAGAGGAAATGCGATGTTCAATCCGATCGATTTTCCCGAGCCCACCCTCATCTCCGTCAACGGTGTGGAACTCGAAGTCTTCGAAGCGGGCCGGCAAAATGCCGGAAAACCCATCGTGCTCTGTCACGGCTGGCCGGAGCACGCATTTTCCTGGCGTCATCAGGTGCCCGTCCTTGCCGCGGCGGGCTACCACGTCATCGTCCCGAACCAGCGGGGTTACGGCAACTCGTCCCGTCCGGCCGAAGTAACGGACTACGATATTGAGCACTTGTCGGGTGATCTCATCGCACTTCTCGATCACTACGGATACGAAGACGCCGCCTTCGTCGGTCACGATTGGGGGGCGGCTGTCGTCTGGGGACTGACCTTGTTGCACCCGGACCGCGTGAACAAGGTGATCAACCTGAGCCTGCCCTACCTCGAGCGCGGGGAAAAGCCCTGGATCGAGTCCATGGAAGACATGCTTGGCGGCGATTTCTATTTCGTCCACTTCAACCGGCAGCCAGGCGTCGCAGACGCCGTGTTCGAAGAGAACACATTCCAGTTCCTCCGCAACCTGTACCGGAAGAACGAGCCCCCCAGAGAGCCTCAGCCGGGTATGACGTTGATCGATCTCGCCAGGGCGGAAACACCACTCGGTGAGCCCGTAATGAGCGACGGCGAACTGGCCGTTTTCGTCTCCTCCTTCGAATCAACAGGTTTCACGGGCAGTATAAACTGGTACAGGAACCTTGACCGCAACTGGCGCTTGCTGGCGGACGTGAACCCGATCATCCACCAGCCCACGCTCATGATCTATGGCGACCGGGATGCGGTCTCGAAGTCTGAAAGACTGACAGATTTCGTGCCTAATGCGGAAGTGGTCAGCCTGGATTGCGGCCATTGGATCCAGCAGGAAAAGCCTGAAGAAGCAAACCAGGTGATTCTGAAGTGGCTGGACCGGCAGGACGCCGCCTAGGAGTGTCCTGAAGATCTTGGTGGGTGGGTCGGCATGCGCCGGCTCACCCTCTTCGTCATGGGGCGATGGGGACGAGAACCCAGATG
>NZ_JACHJJ010000061.1 GCF_014203605.1 Thiemannella venezuelensis | reverse complement strand
CCGGGGGGCTGGGTCCGGCTGATCTTGCTCGCCTGGCCCGGGCCGGGATCGCTCCGTTGAGTGTGGAGCAGGGGTTGGGGTTGTTCGATGCGGCTCTGGCCGGGGACGACGCGGTCGTGGTGGCGGCGCGCTGGGACACGGCGGGGTTGCGTGCCCGGGCCGAGAACGGCGACCTGCCCCCCATGCTGCGCGGCCTCGTCCGTGCCGCACCGCGCCGGTCCGCCGCGAGTCCCGCGACGCCCGCCGCGGCGAGCGGCCCGGAGCCGGGGGAGCGGCTGGCGCTCATGGGAGAGGCCGACGCGCGGGCCCACCTCACCCACCTCGTACGGAGCCACGTGGCGACCGTGCTCGCCCACCCCGGCCCCGAGGCCGTGGACGTGGACCGGGCCTTCAACGAGCTGGGTTTCGACTCCCTGACCGCCGTCGAGCTGCGCAACCGGCTCAACGCCGACACCGGTCTGCACCTGCCCGCCACGGTCGTGTTCGACCACCCCACCGTCACCTCGCTCACGGAGTACCTGTTCACCGCCCTGGCCCCGGACGCCCCCTCGCCGGAGGACGCGCTGCGCGCGGCGGTGGACCAGGCCGAGGCGGCGCTGTCGGCGGCCAACGGCGAGGGGGACGCCGTGCGCCGCCAGCTCGTCGCCATCCTGCAGAGCGCCCTGTCCAGGATCGGCGAGACCGGCGCTGCCGCCGCGGTCACCGCGGGGAACGGCGGCGGGGCCGCAGAAGAGATCGTTTCCGCCTCGGACGAGGAGATCTTCGCCTTGATCGACAACCGGGCCATGACATCACCTCCGCGAACTTCGATGGAAGGGCTTGACCATGGCGAATGAGGCCGAGCTGCGCGCGTACCTGAAGCGGGTGACCGTCGACCTGACGGAGGCCCGCCGGCGGCTGGCCGAGGACGAGGAGCGCCGCCACGAGCCGGTGGCGATCGTCGGGATGGCGTGCCGCTACCCCGGTGGGGTCCGCGGTCCCGAGGAGCTGTGGGAGCTGGTCTCCTCGGGCCGGGACGCGATCGGCGAGTTCCCCGCCGACCGCGGCTGGGACGTGGACGGCCTGTACGATCCCGACCCGGAGGCGGCCGGGAAGACGTACACCCGGCACGGTGGCTTCCTGTACGACGTCGCCGACTTCGACGCGGCCTTCTTCGGGATGAGCCCGCGCAGTGCGCTGGGCACGGACCCGCAGCACCGGATCTTCCTGGAGACGTGCTGGGAGGCGCTCGCGCACGCGGGGATCGACCCGGCGGCCCTGCACGGCACCCGCACCGGCGTCTACGCGGGCAACATGTTCAACGACTACTCCTCCCGGTTCATGCACGGCGCGGTGCCCCCGGCCATGGAGGGGACGCTGCTGTCCTCCAGCACGCCGAGCGTGCTCTCCGGCCGCGTCTCCTACACCTTCGGCCTGGAGGGCCCGTCGCTGACGGTGGACACGGCCTGCTCGTCCTCGCTGGTCACCCTGCATCTCGCGGTGCGGGCACTGCGCCAGGGCGAGTGCTCGCTCGCGCTGGCGGGCGGCGTCACCGTGCTGGCCGCACCGGACTCGTTCGTCGAGTTCTGCCGGCAGCGCGCGCTGTCCCCCGACGGCCGGTGCAAGTCGTTCTCGGCCTCGGCCGACGGCGCCGCCTGGGCCGAGGGCGCCGGGGTGCTGGCGCTGGAGCCGCTGTCGGAGGCGCGCCGCAACGGGCGGCGCATCCTGGCCGTGATCCGCGGCACGGCGATCAACCAGGACGGCGCCAGCAACGGCATGACCGCGCCCAGCGGCCCCGCCCAGGAGCGCGTGATCCAGCAGGCGCTGGCCGACGCCCGGCTCGACACCCGCGACATCGACGTGGTCGAGGCCCACGGCACCGGCACCAGACTGGGCGACCCGATCGAGGCCCAGGCCATCCTCGCCACGTACGGGCGGATGCGTCCGGCCGACCGGCCGGTGTGGCTGGGGTCGGTCAAGTCGAACATCGGTCACACGCAGGCCGCGGCGGGGGTGGCGGGCGTGATCAAGATGGTCATGGCCATGAGGTACGGCGTGCTGCCCCGCACCCTGCACGTCACCGAGCCCAACCCGCATGTGGACTGGTCGGCGGGCGACGTGCGGCTGCTGACCGAGGAGACCGGGTGGCCGCGCGGCGAGCGGCCGCGCCGGGCCGGCGTCTCCTCCTTCGGCATCAGCGGCACCAACGCGCACGCGATCATCGAGGAGTACGCTCCCGAGCCCGAGCCGCCGGTCGCCGCCGTCCTGACCGGTCCGATCGCCTGGCCGGTCAGCGCCCACGGTCCGCGGTCGCTGACGGCCAGGGCCGGGCAGCTGGCCGAGCTGAAGGAAGAGCCGGCCGACGTGGCGCGCACACTGGCCGGCCGGCCGCTCCTCCCGCACCGCGCCGTCGCGCTCGGCCGCGACCGCGCCGCCCTGGCCGCCGCACTGGCCCGCTACGCACGGGGCGAGACGGCTGAGGTGATCGAGGGCGTCGCGGGCGAGCGGCCCCGTGTGGCGTTCCTGTTCACCGGGCAGGGCGGACAGCGGCCCGGGATGGGACGCGAGCTGGCCGCAGGCTCGCCGGTGTTCGCCGCCGCGCTCGACGAGGTCTGCGCGGCCCTCGACCCCCATCTCGACCGGCCGATCCGCGACGTGATGTGGGCCGAGCCCGGCGCCCTCACGTCCGAGCTGCTCAACGACACCGCCTACACCCAGCCCGCGCTGTTCGCCTTCGAGGTGGCCGCGTACCGGCTGCTGGGGGCGCTCGGCCTGACGCCCTCGGCCGTGGCCGGGCACTCGGTCGGCGAGTACGCCGCCGCCCATGTCGCCGGGATCTGGACCCTTCCGGACGCCGCCCGCCTGGTCGCCGCCCGCGGCCGGCTGATGCGCGAGCTGTGCGAGCCGGGCGCGATGGTCGCGGTGAACGCCACCCCCGGCGAGGTCGCCTCCACCCTGGCCGGGCTGGAGGACCGGGTCGGCGTCGCCGCCGTCAACGGCCCCGCCGGCGTGGTGATCTCGGGGGCGGAGGAGCCCTGCCTGGCCGTGGCCGCGTACTGGAAGGCGCAGGGGCGGCGGACCCGCAGGCTGCCGGTCAGCCACGCCTTCCACTCGCCGCTCATGGAGCCGATGCTGGCCGCGTTCGCCGCCGAGCTGGAGACGGCGGCGTTCGGGACGCGGCGCGTGCCCTTCGTCACCGGCATCCCCGGCGACTGGACCGACCCCGGCTACTGGCTGGAGCAGATCAGGCGGCCCGTGCTGTTCCACGCGGCGATCGGCACGCTGGAGGAGTCCGGCGCCCGCATCCTCGTGGAGGTGGGGCCGCAGGCCGTGCTCTCCGGCATGGCGCACGACTGCGTGACCGGCGACGACACGACGATCGCCGCCCTGCACCGGCGCGACCGGGGTGAGGCCGACGGGCTGGTCGCCGGTCTGGCGGCGGCGTGGACGGCGGGGGCGGACGTGGACTGGGCCGCTCTGTCCCCCCGCGGCCGCCCGGTCGACCTTCCGCCGTACCCGTTCGACCGCGAACGCTACTGGCTCGGCCCGCCCGCCCGGGGCGCCGACCTGTCCGCCACCGGACTGCGCGACACCGGCCACCCGCTGCTGGGCGCGGCCGTCGAGCTGGCCGACAACGGCCCGACCGTGCTCACCGGCGTGCTGTCCGTCGCCGACGCGCCCTGGCTGGCCGACCACGCCGTGGGCGGGGCCGTCGTCCTGCCGGGGGCGGCGCTGGCGGACCTGGTGCTGGAGGCGGGCTCGCGGACCGGGTTCGGCCTGGTGGAGGAGCTGATGTTCGAGGCGCCGCTGGTCCTGCCCGAGCGCGGCGGTGTGGCGGTGCAGGTCGTCGTCGAGGCTCCGGACAGCTCCGGCGCCCGCCCCGTACGCGTGCACTCCCGCCCCGCCGACGACCACGAGGCCGGGTGGACCCGCCACCTGTCCGGCGCCGTCGCCGAGGACCGGGACGGCGAGGCCCGCCCCGGATGGGCCGCCGCGTGGCCGCCCGCCGGGGCCGTCCCCGTCGAGGTCGAGGACGGCTACGAGCGGCTGGCCGGGCAGGGTTACGAGTACGGCCCGGCCTTCCAGGGGCTGCGGGCCGTGTGGCGGCACGGCGAGGAGCTGTACGCCGACGTGGCGGTGCCCGAGCACGTGGACGTGGCCGGGTTCGGCATCCACCCGGCCCTGCTGGACTCCATGTTCCACCCGCTGCTGGTGGCCGGCGGCGACGCCGACGGGCTGCGGGTGCCGTTCGAGCTGCGCGGGGTGCGGCTGCTCGCCACCGAGGCCAGGTCCCTGCGGGTACGGCTGGCCAGGACCGGTGACGACGGCTGCGCGATCGAGGCCGCCGACGACTCGGGGCGGCTGGTGTTCTCGCTGGCCTCGGTCCGCACGCGGCCCGTGCCGGGCGGCACGGTGACGCCGGGGCCGGTGTCGTACCGGGTGGACTGGGTGGAGGCGGTCGCCGAGCCCGGCGACGCCGAGTCCGTCGTGATCCCCTGCGCCGGCGGACGCGAGGACGTGCCCGCCGCGCTGCGGCGGCTCGCCGCGCAGGCGCTGGACGCCATTCAGGATCCGCGGCTGGCCGAGTCCCGGCTGATGTTCGTGACCCGGCCCGGCGACGTGGCGGGCGCGGCCGTCTGGGGGCTGGTGCGGTCGGCGCAGACCGAGCAGCCGGGCCGGTTCGTCCTGGCCGAGGTCCCCGACGGGTACGCCGACTGGTCGCGCATCGCGGCCGTCGGCGAGCCGCAGGTCCGCGTCGTGGACGGCCGGATCCTGGTACCCCGCCTGGCCCGCCGCGAGGCTCCGGCCGAACCCGCTCCCGCCCTGTGGGGGACGGTGCTGGTGACGGGTGGTACCGGTGGTCTGGGCGCGCTGGTGGCCCGGCATCTGGTGGCCCGGCACGGTGTGCGTGATCTGCTGCTGGTGTCGCGGCGCGGGCCGCTGGCCCCCGGGGCCGGTGAGCTGGTGGCCGAGCTGGAGGGTCTGGGTGCCCGGGTCGCGGTGGCGGCCTGTGATGTGTCCGATCGTGGGGCTCTCGCCGCGGTGCTGGCCGGTGTCCGGCTGGGTGGGGTGGTGCATGCGGCCG
>NZ_JACHJJ010000060.1 GCF_014203605.1 Thiemannella venezuelensis | reverse complement strand
GCAGCGCATGCGCGACCTGGCGGTCCAGGCCTCCAACGGCGGTTCCCAGAACGCCGACGCCCAGAAGGCGGCCAACCTGGAGTTCACCCAGCTCAAGGACGAGCTGGACCGGATCGCCACCAACACCACCTTCGGCACCCAGAAGCTGCTGGACGGCAACTACAACGGCACCTTCCAGATCGGCGCCAACTCCGGCCAGACCCTCAGCGTCGCCATCGGCAACATGGGCTCCGTGGCGCTCGGCCTGAAGGACGGCACCAACTCCACCAACGCCACCACCAACGCGATGCTGTTCGACAGCGACGGCGCCGACAACGCCGGCGGCGGTGCCGCTCTCAACGCCGACGGCACCATCGAGGTCAACGTCGTCGCCGCCCAGGCCGCGATCACCAAGCTCGACACGGCCATCGCGCGGGTGTCGGACCAGCGGGCCACGCTGGGTGCGTTCCAGAACCGGTTCGAGCACACGATCAACAACCTGAACGTGGCGGTCGAGAACCTGTCGGCCTCGGAGTCGCGCATCCGCGACACCGACATGGCCCAGGAGATGGTCAGCTTCACCCGCAACCAGATCCTGACCCAGGCCGGCACCTCCATGCTGGCCCAGGCCAACCAGTCGTCCCAGGGCGTGCTCAAGCTCCTGGGCTGATCCTCCGCAGGCGCCTGATCCGCGCCCGCAGGGAACAGCATCGCGACACCGGAAGGGGCGGTCGGCGCAACCGCCGGCCGCCCCTTCGCCTGTTCGGCACCCGGGCCCGACGGGGCCTGAGTGAAGACCCACCCGACGGGGCGGGCGATGTAGAGAGGACTTGCACACGTGGCAGGAAGTACAGTCGACGGCCTGGTCAGCGGCATGAGCACCAGCGCCCTGATCTCCCAGCTCATGCAGGTGGAGCGGATCCCGCAGACCCAGCTCCAGACCAAGGTCTCCACCCAGGAGAAGGTCCAGAGCGCCTACCAGTCGATCAACACCAAGCTGGCCTCGCTCAAGACCGCCGCCGACGACATGCTGAAGGACACCTCCTGGCAGCTCGCCAAGGTGACGTCCTCCTCGACCTCGGTCACTCCCACCACCACGGCCGGCGCCGTTCCCGGCAGCATCACCTTCAAGGTCGACAGCGTCGCCAAGGCCCAGGTCAGCACCGCGAGGTACGCCTCCGCCACCGACCCCGCACTGGCCGGCGGGGTGACCAAGGTCGGCATCTCGATCGGCGGCGCGGCCGCCGTCGAGATCGACGTCACCACGAACACCCCGCAAGGCGTCGCCGACGCGATCAACGCCAAGGGCCTCTCCGTTCGCGCCTCGGTCGTCACCACCAACGAGGGCACCGTTCTCCAGCTCAGCTCCACCAAGACCGGTACGGCGTCCGGCTTCGCCGTCACCGGCCTCGCCGGCGGACCCCCCGTCGACATCGTCCCCGCCTCCAACGCCGAGATCATCGTGGGCGACCCGACCGCCGGCGGCTACACCGTTACCAGCGGCACCAACGCCATCTCCGGCGTCCTCTCCGGCACGACCATCAACGTGACCAAGGAAGAGGACAACGTCACCGTCACGGTCGACCCGGACAACGGGGCCGTCGCCGACAAGGTGAAGGCCTTCATCGACTCGGCGAACGCCGTACTGAGCGAGGTCGGCACCCAGACGGCCAACACCCCCGGGGCCAAGACGAAGCAGCCGCTCGCGGGCAACTTCACCGTCCGCCAGATCGCGCAGACCGTCCTCGGCCAGGTCGGCGCCGGCCAGAACGACTACGGCAGCTTCTCCCAGCTGGGCGTGGAGCTCGACTCCTCCGGCAAGCTCACCTTCGACCGCGACCAGTTCCTCAAGGCCTACGCCGCCGACCCCGTCAAGGTCAAGAACGCGATCACGGCCCAGGACCCGGCGGTCCAGGAGACGACGGCGCCGGACGGCACGAAGATCCCCAAGAGCCAGGTGACGGCCGTGATGGGGCTCGCCGAGCGCCTGTCGATCATCTCCAACAACAGCACCACCACCGTCAAAGCGGCCATCGACGGCAGCAAGAGCCTGGTCACCGACCTCACCAAGCGGATCGAGGCCTGGGACCTGCGGCTGACGAAGCGCGAAGAGACACTGCGCAGGCAGTTCACCGGACTGGAGGTCGCGCTCGGCAAGCTCAACCAGCAGTCGAGCTGGCTCGCCGGTCAGATCTCCAGCCTGCCCAAGGCCGAATAGTCGAGAACGGATAGCACGCCATGAACAACCCCTCCATGCGGGCCCGGTACATCGCCGACGCGGTGGCCACCGCCTCTCCCGGCAAGCTGCTCGTCATGCTCTACGACCGCCTCGTCCTCGACCTGGTCAAGGCCGAGGAGGCGCTGGGCACCGGCGACCGCGAGAACGCGTCCCAGCAGCTCATGCACGCCCAGGACATCGTCATCGAGCTGCGCTCCTCGCTCAAGATGGACGTCTGGGACGGCGCCACCGGTCTCGCCGACCTCTACGGCTTCCTGCTCACCCAGCTCATCCAGGCCAACGTGCGCTGTGACGCCGCCCTGGTGGCCTCCTGCCGCGCTCTGATCGAGCCGCTGCGCGACGCCTGGCGCACCGCCGCCGCAGAAGCCGGCACGCTCGCCTCCGCCGCCCGGGTGGCCTGACCGTGGGCGCGCAGCCGCCCGCGACAGGCGACTGGCACGCCGCCTGGTCCAGTGCGCTGGATGCCCTGGAACTGGACGTGGCCGCCACCGAGGCGATGCTCGTCGACGACCACCGCGTCCGCGAACTCGCATCCGTCGATCCGTGGTCGCCCCCTGAGGGCCTCGGCCCGCTCCCGCTCGACCTGCGCCCCCGCGCCGACGCGATTCTGGCCCGCCAGCTCGCGGCGGCCCAGGCGCTGGCCATGGCCATGGCCGGCAACCGTCGCCAGGCCGCCATGCTCGCCCGCGTCGAGACCGGCAGCAGCGGCACTCCCCGACCTGCCTACATCAGCTGCGCCGCCTGATCCTCCTTCCCCGCGTCAGGCCGGGGAGTGCGTCAGGGCCTCGGCTCCGCCCGGTCCTTCAGGCGCCGGACCCTGAGGGTGTTGTCCGTCCGGGCGGCGGGCCGGCCGTCGGGGCCGGTCTGGATCCGCTCGTGCTCCTCGCAGCGCTGCACCTCCCACCGCCCTTCCGGGAGGCCGAGCGATTCGAGGACCTCCTGCGGCGTGGGCAGGTGCACGCCGTGATGGTGGTCGGGCTTCTCCCAGGGGGCGGGTCCCGCGTGCCCGACGACGAGAAGCACCCCGCCGGGCGCGACGGCCGAGGCGGCGGCCCGCAGGATCCGCTCCCTGGGCATGTCGCCGTGGGAGTGCAGGAAGCAGGCGGAGACGAGGTCGAAGGCGCCGCCGGGGAAGGAAACCCCCAGGTCGTGCCGCTGCCAGTCGATGCGGTCGGCGACCCCCGCCTCCGCCGCGTGCCGGGCCGCGCGGTCGAGGGCGACGCCGGAGATGTCGACGGCGGTGACGCGCCAGCCCTGCTGCGCCAGCCAGATCGCGTCGCCTCCCTCACCGCACCCCAGGTCCAGGGCACTACCCGGCTCCAGGCCGGTGATCTCACGGACCAGGGCGGTGTTGGGATTCCCGCTCCAGATCCGGTCGCTCTCGCCGTAGCGGGCGTCCCAGAGCTCCTCTTCCGAGGGCTTGCCGTCCGTCATGGGTGTTCTCCTTCGCGTCTTCACACGTGTCTTCACATCGGGTGGGGTCATCGGCCGTGCCCGGCGGCAGCCGGGCACACGCTCGCAGTACCTATGCGGGGACGGGCTCCCGGCGGGCGGCGACGGCGCGGCGGGTCTCCTCGGCGACCAGGTCCGCGTTGATCGCCGCGGCCGCGCGCACCCCCGCGGCCGCGGAACCCATGACCTGTTCGGCCAGGTTGGCCACGTTGCCCGCCACCCACACCCCGGGGATCTCCGTCGCCCCGGACGGGTCGGAGGCGACGTAGCTGCCGATCGAGCGCCCGCCCATCTCCTGCTCGGTCGTCTCCAGCCCCAGGCCGGTGAGGACGCCGGAGCGGGCGGTGAAGCGCGGGGTCACCACGAGGGCCAGGCAGGGAACCACCCGGCCGTCGGCCAGCCGTACGCCGGTGAGCCGGTCGTCCGCCACCTCCAGCGCCGTCACCTTCCCCTCCAGTACGGCGACCCCGCGGGCGGCCAGCTGCTCGCGCCCGTCGTCGCCGAGCTCGGGCGAGGTGTGCACGAAGAGGGTCACGTCCTTGCTCCACTGCCTCCACAGCAGGGCCTGGTGCACCGCGAGCGGCCCGGTGGCCAGCACGCCGATCGGCTGGTCGCGCACCTCCCAGCCGTGGCAGTACGGGCAGTGCAGCACGTCCCGGCCCCACCGCTCGGCCACCCCGGGCACCTCGGGCAGCTCGTCGACCAGGCCGGTGGTCACCAGCAGCCGGTCGGCCGCCACCGTGCGACCGTCGTCCAGGGCCACGCGGAACCCGCCGTCCGCCAGGCGCTCGGCCCCGGCGACGGTGCCCTCCACGATCTCGCCGCCGTAACCGGTGACCTCCGTACGGCCTGCGGCCAGGATCTCCAGGGGCGGCATGCCGTCACGGGTGAGGAACCCGTGGGCGTGGGCCGCCGGGGCGTTGCGCGGCCGGCCCGCGTCGATCACCAGCACCGAGCGCCGTGCGCGGGCCAGGGTCAGCGCCCCGCCCAGCCCGGCGGCTCCGCCACCCACCACCACGACGTCGTATCTCGCGTCCATCGCTCACCCTCCTCCTCAGGCTGCGGCCGTACGGTCACGGCCGCCGCTGCGATGGACTATGCGCCAGCGATGGATCGGTTGACAAATACTATTGCCGGAACAGCAAAATGGCCGGGTGAGTGACGAACCCGCTTTCGACGATGTCCTCCAAGCCGTGGGCCCCAGGCTGCGGACTCTGCGCCAAGAGCGCGGGGCGACGCTGGCCCAGCTCTCCGAGACCACCGGGATCTCCGTCAGCACCCTCTCCCGCCTGGAATCCGGCCGACGCCGGCCCACCCTGGAGCTCCTGCTCCCCCTGGCCCGAGCGCACCAGGTCCCGCTGGACGAACTCGTCGACGCACCGGAGACCGGTGACCCGCGCATCCGCCCCCGCCCGGTCACCCGGCACGGCATGACGTTCATACCCCTGACCCGGCGGCCCGGTGGGCTCCAGTCCTACAAGCTGATCATCCCGCCGAACCATCCGGCGGGCGAGCCCGAGCAGCAGACCCACGAGGGTTACGAGTGGCTCTACGTCCTGTCCGGACGGCTGCGCCTCCTGCTCGGCGAACACGACCTGATCATGATGTCGGGAGAGGTGGCGGAATTCGACACCCGCATCCCGCACTGGTTCGGCAATCCGGGTTCCGAGCCCGTGGAGGTCCTCAGCCTGTTCGGACCGCAGGGCGAGCGGCTGCACGTCCGCGCCCGTCCTTCCTCCGGGTGACACACGTCCCGGCCCTCTTCCGGCCCATCCGGTGGGTCCTATGGGAGAGCCAGGTGTTTACGGCGTAAACGCTGTGGTGTGCGCGGTGGGGTGCCGGGTGTTGCTGGGGTGAGTTGGGAGGTGGGTGTGTCGGGGGTTGGGTCGGGAGTGCTGACCGGTCGGGAGTGCTGACCGGTCGGGAGTGCTGACCGGTCGGGAGTGCTGACCGGTCGGGAAGGTGTGGCGGGGGTGTGGCGGGGTGGGGGTGGAGATGTGGAAGGCCGCCACCGGGGTTCGGTGGCGGCCTGGGGTGTGCCCTGCCTGGGGTGTGCCCTGCCTGGGGTGTGCCCTGCCTGGGGTGTGCCCTGCCTGGGGGTGTCGCCTGGGTGTTGCCGGTGGGGGCCGGTGGTGGGGGGCCGGTGGGGGTGTCTGGGCGCTGGTGTCTTACTTGGCGGTGACGGCGGCGCTCTTGGCGAAGGGCTTGGGCTGGGTGAGGGTGAGGGGCTTGGCGGGGTTGGTGTCCTTCTCGCCCCAGGCGCCGGTGGCGAAGGGGACGGGGTGGTTCTTCTTGC
>NZ_JACHJJ010000059.1 GCF_014203605.1 Thiemannella venezuelensis | reverse complement strand
CTCCGCATTCACCAGATGCGGCGCCGAAAACGTCCGCGACACCGTCGAGACATGCACCCCCGACGCCCGCGCCACATCCCGGATCGTCACCGCCACGGCCCACCTCCATCTGCTCTCACGTAGCGGGCGAGCCAACCGAAGACCCGCTCCTGCGCGGCGAGGCCGAACTCGTGCCCCGCGTCGGCGAACACGCCCGTGTAGTCCGCCTGGGCCTGCCGATAGTGTGCCGTGATCATCGTATGGGCACGGCGCATCCCGCTCAGCGGAAGGATCGCGTCGTGCTCGCCGTACCAGACCAGCAGCGGCCTGGGGGCCGCGCAGGCCACGAGGTCGGGCAGGTCGCACAGTCTGGACAGGCCCGGAGGGTACAACATCCAGGTGTGTCCCGCGACGTACCCGTCGAGCAGGTCGCGGTAGGAGGAGACCATCGCGACCACGGCGACCGCCGCCGTGTCCGGGTCGAAGGCGCCGAGCAGGGCCGCGCGCAGTCCTCCGCCCGACAGCCCGGCGCAGCCGACGGGACCGGTGTCGGGGCGCGCGCGCAGGTAGGCGGCCGCGGCCAGGTCCTCCCCCGCGACGACGCCCGCGTAGGAGGTGCCGAGCACGGTGCAGTACTTGGCCAGCACGTGCTCGTGCCGGGCGGCCGCGGCGTCGTAGCGGCCGGCCTCGCCGAGCCCGGGTTCGGGCCTCCCCCGGACGTTCTCCGGCATGTCGGCGAGCGGGACCCTGCGGCTGCCCCAGCCCAGCGCGTCGGGGACCAGCACGGTGAACCCCCGCAGGGCCAGTTCGCCCGCCCACGCCCGGCCGCCGTAGAGCGCGGCCCGCAGCCCGGCCACCTCGGGAGAGTGGCCTTCCGGGCCGTCGGCGATCTTCTCCTTGCCCGCCCACTTCATCCCGGCGTGGCAGTGCAGCGCGAGGACGCCCGGCAGCACCGCCCCGCCCGCCTCGCGGGGGCGCAGCACATAGGCGCGGGTCCTGGGACCGAACCCGACGTCCCAGGAGACCTCCTCCCCGCGCAGCGCGCCCGCCGTCCAGGTCCGCTCGGTGCGCACGTCCGCGGCGGTCAGGTCGAGGACGCCCAGCGCGTCGCGGGCCCGCTCGCGCAGTCCGGGGCCGGGCCGGGGGAACAGCCCGCGCTGCGCCGCGGCGATGCCGGCGAGGGCGGAGAACTCACCGAGATGCCGCAGGCGGCGCGGGCCACCGGCCGGATCGGACGGCGCGGCGGCGCCGTCCCGTGCGGTGGGGGGGTCGGACGGCACCACTCAGCTGTCCGACACGCGGGTGCCGCCGGCGGTGAGGTGGACCGGCCGGCCGGTGCGGATCGACTCGTTGGCCGAGGCGCCCACCATGACGCTGCGGATCCCGTCGAGATAGCCGGCCTGCCTGGCCAGCGGGTCGTCGCCGGGCCCGCGGAAGACGTCGTCCAGCAGCAGCCGGTCGCCGCCGCCGTGGCCGCCGGCGCCCTGCTCGATCGGGATCTCCCTGGCCTCCTGCCAGTGCTGGTGCAGGACGAGCTTCTCCCAGGCCCCCGCCGCGTGCTCCTTGGAGGCCGCGGTCGGGTCGATCGCGGCGTGCGGCGGGGTCCAGGCCCGCTCGCACACCTCCAGTTCGATCCGCCCGCCGGTGCCGTTGAAGACGACGCGGTAGCCCTCGTAGGGCGCGTGCGCGTTGAGCGAGTAGGTGAGCACGGCCCGGTTGTCGTAGCGGACCAGGACCGCCATGTTGTCCTCGATGGTGACGCCCTCGGCGAAGACGTCCTGGTCGCGGATGTAGCCGTCCTCGTGCTCGGCGTCCAGGTAGAGGCGCTTGAGCCGGGGGTCGGCGGAGATGTCCAGGATGAACGGGTCGGTGCCGAGGCCGGGCGCGCCCTGGCCGCGCTCGGGCCGGGTGCCGAGGTTGCGGGCCTGAGCGTTCTCCGCGCCGTAGAAGCGCAGGTCGCCCTGGGCGTACACGGCCTGCGCGGCGGCGGCCAGCCACCAGTTGACCAGGTCGAAGTGGTGGGTGGACTTGTGCACCAGCAGGCCGCCGGAGCTGGCCTTGTCCCGGTGCCAGCGGCGGAAGTAGTCGGCGCCGTGGATGGTGTCCAGGGCCCAGTCGAAGTGCACGGAGGTGATCTCGCCGATCGCGCCGTCCATGATGAGGCGGCGGACCGCCGAGTTGCGCGGCGAGTAGCGGTAGTTGAAGGTGACGACCAGGGAGCCGGTGCTCCGCTCGGCGGCGGCGGCGATCGCGGCGCAGCTCTCGGCGTCGATCGTCAGCGGCTTCTCCACGATCACCCGCTTGCCCGCGTCCAGCGCGGTGACCACGTAGTCGGCGTGCGTGGCGTCCACGGTGGCGACGACCACCGCGTCGCACAGTTCGAGCATCTTGCCGAAGTCGTCCGGCGCGAAGCAGGGCACCGGCGCGCCGATCCGCTCGACGTAGAAGTCCATGCGGGTCCGGTTGCTGTCGCACAGGGCGACGACGGTGCCGGTGTCGCCCCAGTCGCCGAGCAGCGCGTCGACGTACATCTGGGCGCGGTGGCCGAGCCCGACGAATGCGTATCTCATCTCTTCTCCCCGATGGTGCGCCGTACGGCTCGCGCGCTCCCGCAACGAGCCGTACGGCAGTCTGAGGGTGTGTCCCCGATGCGGCGGCTAGCCGGCGATGGCCGCGTTGGCCTCTTCGAGGAGCTTGGTGGCCGCCTCGTCGGCGCTCTGCTGGCCGGAGGTCACCGCCTCGGAGTAGCGGCGGACGATGTCCTCCATCTTCGAGCCGCCCTTCGGCGGGACCTCCGCCGTGGCCAGCTCGCTCTTGATCGAGTCGACGAAGGTCAGGCTCTGCTGGTCGGCCGGGGGCAGCTTGTCCTTGACCGCCGCCAGGACCTTGGAGTTGATCGGGAGACCGCGGTCGCTGAGCAGGATGCCGGCCGCCTCCGGGTCGTTGACCAGGTAGTCGATGAACTTCTGGGCCTCGGCCGGGTGCTCGGTCTTGCTGGAGGCGGTCCAGTGCATGGCGGGCTGGAGGAACATGCCGTGGCTGGAGGCGCCCTCCGCCTTGGGCAGGCGGAGCAGGGTCAGCTCGGAGCCGGACACCTTGCTCAGGGTGCCGAGCTGGTTGCTCCACCACATGCCGAACACGCCCTTGTTGGTGCCGATCAGCGACTGCTCCACGCCGGCGGCGGCGATCTCGGCCATCTTCGCGGCGTCGGGCGAGCCCTTGGTCTTGATCAGCTGGTCGAAGTTCGCCCACCAGGCCTTGATCGTCTCGGGCGTGATGCCGATCTTGCCGTTGTTGTAGAACTTCTCCCCGCGCTGTGCGGCGAACATGGACAGGTACACCTGGTTGAAGGTGTACTCCGTGCCGAAGGTCGAGCCGTCCCCGGCCTTGGTGATCTTCTCGGAGAGCTTGATGTAGTCGTCCCAGGTCCAGGTCTTGTCGTCCGGGAGCTCCTCGCCCGCCTTGTCGAGGGC
Organism: Thiemannella venezuelensis; assembly: GCF_014203605.1. Lineage (GTDB taxonomy): Bacteria > Actinomycetota > Actinomycetes > Streptosporangiales > Streptosporangiaceae > Planomonospora_A > Planomonospora_A venezuelensis. The sequence continues at coordinate 3,937 of NZ_JACHJJ010000059.1, read as the reverse complement.
GGCCTTGTTGACGATCATTCCCATGACGTTGACGCCGGTGGGGATGGCGTACTGCTTGCCGTCGAAGTTGCCGGTGGAGAGCACCTGCTGGTCGAGGTCGGCGACGTTGACCTTGCCGGCGAGGTCGGCGAGGGCGCCGCGGCCGCCGTACTCGGCCAGGCCGCGGATCTCCAGGGTCATGACGTCGGGCGCGTCGTTGGCCGCCACCTTGGTGGCCAGCGACTCGTAGTAGCTCGGCCAGTCGGAGAACTCCCCGACCACGTCGATGGTCGGGTTCTTCTTCTCGAACGCCGCGATGACCTGCTCGGTGAGCTTCTGCCGGGCGTCGGAGCCCCAGTAGGAGAAGCGCAGCTTGACCTTGCCGTCGCCTTCGGCGGCGTCGCCGCCGCTGCCGCACGCCGCCAGGGTCATCGCGGCCACCGCGAGCAGGGCCGCCGTCTTGAGAGAGCGCATCTCTCGTCCTTCCTCTTGTTCGTTCTCAGGGGGGGTTGAAGAGGACTACTTGAGACCCGTGGTCGCCATGCCACGGATCAGGTACTTCTGGCCGGCCAGGAAGAATCCGAAGATCGGCCCGAGGGCGATGATCGACATGGCGAACATCGGCCCCCATGACGACTCACCACTGGAGTCCAGGAAGGTGCGCAGCGCCACCGGGACGGTGAAGTTGTCGGGGTTGTTCAGGTAGAGCAGCTGGCTGAAGAAGTCGTTCCACGTCCAGATGAACGTGAAGATCGCCGTAGTGGCCAGCGCCGGGGTGCAGAGCGGGAGGATGACGCGGAAGAACGTGCGCCAGTACCCGGCCCCGTCGATCGAGGCGGCCTCGTCGAGCTCGCGCGGGAGCGTCCTGATGAACTGGACCATCAGGAAGATGAAGAACGAGTCGTGGGCCAGGAACTTCGGCAGGATCAGCGGCCAGATCGTGTTGATCATGTCCAGCTGGGAGAACACGATGTACTGCGGCACGATCACCACGTGGAACGGCAGCATGATCGTGCCGAGCATGAGCGCGAACCAGAGCTTCTTCAGCGGGAAGTTCAGGCGGGCGAAGGAGTAGGCGGCCAGCGAGCAGGCGACCAGGTTGCCGACGACCGACAGCGCCGTGATGACCGCCGAGTTCCACAGGTAGTAGCCGAACGGATGGGCGAGCGCCGTCCAGCCCTCGGTGTAGTTCTTGAAGGTGAACTCGCTGGGGATCAGGCCGGGCTCGCGGAAGATCAGCTCCTCCGGCTTCAGGGAGCTGGAGATCATCCACAGCAGCGGGTAGAGCATGACCAGGCCGAAGCCGATCAGCATCAGGTGCTTGGCGCCCCTGGAGACGCGGCGCCGGTACAGGACCGGATTCCGGCTACTTACTGTCGTCGCCATAGAAGACCCAATACTTGGACGCGAGGAAGTTGACCCCGGTCAGGCCGGCAATGATGATCACGAGCACCCAGGCCATCGCCGAGGCGTAGCCCATCTCGTACTCCTTGAACCCCTTCGAGTAGAGGTAGAGCGTGTAGAAGAGGGTGGAGTCGCTCGGGCCGCCCGTGCCGTTGCTCACGATGAACGACTGCGTGAACGACTGGAACGACTTGATCACTTCGAGTACGAGGTTGAAGAAGATGATCGGCGTGAGCAGCGGCAGCGTGACCGACTTGAACTGCTGGACGACGCCCGCGCCGTCGATCGAGGCGGCCTCGTAGTAGCTGCTCGGGATCTGCCGCAGACCGGCCAGGAAGATGACCATCGGCGCGCCGAACGTCCAGACGTGCAGCAGGATCAGGGTGCTCAGCGCGGTGTCGGGGTTGTTGACGTAGCTGGTGCCCTGGATGCCGAAGATCGCGAGCACCGCGTTGACCAGGCCGTCCGCACCGAAGATCTTCCGCCAGAGGATGGCGATCGCCACGCTGCCGCCCAGCAGCGAGGGCAGGTAGTAGATCGACCGGTAGAAGGACAGGCCCCGCAGGCCCCGGTCCAGCAGCAGCGCCAGAGCCAGGGCGAAGCCGAGCTGGAGCGGCACCGAGACGACCACGTAGATCGTGGTGACCTTCAGCGAGGCCCAGAACCGCGGGTCCTCGGTGAACATCTTCACGTAGTTGTCCAGGCCGACCCACTTGGCCTCGTCGAGGAGGCTGTAGTCGGTGAAGGACAGGTAGAGCGAGGCCACGATGGGGCCGATGGTGATCAGGAACAGGCCCAGGAACCACGGAATGAGGAACACATAGGCCGCCCACCCCTCGCGGCGGGAGCGGACACTGGGTCGGGGGCGCCCACGCCCGCGCTTGGGAGCGGGAGCAGGGGCGGGAGCCGCGACCTCGGACTTCAGCGACAGCGAATCAACCATGGCGGCACCCCGGTGCAGAACGGGCGCGGGGGGTTCTTGATTCGGTCGTCATCACGGGACCTCCCGATGTGACGTAATTGGATGGCGCTTTCCTATAGCGCCGAGGAAAGTTACGTCAACCCTTTGCAGCCGTTACATAGCTGTTACCGATATATCGATAACCACGTTCGTGCAGCTAGAACGGTTACCGACAGGTGTGCCCCGGGTAAACAAATTTCCGGCTGCGGCTTCATTGCTACAAGCGGTTGCAGGGCGAGGCAAGACATCGAATCATAGGATGAATGCTCGCGAATGTGATCAGGGAGCGTGCCGGCCCCGGGGAACCCGGGAGCGGCACGCTCCCCTGACACGGCGGGTGGATCAGCTCATGTACCGTTCAGGGCACGAACCGTCAGAACACGAACCGGTACGCGGTCTCCGAGACGTGCTCCTGCCCCGGCCTCAGCACGGTGGAGGGGAAGTCGGGCCGGTTCGGCGCGTCCGGGAAGTGCTGCGTCTCCAGGCAGAACCCGGCGAACCTGCCGTACGGCGTCGCGACGCCGTCCAGCATGTGCCCGGTGTAGAACTGGACTCCCGGCTCGGTGGTCGTCACCTCCATCGCCCGGCCGCTCACCGGCTCCTCCACCCGCATCGTCCCGCCGGGGCGCAGCACGTAGCAGTGGTCGTAGCAGCCTTCCAGCCGCGCGCCCACCGCCTGCGGCCGGGTGAAGTCGTACGGCGTGCCGGCCACCGGCGCGGGCTCCCCGGGCAGGGGGATCTTGCCCTCGTCGACCGGCAGGTAGTGGTCGGCCTCGACGGTCACCACGTGCCCGAGCACGTCGCCCGAGCCCGCGAGGTTGAAGTAGGAGTGGTTGGTCAGGTTGAGCACGGTGGGCGCGTCGGTGACGGCGTGGTAGCCGATCCGCAGCTCGTCGCGGTCGGTGAGGGCGTAGGTGACCGACACGGTGAGCGTGCCCGGATAGCCCTCCTCGCCGTCCTTGCTGACACGGGTCAGCCGGACGGCCCGCTCGCCGTCCGGCTCGGCCTGCCAGATCCGCTTGTCGAATCCGCTCTCCCCGCCGTGCAGGCTGTTGCCCTTGTCGTTGAGCGGGAGCCGGTACGAGGTCCCGTCGAGGGTGAAACGGCCGCCCGCGATGCGGTTGCCGTACCGGCCGACGACGGCGCCGAAGTAGCGGCTGCGCGTCAGGTAGTCGGCCACGGTGGGCAGGCCCAGGACGACGTCGGTCCCGTCGGGCAGCTCCACCGACTGGACGATCGCGCCGAGGGTCAGGATCCCTACGCGCATCCGGCCGTTCGACAGGACGTGCCGGTCCACGGCTTCCCCTGCGGGCGTGGATCCAAATCTCACGGTGAACTCGCTCTCTGCGTCGATTCTCTGATCACCAGGTGGGTCTCCAGCCTGGCGGTGGTGCGCGGGGCCGCCTCGCCCGCCGCGACGGAGGCCAGCAGCAGGTCGACCGCCATCCGCCCGGCCGCCGCGGTCGGCATCGTGATCGTCGTCAGCTTCGGCCGGCTGAGCCGGCCGGGCAGACTGTCGTCCACACCGATCACGCTCACGTCACCGGGCACGTCCAGACCCCGCTCGCGCAGACCCTCGATCAGGCCCAGCGC
>NZ_JACHJJ010000058.1 GCF_014203605.1 Thiemannella venezuelensis | reverse complement strand
CAGACCTGCCATCCACGTCCGAAGATCCTCAGCGGTCATCACGTCCGGCATACGATCAGACTAAACCACAACGAAGTGTTGTTGTAGTACTAGGCGCCGGCAACAAGCAGACGGGCGGGCCACCAGTACCGAAGGCCTTCCCCCGGGGCCCCACGCCCAGAACGCCCGAATCAAGAGCGAAGCGTGTAGAGCAGCTACCTGGCGGCTGGGGACACGCTTGGAAGCGGAGGGCCCACCAGGCGCCGCCCAAGATCAATTCCTACTTTGGGGCTGGGGCCACGTTCGGGAGTGGAGGGCCGTCTGATCGTCGCCGGCGGTGGCCAGGCGGTGGCCGTCAGAGCTCCACACCACCGCCAGCACGCGGTCGTCGTGGCCGGTGCGTGGGCTGGAGCGCGCCGGACGCCGCCGCCGTACGGTTGAGCGGACCGGCACGCCCGATCATCTCGCTCGCCGCAGCAGCAGCGCCCCCGCGGTCATCGCCGCCGCTGCAGCGGCGGCGGCCACAGCCGCGAGGAGGGCGGTGGCCGGGAACCCGAAGGCGCTGGAGAGGGCACCGAAGGCGAAGGGTGCGACGGTGGCGCCCGCGTACACGCCGATCTGGACGGTGTGTCCGGCGTCTTCGGAACGGTCGGGTACCAGGCGCAGGGTGGTCGCGAGCAGGAGCCCGGTCCAGCCCCAGCCCGCAGAGAAGGCGAGGATCGCGCCGAGAACGAACGTCGTCGGCGTCCCGATCGCGATCAGCGCCAGCCCGAGCCCGCCGGCGAGCATCATCGTGACGATCACCGCCCAATTGCGGTGAGGCGCCCGGTCGGTGAGCGCCCCGGCGGTGATTCGTACGGCGATGGCGAACAAGGCGCTGAGCGAGAGCAGGTTGCCCGTGACGATGGTGTCCAGCCCGGATCGGGTGCCCAGTTCGACGAAGTACGTGGCCACCGCGTTGTTGCCGGCCGCAGAGAGCGCCGCGGCGAGCGCCCAGAGCCCGAGTACCCGCCCGACCCTTCGTCGCTTGTCGCCGGCTTCGCTGGCCGCCTTCGGCCTTGTAGGCAGCGGGCGGCCGGGTGCCCGGGCCAGCGGAGCTAGCGCGGCCGGAACGAGTGCCCCGATACCTGCAAGAAGCAGGGCGGTCCGCCAGCCGTACGCCGGAAGGACCAAAGCGACGAGCAGGCCAGGGACGAGGGTACCCGCCCCCAGCGCCGCGCCGATGATTCCCGCAGCCAGCGAGCGCCGGTGTTCCGGGACGCGCGCTGCGATGAGGCGGCTAGCCACCGGCTGGACGAGTGCGTTGCTGAGCCCGCCCACCAGCAGTATCGCCGTCAGCATCCCCCAGTCGGTTACCTGCGACGCCGTCAGCATGACCGCCGAGGCGACCAGTGCCGCGACGGAGAGGACCATAGGGACCGGCAACCGCGCCGCCACCCGTTTGGCGGCGAGAGAGCCGAAGGCGGTGGCGGCGTAGAAGATGCTCATCGCCAACCCGATGGCGTTGGGGGAGATGTGGAGGTCTGCTTCGATCGTCGGGGCCAACGCCCCGACGGTGAAACCGGGCATCCCCGCCACGGTCGCGGTCAGCGCCGTTGCGATGATCCCGGGCCAGTGCCGTGCCACGGAGGAGCGGGCCGGCAGGCCGTGGATGATGGTTGTCATCGTCAGTCCTGTGCGGATCAGAGGTCCAGAGGGCGCCAGGCGGAGCCAGCGCCGTCCCGGCGGACCTGCCCGAAGACCGCATCGGCAAAGTGGATGCCAAAGCCGATCGTGTCAGGTTCTTCCAGGGCGGCGATGAGATGATGACGATGCTCGGCGGCCTGGACAGGGTCATGGTCATAGAGGCAGGACCATTCGGGGTGGTCCACCTGGATCGGTGAATGCAGGGCATCGCCGAAGGCGATCAGCCGGGTTCCACCCCCGGTGATGACGTACTGCGTGTGCCCGGCCGTGTGCCCGCCCGTGATCTGGACCCGCACGCCAGGAAAGACCTCCTGCCCGTCCGTTACCGTACGCACGCGCGGTGTCAGCATGGCGGCCTCCTCCTCGGTGATGCCGTGGGCAAGCAGGTCGCGCTGAGCCCATTCCGGTTCGGCCACCACGTACTCGGCCCGGGTGAACACGGGCTGGTCACTGCCTGGGGCAGGATGCCACGCCCAGCCGAGGTGATCGATGTGCAGATGGGAGAAGGCCACCGTCTCGATCTCTTCAGGTCTGCGGCCGAGCTCGGCCAGGCTGTCCAGCAGCGCGCCGCCGTAGACAGCACCATTCGGGCTTCCCGGCTCGGCTGGCAGCGACACTCGTCCCCATCCCGCATCGATCAACAGTGCGCGGTCGCCGTTTTCCACCAGGAGACCACCGATACTCGCCACAAGATGGCCGGAAGCATCCAGGTACTGCGGGTGGGCGGCCCAGGTCTCGTCGGTGGTGTCCGGTAGCCATCTGCCCGGTCTGCCCTGGATGGCCCCGTCCGGCACGAAGGACACCTTCGTCTCGCCCAGCCATACCGAGCGGATTCCCGCTGGCCGCCGCAAACGCTCGTCCTGGTCAACCGCGGAGTTCGCCATGATCGCATTCCCTTCTTCGAGGCAAGGTGTCGTCGCGTCGTCGGCGACCAGGGCCACCATAAGGATCAAGCTTGAACTAGTCAAGCTTGAAATATGCATGCTTGCATAGCTCAAGATTGGAATATTCTGGCTTGATGGATCGGCTAGGATGGAGCGCATGACCACGCCCCTGGAACCCCCGGCTATCGCCGAGCGCGAGCTGTGTGGCCTGGTGAACGGACTGGCCCAGCAGATCGCCGATCACGTGCGCGAACGCGCGATCACCTTGGGTCTCACCGCAGCCCAGGCGACCGCGCTGCGAGAGATGACCGGACCGATGACCATGCGGGAGCTCGCCGAACGCATGAGCTGCGAGCCTTCCAATGCCACCTTCATCGTCGACAAGCTCGAAAAACAGGGCTTGATCGAGCGCCGCGCGCACCCTACCGACCGTCGTGCCAAGCAACTCGTCCTCACCCTGGAGGGCAACGTCCTGCGTGAGCGGCTCCTCGAGCTCCTCGTCCAGGACTCACCACTGGCGGGCCTCACCGCCCAGCAGCAGCGCGCTCTTCAGGACCTGCTCGAACAAGCGATCATCCGCCCATGAGCTGACGCCCATACACTTCGCCGGCCTTCTCCCGAGCCCGGGCGATCAGTGTGGCCTCGGCGTTCATCTCAGAGGCAGGAAGGACGCGGCGACGATCGTGGACCCGGCCCGCGCGGCCGTCCCCGCCCACCTGGCGGCCCGCGGGATCTCGCACGTCCTGTTACCCGGCGCCCCTCGATACCCTGACCTTCGACGACGGGGAGGCTTCGGCGAAGAGGAGAGACGTGTCGGCGATCCGGCTGCTGGTGCTCGGCGCGGTGCGCGCCCGTGGCCGCGCGCACGGCTACCAGGTGCGGAGCGACCTGGAGGGCTGGGGCGCGCACGAATGGTCGACGGCCAAGCCCGGTTCGATCTACCACGCGCTGAAGCAGTCCGCCAGGCAGGGCCTGCTGCTGGCGCACGACGTCGCGCCGAGCGACGCCGGTGGGCCGCCACGGGTGGAGTACGAGCTCACCGGGCCTGGTGAGGAGGAGTTCCTGGCGTTGCTGCGGAAGGCGCTGTCCCGGGCCGATCAGCGGATCGACCTGCTCACCGCGGGCGTCGGCTTCCTCACCGCGCTGCCGCGCGCCGAGGCCGTCGGGCTGCTCCGCACCCGGCTGGCGGCGCTGGAGGCGTGGCGGGCCGAGGTGGACCGGCACTGGTCCGCCGAGCGCGCCGACGCGCGGGAGTGGGGCACGGTCGGGGAGATCATGAGCCTGTGGGTGCACTACTCCACCGGCGGTGCGGAGTGGACGCGGGGGCTGATCGAGCGGCTGGAAGCGGGCCGCTACGAGATGGCCGACTAGTCAACGTCGACTACTGGGGCGGCTATACTCGGCTTCGGTAGTCAAATTTGATTAGCTGGAGGTGCCGTCTTGGCCAACGAGGTGACCATTCCCCTGCTGCCGTGCGTCTCGATCGACGAGATCGCCGCCTTCTACGGGGTGCTCGGCTTCACCACCACCTACCGGCAGCTTCGCCCCAACCCCTACCTCGCGCTCCGGCGCGAGGACCTCGAACTGCACTTCGCCGGTATCCCGGGCTTCGACCCCGAGCAGTCGTACGGCAGTTGTGTCGTGCGGGTGCCGGACACCGGAGTGCTGCACCGGGCCTTCGCCGACGGCATGCGCGCCGCCTACGGGAAAGTGCTCGTGGCCGGGATCCCGCGGATGACCACGCCGCGGCGGCGTAAGAACGTCGACGGCCTGGCCGGGTTCAGCGTCGTGGACCCCGGCGGGAACTGGATCCGGTTCTTCCCCGCCCAGGACGACTCCGCCGCCCCGCCATCGTCGTCGAGCAAGCTCGGGGTCGCTCTCCAGAACGCCGTCGTCCAGGGGGACTCGCGGGGGGACGAGCGGCAGGCGGCGTTGATCCTCGACGGTGTCCTGCGCCGGACGGACGAGGCCGCCGCGCCGGCTGGCGACCTGGTCGAGGTGCTCCTCTACCGGGCCGAACTCGCCGGCCGTCTCGGCTCTCCCGAGCAGGCCCGTGCCTTCCTCGACCGCGCCCTGGCCGTCCCACTCGACCCCGCCACCCGCGCCCGCCTCGCCGTCCCACTCACCGCCGCCACCGATCTCACCACCGCCCTCCCATCCGACAAGCCTTAGATTCCCGACACACCCCAACACCCCGCACGGCCGAGCGACGACGTATCGATGCCAGGGTGTCCCCGAAACCGGCGAAGTGCCGACACCAATTGGCAAATCGGCACTTCTGATCTGGCGGGTGGCGTCGCGCGAGTCGGCCTCGAGAAGAGCGGGCGCGCCCCTCGGATTTAGGCGGAGCCGCTGCTCCCCAGCGCCGGGGGTCGGAGTGTGGCGGAACGGAAAACGTACGCTGTTCCTGTTCCCGCAACTCATCGCTGGCGCAGATGAGGTTGCTTCCTACGTCATCGGGTGAGCTCCTCCGCGGCTGCGGATTCGGCTGTGGGAGCCGGCCGGTTCTTCATGGTCAGGGCCAGGAGGATTGCGCCGGCTGTGAATACGGCTGCGACGGTAAAGGCCGCAGTGACTCCCTCAGTGAGGACCTGGTGGGCCGGTCCACGCGAAGCGCGCGTGGCTGCGCCGAACACCGTGACGAGGATGGCCAGCCCCAGCGCACCACCAATCTGCTGCATGACATTGAGCAGGCCGGAGGCGGCACCGGCATCCTCGGCTCGGATCCCGGAGGACAACACGGTGGTGGTTCCTACCAGCAAGATGCCCATGCCAAGACCGGCGATCATCATGGGGCCGAGCAGCGCCGTAGCGTAGTCGGCCTGGGGCGTCAGCTGCGTCATCCACAGGAGGGCCAGGCTGATCGCCCCGGCGCCGAGGCCAATCAGCGTCTTGGCACCCAGGCGCGGCAGCAGCCGGGCCGCCACACCGGAAGACGCCAGGATCACGAGGGCCAGCGGCACGAAGGCGAACCCCGCCTGCAGAGGGCTGTACCCGCGGACCTGCTGCAGGAACTGGGTGAGAAAGAAGAACATGCCATTGCCGGCGGCCAGGACGAACAGCAGCACGACGTAGCCGCCGGCGCGGTTGCGGTCAGCGAATAGCCGCAGCGGGACGATCGGCTGCCGGGCACGGGACTCGACGGCCACGAACAGGACCAGCAGGATGGCGGCCACGCCGAGCGCGCCGAGCGTGACCACGTCGCCGAAGCCCTGCTCAGCGGCGCGGATGAAGCCATAGACGAGGGCGGTCATGCCAAGCGTCGAGGTCAGCGAACCCGCCAGATCGAAGCGGCCCGGGTGGCGATCGGTCTCGGTGATGAACAGCGGGGCCAGGATCAGCAGGACGACGCCGATCGGCACGTTGATGAACAGCACCCACCGCCAGGAAATCCAGTCGGTGAGCATGCCACCGGCGATCAGGCCGATCGCGGCGCCGGAGCCGGAGACCGCCGCGTAAGCCCCCAGCGCCCGAGCCCTGCGTGCAGAGTCGGGAAAGCCTACGGTGATGAGGGCGAGCACGGTCGGTGCGGCAATGGCAGCGCCGATCCCCTGACCGGCACGGGCCGCCAGCAGCATCCCAGCCGACGTGGCCAGCCCTCCGGCCAGTGAGGCGAGGGTGAAGATGACGACCCCGCCGATGAGAGCCCGCCGTTGGCCGACGATGTCGCCCACGCGACCGCCGAGCAGCAGCAGACCGCCGAAGGCCAGCATGTAGGCATTGAGCACCCAGGACAGGCCGGCCGCAGAGAAGCCGAGGTCGTGCTGGATGTCGGGGAGGGCGATGTTCACCACGTTGATGTCCAGGATGAACATCGTCTGACAGATCAGAACGATGGCGAGCACCAGGCCGGGGTGGCGCTGGGAGCGGGAGACGTCGGCGGGCCCGGATCCCGCTGTCGCCACGTGCGTGCTCTGTTCGGTCACGGCACTCCTCAGGATGGTACGCAACGAAACGAGGAACATCCTCGGTTTGGCGTGGGCTAAGATATGAGGAGGTTCCTCGCTTTGGCAAGTGCGTGTGGAGGGTTCCCGTGGTGGATCGGTCAACGCAGGCCCGGCCCGCAGGGCGCAAAGACGCCCGACGCAATTACGAGCGGCTCTTGACGACCGCCCGGACGGCTTTCGCCGAGCACGGCGTCGGCGCCTCCTTGAACGACATCGCGCGCACCGCCGGTGTCGGCAACGTGACCCTCTACCGGCACTTCCCGACCCGCCAGGCACTGTTGGAGGCCTTGCTGGGCGAAAGCCTGCGCGGCCTGAAAGCCCGCTCGGATGAGCTGCTCGCCTCCCCATCCCCGCACCAGGCCCTGACCACCTGGCTGACGGCTGCGGTCGAGCACGCCATGGCCTACCGCGGCCTGGTCGACGCCCTCGTCGAGAGCCTCGCCGACCCCACATCCGAGCTCCACACCACCTGCCAAGCCGTCAAGGCCGCTGGGGCGCAACTACTGGCCAGAGCCCAGCGCACAGGGACGATCCGACCCGATATTGACGCTTCCGCTCTGTTCTCCCTGATCGCTTCAGTCGCCTGGGCGGCGGAGCGGATCCCCGCACATCGTGATCAGCTTCTGGCCGTCATGTTCGACGGGCTCCACCACCGGGTGGACCAGCCGGCCTAAACCTGCTGGTCCAATGAGGTGTGAACGGCGCAGCAAGCGAGCGGCGCCCATGCCCTGTTGCGGAATAGCCTTCGCTATCTGGCAAGATAGCGATCACCGGCGGGGTGCGAGCTGAGCGAGACCCGTCCTGCCCGGCCGCGTCCACCCTCGGGGGTGCCGAACTTGATCACCTCGGTCAGCACTTTCACGAGCCCGAAGCCGTCGCGCACCACGAGGCCATCTCCGGCACCCGCCATTATCGTCGGCGGCCGCAGCACCCCCAGCTCATTCATCGTCTCCACGGCGTCGCGCAGAGAGAGCTGCTGTGCGGGTGCTGCTGGTGCTAAGGCCTATCCTGTGAATCTTCCTCTCAGGAGGTCAGCCGGGTCACCGATGTCGTAGGCATGGTGCACCGAGGGGAGCTCACCGATCAGCAGT
>NZ_JACHJJ010000057.1 GCF_014203605.1 Thiemannella venezuelensis | reverse complement strand
GCGGTCCAGGGCGGCGGCGTGGGTCTCGGCCAGGCGGGCGACGGTGTTCAGGCGCAGGACCAGCAGGACGGCCAGCAGCACCGTCAACCCCATGAGCGCCAGGTCGTCGTAGGGCTGCTCGACCGGGTCGACGTCGAGGACGAACCGGCCCAGGGCGGAGACCACCGGGCTGACCAGCACCAGGATCAGGAACATCGTCACCCGGCCCCGCCGGGAGACGGCGGGGGCCGGTGCCAGGGATCCGGCTCCGGCGAGGCTGGGGTGCAGCGCGGCGCTGCCGACCAGGACCGACCAGGCCAGCCAGCCGACCGTCGCGACGGCCCCCGTCCCCGTCTGTCCCACCCCCGCCTGGCCCATCGCCAGTTCGAGGAGGTAGGTGCTGTCCGCGACGAACACGGCGGCGTAGGACGCGGCCAGCAGGACCAGCCACGGCGGGCGCCCGCTGTCGAAGAGCAGCCGCACGACCAGACCCGCGACGAGCAGGTCCATGAAAGGGGTGGCCAGCGCGAACGCGAGGTCCGATCCGCTGCGGACGCCCGCGTCGATCGCCGGATCGACGAGGAAGGTCCAGAAGGGCATGGCCACGCCGACGGTGACGATGCCCGCGTCCAGCAGGCCCACCCAGCGGGAGGCTCCGATCATGGCTCCCAGCAGCACCAGGGCGCCGAACAGCAGGACGTATCCGCCCAGGGTGCCGAGCTGGTAGACGGCGAGCAGCGCGTCGTTCTTCAGCCAGATCCAGCCGATCGACCAGCCCACCACGTTCGCGGACCAGGCCAGTACGACGCCCGCGCGGATCAGCCGCCACGGCCAGAGCCCGCCCAGGCCGTACCGGCGGATCCCGATGACGACGGCCGCGGACGCCGCTCCCTGCACCGACACCCAGAGCAGGACGTCGAGCAGGACGGACGCGGCGGAGACGAGAGGACCGGAGAGGGCCACCAGGCCGCCCAGGACGAGGAACGCCAGCCAGCCGTACGGCCCGCGCGCGGTGCGGCGGGACTCGGCGGCCGGGGTCGCTCCGGAGGCTGTCTGGCTCATCGTCTTCTCTTCGGCCTTGGGCTGTGGGGCACCGGGCATGACGCTCTGCCGGCGCGCAGGTGCCCGGACGGGCGTCCCGGGGCGGTCGCGGGGGATTCGCCGTTCCCCTCTCCGCGCGGGTCCGGGCGCCGCCTGATCATTACTGCCTCACAAATCGTCAGCAAAGGGTCATACTTGACCAAAAGTCGATCAGGATCGCCGTACGGCCGGGGCCGGGCGGTCCCGCCAGGGATGATCCCCGGAAACGGGCACGCCGAATAACGGCACGGGGTCCGTGCCGGCGGAACGGCGGATCTCCCGCGTCAGCCCCGGGGCGGTTCCGAACCGGGGCGAACCCCTGGCCCGCCCCACCGGCCGGAGCGGCTAGGGCGCTTCCGGCCCGCCCGGCCCTTCGGGCCGCAGCATGCGGCGCAGTTCGGCCAGGGCGTCCTCGTTCGGTGAGGCCGCCTCGCGGTTGGCGGCCTGCAACTCGCGGAATATCTCCTCGCGGTGCACGGGCACGGTCCGCGGCGCACGGATGCCGATGCGGACCACGTCCCCGCGCACGTCGAGCACGGTGACGACGACGTCGTCACCGATCATCAGGCTCTCCCCCGAACGGCGGGTCAGCACCAGCAACGTCCAGCTCCTTTTGTCTGGGGGGACGTACCGGCAGCCTAACCGACGTCAGGCGGATACCAGGGGAGCCCGTACCGGAAGGTCGGAACCGGTGAGCACGGTCTGGATGGCCCGGCGGGTGTCGGTGTCCACCACGATGGGCGCGAGCAGGTTGGCCGTCGCCTCGGTGATGGAGCCCGGCGCGGTGACGATGAGCAGCACGAGAAGGTTGGAGGTCTCGCCCGCGCCGAGCATCGCCAGGGCCGCGTCGTCGATCTCGGGCTCGTACTCCGGGAAGAACGGGTTCGGCGAGATCACCAGGAAGCGCAGGTTCTCGTCGTCCAGCGAGCGCAGGGAGAACAGCACGCCGCTGTCGTCCATCCGGACGAGGACGAAGCGGCGGTTGCCCACGAAGCCCGGCATCGGGCAGACGAACTCGATCGTCGGCAGGTCGCCGGTGTTCGTGTTCACCGGGGCCGCGGCTTCTGCGTTCATCGGGCGGTCCTTAACAGAGATCATTTGAGGAAGTCCACGAGAGAGGGCTGAACCACCTTGGCCGTCGCCGCGAGCGCCGCCTGGTAGGCGGTCTGCTGCAGGGTCAGCTCGGTGATGGTCTGGGGCAGGTCGATGTCTTCGATGTCGGAGAGCTGGGTCTTCAGACTCAGGATCCGGCTGTCGGCCGTTTCACGCATCTCGGTCACGCGATTGTAACGAGCACCGACGTCGGCGACCTCGTTCCTCATCCTGGAGATGCTCGTGTCGAGCCGGGCGAGGTCGCCGCTGAGGGCGGACGGGTCGTTCTCGAGGTGGTCGGCGATGTCGGTCAGCACCTTGAAGAGCTGGGTGTTGCCGGAGCCGAAGACCTGCTCGCCGTCGGAGTTGACCGCGATCTTGGTGTTGTCCCCGATCGTGCGCAGCACCTCGCCGCCCTGGCCCTTGTAGGTGCCGTCCGCCGCGTACGCCTCCGTGCCGGAGGCGGAGCCGGCGAAGACCGGCCGGCCCAGGTAGGTGGTGTTGGCGACGCCGATCAGCGAGTCCCGGATGTTCCTGATCTCGGTGGCCAGCGCGCGGCGCGCGGCCTCGTCGGTCGAGCCGGTGGACGCGCCGCGCAGGGCCAGCTCCCGGGCCCGGTTCACCTGGCTGCTCGCACTGGTCAGCGCGGTGTCGATGGTGCCCAGCCAGCCCAGGCCGTCCTCGGTGTTGCGGGTGTACTGCTCCTGCGTGCGGATCTCGCTGCGCAGGGACAGCGCCGACGTGGTGCCGGCGGGCGAGTCCGACGGCCGCGAGAGCTGCTTGCCGCCCGAGAGCCGGTTCTGGATGTCGTCCAGCCGGGAGATGTTGCCCTGCAGGTTGTTGAGCACCCTGGTGGAGATGGAGCGCTCGGTGACGCGCATGTAGCTCATGTCATCAGCCCCGGATCATGCCGAAGAGGGAGTCGAAAGTGCTGTCGATCGTCGAGATCATCTTCGACGCGGCCTGGTAGGCGCGCTGGTAGAGGATCATGTTCGCCATCTCCTCGTCGAGGCTGACCCCGGACTGGGCGATCCGCTGCGCGTCGTTGTTCTGCGTGACGACGTTCTGGATGGCCGTACGGCGCTGCGCGCCCTGGGAGTCGACGCCCAGGCCTGTCACCGTCGCCCGGTAGGAGCGGTCGGGACCGTCGGCGGCGTCGGCGAAGCCCGCCAGGACGTCGGCGTTCTTCTCGTCGTAGTTGCCCTTGGGCGCGACCGGCAGGCCGGTGACGGGGTCGGTCGCGGGCGGGGCCAGCGACGAGGCCGCCACCTCGCGGGGGCCGGCGAGGCCCACCTTGATCGTCGCGGCGTTGACCACCGTACCGGTCGCGGCGGTGAAGAAGTCCTTGCCCTGGGCCCCGTCGAGGTCGTAGCCCCGGACGTGCTGGGTGTTGACCGTGGTGGCCAGCTTCGCCGCGACCTGGTCCAGCTTGGCGGCGTACTCCGGCAGCACCTTGTTGAGCGAGTTGAGCGACGAGGCGAGCTGCCCGGAGGTGACGGCGGCGTCGGCGGTCGGGTTCTTCCACTTCAGGACGACGGCGTTGGCGCTCGGGTCGGCCATGACCGCCCGCATGCTGCCTCCGCCGGCGGCCTCCAGCGGCCGGGAGACCGTCTTGTCGACCAGCTTGGTCCCGCCGAGGGAGACCTCCATGGAGCCGTTGGGCAGGGTCTTGGAGGTGGCGCCGGTGAGCTCGGCCAGGCGCAGCGCGAGACCGTCGCGCTTGTCCTGCAGCTCGCTGGCGGGCAGGCCCGCGGCGGTGGCGCGCACGATCGCGCCGTTGAGCTCGGCGATGCCCTCGGCCGCGGTGTTGACCTCGGTGACCAGGGAGCCGAGCTGGTCGCGGGCGCTGTTCCACAGCGAGTCGAGCATGTCGTTGGCGGTGCGCAGGCCGTCGGCGACGGTGCCGCCCTCCTGCAGGAGCTGCGCGCGGGCCGCCTCGTCGTCCGGCCGGTTGGCCACGTCGCCCCAGGCCGCCCAGTAGTCGGAGAGCTGGGCCTGGATGCCGGTCTCGCTGGGCTCGGCGAAGACCTCCTCGACGCGGGAGTAGATCTCCTCCTGCCCGGACAGGTACGCGAACTTGGCGTGCTCGATCTGCCCGCGCGCCTCCAGGAACTCGTCGCGCAGCCGGGTGACGCCGGCGGCGGCGACACCGTTGCCGAGGCCGTCGGTGGTGGAGTACATGGCCGGGGTCACCACGCCGCCCACGGAGTTCAGCTCGACCCGCTGGCGGGTGTAGCCCTCGGTGTTGGCGTTGGCGATGTTCTGCCCGTTGACGTCGAGCGCCTGCCGCTGCGCGTACAGGGCGCTGAGCGCGGTGGAGATTCCGGAGAAGGTGCTCAATTACATCGCCTCGTTGACAAGTCGTGAGGAACGGCCTGCGGCGACGGTCTCGCCGGTGCGCCCGTAGGTCGTCACGGAGCCGGTGGCGTCCATCAGGGCCTCGTGAACGGCCCGGGCTCCGGCGGTGAGGAGCTCGCGGTTGAGCTCGGCCATCGCGGTGATCTCTGCGGTGATGGTCAGGAACGCGGCCCTGTGCTGCTGGAACAGATCGCTCCAGGGCGCGCCGGTGGCCGCGGCGAGCACCTGCA
Organism: Thiemannella venezuelensis; assembly: GCF_014203605.1. Lineage (GTDB taxonomy): Bacteria > Actinomycetota > Actinomycetes > Streptosporangiales > Streptosporangiaceae > Planomonospora_A > Planomonospora_A venezuelensis. The sequence continues at coordinate 3,987 of NZ_JACHJJ010000057.1, read as the reverse complement.
GGCTGGGCGCGGGCGGCAGTCCGAGTTCGGCGGCCACGGCGTCGACCTGGGCCGCACGGAGGATCTCGGTCCTGCGGATCTGCTCCAGCACCATCTCCACCTCGCGGGTGGCATGCGGCAGCCAGCGGGTCTTACCTGCGGCCAGTACGAGTTGCTCCTCTTCGAGCTTGAACAGCAGCAGATCCATCATCTCCCGGATCCGCCACAGCGTGCTCGACAGATCGGCCAAGCTCATCCGTCCCGCCTTCTCAGTCGTCGGTACGCCTCTCGGCGCGCTTCTATCGCCCATTCGGCAGGGGGTTCTCCGGCCTGAGGACTTCCCGGCCCCGGAACCAGAACATGACTCGGTGTGCTGACCCCATGACGAGAAGTAGTTTTTCGCAACCGTTCAGCAACCGAAAGCAACCGGTTCCTACCTCTTTGTGACGGTTTTCTAGTTCATGTCGGCACGAACGGGGCGCCGGCGAGGACCTTCCCGCACATCGAAAGGGCCGCTTGTGAGCACTCTGGGCACCACTGCTGTCAGCCGCGACATCGACACCCTTGTCCGCGAGCACCTGCCCCTCGTCGGACACATCGTCCGCGAGACGCTCATGCGCGTTCCCTCCCACGTCAACCGCGACGACCTCACCTCCGCCGGTCTGGCCGCCCTGGCCGCCGCCGCGCACTCCTTCGACCCGCAGCGCGGCATCCCCTTCGGCCGCTTCGCCGCCGTCCGCATCCGCGGCGCCCTCGTCGACGAGCTGCGCGGCCTGGACTGGGCCAGCCGCTCGGTGCGCAGCCGCGCCCGCCAGCTCGACTCGGTCCGCCAGGAGCTCAGCGGCGCGCTGGGCCGTACGCCCACCAACCGCGAGCTCGCCGGCGCCCTGGGCGTCGCCGAGGAAGAGGTCGACTCCATCGAGGAGGACGTCCAGCGCGCCGTCGTGCTGAGCCTGCAGGGCTTCGCCCCCGGCACCGCCGAGGACATGGTCCAGGAGCAGGCCGCCGGCCCCGAGGAGATGCTGCTGCACCGCGAGCGCCTCGGCTACCTCACCCACGCCGTCGACTCCCTGCCCCAGCGCCTGCGCCTGGTCGTCACCCGCTACTTCCTCGAGGAGCGCCCGATGGCCGAGATCGCGGCCGAGCTCGGCGTGACCGAGTCGCGCGTCTCCCAGCTGCGCGCCGAGGCCCTGGTCCTGCTGCGCGACGGCATGAACTCCCAGCTCGCCCCCGAGATGGTCGAGGCCCCGCAGCGCCCCGACGGCTGCGTCGCCAAGCGCCGCGCCGCCTACTACGCCGAGATCGCCGCCAAGGGCGACCTGCGCAGCCGCCTGGCCCTGACCGACGCCGTCGGCGCCCCGGTCGCCCGCGTCGCCTGAGTTCCCGAACCTCCCGTACGGCAGGCGCCCCGACCACGTTCCGTACGGGGGCACGAGAACCCTCCCCGAAAAAATCTTGAAAAATCTCCGCTGAGGATCCTCAGCTTCTCCGGGAGCCCACCGATAGGTGTGCAGCAAACCCGGACCACGGACGGACCGGCACCGCCCTAATCAAGGAGGAGCAACACCATGGGCATGCGTATCAACCAGAACATCGGCGCGATGAACGCCTACCGCAACCTGTCGGTGACCGACAACCAGATGTCGAAGTCGCTGGAGAAGCTCTCCAGTGGTTTCCGCATCAACCGGGCGGCGGACGACGCGGCGGGCCTGTCCATCAGCGAGGGCCTGCGCGCCCAGGTGGGCGGTCTGAAGGTCGCCGTGCGCAACGCACAGGACGGTGTCTCGGTCGTGCAGACCGCTGAAGGCGCGCTCACCGAGACGCACTCCATCCTGCAGCGCATGCGCGACCTGGCGGTCCAGGCCTCCAACGGCGGTTCCCAGAACGCCGACGCCCAGAAGGCGGCCAACCTGGAGTTCAAGGAGCTCAGCAAGGAACTGGACCGGATCGCCGGCAACACCACCTTCGGCACCCAGAAGCTGCTGGACGGCACCTACAACGGCACCTTCCAGATCGGCGCCAACGCCGCCCAGACCCTCAGCGTCCAGATCAGCGCGATGGACGTGGACAACCTGGGACTCGGCGGTGCCATCGTCGACAACGCCACCGACGACCTGGACCTGCTCGACGACACCACGCCGACCAACATCGCCCTGAACGTCACCGCCGCCCAGGCCGCGATCACCGCGATCGACGGAGCGATCTCGAAGGTGTCGGAGCAGCGGGCCACGCTGGGTGCGTTCCAGAACCGGTTCGAGCACACGATCAACAACCTGAACGTGGCGGTCGAGAACCTGTCGGCCTCGGAGTCGCGCATCCGTGACACCGACATGGCCCAGGAGATGGTCAGCTTCACCCGCAACCAGATCCTGACCCAGGCCGGCACCTCCATGCTGGCCCAGGCCAACCAGTCGTCCCAGGGCGTGCTCAAGCTCCTGGGCTGATCCTCCGCACGATGATCTCCTGCGGGCGTCCGACCGGCGCCCGCAGGGGAGAACCGCACCTCAGCACCCTGAAGGGGCGGCCGACGCGACCCGTCGGCCGCCCCTTCAGGCGTTCCCGGCCACCCGTGCCGGGGAGGAACCCGTGCCGGAAGAACTCCCGGGAAAACCCTCAGCTTCTCCGGGCGCCCGTCGATGGGTGCGGCAGATCGGGCCACGGACGGACCGGTATCGCCCTAGTCAAGGAGGAGCAACACCATGGGCATGCGTATCAACCAGAACATCGGCGCGATGAACGCCTACCGCAACCTGTCGGTGACCGACAACCAGATGTCGAAGTCGCTGGAGAAGCTCTCCAGTGGTTTCCGCATCAACCGGGCGGCGGACGACGCGGCGGGCCTGTCCATCAGCGAGGGCCTGCGCGCCCAGGTGGGCGGTCTGAAGGTCGCCGTGCGCAACGCACAGGACGGTGTCTCGGTCGTGCAGACCGCTGAAGGCGCGCTCACCGAGACGCACTCCATCCTGCAGCGCATGCGCGACCTGGCGGTCCAGGCCTCCAACGGCGGTTCCCAGAACGCCGACGCCCAGAAGGCGGCCAACCTGGAGTTCAGCCAGCTCACGGACGAGCTGGACCGGATCGCCGGCAACACCACCTTCGGCACCCAGAAGCTGCTGGACGGCACCTACAACGGCACCTTCCAGATCGGCGCCAACTCCGGCCAGACCCTCAGCGTCGCCATCGGCAACATGGGCACCGGCGCGACCGGCCTGAACCTGACCGACGGCACGCCGGGCGACCGTCTCGGCGACGTCCAGCTGATCGACTACCAGGCCGCGGGCACCGGCGACGACGGTACCAACATCGCCCTGAACGTGGTGAAGGCCCAGGCCGCGATCACCAGGCTCGACACGGCGATCTCGAAGGTGTCGGAGCAGCGGGCCACGCTGGGTGCGTTCCAGAACCGGTTCGAGCACACGATCAACAACCTGAACGTGGCGGTCGAGAACCTGTCAGCCTCGGAGTCGCGCATCCGCGACACCGACATGGCCCAGGAGATGGTCAGCTTCACCCGCAACCAGATCCTGACCCAGGCCGGCACCTCCATGCTGGCCCAGGCCAACCAGTCCTCCCAGGGCGTGCTCAAGCTCCTGGGCTGATCCTCCGCACGATGATCTCCTGCGGGCGTCCGACCGGCGCCCGCAGGGGAGAACCGCACCTCAGCACCCGGAAGGGGCGGCCGACGCGACCCGTCGGCCGCCCCTTCCGGCGTTCCCGGCCGCTGCCGTACGACGGTTGGAACGACGGAAGAAAAGCAGAGAAATCCTCAACTCCTTCTGACGGCTGCCGAGGAGTACGACAAACCCGGACCACGGACGGACCGGTATCGCCCTAGTCAAGGAGGAGCAACACCATGGGCATGCGTATCAACCAGAACATCGGCGCGATGAACGCCTACCGCAACCTGTCGGTGACCGACAACCAGATGTCGAAGTCGCTGGAGAAGCTCTCCAGTGGTTTCCGCATCAACCGGGCGGCGGACGACGCGGCGGGCCTGTCCATCAGCGA
>NZ_JACHJJ010000056.1 GCF_014203605.1 Thiemannella venezuelensis | reverse complement strand
AGTTCCATCACACCTGAATGATCACAGCGGTGGCCGTCTGCTTGTCATCCGGCTACGAGCACACTCGTTCCTACTCGTTTGCGCTTGTATGCGCCAGCCGCGACGAGCACGGGCGGCCCTGCCGACCCGGGTACCAGCTCACATCCCGATGTGCGGCTGGAGTATTAGCCGTCAAGCAATCTGATTGTGCCCACTTCGAGCACCGGGACATGCTTCACCTAAAGCAGATTGAAATTCATATACCGATACGAGATCCCACGTTACACATCCACAAGAAACGAGACATGGGATCCACTCATTCCTCTCTAACCAATTCGCCCACGCTGCTTCTTCCGCTTACCATGCGGATAAGCGTCTACGAAATGAGCAAATCTATCCCTGTCTTCATCAATAATTTCGAGAATATCTCTGGCGAGATCATAATGACCCGAGCATAGCTCCTGGTAAATTATCCAGATTCCTTCTTGAGCGTTTTTCCGGCAGATGGGTCCGAGATCCGGATTCCCTCTCTCCACCTCTTCTATATCGGACTCGCCAGAAACCAGCTGAAACAGCAGTTCAAGAACAGCCTTACGGGCTGCCCGCGAAATTTCCTCTGCAAGGGCCGCAAGCAATACGGGAACTACATACTGCGACGCCTCAAACAATTGACCTTGAACCACGACATAGTTCTCAAGCTCCCAGTATGCAGCTAGGGCGTCGTCCTCAGCTTCGCTTGAGACGAGAGTCAGAATGCTTTCCGGTACACGTTCAGCCTCACCCCCCATCGCCCGAAGCGATCCCCAGTCGTGACGAATCAGCTCCACTCTAACCATATTAGCGCTCACGACTCCACCTCCCTCCAGGGTCAAATGTTATACCCGGAGGAAATTGATCCCTATCATATCTTTCCTGACACCTCTTACATACTGGAATTTCGGTCCATTCGCCTTGGCGCCAACCAAAAGCTCCTTCAAATCTCACGCCTCCAGGACCCTTACCCGCCTGGCGCTCAATATCGTTCTCAGCACATCCGGTCGGATTTCCAGAGCATCCAGCATACGCATTACCATCAGGATCGTAGCCGCCACAATAAGTGGCGTGCTTCTTTCCAAGAGCGTTGCCTAGATTATCCCGTTTACATCTCGCCTGCGCGCCTGCATCGTCGTCAATGGGCCCGCAGTCGCCGCGAGGACTTGTGTTATGGACAAGGACTGCTTCGTCGCCTGCTACCACATGGTAGGTGTGGAGGTCGTCGACTGTCAGGTTGTGGACGCGTTGGGTTGCCGTCCGCTTCTCGACCGCAGTGATCTGGACGTGGGTGCCGGCCGAGGTCTGCAGCCACATGCCGGGCTGGAGCTCGCCGGCGGTCAGCCACTTGCGCAGTGACGGGATCCAGAACGGGTGCTCGTCTGTCGCGGTGACGACGTCGGTGGCCTTGCCGCGATCACCGTCGATATCGACGGTGACCTCGACGAGGTTCTTCACGCCGTCGCCGGTGATCAGGGTGATGACCGGCTTGGCCGCGGTGATCCTGGCCTCGGGGTCGGTGGCCATGACATAGTCGCCGACCTTGACGTCCTCGATCGCCTTGGTCGAGCCATCGGCCATCAGGACCTGAGTGCCCGGCACGAAGCTGTTGGGCTTGCGCCTTCCGGTGTCACAGCTGCCACCGTCGAGGCCTGGCGGATCGAAGGGCAGATCTGGAGCTACTTCATCGACGATACCGGCGACCGTTTCATCAACGGTCTCCTCTACGGCCTCCTCCACCAGGTCCCGGACACAACTCCGCACGCTGGAGCACCCGTCGAATCCGCCGAGGTCGGGAACATCAATGCCACCGATGTCGCCGATGCTGTCTGCGCTGATTTCCTGCTTGGTGTTGTTGGTGCTCTTGTTGGTGGTCGTCCTCTTGTTGGTGGTCGTCCTCTTGTTGGTGGTCGTCCTCTTGTTGGTGGTCGTCCTCTTGTTGGTGGTCGTCCTCTTGTTGGTGGACGGCCTCTTGTTGGTGGACGGCCTCTTGTTGGTGGACGGCCTCTTGTTGGTGGACGGCCTCTTGTTGGTGGACGGCCTCTTGTTGGTGGACGGCCCCTTGTTGGTGGACGGCCCCTTGTTGGTGGACGGCCCCTTGTTGGTGGACGGCCCCTTGTTGGTGGACGGCCCCTTTCCGCCTCCTGCTCCTCTCGGCGGAGTCTGGGGCTTGATCGGGGGCTTAGGCGCCGCCGGGGGCCTGAACGGAGGCCGGATCGGAGGTCTGGCCTTGGTGACGGCCTGGATGATCCGCGGTACCGCGCGGGCCACGATCGGGGCCGCGATCCTGACTGCGGCGATGAACAGCGGGATGCAGATCGGGCAGTGTCCCGTGGGGTCGGTGTTGGCCAGCGGGTTGCCGTTGCCGTACGTATAGCGGTTGAGGTTGATCGACGGGTACGGCGAGAGCGTCCAGTCGTCGCGGGAGGCGAAGCCGCCCGTGCCCGGCATGTACCAGCGGGCGTGCATGTTGACCTTGCCCGTCGCGGGGTCGGTGTACTCGCCCTGGTAGCCGAGCGCGCGCTTGGCCCCGGTCTGGGCGAGGACCTCACCGAACGGGCTGTAGGAGACCGAGTCGACCAGCGCGGTGCCGGAGAAGGTGGCGACCACGTCGTCGTGCTGGTCGGTCATCACACCGAGTTTCTGGCCGCCCTCTTCGATGCTCAGCAGTTCGCCCAGGGGGCCGCGGCCGTAGCGGGACTTGACCGCACCGGCGCCGTCGGTGATGGCGGTGATGTCGTTGGCCATACCCGAGTAGACGAACCGCTGGTCGTCGGCGCCCTGCTTGCGGGAGACGACCCGGTCCATGGCGTCATAACCGTAGGTGACGTCGCCGTCGGAGATCAACCGGTCGAAGGCGTCGAAGACCAGGTTCTTGGTCGTGCCGCCGGTGGTCTCGCTGGCAAGCGTTCCGCGCGGGGTATAGGTGTAGTCGGTCCCCCCGCCGGAGACCAGGCGGTTGCGCTCGTCGTAGGTGAAGGTCTTGTCGCCGGCCGAGGTCCGGTTGCCGGAGGCATCCCAGGTGTAGGTGGTGGTGTTGCCGTCGGGTGCCTTCCAAGAGGTGATGCGACCGAGCCGGTCATAGCCGTAGGTGTTGGGGCCCGCACCGGCCGTGCCTTCGGTGACCTTGGAGGTCAGGTTGTCGTCCCGGTCCCAGGTGTAGGAGATCTTCGCCAGCTGGGTGCCGGCGGAGTCCTTCAGCGTGTGGGAGGTCAGCCGGTCCATCGGGTCGTAGCCGAAGTCCTGGGTGGTGACCGGATTGGCGGAAGCGAGGGTGGTCAGGCGGTCTGCCTTGTCGTAGCCGTAGGTGAACGCCCGCCCGGAGACGGGGTCGGCGGCCGTGGCCAGGCGCTCGCCCTTGTCCCAGCCGAACGTGGTGGTGCCGGCCGTGTCGATACGCTCGGTCGGATTGCCGGCCGCATCGTAGGTGAAGGCCGCGACCTGGCCCGAGGGCTTGGCGACCCGGGTGAGCAGGCCACGGTCGTTGTATTCCAGCGTGTAGTCGCCGATGGCGGTCTGGCGGCCCATGGCGTCGTAGCCGTAGACGCGCTCCGGTGTCGCCACCGCCGCGCCGGTGCCGGTCTGCTTGGTCATCCGGCCCAGCGCGTCGTACTGCCGGTCGATCCGGACGCCTCCGGGCTGCTGCACCGACAGCAGATCACCGGCCACGTCGTAGACGTTGGTCCAGGTCCGGTCCTGCGGGGCGGGGTGCGCCTGGGTGGCCGGCTCGACCATCGACTCGACCAGGCCAAGGCTGTTGTAGGTGGTCCACACGGTGTTGCCACGACCGTCGGTGGTGCGGGTCAGCGCGCCGGTGATGTCGTAGCCGTAGGTCGTGGTGATCGTCTGATCCGCGGAGACGGGTTCGACCAGCTCGACCAGGTCGTCGAATGCGTTGTAGCGCATCGTGGTGGTGTGACCCTCGGCCGAGGTGGTCCGTACCTGGTTGGAGGCCGCGTCGTAGCCGAAGCTGACCGTGCGCAGGGTGGAGCCGTTGGTGTCGACCTCCTTGGCTTCGACCTGCCGGCCTGCCAGGTCGTATTCGATCACGCTGGCGTTGCCGAGCGGGTCGGTGCTCTTGAGCGTGCGCCCGGCCAGGTCGTAGGTCAGCTTGGTGACGTTGCCCAGCGGATCGGTCTGCGAGGTCACCTCGCCTGCGGCGTTGAGTTCATACAGGCTCGTCTTGTCGCCGGGTGCGACCATCTTGGTCAGGTCACCGGCCGCGTTGTACTCCATCCGGGTGGTCAGCGCGACGGGCGTGGGCTTGCGCTCAATCACCGTGCGAGTGATCTGCCGCCCCAGATCGTCATAAGTCGCCTCGGTACGGGCGCCCGTCGGGTCGGTCTCGGCGAGCTGCTCGCCGAGGAGGTCGTACTCCAGGATCTGCTGGCCGCCGGGGGCAGGGTCGGTGAACCGGACGGGATTGCCGAACGCGTCGTACTCGATCTTGCTGACCGCGCCGCGCTCGTCGGTGACGCTGGTCTGCCGGCCCGCCGCATCGTAGGTGTAGGCGACCTTCGGGGTCAGGGTCTGCCCGCCGGGTTGCGCATAAGGCGGCGCCGTCACCGAGATGACCCGCCCCAGCCGGTCGAAAGCCGCAACCGTGATGCGGCCCTCGGCGTCGACGGAATGGGTCTGACGGCCGGCGCTGTCGTACCCGCTCTTGACGGTGGGTCTGGCGTTGGCGGCGGAGCCGGCCTTCTCCACCTTGGTCTCCGGGTATCTCGTCTCGACGAGCTGGCCGGAGAGGTCGTAGCGGTAGGTGGTGGTGAAGTCCTCCGGGTTCGCGTCGGACTCATGCCCGCGTGGGCTGACCATCGCGGTGGTCAGACCTCGGTCGTCCACCGTCCGGGTGGTGACGACGTCGGAGTCGCCGTTCTCCACACTCCGACGGATCAGGATGTCGTCGACGTTGTAGCCGAGCTCCATCACCTCGGTCCGAGAACTTCCGGCGCCGGTCATGGTGACCTTGGTGACGTTGTCGTTGGCGTCGTAGACATAGGCCGTCTTACGGGCCAGACCGCTGGGATCGAACGTCTCCGAGGTCAGCCGGTCGGCGGCGTCGTAGACGTAGTCGGTGCGCTGCTTGCCGCCCCCGTTGGAGACGGAGACGAGGTTTCCCGCGGCGTCATAGGTGTTGGACCCCAGCACCACGTCCTGCGGTGTGGCGGAACCGTTGAGCTTGACGTCGTCGGCGATCGTCTGGGCCGGTGAGTCGTCTCCGAAGTATGTCTGCGTCAGCTTGCGGCCCATCGCGTCGACGGTGGCGGCAAGACGCCCGCCCGGGTCGTAGGAGTAGGACTCCAGCACGACGTCGCGTGGCGCCTGCGGGCTGACCGGGCTTCCCGTCCAGTTCTTCAACACGCGAGAGGCCAGTTCGCCCCGGGCGGTGTAGGTGTAGTGGAAGACGGTGCCGAGTTCGTCGGTCACGCTGGTCCGCGCGCCGACCTGGTCCCAGGTGTAGCGGACCGTCCCGCCTTCGGGGCCGAGCACCGACGCCATACGACCGTAGTCGTCATAGGTGTAGGTGGTCTTGCGTTCCGGGTCCCCGCCGGTGAGATCCACGACGGTGTCGCTGAGCTTGTTGCCGTCGACGTCGTAGGCATAGCGCGTCTGGGCGGTGTGGGTGACGCCGGTGACCTCGTTCTTGATGCCCGACCCGGTGTGGGTGGCCGGACGGCCTGCGGCATCGTAGGTGAAGGTGGTCGTCACCCCGTCGGGATGCGCGTCGGAGACCTCCGTACGGGAAACCACACGGCCCAGCACGTCATGCTGGTATTTGATCACCAACCCTGAGGGGTCGGTCTGCTCGGCCAGGTCACCGGCGGCGGTGTAGCGGTAAGTCGTCTCGTTGCCCTTGGCGTCCTTTTCTGATTTCACCAACCCGGCTGGGGTCGTCCCGCCACCGACCGCCACTTCCGTGCCGTCGGTGTGGGCATAAGTGCTCGACCTGCCTTCGGGGAAGTCCGCAGTGGCCGGCGCGGACTCCTTCACCACCTCACCGTAGGTGTTGTATTCGGTGGTGGACGCGTAGGTGTTGTCGGTTTTTGAGGAGGAACGCGCGTCTCGCGCGACCGTCAACTGGTCGTTCCGAGGATCGAACGCGTTGTTCCTGTTGAGATAATAGGAGAAGTACTCCGTCTGGCAGCTGTTCGACGAGCGGCAGGTCATCCGGCCGACCAGGTTGCCTCGTTCGTCACGGAACAGGGTTGTCCTGTTTCCGTTGCGGTCAGCGACGCTGTAGAGCACACCGTTGTCGTTGTATTCGTACTTGGTGAGCTTACCCAGCTGATCGGCTACGGAGATCGACCGGTAACCGCGTTTGGCGTCGTCGACGTAAGTGAGCGTACCGTTGTGCGGGTCGGTCACCTTGGTCGTCGCGTTCACTTTGGACACGTCGAAGATGTCCGGAGAACCAGAAGAGTGCTGAACCGCGCCCAGCTTCCAGGTACCACCGTTGTCATCGGTGTGGGTGAGCAGCCGGCCAGTGTTGACATCGTAGGTGTTGGACGCCCACACGCGTCCCGACGGAAGCGTTGCCTTGGTCATCTGGGGCTGGGCCAGCCGAGCCGCATAGTGGGTGCGGACCTCAGCCAAGCCGAGCGGCTTACCGTAGACCGCGACCTCGTCGATGTCACCCTTGAAGGGGAACGCTTTCTTAGACGATGACCAAACGGTCGCCGGCCACTCATACGAAGCGAATCCGTATCCGATCCGGGTGTCATTCTGTTCAAGGTGGTCGATAGTGCCAGAGAGCGCCCCGACGACCTGCCCGTCCAGATACAGAGTCTGAACATTGTTCGCCCCGGAGAGCACCACGTGGTGCCATACGCCGTCATTCACCCGGGCAGCCGATGTCATCGGAACCCCTCCGCCGCCTATGGAGAACTGGCCTCGAAGTTTTCCGTCGGTTCCCACATAAATTGCCGGAGTGTGATCTCCCGACTCCAGTGACGAATCACTGTAGCCGATGACGGTGCCCGATCCCGTCGTCTTGAACCAGGCCTCGACAGCCAGATATCCGCCACGTTTGTTGATTGTCCCATACGGAAGGTCAACGTAGGCCGAAGACTCGGTGCCGGCGAACCGGAAGGCGGTGTCCGTGGTGCCTGACAGCGCGCCCGGAACAGCGGTGGTGGCGTTGTAGGCAGAGCCGTTGAAATAACCGTGGTCCCAGCCCAGATTCCATCCTGCCGAGCTGTGGACCGTTGATCCACTGGATCCTCTCGCCTCGTTGAACCTCCAGTACCCCGCCGGCATCGCATTAGCGATCACACTGCTGTACCGCGATGCGTCGGCATAGGAGTAGGCGGTGCATGCAGCTCCCGCGCCCGGGCTGCATACCTTGACGAGTTTGTCGCCGTCATAGGAGTAGGTCCATATCAGTGCGGTGCCGTCCACCTCATCAGTGGAGACGCTGGCCACGTGTGCACCGCTCCAGGCGAAGGTCAACGACCGTCCACCGGTTGCGGTGACCTTCGTCAGCTTTCCGTCAGTGCCGTAAACCAGTTCCTGTGCACGCCCGCGGTGATCGGTCACCTTGGTGAGTCGGCCTGAGGTGTCGAACCAGTAGGAGGTGGACGACTTGTCCATCAGTCTCCAGCCGCCTTCGGTGACGTCCGTCAGCGTGGCGAAGACCCCTGGGGGAACCGCATAGGTGCCGTCCCCCTTGGCTGCGAACCGCAACTGGTTGCCGTCGGGGTAGGTGACGAGCAGTGTGCTCGTTTCCGGTTCCTTCTGGATTCTCATATCCCAGCGAGTGGTCCATCCCGCACCAAAAGCACCGTCAGTACGAGGGTCCTGGCTGTTGTAGCTACGTGTCACCGAAAGAGGCAAACCGGCTGTCGTAATCGCAACATCCGTTGCCGACTGGGTGTAGTTTCCGGTGACGTGCTGGAAGTCCCGGCCGTGCGTCCCGGAGGACAGCAGCGAGTTGATCGTGCCCTGTTCGGGGATCGTGGTGAAGGTACGCCAGGGCGAAGTGGCCTCTGCGTGAGGGGTGGCTGCGCTCACATGCCACCAATAGGTCTTCCCCCACTTCAGCCTGTCCTCTGGCACCTCCCAGACTCCTGAGCTGCTCCATGATGAAGGGCTCTCACACCACACGAAATTGTCGGGTGTTCCCGAGCAGAGCTCGAACCAGTAGAGGACCTCCAGGGACCTGTCACCTGGTTTGGCCGATGCCGAAAGCGCCACGTTCAGCGAGCCGACCTGCGTGTTGTCAGCCGGCGTAGCCTCTCCCCAGAGAAGAGCCTCGACCCGCATCTTCTGCCAGTCCGACCACGGACTGTAGAGCCCTCCCGAACTGGCCCGGATCCGCCAACGCACCTGCCAGCCGTCCGTTAGCTTGCCTCGCGGCACCGACAAGCCGTCCGAATGGCCTGACTCCACATGCGAAGTCGTCGATCCCGACCAGATCAGCCCCGTACCCTGCGAAGGCACCGCCGGATCATGCTCCACCTCCACATGACGCAGCGTGCCCCAGGATTCAGCGTAGGACGCGTGCGCCGCCAGTTTCGGCGTCAGCGACGACGCCACCCACCCACCAGAGGACGAAGTCCCCGGAGTCACTGTCAATCCGTAGACGGATGGCACAGAGGCGTTTGCTGCGGTCAGTCCGTCCTGCTTGGCCGAGGGCGCACTCTTAGCGATCTCCTGCCGAGCCGACGGCTGGGACCGCGGACCAGACGAAGCGTCAGATGAGTCCGCCACGTCTGCGCCGGTTTTCCAACCAGGAAGCGGCGGCGGGGAATTCAGGCCACCTTCTGCCGGCTCATCGACAAACTCGTGTCGCCGCTCAATAGGAACGGTGCCCTTGGGCGGTTTGGGGTCGCGCGCCTCCGATTCGAGGTCCGTCTCGGTCGCATCTGTCGGCACCAGCGTGGGCAGGCTTCTGGTCGACCCATGCGCCTGGACAGGAGTATCCGGTTTTACCGGCACGGGCTCGGCCCTCACCGGTTGCGCCCCCAATTGCAGGAGCCCCGGGATGGTCGCAGCGAGAACAACGACTGTCAGCCAACGGAACCAGCGGATTTCCTGCAGCAGAGAGCGCAGCTTGTCCATGAAGTCGCCATCCTCAAGACCGGCATCTGTATCAGACGAGGCCTCTGTGTTCCAGCCCGCTCTCGGGTTGACCTCACGGCCCCGGCGTTGAAGGGTTTTGTCCGGCCTGCTGATGGTTGATCAGAGGTTGTAGACGGCGAAGGCCGTGTCGTGATCGAGGAGGTCACGG
>NZ_JACHJJ010000055.1 GCF_014203605.1 Thiemannella venezuelensis | reverse complement strand
AAGAAGATCCAGTACCGGCCGCATCTGATCGACGGCTGCCTGGCAGGGACCGGTCTGGCCTTCAACTTGGTGTAACTCCGCGAGTTAAAGCTCAGCAAGCACACAGCGGTTCCGACGTGGCAGGTTCCCCCCGCCGGAAAGGATTTCCTGGCCGGTAGAGCTGAGCGATGACAATCTCCATACCCGTTGAGGAACGCTCCACTAAGCGCCGAAATCAGGAGAAACTGCAGCTGACGGCGGTCATCGGCTCGCGGACGCCGCGCCGGCGTCCGCCATTCGCGCAATACCGGGCCGCGTAACGGCGATCCTTTGAGCGGCACACCTGAATGATCTTTGCCTATTGCCCCGCCCTATTGACCCGAGTGAGCAGAAGGCGTTAAGTTCCCGCCAGGAAAGCGTTTTCCCACCCCTCTCCAGGCTAGCGCACCCCCACATCGACCCCCGCCGCCGACAGGCCTGGCGGCAGCATGGAGGAACAATGGAAACGTCCGTAACCGGCGCGAAACGGCGTCGACGCTGGGTTCGCCTGGCGGCTGCCATAGCAGCAGCTGCGACCATGGTCGGCGGCCTCATGGTCGCCATGGCGCTCCCCGCGTCGGCCGCCACGATCGACACCGGCGCCACCTACGTCTTCGTCAACCGCTTCAGCGGCAAGGCGATGGACGTCTACGGCTGGTCGACGTCGAACGGCGCGCCGGTCAACCAGTGGAGCCGCAACGACCTCGCCGTGCAGCAGTGGAAGTTCCAGAGCTCGGGCACCAGCGGCTATTACGAGATCAAGAACGTGCACAGCGGCAAGCTGCTCGAACTGGCCGGCTCGACCGACGGCACGCAGCTGACCCAGAATTCAGACGGAAACACCAAAACCCAGCACTGGGCGGTCAAGGACTCCGACAGCGGTTACGTCCGGTTCATCAACCGGGCCAGCGGCAAGGCGATCGACGTCTGGGAGTGGAAGACCGAGGACGGCGCCAAGCTGGCCGGCTTCTCCGACCTGAACGGCGCCAACCAGCAGTGGTCACTGACGAAGCTCGGCTCGGGCGGCGACCCCGGTACCGGTGCTCCGACCGGCCAGTGGCCGTCATCGGCGGGTTCGGTGAAGATCTCCGGCACCGTGTCCGTTTCCGGCACCTTCGACGGCGGGATGAAGACCTACTGCTGCATCGGTGACGGCGGCCAGAGCGAGTCGCAGGACCCGATGTTCAAGATCGCCAACGGCGGCACCCTGCAGAATGTCATCATCGGCTCCCCCGCCGGTGACGGCGTCCACTGCGAGGGCACCTGCACGCTGAAGAACGTGTGGTGGAACGACATCGGCGAGGACGCCGCCACCTTCAAGGGCACCGGCGGCGGCACCTCCTACGTCATCGGCGGAGGCGCCAGATCCGGCTCCGACAAGACGTTCCAGCACAACGGCAACGGCACGGTCAGCATCTCCGGCTTCTACCTCAACGGCTCCGGCAAGCTGTACCGGGCGTGCGGCAACTGCTCCAGCTCGCACCAGCGCCACGTGAAGATCGACAACGTGCTGGTCTCCGACGTCGATATGGTCGCCGGCATCAACAGCAACTGGGGCGACACCGCCACCATCACCCGCCTCGTCGTCGACGGCGGCGCCACCGTCTGCGGCAAGTACAAGGGCGTCAGCAAGGGCTCCGAGCCCAGCTACATCGGTGAAGGCTGGAACGACTCCAACTGCAAGGTCACCAAGAGCGACGTCACCTACAAGTAAGCCGTAGGCACCTCCTCGGAAGGGGCGCCCACCGCGAGGTGGGCGCCCCTCCTCCCGCATGCCAGCCGGTGAAGAGGGCCTGTCCAGTGAACGGCTCTGTCGCGGATTCGGTGGTGACGGAACGTCCCGCCACGTCACGCTGGGCTGTGCTTGATGCCGACAAGCTACTGAGCACGGTGTTTTCGGGGTTATCGCCGCTGGTCGTGCAGAACGTAGCGGACGTGGGCGAACAGATCCGGGTACGGGCGCGCACCCCGGACGGACCGGTCGCCTACCCGGTCTGCGGGGCCGAGACGGCGCGCGTGCACGGCTACCACGAACGGAGCGTGGCCGATGTGCCCCTCGACGCCCGCCGCGTGCTCGTGGTGGTGCGGATCCGCCGTCTGCTCTGCCCGACGCGCGGCTGCCGCCAGACCTTCCGCGAACAACTCCCCGGCGTGCTGGAGCGCTACCAGCGCCGCACCCCCCGCCTGGCCGCCCAGATCAGCGCGGTGGTGCACGAGCCGGCCGGGCGAGCCGCAACGCGTGTCCTGTCCGCCCTGGCCATGCCCCTGTCGCGGCATACCGCCCTGCGCCTGCTGCTGCGCCTGCCCCCGCCCCAGCCTCGGGCGCCCCGGGTGCTGGGGGTGGACGACTTCGCCCTGCGCCGACGCCATCGCTACGCCGCGGTGCTGATCGATGCCGAGACACGCGAGCGCATCGACGTCCTGGCCGAATCGCACCGCGGACACTCTGGAAGCATGGCTGCGCGCCCATCCCGGCGTGCGGATCCTGTACCGGGACGGCTCAGGCGCCTACGCCGAAGCGATCCGCCACCCGCTCCCGGACGCCGCCGACGTCGAAGCGTCCGGGGTGAATGCGCATCTGGACCGCATCCGTTCGGCGCTGAAGGCGCAGGCCTTCCGGCCTCTGCCGGTGCGGGAGCGGATGATTCCCAAGACCGGCGGGAAACTGCGTCGGCTGGGGATCCCGACCGTCACCGATCGGGTGGTGCAGGCCGTGCTGAAGCTGGTCCTGGAACCGATTTTCGAGGGGGACTTTTGTCCGTGCTCGTATGGGTTTTCCGGCCGAACCGGCGTGCGCACGACGCGATCGCCGAGATCCATCTGTTCGGCTCCCAGGGATACCGCTGGGTGCTGGACGCGGACATCGAGGCATGCTTTGACCGCATCGACCACGTGGCTCTGATGGACCGCGTTCGGATGCGGGTGAAGGACAAGCGGGTGCTGGCGCTGGTGAGATCGTTCTGCAAAGCCGGGATCATGACCGAGCTCGGCGAGCGGAACGGGACCACCTCCGGGACACCGCAAGGGGGCATCCTGTCGCCCCTGCTGGCCAGCATCGCGCTGTCGGTGCTCGACGATTTTGCCGCCGAGCAGTGGACGAGTGCGGTGGCGAGCCGGCGGGATCGCGAACGACGGCGGCACCGGATCCCGAAACACGGCGGCAGCGCCCGCCACGCACGCCCACTCACCAGGACGTAGGCGATGGCCGCGAACACCGCTCCATCAGGTGTGTTCTGCGTCCCGCCACCCTGCGGACGCGTCCGCGTCGGCGGCAGCAACGGTCAACGCCCCCGCCCGATCTCCGCTCATCCCGAACAGGCTGCGGCCTGCTGGTAGTGTCAGCCCTTTCCTTGCCTTCCGCGGGACGTGGCCAGGAGACGCACTGTCCCCGGCCCGAGGGACAGAGAGGGTGAAGCGGACCTATGGTGGTCGGCCGATGCACCCACAGCCTCGACATCCGAGACGACGTCGTGGTCAAGCGCTACACCTCCTGGAAGCGAGGAGAGCCCTACCGGGAATGGGCGGCGCTGACCTTGCTCGCCAAGCACACACCCGATCTCGCGCCCGCGCCCATTGAGGCCACGCTGGAGGCGCACCCGCCCACAATCGTGATGAGCAGGCTTCCCGGCCGTGTCCTGCGCGGCGAGCACGCCGGCGACGAGCAGATCACCGCGATGGCCGCCGCACTGACCCGGCTGCACCAGATCCCGGCCCGCGTGGTGGACGAAGTCGCGCCCGCCCCCTGGGGGCCGAAGACAGCCGTGGACAAGACCCGCGCCTGGGCCGACACGCAGCCCGACCTCGGCCACGACCCCCTCGTGCGCGAGGCGTTCCGCGCGGGGGCGGCCTGGCTGGCCTCCGCCGACCCCGACAACCTCACCGCGAACCCGCTGCCGCCCGTCCTCGGGCTGGCGGACGGCAACCGCGCCAACTACCTGTGGGACGAGCACGAGCGCCGCGTACGGCTGATCGACTGGGAAGACTCCGGCCGCAGCGACCGGGCCTTCGAGCTCGGCGAGGTCTGCGAGCACATCTCCCAGCACGACGGCGCGTTGGACGCCGAGCAACTCCTGGCTCACCTCGATCTGACCGCGGCGGAAGCCGAGCGGGTGCGCGGGTTCCGCCGCCTGATCGCGCTGGGCTGGTTTCTCCAGCTCGGCCCCAATGGGCCGGCGACGCCGCACAACCCGGCCGACACCCTGGAACGCCAAGCCGAACGGGTTGTGCAGCTGCTTGGCTGAGGCGCACCTCACGCCTTCTGCCTGGCTCAGGACGGCCGACGTGCAACACCCCATCGGCAATCAAACATACGTACGACAGAGCGGTAGAGTCGGCGCGTGCCCGAGCCCGCGCTACTGCCAATGCCGCCCCTGGCGCGGTACAGCCGTCGGCTGGTCTTCTTGTCCGACCGCTGGCATCACGACGGGCAGCGATGGGCGCAGCTGTGCTGGATCCTGTCTGGCCTGCCGGCCGCCCGCAACGCCGCCCTCGGCGATCGAGACCCGCGTGCCGTACGACGACGTGGGCGAGCTCGCCGGGCGACCCTACGAGCAACTGGTGGAGCGGCCTGAGGCGGTGGTACCGCTACCGCCGCTGGTGCGCTACCGCGACCAGGTGGCCCTGGTGTGCGGCTGGCGCCAGGCCAGTGACCGCTCCTGGTGGGCGCAGCCGACCTGGCTGCCTGAGGAGGAGCAGGATGCGGTCCGGCCGCCGTATCTGCGCCAGCGTCAGGTCGCGGGCGGCCAGGTCGATCCGGTCGCCGGCCAGGACTACCGGCGGGTGCCGCGCCTACGGTCCGGCAGCGTCCTGACAAACTCTTCCTGACTCAGGTATTGATCTTATGAAAGGTCGGATTGTAGGGTCCCTGGTGTCGCGCTCCCCGGCGCGGCCACCGGGCCGCCCACCGGCACGCTCGGACGGCCGCCGCCGTCCCCTTCCCGGTTCCGGAGACCCCATGGTCTGGATCACCGATCTTGGCCCCTCGGCCGTGCAAGTGCACCACCGGCTGCGCGGCGGCGCGCTCTGCGACCGCCGTCCCTGCATCACCGGCTCCCCCGAGCCGCTGGTCCCGCAGGTCGAGGAGACTCCGGCCACCGCGCGCGAGCCGACCTGGTTCGGCAGCGGCGGCCAGGCGCTCGGCCTGATACCGGGCACCAGCCTGACCCCCGACCAGCACGACCTGGCCAGCGCCCTCATGAGCGGGCACCACCCGCGCACCGGACGCCTGCGGCCCGCCGCCGCCCGCCGCAGCCGCGGCCTGGAGCTCACCGTGACCCAGCCCGCCAGCCTCAGCGCCCTGTACGCGCTGGCCGAGCAGGACCAGGCCGCCGCCATCGAGGCTCTGGTGGCCCAGGCGGTAGGGGAGGCGGCCGCCCAGCTGGAGCAGTGGATCACTCCCGCGTCCCGGCACGCCGGCCTGCTCGGATGGATCCTGTGGCATCGCACCGCGCCCGCAGCGGGCAGCGGCGTGCCGCGCCCGTGCCTGCACGCCCACCTGGTCATCGCCACGCTGATGCGTGATGGCGGTGGACGCTGGACCGACATGAGCCGACATCGCCGGCGCGCACTGCACGAGCACGCCGGCGTGATGGAGCTCTACGCCCGCGCCCGGGTGCGCCAGCTGCTCAGTGCTCAGCAGCAGGTGCGCTGGGAGCGTGATGCGCTCACCGGGGTGTGGGAGGTCGCCGGCATCGCCCCGGCGCTGCGCACCTTGTTCGCCCACCCCTCATCGCCGCGCACCCAGCGCGGCCCCGATAGCACGGCCCGGCCGTCACGACGGGGTGCGAAGGTGCCGCTCGCCGCCCTGGCCCAGAGGGCGAAACCGGTCGCCGCCGGCATCGGCGACGGTCACAGCCGGTGACAAGGGACAGGGCTCCCGCCCTCCGCCTCCACCTGCCACCGGTGGTCATCGCGCGCCTCGCGCCTGCGCGCCGGGCAGTTCCGGCGCACTGTCTTCGCCACCGGGACGCCGCTCGGCCTCCTCGAACGGAGATCGCCTGGGTCAGGGCCTCTGAGGGGTCACCGGCCCGCTGGCCCGTGCGGTTGAGCAGGTCGGCCACCTTGTAAGGGTCACGCTCGACGCCGAAGAGCCGATCCGCCGACCACTGCAGGCGCAGCCGTACCGGGTGGAAGACCGCGCCCGTGACCATGGCCGCGATCAACCCCGCCACCGCCCCGTAGTTCCCGCTCACGCGGTTGACCACCCAGACGAGCACCGAGTAGATGAGGCCGATGAACACCGTCAGCGTGCCGTACACCAGCGTGCGGTTGAGGACGAGCCTGATGCCGTAGAGCTGGTGACGCAGGACGGCGGCGATGATCGCGATGGGGATGCCGCCGGTCAGGAGGATGCGCAGGCCCATGATGAGCGGGTCCTCGGTACTTCCCGTGACCGCCCAGAAGCCGATGAAGATCACCATCGCGCTGAAGTACCATGCGATCTGCCGGCGGACCTCGGGCGTGGCGGATCGGTGGCGCACCCCCGGAGACGCCACGCCGAGCAGGCCGAGCAGGACCATGGGCACTCCGATCCGTTCCTCAACGCGCTCGGGGATGTCGCCCAGCGCCTCGACGCCGAAGGGATTGGGAATCGGCAGGCCCAGCCCAAAGGCCGGCTCGGGTGTCAGGGCCAGCAGCAGCGAGTGCCCGGCCATGAGGACGAAGTTGCCGTAGAGCACCGGCCGCCACCGCTTGGACGGCAGCTTCCCGTCGGGGAACAGCAGCGGCATGATCCCCGAGAACGTCGGCACCACCCACAACCACACCCACAGGGACGGCCAGGCGAGGTAGGGCGTCAGCGGGCTGTCAGTGTAGGCCCACATCCACGCGGTCAAGGAGAACACCAACAGGTAGAACGCCCACAGCACCCCGGCGCCCCACAGCAGCCACGGGAAACGCCGCGGCATGTGCGCTCCGGTCCTGGCCGTCGCCGACGGGACGCTAGGATTTCGGGGCGCGCTGGGTGAGGTGTTTCCGCAGACCAGAGGCCAAAGATACTGGTTCCACAGAAGCCGTAAAAGATCAACTTGTTGGCGTGTCGCGGTCGCCCGGCACTGCGGCAAGCAGATCTGCCGCCGTGCGGTAACGGACGGTCGCCGGTGCAGGGACATGGCCTGCTTGCTCGAGTAGAGGGCGGGTTTCGCGGATGACGTTGCCGATGGAGGATCTGCTGACATCGCCCAAGGCGTCAGTCAAGACCTCCAGGGTGCAGAGTTTCCGTTGGTAGAGGATGGTGAGCAGGACTCGTTCGCTGTTGCTGATCTTCTGCGGGAAGACACCGGATCGGGTTCCGGGCTGCCGAGGAGCACCTCGCCGTTGGTAACCGAGGCGCTCGCCTTGAGCACTCTGCGCGGCGGCAAGGCGCTGGGTGAGCAGGTGAAGCTCGTCGCGGGTGATCCCGGTCAGGACCGGGTGGGCCAACCGGTCGGTGATCGCGGCTCGTGCGGGGCGCTGGTCGGTGTCCAAGAAGTCCAGGAGAGCGGCGGGCTTGGCGAAGCGGACCTGAGCGGTTGCGGTGTGGTGGCCGTGGTCTTCCAGGGCTCTGCGGGTCTCCTTCACTAGGTCGGCGATGCAGGTGCCGGTGACCTCCAAAAGGTCTGCCAGCACCTTCATGGAGCAGACCTGCCGCTGGTAGAGAAGGGTGAGCAGCAGGCGGGCGGCATCATCGAACAGCGGCTTGACGCGGAGCCTGCCGGTGGCTCGCCGAGCCCGGCCGCCGCGTTGCCGACTGTGTCGCTCCTGGGTGCGGGCGGCTTGGGCCGGAGCGAGTGCCACGGTCAGCTGCTCCAGCTGGGCGGGGCTCATGCCGGTCAAGCGCGCATCGGCCAGGCGGCCGAGCATGGCCTGGCGCCGCTGCGCCGGCCCATCGGCTTCGCCAACCGCTTTGAGGTCGGCCGGTTCGTTGGTGGATGCGGGGCGCAGGGTGTAGTTCCAGTTCCCATGGGTGGCGTGCCGCTCCAGGGGCAGAGCGGCGAAGCGCTCTTTGCTGATCGCCACGCCGGTGGGGTAGTCGCCGACATCCAAGACGGCCTCCACCCGCAGCCCGCCGCTGGTGAGGGTGGAGGCGATGGTGTTGACCACGACCTCGTGGCTGGTCAACGGCCTGCCGCGCCAGTTGAGGGTGATGTGGGAAAACAGCCGGTGCTCGATCTTGTTCCATTTGGAGGTGCCCGGCGGGAAGTGGCAGACCGTGATCGCCAGCCCGATCTCGGCGGCCAGGGCGGCCAGCTCGCTCTTCCAGACCCGATAGCGATAACCGTTGGAGCCACCCGCGTCCGCAGTGATCAGCAAACGCGAGGCGGCCGGATAGTCACGGTGACCGCGCGCCCTCCACCAGCGGCGGATGGACTCCACCGCGAACACCGAGGTGTCGTGATCGATGCCGACGTTCACCCAGCCGGTGTTGGCGGTGATGTCGTAGATCCCATACGGAATCGCCTGCTCGACATCCGGGCCGGTGAAGAAGAAGTGGTGGTCTTCGACCTGGATGGGCTCGCCCTTGGGCCGCCACTCGCGTCCGGCCATCGGCAGCCGGCCCAGCTGCTCGCGCTTTTTGGTATCGACGCTGATCACCGGCTCGCCGTCGGCCTGATGGGCTTTGACCTGCTGGTTGATGTAGCGGAACTGGGCGTCGCGGTCGGGGTGCTGAGTGCCTTCCAGGGTCTTGACGTTGGCCTGCAGGCTGAAGCCGGCCGACTTCAGCAACCGCCCCACCGTGGGCGCCGAGACCGCATGGCCCTGCCGGGTCAGCTCGGCGGCCAGATGCCGCAGCGATTTGGTGGTCCAGCGCAGCGGGGACTGCGGATCACCGCGCTCATCTGGCTCGACCAGCCCCAGCAGCGCCGCCAGCAGGGCCGGATCGTCGTCTTCTACCCGCTTGCGGCCTCCCCCGGGCCGGCGAATGCGACCTACCGGAAGCGGTTCCCGGCCATCTTCGATCTCGAAGATACCGTTGCGGATGGTCGTCTCGCTGACCCCGGTGGCCTGGGCGACGGCGCGCACCCCGCCGTGACCCAGCAGCCGCGCCTCGGTCGCCAGGACCAGCCGCTGCTGGCGTTCGTTCAGATGCGGGAGCAGCGCCTGGAATTTGCGCGCGAGCTGGCCGCGGACCTCGCTGGAGATCGCCATACCATCTCAACGAATCCAAGATCGAAAAGCAACGCCTTATTTCTTGACGGCTTCACAAGATCGCAAACGTGCTCGGGGCCCTACCGAAGTCCGCGCATCCGGGAGTGGAGAAGGCACTGGCAGAGATCTGGAACGCCGAGGACCAGACGCATGCCGAGGCCGCGGTGGAGGCGTTCGGTGCCGCTTACGGCGCCAAGTACGGCAAGGCGGTGGCCAAGGTCACGGACGACGCCGACGAGCTGCCGGCGTTCTACGATTTGCCGGCCGAGCACTGGATCCGCCTGCGCACGACCAATCCGATCGAGTCGACGTTCGCCACCGTCCGGCACCGCACCAAGGTCACCAAGGGGCCGGGCCCGCGCGCGGCCGGGCCGGCGATGGCGTTCAAGCTGATCGAGTCGGCCCAGGCCCGCTGGCGCGCGGTCAACGCCCCTCACCTGGTGGCTCTGGTGCGGGCCGGAGCCCGCTTCGAACGCGCCGTCCTGATCGAACGTGACGAGGCCGACGCAGCATGACCGGTCATACCGAACGCCCGCTGCTCTTCCTCGATGTCGACGGGCCGATTCTGCCCTTCGGCGAGGACCCGCACCGCGCACTGCGGGGTACGACACCGGACGCGCGCCTGGCGCGGCTCACCTGCGAGCTGGGGAGCCGGCTGGCAGCGCTGCCCTGCGAACTCGTCTGGGCGACCACCTGGGAAGAGGAGGCCAACGCCGAGATCGCACCCCGCATCGGGCTGCCGCGACTGCCCGTCGTGACGTGGCCGGAGCCGACCGACCAGCATGAACGTGAGGACCGATGGTTCGGACTGTGCTGGAAGACCCGGCCGCTGGTGAACTGGGCGGGCGGGCGCCCGTTCGCGTGGGTCGACGACGAGATCACCGACGCCGACAGGCCCGCGTTCCGCGTAATTCGTCATGTCTAGAGCACGCATCTGGTCTATGACCTGCGGAAATACGCCTGTGTGTACTGCTGTGGCGTTTCTCTAG
>NZ_JACHJJ010000054.1 GCF_014203605.1 Thiemannella venezuelensis | reverse complement strand
ACCCAATACGCGCCCTGGGCGCGCTGGGCGCGCTGGGCGCGGGGTAGCGGTGTGCGTCTGTCACTCGGGTGACGGGGTTTCCTTGCAGGGCCGGCCGATTCGTCCTGGGAACGACGCCCGCCACGCCTGCCACTCGGCGTCTCTGCCTGGCAACCACAGCGGGGCCACGCGACCGCGGCCTTCGTCCACCTCGGCGTCAGCCTCGGGTATTCCGTCCGGGTGCCGGCGCATCCAGTGCCCGAGGAGGTCCGAGGTGACCCCGAGCGTTACGGCGACGGCCGCCCGGCCCGGTGGAGAGGAAGGGCGGCCGTCGCGGGCGCGTGGCCCTGCGCGACCCGCAACCCGCACCCGCTGCTCCGTACGCTGCTCGGTCAGCTCCCACGCGCGAGCCCGCCGGACCCGTCGGACGGCACTGGATCCCCGACACCGACCGTGCCCTCCCATAGGGTCGCCCGGCGCCTTCAACAGGCGGCGTCAAGGTGCGGTGACGGAGTACGCGGGTCGGCGGTCGATACGCTGCCTGACCTCGGCGGATCCGAAATGGTAGTCGATGCGGCGGGTTGCCTCCGCCCAGTCGGCCCAGTCGCGGACGCCGGAGAGCGCGTCGACGACGAAGGGGTCGTTCCAGCGCGCGACCGCCCGTTCCCACAGCACCTGCGGATCTTCCGTCAGCAGGGAGCCGACAGTGCCCTCGTAGATGGGCATCGCGCGTACCTGCCCGTCGGGCTCGATCTGCATCAGGGAGAATCCGAAGCGTTCCACGAGTTTCGGATTCATTTGCAGGACGAAATTATCACTGAGAGTCACCGTGACGGAGGAGGGAACGAGGGACCGCAGGTGCTGCCCGTGGCCAGGGCTCATGAGGGTGGTGAGCTGTTCCATCGTGAGAAGTTCCCGGTCGGCGAACGTGGGCCTGCTGGCGAGACCGGACGGCACCGCCGCGCCGAAGCCGAGGAAGCGCAGGCGCGGGGAGCGCGAAGTGGCCACCCGGCAGAGTTCGCCCAGCTGGTGGAAGTTGCCGCGCATCACCACGCAGTCGAGTCCGAACAGCACGGGGTCGTAGCCGTGTTCGCTTACGCGCCGGGAGAGGTCGTCGAGGAGGGTCAGCGCGTTCATCGCGCGGTCGAAGGAGCCGGAACGCCCTCGGATCCGGTCGTGTGTCGCGGCGTCGGCCCCGTCGACGCTGATCGTGATCCTGGAGAACACGCGCGCCGCCGCTTGCGCCGCCTCCGCCGTCAACGTCCAGCCGCTGGTGTAGAGGTTCACTTCGATCCCGGCCCGTGAGATGTGCTCCGCGATCTCGTGGATCCCCTTGACGAGCAGCGGTTCACCGCCTGCGAACTCGACCGTCCGCGGGTGCAGGGCAATGATCCCGTCGGCCACCTTGAGCATGTCCTCGTGGCTGAGCTGCCGCGTCGGCCGTCTTCCCGATTCCGAGTAGCAGTGGACGCAACGGAGCGGGCACGCGTAGGTGATGTCCCAAATGACGTCACTCGGTCCGGGATGCGGCATGATGTCCTCTCGTCTGGTGTTCGTGCGTGGCGTCGTCCTGCCAATGGCCGACCAGGTCGGCGTACAGGGGTGATCGGGCGATCAGTTCCAGGTGCGCGCCCACGACGGCGGAGGCGCCGTCGATCAGCAGGACGTTGTCCGCGCGGGCGGCGGAACTGATGCGGTGAGCGATCACGACGAGTGTCGTCCCCCTGGTCGCGAACGCCTGCTCGGCCCGTTCTTCGGCGGCCGGGTCGAGGTGGCAGGTGGCCTCGTCGAGGATCACGATCCGTGCGGGGGAGGCGTAGGCACGGACGAGGGTGATGAGCTGGCGTTCACCGGCGGACAACGTGGACGGCTCCTCGATCGTGGCGTCCAGCCCGCCGAGCCGCTCGACGAGGAAATCCGCCCCGACGGCGGCGACGGCCGCCCGCATCCGTTCGTCTGCGGCGCCGCTCCCGGAGGAGTCCTCCGGGCACAGGTAGGCGAGGTTCTCGCGTACCGTTCCCGCGAAGACGTATGCCTCCTGCGGCACCAGGGCCATGACGGTCCGCAGGTGGGACTCCGGGATCGTGGCCAGCGGGAGACCACCGAGCCGCACCTCGCCGGCCGTCGGCCCCTGCAGCCCGGTCAGCAGCATGGCGAGGGTGGATTTGCCGATGCCGCTCGGGCCGACCACGGCCAGATGCGTGCCTTCGCCGATCGTGAGGCTCAGCTCACGCACGACCGGGGCGGCCTGCGGCGAGTAGGCGAACGTGAGGCCGTCCAATTGCAGGTCATGAGCCGCGGGCACGGAGATGGGCCCGGGCCGCGCCGGTGTTTCCGAGTCGGGCGCGATGGTTTCGGAGATCCGCCGCAGTGTGACCGCGAGGGACACGCCCCACGAACCGACGGTGCCCATGAGGCTGCGCAGCGCCGGTCCGAGGCCCGTGGACAGGTAGGTCACCGCGCCCACGACCTCGCCCGCGGTCAACTGCCCGCGGGCGATCAGGGGCGGGGCGGCGAGCAGCAGTCCGATGAGCGGTACGTGCGCCCCGAGCGTCAGCAGCAGACGTTTCCCGGTGCCCGCCCAGGCGAGGGCGCGGGTGGCGGCGGCCTGCGCGGCGACGAGCGCCCGCAGGTCCTGCTCCGCCTGGGCCTGCGCGCCGCCGGCGGCGATGTCGCGCAGTCCGGCGAGGATCGGCGTCGCCTCTGCGGTCAGGGTCTCCCCGGCCAGGAGCAGGTCTCGGTGCCGTACGGCGATCAGCCGCAGGAGCCGGGCGAACACGACCAACGCCACGATCACGGGACCGGCGACGATGGCCGCGGCCGGCGGGGACAGGAGCAGGAGCCCCGCCAGGGCGGCCACCAGGGACACCCCAAGCTCGCGACCGCTTATCAGCATCCCCGACATCAGGCTGCGCAGCGTCTCCACCTGCTGGGTGAGACGGCCGACCGCGGCGCCGTCGGGTGCTCGCCCGCCGGTGGCGGCGCGGTGGACGGTGGTGGTGACGACCGCACGTACAAGGTCGTCCCGCAACGGCTCGACCACTGCGGCGAGCGCGGGGAACATCCGTCGCATCGCGACGGCCCTCACCAGCAGCGTGCCGCCGAGGAGGGCGAGCCAGCCGAGACCGGCCGCGAACCGGCCGGCCAGGAAGCCGCGATCGACCGCCGTCGCGATGAGTAACCCGGACGACAGCGCCGGGGCACCCTCGACGAGCGACCACAACGCGGCGACGGCGAGCGGACGCCGCCGGGGACGCAGCAACGCCATCAGCGTCCGCCAGGGGGACGGCGCGCCGCCGTCGATGGGGGAGTGCGTCGCGGGCGTGGGGCACGAATCGATCACGGGGTCGCCGGACATGGTTTCTCCCCGTTCGAGACGGCGGCGAACAGCGCGCGATAGGCGGGATCCCGCCAGAGCTCGCGGTGGGTGCCCTGGGCGCGTATCCGCCCGGAGTCCAGCCAGACGACCAGATCGGCACGGGCGGCGGTGGCGGGGCGATGGGCGATGACGAGGCGGGTGCGTCCCCGTGACCCGTCCCGCAGCGCGGCGGTCACCTGAGCCTCGGTCACGGTGTCCAGGCTGGAGGTGGCGTCGTCGAGCACGGTCAGCCGGGCCCGGCGGAGCAGCGCGCGGGCCAGTCCGAGCCGCTGGATCTCACCACCGGACAGCCATACCCCGGCGGCTGGGGTACGGTACCCCGCCGGAAGCCGCCGGATCACGTCATCGATGTGCGCGGCCCTCGCCGCCGCGCGGATCTCCTCCAGGTCGCTCACCGTGCCGCCGTACGCGATCGCCGAGGCGAGGTCACCCCCGAGCAGCGCCGGGCGCTCGAACGCGTAGGCCACGGCACCTCGCAGGGAGGCGAGGTCGAGGTCGGCCAGACATTGGCCGTCGAGCAGCACCTCTCCCCGGTCGGGGTCGGTCAGCCGCCCGGCCAGCAGGGCGAGGGTCGTCTTGCCCGCGCCGGAAGGGCCGACGACGGCTGTCATGGCCCCGGCGGGGATCTCCAGGCAGATGTCGTCGAGGAGCGGGCCGCCCTCGCGGATCACCGTGACGCCACGGAAGGAGAGCACGCCCGGACCGGCCGCCAGCGGGACGGTGCCCGAGGGCAGGACGGGCAGCGCGAACACCTGGCACAGACGCCGGGCGGCCGAGCGGCCGTGAGCCACGCCCATCAGCGTCTCGGTCAGCCCGGCGAAGGCCAGGCCCAGGGCCGTGTACCCGGCCGCGGCCAGGAACGCCCCCGGCTCCAGCCGGCCTTCCGCCACGCCGAACCCCGCCGTGGCGAGCACAAGGATCTCGATCAGGGACAGCGTGAGCGTGAACTGCCACCCGCCACGTGCCTGGGCCCGCCAGAGCGCGTGCCCGGCGGCGGACAGGTCCGGCAACGGCCTGAGCACCCGGCTGGTCTCATGGGAGGCGGTGCCGGCGGCGCGTACGGTACGGATGCCCGCGAGGGTCTCGGTCAGCCGGGCGGCGAGCCGGCCCTGCGCCGCCTGGGAACGGTCGTACAGACCGGACACGCCGGAGACGAACACCCGCATCACGACCAGGGCGAGGGGTACGCCGGTCAGGAAGGCGGCGCCCACCCGCCAGTCGATGGTGAACAGCGCGACGACGCCGCCCACGGAGGTGACCAGCCCGGACCCCGCGCCGATCAGCGTCATCGGGACGGACGCCGTGGTCGCGGCGTTGCTCACCAGGCGGTTGACGAGTTCGCCCGTGGGGAAACGCCCGGCTTCGACGATGTTCACTGCGAGGAGCCGGTTGGCGAGGCGCATACGCAGCGAACCGGCGGCCGAGGCGGAGTAGGCGGCACCGGCGATCGCGGAGACGATGTCGACCAGAGCCGTAGCGCCCAGCAGGAACGCGAGGCGCACGGTCGCGAGCAGCGCGTCCCCGCCGGTGACCGCCGCGTCCACGGCGGCGGCCATCGACGCGGGCAGCGCGAGCGCGACGACGCACCCCCCTGCGGCGGTGAGCGCGGTCAATGCGAGGGGCGCCCACGCGCACGCGGCCACGGAGGCGATCAGCCGGTCGCCGTACGCGCGGGTCGTCACCTGCTCCTCGGCTGGCGCTGGTGGGTGCATCACATATCTCTCTGCGGCGAAGCGCGGCCAGGCGGATCTACGACGGGAGAGCCGGTGCAGGCGCGGCCAGGCGACGGCGGAAGCGGCCGCCTGGCCGGTCACCTCGGCTACGGGCCTACGTCATGTCCTCAGGGAAGAGGACGGGCCGCTACTCGTAGCGCGTGTTGTGCTCGCAGGTGGCGTTGGTGAACGTGGTGCAGTAGGTCTGCGTCGATCCCGAGCAGGACCAGGCCCCGCAGGTGGAGAACTCGCACGGCCAGAGACCGCTCTCCATGGCGGAGGGGAGCATTTCCAAGGCGGAAACGTCGATTTCCATGCTTTCCTCATTCCTTTCGCTGCTGTACGGAGCCGTCGCGCGTCCGCCCGACGGCCTTGGATGCCACCGCCCCGGATGATGCAGGACGACGGGGTCTTGGGTGCCGCCTGGAGCGGCGCGAAGAAAGGGCCCGCTACGGCCTCGGCCCGACGCGCAGGAACGCGACAAGCTGTTCGAGCACGGCATGGCCCTCGTGATCGGTCAGCGGGTCGTGCCCCGCGCCCGGAACCTCCAGGTACGTGAGTGCGGTGTCACGGTGGCCGGTCCGCGCCAGCCGTTCGCGCAGCCGGCGGGAGTGGCTGACGGGGATGATCGGATCTTGATCGCCGTGGACGAGCAGGAGTGGCAGCCGGAGGCGGTCGGCCAGCCGGAGCAGGTCCCGCGAGCCAAGATGGTCGTCGACGATCTCCTCCTGGCCGCCGAGACGGTCAAGCATTCTCCTGACCGATTCGGGCCCGTCCTCATAAAGCGCCCGTCCTGACAGGAACGGCGCGACGACGGCGGCACGGGACCACAGGCCCGGCTCGGCGGCGGCGGCCAGCAGCGCGAGATAGGCGCCGTAGCTGGCGCCGTACAGCATGGGCGGGCAGGATCCGGAGACGCGTTCGGCGGCCAGCGTACGGCCCAGGTGAATGACGTCGGCGAGGTCGGCTCCGCCCCACGCGCCACGGATCGCGTCACGGTGCGCGGCTCCGTATCCGGTGCTGCCGCGCTGATTGGGGGCGACAACGGCGATGCCATCGGCGGCCAGGCGCTGGAACAGGGGGTCGAACGTGAGCCGCCAGGCCGCCTCGGGCCCGCCGTGCAAGGCGAGCACCACGTGCCCGGCGTGGGCGAGGTCGCCGTAGACGATCGCCTCGACGGGGCCGCCCGGACCGGTGAAGCTGCGCGAGCGGGCGGGCGACCACCCGGTGCGGCCGTGGCCGGTCAGGGCCGTCGCCGTGAGGGGATCGGGAACGGTCACCGGTTGCGGCGGCAGGTCCGGGGCCGAACGGACCAGGTGCAGCCCTGCCGCGTTCCAGTGCGCGACGGGCAGCAGGACCCCGGCCGGCTCGATCTCCCGGGTACTGTCTTCCACCAGGTCGTACAGCAGCGCGGTGGAGCGCACGCCGCGGGTGACAGACAGCGCGAGGTGCCTGCCGGACGGGTCGAGGGCGAGCGGCACGACCGTCCCCTCGACGGCGTTCAACCGGCCGGGGAAGACGGTGAGCGCGTCGTGGTCGCGCCGGCGGCTCCCCAGCCGCAGGACGCCCTCCCGCTTCTGTGCCGTGATCAGGGTTCCGGCCTGCGGAGCGGCGAGGAGGAGATGCTCCCCCGGCGACAGGCCGGGAAGGGGGCGCACGGTGCCGTCGGACAGGTTCAGCACCACGGTGCGCGCCCCGTCGGAGCTCGCGACGGCGAGAAGGCCGCCGTCGAGCCACACGCCTCCGGTAAACTCGCCCGGCACGTCGGCCACGCGTTCGGGAGTCTCGGCCCGTCCCGACAACCGCCACACCGTCGTACGCCCAGTGGAGGTCGTGCGGAAGGCCAGGGCGGCGGTGCCCGGCGTCCCGCCCGCCACCAGCCTGACGTTCTCGCCAGGGGCGACGGCCAGTTCGTGGACCGCCGCGACTGTGCCGTCAGCCTCGGGGACGACGAGGAGGATCCCCGCACGGGCCAGCAGGAGGTTGCCGTCGTCGGTTGGGACCGCGCTGCTCCAGGCGTTCTCGTCCCCCCACGGACGCAAGAGGCGAGCACGAGGGCGCGGCCCGGCTAGATCCCAGAGCTCAGGAGCGAAACCGCCGCGACCCCGCGCGGCGAGGCACGCGACGTGGCGCCCGGCGCCGGAGAAGCGGAAGCCGATCCGCCGCAGTACGCCGGTGGCCGTCCTGTCGAGGAGCGTGCTCATGCCGTCGCGCCGGCGGGTGCGAGACGGTCGGCCATCCACGGCCGGGCGCCGCCCCGGCGCAGCCGCCGCAGGAAGTCCAGGATTCCCGCCAGGCCGGTGTTCCAGCCGAAGGAGATCCCCACGCCTTCCCCGTCCGGAACCACGAGCAGCCCATCGCGCAGCACCGCGCGGGCCCGCAGGCACGCGGCCAGTTCCTCGGCCTGGTGGCGGTAGACCGGTTCGCCCAGCAGGTCCGCCATGTCGAGCAGGAACTGCCCGTCGCCGGCCAGTCCGTGGCAGGCCACGCTTCCCGCGGATAGACGGGAGGCGCGGACGGCGGACGCAGCGCCCCTGGCGGCCTCCAGCAGCGGGGCCTCGCCCGTGGCGAGGTACAGCCGGATCAGGAAGGTGCCGATGCCCGAGGAACCGCTGCACCAATGCGGCAGCCTCCCGTCGTCGCCGGGAGAGGTCCCCCACCAGGTGCCGCCGTCGATGTGGTCGGCGGCCTCCAACAGCGTGCGCCCGCCGAGCACGGCGGTCTCCAGGCAGTCCTCGCGGCCCAGACCCGTACCGGCGGCGAGCAGGAACGCCCCGATTCCGGCGACACCGTGGGCGAAGCCGTAGTGCACCAGCCCGGCCAGCGTCGAGGGGAAGTCCTGGGGGATGGGCCACAGGACGGTGGCGGGGGTGCGCTCCGCGGCGGCGAGAAGGGTGTCGGCGCAGCGGCCCGCCAGGTCACGGAAGCGTTCGTCGCCGGTCTCGTGCCAGAAGTGCAGCAGGGCGAAGCCGGTCCCGGCCAGGCCGTGGCACACGTCGGGGTTCGGCCAGGTCACCGGCAGGTCCAGCGCCAGGTCGAGGCCGGTCGTGCGCAGAGTGTCGTCGTCGAGTACCCGCCCGGCCTCGTGCAGGCCCCAGGCGATGCCGGCTCGTCCGAAGTACAGCCCGGGTGAGGGCCGGTGCCGTTCGCTCCGTACGCGCCGCAGCGTCCAGTGCGCGGCCTCCTTGAGGCCGGCCGCGACCTCGGCCCGCCCCGGCAGGGCCGAGCAGGAGGGATCCAGCAGCGCGGACAGCATCGTGAGCACCCCGGCCGAGCCGTGCTGGACGGCGCACGGATCGGCCGTCTCCCCGAACCCCGGCGCGGGCCACAGCCGGCCGCCGCCGTCCGGATGGTCGACGGCTGTACGGTCCATCCGGCGCAGGGTATAGGCGATCCCGTCGTGCAGCAGCCGGTCCTGCTCCTCGACGCCGAGGCGGGAGTTGCCTGCACGGGCGGCGAAGGGCCGGGGCTCGGTGTCCAGTTCGTCGAGAAATTTCTGGACCTGGGCGAGGTCCCAGCGCCGGGCCGGGTCCTCGCGCATCAGGTTCAGAATCATCGTCGTCAGCACCTCGGACACGGCGTCGCCCGATGAAGTCACGCGTACCAGCGTCTCCACCCGGGAGTCCCACGACCGGGCGTCGTGCGGTTCGTCGTGGCCTAGCACCGGCACGCAGCCGGTGGCCAGGAAGAACACACTCGCCCCCAGGGCGTACAGGTCCACCTCGATTCCCGGCGCCGGCGCGTGCCGGGGCGCGAGCACCTGTTCCGGCGGCGCGAACCCGGGGGTGTGGGCCTTGGCCACCGGGGTTCCCGGCACGGCCGCCGTCTCCAGATCGATCAGCCGGCAACGGGAGTCGTCGCCGACGATCACGTTGTTGGGCGTGAGGTCCCGCAACACATAGCCCTGGTCGTGAACAGCGCCGACCACGGCGACCAGGTTGCGCACCACGTTCAGCGCCTGGTCCTGCCAGCGGCCCGGGGCCTCGCGCCTCTCGTCGACGGCCCACGAGCCGAGTGGCTTGCCCTCGACGTACTCCTGCGCCAGGAAAAGGTTGCCCTCCTGCTCGAACAGATCCACCTTGCGGCTCGTGACGCCGAGCGGCCCGAAGATCTCCAGCATGCGGGCCTCGTGGCGGAGCCGGTCGCGATCGTCCTGCCCCTGGAGCGTGAAGCCGAAGTGCGGGCGCGCCTGTTTGATCACCACCTGCTCGCCGGAGAGCCGGTCCTCGGCCAGGAACACGCCTCCCTTGGCACTGTGACGTAGCGCCCGGCGCACCACGAACCGGTCGGCCAGCAGGACGGCCGAGGGCGCGGCGGCGCGTACCGGGGCACGGCCGGAGTCGAAGGGGCAGGGGGCCCATTCCGGCGGGGAGTACCAGGCGTTGCGCTGGTCTATGACGCCGGATCCATCGGGAGCGGTCAGCCGCGAGGTGTAGGAGCCGTCGTTGTCCAGCACGCTCGGGGCGGAGAACACTCCGTACCGGTAGTGGACCAGGCTGCCAGGGCGATAGGGGCGGTCGGAGAGGATGGGTGGGCCGGGCAGGCCGGAGGTGGCCGTGTGCAGGTCCTCGGCGATCGCCACCGCCGCGTCGTCGTCCGGCGGATAGACGGTGATGAACTTGCCGAGGGATCCCCGGTCCGCGTCTCTGGACAGCAGCCCGGCCAGGTCGTCGAAGGTGGAGGCGAACTTGAACGCGCAACGATGCCGGGCCAGCACCTCCGCCGCCCGGGCCAGCACGAGGGGGGCGGCCAGCTGCGTCGCCGACACGTGCAGCTTCCAGCCCTGCGCGCGGTGGGCGGCCCCGGCCGGGGTGACGTACGTCCACGTCCTGCCGCGGCTGATCTCCCATGCGGAAGAGTCTCCGGCGCAGCGCCGCAGGACGGCACTGACGATGTCCTCCAGCAGGTGCAGGTCCGCATTCGCGACGCCCATCATCACCCAGAACCCCCGTTCTTCCTCTACCGCCTTCTTGATCCCTGCTCGCCCTCGTTCACCGAGATTCACATGACGATCTTGTGGAGCGGTTGTGGGTGACTTGAAAGATCGGGAGGGTGATTCAGGTGTGCCGTGCCGGGCGGGCACGTCCGAAACCACACTTTGACATATACCCCCTCCTGGTATGCTCAGCGCCTCCACCACGGGGATACTGCATGTCGATGGTCGAATATGACAGTCCGGCCTCGTTCCGCGGTCAGCTCCAACGGGGACGCGGTGCCGCAGTGCATCGCACGTCGACCGCCCCCGGCGCCGCCGACGCGGTGTACGAGTGCGTGATCACGGACACGCGCTGGGACCGGCAAGTTGATCAACGCGACAGCTACCTCGCCGGTCTCATCGCTCGGCTCGACCTGCCACTGGCACCGATACAACAGCACCTGCTCACGTACGACGACGAGGACGCCGAACCGGTTGAGCTTGCCTTGCAGGTCCTTGCCCTGCTTCCGATGGTCGGTCGACTCGACGCGGCGGCCGTGCTGCGCGGGTACGCGATCGACGGGCCGCATTGGTCCACGGCACTGGAGGCGATCGGCGACAGCGGGGCGATGAAGCTTCCCTCCATCTGGGACGGGCTCGCTGACGACATCATCGCCAACCGCGACGATGCCCCGCTTGCACAGGCGATCTGGTGCGACACGGAGCCGTGGACAACGTTCGCGCAGTCCCAGCCGCGGGTTCGGCGGATCATCGACGAGCTCAAGGCCTCCCGCTCACCCGGACCGGCCAGGCGCGACACACGACCCGAAATCGCCGCCATCGACAACGAAGACCTGATCGGGCTTGTCGCTGCCGGCGGCTCCGAACGGCGACAGGCGCTGGAGGAACTGGGTAGGCGCGGCGATCGCATCGTCTTCGACTTAGGGCGCGTATTGGG
>NZ_JACHJJ010000053.1 GCF_014203605.1 Thiemannella venezuelensis | reverse complement strand
CACTGGACCAGCGGTCCTGTACGCCCCCGGACCAGCAACCTCGTCCGCCTCAGCTACCGGCTCACAGCCTGACCCCGAAATTGAGCAACAGAGTCACCGATGTAACGGCATCTCCACAGCCCGCAGCGCCGCAGGCCTTGCGAGATGACAGCTTCGACGCCCACTCAGGCGGCGTAGCGGTGCTTGTACCGCTACAAAAGGTCTTCGGCAACGTGCTGTTCGCCCCGCCGGTCCAAGCCGGGACCCTGGCCGACTACGCCCTCCTGACCGTCGCCAACGTCGCACCCAGGCCGGCGGGCCTCGACTTCGCCAACCGCCGCCGCGCTGCCCCTCGCCGGTGCCGCGGCGGTCGCCTGCGTCGAGGCGGTCGGTCCGCTTCCCGGCCGGACCGTCCTGGTCGCGGGCGCCTCCGGCGGGGTCGGCTCCCACACCATGCAGTTGCCGGCCGCCCGCGGCGCGACCGTCGTGGCGACCGGAACCCGCGACGACGTCGAGCGCCTCACTGAGCTCGGCGCCTCGTTCGTGGTCGACTACACCGCCGAGGCGGTGAGCGAGCAGGTACGGGCCGCCTACCCCGACAGCGTCGACACCCTCATCGACCTGGTCTCCACATCCCTGACGGTCTGGCGCTCGGCGCCGTTGGCAAGAGCGGCACGGTCGTCAGCACGCTGGGCGTCGTCAGCGAGACGGCACTGGCCGCCGCCGGCCTCACGGGCTCCATCGTCATCGCCGACCCGGCCCGCGGCCTCATCTCCGCCCTCGCCGACCAGGCTGCCGCCGAAACGTTGAAGGTGGGCGCCACCACCGTCCTACCGCTGGAGCGAGCCGCCGAAGGACTGTGCGCCTGCCGAAAATTACATCCACGCAGTTCAAGCGGCATGTGCGTACTCGTGGAGGACCCCGCCGAGTCGGTCGCGTCTGCGTACGCTCAGCTCGGTGATCCGCATCGGATCCGTGATCGGGACCGGGACAGTGCGCAGCGGGGCCGCTTGGTTCAGGGCTTGATGGGCGCGGTGCTGGTTGTAGAACCGTTCGTACTCACGCAGGGCGTGGCGCAGATGGCGCTCGTTCCACAGCAGGCAGCGGTCGAGCAGTTCACGGCGGCATGACTATACCCATCGCTCCATGACCACGTTCATGCGTGGCACGCGGACACCGGTGAGCACGGTCCGGATACCGGCCTCGGCCAAGATCTCGTCCATGAGGGCGGGGAACTTCCCGTCCCGGTCACGGATCAGGTAGCGGGCCCGGCAGCCGGCCTCTTCCAGGTCCATCACGAGGTTCTTCATCGCCTGGACGACCCAGACCGCGGTCGGGCAGGCGGTAGTGCCCAGCACCCGGACGCGCCGGCTGGCGTGCTCGATGACGGCCAGGATGTACTGGCGCTGCCCCGTAAGAGTGACGGTCTCGATGAAGTCGCAGGCCAGCAGCGCCTCGGCTTGCGAGCGCAGGAAGTCAGCCCAGGTGACAGACGCCCCCTCAGGTGCCGGATCAACGCCTTCCTGCTTAAGGATCTCCCAGACCAGGCGCAGGATGAGTGCGCGGATGGAACGGACCGTGGGCGGGCGCCCCGGCCGCTTCGGCCGGCAGCTCCCGGCATGACGACGTCTCATCAGATCGCGGTGCCGGCGCAGGACGGTGTCCGGGCGGACGAGGAGCCGCACCCGGCGCAAGACCTCGCGGGGCAGCGACGTCAGCAGGGCCGCGAGAAAGGCACGGTCCTCGGGAGCGAATCTCACCCTGGCGCCGGCGCCGAACTGCCGTTCGAGAACGGTGATCTGGTGGCGGAGAGCAAGGATCTCGACGTCCTTGTCCCGATCGCCCATCGGCAGCAACCGCAGCGCGGAAGGTGTTCGTGACGGCGAGGTAGGCCGGGCGAAAGAGCACGGACGATCATCATGCCGCACTCCGAGCAGCGGGGGATCACGCGCGTTGAGCAATTCCCAGCAAGCCCATGACCTGGCTGGATGACGTTGTCGGCAGACGCGAAGCTTTCAGACAGGACTTCACGACTTCGCGGCGCTCGTCGATCAGACCATCGAGCCCCTTTCGGGGTTCAATCCGGCCTTCCAGCGGTACAACGGTCTGCTCATCGTGATCGGGTAGCAGTTGTCGTTGGGACTGGTGCGGCTGGTGACCGTTGCAGTGATCGACTTACTCGGCCAAGACCGAACGCAGATCTGGTCCGCTTACGACCGTCGCCTGAACGCCGCGCCCAGAGGCGGGACAGTTGCCTGGCACTACGGGGGCGTCGGTGGCCACACCGTCGCACCGACGGGGCGGGCCGTCCGGCGACCTCCGATAGAGGCCTCGGTTCCGACGACGTTCCCACAACAGTACCGAAATTATATAAGGATCCGTTATATTGGCTGTATGGCCTGGGAGATCACACTGCACGCCGAGGTGAACGCCTGGTTCCTCGACATCTGCAAGAACGACCCGGCCACCGCGGAGAAGATCGAGGAAGCGCTGGACGAGCTCGCCCTGCAGGGCCCGAAACTCGGCCGCCCGCTGGTCGACCGGATCCACCACTCCCGCGTCCTGCACAACCTCAAGGAACTGCGACCCCGAGTACCGGGCGACGCGGAGATTCGCCTACTTTTTGTGTTCGATCCCACCCGGGAGGCCATCGTGCTGGTCGCCGGAGACAAAGCAGGGGAATGGAACCGGTGGTACCGCACGGCGATCCCTTTGGCGGAGGAACGCTACGCCGCATACCGCGCCGAGAAGGAGGAGGAAGACTGATGAGCGAGTTCGTGAAGTGGTCCGACACCAAGTCCAAGATCCGTGAGATCGATCCCGAGTGGGACTCCCCCGAGCGCGTCGCCGCCCGAGAGGCCAGCCGTGAGCAGCTCCGGGCGGAACTGCGCGGCACCCAGCTCGCTGAGATGCGCAAGCGCCTGGGCATCTCCCAGAAGCTCCTGGCCGAACGCATGGGCGTCTCTCAGGCGCGCGTGTCCCAGATCGAGCACGGTCAGATCGGCGGCCTGGACGCCTTGCGCTCCTACGTCGTCGCCCTGGGGGGGACGCTGGACGTGGTGGCCGACTTCGGCGACCACACCGTGAAGGTCGCCTGAGCCAGTCCGGGACCCATGGTCACTTGGTCAAGGGCCCTATGTTTGCTCGGTGGTTGCTCGCCTGTCGCGCTTTTAATCCGTAGGTTCTGGGTTCGAGTCCCAGGCGCCCTACCACCTTCACCTGCGGGTTCTCCCGCCCGGGAGAACCCGCGATCACAACCTGGGACAGGCCTGGGTCACAGCTGGGTCATGCGCGCCCACCGCCCGTTGCGGATCGTCCGCGCCGTCTTGCGCGCCGCGGCCATCACCAGCCGGGCCGTCGCTGCGGCCGCCTGGTGATGGGTCTGCGGCAGTACCGAGGTGTAGGTGTCGGCGGTCAGCACGATGCTGGCGTGCCCGAACTGGCCCTGCACCACCGGCAGGTCCACGTGCGCGGCCAGCGCCAGCGACGCCGCGCCGTGGCGCAGGTCGTGCAGCCGCACCGGCGGCAACCCGCTGGCGCCCACCAGCCTACGGAACCGGACGGTCAGGTAGTCCGGTGCCACTGGAGCACCGCCGCGGCGGGTGAAGACGTACCCCGTCTCATCCCAGCACCGCCCAACGCGAGCGTATTCGGCCTGCTGGGCGCGTTCGTGGCGCCGCAGCAGGTGCACCGTGTGTGGATCGAGGGCGATGGTGCGCCGGCTGGCCGCGCTCTTGGGCGGGAACTCCAGCAGGTGCCCGTCGGCGTGCACGAGTTGCCGGGTCACGGTGAGTTCGGCCGTCTCCAGGCTCAGGTCCACCCAGCGCAAGCCCGCCAGCTCGCCCCGGCGCAGGCCGCGCAGCGCGGCCAGCCACCATAAGGGGAACAGCGGATCGTCGCGAACGACGTCCAGAAACGCCGCCAGCTGCTGGGGCGTCCAGACCGCCACCGTCGGTCGTTCCCCGGTGGCCTGCCAGGCCGCGACCCGTCGCTCGGTCCACACTCGCGCGTACGGGCGCCGTACGGTGGGCAGCCGCAGCCTTTGGGCGGGGTTGCTGTGGATGAGTCCTTCGCGGACGGCCTCGTTCAGCGCGGCCCGCAGCGTGGCGCGGATCCGCTCCAGCGTGGAGGCCGCCAGCGGCTTTCCGTACCGGTTGCGCCGCTCGGCCAGCCGCGTGAACAGCCGTCGCACTTCGCGGGTGGACAGTTCGGTCAGCGGGATCCGGCCCAGCGCCGGGATCAGATGCAGCCGTACGTGGTCGGCGTAGCTCTGGCGGGTGCGGGGCCGAATCCCCTGAACGGTCGCCAGCCAGTACCGCAGCCACTGCGCGAGCGTGCACCCCGCCCCGACCGAACCGTCGCTGTCGACCACGAGCAGGTCCCGGCCCGCCTGCTCGGCTTCCTCGGCGCTGGCGTATCCGCCGCGGCGCAGGCGCTCGCGCCGCCCGGACAAGCCGAGCACTTGCACCGCGACGTACCAGGAGCCGTGCCCGTCCTCAGCCAGCCTCGGGCACGACCGGTCCTGCCCGGTGCAGCCGCACCGCTTGTAGACCGCCGGATGGTTCTTGTTCATCGCCGTCTCCTTCCTCTCCCAAGAAGGAACGGCGAGCTGACTGAAGTACCCCCGCCTACACCAGAGTGGTCTGCCTCGAGCCCGACGAACCCGAAGCGCTCCGAAAGCCCTTACACCACTTCGCCTGGACGTGACCCCAGCCGATGAACGTGCAGGGCAGAGGCAAGAACCGCGCCAGGGGGCCAGGACCGCTCGATCGGCCCAGTCCGGCTTCGGCCGGGCGACCTGACGCTGCAGCACCGGCATCTCCATGTTCTTGGACGCTTGACCACTGCCCAGGAGCACCCGCCGCCGAACAGCCCGATCATGAGCAGGTAAAGGAGACGGAGAGACACAAGAAGCGATCTTTCCTGAGCCACGCCTCAGGTTGACTCGCAGGTCAAGCACTCTATGACGGCTTTTGAAGCGGTGTACATCCCTGGCTTGTGGTGGTCTCCGCCGAAGTTGGGGCGATTCACCGCCGCGAACCTACGCCCGGTCTTGATGACCGCATCCTCGACAAGTCTCAACATCCAAGACTCGCCAGTCCAGTTCTCGCTACAGCGACGTCCTACGCCACCGTCCCCTGCCTGCGATCCCGCAGGTCGCTACCCAATTTGATCACAAAAGCCAGCTTGATCACAGATCTTTCTTTACGTAAAGTTTACTGATAGCTTCTGTGGGCCGAACACGTGTTCGGGTGGCCTGCGCCTTCGGCGTGGGCCACTTGCATGCACGCAGGAGACCTGAGTGAACTTAACGACAGGAAGCGAAGAGCCCTTACCGCTCTCCCCCAGCCCCCGAAGGCGCAGGCGCCGCCTGGCGAGCGCCACCGCCACCGCCCTGTGGCCGCGACCATGGTCGTCAGCCTGACCGCGGTTCCGTCCTGGGCCGAGCGGGACCCCGACCCGGCCCCCGCCCAGACCTCTACCCCTCCCGCCCCGAAGAGCGGCGGGCAGCCCGCCGTGGACGAGACGGTGGAGGCGGCCAAGAAGCAGGCCCGCGAGACCGGCAAGCGCGTCGAGATCCCCGAGCGCAACACCGAGAGCACGACGCTGTTCGCCAACCCCGACGGCAAGACGCTGCGGGTTGAGCTGTCCACCGAGCCCATACGCGTCAAGAAGGCCGACGGCAAGGGCTTCACAGATCGACACCACCCTGGTTGAGGCGGACGGCGTCATCAAGCCCAAGGCCGTGAAGGGAGAGCTTGTCCTGTCCGCCGGCCGGGACAAGACCCTGCTCAAGAGCCAGGCGGCCGACGCCACCGCGAAGATCACCACGCCGTCGGCCCTGCCCGAACCCAGGCTGAAGGGCAACACCGCCACCTACCGGTCCGCCTACGGCAAGGGCCGCGACCTGGTGGTGACCGCGAACCCCACCGGGTTCCGGCAGCAGATCACCATCGCCGAACGGCCCACCGGCCCGCTCTCCTTCCGGGTCCCGTTCGACCTGCCCAAGGGCATGTCCTTCACAAAGAACGCCGCGGGCCGGCCTGCCATTGTGGGCAAGGACGGCAAGACGCTGACCGAGGTCCGGCCGACCCTGCTGCAGGACGCCAAGGCCACAGACCCGGGCGCCCCGCTCGATGCGGGCAAGATCGGCAAGGCCGCCGTCACGCTCGCCGCAGACGGCAAGACCCTGGTGTTCACGCCGGACGCCGCGTTCCTGGCCGATGCGGCAACGACGTATCCGGTGACGATGACCGCCGCGGCCTCTGACTGGTACGAAGGCCACACCGGCGAGCAGGATAAAGACGGCCGGGACACCTACATCAACGACTACGACCTCACGGACAGCTGGAACAACTTCAACAAGACCGAGATCGTGGCCGGCAAGTCCTACGCCGGCGGTATCGCCAAGCGCTGGCGCGGCTACCTCAAGTTCCCCACCATTCCCGCCGAGTTCGCCGGCAGCACGGTGCAAAACGCCGACCTGCACCTGTGGAACTACCAGTCCAATGACTGCGGGGCGGGCGGCG
The DNA here is from genome assembly GCF_014203605.1 of Thiemannella venezuelensis. GTDB lineage: Bacteria > Actinomycetota > Actinomycetes > Streptosporangiales > Streptosporangiaceae > Planomonospora_A > Planomonospora_A venezuelensis. The sequence continues at coordinate 4,597 of NZ_JACHJJ010000053.1, read as the reverse complement.
GCTCCGGCATCATCGCGCGGCGGATCACCTCCGACTGGGAGGAGATACCGCTGAGCTGGAGCAGCCAGCCGTACGTCACCAGTGCGGGCGCCGACACCGAGTACGGCGCCTACAGCGAAGACTGCAACCGCGCCGGGAACCTGATCCACTCGCTCGACGAGATCGCCCAGGCGTGGGTCGACGGTGCCCCCAACTACGGCATCCAGCTCACCGCAGGTGACGAGTCCGAGGTGCGCAACTGGCGGCGCTACAGCCCCCAGGAGGCCGGCGGCTGCGATACGCCACCGCTGGAAGCCTGCAAGGAGCAACCCCACCCACCCATCCTCACCATCGACGTCGAACTTCCGCCGCCCCCGGTCGTCGATGACTTCTTCTTCACCTCTCCCGACCCGATCACGAGCCTTCCGTCATACGAGGAAGCCCTCGCCCGGTCGGTATATGAGCCCGTGGACGGCGAGCAGATTTCGATCAGCAAAGAGTTCGCCAGTCAGATCGCGGGACAGCGCGATGGTCAGGCGTACGAAGTCACAACGGATCAGCTCGACATCAACGACGAAGGCTACGAGGGCGGTGGTGAAGACACCCGCGTGCCACAAGTGGTCACCGTCGAACCTGCCAACGATGCCGTCGACGTCCCCCTCGACACGACGCTGAAAGTTACCTTCCATGAGCCAATCGATAACGCTCGCTTTATCCTCAAGGATGCTGGCGGCGTCGAGGCCCCAGGAACGGTGACCTACGACAGCACCAACACCATGGTGACCTTCACCTCGGCGCAGCCGCTGAAGCCAGGAACCACTTACACGGTCGAGGTCTCGGGAGCGATCGACTCGGGGGAAAACATGATGGCCCCCTACACTTGGTCCTTCACCACGGTGAGGCAGTCTGCGGGCCGCTGGACGTTTGATGAGGGAGACGGCCGCACGGCTACCGACTCGTCAGGACAGGGCCATGACGCGACGCTAAACGACACAGCGGGGTGGATCACCGGTAAGAACGGAAGCGCGGTGTCGAACATGCCCGCACAGGCGCAGGTCACTGCGTCTCGTGAGGCGGTTCATCAGGGCAAGGCCGTCGAGGTAGCCGATCAGACGACCGCGACCAGTATCACCCATGCCCAGCCCGACGGAAAGACGTACAAGACCGAGGTCACGGCCGGTCCGGTGCGGACCCGGCAGGGCAACGCTTGGGTGCCGATCGATACCACGCTGGCCGAGCAGGGCGGCAAGCTGCGGCCCAAGGCCCTCGCCGAAGGTGCGGCCGTGGAACTCTCCGCCGGTGGCACGGGTCCGTTCGTGAAGATGTCCGCCGATGGGAAGTCCTACGCGCTGACGTGGCCGACCCCGCTGCCCAAGCCGGCCATCAAGGGCAATGTCGCCACCTACACCGACGCCGCGGGCGTGGGCATGGGCGCTGACCTGGTGGTGACGGCGTTGCCGACTGGCTTCCGGCATGAGGTGGTGCTGCGCCAGCGGCCGTCCAAGCCGCTGAAGCTGCGGATCGGCGTAGCTGACGAGGGCCTGACCCTGACCGAGGGCAAGGGCGGCCGGCTGCTGCTGAAGGGCAAGGACAAGAAGCCGGTCTTCTCGGCCGCACGTCCGGCCATGTCGGACGGCAGCGCCAAGGGCCGGCGTTCCCTGGCCAAACATGCGGAGGCCGGTACGGACCTGGTCACCAAGGACGGCCGTACCGAGCTGGTGATCACGCCCGACCAGGCCTTCCTGGCCGACGCCTCCACCACCTACCCGGTGCGGGTGGCCTCGGCGGTCACGCTGCCGCTCGGTGCCGACGTGGACGTCTCCACCAACGACACGATCGACTTGCCCGCCTACCCGGACAACCAGTACATCATGGCCGGCACCATGACAGGCGGGCTCAAGTCCCGGCTACACCTGCGGTTCGACACCACCGGCCTGCCCGGCAGCACGGTGACCGCCGCCACGCTGTCGATGAACACCATCGACAGCCACAACTGCGGCGCCGCGCTCGCCAACGGCATCCAGGTCGCCCGCCTCACCGGCACGTGGAACCCGGACAACCTGTACTGGGCCGGCAAGCCTGCCCACACCACCGAGGACGCCTCGACCAACTTCAAGGGCGTCACCTCCGACTGCGCCACCCACCCCGACAGCATGGAGTGGAACGTCACCGGCATCGCCCAGGACTGGGCCGCCGGCGCCGCCAACCACGGGCTGGTGCTCAAGTCGCCCGGCGAGGCGAACATCAACAACTACCGGGTGTTCACCTCCTCCGAAGACACCGACTTCAACCTGCCGCCGAAGCTGACCATCACCACCAGCGGCCCGGCCTCCGCGCCGAGTGTCTCGGCCCCGGCCATCACGCCGGCGCAGGCGGTGGACGGCACCACGGTGACGACCTCGCTCACACCGCAACTGGCCGCCACGGTCACCGACAGCGCGAGCGGCAGCCTCACCGGCGCGTTCGAAATCGAGCACGACCCGGCCGCCACCGGGCAAGGCAGCGGCCAGATCTGGGCCGGTGCCTCGTCGGCGGTCACCTCCGGCACCCAGGCCACCGTCACCGTGCCCGCCGGGAAGCTGACCGACGGCTGGAAGATCCGCTGGCGCGCCCGCGCGGCCAACGCCACCGCCGCCACCACCTCGGCGTGGTCGGACTGGCAGACGGCCACCGTGGACGTGCCGAACCCGACGGTCGGCGCCTTGCAGGTCACCCCCTCCCAGGTGGTGGACAGCACCACCGTGACCACCAGCCTGACCCCGGCCCTGCACACCACGGTCACCGACCCGGCCACCCAGCCGCTGCGCGCCGAGTTCGAGGTCGAACACGACCCGGCCGCGACCGGCCAAGGGGCGGGGCAGATCTGGACCGGGAGCCTCGACAACGTCGCCTCCGGCACCCAGGCGTCGGCGACCATGCCCGAGGGGAAGCTGACCGACGGCTGGAAGGTGCGCTGGCGGGTCCGGGCGATCAACACCGCCACCACGGTCGGCTCACCGTGGTCGGACTGGCAGACCCTGACCGTCGACGTGCCGGATCCGGTGTCCGAGCCGGCCGTGGGCGCGCTGCAGGTCACCCCGTCCCAGCAGGTGGACGGCACCACCGTCACCCCCACCCGCACCCCGGCACTGCTGGCCCAGGTAAGCGACCCAGCCGGCCAGCCGCTGCGGGCCGAGGCCGAGATCGAGCACGACCCCACCGCACCCGAAGGTCAGGGCAGCGGCCAGATCTGGACCGGCAGCGCCGACAACGTGCCGACCGGCACCCAGGCCAGCATCACCGTCCCGGCGGACACACTGACCGACGGCTGGAAGGTCCGCTGGCGGGCCCGCGCGGTCTCGGCCACCGCCGCCTCGGCCTGGTCGGACTGGCAGTCCTTCACCGTCAGCCTGCCCAAGCCCACCGCCACCGGCCTGACCATCACCCCGTCGAAGGTGGTGGACGGCACAACGGTGAGTACCACGCTCACCCCCACGCTGCAGGCCACCCTCACCCACCCGGCCGGCCAGGCGCTGCGGGCCGAAGCCGAGATCGAGCACGACCCGGCCGCACCCGCGGGGCAGGGCAGTGGCCAGATCTGGACCGGCGCCGTGGACAACGTCGCGTCCGGTACCCAGGCGAGCATCGCCATCCCGGTGGACAAACTGGCCGACGGGTGGAAGGTGCGCTGGCGTCTGCGCGCGGTCACCGAGCAGGCCGCCTCGGCCTGGTCGGACTGGCAGCAGGTCACCGTGGACGTCATCCAGCCGGGCGAGGAACCCCTGGCCCAGACCACCGGACCGGTGATCCGCACCGACCAGAGCTTCACCGCCGCTGCCTGGCTGCGCTGGAGCGACAAGGATGGCGACTACACCGTCCTTGAGCAGAGGGGCACCCACACCGCACCGTTCCGGTTCGGCAACACCGCCGACCACGGGCTGGCCTTCACCTTCACCAGCACCGACGCCGCAGATGCGACGATCGAGGGCGTGCTGTCCGACGTCGAACCCCCGGTCGACGAGTGGTTCCACTTGGCCGGCGTTTACGACGCCACGGCCAAGAGCGCCTCGCTGTACCTCAACGGAACCCTCATCAAGACCGCGCCGATCAGCTTCACGGTGTGGAACGCGGATACGGCCATGACTCTGGGCAGCACGATGAAGGGAGACCTCGACGAGGTCGAGATCTACCAGCGGTCACTCGGCGCCGGGGATGTCGCCACTCTCCTGACGGGTTCGGTCGCTCAAGCTCCCCCAACGGGGAAATCCTCGGCATCACCTACACCGACCGTGGCCCCCAGGTCCGCTGCCGCTGGCCCCAACTTCAAGTACGAGCACCTGTCGGTGGACGACTGCCTCGCCACCCAAATGGCACCCAGATTTGTCGACTCCTACTCCCGCACGCAGGAGCGTCCCTATTCCGCATGCTGGACCGCTTGGATCGGGTACGCCGGGTGGCAGGAAGACGACGATGGCGGTACCAAGAAGCATAAGCCAGCGCCGTGGGTCTTCCTATTCCCGCCGCAACTGAGGCTTCCGGCACGACCCCGGCGTTGAAGGGTTTTGTCCGGCCTGCTGATGGTTGATCAGAGGTTGTAGATGGCGAAGGCCGTGTCGTGATCGAGGAGGTCACGGCGGGC
>NZ_JACHJJ010000052.1 GCF_014203605.1 Thiemannella venezuelensis | reverse complement strand
CGCCGCGATCTGGCACAACCGCGCCACCGGCCAGCCCGTCACCCGATCCCTGATCGCCTACGACCACTGACCAGACTTCGGACTTACTCGTCTAGTGGCCTAGTGGCCGCCCTCGCCCTCGTGGTCGACCGTGGGCGTGGGGGTCGGCGTGGGGGCGGCGGAGGCGCCCGGGACGGCCGGCAGGCCGGTGAACTCGCGGCTGCGGGTGATCACCGGGACGTCCAGGGTGACGATGCCCGCCTTGGCGAACTGGAGCTGGACCTTGACGCTCTCGCCGCCCTTGAGCGGCTTCTTCAGCTGCTCGATCATGATCGAGGGCGTGGGCCTGCCGACGGTCGCGGCCTTGTTCACCGGGAGCGGGACGGGCGCGGGGACCTTGGCGGTGCCGACGCCGGGGTCGACGCCCAGGCCGACGAGCTGGTCGTCCTCCTTGCCGTGGTTGACCACGTAGAGGTAGAGCGGCGTGCTCTGGCCCGCGGGGAGCGTTCCACCGGAGTCCGGGCCCAGGAAGTACGCCTGGGAGATGGACAGGTTCCGGCCGTTGTCGTTGATCTTGGTGCTCAGCGCCTCGGTGGGCGCGTAGGGCTGGTTGGTGATCGCGTCGAATCCGGCGCCGCAGCCCGCCAGGGCCGGGGCGGCTGCGAGGAACGCGGCGGCGGCGATCGCCCAGTGACGGCTGTTGCGGGTCACGGTGCGAGTTCTCCTTGTCACACATGAGATAGGGCAGGCCAACCCTATCTGTGGACTTTCTCGGGTTTTCCGGCGACCCGCCTGATCGCGCCCCCCGGCGGAGCGCAGGTCACCGCCGTTTTTTACCTGTTGATTCATAGAGTTGAGCGCTTGTCAAGGCTTAAAACGCGGCTTTGACCTGCAGTTATGGTGATTTCACTGTTCCGGGAGCCTGTGGATACGTGGTACTCTGGAGTACAGCGGAAGGGGTACTTGTCACATGACTTTCCAGGTCGGCGACACTGTCGTCTACCCCCACCACGGGGCTGCTCGGATCGAGGCGATCACGACCCGAACCATCAAGGGTGAGGAAAGGACCTACCTGGTTCTCAAGGTCGACAAGGGCGACCTTACCGTCCAGGTGCCGGCGGACAACGCCGAACTCGTCGGAGTTCGCGACGTCGTCGGGCAGGAGGGCCTTGAGCGCGTCTTCGACGTGCTTCGCATGCCTCACACCGAAGAGCCCACGAACTGGTCCCGCCGCTACAAGGCCAACCTCGAGAAGCTGGCGTCCGGCGACGTCAACAAGGTGGCCGAGGTCGTTCGCGACCTGTGGCGACGAGACAAGGAACGCGGACTCTCCGCCGGCGAGAAGCGCATGCTCGCCAAGGCGCGGCAGATCCTGGTCAGCGAGCTCGCGCTCGCCGAGAAGACCAACGAGGACAAGGCAGAGGCCTTGCTGGACGAGGTTCTCAACTCCTGAACACGACATTTCCACGGGTGGGCGTCGGAGTCGACGTCCACCCGTTCGCATCCGGGCGCGAACTGCACCTGGCGGGCCTGCACTGGCCGGGGGAGACCGGCCTGGCCGGGCACTCCGACGGTGACGCCGCCGCCCACGCCGCGTGCGACGCGCTGCTGTCCGCCGCCGGTCTCGGCGACCTCGGCGGCCTGTTCGGCACCTCCGACCCGCGCTGGGCCGGAGCCTCCGGCGTCTCGCTGCTGGAGGAGGCCGCGCGGAAGGTGCGCGAGGCCGGTTTCGAGATCGGCAACGTGGCCGTCCAGGTGATCGGGAACCGTCCCAAGCTGGCGCCGCGCCGTACCGAGGCCGAGAAGGCCCTCAGCGCGGCCGTGGGCGCACCCGTGAGCGTCAGCGCCACCACGACCGACGGCCTCGGCCTCACCGGCCGGGGCGAGGGCGTGGCGGCCGTCGCCACGGCGATCGTGGTCAACCTGAATCCCGATTCACGCGTCCTCTAGGCGGAGCGCGCGAGCGCACCGGCGGGCGGCGCGAAGAGCCCGCCGTATTTCCGGAGAGGCGGCCCGTTTCCTGGCGCGGTGCGGGCCGCCCCTTTTTGTGTGGATAATCTGCGAATGTCCTGGGTAGCCCCCTAATGACCATGTCCTCGTAACGGGGGGAGCTGGACATGATTGGATCGATCGTCTCCGCGATCGTCATCGGAGCCATCGTCGGGGCGCTGGCGCGCCTCATCATTCCCGGCCGGCAGAGCATCAACATCGGACTGACGCTCATCGTCGGCATCGCCGCGGCGCTCATCGGGACGCTCATCGCGAGTGCCCTGGGCTTCGCGAACACAAGAGGAATCGACTGGTGGGAACACGTCCTCCAGCTCGCCCTCGCGGTCGCCGGGGTGATGCTCGTCACCCAGATGCGGCCGGGTAGAACCGGAAGAACCGATCGCACCTGAGTTGACCTGGGATTTTGCTGTTCCCAGGAATAACCGTGGTGCAGGGGGTAGCCGTCTTCCCGTGAGAGTGAAGGTCTCACCCTCACGGGGAGGTTGATATGACCATCGCATCCATTCTCGGAGCCATCGTCATCGGCGCCATCGTGGGCGCCGTCGGCCGTCTCCTGCTTCCCGGCAGGCAGCCGATCGGATGGATTCTGACCATCGTCGTCGGTATCGTCGCGGCGCTCATCGGCACCGCGATCGCCCAGGTCCTGAACGTCGCCACCACGGACGGCATCGACTGGATCGAACTCGTCATGCAGGTCGTCCTGGCGATCGTCGGCGTCGGCCTGGTCGCCGGGCTCCGTCGTTCCCGGGTGTAGCCGGCCGGGCTTCGCCCCCGGGTGAGCCCGTCGAGGCTGCACTGGACACTCTCCGGTCCGGAGAGGTATGCGGCGGCCCGCACCACGCCGCCGCCTTCCAGCCAGACCCGCTCGGCTCCATCCGTACGCCGAGCGGGTCACGGCCGTCCCGGGCCGGTCCGAGCGACACGCCGGACCGGTCCGGGGCCTCCCGGCCCGTGACCGGAAGTGAATAGATCGCCGGTCCGCAGTGGGGCGCCGTCCACCGGTGTGTGGACGAGAAACTGCGGGCCGGTCCACTGTAGGTCGGCGAAGCGCGGGCCATGGACGCCCGCCGCACGACCGATCTCCGCGGACAGGCCCCGCCTGTCCGCCGGCCCGAAATCCGGGCCGGCTCCCCCCAAGGCCCCGGAGCCGGCCCACGGGCACACCCGCCGGACCGCCGGGAGAAGCGCCGACTCCCGTCAGGCCCCTCCAGGAGGCCGGCCGCACGGTCCGGCGCACCGCACCGTCGTACCGCTCCCGTCGTACCGCTCCCGTCGTACCGGATCCCCTGTGCCCGCACGGCCGCACGGCCGCACGGCCGTGCGGGCACAGGGGATCCGAGTTCACCCCTCCGGAGGGGTGGGAGTGCTGCGCATGCGCCCGGACGGGGGCGCGGCGGTGTCGTCGCCCGCGTAGGACCGGTGCCGTCCCGCCGCGTCCTCCTCCGGATCGGCGGCCTCGGCGCCGTGCGCGGGGTCGGGGGAGTCGGCGCCGGCGGCGTCCATGGTCCGCAGGGGCTGGGTGACCTCGCCGTATCCGGTTTCTGGGGTTTCGCCGTACGGGGCGTCCGCGTCATACGGGGCGTCCGCGTCATACGGGGCGTCCGCGTCGTACGGCGCGTCCGGGGAGCCGCCGCCCGTTTCGGAGGCGCCGCCGTCTGCCGCGTCGCCGTACCCCGCGGTCTCGTCCGGGCCGTGCTCCGGGGACTCCCCGGCGGCCGGCTCGAGTGCGGTCTCCCAGGTCTCCACGCGCTCGCTGACGCGGCTCTCCGGCTCCGGTCCTGGCTCCGGCACGGCAGGGCGGAGCGGGTGGACGAGCAGGTCGCCGCGGCGGGGCCGGACCAGGTCGCCCCAGCGCACCGGCACGTCCCGCCTGTCCCCGGTCCTGTCTTCGGCCCTATCCTCGGTCCTGTCTTCGGTCCTGTCCTCGGTCCTGTCCGGATCCCGCCTGTGCGCCGGGACCGGAGGGCTCGCCTGGCTCACCGCGCCCGCCCGGCTCACCGCGCCCGGCGGGACGGCGTCCCCCGCCGCCCGGCTCACCGCGCCCGGCGGGACGGCGTCCCCCGCCGGCCGCGCGGCCGGTACGGCGGGGCCGGCGGGCTCGGGTCGCTCGGCGGTCGCGTCGATCTCGGGCGTCTCCGGGGCGGGCGTGGGGCCGACCACGGGGACCGCCGGAAGGTCGTGATGGGGCGCGGACTCCAGCGGCGGGGCCGCCTCGGGGTCGAGCAGCACCTCGGTCGCCTGGTGCCCGGTCGCCTGGTACCCGGTCGCCTGGAGGCCGTCCGCGCGGGCCGGAGCGGAGGACGCGGCCGGGCGGACGGGGTACTCCGCGGTGGGCGCCTCGGGGAACGGCACGATGTCACGGCCGCCGTGACCATGCCCGCGGCCGGAGCCCGCGGCACGGGCGTCCAGGGAGGCCCGCCGCGCGTGGGCGTGCTTGATCAGCAGCAGCCAGAGCCACAGTGCCACGGTCAGCATCGCCCACGGGGCGACGGCGACCACGACGGCCGCCTGCCGTACGTCCACCGCGACCCGCATGGCGGTGGTCACCTCGACGGCGACCGCCGCGGCGAGCAGCAGGGTCAGGACCAGCCCCGCCTGCAGGCGGACCGGCCAGCGCCCGCCGCGCAGCAGCAGCACACTGATCATCGCGACGGCGAGCAGCGCGTCGAAGGCGGCGGGGTAGAGGTAGGCCAGATCGGTCCGGGCCTCGCCGAGGACGGCGAGGGCGCGCAGGTCCTCGAAGGAGAGCACGCACGCCGCCCCGGTGAGGGCGGCCACGCCGATCCCGGCGAGGACGACGCCCGCGTGGCGCAGGGCGGTGGCGGCCCGGCCGCGCTCGGCGGGGGCGGGTGGGGCTGAGGACGGGCGGGAGAGCGAGTCCGCCGCCGCGGGGGAGTTCACGTCCATGGCCCTTCGAGCGTACAGAATCGACACCCACCGTGATCGGTTGAGTGAATCTCCAGAGGGGCGAAGCGCGCCACCTGGATCACAGAAGACCCTTATATCCGCAAAAGAGGGTGCCCGGCGGCCCCAACGTCCGGCAACCCGGCCTGTGAGGCGGGTCAAGGCGTTAGCCTTGCCATCGTGAGTCTGCGCCTTTACGACACCAGCACGCGTACGGTCCGCGAGTTCGTTCCGGTCGAGTCCGGCCGGGCGTCGATCTACCTGTGTGGCGCCACCGTGCAGGCTCCACCGCATATCGGGCACATCCGCTCCGGCGTCAACTTCGACGTGCTCCGGCGCTGGATGACCAGGTCCGGATACGACGTCACCTTCTGCCGGAACGTCACCGACATCGACGACAAGATCATCCGGGTCGCGGCCGAGGAGGGCGTGCCCTGGTTCGTGGTCGCCGAGCGCAACCAGCGCGCCTTCACCTGGGCCTACCAGGTGCTCGGCTGCCTGCCGCCGACCGTCGAGCCGCGTGCCACCGGCCACGTCCCCGAGATGATCGAGCTCATGGAGCGGCTGATCGCGGCGGGCCACGCCTACGCCTCCGGCGGGGACGTCTACTTCGACGTCGTCTCCTACGCCGACAGGTACGGCTCGCTCTCCAACCAGAAGCCGGAGAACATGCGGGCCGCCGGCGACACCGACACCGACTCCTGCAAGCACGACGCGCGCGACTTCGCCCTCTGGAAGGGTGAGAAGCCCGGCGAGCCGACCTGGCCGACCCCGTGGGGCCGCGGCCGCCCCGGCTGGCACCTGGAGTGCTCCGCCATGGCGACCAAGTACCTCGGGGCGACCTTCGACATCCACGGCGGCGGCGTCGACCTGATCTTCCCGCACCACGAGAACGAGCTGACCCAGTCGCAGGCCGCCGGGGACGGCTTCGCCCGCTACTGGATGCACAACGGCATGCTCAAGATCGGCGCGGAGAAGATGAGCAAGTCGCTCGGGAACTCCCTGCTGATCCCCGAGGTCACCAAGAAGGTCCGCCCGGTCGAGCTCCGCTACTATCTGGCCGCCCCGCACTACCGCTCCTCGATCGACTACTCCGAGGAGGCGCTGTTCGAGGCGGCCGCGGCCTACCAGCGTATCGAGGGCTTCGTCACCCGGGCTGCCGAGGTGATCCACGACGTGGACGCGCACGCCCCGCTGCCCCAGGCGTTCACCGACGCCCTCGACGACGACCTGGGCACCCCCCAGGCGCTCGCCGTGGTGCACGAGGTGGTCCGCGAGGGCAACGTCGCCCTGGCCCAGGGCAACAAGGAGCAGGTGGCCCGGCTGCTGGCCGAGACGCAGAACATGCTCGACGTGCTCGGCCTGGACCCGCGCTCGGCGCAGTGGCGCTCCTCGGGCGGCGGCTCCGGCCTCCGCGCGACCGTGGACGCCCTGGTGGCCGTGGCCCTGGAGCAGCGCCAGGCGGCCCGGGCCCGCAAGGACTTCGCCGCCGCCGACGCCATCCGCGACCAGCTGGCCGAGGCCGGGGTCACCGTGGAGGACACCCCTCAGGGCCCCCGCTGGGAGCTGGCGAGGTAGCCGAGGCGGGAGCGCCGGGGTCATGGGGCCGCGTCCCTGTGGCCCGGCGCTCCGGGCGCAGGCCGTACCCTAGGGACCATGGCTGGTGGGGGTAGAGGGGCCGGACGGCCCGCGAAGAAGAAGAGTCCGACCAAGGGCACGGGCGGCAACGTCCGGCGTGGCCTGGAGGGCAAGGGGGCGACCCCGCCGGCGCACATGCGGCACTGGTACAAGGACAAGGCGCGCGCCGAGCGGCTCGAACGCGAGGAGAAGACCGGAAGGTCCTCCTCCCCGCGCACGCCGGTCCGCACCCGGCGCAGCGAGGACGCCCCCGAGTACATCGGCGGGCGCAACCCGGTCGTCGAGGCGCTCCGCGCGGGCGTGCCGGCCAGCGCCCTCTACGTCGCGCAGCGCATCGACAACGACGACCGGGTCAAGGAGGCGATCCGGATCGCCGCCGACCGGGGCATCGCGATGCTGGAGGTCGGCAGGGAGAAGCTGGACCGGCTGACCGAGGGCGCGATCCACCAGGGCCTGGCCCTGCAGATCCCGCCCTACGAGTACGCCCACCCGGAGGACCTGATCGGCCTCGCCCAGGACGCCGCCGAGGTTCCGCTGATCGTCGCCCTCGACGGCGTCACCGATCCGCGCAACCTCGGCGCCATCGCCCGTTCCGCCACCGCCTTCGGCGCCCACGGCCTGGTCGTCCCCTCCCGCCGCTCGGCCGGGGTGACCGGCGGCGCCTGGAAGACCTCGGCGGGCACGCTGGCGAACCTGACCGTGGCCCGCGCGGCCAACCTCACCGCGACCCTGCGGGAGTACCGCGAGGCCGGGCTGTTCGTGGTCGGCCTGGACGGCGAAGGCCGGGTGGACCTCGGCGACGCCAACCTCCTCGACGGCCCGCTGGTCGTCGTCGTCGGCTCGGAGGGCAAGGGCCTGTCCCGCCTGGTCCGCGAGGCCTGCGACCTGGTCGTCCGCATCCCCATGCACGCCGCGGCGGAGTCCCTCAACGCGGGCGTCGCCGCCGGCATCGCCCTGTACGAGGTGGCCCGCCACCGCAGGAGGTAGGCACCGCCCGAGGATTGCCTGAGATACCTCGGTGACGTCAGGGGCTCGGTCCGACTACACTCGTCAGGCAACCATGCCGACGTAGCTCAATCGGCAGAGCATCTGTCTTGTAAACAGAAGGTCAGGGGTTCGATTCCCCTCGTCGGCTCGCAGGTAGAAGGCCCCTTCCGAGGTTTGGAAGGGGCCTTTTCGATCTCTATACAGCAGTGAAGTACAGCAACGTGCGCAGAAGACTCCTGCCTACGGCTGCCGTTCACCTCACGCCGAGTTCCTTACGCATCAGTCTCAGGTACTCATCGAACGCAGACGTGATCGGTGCCTGATCGCCCTTCCCATCCGTCCGGAAGTACGCCATGAGTTCTTTGGTCTGATTTCGTCGACGACAAGCAGCAGCGTTTGTCGGTCAGTTTGGATAGCGCTCAGGGCCGATGCGGGTCAGAAATGTCGGTGAAAAGTAGCAGCGTCAAGAGGCGATCGACGATCACGTGGGGGCCTGGTGCTCTTCCTCGACGAGGTCCTGGACTGGTGAAGGAATTTCCAACGAAGTACCGCTTGACCTGCGATGATCCTGACCCTTTGGCTAAGGCCTCGATTGGCTTACGGTGTGGAGCATGAGCGGCAAGCCGCAGTTCGGGTACGGCGCTGGACCGGGACGCCGAGATGATCCGATCGGTGTTGCGCACGGCGGGACGGCGGGAGTGCAGCGGAGGAGGGCTATGAGCGGGCTGGAAGTCCTGTCGGACGGGCGCACCGAGAACTACGCCGACCGAGAGCTGCCACACGCGATCGATGATCGCATCGGCGCGTTGCTCGATGGATTCACCTGGGCGGACCTGGGTTCCCTGCCTGAGCGGCTGCCCGCTCATGCCGACTCGGTGCTGAGCTGTTACGGCGAGCGGGCCGCCACGCTGGCAGTCCGGCTCGGGTCGGCGCAGCCGCTGGCCCGCGGCATCCGCGCGGTGCTGCTGGGGGTGGTCGCCGCGCGGGACTTTCGCGATGTGCTGCCCTCGCTGGCCGTCCTGCACCGGGCGATTGAGCTGGTCGGGCTGAATGCTGATGCGTACCTGCGGGAGGCGGCGAGCGGGCTGGACCCCCGCCTGCGCGAGGTGGCACAGGAGTTCGCCAGCCGGGCGGCGTCGGACAAGGCGCTGCGGGCGATGGGCTACCGGGAGAGCGGGAGCGGGGCCGAGTTCACCTTCGAGCGCCCCTCACCCTGCGGAACGCACTTGTCGTCTCACCGCAAGTCCAGCAGCGCTGCTATTTCTCAGTGACATCGATTCTCGGCCCAAACGGTCGCTGTCACCACCGATCGACAGTCGCTCCGGCAGAGCCCCCGACGTCCACAGGACCGTCCCGTCCGGTGTGGCGAGGACCTGCACGTTCATCCCGTGCACGCGGTGCTTTCCGGAGAAGTACGGCCGGTCGGCCTTCACCCGGTCGGTGTGGATCAGCATGCCGCCGGCACCAGGTCGTGCAGCCCGTTCTTCTCGGCTGTGCGCAGCGCCCTGCGCAGCTTCGGCGACCTCGCCGACAGCAGCATCACCGTCTCTTCCACATACCGCCACGCGGTGGTCGTCGAGACCCCGAACCCAGCGGCGATCTCGCTGAACGTCTCCCCCTTACGCAGGTAGACCAGCACGAGCAGGGCTTGCTGTCCGGGGTTCAGCCGCCGCCAGGGTGAGCCGATCGCCTTGCGCCTGCGGCGGATCAGGCCGGCCACGTAGTTCAGCGTTGAACGCGGCAAATCGACCGCGGCACGGTAGAACAGCACCTGAAGCTCCTGGTCGGGATGGGTCTGGTTGTGGTGATCAACCCATTTACCAGGAGCTTCTCTACGTCGTCAGGCGAACGCCCGACTCTCGATCATGCTGTGACCAGGCAGGCCGCCGCCTGGGGATGAAAAGCGTTCAGTGCTGCGCCCCAGGGCTCAACGGTGTTGGCGACGAAGCCGGACAGTTCCATATCCTGTCCGCGACTCCGTTCCCGAAGACTTTGGACGGTTCGCCTCCTTGCTGACGGCGTGCCCGATAGGGCGGGGAGCAAAGGGGAACAGGGGGAGTCACGGGGAGCGCTATCGGTGCGTGAGCTGCTTCTTTGCCAGCCATCCAAGATCGGTACGCGTCTTTGCAAGCAGGATGTCAGGAGCTCGAACCTCCCGGTGCCACATCAGGCAACGTTCGCCCTGTCGACGACGGCACGTAGACACCGATCGTCGGCATGGCGGTTTGAGGCGGCCGTGCACGATCGCATCAGGTGGCTGGTCGAGATGCTGCGGGTCGCCACCGGCCGACCGGTGACCACCGGGTTCACAGGTAGCTGACGCCGGTCAGTTCCTCGGCCGCCGCCCAGAGCCGCTTGCCGACGGCCGGATCGGCCGCCTCTCGGCTGAGCCGGGCCTCGGTGACCGGGCCCCGCGTCTCCCAGAGCCTGGACGGCCCGAAGAACTGGCCGCCCCGCACACCGGGATCGGTCGCGGCGCGCAACTGCGGCAGCGCGCCCTGCTCCACCGACTGGGTGACCAGCAGGCCGAGCCGCGCGATCATCTGCCCGAACCGGCCACGGTGCTCCCAGGCACGCGGAGTCAGGTTGGTGCGGGTGAGACCGGGATGGGCCAGCGCACTGACGATCGGCGATCCGGCGACGCGCAGGCGGCGGTCCAGCTCGACGCCGAAGATCGTGGTGGCGAGCTTGGACCGACCGTAGGCGGGAGCGGCCCGGTAGTCACGTTCGGACATCAGGTCGTCGAAGTCGAGGTGCGCGTTCTTATGGGTGATCGAGCCGAGACTGACCACCCGGGATCGCCTCGCCGCGGCCAGCTTGCCGAGCAGCAGGCCGGTCAGCGCGAAGTGGCCCAGCATGTTGGTGGCGAGCTGCAGCTCGAAGCCGTCGGCGGAGGTGCGGCGCGGGCCGAGCAGCACCACGCCGGCGTTGTTGACCAGCAGATCGATCGCAGGGTGGTCGACGGCCAGCTTCGCGGCGAACGCGCGTACCGAATCGAGGGAGGCCAGGTCCAGCTCGCGCACCTCGACGTCGCCACCGATCCGGCGGGCGGCCTCCTCGCCGGCGGCGGTGTTGCGGACGGCGAGCACGACATGGGCGCCGCGACGGGCCAGCTCGGTCGCGGTGACCAGGCCCAGGCCCGAGTTCGCGCCGGTCACGACGGCGATCCGGCCGTGCTGGTCGGGGATGCGGTCGGCGGTCCATCCGGTCATCTGCTGCTCCTGCGGGTATCGGTACGGTAGACCGACGACGCTAGAAGCAACGCGAGCCGGTTCGATCGTTCTCGGCTGCCTAGGTCTGCGGGACCTACCATGGGTGCCCGGCGAGGCGGCACACTTGCGGCATGAGCAATCCGTACGCTCGTGAGCTCGGAGATTTCCTGCGGGCCCGGCGCGGCAGGCTGCGTCCATACGACGTCGGCCTGGAGCCGGGCGGCCGGCGCAAGGTCACCGGGCTGCGGCGCGAGGAGCTGGCCTTGCTGGCCGGGCTGAGCACCGACTACTACCAGCGGATGGAGCAGGGCCGGGAGGTGCGCCCGTCCGACGATGTCCTGGACGCGCTCGCCGGGGCGCTCGGCCTCGACGGCGAGGAACGCCGGCACCTGTTCACCCTGGCCCGCGCCGCCCGCCGGCCGGTACCCGCCCGGGTGGACCGTGGCCCGGAAAGGGTGCCGGACAGCACACGGCGGCTGCTGCGGGTGATGGACACCCCAGCGGTCGTGCTCGGCCGGCACCTCGACCTGCTCGCCTGGAACCCGATGGCGGAGGCGCTGCTCGGTGACCCGGACGCTTACCCGCCCCACCGGCTCAACATGCTCCTGCTGATGTTCGACGACACGCTGACCGGCGAGCGGAGCTGCCCGGACTGGGAGCGGCAGGCCCTGGACTACATCGGTATGATGCGTGCCGCCGTCGCCACCGACCCCACTCATCCGCGCGCCACCGCGATCGTCGGTGAGCTGAGCATCCGCAGCGCCGAGTTCCGGCGGCTGTGGGCCCGGCACGACGTACGCGCGTCGGTCAGCGGCACCAAGACCTTCCGGCTCCCCGCGGTCGGCGACATCGTCCTGGACTGGGACACCTATCCGCTGCCCGGCAACCCCGGCCCGGTCATGCTGGTCTTCACCGCCGAGCCGGGCAGCGCCGACGCGGACCGGCTGCAGCTCCTGGCGTCATTGCACGCGACCCGCTCGGCGCTCGCCGACAAGCAGACGGGTCCAGATTCGCGCGTCGTTGACACTTCTGACGCTTTCTGAACCCGATACACCCCTTGACGTCCACTTCCACCTAGTACTACAACAACATTTCGTTGTATAAGCGATGTCGTCGCCGGTAGTGGCTGATACGAGCACGGTACTGATAGAGCCTGCGGCGATACGA
>NZ_JACHJJ010000051.1 GCF_014203605.1 Thiemannella venezuelensis | reverse complement strand
CCGATTCGTGTCAACCTGACCCGTTTCGGGCGATCCATCCGGATCGCGACCACCCCGTCTCCGGAGCAACCCTTCAACCTTACTCCAACATCCGGCTCTTGTCGAACCTGACTTTGCCGGAGCGCGAACGCTCCATGGCGAAGGAGTGGTCAGAGGGGTTCCCGGGGTGCTGGTGATCTCCACCGGCCCCCTCGGGCCTGTGAACTCTACGAAGGACCATCGACTCCGTCAAATCAACGGCGGGGAAGAGAAGATCGCACCCTCTCCGCACGGGTAGGGAGAGGACATGACTGACCGGAGAACGGCTCCCAGGGCCCTGATCGTGCTGCTCTGCACCGCGAGCGCGGTGATCGTACTGGCCGGGATCAGGGAGGTCGGCTCGATCCTCGGCCCGCTGTTCCTCGCGCTGGTCCTCGTCATCGCGGTCTCCCCGATCAGGACCTGGCTCCAGGGCCGCGGCGCGCCCTGCTGGCTGCTGGTCGCGGCCCCGCTGGCCGTCGTCCTGCTCGTCCTGCTCGGCATGGTGGCGGTCCTGACCGTCTCCGTCGCGCAGATGGCCGGCCTGGCGCCGACCTACGCCAGGCAGTTCAACGAGCTCGTCGTCCAGGCCCAGGAACTCGCCACCCGCCTGGGCGTCGGCACCGACCAGATCAACCAGGCCATCCGGTCCTTCGACCCCGGCAAGGTCTTCACGCTCGTGCAGGGGTTCGCCTCCGGACTGCTCGGCGTCTTCTCCGGCCTGGTCCTGATCATCGTCCTGCTGCTCGCGATGTGCCTGGACGCCCCCGTCTTCTCCCGGATCCTCTCCTCCGGCGCGGCGCACCGGCCGAGACTCATCGACGCGCTCACGTCCTTCGCCCGCAACACCCGCCGCTACCTGGTCGTCTCCACGGTCTTCGGCCTCGTCTGCGCGGCCCTGGACGTCACCGCGCTCTGGCTGCTCGGCGTCCCGCTCCCGCTGCTCTGGGGGATGCTGGCGCTGATCACCAACTACATCCCGAACCTCGGCTTCATCATCGGGCTCGTCCCGCCCGCCCTGCTCGGCCTGCTGGAGGGCGGGCTCACGACCATGCTCTCCGTGATCGCCGCCTACATGGCGATCAACTTCGTGGTCCAGTCGCTCATCCAGCCCAAGTTCCTCGGCGACGCGGTCGGCCTGTCCACGACCGTGACGTTCCTCTCCCTCCTGGTGTGGGCGTTCGTGCTCGGCCCGCTGGGCGCGCTGCTGGCCATCCCGCTCAGCCTGCTGGCCCGTGCCCTGCTGATCGACAGCGATCCCGGCGGCGGGTGGGCGGCGGCGCTCATCTCCGGCGAGGCCCCGCCCGGGGACGGGCATGGCGGCCCCTCCCCGCCCGGGACCGGATGACGGCCCCCGCCGTACCCTGGAGGCGTGTACCGCGAGTGGGCCCCCGATCCGGCGCTCGCCGGGCGGGTGGCCTGCCTCTGGACGAGCGTCGCGACCTCCCCTGCGACCACGCTGGTCGTGCCGGACGGCTGCGTCGACCTGATCTGGGGCCCGGACGGCCCTCACGTGGCCGGGCCCGACACCGGGCCGATGCCGGTGCGGATCTCCCCCGGCGACCGCTACGCCGGGGTCCGGTTCCGGCCGGGCGCGGTCGGCGAGGTGTTCGGAGTCCCGGTGGAGGCCCTGCGCGACCAGCGGGTGCCCCTGTCCGATCTGGGCGGGTTCCCCGGTCTCACGTCCGAGGAGCCCGCCCCCGGCGCCACGGCCTCCGCGGCCTCCACGGCCTCCACGGCCTCCGGCGGCGCCGTGACCGCCGAGGCCCTGCAGGAGGCGCTGGCCGTACGGCTGCGCTCGACCTCCCGCCCCGATCCGGCCGCCCCGGCGATCGCCGGGGCGCTGCGGGAGGGGAGGAGCGTCGGAGAGGTCGCCTGGGAGCTCGGGCTGAGCGAGCGGCAGCTCCACCGGCGCTGCCTGCGGACCTTCGGTTACGGGCCCAAGGTGCTGCAGCGGGTCGTGCGCTTCCAGCGGGCGCTGGAGCTGGCCCGGCGCGGCCTCGCCCTGGCCGAGGTGGCGCTGGCCAGCGGCTACGCCGACCAGTCCCACATGGCCAACGAGGTGAGGCGGCTGGCCGGGGTCCCGATGGGCCGGCTCGTCAGCCGCCCGTAGGCAGCCGCCCGTAGGCCTTGAGCGTCCTCAGCCGGGCCACGGTGAGGAACCCGCCCCACTCGTGGGCGACGACCGGGGTCCACATGAGGAAGTTGGGCGCCCAGCCGCCCTCGGCGCTCTGCTGGTCGATCAGCGCGTCGAGGTGGCGTTCGAGCACCTCGTCGGAGAAGAGCGGCAGTTCGCCCGGCTCGGGGGCGAAGTCCAGCGGGAAGTGCGCCTCGCCGCCCGCGTCCGGGTCGAAGGAGACCGTGGCCAGGATCGCCTCGCGGAGCCGTACGAACTGCTCGTGGGCCCGGTCGCGGTCCGGTGCGTGCTCCAGGAAGTGCAGGACGGCCCGCGCCGTGTAGGGCTGGAGCTCGGTCGCCGCCTCGATCGCGCTCCAGGTGAACGCGGTGGCCGGGGCGAGCCAGGGGTGGGAGACCTTGTGCTTGTGCAGCAGGCCGGCGATCGAGGCGGTCGGCACCAGGGAGCCGGGCGGGTCGTCGGGGGTCTCCCACCAGGGGGCGCGCGGGGAGGTCCGGACGCTCGGCAGCACGAACGGCACCCCGCCGTCCTCCGCGGTGACCGTCACGAGGTAATCGCAGGCCGCCGTCACCATCGGGTCGTCGAACGCGTCCAGCTCGTCGAGGATCCAGAAGGCCACCTCGACCGGCTCCGGCTGGCTCTCCGCGCCCCTCAGATCGGGTTCGAGCGCGTGGCCGAACCCGCCGTCGGGGTTCTGGTGGGCGCGCAGCACGGCCAGCACCCGGTCCGGCGACCCCCCGCCGAGCAGCCTGTCGTATCTCAACCGGTCGATCAGACGGGCGTTGAGCTGGATGTACCGGCCCGCCGCGGCGAGCGCGTCCTCGGTCAGCGTCTTCATGCTCCGACCGTACGCCCGCCCCCCGGGCCGCGTCTTGCAGGAATCGGACGGCCCCTCACCGCAGGACGGCCCCTCACAGCAGGTGCCCGCGGCCGAACTCGGCGAACTCCGCGCGCAGGGCGAGCCGCACCTCGCCGGTGAGCGGGGCGTAGCGCAGGTCGCGGGCCGGGCTCCACCAGACCGGATCGGCGCACTCCCAGCGGTCCCGGCGCAGGGCGCGCCGGTCCACCTTGTTGGTGGCGGTGAGCGGCATCTCCGGCGTGAGCCGTACGAACATGGGCGCCCACTTGGTGCCGAGGTCGGGCTGGGCGCGGAGGAAGTCCGTGAACGCGGCGGGGTCGAAGGCTTCGGGGCCGGAGTCGGGGCCGAGTTCGAGGGCGGTCATGACCTGGTCGCCGGTGCGGGAGTCGGGGACGGCGTAGACCGCGCACATGACGGTCCCCGGGAAGCGGGACAGGACGCGCTCGACCGGGGCCGCGGCGAAGTTCTCGCTGTCCACCCGGAGCCAGTCGGCGTCCCGGCCGGCGAAGTAGAAGTACCCGTCCGCGTCGCGGTAGCCCAGGTCTCCGCTCCAGTACCATCCGCCGCGCAGGCGCAGGCCGTCGGCCCCGGGGTTGGCGTAGTAGCCCTCGAAGGCGGCGGCGTCCCGGCGGACGATCTCGCCGATGGCCTCGTCCCCGTTGAGCAGCCTGCCGCCGTCGCCGAAGCGGGCCCGCGGGCACTCGCGGCCGGTCTCCGGGTCGTGGACGGCGACGTCCATGTCCTCCGGGGGGAGGCCGAGCGCGTCGGACGGGGTGCCGGGGACCTTCGAGATGCTGATCGCGCCCTCGGAGGAGCCGTAGCCCTCGATGATCCGGGCGCCGAACCGCCGGGCGAACCCGGCCATGTCCCGGGCGGAGGCCTCGGTGCCGAACGCGGTCCGCAGGGGGTTGTCCGCGTCGCCGGGGCGCTCGGGGGTGGCGAGGACGTAGGCGAGCGCGCGCCCGACGTAGTTGAAGTAGGTGACGCCGTACCTGCGGACGTCGGGGAGGAAGCCCGAGGCGCTGAACCGGCGGCGCATCGCGACCGTCGCCCCGGCGTGGACGGCCATGGCCAGGTTCGCCATGATCGCGTTGCCGTGGAAGAGCGGCATCGCCAGGTAGGTCACGCTGTCGCGCCCGATCCCGAACCGCCCGCCCCGCTCCGCGATCGCGGCCAGCCGTCCCTGTCCGCAGACCACGGCCTTCGGCGCCCCCGTGGACCCGGAGGTGAACAGCAGCAGCAGCGGGTCGCCCGGTCCGGGCCCGGTCCCCTCCGCCCCGGCTCCGGTACGGCCCGCGTCCCCGCCGTGCGGCCCCGCTCCCGGGACGTCCGTACGGCGGGCGAGGAGATCGCGGTAGCGGGGGGTGTCCACCCGGAGGATCCGGTCCGGCGGGACTCCGGTGTCCATCCCGTCGAGCAGGCCGTACCCGGCGGAGTCGGTGACGACGAACAGGCAGTCGGTGTGGCGGACGTCCCTCGCCAGCTCCCCGCCGCGCCTGGTCGGGTTGATCCCGACCACCGCGGCGCCCGACAGGGCCGCGGCGAAGATCCACAGCACGTACTCGGGCACGTTCTCCAGCAGCACGCCGATGTGGAAAGGCCGCCCCGGCTCGCGGAGGCGGAGCGCCAGGGCGGCCCGGCGCTCCGCCTCCCGGACGAGCCGCGCCCAGGTGTAGCTCTCGTCCTCGAACAGCAGCCCGGGGTGCTCGTCGCCGGCCCGTGCCCGGATCAGCTCAGCGAATGTCGCCACATCCGGATCTTGAACAAGTGCTTGGCCGGAGTCAAGGAGTCTCCGCCGCGGCGCCCGTCAGGGGGTGGTCATCGCGACGGCCCCGCCGCTCACCCGGGTGCGCCCGTCCGCCGCGGCGATCGACCCCTTCAGCTCGCTCGGGCGGCCCATGTCGACGCCCTGGATGACCGTGAACTCCCGCACCCCGGCCCCCAGGCCCCGCAGGTAGCCGCCGAACGCCGCCGCGGCGGCACCGGTCGCCGGGTCCTCGACCACCCCGCCGATCGGGAACGGGTTGCGCGCGTGGTAGCGCCCGTCGTGCTCACGCCAGAACAGGTTCACGGTCGTCCACCCGCGCCGGGTCATGATCGACTTCAGCGCGCCGACGTCGTAGTGCAGGTCGGCCAGGCGGGCGCGGGACACGGCGGCGATCATCGGATGGTCGTTGCCGGCGAACGCGACGTGCGGCGGGAAGGCCTTGTCGAGGTCGTCGCGGGACCAGCCCAGGGCGGCGAGCGTCTCGTCCAGCGCGTCCTCGTCCATGGGCTCCGAACGGGTGGGCACGCTGGTGAGGGTGGCCCGCAGCGTGTCCCCGTCGACCTCGGTCTCCACGGCGATCTCGCCCACGTTGGTGGTGAAGGTCAGCGGCCCCACCCCGATCCGCTCGGCCAGCGCCACCGAGGTGGCGATCGTGGCGTGCCCGCAGAAGCCGACCTCCGCCGAGGGGGCGAAGTAGCGGACCCGGAAGGCGCGGGCCGCGTCGTCGCGCGAGGTCAGGAAGGCGGTCTCGGAGTAGCCGACCTCGGCGGCCACGGCGAGCATCTCCGCGTCGGAGAGCGCGGCGGCGTCCAGGACGACCCCGGCGGGGTTCCCCCCGTCCGGGTCGTGGGTGAAGGCGGTGTAGCGCAGGACTTCCGCATGGTTCGTCACACCTCCGGAACCTAGCAGCCCGTCTTCCCGGCGATCGGGACCGCGGTCCCGGTCCCCGGGAGGGCCGGGAGACGGGTCCCCCGCCGCCCCACCGGGCCGGGGCGCCGGGCCTCCGCACCGGGCGCACGACGGCGACGTGCAGCAGCGCGCCCGGAAGCTGCGCCGGAGTGACGGTCACGGTGGCCTGCATGCCGTCAGGGGTGACAAGTCGCCCCTGACGGGCGCACCGGGTTTTCCGGCGGGAGCGGCTCAGACGGACGCGGGGACGGGCACCCGGGAGCCCTCCTCCGGCCTGCGCCCGTAGGCGGCCGAGACGCGGCGGTCCCAGGGCATGGCGTAGGCCAGGATCGGCAGCAGCGCCACGGAGGCCTGGGCCCATCCCGAGTGCTGCGCCGCCCAGATCTCCCAGGACTGGGTCATGGGCAGGTAGCCGTACCCGGCCCACAGGCAGACGCCGATGATCGCGGGCCAGGCGAAGCGGGCGGGGGTGGGCCGGGCGACGAGGAACGGCATGAACCAGAGCAGGTACTGCGCGCCGAGGCGGGGCGTGACGACCATGAAGGCGAGCAGCACGGCGGTGGTGAGGTCCACCGGGTCGGCGCGGCGCCAGAGGAAGGCCACCACCAGCAGCGTGACGTAGATCAGCCGGGTGCCGAACTGCGCGATCCCGGAGTCGAGCGTCCAGTCCCCGCCGACCAGGATGGCGCTGTAGCCCCACTCGCCGACGATCGGGCGGATGTCCCCGATCGTGCTCAGCGCCTGCGTGATCTCTCCCAGGGAGGCGTTCAGGAAGAGGGGCTCGGTGACGATGAAGAAGACGGGTGCGATGCCGGTGGCCACGAACGCGACCACGCGGGCGCGCACGGTCGGCAGTAGCAGGAGCATGCCCGGGATCAGCCAGATCGGCCAGCTCTTCGCGCACAGTGCCAGCCCCATCAGCAGCCCGGCGAAGAGGGCGCGGCGCATCGTCTCCCGGTCGCCCTCGCGCGGGGTGAACGCCCGCGCCAGCGCCGGGAGCGCGCCGGCGGCCAGGTGCCGTACGGCTCCGCCGAGCCCGAGGGCCGATGCCTTCTCGCGCACCAGCGCAACCGGATCGTTGCGCAGGCCGGGGCGGTCGGGGTCGCCGGGACCGCGGGCCACGACGAAGGCGGCCACGCCGAAGACCAGCGCGACCGGCTCGACCTGGCCGTGCAGGGAGGCGATGAGGATCGCCAGGGGGTTGCAGGCGTACTGGAAGGCCCTCAGGTTGGCGGTGGCCCCTCCGGCGAGCTTGCCGACCAGCGGGATGAGGATGATGTCGGCGACCGCGGTGACCAGGCGTCCGCTCCACTCCCACGGGATGCCCAGCCAGAGCAGCAGGCCGTACACGTACGGGATCATCGGCAGGAAGTGCCAGCCGCCCTTGCTTCCCAGGACGGGGTCCTCGCCGTTCATGACCGCCTCGCCCGCGGGCTTGAAGCTGTTGACGAAGTCGACCGGCTGCCATTCGCTCTTCGCGGCGAAGGCCATGATGAGGATCCGGAAGACGACTCCGACCGCGAGCACGACGGGCAGCGAGGGGCGCCAGCCCCTCCACTGCGCGACCAGAGCGAGCACGACACCTGTGACGAGGATGGTCCCCGTGGGAATTGCGTAGTCCATGACGGCCTCTAGCCTGCCGGAAGTCGCGGGCGAACAACCACTCGAACGCCGAAACGAGACCTGCCTCCCAGCTTCCGGCCGCCGTCCGGCGCCGTGCCGCCGCTCCCGCGACGCCGCCGGGCTCCGCACAGGACGGCCGGGCCGTCCCCCGGATCCGGCGGGGGAAGACCTCGCCGCCGGGAGTCCGTCTCTCCCGGCGGCGAGGGGCTTTCTAACCGAGCCCGTCGAGGTAGGCCCGGTGGTTTCGGGAGAATTCGAAGCCGTTGTACTTGTCCCAGTTGATGGACCAGGTCATCAGGCCGCGGAGGTTCGGGTAGACCCCCTTCGGCTTGTACGGCCCGCAGTTGGTGCCCTTGGCCAGGCAGTCGAAGGCCTTCTGGACCTCGGCCACCGTGGTGAAGCCGTTCCCGGCCCAGGGCGCGGCGGGCAGGCCGATGGCGACCTGCTCCTGGCGCAGGGGCGGGAAGACGTTGCCCGCGTTGCCCATGATCGGGAAGCCCGCGAGCAGCATGTCGGTCATGGCCACGTGGAAGTCGTGCGTGCCCATGGTGTGGAACTGGTCGTCCAGCCCCTTGATCGGCCCGGAGTTGTAGTCCTGGACGTGCAGCAGCGTCAGGTCGTTGCGCATGGCGTGGATGACGGGCAGGTAGGAGGCGGCCCGCCGGTCGGCGGCGCCGTTGGGGCCGGGACCGTAGAACTGGTAGCCGAGCTGGACGAAGAACGTCTCGGGGGCCATGGTCAGCACGAACTTCGCGCCGTACTTCGCCTTGAGCGTCTTCAGCGCGGCGATCAGGTTGACGATCACCGGGGTGGTCGGGCTGCTCAGCGAGGTGTCGCCGTTGTCGAGGTAGAGCGAGTGGCCCTCGAAGTCGATGTCGAGGCCGTCGAGGCCGTACTTGTCGATGATGGCGCTCACCGACTCGACGAACGTGTCGCGGGCGGCGGCGGTGGTGAGCTGGACCTGGCCGTTCTGGCCGCCGATCGAGATCAGCACCTTCTTGCCGCGCGCCTGCTTGGCCTTGATCGCCGCGATGAAGTCGGCCTCGGACTCGACGTTGGGGCACTCGGCGGCCGGGCACTGCCGGAAGCGGATGTCACCGGAGGTCACCGAGGTGGGCTCGCCGAAGGCGAGGTTGATGAAGTCCCACTCGTCCGGCACGTCGGCCATCCGGACGTAGCCGGAGCCGTTGGCGAAGGAAGCGTGCAGGTACCCGACCAGGAGCCGGTCGCCCGCGGGCGGCTCGCCGGAGGTCCTCACGGTGACGGTGTTGGAGCCGCCCGACTCGACGCCGGTCTGGTGGAAGGCCTTGACGTGGTAGGCGTAGGTTCCGGCGGCCGGGGTGGTGTCGGTGTGGGAGGTGCCGGTGACGGTGGCGATCTTGGTTCCGGCCCGGTAGACGTTGTAGCCGGTCGCGCCGGCCGAGGCGTTCCACTTCAGCGCGACGTTCAGGCCGCCGGCGGTCCCGGTCAGGCCGGTCGGGGCGGGCGGGGGCGGCGGCTGGTCGTTGCCGACCGTCACCGAGACTGTCGCGGACTTGACCGACTCGCCGGCCGCGTTGGAGGCGGTCACCTGGTAGCCGTAGGTGCCGGGCTGCGGGTTCTCGCTGTAGGAGGTTCCGGTGGCGGTGGCGACCTTGGTCCCGTTCCGGTAGACGCTGTAGCCGGTCGCGCCCTGGACGGCGTTCCACTTCAGGGTGGCGGTGGTGACGTTCCCGGTGCCGGTCAGACCGGTCGGCGCGGGCGGGACCTGCCCCTCTCCGGGCGGGCCGTCCAGCACGACGTCGTCGGCCTGGTAGGCGCCCTGGCCGTACCAGCCGTTGACGTAGACCGTCACCGTCCTGGTCGACGGACCGGTGGTGAAGGTCCGGGTCAGCTGCGTGTAGGCCGACGGGGAGGACGCCCAGGTGCTGGTGTCGGTCGTGCCGGTGCCGCTCACGCCGAGGAAGACGTAGCCGCCGCGCACCCACCCCGACAGCGAGTAGGACGAGGAGGGCTTGACGGCGACGGTCTGCTGGCAGCGCGCGGTGTCGGACCCGGCCGGGGTGGCCTGCAGCGCCTTCGACCCGCCGTGCACCGGCGAGGAGACCGCCGCCGCGCCCGACGACGCCGAACAACTCCAGCCGGTCAGCCCGTCCTCGAACCCGGGGTTGGTGACGATGTCGGCGGCGTGCGCGGGCGAGGCGGAGAGCATCGCCCCGCCCAGCGCCAGGACGGCGACCGCCGCCAGCCGAATCCGTGCCGATCGTTGGTTCATGACCTGCCTCACGAGGCTCTGTTGGGGGGTGTCATGGGAGTACGGCCCGCGCCCCGGGGTCGCGGGGCGCGGGCCGTACCGGCTAGAAGCCCGCGGTGATCCGGGTGAACTCCCACTCGGCCTGCGGGACGCCGCCGCCGTTGACCCGGTCGCGGTTGGTCGACCAGAAGGAGAGCCTGGTCAGGCCCTTGGACTTGGCCCAGTCGCGGATCCGGGTCCAGGTGGCCGGGGTGGTGGTCTCCCCCTGGTCGGACTTGCCGTTCATGCCGGAGATGCCCATGTGCGCGTAGGCCACGGCGTCGCTCCAGCCGAACGCGCTCTTCAGCGAGTTCTTCAGCCCCTCGGAGGCGTTGACCGTGTCCTGGTACATGTCGGTGCCGCCGAAGTTGAACGGCATGATCGTGTAGTTGTCGATCGGGACGTTCAGCGCCTTGGCCTGGTTGACCAGCCGGACGCCCGCGGCGCTCAGACCCGACTTGAACGTCGGGATGGTGACGACGATCTTCACGTTCGGGTTGCTCTGCCGGACGATCTTCAGGCCGTTGAGGATGCGGTCCTGGACGGTGTAGTTCTCGAACTCGTCGGTGTTCTCGATGTCGAAGTCGACCACCGCCGGGCCGTGGGCGTCGATGACCTTCTGCACCGCTCCGGCGAAGGCCTGCGGGGTGGAGCAGTTCGGGCCGAGTTTGTTGCCGCTCCAGCCGCCGAAGGAGATCTCGACGCTGCCGCCCTTGGACTTGATCGTGTTGATCGCCGAGGCGTCGGTGCCGCCGGTCAGGGGGCGCTGGCCGTCCCAGGCGGGGTTGCAGCCGTTCTGGGCCAGGATGAAGGCCATCGTGAAGGACTTGACGCCGGTCGCGTCCATGACCGTGGCCGGGCTGGGCGGGTTGCCCCAGCCCATGTAGAGGTACGGCGCGCCGGGCAGCTTGCCGGGCGGGTCGGGGTTGGTGCAGCCGGTGGTGGTGCCGGTGACCTGGCTGCTGGCGGCTGACTCGCCCTGCGCGTTGTAGGCCTTGACCGTGTAGGTGTGGGTGGTGCAGGTCCCCAGCGAACCGATCGTGGCGCTGGTCCCGGTGACCTGCGCCTTCTGGGTGCCCCCCTCGTAGACGCGGTAGCCGGTCACGGTGCCGGACGACGCGCCCCAGGTCAGGGAGATCGAGGAGTTCGTGGTGCCGGTGACCGAGGGGGCGCCGGGCTGTCCGGGCGTGCCGGGCGGGTTGGTGGGGCCGCCGGTGGCGAGCTTCCACAGGGCGGGGACGTTGGGCGGCTCCCAGCCGGGCAGGGAGGTGTGGCCCTGGATCGCCTCGTAGTCGACGCCGTTGTAGCTGACCCGGGCGCCGACGGCGTAGGCCGTCCAGGCCTGCCAGGCGGGGGCGGCGAACACGGCGCTCGCCTGGGGTGCGGCGGTGGCGGCGGTGGCCGCGGCGGTCAGCCCGGCGGATGTCACTGCCACGGCGGAGAGTACGGCGACGGCCGTACGGCGTAGTCTCATGATCATTCCTAGGGGAGGGTGGCGAGGTGCGGCTTGACGGTCTTGGAGAAGTTCCAGTTGTTCGAGGCGTCCCAGTTGATCGACCAGGTCATCGCGCCGCGGATCCCCGGGTAGGCGCGCGGCGGGACGAAGCTGCCGCAGTTGGTCCGGGTGGCCAGGCAGGTCAGCGCCTGGTTGACCACGGCCGGGGAGACGATGCCGCCGCCGGCCGCGCCGGGTCCGGCGGGCAGGCCGAGCGCCACCTGGTCGGGGCGCAGGCCGTTCTCCAGCTGGATGCAGGCCAGTGCGGTGAGGAAGTTGACCGTGCCCTGCGAGTAGGCGGCCATCTGGTCGCAGCCGAGCATGGCGCCGGAGTTGTAGTACTGGGTGTGGACGACGGTGAGGATGTCCTTGATGTTCAGCGCGAGCTTGAAGTACTCCGCGCCGGTCGACTGCATGTCGATGGTCTGCGGGGCCATCGTGATGATCAGGTCCGCGCCCGCCTTGGCGCGCAGCGACCGCAGCGCCTGGCCCATGTAGGTGGCGTTGAGGCCGTTCTCCAGGTCGATGTCCACACCGTCGAAGCCGTAGGACTGCATCAGGGCGTGGACGGTGTCGGCGAACTTCGTCGCCGCGGCGGCGCTGGCGACCTGCACGCGGCCCTTCTCACCGCCGACGGAGAGGATAACCTTCTGGCCGCGTGACTGGAGGGTCTTGACGTCGGCCTTGAGCTGGGCGTCGGTGTAGCCGCCGAGGGAGGCCGACAGGCCCGGGTCCACGGCGAAGGTCACCTCGCCGGGGGTGCTCGTGGCCTCGCCGAAGGAGACCGCGACCAGGTCGTAGGAGGTGGGCACCGCCGAGAGCTTCAGCTCCACGGCCTCGTTGTCGAAGTTGTGCCAGTAGCCGGTGAGGAAGTGCTTGGGCAGCGGGCTCGGGGTGCAGCCGGTGGTGGTGCCGGTCGCCTCGGCGCTGGCGGGCGACTCTCCTTCGGCGTTGTAGGCCTTGACGGTGTAGGTGTGCGTCTCGCAGTCGCCCAGGCCGGAGATCGTGGCGCTGGTCCCGGTGACCTGGGCCTTCTGGGTGCTCCCCTCGTAGACGCGGTAGCCGGTCACGGTGCCGGACGACGCGCCCCAGGCCAGGGCGATGCTCTTGGTCCCGCCGGTCGCGCTCGGAGCGCCGGGCTTTCCGGGCAGCACGGGGTCGGTCGGGCCGCCGTCGCCGCCGCAGTCGGCGCCGTTGAGCTTGCAGTTCGCCGGTACGGCCGCCGCCCCGCCGGGCGAGCCGAGGAAGCCGAAGCTCACGCTGGCGCCGGGGGCGAGGGTGCCGTTCCAGCCGAGGTTGGAGAAGGTGAAGTGCTGTCCGCTGCGGGTCAGGGACGCGTCCCAGAAGGAGCCGACGCTCACTCCCGCCGGGAGGTCGAACTCGACCTTCCACGAGTTGATCGTGGCGGAGGTCCCGTTCTTGATCGTGTAACCGCCCTGGAAGCCGGAGCCCCAGTCGGCGGTCTTCGTGAAGGTGGCGGTGGCGGAACCTGCGGCCTGGGCGGGGGGCGCCGCCAGGCCGGTGAGGAGCAGCGCCGCCAGGGCGACGAGGGATCTGGAGAGGAGACGGGATTTCACATTGACCTCGTTGGACTCTGGTGGGGGGTGGCCGTACGGCCCGCGCCCGGCGGGGGTGCTCCCCGGGGAGTGCGGGGAGGGCTCGGCGCGGGCCGTACGGCGATGGGGGCACGGTCCCGCCGGCAGGAACGGCGGGAGGGTGCCGTGGTCCGCGGGCCGCGGGTCAGCGGGCCCGGCCCGGGGAGCGCCCGGGGGCTCCCGCGCCGGTCCGGCCGCGCGTGTCCCCGCGCGGGGCGCCCGGTGCGGTGGACCCGCCGGAGTTTGCCGGCTCCGTCAGATCGGGTAAAGGGAGGGGACGTCGCATGATCGCTCCCGTGAAGGAGGGAAGAGAGGGTGTGAGGCGACCGGATGGCCGAGCCTCGGGCGGCGACGGTTCTCGTCTTCGAGTTTCCGCAGCTAATGATCTTTTCGGGCAGGTTCGAACGGGCCACGTGGACTCCCGTTCGGTTCTTTTTTTAGGAAAGTTTCCTAAGAGTTGTCGTGATCGTAGCCTTGACAGAGGCCGCTCACAAGACCCAAAAGCTTCGACTTTCAACGATCCAGCTAGACGCGTTCCGAAGCCGGGAAGGCCGCCCCCGCAGGGCTTTCCGGCTCCGCGCCCGGCCTCCCGGACCCGCGCCGGAGGGCCCCCGCGACCCGCCTAGGCGACCACCTGCGAGAACGGCTTGCGGACCAGGTCGGGCACCTCCGCGTCGGGCGCGGCGTACCCGATCGGGAACAGGATGTAGGGCCGCTCGTTGCCCGGCCGCCCGCAGATCTCGCTCAGGAACGCCATCGGGTTGGGCGTGTGCGTGAGCGTGGACAGGCCCATCGTGTGCAGCGCCGCGATGAGGAGCCCGCAGGCGATGCCGACGCTCTCGTTGACGTAGTAGTGCTTGACCCGGGCACCCTCCGGGCGCAGGCCGTACTTCTCGGCGAAGCACACCACCAGCCACGGCACCGTCTCCAGGTAGCCCTTGTCGGAGTCGGTCTCCAGCGGCGCCAGGGCCTCGCGCCACTCCGGCGTCAGCCGCCCGCCCTCGTAGTTCCGCCGCTCCTCGGCCTCGGCCGCCTCCCGGATCCGCCGCTTCGTGCCCGGGTCACCGATGATCACGAACTTCCAGGGCTGCTGGTGCGCCCCGGACGGCGCGGTGTTCGCCGTGCGGACCGCCAGCTCCACGCACTCGCGCGGGACCGGCTCGTCGCTGAAGAAGCGCACGCTGCGGCGGGCGTCCATGTGCGCGTAGAACTCGCGGCCGCGGGCGATCATCTCCGGTTCGGGGTGGCGGGCCGGCCGGTACGGGACGAACGGGTGGGAGTGCGGGCGTGCCATGGTGACCTCCACAGTGCGCGGGTGCGGCCCGGGACGCCCGCCCGCCGTGCGGAGCGGACGGGAACGCGTGCCCGCCGTGCGGACCGGATGGGAACGCGTGCCCGCCGTGCAGGCATGGCCCGGAACAGGTGCCTGATTGCAGGCGTAGTCTGGATCTCACCGGCGAACCGGGCAACACCCTGGCGGTTCCACTGCCAGATCGGCAGTACCGGCCGCTCCCCCTATCCGCGGAGGTGGACAGATTGGCAGCCCGGAGGAACGGCCTGGACGACCTCGACCGCAGACTGCTCCGCCTGATCGCCGAGCGCCCCCGGACCGGGCTGCTGGAGATCGCCCGCCTGCTCGGCGTCGCCCGGGGCACCGTCTCGGCCCGGCTCGACCGCATGGTCGCCGACGGCGTGGTCACCGGCTTCGGCCCGAACCTCTCCCCCGCGGCCCTCGGCTACCCGGTGCAGGCCTTCACCACGCTGGAGGTCGAGCAGGTCTCCCGGGCGGACATCTCCGCCGCGCTGGAGGCGATCCCCGAGGTCCTGGAGGCGCACATCGTCACCGGTCCCGGCGACGTCTGGTGCCGCCTCGCCGGCCGCGACCACGAGCACGTCCAGCAGGTCATCGACCGCGCCCTGGCCATCCCGGGCGTACGGCGCAGCAGCACGGTGATCACCCTCTCGACCGTGGTCCCCCACCGCGTGCAGCCCCTGGCCGACCTCGATTGACATCACGGCCCTCTCGCGGGCCTCAGCTCCGCAGCGGGTTACGGGTCACCAGTGCAGGGAAGCGGCTGAAGTCACGGTCCATCGTCCACAGCTCGCGTACGCCATGCGTGGCGCACAGCGCCGCGATCCGGGCATCGTGGACCATCGGGCCCGCGACCTTGCCCTCCTGCAGCATCTTCTGAAGGACCTGCCAGTGGTTGCCCGCCTCGCCGATCATCACCAGCGAGGGCGATCCCAGCCAGGCATCGATCTGGCGGACGGCCTCCGCCGCCGTACTGGGCGGGGCGTACACCCGGGGATGGGTCACGATCGAGAAGAACTCGTGAACACACGGCCACGGGATCGCCCATGCGGCCCGGCCCTCCGCCAGCGACTTCAGCGCTGCCATCGCGCGACTGTGGAACTCGCTGTCCTCCCGGTGCGCGTACACCATGATATTCGTGTCAACGGCGATCACAGACGATCTCCGTAGGCGAGAGCACGCAGTTCTTCCCATGAGACGCCTCGCACCGAGGCCTGCAGTCCCTGCCCGCCCACGGACGCGTCCGGCAGCACATAGCCTCCGGCCTCTCCCCGCCGGGCGACCACGGAGCGCAGTCCCTCCTCGATGAGGGCTCGCAGCGTGGTCCCTTCTCGCTGAGCGATGCGCCGGGCCTCACTCAGCAGCCCGTCCGGAATATCGACGGTCGTCTTCATATGGCCAACCATACCCATGAAGCCATACTGCCATACTTCTTTACTCTACGCATTCGACTGAACACGGAGAGCATTAAGCATTCCCCCGGCCCGGCTGCGGTCGCATGTGAATCACCGCACCACCGGATCGGCAAACGCACTGGTGGGAGTACCGTCACGGCCCCGGCGTTGGTGAGATTCGTGATGGTTTGACCGGTTGCTGATGGCGAGTTGCGAACGAGCGCGACCCTGCTGACCATTCAGGTGTCTA
>NZ_JACHJJ010000050.1 GCF_014203605.1 Thiemannella venezuelensis | reverse complement strand
ACAACATCTGGGTTCTCGTCCCCATCGCCCCATGACGAAGAGGGTGAGCCGGCGCATGCCGACCCACCCACCAAGATCTTCAGGACACTCCTAGGCGGCCGGAGGGCTGCGCGGGGTGACGACCCGGCGGAGGGTGCGCCGGGGGCCTGCCGCCGGACCGGCGCCGAGCCGGACGAGCGGCACGAGGAGGAGAAGGGCCGCCGCGGCGCCCGCGGCCGGCAGAGAGCGCGGCTGCCCCGGCGCCGGCAGGTGCTCGGCCCCGCCGGACAGGAACCGGGGCGCGGTCGACTGGTGTGCGCCGGAGCTCTGAGGAACCCAGAGACCGCTGTCAGAGCCGGTGGAACGCCACCCGCCCGACCAGGAGGAGGGGGCGACCGCCGCGAGGACGACGGCGAGAACGAGGCCCACCACGGCCGCTGCGGCAGTGGGCCTGCGTACACCCCGCCGCGGTTCCCTCATCACCAGCGACCATAGCCCAACCTTCGCGGAGGGGCACTCGGCCCACCGCCCGCCCGTGAAGCCGCCGTCCCCTGAATCGGCCGGATCCCGGGCACCCGCGGCCACCGGGGATCCCGCACGTGCGCGAATGGTCCGCGCGGCCCCCATGATGGGAGGACGTCTTCCCTGTCCCCTGCGAGGTGCATGCGATGGCCGCCACTCCGGCCTGCCCGCCGTCCGTCGAGGAGCTGACCTACCCGGCCCGCTCGCTGGTGCTGCTCACCGGGCTCCCCGGCGCGGGCAAGAGCACCCTGCTGGACCGGTTGTACGGCCTGCGCGGCGACGAGACCCGGCCGGTGACCGCCGGAGACGCCGTGGTGATCGACTCCCGGCAGTCCCGCGCCTGGTGGGCGCCCCGCCTCGCCCCGCTCCCGCCGCGCCTGCGCACCCCGATCGTGCACACCACCCACATGGCGCGCATCGTCCGCGCCGTTCTCCGCGGCCACGCCGTCGTCGCGCACAGCCGGGGCACCTGGCCGCACATCATGTACGGCCTGGCCTGGGTCGCCCGGCTCGGCGGCGCCGAGATGCACCTGGTCATGCTCGACGTGGAGCCCGGGGTCGCGCGCAAGGGGCAGTTGACCCGGGGCCGGGTCGTCCCCGCCGGCCTCTTCACCTGGCACTGCCGCCGCTGGCGGCGGATCGTCGCCCGTGCCCGCACCGGCGCGGTGCCCCCTGCGGTGAGCGCGACGGTCCTCGACCGGCCCGCGGCGGACCGGCTCCAGGCCATCCGCTTCGCCAAGCGCTGAGCCGCCGGTCCCCGGGGACGCCGGACCCGTCAGCCCCGATCCGGCCGGTCCCGGTTCAGGTTTCCCACCGCGGCGGCGAGCGCGGCGCCGTAGACCACGTGTCCCGCCCCCATCACCGCGACCCGTCCCGGCCGGTCGCGGGAGATCGGCGGCAGGACGCCGAGGGCGGGGACCCACCCCTGGTAGCCGGCCAGCCAGATCGCCAGGCCGTACCCGACGCCCGCCGGGACCGGAGGGCGGCGTCCCCTCGCCAGAAGCCCGAACAGCGCTCCGCAGGCGGCGCCGAATCCGACGTGCGCGACCGCCGCGAGCACTCCCTCACCCGGTTCGGGCCGATGCCGCCCGCCGGGCAGGAAGGCCCGGATGATGCGCTTGGGCGGCTGGTCGCGCATCAGCCCGGCGCGGTCGCCGGCGACCATCACCACGCTCATGGCGGCGGTGGCGACCACCCCGCCCAGGCCGCCCCGCACGAGATCCCGGATCATGACGGCCGCTCCCCGTCCCGCTCGTTCTCTCCCATCCCGGCCGACTCCCCTCCGCGCCGCCGGCCAAACAACCCGGAGGCCGGACGCCGGCGTCCGGCAGCTCGTCCGCCACAGCCCTGCGGCGCCGCCACCCGGTCAAGCGGCGGGCAAGGGGTCCGCAACCGCCAGGGCCTATCCATGGACAGCCGGGACCCGCCGGGGCCCCGGCTCTCCGATGTGAAGGACGAAGGACATGGGACGCACTCCTCGGGTCATCATCGCCGCCGCCGTCGGGCTCCTCGCGGCCGGCGCCGTGGTCAGCGCCGCTCTGGGCGGCCTGAACTGGCCTTTCGCCCTCCTGCTGGTCTCCGCCGGGATCGTGGGGATCGTCGATCTCCTGAAGGCCCGCCCGTCGGCGGGCGGCGGGGACTCCTGAGCCGGGGACGGGCTCACAGCGGGAGCACACCACCGGGCTTGAGGGCCTTCATGGCGATCTGCGAGGTGAGCTTGTCCAGGCCGGGCAGGCGGCCGAGCCGCTCCAGGCAGAGCTGGCTGTAGGACTCCATGTCGGGCACCGCGACCCGGAGCACGTAGTCGGGGCGGCCGAACATGCGCAGGCACTCGACCACGTCGTCGATCTCCATGACGGCCGCCTCGAAGGCGGTGACGGTCTCGGCGTCCTGGCCCTCCAGTTCGACGTAGGCCAGCACCTGGAACCCGCGCCCCACGGCGGCCGGATCGACCACCGCCCGGTAGCCGCTGATCACTCCGGACTCCTCCAGGTTGCGGACCCGGCGCAGGCACGGCGAGGGCGTCAGCCGTACCCGCTCGGCCAGTTCCTGGTTGCTCAGTCTCCCCTCGGTTTGCAGGAGGCTGAGAATTGCGCGGTCGATGGCATCCATGGCAACAGATGCTAATACGAGCGGTGAACGACACGAATATTGACATCGGATACCGGTCACTCTGACATAACCTTGCGGCAATCCAAGCGGGGCCGACAGACGGGACCACCAGCATGACGATCTTCGCAGACTCCCGCGAGATCACTCCCGACGACCGGTACCTCCTCGACGGGGGCCAGGTCTTCATGAACGGCACGCAGGCGCTGGTGCGGGTGATCCTCGACCAGATGCGCGCCGACCGCCGCGCCGGGCTCGACACGGGCACGATGGTGTCGGGCTACCCGGGCTCGCCGCTGGGCGGCTTCGACCTGGAGCTGGCCCGCGCCCGCAGGCACACCGAGCCGCTCGACGTGGTGCACCGCCCCGGCCAGAACGAGGAGCTGGGCGCCACCGCCGTCTGGGGCAGCCAGCTCGTGCCCGCGCTCCCCCGGCCGCGCAAGACCGGCGTGCTGGGCGTCTGGTACGGCAAGGCCCCCGGCGTGGACCGCGCGGCCGACGCCTTCCGGCACGGCAACTTCGTCGGCGCCCACCCGCAGGGCGGCCTGATCGCCTTCTGCGGCGACGACCCGACGTGCAAGTCCTCCACGCTTCCCTCCGCCACCGAGAGCGCGCTCGCCGCCCTCGGCATGCCGATCGTCCACCCTGGCAGCGTCCAGGAACTGCTCGACCTGGGCCGCCACGCGATCGCGGCGTCCCGGGCGAGCGGGCTGTGGGTCGCGGTGAAGGCCGTCTCCAACGTCGTGGACGGCACCGGCACCGTGAGCGTCGGGCATGACCGGGTCGTCCCGGTCATGCCCGGCGCCGGAGACGGGGATGGAGCCGGCTACAGCGTCGACTATCAAGGCAGGCCGTACCGGCACATGCCCAACGCCACCCTGCTCACCCCCTGGTCGCTGGAGATGGAGCGCACCCTCGTCGGCCCGCGCACCGAACTGGCCCGCGCCTACGCCCGGGAGAACGGCCTCAACCGCATCACCGCCGACCCCCCGGGCGCCTGGCTCGGCGTCGTGGCCTCCGGCACCGCCTACTACGACGTGCGCGAGGGCTTCCGCAAGCTCGGCGTCACGCCGGAGGAGGCCGGTGTCCGGCTGCTGAAGATCGGCATGCTCTGGCCCCTGGAGCCGGAGATCGTCCGGACCTTCGCCCGCGGCCTGGAAGAGATCATGGTCGTGGAGGAGAAGGCCCCGCTCCTGGAGACTCTGGTCAAGGACGTCCTGTACGGCACCGCGGACGCCCCGCGCGTCCTGGGCAAGCTGGACGAGAACGGCGCCCGGCTGATCCCGCAGGCGGGCGGCGTGGACGCCGACCTGGCGGCCAAGGCCGTCGCCTTCCGGCTGCGCCGCAAGGGAATCGCGGCGGAGCGCTCCTCCTCGGACCTCGGCGACCGCGTCTCCAGGAACCTGGCCGTCATCTCCCGCCCCGAGCCGCTGAAGCTGCTCACCGCCCAGCGCACCCCGTTCTTCTGCTCGGGCTGCCCGCACAACCGCTCCACCGCCGTCCCGGACGGCGCGCCGGTCGGCGCCGGGATCGGCTGCCACACCATGGTCGTGATCAACCCCGAGGGCAAGGGCACGCTCACCGGCCTGACCCAGATGGGCGGCGAGGGCACCCAGTGGATCGGCCAGGCGCCGTTCACCGACACCCCGCACATCTTCCAGAACCTCGGCGACGGCACCTTCCACCACTCGGGCTCGCTCGCGGTCCGCGCGGCGGTCGGCGCGGGCGTCAACATCACCTACAAGATCCTCTACAACAGCGCGGTCGCGATGACCGGCGGGCAGACGATCCAGCCGTCGCTGGCGGTGGCCGACCTGACGCGCTGGCTGGAGGTCGAGGGCGTACGCCGGGTGATCGTCACCACCGACGAGCCCGCCCGCTACCGCGGCGTCCGGCTGGCGAAGATCGCCGAGGTCCGCGACCGGAGCGCGCTGGAGGACGCCCAGCGCGAGCTGGCCGCGATCCCCGGGGTGACCGTGCTGGTCCACGACCAGCAGTGCGCGGCCGAGAAGCGGCGGCTGCGCAAGAAGGGCGCGCTGCCCGACCCGGTGAAGCGGGTGGCGATCAACCAGCGGGTCTGCGAGGGCTGCGGCGACTGCGCGAAGAAGTCCGAGTGCCTGTCGGTGCTTCCGGTGGAGACCGAGTTCGGCCGCAAGACCGAGATCCACCAGTCGTCGTGCAACAAGGACTACTCGTGCGTGGAGGGCGACTGCCCGTCCTTCGTCACCGTGGTCCCGGGCAAGGCCGGCAGGCCCGGGAAGGCCGCGAAGTCAGGGAAGGCGGGCAGGCGCGCCGTACCGGCCCCTCCGGAGATGCCCGCGCCCGAGGCGCGCGGCGCGGAGGCGACGATCCGCCTGGTCGGCATCGGCGGGACCGGCGTGGTCTCGATCGCCCAGATCCTCGGCACCGCCGCCCTGCTCGACGGCAAGCGGTCGCGCGGGCTCGACCAGACGGGCCTGGCGCAGAAGGGCGGGACGGTCGTCTCCGACATCCTGATCTTCGACGGCGAGGGCGACCGGTCCGGGCAGGCCAGCGCGGCCAGCGTCGACGCCTACCTGGCGCTGGACCTGATCGGCGCCACCGACCCCAAGCACCTGCGCACCGCCGACCGCGACCGCACCGTCGCGGTGGTCTCCACCAGCCTGGTCCCGACCGGTTCCATGGTGCTCGACCCGGCCACCCACCTGACCGAGCTCGGCTCGCCGATCGGCGCGCTGGAGGCCAGGACCCGCCGCGAGCTGAACGTCTACCTCGACGCCGAGGAACTGGCGCAGGCCGTCTTCGGCGACCACATGCCGGCCAACACGATCGTGGTCGGAGCCGCCTGGCAGCGCGGGCTCATCCCGCTCAGTCTGGACGCGATCGAGCGCGCCATCCGGCTGGGCGGAGGGAAGTCCGCGGAGAGGACCGTGGCCGCCTTCCACTGGGGCCGGGCGGTCGTGGCCGCTCCCGAGGCCGTGGCGGCGGCGACCGGCGCCGCCTCCCCCGAGGCCGGACCCGGGACCGGGCGGCTCTCCGAGGAGGTCCTGCGGCTGGTCGGGTCCGTGGGCGCGCCGGAGGGGAGCGAGCTGCACCGGCTGCTCCTGGTCCGGGTGCCCGACCTGGTCGCCTACCAGAACCTGCGCTACGCCGCCGGATACGCCGAGGCGGTGCGCGCCGTGCTCGCCCGCGAGCAGGCGGGGCACCGCCCGGACGCCGGGGCCCCGATCACTGCGGCCCCGATCACTGCGGCCCCGATCACCGAGGCCTACGCCCGTCACCTGCACCGGCTGATGGCCTACAAGGACGAGTACGAGGTCGCGCGGCTCCACCTCGACCCGGCCGAACGGGCCAGGATCGCCGCGGAGTTCGGCCCCGGCGCGAAGATCTCCTACAACCTGCACCCGCCGGTCTTCCGGGCGCTGGGCATGAAGCGCAAGATCCGCCTCGGCTCCTGGTTCGACCCGGCCTTCCGCCTGCTGTACGGCATGCGCCGGGTGCGCGGCACGAGGCTGGACCCGTTCGGGATGGCCGGGGTGCGCAGGGTCGAACGGGAACTCGTCGCCGAGTACACCCGGGATGTGCACCGCGCCCTGGAGCACCTGTCCCCGGAGACCGAGGACCGGGTCCGCGAGCTGGCCGGCCTGCCCGAGACGGTCCGCGGCTACGAGGACGTGAAGCTGGGCACCGTGGCCGCCTACCGGGAGCGGGCCGCCGCCCTGCTGGCGAGGCTGGAGTCCGGCCGCTGAGCCCCTGAGGCCGAAGGAGCGCAGGGACCACCGGGGGCGCCGGGGGTGCCGGGGCGGCCCGGACTCCGGACCGCCCGCCCGACCCAGCCGAGACCCTCCTCGACCGTCACACCCGGTCGAGGAGGGTCTTCTCCGTGATGGGGTCCTCGTGGGTGCCCTGCACCGTGCAGGCGTGGGCTCCGGCGACCGCGCCGAACCGCACGCACTCCTCGACCGGGCGGCCGCGCAGCCTGCCGTACAGGAACCCGCTGACGAAGGCGTCTCCCGCGCCGTTGCTGTCGGCGACCGGACCGGGCAGCGGCGCGGCCGGGAAGTGCCGCAGGCCCGAGGAGTCGAGGACGTGGCAGCCGGCGGCTCCCGCCGTGCAGACGACGGTCTCGGCGCGGCCGGCCTCGAGGATGCCGCGCATGACGGCGTCGCGCCGGGCGCCGAGCGCGGTCTCCGAGAGGAAGACCAGGCCGGAGGACCGGGCGAAGTCGCGGTGGTGGTCGTTCTCGCCGTCCCAGTCGTGCAGGTCGGTGGAGATGCCCGCGGCGTCCCTGTCCGCCAGGTCGGGGTAGGCGTGCCGGGAGAAGTCCGTGATCGAGACGTGGACGTGCCGGGCGCGGCGGGCCGCGTCGAGGTAGAGCTCACGCGGGAGCCGCTCCCCCGGCTCGGCGCGCGGGTCGAACAGCGAGGTGCGCCGCCCGTCCGGGCCGACGAGCAGGACGCTGCGCCGGGTGCCCTGCGGGGCGGGGGCCCAGCCCGCCTCGATGCCCCGGTCGGCGAAGTACGTCCTGATGAACCGGCCCTGGGGGTCGTCGCCGACCAGGTCGACGAGCCTGACCCGCAGGCCGAGGGCGTGGCAGCCGAGCGCGACGCCGCTGCCGGTGTTGCCGATCCGGTCGACGACCGGCGGGACGGCGTAGGTGTCGGCGTACGGCAGGGGCAGGCCGGGCACGTAGACGGTGGTGTCGACGCCGGTCCCGCCGATCACGACCACGTCGTGGCTCACAAGCCCTCCTTCGTCGGCCCCGTGAGCAGGGTGCTGTGCCCATCGGCTCGCTCGCTACGCTCACTCACAGGTTCACGATCCTTTCCCGGTGACGGGCGGTCACCGGTTGACCAGGGGGCCGGAGCCGGTGGAGCGGCGCACCACCAGCTCGGGCTGGAACACCAGCTCGACGTGGCGGCCCGGCGTGCCGTTGACCCCTTCCAGGAGGGTCTCCACCGCCGCCGCGGCCATCGCGCCGATCGGCTTGCGGACGGTGGTCAGCGGCGGGTCGGTGAACGCGATCAGCGGCGAGTCGTCGAAGCCCACCACCGAGACCTCGCCGGGCACCGACAGGCCCCGGTCGCGGCAGGCCCGGATCGCGCCCAGCGCCATCAGGTCCGAGGCGCACACGATGCCGGTGCACCCCTGCTCCAGCAGCCTCACCGCCGCCGCCTGGCCGCCCTCGACCGAGAACAGCGAGTGCGAGATCAGCTCGTCCACCTCGGTCACCCCCAGCAGCTGCGCCATCGCCCGCCGGTAGCCCTCGATCTTGCGGATCACCGGCACGAACCGGCCCGGCCCGACGGCCAGCCCGATGCGCTCGTGCCCCAGGTCCACCAGGTGCTGCACGGCCAGTTGCGCGGCGAGCCGGTCGTCCGGGGAGATGAAGGGCGCGTCGATCTGGTCGGTGTAGCCGTCCAGCAGGACGATGGGCAGCCCGCGGTCGGTGAGCCGGGTGTAGCGGTCCATCCGGGCGGTGGTGTCGGCGTGCAGCCCGGAGACGAAGACGATGCCGCTGACCCCGCGGTCGGTCAGCAGTTCGGTGAACTCGTCCTCCGGCGCCCCGCCGGGAAGCTGGGTGCAGAGCACGGGGGTGTAGCCGTGCTGGGTCAGCGCCTTCTCTATCGCCTGGGCGAAGGCCGGGAAGATCGGGTTGTCCAGCTCCGGCGTGACCAGCCCGATCAGCCCGTTGCTGCGCTGGCGCAGCCGCTGCGGCCGCTCGTAGCCCATCAGGTCGAGGGCGGTCAGCACCGCCTGCCGGGTGACCGCCGAGACGCCCGGCTTGCCGTTGAGCACCCGGCTCACCGTCGCCTCGCTGACCCCCGCCTGGAGCGCGATGTCCGCCAGCCGGGTGCCCGCCCCGTCGGGGCGCGGGCGGGAGCTCTGCGTTGCTTCACCGTCCATCCGACGTACCTCACCATGGGGGTGGAGGGGGCGCAAGCCGGATGGGGGTCTCCGATCCGGCGTGCGCCCCGTTGTGAAATTCGTTTCCGAAAGTTTCCGCAAACTCTAACATCTTGGAGGCTTCAACGCCGCAAGCTTCCGAAAACAGGCAATACAGTGCGCCGGTTATCCGCCAGAGATACAGATGTAACCACCAGATGCACGATTTCTAACGACATCTATGGACACACGGGCAAGTGTCACGATGTACTACCTCATCAATCACAGGGTGGATCCGGACACCCCGTCCGGGAGGAACGAGCGCGAAGTATGAGTACCGTCGTCCTGGACAACGTGACCAAGGTGTACCCGGGGGGGTACCTGGCGGTCGATCGGATGAACCTGCGCACCGGGGACGGCGAGTTCCTGGTCCTGCTCGGCCCCTCGGGCTGCGGGAAGTCGACTCTGCTGCGGATGATCGCCGGGCTCGAGGAGGTCACCTCCGGCGACCTGTGGCTGGGCGGCGAGCTCGCCAATGACCTCGCCCCGCGCGACCGGGACGTCGCCATGGTCTTCCAGAACGGCGCGCTCTACCCTCACCGCACCGTGCGCGGCAACCTCTCCTTCCCCCTGGAGATCGCCAAGGCCGATCCGGAGCTGGTCAGGGACCGGGTCACCGAGCTGTCGAAGGCCCTGCACATCGACGAGACACTCGACCGTCGTCCTGGAACGCTCTCAGGCGGCCAGCGGCAGCGGGTGGCGATGGGCCGCGCGATCGTCCGCCAGCCCTCGCTGTTCCTGATGGACGAGCCGCTGTCCAACCTGGACGCCGGCATGCGGACCGAGCTGCGGATGGAGATCTCCGCGCTGGTCCGCTCCCTCGGGGTGACCACGATCTACGTGACGCACGACCAGGTCGAGGCGCTGACCCTGGCCGACCGGATCGCCATCATGAACCGGGGAGTGCTCCAGGACGTCGGCACGCCCGGGCAGGTCTACAACGACCCGGCCACCGCCTTCACCGCGGCCTTCCTCAGCTCCCAGCAGCTCAACCTGCTCTCGGCCACCGTGCGGACCCCGCAGAACCAGTTCATCCTGCTGGACTTCGGCCCGCACCAGATCACCATCCCCTGGACCGATCCGCGCGCCTACGTGATCTCCCAGCACGTCGGCCACCAGATCATCGTCGGGCTCCGCCCCGACTGCCTCGCCCCGGTTCCGGAGACCTTCGAGGGGCCCACCTTCCTCGGCCGGGTGCGCGCCCTGGAATACCACGGCCACGAGTGGCTCGCCTACGTCGAGTCGGGCATCACCTCCGTCGCCGTCCCCGAGCCCCCGGACCCCCGGCTGAACGCCCGCGGCGCGGGCTCCGACGCCCAGGGCAGCCGGATCCGCTCCATGATGCGTCGGCTGCTGCCCGGCTCGGGGGTCGAGGAAAGCCCCCAGTACCAGAGCCAGGAGCAGGTCGGCGGCACCCATCGCCGGGCCGACCTCATCGTCCGCGTCGGGTCCCGGCCCGTCTGGCGCGCCGGGGAGCCGGCCCGGGTCGGCGTCGACGTCACCCGCCTGCTGCTGTTCACCGCCGACGGGTCCCGCATCGACCCGCCGCACCGCTGACCCGGGAACGGCGCCTCGGCGGTCAGGCGGAGGCGGCGATGATGGAGACGATCTCCACGACCCGGTTGGCACGGTCCATCTCGGCGCGGTGGAAGGGCGGGCCCTCGGTGCGGGCCAGCACCACGTGCAGGGCCGCGCCGGGGACGGGCAGGCTCATCAGCCGGTAGGGACCGGAGGCCAGCACCGCGGGGCGCAGGGGCGTGAGATCGCCGAACTTCACTCCGGCCAGGCCGCCGTCCTCGTCCAGCACCGCCGGGGCCTGCCAGCTGCGGTGGACGAGCCCGCCCTCGCCGGAGGCGAGGGCGACGGCCCATTCGGCTCCCACCAGGTCGGGCACGGCGTCCACCAGGGTGGGGAAGGCCCTCGACGGATCGGCGGCGACGTGGCGGAGCAGATCGTAGTCCGGGGCCGCGCCCGGGGTCTCGCGGGTGGGCCAGACGCCCTCGACCCGCATGCCCGGGACCACCGCGAGGCGGT
This sequence comes from Thiemannella venezuelensis, assembly GCF_014203605.1. GTDB lineage: Bacteria > Actinomycetota > Actinomycetes > Streptosporangiales > Streptosporangiaceae > Planomonospora_A > Planomonospora_A venezuelensis. The sequence goes on along the minus strand of NZ_JACHJJ010000050.1, from coordinate 6,578 downwards.
CGCGGACGGTCGCCGCGTCCGGGCCTCCGGGCCAGGAGACGATGAAGTCGTCCACGGCCCGGCCGGTCTCGCGTTCCAGCACCGTCACCTGGAGGATGTCCGCGCCCAGCGTGCCGAGCACCCGCGCGACCTGTCCCAGGGCGCCCGGCCGGTCGGGAAAGGACACCCGGAGCCGAAGTATCATCGCCAACCACCTCTCTTCGGGCACCAGGGTGCCCTGAGCAGGTTTCCCCGATGTTCTCAGAAGATGTCCAGGATATGTCCCGGGCGGCGGCGTTCTCCGGGGGACGCCCGTACGGCGGGCGCGGCGTCCGGCACGGGCCCGGCTCCCCGGCCCTCGGGCCGGGGGGCGCGTCAGTTCTGGTAGGCCCCGGCCGCGGGGGCCGCGGGCAGCGGCTTGCCGGTCAGGTCGCGGGCGAGGGCGGCTCCGCCGTACCAGGCGGGGCCGAGCCTGACGCCGCGGCCGAGGGCCGGGGAGCCGGGCGCCAGGCGGAGGTCCCTGGTGCTGCGGAAGCCCGGCTTGGCCACGACGGACCGGGAGCCGAGCTTGAACTTGACGGAGCGGCCGTAGTACACGCTCCCGCCCTCGTCCGCGCCCTTGCCGTCCTCGTAGCCCACCTGCCCGCCGACCATGATGGCGTTGTTGCGGAGCTTGAGGATGGCCGGCGAGCAGCCGTCGTGGCAGGACCAGCCGATGGTGTCGCGGGACGGCAGGTAGACCGAGTTGTGCACCGCGATGGTGCCCTTCACCGGGCCGACGGCGTGCCGGGCGCCGCGGGTGATCAGGAAGGAGCCGCGCTTGCGGGCGGAGGTCACCACGTTGTGCGCGAAGACGTTCCCGGTGGAGGTCTTGCCCTTCTCCGCGCCGAGCTCGACGAAGGTCTCGTTGTCGCGGGCGGTGTTGTGGGTGACCCGGTTGCGGTCGCCGTTGAACACCTCGACGGCGGCGCCGTCGGTGCGGTAGTCGTGGCTGGACGCGTAGCTGCCGGTGATCGTGTTACCGGTGATGAGGTTGTCGTCGCCGTTGAGCAGCACGCCGAAGGCGCCGGAGTCGTCGTCGCCGCCCTTGTCGTTGACGCTCATCCGGTTGTTCTTGGTCAGGGTGCTGTTCTTGACCGTGTTGTGGGAGCCCATGATGTGCACGCCGCTGATGTTGCGGTCGGCGTGCACGGCGTCGAGCTCGTTGCGGTCACCGCTGATCTCGAAGCCGGACCACCGGCAGCCGCTGGCGCGTATGCCGGTGACCCGGATGTAGGACCCGCTGACCACGACGCACTCGTCGTCCCGGCCGCCGATCTTCGGGGCGGCGCCCTCGCCGTAGGCCTCCACGGTGATGCGCGAGGCGGCGGTGCCCTTGCCGCTCAGCGTGAGGGCGCCCTTCCAGCTGCCGCCGCGCTTGAGCCGGACGGTGTCGCCGGGCTTGAGCTCGGTGCCGTTGACGGCCTGCAGGGACTGCCAGGCCGTGGTGGCCGAGGTTCCCGTCGCGGAGTCGTTGCCCCGCTGCGAGTCGACGTAGTAGACCGTTCCCGCCGCCGCTGCCGCCGTGGCCGGGGCGGGGACGAGCATCCCGCCTGCCACGAGCATTCCTGCTGCGGGAACGATCCACCGCCTGGTCGGCTCCATCCGGGCACACTCCATCGCCGTCACGATTGAAAAGGTTGAGTTGAATCCTTTCATAACCATTGCCGGAATTGCCATTTCGAGACCCGACGTCCAGCCAACCGTTACCGCCCTCCGGCGTACCTTCCCCCCGTCCCGCGCGGCAAGCACGCGACCGGGAGGACGGACCCTCAACGCACGATCTTGGGACCGGAACCCGTCGAGCCGCGCACGATGAACTCCGGCTGGAAGATGAGCTCGGAGTGCTGGCCGGGCGTGCCCGCGACGGCTTCGAGCAGCGTGTGCACCGCGGCGGTCACCATCGACTGCACCGGCTGGCGCACGGTGGTCAGCGGCGGGTCGGTGAACGCGATCAGCGGCGAGTCGTCGTATCCGACGATCGACACGTCCCCGGGCACCGACAGGCCCCGGTCGCGGCAGGCCCGGATCGCGCCCAGCGCCATCAGGTCCGAGGCGCACACGATGCCGGTGCACCCCCGCTCCAGCAGCACCGAGGCGGCGGCCTGGCCGCCCTCGACCGAGAACAGCGAGTGCGAGATCAGCTCGTCCACCTCGGTCACCCCCAGCAGCTGCGCCATCGCCCGCCGGTAGCCCTCGATCTTGCGGATCACCGGCACGAACCGGCCCGGCCCCGCGGCCAGCCCGATGCGCTCGTGCCCCAGGTCCACCAGGTGCTGCACGGCCAGCCGCGCGGCGGCCCAGTCGTCCGGGGAGATGAACGGGGCCTGCACGTCGCCGGAGTGCCCGTTGAGCAGGACGATGGGCACGCCCTGGCCGAGCAGCTGGGTGTAGCGGTCCTGGTTGGCGGTGACGTCGGCGTGCAGCCCGGAGACGAAGATGATCCCGCTGACCCCGCGCTCGACGAGCAGTTCGGTGAACTCGTCCTCGGCCGCGCCGCCGGGCAGCCGGGTGCACAGCAGCGGCGTGTAGCCGTGCTGGGTCAGCGTCTTCTCGAAGGCCTGGGCGAAGGCCGGGAAGATCGGGTTGTCCAGCTCCGGCGTGACCAGCCCGATCAGCCCGTTGCTGCGCTGGCGCAGCCGCTGCGGCCGCTCGTAGCCCATGACGTCGAGCGCGGCCAGCACCGCCTGCCGGGTCGCCGCCGAGACGCCCGGCTTGCCGTTGAGCACCCGGCTCACCGTCGCCTCGCTGACTCCGGCGTGCACGGCGATGTCGGCCAGTCTGGCCGTGCCGGGCGCCAGCGGGCCGCCGTTGTACGACGTCATCGCGGGCTCAGCACTCCCACCAGGCGGCGGAGTCCGGCGCGAGCCGTACCACGCCGTCCCGGCCGAGCGGTTCCGCGCTGGCCAGCAGGAGCCTGCCGGGCGCGGGCAGTTCGACCGGCTCACCGGTCAGGTTCACCGTGACGGCGAGCCCGTCGCCCCTCCGGAAGGCGAGGGTGCCCTCCGGGGAGTCCAGCCAGGTCAGCGGGGCGTCGCCGAAGGAGTCGCGCTCCCGCCGGATCCGCAGCGCCTCCCGGTAGAGGTGGAGCGTGGAGTCGGGGTCGCGCAGCTGGGACTCGACGCTGAGCGGGCCCCAGGAGGCCGGCATCGGCAGCCACGACTCCTCGATGCCGGGCAGGCTGAAACCGAAGTGCGGCTGCACGTCGGCCCACGGGATCGGCACCCGGCAGCCGTCGCGGCCGTCCTCGGGGTTGCGCAGCCGCTGCGGGTCGCGCAGGTACTCCTCCGGCAGGTCGAGCACCTCGGGCAGGCCGAGCTCCTCGCCCTGGTAGACGTAGGTGGAGCCGGGCAGCCCCAGTGTCAGCAGGGCCGCGGCGCGGGCGCGGCGCAGGCCGAGCTCGCCGTGGCCGTACCGGGTGACGTGCCGCTTGACGTCGTGGTTGGACAGCACCCAGGTCGCGGGCGCGCCGACCGCGCCGGCGCTGGCCAGCGACTCGTCGATCACCGTGCGGAAGCGGGCCGCGTCCCACGGGGTGGTCAGGAAGTGGAAGTTGAACGCCTGGTGCAGCTCGTCCGGGCGCACGTAGTTGGCCAGCCGGTCCAGGGACGGCACCCACGCCTCGGCGACGCCGATCCGCTCGCCCGGGTAGGAGTCGAGCAGCCGGCGCCAGGCGCGGTGGATCTCGTGCACGCCGTCCTGGTCGAAGAACGGGACGACCTGGGTTCCGATCATCTTGACCTGGTCGGAGTGGCCGACGTCGGGCAGCCCCTCGGCCTTGACCATGCCGTGGGAGACGTCGATGCGGAAGCCGTCCACTCCCAGGTCGAGCCAGAACCGCAGGATCGACTCGAACTCGGCGTGGACCTCGGGGTTCTCCCAGTCCAGGTCCGGCTGCTCGGGGGCGAACAGGTGCAGGTACCACTGCCCGTCGGGCAGCCGCGTCCACGCCGGCCCGCCGAAGACCGACTCCCAGTCGTTCGGCGGCAGCTCGCCGTGCGCCCCCTTGCCCTCGCGGAAGATGTAGCGCCTGCGCTCGGGGCTGCCCGCCCCTGCCGCCAGCGCCTGCTGGAACCACACGTGCTGGTCGGAGGTGTGGTTGGGCACGACGTCGACGATCACGCGCAGGTCGTGCGCGTGCGCGTCGTCGATCAGCGCCTTGGCGTCGGCGAGAGAGCCGAAGATCGGGTCCACGTCCCGGTAGTCCGCCACGTCGTAGCCGAAGTCCGCCATCGGCGAGGTGTAGAACGGGTTCAGCCAGATCGCGTCGACGCCCAGGTCCGCCAGGTAGCGCAGCCGGGACCGCACACCCAGCAGGTCGCCGATGCCGTCTCCGTTGCCGTCGGCGAAGCTGCGCACGTAAACCTGGTAGATCACCGCGTCACGCCACCACCGGGTCGCGGTGCCGGCCCCGGCGGCCCCGGCCGCCTCAGTGACCCCAGTGGCCTCGGCAGCCCCAGTGGCCCCAGTGGCCCCAGTGGCCCCAGTGGCATGGCCTACGTGAACGAGCTCAGTCATATGGGTCCCCCGATCAAATGACGACATGTCAGGACGTGATAGCACGGTGGTGTTACAGCTTCGTGGCGCCGGCGGTGAGGCCGGCCACCAGGTTGCGCTGGACGAGCAGGAAGACGACCGCCGCCGGCACCGCGATCAGCACCGCGGCCGCGGTCATCAGGCCCCAGTCGGACCAGTGCTGGCCGACGAACTGCTGCAGGCCGGCCGCGAGGGTGCGCGTGTCCTCTCCCGTCATGAACACCGTGGCGTAGGCGACCTCGCCCCAGGCGGTCATGAAGGAGTAGAACGCGGTGACCGCGATGCTGGGCCGGGCCAGCGGCAGGATGACCCGCCAGAAGGTGCCGAACGGGCTCAGCCCGTCGATCATGCCGGCCTGGTCGATCTCGCGGGGGATGGAGTCGAAGTAGCCCTTCATCATCCACGCGCAGAACGGCACCGCCACCGTCATGTAGGCGATGACCAGACCGGGGATCTGGTTGAGCAGGCCGAGCCCGGCCATCAGGTTGTACAGCGGCACGATCAGGATCGCCACCGGGAACATCTGGGTGATCAGCAGCATCCACATGACGCCGCGGTACCCCGGGAAGCGGAAGCGGCTGATCGCGTACCCGGTCGTCGAGGCCAGGAACACCCCGATGACCGTGGTCAGTCCCGCGATGATCACGGAGTTGAGCAGCCAGCTCGGGAACTGGGTCTCGGTCAGCACCCGAGTGTAGTTGTCCAGCGAGGAGTCGTCGAAGAGCTTCAGCTCGGTGGACAGCCAGCCGTCGCGCGGCTTGAGCGAGGTCAGGACGAGCCAGACCACGGGGAAGATCGAGATGAGGGACGCGACGACGAGCGTGCCGTGCAGCAGGATCGAGCCGCCGAGGCTGCGCTCGTCACGGCTGCGGGCGCGGCGGCGCCTCGCGGTCCCCCCGGAACTGCCGGGGTCCACAGAGCTCCCGGAGTCCACGGCGGCGGTGCTCATCACCAGACCTCCCCTTGCTTGCGCAGCGCGCGGCGGTAGACGACGGCCATCACGACCAGGAGCAGCAGGATGAGCACGCCCCAGGCCGCCGAGCCGGAGTAGTTGCGGATGCCGGTGAAGGCCTCGCGGTAGGCGTAGGTGACCAGGATCTCCGTGGAGCTGCCCGGGCCTCCGCCGGTGATCAGGAAGATCAGCGGGAACATGTTGAAGGTCCAGATCGTGCCCAGCAGCAGGACGGTGCTGGAGACCGTGCGCAGGCCGGGGACGGTGACGAAGCGGAAGCGCTGCCAGGGCGACGCGCCGTCCACCTCCGCCGCCTCGTAGAGCTCCCGGGGGATCGACTGGAGCCCGCCCAGCATGGCCAGCATCATGAAGGGGATGCCGATCCAGACGTTGACCGCGATGACGGCGATCTTCGCCGTGGTCGGGTCGTCGAGCCAGCCGACGCCGCCCAGGCCCATGCTCCGCAGCATGGCGTTGATGACGCCGTAGTCGCTGTTGTAGAGGTAGCGCCAGATGAACGCGGCGACGAACGGGGGGATCGCCCACGGCAGGATCAGCAGCACCCGGTAGACCGAGCGGAAGCGCATCCTCCGGTTGAGCATCAGGGCCAGCCCGAGCCCGACGCCGTAGTGGAGCGCGACGCAGGCGACGGTCCACAGGACCGTCCAGGTGAGCTTCTCCCAGAACAGGCCGCCGCCCAGGATGGAGAGGTAGTTGTCCAGCCCGGTGAACTCGTAGGTCGAGGGGATGACGTTGACGCCGATCGTGCGGCCCATGTTGGCCTCGGTGGCGTCGGTCATGGACAGGTAGACGCCCCGCACCAGCGGCCAGCCGATCAGCGCGGCGGTGACCACGACGACCGGGGTCACCATGGCCCAGGCGTACCAGTACTGGCTCAGCGAGCGGCGGAACGAACCGGCCTGCTTGGGGCGGCCCCGGCCGCGGGGGGGGGCGGCCGGGGCCCCCCCCCCCCCCCCCCCCGGGGGGGGGGCCCCCCCCCGGGGGGGGGGCCCAGCTGAGCGCCACGGCGTGTAGATAGCGGCGGGGATGGAAGGGGGCCGGGGGGGGAAAT
>NZ_JACHJJ010000049.1 GCF_014203605.1 Thiemannella venezuelensis | reverse complement strand
TCCTAGAGACACGGCCTGCGGTGCTTGGAGGGTCGAAGCCGCAGGTCAGCAGGCGTGCCGTTACTCCAGAGGCTCCGAATTACGCGGAACGCCGGTCAAGGAGGAGGCGGGTAAGGACTGGGCGAACACTGGGCTCGTGTTCACGACCAAGTCAGGACGGCCGATCGAGCCGCGTAACCTCGCGCGGTCCTTCACTCGGATCGTGGAGACGAACGGGCTGTTCGAGTGAGGCCGTTGCAGTACCCGTTGCAGCAAAATGCCCCGGAGCTTGATCGCTTCGGGGCGTTTATCGAGGTGGGGCTACCAGGACTTGAACCTGGGACCTCTTCCTTATCAGGGAAGCGCTCTAACCGACTGAGCTATAGCCCCTCATCGTGCGGAAACCGTATCGCATCCTTGGAGTGGAGGCGAATCCGTCCGCTCGAACAGGGAAAAGCTTACCGTGCTCCGGGGCCTGTTCGCGCCATGCTCCGGAAGCCGTGTTCCCCGGGCGTGGCCCGGGGAACACGGCGGGAGTCCTACTCGGCCTCGCTGAAGGTGACCTCGATCCCCCCGACCAGGTCGGAGGCGACGTTGTAGATCACTGCGCCGAGGGTCGACAGGGCCGTGATGAGCACCACGTTCACCGCGCCGATCAGCGCCGTGTACCCGAGGATCCGGACCGGCTCGAACCATGCGGCGATGTCGAAGGAGTTGGCGGAGCTGTTGCCCTCGCCCTGGGTGAACTGGTTCACCGTCTGGACGATCGAGTCGAAGACGCCCAGCCCGTTCAGCACCATGTAGAGCACCGCGACCGCGACGAACAGCACCACGAAGCAGACCAGCGACACCACGAAGCTGAACTTCATCGCCGACCACGGCTCGACCCGGCGCAGGACCAGGTGGGCCTTGCGCGGCGCCCTGCCCGCGGTGTCCGCCTGCTTCTTACCGGTCATCTCCAGCGAGGGGGACGGCATGCCGGCCGGTGGCCTCCGGTCGGCGGTCTCCCGCGGAGGAGCGGCCATGCTCGGCGTCGGCGGCGGAGGAGGCGGCGGGGACGAGACGTTCCCCGGCGCCCACGGCTTGTCGGCCGTGGGCGCGGCCGGGCGGATCCGCACCGTGGAGTCGCCCACCGGCTTGTCGCCGTCGGCGGAGGCCGGACGGATGCGTGTCGTCGAGTCACCGACCGGCTTGTCGCCCTCGATCGCCGTCACCTTGGACCTGCCCTTGAACTCGTCGGTCACCGAGTCGTCGGTCTCCGGCGTAGGCGCGCCAGCCTCGGCCGGTGACTCGACCACCTCGACGACTTCCGCTTCAGTGGTCTTGTCCATCTTCTCCGTCACCTGCTCGCGTGTCGATGGGGAGGCCGTCCGTGGACCAGATCCGGCCTGAGCGCTCACGGCCTACTCCCCTTCCCCGTTTTCCTCGGTCTCCAACGCCTCAGCGTTGCGGGCGAGCGCCACGACGCTGTCACCCTCGGAGAGGTTCATCAGCCGCACCCCCATGGTCTGGCGGCCCGACTGCTTGATCTCCCCGGCGCTGGTCCGGATGACCCCGCCGGCCGACGTGATCGCGAAGACCTCGTCCTCCGGCCGGACCATGACCGCGCCGACCAGCTTGCCACGAGCGCTGACGATCTTCGCCGTCAGCACGCCCTTGCCGCCGCGTCCCTGCAGAGGGTATTGGTCCGCGGGAGTGCGCTTGGCGTACCCGCCTTCGGTGGCGACCAGCACGTCGTCGCCGTCGGCGATCCGGTTCATGGCGAGGAGCTCGTCCCCTTCGAGGAAACGCATGCCGATCACGCCGCTGGTCGCCCGGCCCATCGGGCGCAGCGCCTCGTCGGAGGCGGTGAAGCGGATGGACTGGGCGCCGCGGGAGATCAGCAGGAGGTCGTCCTCCTCCGATACCAGCCGCGCTGCGATCACCTCGTCATCTTCGCGCAGATTGATGGCGATGAGGCCACCGGAGCGCGGCGAGTCGTATTCCGCCAGCCGGGTTTTCTTCACCATGCCGCTCCGGGTGGCCAGCACGAGGTACGGCGCGACGTCGTAGTCGCGCATCGCGAGCACCTCCATGACGACCTCGTCCGGCTGCATGGCCAGCAGGTTCGCCAGGTGCTGGCCGCGGGCGTCGCGGCCGGCGTCGGGCAGCTCGTAGGCCTTGACCCGGTAGACCCGGCCCTTGTTCGTGAAGAACAGCAGCCAGTGGTGGGTCGTGGTGACGAAGAAGTGGTCGACGATGTCGTCCTGGCGCAGCTGCGCGCCCCGCACGCCCTTCCCGCCGCGCTTCTGCGCCCGGTAGAGGTCGGTGTTGGTGCGCTTGGCGTAGCCGCCGCGGGTGATCGTGACGACCATGTCCTCCTCGGCGAGGAGGTCCTCGATGGACATGTCGCCCTCGTAGGCGATGATCTCCGTCTTGCGCTCGTCGCCGTACCGCCCGGTGACCTCGGAGAGCTCCTCGAAGACGATCGTGCGCTGCCGCTCGGGCGAGGCGAGGATGGCCTGGTACTCGGTGATGTGCGCCATCAGCGCGTCGTGCTCGTCGGTGATCTGCTGGCGCTCCAGGGCGGCCAGCTTGCGCAGCTGCATGTCGAGGATGGCCTGCGCCTGGATCTGGTCGATCTCCAGCAGCGCCATCAGGCCGCCCTGGGCCTCGGCCGCCGACGGCGAGCGCCGGATGAGGGCGATGACCTCGTCCATCCGCTCGAGCGCCTTGAGCAGGGCGCGCAGGATGTGGGCCCGCTCCTCGGCCTTGCGCAGCAGGTAGCGGGTCCGGCGGACCACGACCTCGATCTGGTGGTCGATGTAGTGCCGGACGAACTGGTCGAGCCTGAGCGTGCGCGGCACGCCGTCCACCAGGGCGAGCATGTTGGCGCCGAAGGTGGTCTGCAGCTGGGTGTGCTTGTAGAGGTTGTTCAGCACGACCTTGGCGACCGCGTCGCGCTTGAGCACGATCACCAGGCGCTGGCCGACCCGGGAGGAGCTCTCGTCGCGGACGTCGGCGATGCCGCTGATCCGGCCGTCCTTGACCGACTCGGCGATCGACAGCGCCAGGTTGTCCGGGTTGACCATGTAGGGCAGCTCGGTGACGACCAGGCACTGGCGGCCCTTGGCGTCCTCCTCGACCTCGACGATCGCCCGCATGGTGATCGAGCCGCGCCCGGTCCGGTAGGCGTCGTCGATGCCGCGGCGGCCGACGATGAGCGCGCCGGTGGGGAAGTCGGGGCCCTTGACCCGCTCGATCAGCGCCTCGAGGAGCTCGTCGTCGGTGGCCTCGGGGTTCTGCAGGGCCCACTTGACGCCCTCGGCCACCTCGCGCAGGTTGTGCGGCGGGATGTTGGTCGCCATGCCGACCGCGATACCGGCCGACCCGTTGACCAGCAGGTTCGGGAACCGCGACGGCAGGACCAGCGGCTCCTGGGAACGCCCGTCGTAGTTGGGCTGGAAGTCGACGGTGTCCTTGTCGATGTCACGGATCATCTCCATGGCGATCGGCGCGAGCTTGCACTCGGTGTACCGCATGGCGGCGGGCATGTCGTTGCCCGGCGACCCGAAGTTGCCCTGGCCGTCGACCAGCGTGTAGCGCAGCGCCCAGGGCTGCGCCAGCCGTACCACCGTGCCGTAGATCGAGCTGTCGCCGTGCGGGTGGTAGGAGCCCATGACGTCGCCGACCACGCGAGAGCACTTGAAGTAGCCGCGGTCGGGACGGTAGCCGCCGTCGTACATGGCGTAGAGCACGCGGCGGTGCACCGGCTTGAGGCCGTCGCGGACGTCGGGCAGCGCGCGGGACACGATGACGGACATCGCGTAGTCCATGTAGCTGCGCTGCATCTCCGACTGGATGTCGACCGGCTCGATGCGCTCGGCGGGCGGAGTGTTCAGTTCCGTCACGAGTGATGGGTCCTTTTCGAAAGTCGGGGAGGGTCCGTACGGCTGCCGCTACACATCGAGGAAGCGCACGTCGCGCGCGTTCCTGATGATGAAGGAGCGGCGGGCCTCGACGTCCTCGCCCATGAGAACGCTGAACAGATCGTCGGCCTGCGCGGCGTCGTCGAGGGTGACCAGGCGCAGCACCCGGGTGTCCGGGTTCATCGTGGTCTCCCAGAGCTGGCCGGCGTTCATCTCGCCCAGACCCTTGAACCGCTGGATGCCGTCGTGCAGGCGCGGGTCGCGCTTGCCCGAGGCGACGCCGGCCTCGATGATCGCGTCGCGCTCGGCGTCGGAGTAGGCGTAGGAGGCGTCCTCGCCCCGGCGGTCCCACTTGATCTTGTAGAGCGGCGGCTGGGAGAGGTAGACGTGCCCGGCCTCGATCAGCGGCCGCATGAAGCGGAACAGCAGCGTCAGCAGCAGCGTGTTGATGTGCTGGCCGTCGACGTCGGCGTCGGCCATCAGGATGAGCTTGTGGTAGCGGAGCTTGGCGATGTCGAACTCGTCGTGCACGCCGGTGCCCATCGCCGTGATCAGCGCCTGGACCTCGGCGTTCTTCAGCACCTTGTCGATGCGCGCCTTCTCCACGTTCAGGATCTTGCCGCGGATGGGCAGGATGGCCTGGAACTTGGAGTCGCGCCCGCCCTTGGCCGAGCCGCCCGCCGAGTCGCCCTCGACGATGAACAGCTCGCACTTCTCCGGGTCGCTCCACTGGCAGTCGGCCAGCTTGCCGGGCAGGCCGGAGCCGGACTCCAGCAGCGACTTGCGCCGGGTCAGGTCGCGGGCCTGGCGGGCGGCGATGCGGGCGCGGGCGGCCTGCAGGGACTTGTTGATGACGTCCTTGGCCTCGCCCGGGTTGCGCTCGAACCAGTCGCGCAGGTGGTCGTTGCAGGCCTTCTGGACGAACGACTTGGCCTCGGTGTTGCCGAGCTTGGTCTTGGTCTGGCCCTCGAACTGCGGGTCGGCCAGCTTCACCGAGATGATCGCGGTGAGGCCCTCGCGGATGTCCTCGCCGCTGAGGTTGTCGTCCTTGCCCTCCTTGAGGAACTTCTGCTCGCGCGCGTAGCGGTTGACGATCGACGTCAGCGCCGCGCGGAAGCCCTCCTCGTGGGTGCCGCCCTCGGCCGTGTTGATGGTGTTGGCGAAGGTGTAGACCGACTCGCTGTAGGAGTTGTTCCACTGCATCGCGATCTCGACCGAGATGCCGTCGCCCTGCTCCTCGAAGTCGATCACGGAGGCGTGGGCGGGCTCCTTCTTGGAGTTCAGGTGCTTGACGAAGTCGGACAGGCCGCCCTCGTAGTGGTAGACGACCTCGACGGGCTCGCCGTCGACGTGGTCGGGGCGCTCGTCCCGCAGGGAGATCGTCAGGCCCTTGTTGAGGAAGGCCATCTCCTGGAAGCGCCGGGAGAGCGTCTCGAAGTTCCACGTGGTGGTCTCGAAGATGGACTCGTCGGCCCAGAAGGTGATCGAGGTGCCGGTCTCGTCCGTCGGCTCGCCCTTGACCAGCGGGCCGGTGGGCCGGGTGTCGGCATAGCTCTGCCGCCAGTAGTGGCCGTCGGTGCGGATCTCCACCTCCAGCCGGGTGGACAGCGCGTTGACCACGGAGACTCCCACGCCGTGCAGACCGCCGGAGACCGCGTACGACTTGCTGTCGAACTTGCCGCCGGCGTGCAGGACGGTGAGGACGACCTCGACCGCGGGGCGCTTCTCGACGGGGTGCAGGCCGACCGGGATGCCGCGGCCGTTGTCGACGACCCGGACGCCGTTGTCGGCGAGGAGCGTGACCTCGATCCGGTCGGCGTGCCCGGCCAGGGCCTCGTCGACGGAGTTGTCCACGACCTCGTAGACGAGGTGGTGGAGACCACGTTCCCCGGTCGATCCGATGTACATGCCAGGGCGCTTACGGACCGCCTCAAGTCCTTCGAGAACGGTGATTGAGCTAGCGTCGTAGGACAAGTGTGAAATCCTCCTGCCGAGGACACGCGGCGGGAGGAAACGCTCAGCCCCGCCGTCCGTCACCGTCGTGAATGCCCCGATGCGTTCACCCAGGGGAGTCGGCTCACGGGCCGGGGTGACACGCAAACGGACGTGTCCGGAATCCGATTTCATTCTAGCGGTTCGCGCGGGATGATGTGGCATTGAAAGGCCCTGAAAGCCTCTCTCGCGCGTCGATCATCGGATCCAGCATCCCCCTACGGGGACGGGGGTCATCGCGCCACAGAGGCCGCTGATCCGTTTTTCACGTTCTCCGGTCAGCCGTAGGTGTCGCCCGGGCCGCGGCTTCCGGTCACCCGGAGACCCCCGCTGGGCCTGGGCGCATTCTGCGGCCCCTGCACGTTCACCCGCTGCACCGTGCCGTCGCCGAGCTCCTCGTTCAGCCTCCTGACCAGCGTCCCGGCCAGCAGCCGGAGCTGGGTGGCCCAGGCCGTGGAGTCGGCGAGCACCAGAACCACCCCGTCGGCGAAGCTCTCCGGCCTGGTGTGCGCCGCCATGTCGGGGCCGACGATCTCGTGCCAGCGCCCGAACACCCCGCCCACCGCCGCCGGTTCCTCCCACTTCCGGTCGGCGAGCAGGTCCGCGATGGCCCGGCCGAGCGGCTGGGGATCCCCCGCGGCCCGCGCCGGCCCGGCCGCCCGGCGCCGGGGCTCGCGGCGGGGGAGCTGCCCGCGCCTGGCCGCGTCGGACTTGGCCTGGGCCAGCTTCTCCCTGGCCAGGGCGGCTCCCCTGGCCGCCGTGGCCTTCGCGCTCCCCACCTCGGGAGCCGGCTCATCGGACACGGGACACGCCTCCTCCCGTCACGTCGAACCGGGCTCCGGTCAGCTCCGCCGGCACGTCGTCGGGGACCGCGGCGGTGATCAGCACCTGCTCGGCGGGGCCGACGAGCTCGGCCAGGCGGCGGCGGCGCTGGGAGTCGAGCTCCGCGAAGACGTCGTCGAGGATCAGCACCGGGTCGCCGCCGTCGGCCCGGAGCAGGTCGTAGGCGGCCAGCCGGAGCGCCAGGGCGAACGACCACGACTCGCCGTGGCTGGCGTAGCCGCGGGCGGGCAGGTCTCCCAGGCCGAGGAACAGGTCGTCGCGGTGCGGGCCGACGAGGGTGACGCCGCGCTCCAGCTCGGCGCTCCTGACCTCCAGCAGGCCGGCGCGGAGCGCCTGCTCCAGCGCGGCCCGGTCGACCGCCGCCGTGCCCGCGACCGCCGGCGCCGCCGCGTCCGCCGCCTCACCCGCGGCCGCCGCGGGCTCTTCCGGTCCGCCGGGCCGTACGGCGGGCGGGCCGTCCACGGCCGCGGACAGCGTGCCCCGGTACTCCAGCCCGGCCGGGGCGGAGCCCGGCGCGAGGGAGGCGTAGGAGGCGGCGACCAGCGGGCGCAGCGCCTCGACCAGCTCCAGCCGGGCCGCCAGCAGCTCGGCGCCCTGCCTGGCCAGGTGCGCGTCCCAGACCTCCAGCGTGCTCAGCACGTCTCCGGCCCCGGCCGCCGCGAACCCCGAGTCGTGCTCCGCGCGCCGCCCGCTCCTGCTCCCCCGCCTGGCCTGGGCGGCGGTGCGCAGCAGGGCGCCGCGCTGCTTGAGCACCCGGTCGTAGTCGGCCCTGACCCCGGCGAACCGGGGAGCCCTGGCCACCAGCAGGTCGTCCAGGAAGCGGCGCCGCTCGGCGGGATCGCCCTTGACCAGGGCCAGGTCCTCGGGGGCGAACAGCACCGTGCGGAGCAGCCCGATGACGTCGCGCGGGCGGGAGACGGGTGAGCGGTTGAGCCTGGCCCGGTTGGCTCTGCCGGGGTTGATCTCCAGCTCGACCAGGGCCCGCCGGTCGTCGCGCACGACCACCGAGCGCACGATCGCCCGCGCCGCGCCCTGCCGCACCAGCGGCGCGTCGGTGGCGACCCGGTGGCTCGACTGCGTCGCCACGTAGCCCAGCGCCTCGACCAGGTTGGTCTTCCCCTGCCCGTTCGGGCCGACGAACGCCGTGACACCCGGTTCCAGGCCGAGGTCGACCGTGTCGTAGGACCGGAAGTCGGTGAGCGAGAGGTGGGCTACGTGCACCCCGTTACGTTAGTACCTTCTCGTTCCTGCGGGGGATGGAGGAGCAGGGCCTGTGGACGGGGCGCCTCCGCCTGTGGACGGCGGGAGCCGTACGGCCCGGCGGTGTCCACGGGGGAGGCGTCCACGGGAGAGGTGTCCACAGGGGAGGCGGGCCTGTGGACACCGCCCCGGCGCCGCGGACGTCCTTCCCCCGCCGGGGCGCGCGCGTTCTCCCACCCTGTGGAGAGCCCGCGGACCCTGTGGAAAAGCGCGGGCGGCCCCGTGGACAGGCCGCGGCCCGCACCCCGTGGGAGGGGTGCGGGCCGCGGCCTGTGCCTCCTGCCGGCGTTACTTCTGCGCCTCGACCGGCGGGGCGACGTCGGCGCCCGGGGAGTCGGCGCCCTTCTCGACCTCTCCGGCCCTGGCGGTGACGGCGTGGCCGCCGAACTGGTTGCGCAGGGCCGCCACGACCTTCATCGCCGGGGAGTCCTCCTGGCGCGAGGCGAACCGCGCGTACAGCGCGGCGGTGATGACGGGCAGCGGGACCGCGTGCTCGACGGCCGCCTGCACGGTCCACCGGCCCTCGCCGGAGTCCTGTGCGTAACCGCGCAGCTCCGACAGGTCCTGGTCCTCCTCCAGGGCGCGGACCAGCAGGTCCAGCAGCCACGAGCGGATCACCGTGCCCGTCCGCCAGCTCTTGAACGCGCCGGGCACGTCGGTCACGATGTCGGAGGCCTCCAGCAGCTCCCAGCCCTCGGCGAAGGCCTGCATCATGCCGTACTCGACGCCGTTGTGGACCATCTTGGCGAAGTGGCCCGCGCCGATCTGGCCGGCGTGCACGAAGCCGTCCTCGCCCGGGGGCTTGAGGGTCTCGAAGATCGGCCTGAGCCGCTCGATGTCGGCCGCGGACCCTCCGGTCATCAGCGCGTAGCCGTTCTCCAGGCCCCAGACGCCGCCGCTCACGCCGCAGTCGACGAAGCCGATCTCCTTGGCCGCGAGCTCCGCGCCGTGCTTCTGGTCGTCCACGTAGTGCGAGTTGCCGCCGTCGACGACGATGTCCCCGGGCGAGAGCAGCTCGCCGAGCTCCTCGACCGTCGCCTGGGTCGGCGCGCCCGCGGGAACCATGACCCACACCGCCCGCGGCGCCTGGAGCCGGTCCACCAGCTCCTTCAGGCTCGCGACGTCGCTGACCGCCGGGTCACGGTCGTAGCCCACGACGTCGTGGCCGCCGCGGCGCAGGCGCTCGGCCATGTTGCCGCCCATCTTGCCAAGCCCGACCATGCCGATCTGCATTCGAGCACCCCCTTCAGGGTTCCATCATCCACCCGGGACCAGGCGGGCCCGCGCAAGCCGTACCGGCTCGGCGTTCCCCTCGACGGGCTCACCCGCGGGGCCGTGGAGGACGTCCTCCAGGCCGATGCGCGTGGCCAGCCCCGGCCGTCCGGCCTCATCCACAAGTACCCACGCGGGGGCGTGCTCACCATGAAGAAGCCTCGGACCGGGAACGGCCAGGTCGCCGAGGCGGCGGAGCACGGCGTGCGCGCGGGGCACGGCGGTCCCCTCCGCACCGCCGATGATCTCCGCGAGCACGCGGACGCACTCCAGGCCGGTCGCGGCGAGTGCCTCGGCGTCCGCCACGGACCAGACTCCGGCCTCGACCCCTACGCCGAGCCGCCGAAGATCTTCCCACAGGCCGGGGAAACCCCGCTCCGAGAGGTCGGCCGAGGCGAGGCCCGGCCGCTCCACCGCGGGAAGGGCCGCCCAGCCGCGCACCTCCCCGCGTCCGGCGGCCGCGTCCCCGCCGGTCGTCCACAGGCCTGTGCCGGCCCCGGCGGGCGGCCCGGGGGCGGCCCGCCGTACCGCGCCGACACCCGTCCCGGCGCGGACGGCGTTCAGGGGCTCCCTGCCCGCCCCGTCGCGCGGACGCATGCCGACGGCCGCCTCACGGGCCTCACGGGCCTCACAGGCCGCCTCAGCGGGCTCCAGGGGCGTCACGGGGAGCGCGGGGCGCTCGCCGCGCTCCCGCTCCCGTCGAGGCCGGCCTTGATCATGACCATGTCCGCTCCCGTCGGAGTCCGCGCGGGCCGGGAGGCGCGGTCCCGCAAGGGCGGCCCTCCCGGGACGGGAGGGCCCGGCTCAGCTCGACAGGCGGATCGGCATGATCAGGTAGCGGTAGTCGGGGACGCCCCCGTCCTCCACCGGCTTGCCTCCGGTGAGGATGGCGGGCTTGGTCGAGGTGGTCATCTGCAGGCGGGCGACGTCGGAGTCGATCGCCCCCAGGCCCTCCAGCAGGAACTGGTGGTTGAAGGCGATGTTGATGTCGTCGCCGTCGAAGTCCACCGGCAGCGCCTCCACGGCCTGCGCCTCGTCGCCGCTGCCCGCCTCGAGGACGACCTCGCCGCCGCGGAAGGCCATCCGGATCGGGGTGTTGCGCTCGGCGACCAGCGCCACGCGCTTGACGGCCTCGACGAAGCTGCCGACGGGCAGGTCCGCCCGGGCGGAGAACTCGGTCGGCAGCAGCGAGCGGTACTTGGGGAACTCGGGGTCGAGGAGCCGCGTGGTGGTGCGCCGCCCGGCGCTGGAGAAGCCGATCATCCCCTCCCCGGTGCCGCCGACGGAGCTCATCGCGATCTCCACCTCGGCGCCGGTCGCGCCGAGGGCCTTGGCCGCGTCGGCGAGGGTCTTGCCGGGGATCATCGCGATCGCGGAGATGTCGGGCTGCTCCGGCTGCCACTTCAGCTCGCGTACGGCGAGGCGGTAGCGGTCGGTGGCGGCGAGGGTGACCGTGTCGCCCTCGATCTCCACCCGCACGCCGGTCAGCATCGGCAGCGTGTCGTCCCTGCCGGTGGCGACGGCCACCTGGCCGACCGCCGAGGCGAACACGTCGCTGCCCACCCGCCCTGCGGCCGGGGGCATCGCCGGCAGGGAGGGGTAGTCCTCCACAGGCATGGTGAGAAGTGTGAACCGGGCGCTGCCGCAGGTGACGACGGCCTTCATCCCGTCCACCACGAAATCCACAGGCTGTGCGGGGAGCGCGCGGGTGATCTCGGCGAGGAGCTTGCCGGAGACGAGGACCACGCCCGGCTCGCCCGTCTGCGGCTCGAGCGTCACCTCGGCGGAGACCTCGTAGTCGAAGCCGGAGAGCTTCAGCTGGCCGCCCTCCGTGACCTCCAGACGCATGCCGGCCAGCACCGGCACGGAAGGACGCGCCGGCAGGCTGCGTGCCGTCCATGCGACCGCCTCGGCGAGTACGTCTCGGTCGACCCGGAACATCACGTGGATCTGCCTCCTGTGTATCGAGCGCTGTCGGCTCGCTGCCTTCGCTGCTTGGGGTTCAAGTGTTCACCGTCCCGCACGTGCGCTCCCCGGGAACTCTTCTATGGGTCTTGAGTTTTCCCTTTGAGAGATAAGTGGGGTCATCACAGTAGGGGCTGTGGAAACTGTGGAAGACCGGTGTTTCCGCAGATCACCGCCCGTTTTTTCATCCACCGGGGTTGTGGGCGACGGCTGTGGACAACCCGTCCGCCTGTGGACGCCCGAAGGATACCCACAGGCCGTCCCCAGACGGGGGCTCCTCTGTCCCCAACTTATCCACGAGTATCCATGAGGTTTCCCCAGGTTATCCACCGGGTAGGAGTCCGTTTTGTGCTTGGGGATAACTCTGCCCACAGGGCGTCCACAAGTTGTCCACGAGTTACCAACAGGTTCTCCCCAGGTTCTCCCCAGGGTTGTCCACATCTGCAGAAAACCCTTCACGTTCTCCGGCACCGAATTGATCATGCTTGGAGGCCGGATCGATCTTCCGGCGGGGTGCGTCCACTGATCCACAAGGTTTTCCACAGGCTGTGCATCACCTGCGGAGAACACCGTCAGCCGTTGCGCGACTGCTGCTTGATCCGCGTGGTCAGCTCGTTGACCTGGTTGTAGATCGAGCGCCGCTCCGCCATGAGCGAGCGGATCTTCCGGTCGGCGTGCATGACCGTGGTGTGGTCGCGGCCGCCGAACTGCTGGCCGATCTTCGGGAGCGACATGTCGGTCAGCTCCCGGCACAGGTACATGGCGATCTGCCGGGCGGTCACCAGGACCCGCGAGCGGGAGGTGCCGCACAGGTCCTCGATCGAGAGCCCGAAGTAGGTCGCGGTGGAGGCCATGATGGTGGCGATGGTGATCTCGGAGTCGGCGTCCTCCGTGATCAGGTCCTTGAGCACGACCTCGGTGAGCTGCAGGTCCACCGACTGCCGGTTCAGGCTGGCGAACGCGGTCACCCGGATCAGCGCGCCCTCCAGCTCGCGGATGTTGGTGGAGATGCGGCTGGCGATGTACTCCAGCACCTCGGGCGGGGCGGCCAGGCCCTCCTGGATCGCCTTCTTGCGCAGGATCGCGATGCGGGTCTCCAGCTCGGGCGGCTGGACGTCGGTGATCAGCCCCCACTCGAACCGGTTGCGCAGCCGGTCCTCCAGGGTGATCAGCTGCTTGGGCGCCCGGTCGCTGGAGATGACGATCTGCTTGTTGGCGTTGTGCAGCGTGTTGAAGGTGTGGAAGAACTCCTCCTGCGTCTGCTCCTTGCCCTCCAGGAACTGGATGTCGTCCACCAGCAGGATGTCCACGGCCCGGTAGCGGCCCCGGAAGTTGTCGGCCTTGTGGTCGCGGATGGAGTTGATGAAGTCGTTGGTGAACTCCTCCGAGCTCACGTATCTCACCCGCGCGCCGTCGTAGAGGCTCTGCGCGTAGTGGCCGATCGCGTGCAGCAGGTGGGTCTTGCCCAGCCCGGAGTCGCCGTAGATGAACAGCGGGTTGTACGCCTTGGCCGGCGCCTCGGCCACCGCGACCGCCGCGGCGTGCGCGAAGCGGTTGCTGGAGCCGATGACGAAGGTCTCGAAGGTGTACTTCGGGTTCAGCTTGCCGGGGTCCTTGGGCGTACGGCCGCCGCCCGCCCTGGCGTCCCACCGGTTCTGCACCGGAGCCGGGGCAGGGCTGGGCACGGGACTCGGCGCGGGACCGGGCACCGGACCCGGCGCGGGACGCTCGAAGCCGTCCGTCTCGGGGCGGGGGGGAGCCGGCTGCGGGGTGTATCCGCCCCGGCCGTACCCGCCGCCGCCCTGCTCGGCCGGGGGAGGCCCGGCGGGAGGCTCCGCGGGGAGGTACGGCTGGGAGGACTCCTCCACACGCGGGTAGGGATAGGGGAACGGCTCGGCCTGCGGCCGGCCCTGGGCGTAGTCGGAGGCCGGAGCGGAGGCGGGCCCGGGGACCGCGAACCGGGGCGGCACGCCGGGCGGACCCTGGACCGGAGGGGCCGCCGGCTGCGGGTAGCCCTGCTGGCCGTTGCCCTGGGGATAACCCTGCGGGGAGGCATGAGGGTGCGCCTCGGGGCCCGCGGGGGCTCCCGCCTCCGGCGACTTGCCGACGGAGGGGTCCACCACCACCACGAACCGCACCTGCATGCCGAGCTGCTGGGAGAGCGCGTGGGTGAGGAGGGGCCGGAGCCTGCCCTCCAGGACGTCCCTGGCGAAGTCGGTGGGGGCGGCGAGGACCACGGTGTCCTGCATGAGGCCGAAGGGCTTGGTCTGGGCCAGCCAGGCGCGGTGCACGGGCGAGACGTCCTCGTTGAGGGAGTGCCTCAGCACCTGGGCCCAGACCGCGCCGAGATCCACTGGGTCCATGGCTCGGCTTCCTCCTCCCGACGCGGCCCCCGCAAGCTCACCGCGATCCGTTTATCCACACCGATGGCCGCCGAGCGCATCGGACTCTCCCGTTGTCCACACGTCGGCACCGTGCGGATCTCCGGCGGCGCCGGCTGGTCATCCACATCGAATCCACACGCTGTGCACAGCCCTGCACTGACAGCCAGGCTGCGTTTCGGCAGCGGAGAGAAGGGTTGGAGGGCCGACAGTAGTCTCTGTCCACAGCGGTGTTCAAGACGTTGTCCACAGCCTATCGGCAGTGTGGAGAGGCTGGGTTCACATCCTGTGGACAGAGGAACGGCAGTGGAAAAGCGCTGTATGTCCCTGTGGACAACTCCCCCGCGCCCGCTCCGCCGGTTTGACCTGGGACGCGTCCGCCCCGTAACGTACGACGGTCGGCTTGCCACGCGACGGCTATTTCGCATGCCCCGCATCCGGCAGGCCAGCCACTGTCGAGCGTCCCCATGTGCTGGGGGCGCGCTTTGAAGCCTGGAGCCCACTCGTGAGCAAGCGTACTTTCCAGCCGAACAACCGCCGTCGCGCGAAGACCCACGGGTTCCGGCTGCGTATGCGCACCCGCGCCGGCCGTGCGATCCTGGCCGCCCGCCGCCGCAAGGGCCGCGCCCAGCTCTCCGCCTGACGCCTCATCCGTCGTGCCCGGTCCGCCGGGCCGGGCAGCAGCGTCCGCTCGCCCGCCGGTCATGCCACCGGCGGGCGACAGCCGTACCTGCCCAAGGGTCGAGAAGGTCATCTCGTGTTGCCGTCCGGGTCCCGCATGCGCCGGGGCGAGGAGTTCGCCGACGCGGTCAGGAAGGGCGGCCGTGCCGGCCGTCCCACCCTGGTCGCGCATCTCCGCATGCGCGCGCAGAGTGACGACCCGCCCCTGGTCGGCTTCGTGGTGAGCCGCGCAGTGGGAGGCGCCGTCGTCCGCAACCGGGTCAAGCGCCGGTTGCGACACCTGATGCGGGACCGCCTTGATCGGCTCCCGCGGGGTAGCCTGCTGGTTGTACGCGCCAATCCACCGGCCGCGTCCGCGCGAAGTGAGCGCCTTGCCGCCGAACTCGACGTCGCGCTGGATCGTTTACTCAGGCGGCGAGAGTCTCCCGAGGCTCGCATGGACGGACGACGATGACGGCGCAAGAACAGCTCGCCGGGGGCTCCCCGGCCGCCAGGACCCTGATGGCTCCCATCCGGTTCTACCGGGCCTTCGTGAGCCCGCTGCTGGGTCCCCGTTGCCGTTTCCATCCTTCATGTAGCGCCTACGGCCTCGAGGCGATCGCCGTACACGGCGCGTTGCGCGGCACCTGGCTGACGATCCGGAGAATCGGGCGTTGCCACCCATTCCATCCCGGAGGCTTAGACCCGGTGCCACCACGCCCGGTCCGGTCCAACGAAACGCAAGGGAGCTAGCTCGGTGGAGCTGTCCTGGCTCAACTGGCTTTACACAGCCGTCGCGCAGGTCATCACCTGGATTCACGCGGGTTACAGCACCTTCATCCCGCGAGACAGCGGGTTCAACTGGGCGCTGACCATCATCACGCTCACCGTGCTGATGCGACTTCTGATCTTCCCGCTCTTCCTCAAGCAGATGCGCTCGTCGAAGAAGATGCAGGAGCTCGCGCCCAAGGTGCAGGAGCTGCGCAAGCGCTACAAGAACGACAAGCAGCGCATGAACCAGGAGGTCATGGCGCTGTACCAGGGAGCGGGGGCCAACCCGCTCGGCGGCTGCCTGCCGATCCTGGCGCAGTTCCCGATCTTCATCTCGATGTTCACCGTGCTGCAGGCGATGGCGGCCGGCCAGCCGAAGTTCGGCATGTCGCAGGAACTGGTGGACGACGCCCGGGCCGCGCACATCTTCGGCGCCCCGCTCCCGGCGACGTTCTTCTGGGACTCGGCGGACGTCACCGCCCTGGGCGCCGAGCCGGTCGTCGCCAAGGTGGTGCTCGCGATCTTCGTGGCGGTCAGCTCGCTGACGACCTTCCTCACCGTCCGGCAGAGCGTGACCCGCTCGATGGCGCAGATGCCGGACAACCCGATGGCGCAGCAGCAGAAGATCCTGATGTACATCTCGCCGCTGTTCGCGATCTTCTCGCTCAACTTCCCCCTCGGCCTGATCCTCTACTGGGTCACCACCAACCTGTGGACGCTCGGCCAGCAGCACTGGTTCTACAGCCGCCACCCGATGCCGGTGATGGACGCCAAGGGGAACATGGTGACGCCCGCGCCCAAGCCCGGTCTGATGAGCAAGGTCAGGAAGAGCGCTCCGGAGCCCGAGGCCCCGCCCGCGCCGCCGGAGCCCAAGGTCGTCCGCAAGCAGCCGACCCGTCAGCCGCGCAGCAAGCGGACGGGCGGCAAGAAGTCCTAGCGGGTGCCACCCCCGAAAGACCCATCCCGACAGCACGAAGGAGTGGCCGGACGTGACCGAGGCCCAGCAGGAGACCGCGAGCAAGGCGGCTCCCGATCTCGCAGCCCTGGAGCAGGAGGGTGAGATCGCCGCCGACTACCTCGAAGGTCTGCTCGACATCGCCGACATCGACGGCGACATCGACATGGACGTCGAGGGCGACCGCGCCGTTGTGTCGGTCGTGGACATCAAGGGCGGCGACCTGGTGGGCGCCAACGGCGAGGTCCTCGAGGCGCTCCAGGAGCTCACCCGGCTCGCGGTCCACCGCCAGACGGGGGAGCGTTCCCGCCTCATGCTCGACATCGGCGGCTACCGCGACCGCCGCCGCACCGAGCTCAAGGAGCTCGGCACGAAGGTGGCCGCGGACGTCAAGCGCTCCGGCGAGCCCAAGGCGCTCCGGCCGATGACCCCGTTCGAGCGCAAGATCGTGCACGACGCCGTCGCCGCGGCCGGACTGCGGAGCGAGTCCGAGGGCGAGGAGCCCCGCCGCTTCGTGGTGGTCCTGCCCGCGTAGCGGCGCCGTACCGAGCAACGGGCCGCCGCCCCGGTTCTCCCTGGGCGGCGGCCTTTCTCGTGCCCGGGACCGGTCCTGCGGTGCACGCCGACCGCGGCACGGCCGTGATCCCGGGCACGGCGGTCGTCGCGGTGCCGGGGTCTCGCGGAGTACCGGGGCGCGCGCCCTGACCCGGCGGCGCGGAGCCGCTCCCGTACGGCGCCGCGCCGTGCGCGACTCCCGGCCCGCTCGCCCTGTGAGCAGGACTGGTCCGTCTGCTCGTCGGCTAACGTTGTGAGGCGTAGCGACTGTCGGCGACGGCCCGCGCCTCAAGGGCCGGCCTGCGGATTCCAGAGAAAGAGTGATCATCCAAGTGAGCGACCAGTTGCCCGAGCCGCCCGAGGTTGCCCGTGAGGTGTTCACCGGTGACGCCTGGTCCAGGGCGGAGGCGTTCGCGGAGCTGCTGGCCGGTCCCGGGGTGGTGCGCGGGCTGCTCGGTCCCCGTGAGGTCCCCCGGATCTGGGACCGCCACCTGCTCAACTGCGCGGTGGTCGCCGAGGCGGTCCCGGCCGAGGTGCGCCTGGTGGACATCGGCTCCGGCGCCGGGCTCCCCGGCCTCGTGCTGGCGATCGTCCGTCCCGATATCTCGGTCACGCTCCTGGAACCGCTGCTGCGCCGTACGGTGTTCCTGGAGGAGGCCGTGGAGACGTTGAAGCTCGGCAACGTCGAGGTGCTGCGGGGCCGGGCCGAGGAGTTCGCCGGCAGGCGCGAGTTCGACGTGGTCTCCGCGCGGGCGGTGGCCCCCCTCGACCGGCTGCTGAAGTGGTCGCTGCCGCTGCTGCGCGAGGGCGGGGAACTGCTCGCGATGAAGGGGGAGCGCGCGGCGGAGGAGTTGGCGGAGTCCGAGACGCAATTGCACTCCAGCGGAGTGCGGAGCGCCGAGCTTGTCTCGGTCGGGCACGGTAAGGTCGAGCCGCCTGCAACTCTCATCCGGGTGGTCGCCGGTCGGGCCCCCGGGGGAGAACGGCAGGCCTCTCGCCGCAAGGCGCGCGCTTCACGTCCGAAGCGGGCGCGGGGCGAGTAGCCGGATCGAGCAGAGCGAGTAGAGGCCAGTGGATGACCGTGAAAGCGCGATCGTCACGATGACGGGCGGTCTCGGCTGGCCCGATGCCCCCTTCTCCCGGCGGCTCCGAGGACCTTCCGGTCTGGGCTGGCCGGTACCGGCGGCTCCGGCCGCCCGCCCGGCCGGAGAGGCAGGGGGAGGACCGGCGGGGCATGACGCAGTGAGGCCGGACGCAGCGAGGCCGGAGGCGGTGAGGCCGGTCCCGGTGGAATCGGCCGGTCCGGCCGGAAGGACGACGCCCGTGACCCAGACCCCCCTTAACCCCGGCGATTCGCCGCTGGTACGAGAGGCACTCAGTTCAGTGGTTTCACGTGAAACATCGGCCCAGACGACCACGGTCCCCTCCGGTGGCACCCCGGGAACCCGGGACGGCGACTGGCCGCGGCCGCCGAAGACCCGAATCTTCACCGTCGCCAACCAGAAGGGCGGCGTGGGCAAGACCACGACGTCGGTGAACCTCGCCGCGGCGCTTTCCATGCACGGGCAGCGCGTCCTGGTGGTGGACCTCGACCCGCAGGGCAACGCCTCCACGGCGCTCTCCATCGAGCACCGCGGCGACGTGCCGGACATGTACAAGGTCCTGGTGGAGGACGTGCCCCTGGTGGAGGTGGTGAAGGAGGTCCCGGACATGCCCGGGCTCTACTGCGCCCCCGCCACCATCGACCTGGCCGGCGCCGAGATCGAGCTGGTCTCCATGGTCGCCCGAGAGTCCCGGCTCCAGCGTGCGCTCGCCGCCTACGACGCCATCGAGCTCGACTACATCCTCATCGACTGCCCGCCCTCGCTCGGCCTGCTGACCGTCAACGCGCTGATGGCCGCCAACGAGCTGCTGATCCCCATCCAGTGCGAGTACTACGCGCTGGAGGGCCTCGGTCAGCTGCTCCGCAACGTGGACCTGGTGAAGGCTCATCTGAACCCCACCCTCGACCTGTCCACCATCCTGCTGACGATGTACGACGGCCGTACCCGGCTCGCTTCCCAGGTGGCCGAGGAGGTGCGCTCCCACTTCAGCGACCAGGTCCTGAACACGCTGATCCCGCGGAGCGTGCGTGTCTCCGAGGCGCCCAGCTACGGGCAGTCGGTCATGACCTACGACCCGGGCTCCAGCGGGGCGATGGCCTACATGGACGCCGCCCGGGAGATCGCCTACCGCGGCGCGGCGGTGTGAACCGTGTGGACGCGGTAGGCGGAATCGTCATGCACACTACTGGGGTCGGAACCGCGGAATCGGGGGAGGGGCAGTGAGCAAGCAGTCGAGAGGGCTGGGCAGAGGGCTGGGGTCGCTCATCCCGACCGGTCCGCCGCCCATGGCACTGGGCACGACCACGATGGTGGCCGAGCAGGAGCCGGGAGCCCACGCGCGGTCGCAGGACCTGAACGGCGGATCCGGAACGGGGCTGAAGCCGGTCGACGGCGCGTACTTCGCCGAGATCCCGGTCGAGAACATCGCCCCGAACCCGCAGCAGCCCCGGACGGTCTTCGCGGAGGAACCTCTCAAGGAGCTGGCCGCCTCCATCAAGGAGGTCGGTCTCCTCCAGCCGGTGGTGGTGCGTCCGGTGGGCGAGGACCGCTACGAGCTCGTGATGGGAGAGCGCCGCTGGCGGGCCTCCCAGCTCGCCGGGCTCGACGTGATCCCCGCCATCGTCCGGGAGACCAAGGAGGACAAGCTCCTCCTGGACGCCCTGATCGAGAACCTCCAGCGCGAGCAGCTCAACGCGCTGGAGGAGGCCGCCGCCTACAAGCAGCTCCTGGACGACTTCGGAGCGACCCACGAGCAGCTCGCCGCACGCGTGGGGCGATCCCGTCCCCACGTGACGAGCATCATCCAGCTCCTCACCCTGCCGCCCAAGATCCAGCTGAAGGTGGCGGCGGGGACGATCAGCGCGGGTCATGCGAAGGCACTGCGCAGGATGAAGGACCCGGTCGCGCAGGAGCGTCTCGCCGACCGGATCGTGGCGGAGCTGCTCTCCGTCCGGGCGGTCGAAGAGATCGTCATGGTGGGAGACGCGTCGGCGGCTCCCACCTCCGCGCCGCGCGCGCCGCGGGCGAAGCCTGCGGAGGACCCGTCTCTCCGGCGGCTGGCGGACCGGCTCTCCGATCATTTCGAGACCCGGGTGAAGGTCGACTTCGGGCGGCGCAAGGGCCGCATCGTGGTGGAGTTCGCGACCATCGACGACCTCGAGCGGATCATCGCCACCATGTCTCCTGAGGCGTTGCGGCCGGAGGAGTGACGGGGAGGGCGGAGCCGCTGTGTTTCACGTGAAACATAGCGGCTCTGTCGTTTCCGGGTAGCGTGCGGCGGGTTATGGCCGTGTTCGGGTGGGGTCTTCTCGGGGGTGCATGGTCGCGCTCCGCGGGTGGTTGTTCCGGCCGGTTCGTCGCAGCGGGTCTCTGGTGGGTGGGGG
>NZ_JACHJJ010000048.1 GCF_014203605.1 Thiemannella venezuelensis | reverse complement strand
GGATCGCGCGTGTGTTCCCATCCCTGCGGCACCGTGCCGCGTTTCCTCCCCACGCCTGAAGGCGGGGGTCTCCACGCTCAAAGGAGATTCGATGAAAGCTCCTCCAGCCGGATCATCAGGTCGGTGACCAGCCGCTCGGGCGACGTGGTGACCGGGTCGGTCAGGTAGACCTCGCGGACGGGGCCGCGCGTGGGCAGCCCGCGCTCGGCGCACCAGGCGAAGAGCGCGTGGTAGGCCAGGGTGACCTGGTCGTACGGGCCGACGTGAGTGACGCGGGCGAAGCTCCCGCCGGGCAGCACGCCCAGGACGGTCCCCGGCGGCGGGCGCAGCCCGCCGGGCGCGTCCGTGCGGCCGGGCGCTCCGACGGTCCCGGAAAGGCCGGGAGCGAGATCCAGGGCGACGGCGACGGGCAGCGACCCGTCCAGTTCGACGGGGAACAGGCCGATCAACCGCACGGGACCGGGATCCCGCCCACCGGTATCGGCGGCCGGTACCTCGGCGTTCCGGCCGCTCCGGCCACCGTGACCGCTCTGGAACGCCGGATCTTCCAGGGCGGTGCTCCCGCTCCGGGAGCGGCTGCCGCCGTCGGCCGGCAGCAGCCGCGCCACGCACGAGGAGACGGCCCGGCCGATGTCCTGGACGGAGGCGGCCACGTCCCGGGCCAGCACGACCCGGCGGGCCGGTTCGGCGACGACCTCGACCGGCGCGGCGGGAATCCCCCGCAGCAGGACCTGCTCCAGGGTGGCGAGGGTACGGCGGCGCCGCGCCAGCTCGGCCTCCAGGTCGTCGCGGACCCGGCCCAGCGCCCGGACCTGCGACGGGCCGGAGGCCGTACCGGACAGCACCTCGCCGATCGCGGCCAGCGGCACGTCCAGGGAGCGCAGCAGCCCGATCGAGAGCGCCTCGCGTGCCTGCCCGGCCCGGTAGTAGCGGTAGCCGGTGTCCGGATCCACCCACGCCGGCGTCAGCAGCCCCAGCTCGGCGTAGTTGCGCAGCTGCTTGACGCTGAGCCGGCACAACCGCGCGAACCGGCCGATCGGCAGCAGGTCCCCGCCGCGTCCCCGTTCCTCGTTCACACCCCCAGCATGGCCTCTCCTCCCGGGGGGAGAGACGGCGATAATCCGGGTTGACCCTCACGTAGCGGGAGGCCGCACGCTGGAGCGCGTAAGGGAAAGGGGGAACGGCCATGGGTTACTCGGTCGGGCAGGTGGCCCGTCTCGCCGGAGTGACGGTGCGCACGCTGCACCACTACGACGAGATCGGGCTGATGTCGCCCGGGCAGCGCACGGCGTCGGGCTACCGGCGCTACACCGACGCCGACCTGGAACGGCTGCAGCACGTGCTGTTCTACCGGGAGCTCGGCTTCCCCCTCGAAGAGATCGCGGTCATCCTCGACGAACCGGGCAGCGACACGCTGACGCACCTCAAGCGCCAGCACGAGCTGCTCAACCGGCGCATCGGCCGGTTGCGGGAGATGGCCGCGGCGGTCGAACGCGCCATGGAGGCGAACACGATGGGAATCTCACTGACACCGGAGGAGCGTTTCGAGATCTTCGGTGACTTCCGGCCCGAGGAGCACGAGGCCGAGGCCGAGGAGCGCTGGGGCGGCACCGAGGCGTTCGAGCAGTCGCGGCGCCGCATGGGAAAGATGACCAAGGACGACTGGGCGCGGTTCGCGGCCGAGGCCGCCCGGACGACCGAGGCCTTCGCCGAGGCGTTCACCGGAGGGCTGCCCGCCGACGGCGAGCGGGCCATGGAGCTGGCCGAGGAGCACCGGGCGCACATCACCCGCTGGTGCTACGACTGCACCTACGAGATCCACCGCGGCCTGGGCGACATGTACGTGGCCGACGCGCGATTCGCGGCCAACTACGAGCCGCACGCGGCCGGCCTGACCCAGTACATCCGCGACGCGATCCACGCCAACGCCGACCGCGCCGAGTCCTGACCGCCGGGCGTCCGCTCTGCGACGATCGCCGTATGATCCGCGCGATCCTGTTCGACCTGGACGGCACACTGATGGACCACCGCGGCGCGGCCGACCGCGCCGCGGTGGCGTGGGTGGGCGGCCTGGCGCCCGGCCACCCCCGGCTGGGAGAGGTTCCCGGGCTGTGGCGGCGCCTGGAGGAGGAGCACATCGCCGGCTGGCAGGCGGGCGAGTGCTCCTTCGCCGAACAGCGCCGCCGCCGCGTGCGCGGCCTCTGCTCCGAGCTGGGCCTGCCCCGGCCCGCCGACGCCGACGCCTCCTTCGCCGTCTTCCTGGATCACTACCGGGAGCGGTGGCGGGTCTTCCCCGACGTCACCGAGACCCTGACGGCCCTGACCGCGCGCGGCGGCCTGCGGCTGGGCGTGCTGACCAACGGCGAGGCGTCCGTGCAGGCGGCCAAGCTGGCCCGGATCGGTCTGGCGGGGCTGCTGGACCCGGTGCTCACCGCCGACCTGCTGGGGGGTCACTTCAAGCCCGCCCGCGACTGCTACCTGAACGCGGCGCGGCTGCTGGGCCTGGAGCCGGGGCAGGTGCTGGTGGTGGGCGACGACGTCGCCGCCGACGTGACGGGGCCGCGCGCGGCCGGGATGGGCTCGGTCTGGCTCGACCGTGACGGCGCCGGATACCCCGGCCTGCCTCCGGACGTGCCCCGCATCACCCTACTGGCGCAGTTGCCCGCCCTTCTGGCGGGGACCACGACGACCTGCCCGTAGGCTTGGGAGCCGTTTCCCCGAGGTCCCGAAGAAAGGGTGGCCCCGTCGTGCCCACCGTACTGCGCCTATTCCGTTATGTCGCGATCGCTGAGGCGTGCTCGTGGGCCGGGCTGCTCGTCGGCATGTACTTCAAGTACGTCGCCGCCACCGGTGACCTCGGCGTGAAGATCTTCGGTCCGGTCCACGGCGCGCTGTTCGTGCTGTACGTCGCCGGGGTGCTGGCCGCGGCCCGCACGGCCCGGTGGGGCCTCGGCGCGGTCGTGCTCGGCCTGGCGTGCGCGGTGCCCCCGTTCACCTCGCTGTGGTTCGAGCGCCGTCAGCTCTCCCGCTTCCGCGAGCCCGTCGCCGTCTGACGATCCCTCGTCCCCGGCCGGGTCCCCGGGCACCCCCCCGGACCCGGCCCGCGGGTGCCCGCCGCGGCCCGAGCGGGCGCGCGGATCACAGCTCCAGTACGGCGCGCATCACGGCGCGGCACCGGTCCGGACGGGTGAGCAGGTCGGTGGAGTCGGCGAACTGGTCGATCGATCCGACCGGCGGCAGCGCCGCCACGGCCGGGTCGGCGATGGAGGCCGTCAGCGCGTCGGCGAACCGCTGGGCGCCGATGACCTGGAAGGGCCGCGCGTGGTAGGCGCGCAGGGAGGTCTCCAGCGGATCGGTCAGGCCCAGCCGGTTGTGCAGGGCGGCCATCCGCTCGTAGGCGCGGCCCAGGTGCCGTTCCCGTTCCCGCCAGTCGGCGGCGGCCAGCGCCGCCGCGAGCGAGTCGCCCGGTTCGGCCGAGCCGGGCAGGCGGGTGAAGGCGCTGCCGAGCCACTTTGAATAGGGCGGGTAGCGGCGGCGCATCAGCAGGCCCAGCCGCATCACCTCGCGCGCCAGGCGGGCGGTCACGGCGGCCGAGCCCAGGTCGTCGCCGACCTCGCCGCACCGCCCCGGGAACGCCTCCTCCTGCGCCAGGCGCCGCCACTGCGCGGCCAGCACGTGCCTCCACAGGTCGCCGGGGTACCAGCGCAGCGCGGCGCGTGCCCGCTCCAGCACGCCCAGCCCGTCGTGGAAGACCTCCCCGCTGGTGACCTCGGCCAGCCGCTGCCAGGGGGCCGAGAGCCAGTCCAGGACGGTGGGCGCGGCGGGTCCGCCCGGATCGAAGCCGAGCCGCGCGGCGAACCACCGCTCCGGCTCGGCGACCTCGACGCCGTGCCTGCCGCCGAAGACGGTCGGGTAGCCGCCGAAGACCGCGGGAAGGCGCCGCTCGACCGCCTGCCGTACCTCCCCGGCCCGGTCGGAGGCGGCGAACAGCACCACCCGGGGACCCCAGTCGTGGTCGGTGGAGCGTTCGGTGTCGAACGCCAGGACCTCCGAGCCCGCGCCGATCAGTGCGGCGCTGTGCGGCACCCCGGCGACGACGGGCCGTACGACCTCGGTGTAGAAGTCACGCGAGAGCTCTAAACCAGGCACAAAACTGGACATCATTTCGTCCACTCTGCCCGGCGTCCCTCCCCCGCGCACCCGGTTTTCCCGCCCGGCCGCGCAGCTCGCGCTCCCCTTCCGGTACGGCGCCCGGCGGCGGTGGGCGCGGCCCCCGTCCGCGGGACGTCCTACGCCGGCGTCGCGGCGGCGACCGGGCGGATCCGCATGCCCAGCCGCTCGTAGACGCGGATGGCGCCCGCGTTGCCGGTGTCGACCATCAGCGCGACCCGGCCGTGCTCGGCGGCCAGCGCGCCGAAGACGAACCGGCACACCGCCTCCCCCAGCCCCCGGCCGCGCAGGGCGGGTGCGGTGGCCACCCCGGCGACGAAACCGACCGCCGGCGCCGACCAGGCGTCGGCGGCGGTGGCCACGAGCGTCCCGGCGGCGTCCCGCAGCCCGGCCCAGCGGCGGATCCCCGGCAGTCCCGGCACCGCCCACGCCGACGGCGAGGCCTCGGCCAGCAGCCGCGTCACCTCGCCATCCGCGCCGGGAGCCAGCCAGCCCACCGCCCCGTCCGGGGCGGGAGGCGGCGGGACGCTCCCGGCGGTCTCCATCCACTCGAAGGTGCCCAGGATCTCCGCCCCGGGCAGCCGCCGTACCACCTCGGTGACCAGCGGCCGCTCACCCAGCAGCCGGTAGGACGGGCCCAGCTCCGGCAGCACCCGCCGTACCAGCTCGGCCGCCTCCGGCGCGCCCCCGCACACGGTCAGGCGGTCGCGGCGGTTCAGGCCGGGGCTGGCCACGGCCACCGCTCCGTCCAGCGCCCACGCCCGCACGCCGCCGCGCAGCCCCTGCGCGGCCCACCCGACCATGGCGTCGCCCCCGGACGCGGCGGCCACCTCCCGGACGCCGGTCAGCTCCCGGACGCGGGTCGGCTCCACGGGCGGCTACAGGATCGCGCCGGGCGCGTACGCGGCGGCCTGCGGGTGGCGGTCGGCGATCTCCCCGACCCGCGCCACGACCGCCTCGACCTGATCTGCCGCGGCGCCGGTGAACACGATCCGGTCGGCCAGCAGCGCCTCCAGGCCGGCCCGGTCCAGCGGGAAGCGCTCGTCGGCCGCCAGCCGCTCCAGCAGCTCGTTGCCGGCCCCGCGCTCGCGCATCGCCAGCGCCGACGCCACCGCGTGCTCCTTGATCAGCTCGTGCGCGGTCTCCCGGCCCACCCCGGCCCGCACCGCGGCCATCAGCATCTTCGTCGTCGCCAGGAACGGCAGGTACCGGTCCAGCTCGGCGGCGATCACCGCGGGGAACGCGCCGAACTCGTCCAGGACCGTCAGCATCGTCTCCACCAGCCCGTCGAAGGCGAAGAACGCGTCCGGCAGCGCCACCCGGCGCACCACCGAGCACGACACGTCGCCCTCGTTCCACTGGTCCCCGGCCAGCTCGGCGGTCATCGACGCGTACCCGCGCAGGATCACCGCCAGCCCGTTGACCCGCTCGCACGAGCGGGTGTTCATCTTGTGCGGCATCGCCGAGGAGCCGACCTGGCCCTCGGCGAAGCCCTCGGTGACCAGCTCGTGCCCGGCCATCAGCCGGATCGTCTTGGCCAGCGACGACGGCGCGGCGGCCAGCTGCACCAGCGCCGTCACCGCCTCGTAGTCAAGCGAACGCGGGTAGACCTGCCCGACGCTGGTGAAGCGGCGGGCGAAGCCCAGGTGGCCGGCGACCCGGTCCTCCAGCTCCGCCAGCTTGGCGCGGTCGCCGCCCAGCAGGTCCAGCATGTCCTGCGCGGTGCCGACCGGCCCCTTGATCCCGCGCAGCGGGTAGCGGGCGATCAGCTCCTCCAGCCGGGAGAACGCCACCAGCAGCTCGTCGGCGGCCGAGGCGAACCGCTTGCCCAGCGTCGTCGACTGCGCGGCCACGTTGTGCGAGCGGCCGGCCATCACGGTGCCCGAGTGCCCGGCGGCCAGCGCCGCCAGCCGGGCCAGCAGCGCCACGCACCGGTCGCGCACCAGCAGCAGGCTGTCGCGGATCTGCAGCTGCTCGACGTTCTCGGTCAGGTCCCGCGAGGTCATGCCCTTGTGCACGTGCTCGTGGCCGGCCAGCGCGTTGAACTCCTCGATGCGGGCCTTGACGTCGTGGCGGGTGACGCGCTCGCGTTCGGCGATGGAGGCCAGGTCGACCCGGTCCAGCACCTTCTCGTAGTCGTCCACCACCCCGGCGGGGACCTCCACCCCCAGCTCCGCCTGGGCGGCCAGCACGGCCAGCCACAGGCGCCGCTCGGCCACCACCTTGTACTCGGGGGACCACAGGTGGGCCAGCTCCGCCGAGGCGTAGCGGCCGGCCAGGACGTTGGGGATGCGAGGCTTGGCAGTCACGTTGCCGCAGTCTATCGAGGTCCCCGCACCCGTCACGCCCGCCCCCTCCCCGCCGGCTCCCGCCGCGCCGCGCGCCGCCGTCCCGGCCGCCGCAGAGAAGCGCTGCCGGGACCGCAGGGGAGTCACCGGCGCCCGGAGACGGCGGATCGCCGTACGGCGGGCGATGCCGCCGTACGGCGATCCGGGGGCGAGGGCCCGCGTGCTACTTGACCGGGGCCAGGTCGCTCTTGTCGTAGACCTTCACCTCGGGCTCCTGCCCGCCGCCCTTGGAACCGCGGCGGAAGCGCTCCTTCGTCCGCTCCAGCATCACGTACAGGGTCGGCACCAGCACCAGCGTCAGCAGCGTCGACGAGAGCAGGCCGCCGATCACCACGATGGCCAGGGGCTGGGAGATGAACCCGCCGGAACCGGTCAGGCCGAGCGCCATCGGGATCAACGCGAAGATCGTCGCCACCGCGGTCATCAGGATGGGCCGCAGGCGGCGCCGGCCGCCCTCGATGACCGCCTCGACGATGCCCAGGCCCTGCGCGCGGTACTGGTTGATCAGGTCGATCAGCACGATCGCGTTGGTCACCACGATGCCGATCAGCATCAGCATGCCGATCAGCGCGGGCACGCCCATCGGGGTGCCGGTGGCCAGCAGCAGCCCGAGCGCGCCGGTCGCCGCGAACGGGATGGACACCAGCAGGATCAGCGGCTGGGCGAAGCTCCGGAACGTGGCCACCATGATCATGAAGACGATCGCGATGGCGGCCAGCATCGCCAGCCCCAGCTGCCCGAACGCCTCGGCCTGGTCGGCGCTCACGCCGCCGATCTCGTAGGAGGCCCCGGCCGGCAGGGACAGGCCCTTGAGCTTCGTGTCCAGCGCCGTCGTGACGGCGCCCAGGTCGCTGGCCGTGGCCGTGCCCGAGACCGTCGCGCTGCGCTCGCCGTCGATCCGGGTCACCTGGGTGGGCCCGCCGACCTTCTTCACCGACGCCACGTCCGCCAGCTCGACCAGGCCGGTCGCGGTCGGCAGCTTCAGCTCGCGGATCTCCGCCACGTCCTGAGGCGCGTCACCGCTGCGCAGGACCACGTCGCCGGTCTGCCCGTCCAGCGTCATCTCGCCCAGCGGCGCGCCGCGGAACTGCTGCGCCACGATCTGCCCGATCACCGACTCGCTCAGCCCCTTGGCCGCGGCCTTCTCCCGGTCGACCTGGACCTCGACCCGCTCGGCGCTGGCCGCCAGGTTGGAGGCGACGTCGCGCAGCCCGTCCAGCTCGGCCATCGCGCCGCGCACGGTCTCGGCGGCCGTCTTCAGCGTCGCCAGGTCGGGCGCCTGCACGATGACCTGGAGCTGGTTGGTGGAGCCGCCGCCCATGCCGCCGCCGTTCCCGCCCACGGTGATCTCACCGGCGTCCGGCAGCGCCTTGAGCTTCTCGCGCAGCGTCTCCTCCAGCGCCGGGGTGTCGGTGTCCTCGGACACGGTCACCGAGTAGGAGGCGCGGTCGCCGCCGCCGCCCGTCGCGCCGCCCATGAACCCGCCGCCGCCGCCGATGTTGACCTGGTAGGACTGCACGCCCTGGCTCTTGAGCCCGGCGAGCACCTCCTCGACCTTCCCGGCCGCCGCGTCCGTGGTCGCCAGGTCGGTGCCGACCGGCATCTTCTGGCTGATGGAGATGGTGTCCTGCCCGGAGGAGTCCAGGAAGTTGGTCTCCAGGCGGCCGGCCAGGCCCACCGTCCCGACGAACACCACGATGCCGATCAGCACCGTCACCAGGCGCCGCCGGGTCGCGAACCGCAGCACCGGCAGGTAGGCGCGCTGCAGCGGGCTGCGCAGCTCCTTGGCCTCGGCCTCCTCGCGGGCCGCGCGCACCTGCTCCGGGGCGAGCGCCGGGGCCTTCAGGAACCAGTACGCCAGCACCGGGATCACCGTCAGCGAGACCAGCAGCGAGGCCAGCAGCGCCACCGTCACCGTGATCGCGAACGGCGCGAACAGCTGCCCCACCATGCCGCCGACCACCGCGATCGGCGCGAACACCGCCACCGTCGTCAGCGTCGAGGCCGTCACCGCGCCGCTCACCTCGCGCACGCCCGCCAGCACGGCGTCACGCTTGGCCTCGCCGTACTCCAGGTGCCGCTTGATGTTCTCCAGCACCACGATCGAGTCGTCCACCACGCGGCCGACCGCGATCGTCAGCGCGCCCAGCGTCAGCATGTTCAGCGAGTAGTCGCCCAGCCAGAGCGCGATCAGCGCGATCACCACCGAGAGCGGGATCGACACCGCCGTCACCAGCGTGGAGCGCAGCGAGAGCAGGAACACCAGGATGACCAGGACCGCGAAGACCAGGCCGAGCAGGCCCTCGGTGGTCAGGTCCTCGATCGAGCGCTCCACGTACGGCGCCTGGTCGAAGACGACCGTCACCTCCGAGGCGTCGCCGATCGCCCGGACGATCTCCGGCAGCTTCTCCCGCACGTCGTGCGAGATCGCCACCGCGTTGCCGTCGGGCGACATCGTGATCGACACGCCCAGGCTCGGCTCGCCGTTGGTACGGGTCAGCGAGGTGGCCGACGCCTGCTCGCGCTCCACCTCCGCCACGTCGCCGAGCCTGACCGGCTCGGGCGCGGCGGCGGGCCGCTGCTGCGGGGCCTGCTGCGCGGCCGTACGGCCGGGCACCTGGCGCCCCTGCTGGGCCTGGGCGGCCGGGTTCTGCCGGGCCTGGGCCGGAGCCTGGGCCGGAGCGGCGGGGGTGAGGTAGAGGTCCCGCAGTTCCTCGATGGAGTCGATCCTGCTGCCGACCTGCACGGTCAGCGACATGTTGTCCTCGGTGAGGCTGCCGGCCGGAATCGGCTGGCCGTTGGCGCGCAGCACCTCGGCGATCGCGGTCGGCTGCAGGCCGAGCAGGGCGAGCTTCTTGGCGTCCGGGGTGATGACCACGTTCTCCTCGCGGACGCCGGTCACCGTCACCTCGCTGACGCCCTCGACGCCCCGCAGCTCCGGAACCATGATCCGTTCGAGCTTGTCGGCCATCGCCCGCTCGTCGCCGCCGTCACCGACCGCCAGCACCAGGACCGGGATGTCGTCGGTGCCGCCCGCCAGCACCTGCGGGTCGACCCCCTCGGGCAGCTGCGCGTCGATCCGGGAGACCGCCTGCTGCATCTTGCTGACCGCAGCCTCGATGTCGGTGCCGTACTCGAACGCCACCTGGACCTGCGACATGCCCTCGCGGGAGGTGGAGGTCACCTCGGTGACCTCCGCGATGCCCTGGAAGCTGTCCTCGATCGGCTTGGTGACCTGCTCCTCGACGATCTCGGGAGAGGCTCCCAGGTACGGGGCCACCACGAACGCCCCCGGGAAGGAGAGCGAGGGCAGCAGCTGCTGTTTCAGCGACGGGATCGCGAAGGCGCCGAACGCGCTCAGCACGAGCGCGATCATTATGACGAGGCTGCGGTTGGCGAGGCTCAACCTGGCCAGGGCGGTCATGAGGACGGGCTCCTAGGGCAGGGGGACGTCACGTAAATTTCGCCCCAGACTAACACTTCGCCTCACGCGAATATTTAATGACGCCTTACAATCCTGATAACCTTCTCAGGAAGCGAGAGGTGAGTGTGGACGACGAACGCGAACGGCTGATCGATCAGATCGGCCAGATCCAGCGCGACCTGAGCAGATTCTTCGCCGAGAGCCCCAAGCACTCCTCCCCCCTCCTCGACTCCAACCTCACCATGCGCCAGCTCAAGGTCATCATGTTCCTGGCCGTCCGCGGCTCGGCCTCCGGGCAGGACATCGCCCACCACCTCGGCGTCGGCCCGGGCACCGTCACCGGCATCGTCGACCGCCTGATCGGCCACGGCCTCGTCACCCGCCGCGAGGACCCCCACGACCGCCGCGTGCGCCGGGTGGAGCTCACCCCCGAAGGGCTCACCCTCCTGGAGCGCATCTCCGAGGCGGGCGTCAGCGACTTCCGCCGCCTCCTCGAACACCTCGAGACCCGGCTCCTGCGCGAGCTGTGCACCGTGCTGGACGAGGTCCAGCACGTCGTCGCCGACCTCCGGGAAGACCCTCCCCCAACAAAGGTCGGATGATAGGTTTACGGGCTATGCCCGGATATCTCGACGACCTCTTCTCCCTCGACGGCCGCACCGCCCTCGTCACCGGCGGCAGCTCCGGCATCGGCTACGCCATCGCCGAGGCCCTCGGCCGCGCCGGCGCCCGCGTCGTCATCGCCGCCCGCCGCCCCGCCCTCCTCGCCACCGCCGTCGAGAACCTGCGCAGCCACGGCGTCCAGGCCACCGCCGTCAGCGCCGACCTCGGCCGGCGCGCCGACGTCACCCGCCTGTGCGAGCAGGCCACCGCCCCCTACGGCGAGATCGACATCCTCGTCAACGACGCCGCCAACAACATCCGCCGCCCCATGGCCGACCTCACCGACGACGACTACGAGCAGACCATCGCCGTCAACCTCACCGCCCCCTACCTCCTCGGCCGGCACCACGGCCCCCGCATGGCCGCCCGCGGCTGGGGCCGCATCATCAACATCGGCAGCCAGCAGTCCATCAGCGCCTTCGGCGACAGCGGCGTCTACGGCGTCTCCAAGGCCGCCATCGCCGGCCTGTCCCGGTCCCAGGCCGAGGCCTGGTCGTCCCGGGGCGTCACCAGCAACACGATCATCCCCGGCTTCGTCCTCACCCCCCTCACCGAACCCGCCCAGGCCGTCCCCGGCCGCGTCGAGGCCCTCGCCGCCCGCTCCATGACCGGCCGCAACGGCCTGCCCGCCGACTTCGCCGGTCTCGCCGTGCTCCTGGCGAGCCCCGCCGGCGCCTACATCACCGGCCAGGCCATCTGCGCCGACGGCGGCTTCTCGGTCCACTGACCGGCCCCACCAGGACACGGCCCCCGGCGCCCGGCATCCCGCCGATGGTTGAATGGCGACTCCAGCAGATCACCACCCCCGGGAACCCCCATGAGCACCGTCACGACCCAGCAGGCGGTCAACGCCCGCCGTGCCGTGTCCTACTTCTTCATCCTGCTCGGCACCGTCTCCGGCGTCTGGGCCGCCCGCATCCCCGCGGTCAAGAACAGCCTCGCCCTCACCGACGGCCAGCTCAGCTACGGCCTCCTGGCCGCCGCGGCCGGACTCGTC
The DNA here is from genome assembly GCF_014203605.1 of Thiemannella venezuelensis. GTDB lineage: Bacteria > Actinomycetota > Actinomycetes > Streptosporangiales > Streptosporangiaceae > Planomonospora_A > Planomonospora_A venezuelensis. The sequence goes on along the minus strand of NZ_JACHJJ010000048.1, from coordinate 12,285 downwards.
ACCGGCATGCGCTTCGCCGGGCGCCTCACCGACCACCTGGGCAGCACCCGCGTCATCGTCCCCGCGGGCATCGGCACCGCCCTGGCCGTCATCCCCGCCGGCTACGCCCCCGACCTCACCGTCCTGTGCGTCGTCCTCTTCCTGTACGGGGTCGTCAACGCCTCGCTCGACGTCTCCATGAACGCCCACGGCGTCGAGGTCGAACGCGCCTACGGCCGCCCCATCATGTCCTCCTTCCACGGCATGTTCAGCATCGGCGGGCTCATCGGCGCCGCCATCGGCGGGCTCTTCGCCCTTCTCGGGCTCGGCGCCGGCACCACCCTCGCCGCCACCGCCGTCCCCCTCGTCCTGCTCTCCCTCTACGCCGGCCGCCACCTGCTGCCGGCGGCCGCGCCCGCCCACGCCTCCGGCGGAGGCACCGGCCGCGCCCCCTGGACCGGCTGGATCGTCCTCATGGGCGTCGTCGCCTTCGCCGGCCTCGTGGGCGAGGGGGCCGCCGTCGACTGGACCTCCGTCTACCTCTTCGAGGACCTGCGCGCCTCCGAGACCGTCGCCGCCCTCGGCTTCGCGGTCTTCTCCACCGCCATGACCGCCGGCCGCTTCGCCGGGGACCGCCTCGCGCTGCGCCACGGGCCCGTCCGCCTCGTCCGCGTCTCCGGCCTCGTCGCCGCCCTCGGCCTGGGCGCCGCCCTGCTCGTCGGCACCGTTCCCGTCGCCATCGCGGGATTCGCCCTGTTCGGCCTCGGCCTGGCCACCATCGTGCCCCAGGTCTTCTCCGCCGCCGGGAACCACGACCCCGCCCGCGCCGGGCAGGCCATCGCCCAGGTCGCCACCGTCGGCTACGCCGGCCTCCTCGCCGGTCCCGCGATCATCGGCGGCGTGTCCGAGCTCGCCGGCCTGCCCGCTGCCCTGGCCATCCCCGTCGCCCTGGCCGCCTTCATGGCCGCCTCCGCCGGCGCGCTGCGCCCCCGGCCGGCCGCGTAGCCCCGCCAGGCGGGCGACCGCAGCGGCGGCGCGGTCGGGGCCGGCGATGGGGCCGGGGGCGCGGGGATTCGCAGAGCGTCAGCCGTCCGCCCCGATCATCGAGGATCTGCGCGGGCTCCCGGGCTCCCGGGTTCACGGAGCGAGCGTGGTCTCGGCCAGCTCGTGCCAGTCCCGCCGCCGTCCGTCGCGGGCCGCCTCCGCGAACACGGTCTCGCCGAGGCGCCTCCGCGCCTCGGCGGTGATCCTGGAGACGTCCGGCTGCGAACGATCCGGTGTGCCGCGCACGCCCTCGCTCGCCGCGAGCAGTCGCACCGCCTGTTCGTACCGCCCCTGGCGCAGCGCGAGGTCCGCGACCCCGATCAGCATCTCGGCGATCGTCGGCGGATGCGCGTGCTCCATGGACCGGGCCGCGCGGAGCGCCTCGGCCCGGTACGCGCGGGCCTCCTCGAGATCCTCGGCGAGGTAGCCGTACAGGTGCATGGTCATGGCACGGACGGAGTCGACCGCCGCCATGCCGTCCAGCGCTCCCTGCACCGCGGCCAGGTGCTCGCGCGCCCTGTCCGGTTCGCCGCGCCAGCGCGCGAGCTGCGCCTTCGAGAGCGCCAGCTCGGCGAGCGCGTCCGGCCAGGCGATCCCGCCCGCGCACCGCTGCGCCTCCGCCATGGCGGAGGCACTGGACCGCTCGTCGCCGAGCAGCCAGTACAGCTGGGCCGACCGCGCCCGCACGCCGACCACGTCCTCGGTCGCGCCCACCTCGGTCAGCGCCACGACCGCCTCTTCGTAGTGCTCGCACGCACGCGCGAAATCGCCGCGCATGGCGAGCCGATCGGCCAGGAAGGTCAGCGCCGACGAGATCCCCATCCGCTCACCCAGCATCCGGAACTCGGCGAGAGCGGTCTCGGCGTCGGTGTCCACGTCGGTCTCGTCGCCGCCGAGCGTGAGCCGGAACCGGCCGCGGGTGAGCCTGGCCTGCGCGCGCACCCACGGATCGCCGTCGGCGATGAGCGGCTCGAACGCGGGCAGGAGCTCCGCGGGGCTCTTCAGCGTCAGCTCCAGCAGCCCGGCGAACCCGAGCAGCGGATGGCGGGACCCGCTGCGCCGGGCGAACCGGTGCGCCTCCTGGATCCACTCCCGCGCCCGGTACTGGTCGCCGCTGACCCCCGCGGTCACGAACAGCGTCACGATGAGGTACGCCATCGCCCGCACCTCGTCGGACACCTCACCGGGCAGCGAGGCCGCCGCGATGCTCAACTCGGCGCCCTCGGCCCTGTGCCCGCCGAGGTACCAGTAGTAGCCCGCGGCCGCGACCAGCCGCATCGCGTCCTGGGCCCGTCCCCCGGCGATCGCCCCGCGCAGGGCCGCACCGATGTTGTCGTGCTCGGCCCCGAGCGTGGCCAGCCATTCCAGCTGCTCGGCCCGGCGCAGGTGCGGCTCGGCGGTCTCGGCCAGCTCGGTGAAGTAGGCGAGGTGCGCCCGGCGCGTCGGCTCGCCTTCCCCGGCTTCGGCGAGCCGCTGCGCCGCGTACTCCCTGATGGTGTTGAGCATCCGGTAGCGCGGCGTGCCCTCGCCGCCGGTGAGCAGCAGCGACTTCTCGACCAACGCGGTCAGCACGTCGAACACCTGCTCCCCGGCGACCTCGTCCCCGCACACCCGTTCGGCCGCCTCCAGGCTCACCCCGCCGGAGAACACCGAGAGCCGTCGCAGCACGGTGCGCTCGGCCTCCGTCAGCAGGTCCCAGCTCCAGTCCACGACCGCGCGCAGCGTCTTGTGCCGGGGGAGCACCGTACGGCTGCCGCCGGTCAGCAGCCGGAACCGGTCATCGAGCCGGTGCGCCAACTGGTCGGCGGACATGGTGCGCAGCCGCGCCGCGGCCAGTTCGATCGCCAGCGGGATCCCGTCGAGCGCCCGGCAGATCCGCGCCATGGCCGACAAGGTGTGCGGGTCGGAGCCGATGTCCTTCCGCACCAGCTCCGCGCGGTCGCGCAGCAGCCGCACCGCGGGCGAGGATCCCGCTTCGGAGGGGCCGGCCCCCTTCGCGGGCAGCGCGAGCGGCTCGACCTGCCACAGCACCTCCCCGGTGATACCGAGCGGTTCCCGGCTCGTGGCCAGGATCCGCAGCCTCCGGCACTCCCCCAGAAGCCGGTCCGCGAAAGCCGCGGCCGCCTCGACCACGTGCTCGCAGTTGTCCAGGATCAGCAGGATCGTGCGCTCCCGGACCGCGACGATGAGCCGATCCATCGGTTCCCCGCCCCGCGCCTCACCCAGCAGCGCCTGGTCGCGCAGGCCGATCGCGCTGAGGGCGGCCTGCGCCAGCTCACCGCCCGACTGCACCGAGGCCAGTTCGACCAGCCACGCCCCGTCCGGCAGCTCGGCGAGCATCGTCCGCGCGGTCTCGGTGGCCAGCCTGGTCTTGCCGGAGCCGCCCGCCCCCGTCAGGGTGACCAGCCGGTGGTTCATGGCCAGCCCGGCGACCACGCCGATGTCGGCGTCCTTGCCGACGAAACTGGTCAGCTCGGCGCGCAGGTTCGTCCTGCGGTTCTCCGCCCGCTCGCCCAGCTCGCCGCGGAGCAGCGCGGTGTGCAGCGCGGACAGCTCGGCCGAGGGATCGACGCCCAGCTCCTCGGCGAGCCGTTCCCGCGTCCGCTGGTACAGGACCAACGCCTCGTTCCCGCGCCCCGCCTCGGCGAGCGCCCGCATCAGGGCCGCCACGAACCCCTCACGCAACGGATGGGCGGCGACCAGCTCGGTCAGCTCGGAGACCAGCTCCGAGCCCCGGCCGAGGCGGATGTCCGCGTCCACCCGGTCCCCGAGCGCGGCGACGTAGAGCTCGTCCAGGCGCGCGCCCGCGGCGTCGAACGCGTCGCTGTCCTGCAGCGCGATGTCCGCCATGGCCGTACCGCGCCACAGTGCCAGGGCCGAGCGCAGCAGCTCCGCCCGCGCCGCGGGCTCAGCGGCACGGGCCTGGCCGACCAGGTGCTCGAACCGGCACGCGTCAACGGCATCAGGAGCCACGGCCAGCCGGTATCCGCCGGAATCCGCCTCGATCGCACCGTCCGGCAGGACCCTGCGCAGCCTGGACACCAACGCCTGCAAGGCGTTCACCTCGTCCGAGGGCGGCCGCTGCCCCCAGATCCAGTCCACCAGCCTGGCGCGTGCGACGATCCGGCCGGGTTCGAGGGCGAGTGCGGCCAGCAGTGCGCGCAGCCGAACCCCGGGAACCTCCACCGCGGCCCCGTCGCGGTTCCTGACCTCGAACGGTCCGAGCAATCCGACTCTCACATCGGCAATTCTGCCGAACCGTGGTGAAACAGACTAATCATCACTGCTCATCACCACTGCGCGCGCACCGCCGGCATGCATCGGACCGTTGTCGCCGCAGGTCGGGCGGGTGCGCGGGATCTCCGGCGGAGGCGGGCCCGGCGCGACTCGTCCGGACGGCATCGTCACGTCCCTGACGCTGCCGGGCCCGCTTCTCCCGTCACTCGCGCCGGACCTCGCGCAGCCCCCGGCCCTCGTGCCACATCTGGACGACCAGGTGCGTCCCGCCCGTGGCCACGAAGGTGCGGACCACCTCGGCCACCTCGACCCGGAACAGATGCGCCCCCTGCTCCGACAGCCCGAACTCCTCCAGCACCTTCGGGTCGGTCACCTCCACCGCCCGCCCGGCCAGTTTCGCGTCGCCCGCCCACGCCGCCGGATCCGCGTCATCGGGGTCTTCGGACGCGCTGTGCAGCGCGACCCGCGGATCCCGGCGCAGGTCCTTCGCCTTCACCGCCCCCGGCATGGACCCCAGCCACAGCTCCCCGTCCTTGAACTGCGCCTCCGTCCCGCTGATGCGCGGCGAACCGTCCTTCCTGAGGGTGGCCATCGTCTTGTGCCGATGGGCGTCGAACAACTCGCGCACCCTGCCCGCGAACCCGGGTTCTTCCTTCTCGAACTCCTGCCAGGAAACCATGGGGTCATAGTGCACCCGGCCACCGACAGATCGGCCGCCGGCACCGGCCGGGGCGGACGGCCGGGGACCGGGCACAGGGGCGCGGCCTCCTGCGGGTTCCCGCGCCCCCGTCATCGAGTGATCATCGTGTCTCCACCGCCAGCCGCACGCCGAGGCCGATCAGCACGACGCCGGAGATCCGCTCCAGGCGGCGCCGTACGGCGGGCCGGCCGAAGAGCGTCCTGGCCCGTCCCACCGTCCAGATGAACAGCCCGTACCAGACCGTGTCCACCAGCACCCAGACCACCGCGAGCAGGACCAGGGTGAGCGGCACGTTCGCCCCCTCGGGTACGAACTGCGGCAGGAACGACATGGCGAACACCGCGGCCTTCGGGTTGGCCATGCAGGTGCTGAGCCCCAGCAGGTAGGAGCGGCGCCACCCTTCCCCGGCCGGACCGGCCGGCTCCTCCTGCCCCCTCTCCGCCGGCCGCGCGGGCTGCGCCGCCCGGGTCTCCCCGCCCCCCTGGCCTCCGCGCGCCTGCCGGATCGACTGCACGCCCATCACGACCAGGAAGCCGGCGCCGAGGATCCGCATCGCGTCGTAGGCGACCTCCGAGGCCAGGACCAGCGCCGACAGCCCGAAGGCGGCGGCCAGGGCCCACAGCAGGATGCCGGTCTCGTTGCCGAGCGTGGCGGCCGCTCCGGGCCCCCGCCCGGCGCGCAGGGTCTGGCGGAGGATCACGGCCGTGCTGACCCCGGGGATCATCGCGAGCAGGAAGCACGAGCCGACGAAGGCGACGAGGAACATCCCGACATCGTCGCCGCCCGGGGCGGGTCCCGCAATCTTTTTCCGCCCGCCGCCCGCCGGGCCCGTCACCCGGCCCGGTGGGCGGCCGCCGCACCGGGCGGGCGCGATCCCCCGCTACCCGCCGGCCCCGCCGTACAGCTCGCCGAGCCGGGCGACCGTCTCGGCCATCATGGCGCGCAGCCCGGCCGGTTCCAGGACCTCGACGTCGGTGCCCATGCGCAGCAGCAGCCAGTGGGCGTGCCTGACCGACTCGATCGGCAGGCGCAGCACCCGCCGGCCCTGCTCGTCGGGCGGCCCGGCTCCGGCCAGCGCGGCGTCGGCGGCATCGTCGCCGACCGTGACGCGCAGCAGCCTCTCGGCGCCGGGCGCCAGACGCACCCGCGCCTCCCCGGTGTACATGCGCTCGCGGAACTCCGCGGCGTAGTTCGTCCAGAACTCCGCCAGGTCGAAGTCCGCGGGCCGTTCGAACCGGTCGCCGGTCACCTCCGCGGCCAGGATCCGCGCCACCCGGTAGGTGCGCGGAGCACTGCCGCCGACGGCGGCCACCATGTACCACGACCCGCCCTTCAGGACCAGTCCGTACGGGTGCGCCAGGCGCTCCACGTCCTGCGGCCCCCAGCGGCGGTAGGTCATGCGCAGCGTCCGCTGCTCCCAGACCGCCTCGGCGGCCTCGGACAGGAACGGCGCCTCGTCGGCGCCGCGGTACCAGCCCGGGACGTCCAGGTGGAAGCGCTCGCGCATCCGCGCCGCGTGGAAGCGCGGCTCCGGCGGGAGCGCGGCCAGAAGCTTGAGCTCGGCGGCGGCCACGACCTCCCCCAGGCCGAGCTCGGCCGCCGGGCCGGGCAGTCCGGCCAGGAACAGCGAGGACGCCTCCTCGGCGGTCAGCCCGTTGAGCCGGGTGCGGTAGCCGTCCAGGAGCCGGTAGCCGCCGGCGGGCCCGCGGTCGGCGTAGACCGGCACCCCGGCCGACGACAGCGCCTCCACGTCCCGGTAGACCGTGCGGACCGAGACCTCCAGCTCCCGCGAGAGCTCGGCGGCGGTCACCCGCCCCCGGGTCTGCAGAAGCAGCAGAAGTGAGAGCAACCGGCTCGCGCGCATGCCCCCAGTCTCCCGCACGATTGCCTTCCTCACATCATCTGTGTTCAAATGAACTCATGGAAAGTTCGGACCGAATGCGGGCGATCATGTCCGCGCTCCGCGCCCACGACGCCGTCTCGGTGGCGGAGCTCGCCCTCGAGCACGCGGTCTCGGAGATGACCATCCGCCGCGACCTGGACGAGCTCGCACGCCAGGGCGTGGCCCGAAGGGTCCGCGGCGGAGCGGTGAGCCTGCTGCTGCGGGGCGAAGAGCCCCCCTTCGAGGTGCGCGAGCGCGAGGCGGTGGAGGCCAAGCAGCGGATCGCCGCCGAGGTCGCGGCGCTGCTCGCCGACGGTGAAGCCGTCCTGCTGGACTCCGGCACCACAGCCCTGGAGATCGCCCGCGTGATCCGTCACCGCCGCCTGACCGTCCTGCCGCTCTCCCTCCACTCGGCCCACGAGCTCGGCGCGGCCCCGCGCATCCGCCTGGTCCTGCCCGGCGGCGAGGTCCAGCCCGGCGAGCTCAACTTCACCGGCCCGCTGACCGAGGGCGCCATCCGGTCCCTGCGCTTCGACACCGCCGTCATCGGCTGCTGCGGCCTGTCCGCCGAGCACGGGCTGACCACCCACGACCTGGCGGAGGTCGCCGTCAAGCAGGCCGCCATCGCCTCCGCCCGCCGCGTCATAGCGGCCGCCGACTCCACCAAGTTCACCCGCACCGCCTTCGGCGCCGTCTGCCCTCTGGACCGCCTCGACCTGGTCGTCACCGACCCGGCGATCCCCCCCGCCGAGCACGACGCGCTCACCGCCGCCGGCGTCGCCGTCCGAACCGCCTGACCGGCCCCTCCTTCCCGCACCGTCCCGGTGCCCTCGTTTCCGGTGACCATTGGAGCCCCCTTGCCCCTCGTTTCCGGCGACCGGACCGCGCTGCGGCGCGGCACGGTCGCGGTCTACCTGCTGTTCCTTCTCTCCGGAACGGCGCTCGGCACGTGGACCGCCCGCATCCCGACGATCAAACAGGAGCTCGGCCTCGGTGACGGCCAGCTCAGCCTCGGGCTGCTCGGCATCGCCGCCGGGGCCATCACCGGCATGCAGGTGGTGGGCCGGCTGGTCGACCGCTTCGGCAGCGTCCGGGTGATGCTCCCGATGGCCTTCGCGCAGAGCGTCGTGCTGGTCCTCCCGGCCCTCGCCCCGAACCTCGCCGCGCTCGCCCTCGCCCTGTTCGCCTTCGGAGCGGTCCACGGCGTCCTCGACGTGGCGATGAACGCGAACGCCGTGGAGGTCGAACGCGCCGCGGACCGGCCGATCATGTCGTCCTTCCACGCGGTGTTCAGCATCGGCGGGTTCCTCGGCGCGACCGCCGGCGGCCTGCTCGCAACCGCCGGGCTCAGTCCCGCCGCCACCTTCCTCGCCGTCGCCGCCGCCATCACGGCCATGGCGCTGTGGGCCGCGCGCTGGGCCCTCACCCCGGAGGCGGTGCCCGCCGGGCCGCAGGAGAGCGCGGCCGGGCCGGGAGGCGGGCGCGGCGTGCTGCTCCTGGGCGTCCTGGCGTTCTGCTGCATGATCGGCGAGGGTGCCGCCGCCGACTGGAGCTCGGTCTACCTCCGCGAGGACCTGGAGAGCTCCGAATGGCTCGCCGCCGCCGCCTACGCGGCCTTCTCCATCATGATGACCGCCGGGCGCCTGGCGGGGGACCGGCTCACCTCCCTGCTGGGCCCGGTCGTCCTGGTCCGCGGGTGCGGTGTCCTGGCCGCCGCCGGCCTCGGCGCCTCCCTCCTCGCCGTCCATCCGCTCGCCGGTGTGATCGGCTTCGCCTGCTTCGGCGCGGGCCTGTCGTGCATCGTCCCGCAGGTCTTCTCCGCCGCGGGCCGTCGCGACCCCGCGCGGGCGGGTCAGGCCTTGGCGCGGGTGGCCAGTCTCGGCTACGCGGGCCTCCTCACCGGTCCGGTGCTGATCGGCGGGGCCGCGGAGCTGCTGGGCCTCCCCCGGGCGCTGGCGATCCCCGCCCTGCTGGCCTTCTTCGTGGCGCTGGCGGCTTCGGCCCTGCGCACCGGTGCGCTCTCTCCGGTCGGCTCTCCGGGCGCCCGCGATCTACCCGAGGGTGTGGGCGATCAACCGTCCGCCTTTACAAAGTAGACCAATTAGCCGGGTGCGGGGATCAAGCGTTCGCCTGGTCGATCCCCAGCTTGACCACCATCGCGATCACCACGCAGAGCAGGACGATCCGCACGAACTTCGCCCCCTTGCGCAGCGCCATCCGGGCGCCGAGCTGCGCTCCGGCGATGTTGCAGACGGCCATGCCCAGCCCCAGCGGCCACAGCACGTGCCCCTGGTAGGCGAAGACCAGCAATGCGCCGAGGTTCGTGCAGGAATTGATGATCTTCGAGTGGGCCGAGCCGCCCACGAAGTCCATGCCGAGGATCGTGGTGAACGCGATGATCAGAAAGGTTCCGGTGCCGGGGCCGAGGATGCCGTCGTAGAAGGCGATCCCGACCCCGGTCACGCCGACCGCGGCCAGGGTCCGGGCCCGGGTGCCCAGGTGGGGTGCGGGATGGGTGCCGAAGGCCGGGCGGAAGGTGACGAACAGCGCCACCGCCACCAGCGCGGCCATGACCAGGGGGATCAGCGCGTCCCTGGAGATCGCCGCCGCCGCCGACGCCCCCAGCCCGGCGGAGGCCAGCGCGGCCAGCCCCGCGGGGATCGCGACCCGCTTGTCGATCTTTGTGGTGACGGCGTAGGTGACGGCGGCGGAGGCCGTGCCGAAGACGGAGGCGAGCTTGTTGGTGGCCAGCGCCTGGACCGACGGCACCCCGGCGAGGAACAGCGCGGGAAGCTGCAGCAGCCCGCCCCCGCCGACCACGGCGTCGATCCATCCCGCTCCGGCCGCGGCCACCAGCAGCAGCACGATCTCCGCGATATCCATACATCCCCCGAAACGATCCGACCGCCGGGCAGAGCGTACCGGCGCTCCCTCCTGCGGGGGACGCCGCTCCCCCGCAGGCGCGAGTGCCCCTGCCTCCGCCGCCTGGGAGGATCGGTTCCGTGAGACGCGTCCTGGCTCCCCTGACCAGCATGACCACCTACCTGCGGTGGACGTGCCTGGTCCTGGGCGGGGCCCTGGCGACGCCGTACGTGATGGCCGGTTCGGTGGTCGACGGGCTGCTGAGGCTGCCGGATCCGGAGGGCTACCCGCTGCTGGTCAGGGATCCGGTCGTCTTCGCGGCCATGCTGCCGGTGATCGCCCTGACCGGGCTGTTCCTGCCGGTCCGCGGGCTGGAGCTGGCCGCCGCGCGGGGGCTGCTGGGCGCGGACGTCGGTCCGGCACCGCGGGAGGGGAAGCGGACCTGGGCCGAGCAGCGCCGCACCTCGGCCTGGTTCACCCTGCACCTGGGGATCGGCGCGGTGGTGGCGGGTGCGACACTCGCGCTGGTCCCGTTCGTCCTGTGGCTGTGCCTCCTGCCCCTGTTCGGCGACCCCGCCGGAATGCTGGGCGTCACGTTCGAGGCCGGCTGGGCCACCGCGTGGGGTCCTCCCGCGGGGATGGTCACGCTGGTCCTGCTCGTCTACGGGGCGGCGGGCGCGGGAGCCGTGCTGGCACGGCTCGCCCCGGCGCTGCTCGGTCCCTCACCCGCCGACCGGCTGGCCGCGCTGGAGGAGCACGCCCGGCGGCTGGCCTCACGCAACCGGCTGGCCCGGGAACTGCACGACTCGGTCGGGCACGCGCTCAGCGTGGTGACGGTGCAGGCGGGCGCGGCCGGAAGGCTGCTCGACCGCGACCCGGAGGCCGCGCGGACCGCGCTCGCCGCGATCGAGGAGTCCGCCCGGGCCGCGCTGGAGGATCTCGACCAGGTCCTCGGCGTGCTGCGCCGGGAGACCGGCCGGGAGGAAGGCGGCGACAGGAGCGGCGCCGAGGAGGGCGGGCACGGCCCGGCCCGGACCCTCGCCGACCTTCCCGAACTGGTCCGCGCGACCGGAGCCTCCGCCGAGGTCACCGGCGATCTGGGCACGGTGCCCGCCCTGGTCTCCCGGGAGGCCTACCGGATCGTCCAGGAGTCCCTGACTAACGCCGTCCGGCACGGCGCCCCGCCGGTCCGGCTGGCGGCGGCCGTACGGGACGACCGGCTGGAACTGCAGGTGCGCAACCCGGTCGGCGACCGGCCGGGACCGGGTGGCGGACGCGGGGTGGCGGGCATGCGGGAACGGGTGACGCTGCTGGGCGGCCGTATCGATGCGGGGGCGAGCGGCGGCGAGTGGCTCGTGACGGTACGGCTGCCGCTGCCCGGCGGCCGTACCTGATTCCTCCCGCCTTTTCCCTCAAGGACGGCGCCCGATGTCCGATCGGCATTCTGAAGTGGCTGAACCCGTCCCGCGGCCGGGCGGCGTCCCGGCGCGGCCCGCCTCCCGGGGGACCGCCGGCCCAGGACGGCGGGCGGGGCCGCCCCCGACGGAGCGAGAGAAGGAACATGAGCCGCACGTTCCCCGAAACCGCCCTGGCCGCCGGACCGGCCGTGACCCGCCTTGCGCGCGGACCGTACGGCTGGCTGGCGTTCCTCGTCGCGGGCGGGCTGCTGGCTCTCGGCGCGCCGTTCCTGGCCCGCCTCTCCCCCGCCCTGGACGTGCTCCCCTGGGTGGTGCTGCAGGGCGCGACGGCGCTGGCCGTCCTCACCGGGATCCGCCGGCACGGCCTGGGCCGGCTCTGGCCGTGGCGGCTGATCGCCGCCGCAACCGTGATCGCCTGGCTGGTGACGACCGCGGGCTGGGCGATCGGCTGGGTCTGGCTGGAGATCCGTCCCCTCCTCGACATCTACGAGCGCGTCGTCGTGGACTGCCGCATCCTGGGTCTGGTCGCGCTGGTGATGCTGGCCCGCCGTGAGCGCGGTTCACCCCATGCGGCCCTGCTGGACGCGGGCATCGTCACCGTCGGCGTGGCCATGCCCTTCTGGGCCTTCCTGCTGCACCCCCTGCTCCACACCACCCGGAGCACCGGTCTGGACCTCGCCCTCGGGCTGGCCACTCCCGTCACCGACCTGTTCGTGCTCGGCCTTGCCGCGCGACTGGCCCTCGGCAAGGGGCGGGCTCCGTGGCTGATCCTGCTGAGCGCCTCCTACGGCATGCTGTTCATCGGCGACAGCGCCTACCTGCTCGACCAGATGGCGGGGCGTCCCGACGGCCCCGTCGCGACGGTCGGCTGGCTGGCCTGGTCGGTCCTGGTCGGCAGCGCCGCGCTGCACCCCAGCCTCGCCGACGCCGACGCGCCCGCACCCGACGTCTCCCGGCGGGGCCGGGTGACGATGTTCCTGATCCTGACGCTGCTCAGCCCGATGGTCTCGATGCTCGAGCTCACCGTCTTCCACGAGTACGGCCCCGAGACCGCGGACAAGATCCTGATCATGGGGTTGACGGTGCTGCTGGCCGTCCTGCTGGTCCTGCGCCTGAACACCGTCGCCCGCCTGGCCGAGACCCACGCCGCCGCCCTGGACCGC
>NZ_JACHJJ010000047.1 GCF_014203605.1 Thiemannella venezuelensis | reverse complement strand
CGTACCACCCGCCACGGCGAACGGGACGATCAGGCGGAAACCTCCATCAGCCGAAAGCCTTCAGGAGGGACGGCCATCCCCTGAGTCATCCAGGCTGGAGGCCTGGGGTGATGACCTCCGCCTTCTGCGGCAAGACCCTGGTCGAGGGCGGAACTCCCTCATCCTGAGCAGCGGCCCCCTCATGGCCGATGGCACCCGAAAGTCAATGAGCCCTTTTCGTGCGCCCAGCAGAGCAGGAGGTGAAGCCGTGACGTAGCGGCTGATCTTGCTGTTCGTAAGCTCGTCGTCGCTTGCCGGTGAAAGTCCGGCCCGGGTAGCTGCCAGGAGGCCCGGTAGCAGGCTGGCGGCTTCGTCCGGAAACGGGCGGGGTCGAAGCCCAGCGTCGAAGGCCCTGTAAATGGGGGAGCGACGGTGCGGTCCGTAGCATGAAGCGAAGCCTGCGGCGTCGTTACTCAGCCCGCCATTGTGGTGGGACAAGGGAGTGCCGAGCCTCTCGAAACCGGGGCGAAGGCCATGGACGCGGTGAAGACCCTGGAAGCGCAGCCGTCAAGGACTCCCCGGCGTGTATGGGGCGCGGAACGCATCGATAGTGACGACGGGAACTGGGGAGGCCCTCCCCGGCCCGGCAACCTGCGGAAGCTCGGCTTCGTTGCCGGAGCGTCGCGCCCTGTAACCGGTCGAAGCCGGGAAGTGGGCGGTGAGCCGGGTGGGCGTCGGAGGCGGTCGTAGTACCGATCGAGCCGACCGGACAACACAACCGGCGGCGATGGGAAGGGCCGCTGCTTCGTCGATGCGTAGCGACTGACCAGGGAGGGGCCCGGTGAGTGCCGGTCAGGTTAGTCCCGCCGCTTCGGGATCGCCGGAACCACGGGTTCCGCGTGATCCGGTCCGTGCCCTGCAGCATGCGCTTTACCGGGCGGCCAAGGCCGATCCCGGACGGAGGTTCCACGCGCTGTTCGACAAGGTCTGCCGCAGAGACGTGCAGCAGCGCGCGTGGGTGGTGGTGCGCACCAACAACGGCGCACCGGGCATCGACAAGACCACCCTGGCCCAGGTCGAGGAGTACGGAGTCGACCGGCTCCTGGACGAGGTGGCCGCCGAACTGCGGGAGCGGCGGTATCGGCCGCTGCCGGCACGGCGAGTGCTGATCCCCAAGCCGGGGCTGAAGGATCAGTACCGCCCGCTGTCGATACCCGCGGTTCGCGATCGGATCGTGCAGGCGGCTGTGAAGATCGTGCTCGAGCCGGTCTTCGAGGCCGACATGGCCGACTGCTCGTTCGGCTTCCGTCCGAAACGGTCGGCGCACGATGCCCTGCAGGTGCTCGTGGATGAGTGCGCGCGGGGTCGCCGGTGGGTGGTCGAGACGGACATCGCCGATTGCTTTTCGGTGATCCCGCATGACAAGTTGATGCACGCGATCGAGGAACGCGTCTGCGACCAGTCCGTGCTTACGCTGCTGCGCGCGATCCTGCGCGCGGGGGCGATGGAGGATGGGCAGGTGCGGCGGCCGGTCACCGGAACCCCGCAGGGTGGTCCGGTCTCACCGTTGCTCTGCAACGTCTACCTGCACCGATTAGATCGGGCGTGGGACGGCGGGGATGGGGCGATGGTGTGGTTCGCCGACGACGTGGTCGTGATGTGCTGGTCTCGCAGTCAGGCTGAACGGGCGCTGGCCCGGCTGGTCGAGGTGCTGGCCGACCTTGGGCTGGAGCCGAAGGCGGCCAAGACCCGCATCATCCACCTTCAGGTTGGTGGTGATGGCTTTGATTTCCTGGGCTTTCATCATCGGCTGGTGCGCTGCCGGGGTGATCGGGGCAGGCCGAAGGTGACGTTCCTGGCTCGTTGGCCCGCGGACAAGGCCATGCAGCACGCCGGCGACCGGATCCGGGAGATCACCTCCCGGCGGTGGATGCTGCTGTGGCCAGAGGCGATCGTGGACAGGCTGAACGCCTTCCTGCGTGGCTGGGCCGGATATTTCCGTTACGGACATTCGGCTCAGCGCCTCAGCAAGATCAGACGATATGCGCAGTGGCGGCTGGCGCAGTTCATGCGCCGACGGCACCGCCGTAGCGTGGCGTTCGGTTGGCAGGTACTGCTCAATTCCCGGCCGATCGACCTCGGGCTGATCAGCTTGTATGGAATCACCGTCGCACCCAGGGCGGCCAATGCCGTTTAGATAGGCATTTGTGCTGGTAGTGTCCGCCGGGTGGCGGAGTGGATCAAGGTCGGCGGGTTGGGTCGGCTGACGGATCTGGTGGGGCTGGGGGCGTTGACGTCGCTGGTGCCGAGGCAGGTCTTGGACGAGGCGATCGAGCTGCACGGATGCCGTGAGGAGCGGGTGCGGAAACTCCCGACGCATGTGGTCATCTACCTGCTGATGGCGTTGTGCCTGTTCGCCGACGATGACTATGAGGAGGTCGCGGAGAAGCTGACCGGTCTGCTCGCAGCGGTGCCGGGAGCACGGTGGGAGTCGCCGACGCGGGGAGCGGTCACCCAGGCCCGGCAGCGGTTGGGGGCCGGGGTCGTTCGGGAGGTGTTCGAGCGCCTCGCCCGCCCGGCCGCGACGGAGGCGACCCGCGGGGCGTGGCTGGGGCGGTGGCGGCTGATGGCGATCGACGGGTTCATCCTCGATCTGCCGGACACCGCGGCGAACCTGGCGGAGTTCCCCAACGACAGCGCGGGCGGGTATGAGACGGTATACCCGCAGGCCCGGGTGGTGGCGATCAGCGAGTGCGCCTCGCACGCGATCGTCGCGGCGGACACCTCGGGCTGCTGGGATAGCGAGCAGACCCTCGCCTACTCGTTGTACGGGCGGCTGACGCCCGAGATGCTGCTGACCGCCGATCGCGGCTTCTACAGCTTCCCCGCCTGGCAGTACGCGTCCTCGACCGGCGCGCAGCTCCTGTGGCGTGTCCAGGCCGGGCTGCATCCGTACCGGCTGAAAGATCTGGAGGATGGGTCCTGGCTCGCCGTCATCACCAAGCCCACCAAGCTGCGCCGATCGCAGAAGGACCGGCTGCGAGAGGATGCCCGCCGTGGCCGTGAACTGGATCCGGACCTGGCGGTGATCGTTCGGGTGGTCGACTACACGGTGCCCGACCGCAAGGGTGAGCATATTCGCCTCATTACGACCATCCTCGATCCCGCGGAGGCGAGCGCGCACCAGCTCGCGGCCTGCTACCAGGAGCGGTGGGAGGCTGAAACCGGATTCGCCCAGCTGAAGACCTATCTGCGCGGTCCCGGCAGGGTCCTGCGGTCGCGGACCCCGGACCTGGTCCGGCAAGAGATCTGGGCCTACCTCCTCACCCACTGGGCCCTGGCCACTTTGATCTGCACCGCAGCCACCGCGGCCGGGGTCGACCCGGACCGAATCAAGTTCCTGGCCACGCTCCGGATCGTGCGCCGCTCGGTCACCGACCGAGCGGCCTTTTCCCCCTGAACCCCGCAATGATCTCTGGGCCAGAGTCATCCACCAGGTCGGCAGGCCCCGCAACCGCAATCCCCAACGCCGTCACCGGACCTACCCCCGCTCCGTCAAACGCACCCGGCGCAGCAGCTACCGCGAACGACGCCCCAGCGACAAGGGCATCCACCACACGGGACCTCCCACCGTCCAGCTCCTCACACTGACAGGTCCATGACCAGCACGATGATCTATCTAAACGGCATTGGCCCAGGGCGGGCAAGCCCTGGCGGGTGAGGCCGAATGCCGCCGGTGAACGGCGTCGGTGAGCCGGGTGTGGGAGAACCGCGTGCCCGGTTCGATGCGGCGGGAGCTGGAAACGGAGTCACGAACCTGGTCATGGTCATCGGGGAGAGCACAGCCGACCGGGAAACCGGCGGAAGACAGGCCCCGAGCCCTACCGCCAGGAGACGCCACCGCGCCAGCTCCCGACCCTACAACCTGACGGCGCTGGTCAGCGCAGGCGAAAGGGGGCTGGGTCGAGGTGAGATGAGGCTCCCGGTAAGACAGCAGTCGACCAAGATCCGATGCCCCAACCGGGAGCCTCGTTGCTGTCATACCGCGCCGCGATTGCGCTGTCTGACCGCGCCCTTGTCCGCCTGGCCGACCCGATCCGCGCCCACCGCGCCGAACGCCGCTCCCGCTGGCGCCGCCTCGGCCCCGGGCAACAAGCCCTCCTGGTCCTGGCCCACCTGCGCGGGCGGCGACACCTACGCCCGCCTGACCGGCGGGTTCGCCATCGGCACCACCACCGCCTGGCGCTACGTGCGCGAAGCGGTCGACCTGGTCGCCGCCCTGGCCGATGATGTGCACACCGCCGCGCGGAAAGCCTCCCGTCTGGCCTACGCCATCGGCGACGGCACGCTCCTGCCGATCGACCGACCGGCCGGCCGACGATGCGCCGTACTCCTCCGGGAAACACCACCGGCACGGGGTCAACGTCCAGTTCCTCGCCGACCCGGCCGGCCGGCTGGCGCGGGCCTCGCCCGCGCTGCCCGGCGCGGTGCACGATCTGACCGCCGCCCGGCGGACCGGCCTGATCGACGCCCTCACCGGCGCCGGTATCCGGGTCTTCGCCGACCGGGGATACCAGGGCGCGGGCGGTGTGATCCGGACCCCGTTCAAGCGCCACCGGCACCGGCCGCGCCTGTCACGCAACCAGAAGTCCGTCAACCGCGCCCACGCCCGCATCCGGGCGATCGGCGAACGCGCCGCCGCGACCCTGAAGGCATGGAAGGAAGGTGCTGATCCGGCTGCGCTGCCCGTGCCGTGCCACCGCGATCGTCCAGGCCCTCGTCGTCCTGCAGCTCATCGAAGAGGACCGCTACTCAGGATGAAAAACGCTCCGTATCGCGGCGAGAGTAGGAACCGCCGGATTCATGATATTTATGAAGATCATGACGGTAATCGGACAGAATTTCTGTTCTGTTCGGTATGAATAAGCTCCTTTGCTGGATGAGGTGGTACGCCCGCCATGCTTCGGGTTCTTACGTCTTTTCTGCGAGGTTCGCGATCATCGCGCTTGGATCCTGGTCGTTTAGGCGGTGGATTGCTGGAACGGCTACGGTCCTGGGCATGAACGCTTCTGCACCTTCCGAGCATCTCACCTTCGCCGATGCTGACGCGCGATTGGACGGATCCCTGTCCGTCTGCTTTCAGGGCGACTACGACACGGTCTTGTTCTTCGATGGCGACGTCGTGCTCGGCGAGGACTTCCTGCAGGCCCTTGGCGAACTCGGTGGACGGGAGGTCGACATCGTCGTGATCACCGGAGACCTCACAGTGAGCGGCCCGATCGCCCTGTATGACAGCACCCCGGGGCTCTATGTCGAAGGCACCACCCGGGCCGAGACCCTGGAGGGCGGTGACGCCGAGATCTACATCCAAGACGGCGTCTTCACGCATCTGGTCTATGGCTACTACAACCACGGCATCCTGGAAGCGGGAAGGGTCCAGACACCGTGGGTGATCAATTCTGATCACGATCTGCGGATTACCGCCCCAGATGCTCGGCACGTGGACAACTGCAGTGCTTTCTCCGATGCGGAGTTCAACAGGGACAACATCGTCGAGTGGTTCGTTCCGGAGGTAGTCGACCGCGAGCACGGATCAATCGTCGTCGAGAAGTTCCTCAGCCGGCTCCGTGCGGGGTTGCCGGTCCGCTCCTGGTTGTGATGGCTTCAGCCCCGAATCGAGGAGTTGCCTGTCATCGGCTCGATGGGCGGCGACGAGGCGTCGACTCCCTGCCGGATCGTGGTTTACATGGCCGACCAAGGACCACTTGGCCGTCGCGGTGGTGGCCCGGTTGCAGGACGACGACGACATCGACGACACCGGTGACATCCGGCGGGATCTGACCGGCTACATGGAAAAGATCGCCGACGCGCTCAACCGCATGCGCTCGGCCGGCAGGCCCGCCGGACGGGACGACCGGTCGGCGGGAGTCGTGGCCGAACTCGTCGCCGCCGGTGCGCGCCACGACGACATCGGGGAGATGGGCCGCCAGGTCTACGCCCGGCGCAACGCCCTGGCCCTCGAACTCATCGAGCGGGCGCGCCTGCGCGGGGAACTGCGGGCCGATCTCGATGCCGTCGTGCTTCTCGACCAGCTCGCCGGGGCCCTCTACTACCGCGTCCTGGTCACCGGAGCCCCGGTGGACCGGTCCTATGCCGAACGCCTCGTGGCCGGCGCGCTCGAGGGTGTGCTGAACCGGAAGGAAACCTCCTCGTGTCCGTGAAGGGCGCCGTCTTCGGCTCCGTCCCCCTGGCCCTCGCCGTTCTGGCCGCCGGTGCGCCGGCCGTCGTCCCGGCGCCCGACGGGCCGACGGCCCGCCCCGCCGCCGTCTCGTCCGCTGCTCCGTCCGCCGCGCGCGGCGCACCGGTGTTGGAGGACCACCCGTGCCCCGTGCCGGTCCCACCGGGCACGCGGTGCGGATACCTGGTGGTCCCGCAGCGGCGTGACGTGCCGCAGGGGCCCACCGTCAAGGTGGGCTTCGCCGTCCACCGCTCGACCGCCGCCGACCGGAGACCGGACCCGATCGTCTACACCAGCGGCGGTCCGGCGTCGGCCTCGATCCCGCTCACCGGATACCTCGCCGGCATGTTCCGCGACCGCGACGTGGTCGTGCTGGAACAGCGCGGCAGCGCGTGGTCGCAGCCCCGCCTCGGCTGCCCGGAGACGGTCCGCGCCATGCTGGACACGCTCGTCACCCCCGGCCAGGCGGGGCAGGAGAGGGGCGTGATCGCCGAGGGGGCGGCGGCGTGCCGCGACCGGCTCGGAGTGGACCTGCGGGGATACCGGACCGAGGAGATCGCCGCCGACGTGGTGGATCTGCGGCGGGCCCTGGGATACGCGCGGTGGAACCTGTTCGGGGTCAGCTATTCGACCCGTTCCATGCTCGCGGCCGCCGCCGCGGACCCGCAGGGCACCCGCTCCGTGGTGCTGGACTCCTTCCTGCCGGCCGGCAAGGACTGGTACGACGACGCCGGCCGCGACCTGACCGAGGTGATCGGGAGACTGGCCGGCCAGGGCTGGCCGGATCTGCCCGCGCGGTTCGAGCGGATGGTCGCCCGGCTGAACCGCAACCCGGCAGCCGTCACGACCGGCGACCCCCTGACCGGCCGGCCGATCACCGTCCGGCTCACCGGTGACGACGTGGCGACCGTCATCGGCGAGGCCCTGCGCGAGGCCGAAGTGGTCCCGATCGTGCCCGTGCTGATCGACGGGCTGGCGGCCGGCCGCGACGATCTGCTCCAGCCGCTGGCCGACGCGGCCGGCCCCGGGCTGACCAGCCATGAGTTCGGCCTCTACCACGCCGTCCAATGCCAGGACGAGGCCCCCTACAACGCCTTTGCGCCCGCGCGACCGCAGCTGTTCACCGTGGTGCACGACCAGGCGGTGTGCGATACCTGGAAGCTGCCCCGCGCACCCGTCACGGGGATCGCCACCACGGCGCCCGTCCTGGTGGTGGGCGGCCAGTACGACCCGACGACTCCCACCCGCACCGCGGAACCCGCCGCCCGGGCCCTGCCGAACGCCCGGTTCTCAGAGTTCGCCGGGGTCGGGCACGCGGTGTTCCTGTCGAACCGGTGCGGCCGGCGGACCATCACCGCCTTCGTCTCAGATCCCGCGGCGGCCCCGCCCTGCGACCCCGCTCAGGCCGCCTACCAGGTGATCGGGCCGGAGCGGCTCCACCTCACCACCGCCGTGTACCGGGCGCAGCGGGATCCGTGGACGCTTCTGCCCTTCGCCCTGTTCGCCGTGACCGCGCTGGCGCAGCTCGGTGTGGGACTGGCGCGTCCGCGCCGGCGCCTGCCCGCGGTGGTGGCGGGGGCGTGCGGGCTGATTCTGACCGGGCTGACGGCCGACGCGCTGTACGGCGTGGCCGCGGAGAACGAGGTCGTGCTGGGAGTGGGGATTCCCGCCGCCGTGCCGTGGTACGGCCTGCTGGCCTGGACCGGTCTCGCCGTCACGCTGGCGGCCGCCTGGCGGGCGCGGGCCGCTCGCGCCTTCCGGCGGCCGCCCGCGGGCGGGTTCCTCCGCGATCCGACGGCGGCCCGCCTCCTGGCTGCGGCGGTCTCCGCTGGGTTCCTGGCGTGGTGGCACCTGTACTTCCTGTGAGCCGCCCAGGGTCCGCCCGGCGGGCAGAGCCCTCCACAATGTCCCGTCATGTCCTGCCATGTCCTGCGGGTGGAACGCGACCCGGATTTCCTCACGGCCCGGGTGACCACCTGCCACCGGACGAACACGCCGATCTCCACGCGCTGGTCATCGAGGTCGCCGACGCCCTCGGGGTGCGCCGGCCGGGGCGCGTCTACGCCTGGGCGCACCCCGACTCGGTCGCCGTCCGGGCGCTGCCGTGGCGGGACGAGCTGCACCTGGGCCTGCCGTACCTGACGGAGATGAGCCGCGATGAGCTCACCGCCGCCGTCGCCCACGAGCTCGCCCTGCTCCGGCAGCTCCGCTCGTGACCGATGCGGGCGCTCTACGCGCTGTGGCGGCAGGACGTGGAGGAATGCCGCACTCCTCCGGCCGAGGTGCGGCACCCGGTGGAATCGATGATCCACGCGGCCGATGCCGCCGGTGTGCGGGTCGCGGGGCTGCAGGCGACCGTCTCCGCCCTGCACCGGGGGAGTCTGATCGCGCTCCTTCGCCTGGTTCGCCTCCTGCTACGCCCGGCCCCTGGCGGCCGTGAAGGGATACCCGCCGGACCTGTACCGGGGATGGCGCTGGAAGGTACGGCAGGACGGCCTTCTGCGGCGCTTCGCGCAGCACATCGGCCGGAACGCGCGTCCCGGCGACATGGCCGGGCGGATCGCCGCCCTGGGCGGCGAGTGCGGCGACGTGCCCCAGGATTCGGGACCGGCGCTCCTGGCGGGGCTGCCCGCCGACGTGGAATCGGCCCTCGCCCGCTCCTACCTGCGCGGGCGGTTGCCCGGCGCCTCCGCGGCGCGCGCCGTCCCGTTCGGTGACGTACCCGAGGAGGTATGGGACGGCGTGCTGGAACAGCAGCTCACCGAGCTCCGCGCCGCGGCGGTGTGCGCCGGCGTGCCGGAGGCCACACCCCACGACGTGCTCGACCTCGTCGTGGCCGGAAGGGTGGGCGAGATCTGGGACCACCAGGACCGGTCGTGCCTTTACCCGGGTCCGGAGGTCTGCGCGCTGGTGCCCGTGCTCCACCACGAGCTGCGGGCCCGCGGTTACCGGCGCGGTCATCCGCTTCGGCGGCATGTGCTGACACGCGGGGCCGGCGGACAGGCGGAGGTCGTGGGCGTGGTGGCACTGGCCGAACGCGTCGCCGCAGGTGAGCGACTACCAGCGGGAGACCGGCCCGGATGACCGGTCGCCCGGTGCCGCCGGCCCGCCGGCCCGGCGCGTTCAGGCCGGGAGGGGAAGCGGGTGCACCGGGTTACAAGCCGACGGCAAGTGCTGATCGGTAGCTTGCCCGGCATGAGAAAACGATCTTCTGTCCTCGCCGTGCTGGGCGCGGCCGCCGTCCTCGCCGCTCCCACCGCCGCCGCGGCGGACGCGGCGGCTCAGGGGAGCAAGGACTTCTCCTTCCGGGGGATGAACCTGAAGATTCCCGCGGCCTGGAAGGTGCACGACTACACGGACCGGGTCCTGGTGGTGACCGGTGGCTGCAAGATCCCCGAGCCCTTCGCCCCGGACTGCCGGGGGTTCTGGCTGTACGGCCCGAAGGTGATCGCCTACGGCGCCGAAGGGCGCCGCTACACCGGCAGGCGGCCGTTCGTCCCGGCCGCCGGGGCGCCGGTGGGCTGCCCCTTCGAGTACGGAAGCGTCCAGGTGATCGGCAAGGCCGTCTCGACGGGGCTGCGCCAGGTCGGCCGCGGGCACAGGGCGAAGTACACCGCCTGGGCCGGCCGGTGCGTGAAGCAGAAGAGCGGCAGGCAGACGGAGAGTTTCGTCCAGCGGGAGTGGTTCCTGCCCGCGTCGGGGATCGTCGTGGTGGACGTGTGGGGCGACCGGAAGCTGGCGGGACTGCTGAAGAACGCCGGGTGGAGCTGACCTGAGAGCGGGCAGCGGGCCGGGCCTCCTGCTCTCGCCGGGCGGTTCCCCGCTCCCCGCTTCCGCCGGGCCCGCTCTCCCGATCCCCGCCGGAGCTGCATCCGGCCGCGACGACCTGCGCCGAGTTCTCCCTCCCGCAGCCTCAAGAAGTCCCCCCCGCCGCCGATGAGGGCTTCGTGACCGAGCACGTCAGATCTCTTGAGACCCGGGACAAGACCTTCGCCGCACTCCTGGACATCCCGCACGCCCGGGTCGCGGCGCTGGCGGCCGACGGGTCCCGGATACCGATGCCCCCGGTGCCGGGGCTCGGCGACGACCGGCTGGTCCCCGTGCCGGAGGAGAAGGCCAGCGTCCTGGAGATGCTGCACCCCGCGGACGCGGTGGCGGCCCTCGCGACCTGGGAACGTGCCGGCAGGACGGGAGTGGCGTCGGTCAGCGCCCGGATGCGTGACGACCAGGACCGCCGCTGCAGGCTGACCGCCGTCGACATGCGGCACCGCTACGGCGTGTTCTTCTGCGTGTTCGTGGAGCTCGGCGATGACGCGTCCGAATCCGCCGCTCCGGCCGAGCAGTCGCTGGCGTCCCTGCGGCCCCGCTCCGCCCGCATGGTCAAGAAGTTCGACGGGGTCATCACGGACGTCGACGACCGGACGACCAGGATGCTCGGCTGGACCAGGGAGCAGATGATCGGCTCCCGGTCGACCGAGTTCTTCCACGAGGAGGACGTGCACCGTTCCATCGCCGGCTGGCTCGACATGCTGAGCACCAAGCAGGGCTCGCGGTCCCGGGTGCGCCACCGGCGCGCGGACGGCGGCTGGCTCTGGGTCGAGATAGAGAACATCTACCAGGAGGAGGCCGGGCTCGAAGAGGCCGTCATCGTCGCTCACGTCAGCGACATCTCCGAGGAGATGGCCGCCTACGAGGCGCTGGGCCAGCGCGAGCACCTGTTCCGCCGGCTCGCCGGCTCGCTGCCCGTCGGACTGCTGCAGCTCGGGCAGGACGGCTCCGTCGTCTACGCGAACTCCCTGCTCACCTCGATGTTCGGGACCGGCGACGCCAGGACCGCAGAGGAGCAGTTCGCGAACGTCGCCGGGTACGACCGCGAGATGCTGGACGCGGCGCTCCAGGACGTCCTGCACGGCGGGCCCGACCGCGAGCTGGAGATCACCATCGAGCCTCCCCGGTCCGCCAGGGAGGTGCGCCGCTGCGCGGTGACCCTGATCAGCCTGTCGGACGAGGAGGGCGCGCCCGGGGCGATCGCCTGCGTGAGGGACGTCACCGAGAGCGCGCGCTCGCGCGAGGAACTGCGGATCAAGGCGACGTTCGACCACCTCACGGGCTGCTACAACCGCTCCTCCAGCCTGGGGATCCTCGACCGGGAACTGGCGGCGGAGGACCACCGCCTCACCGGGGTGATCTTCGTCGATCTCAACGAGTTCAAGTCCGTCAACGACTCCCTCGGACACGCCGCGGGCGACGAGCTCCTGGTGCAGGCCGCCGGCCGCATCAGAGGCGTGGTCCGCGGCGA
Organism: Thiemannella venezuelensis; assembly: GCF_014203605.1. Taxonomy (GTDB): domain Bacteria; phylum Actinomycetota; class Actinomycetes; order Streptosporangiales; family Streptosporangiaceae; genus Planomonospora_A; species Planomonospora_A venezuelensis. The sequence goes on along the minus strand of NZ_JACHJJ010000047.1, from coordinate 12,622 downwards.
CGACATCGTCGGGCGGATCGGCGGAGACGAGTTCCTGCTGATCTGCCCGCGCATGGAACAGTCCGCCGAGGTGATGAACATCGCCGAGCGGGTCGGCAGGGCTCTGGAGGGCGACGTCACGCTGGCGGCCGGTACGGCGCGGCTCAGCGCGGCCGTCGGGGTGGCGTGCTCCGCGGACGGTTCCACCGGCGACACGCTCATCGCGCAGGCCGACGCCGCCATGTACGAGTCCAAACGCCGCAGGCCCCGGCGCCCGGTGCTCTTCGACGAGACCCTCACGGGCGCAGAAGCCCAGCGGTGAGCATCGCCCCGATTCCATGACCGCGGACGGCGGCGGCCGTATCGTCAGGCTTCCTGACGCACGCCCGCACACGGATCACCGACACGCGGGCGTCCTTCCACACCGGTGACGCGCGGTCGCTGCCCCTGGCCGACGGCCGGTTCGACGCCGTGGTGAGCGGCCTGGCGCTGAACTTCGTCCCGGAGCCGCGCCGCGCCGCGGCCGAGCTCGCCCGGGTCGTCGCACCGGGCGGCGTGGCCGCCGCCTACGTCTGGGACTACGCCGAGGGCATGGCCATGATGCGGTACTTCTGGGACGCGGCCGCCGCCCTCGACCCCGCCGCGGCCGGTCTGGACGAGGGCCGCCGCTTCTCGTGGTGCCGGCCTGAGCCCCTCGGCCGGTTGTGGGAGGAGGCGGGCCTGGGCGGGGTGGAGGTGCGGGCGGTCGAGGTGCCGACCGCGTTCGCGGACTTCGACGACTACTGGGAACCGTTCCTCGGAGGTCAGGGGACGGCTCCCGGATACGTCGCGTCCCTGGCCGGGGAGCAGCGCCTCGCCCTGCGCGACCTGCTCCGTTCGCGCATGCCGTACGGCCCGGACGGGTCCATCCGGCTCACCGCCAGGGCCTGGGCCGTTCGGGGCACCGCAGGGGCTGGCCGTCCCACCGCGTGGTGAGTTCCGTCCGCCCCGCCGCCGGCGAGCAGCGGGGCCGGTCCGGCGGCTCGTGTCAGGGGACCGTGATGACGACCTTTCCTCTGCCGTGCCGGGCCTCGATCTCCCGGTGGGCGTCGGCGGCCCGCTCCATCGGATACGTCCCGCGCAGGTGGAAGGCGAACGCGCCCCGGGCGTACAGCTCGGCGAAGCGGCCGAGCCGTTCGGCGGTGCGCTCGCCCTGGACCGTCCTGACTCCCAGCTCCGCGGCCCGGCCGTGCTCGACCAGGGTGACGATGCGGGCCCGGTCCTCGACCAGCTCCAGTGAGACCTGCAGCGCCTCGCCTCCCGCCCCGTCGATCGCGGCGTCCACCCCGCCGGGGGCGAGGGCGCGGACCCGGCCGGCCAGGCCCTCGCCGTAGGCGACCGGGACGGCGCCCAGCTCCCGCAGGTAGGCGTGGTTGTCCGGGCGGGCGGTCCCGATGACCGCGGCGCCCCGCGCCCGGGCGAACTGCACGGCCGCGGTGCCCACCGAGCCCGCGGCGGCGTGGACCAGCAGCGTGTCCCCCTCGCCCACCCCGATCGTGTCCAGCGCCAGCTCGGCCGTCTGCACGCCCGCGGTCAGGCCGCCGGCCACCTCCCACGGCAGGCCCGGCGGCTTGGCCGTGACCTGGCCGGCGCCGACGACGACGTACTCGGCGTAGCAGCCGAGCTGGGAGAAGCCCAGCACCTCGGCACCCTCCGCCAGACCCGTCACTCCTCCGCCCACCTGGTCCACCACTCCGGCGAACTCGTTGCCGGGGATCCGGGGCAGGTCGCCGGTGACGCCGGGAGGGACCCAGCCGGCGCGCACGGCGGCGTCGTACGGCTGCACGCCGGCGGCCCTGATTCGGACCCGCACCTGGCCGGGCCCCGCCTGCGGGGTCGGGACCTCCATGATCTGCAGCACCTCGGGCCCGCCGAACGACGCGAACGCGGCAGCCTTCATCGGGATCATCCTCCTCAGCACGTTGATCTCATGGCCAACGATGCAACCTCAACCGGAGACGAGGTCAACCTCCGCATCCGCTGTCTCCACATCCGAGGGGGCGGTGGCGGAGGACTCCGTGGCGGGGGAGAACACTGGCCGGGTGCAGCGGAACGCGGATCGGGAGAACGGGGCGGCGGATGCGGGTGGTGACCTGGAACGTGTGGTGGCGGTTCGGGCCGTGGGAGCGGCGGCGTGAGGCGATCCTGGCCGTCCTGCGGGACCTGGAGCCCGATCTCGTCGGCCTGCAGGAGGTGTGGGCCGACGAGGAGGAGAACCTCGCGGCATGGCTGGGCGGGGAACTCGGCATGCACTGGACCTGGGCCGCTTTCGACATGCCCGGGCGATGGCACCGGCGCGCCGGGGACGCGAGCGCCGAGGTCGGTGTCGCGGTGCTCAGCCGGTGGCCCGTCGCAGGCCGTGACGTGGTGCGGCTCCCGGCGGCGGGAGGGCAGGACGACGGGCGGGTGGCCCTGCACGCGCTGGTCGACGCCCCCGCGCATCCGGTGCGGTTCTTCACCACGCATCTGAACTCCGCCCCGTACGAGTCGGCGGTGCGCTGCGCGCAGGTCACGGCCCTCGCCGGTTTCGTCGCGGACAACCGCGGAGGGACGCCCTTCCCGCCGGTGCTCACCGGGGACTACAACGCGCTGCCGGACTCCGACGAGATGCGGAAGCTCGGCGGGTACCGGACGGCGCCCGCCGTCGCGGGCCAGGTCCTCCTGGACGCCTGGGAGTACGCCGGCCCGGCCGTGCCGTCGGCCACCTGGGACGTCGCCAATCCCTACGTCGCGCGGACCTTCGAACCGGGCGGGAGGATCGACTACGTTCACGTCGGCCCGCCTGGGCCCGGCGGCCTGGGCCGTGTCCGGTCGGTACGGCGGGCGGGCGACGGGCCCGTCGGCGGGGTGTGGCCCTCCGACCACGCAGCGGTCGTCGCGGATCTCGCGGTGGAAGGGGAGGAACCATGATGGTCACCGCCTCCTGCGGTGCTCCGGGCGGGCAGGCCGTGGACGCGGGGACATGGGCGCGATCTTCTCGGCTATGGTCCGTTCCGGTGTGCGTGGGCTTGACTTGCCTCGGATGCACCGGCGAATCGGAACCTGACGGAGTTGATCGTGCTGTTCACCCTGGCCGCCCTCGCGGCGGGACTGACCATCCTGCTGACCGGGACCATGACGGGCCTGTTCTCCGCCTTCTCGGTGGCGGTGATGCCGGGACTGGACGTGATCGACGCCCGGCAGGCGATCCCCGCGATGCAGAGCATCAACCAGAAGATCCTGAACCCCGTGTTCCTCCCGATGTTCGTCGGCGCGCTGATCGCGGCCCCGGCGGCGGGCGCACTCCTGCTCGCCCTCGGGCAGGGGCAGGCGGCCGTGCTGTTCTTCGCGGCCGCGGCGGCGTACATCCTGGGCGCGTTCGCGCCCACCGCCGCCGTCAACGTGCCGATGAACAACGCGCTCGCCGCCGTGAGCGTCCCGGCCGACCCGGACGAGGCCGCCCGGCTCTGGTCGGGCTACTCCGTGCGGTGGACGCGGTGGAACACCGGCCGGGCGGTGTTCTGCGGGATCAGCCTGCTGCTGGCCGGGCTCGCCGTGTTCGTCTGGGGCGGGCGGGGATGAACGCCCGGGGCCGCCGGCGGAGCCTTCTACCGGCGGCCGCTCCGTGTCCGGTGGGCCGCTGTCCGGTGGGCCGCTGTCCGGTGGGCCGCTCCGGAACGGGGACACGCCGGTTCCGTGACGGGGGTCCGGGCTGTGCCCGACAATTCGGTCCATGAGTTCATCCCGGCACGACCACACCCTTCCTCCGGCACGCGTCGAGGAGGTCTCGGACGGCGTCTACGCCTACATCCAGCCGGACGGGAGCTGGTGGATCAACAACACCGGCTTCCTCGCCGGGCGGCGCGGAGTGATCAGCATCGACGCGTGCTCCACCGAGCGGCGCACCCTGGCCTACCGGGAGGCGATCAGGTCGGTCACCGACCGGCCGGTCACCACGCTGGTCAACACCCACCACCACGGTGACCACACCTTCGGCAACTTCGCCTTCCCCGAGGCGACCGTCGTCGGGCACGAGCAGACCCGGGAGCTGATCCTCGCCGAGGGCATCCCGGACTACCGGACCATGGCCTGGACAGAGGTGGACTGGGGCGACCTGGAGGCCCGCCCGCCGTTCCTCACCTACACCGAGGGCGTCACCGTCTACTCCGACGACCTGCGCTGCGAGGTCCGGCACCTGGGCGTCGCCGCGCACACGACCAACGACTCGATCGTGTGGATCCCGGAGCGGCGGCTGCTGTTCTCCGGGGACCTGCTCTTCAACGGCGGCACCCCGTTCGTCCTCATGGGCTCGGTCCGGGGCTCGCTGCAGGTGCTCGACGAGCTCGAGGCGCTGGGCGCCCGGACGATCGTGCCGGGGCACGGCGGGGTCTGCGGGCCGGGCGTCATCGACCGCGTGCGGGGGTACCTGCGGTTCGTGCTGGAGACCGCCGAGCGCGGCCGCGAGGCCGGCCTCTCGCCGCTGGAGACGGCGCGGGAGACCGACCTGGGCGAGTACGGCGAGCTGCTCGACCCCGAGCGCATCGTCGGCAACCTGCACCGGGCCTACGCCGAGCTCGGCGGGCTGCCCCCCGGGGAGCCGATCGACGTGGTGACCGCGGTCCTGGAGATGATCGAGTTCAACGGGGGCAGGCCGCTGACCTGTCTGGCGTGACCTGACCGGCGCAGGCGGACGGCCCGCCCGCGCGCGCCCCGCCTGGCGGACGGCCGGGCGGGGCGCAGGGACTCACGGCACGGGGCTCAGGGGGCTCACGGGGCGAGGTGGCGGGACCACCACTCCAGGACGGCCTCGAAGCGCTGGAGGCGGTGGCGGGGCCGGCCGCTCCGGGTGAGCTCGTGGCCCTCGCCGGGGAAGAGCAGGAACTCGGCCGGGACGCCGGCCCGGCGCAGGGCGACGAACATCCGCTGGGCCTGCTCGACCGGGCAGCGCCAGTCCTCCTCCGAGTGCACCACGGCGAACGGCAGCGTGATCCGCTCGGCGTGGTAGAGCGGGCTCATCGCGCGCTGCTGCGCCAGATCGGGGCCGCAGTAGGCCTCGGCGAAGAACCAGCCGATGTCCGAGGAGCCGGTGAAGGAGTCCCACGCGTTGACCGCGCGCTCGCTCCAGGCGGCCCTGAACCTGGCCCCGTGGTGGGCGGCGAGCCAGCTGGTCATGAATCCGCCGTAGGAGCCGCCCATCACGCCCACCCGCTCCGGGTCGCACTCGGGCTCGGCCAGCGCGGCGTCCAGCAGCGCGAGCACGTCGTCGGCGTCCACGGTGCCGAGCGCGCCGACCACGGCCTGCCCGTGGGCCTGGCCGTACCCGGCCGAACCTCGCGGGTTGGGCAGGACCACGGCGTACCCGGCGGCGGCGTAGACCTGGGTCTCGTCCAGGAAACCCCATCCGTGCTGGTGGAACGGGCCGCCGTGCACGTTGAGCAGGACCGGATGCGGCCCCTCTCCCTCGGGTACGGCCAGCCAGCCGTGCACGGGGTGCCCGTCGGGGGAGACGGCGGTGAGCTCCCGGAGCGGGCGGGTCCCGGGCAGCGGCCCGCAGAAGTCGGCGAGCACCGTCTCGCCGGAACCGGAACCGGAACCGGAACCGGAACGGGAGGCGTGACCGGGCGCGGGGGCGGCCGGGGCGGTCGCGCCGCCGGAGCCGGAGGGCGCGGCGACGACCCGGCCGGGGTGCTCGGGAGTGGAGACCACCGCCACGGTCCGCCCGCCGTGCGACGTGAACGCCTTGACGCCCGCCCGCTCGCCCAGCACGAGCGGGAGCTTCTCCAGCGCGGCCCCGGCCGCGTCGTGCGGCACCAGGCGCAGCTCGACCGCGCCGCGCACCCGCACCGCGACCAGGACCCCGTCCTCGACGGGGACGGGGAGCAGCTGCTCGCAGTCGACCGACTCCTCCTCGGTCAGCCGCGCCCCCTCCACGGGCTCGCCGCCGATCCACGGGACGGCGCGGTACAGCCCGGTGTTGCGGGCCACCGCGTGCACGCCGGAGAACTCCGTGCCGAGGTAGAAGACGTCGTCGCCGAGCGCGACGGGCAGGGCGGCCGAGCCGGCGCTGCGGACCGCGAGGACCGGTTCGCCGCCGAGCGCCGGGACCGCGTACAGATCGGTGTGCAGGCTGTCGGGGTCGAGGTCGCGCGGGGCGGAGACCAGCACGTGCTCGTCGTACCAGCAGGGGGCCTCGACGCCGCAGCGGCCGTCGGTCAGCCGGACCGGCTGGGGGATGTCCGCCAGCGCGTTGACCACGTACAGCACCTGCGGCCGGTCCAGGACGAAGCCGGTGCCGTCGGCCCGGTAGCGGAAGCCGGTGATCCGCCGCGGCGCCTCGGCCGCGGCGCCCACCCCCTCCTCGGTGCCGTAGCGGCCGGGCTCGGGGGCGCGGGCGACGAAGGCGATCCGCCGCGAGTCGGGGGCCCAGACCGGCGCGCCGGCGCCGAGCGGCAGGTCGGTGATCGGGCGGGCCTCGCCGCCGCCGGTCGGCATCACGTGCAGTTGCGGCCTGCCGGTCCCGCTTGCGCGCAGGAAGGCCACCCAGGCGCCGTCGGGGGAGATCCGGGGCGCGGTGTCGTGGTCGCCGTGGGTGAGACGCGCGGGCGGGCCGTCCTGCGCAATCCGCCACAGGCCGCCCCGGTAGGCGTCCGCCTCCAGGTCGGGCCGGGCCACGTCGGTCAGGAGCAGGTCGCCGTGGAGGGCGACGGTTCCGGGGGTGTGCAGCAGGGCGAGATCTTCTGGGCGCATGGCCTGGGACGTTATCACCGCGTGTGGGCGTTATACCCCGCCCTGATCATCACCTGAAGAACGGTATGCCCCGTCCTGAAGCTGTCCAGACCGAATGCCGGGTAGCGGTTGAGTGACCGAAGAAGTCATGACACGTTGGGATAAAAGCCGGTGAATGGACATTCCGTGGTCTCTGCCAGACGAGTGATCTCCCGTTTCGTGTACGGCTCCCGCTACGACGGCATCCCCTGGGGGCAGCGGGTCTACGTCCGCCCGGGCGAGCGGCTCGCCCGGGAGGTCCAATGGAGGATGCGGCTGCGCCGGGCGCCGGTGATCACGCTGCAGGACTACCAGGCGCGGACGGGCCTGGGGGAGATCGAGGAGTTCGTCACCTGCCACATGTGCGGTGACACCCGCCAGCAGCCGCTGTTCCGGCCCGCCGACGGCAAGGGGAAGTGGACCTACCAGGTCGTGCGCTGCCCGGCCTGCGGCTTCCTCTACCGCAACCCGAACATCCGGCCGGAACGCCTCGGGGACCTGTACGCCAAGAACTACAGCGGCTTCCTCACCGGCACCTACGCGGCGGGCCGCCAGCGCCGCTACCGGCTGACCATGGACGCCTTCAGCCCCGTCTTCGACAAGGGCGACGACGGCGGCCGGGACCGGCGGCTGCTGGACTTCGGCTGCGGCGCCGGGCTCTTCCTGGAGATAGCCGAGGAACGCGGGTTCGACGCGGTCGGCATCGACCTGTCGCCCGACTCGGTGGCCGAGGCCAACCGGCGGCTCACCCGGGCCCGGGCCTACCACGGGGTCCCGCAGGACGTGCCGGAGATCGCCGGAGGCGGCTTCGACGTGATCACCCTCTGGTCGGTCCTGGCCCACCTGCCCCGGCCGATCCAGGACTTCAAGATGTTCCGCAGCCTGCTCGGGCCGGGAGGAGTGCTGCTGATCCTCACGGTCAACGCCGCCTCCCTGCAGCTCAAGGCGTACGGCAGCAAGTGGAACGGGTTCACCAGGAACCACCTGATGTTCTACTCGGCCGAGACCATGCCCGCGCTGCTGCGCCGTACGGGCTTCGCGGGAGTGGCCTTCGCGCCCTTCTACGGCGACACCGTCGAGGCGGGCACCACCAAGCTGCCCGAGCCGATGCGGCGGCGGCTGCGCCGCAACGTGCGGGCCGCGGACGGCGGCAACATGCTGCGCGCGCTGGCGTTCGCCGACGAGGAGGCGATCGAGCGGTGGGGAGCGGGTCTGGAGGTCCGCCACCTGTCCGCCGAACCGGCCCTCCCGTAGGCGGGACGGCCGGGCGGCGGGCGCCGCCCGGCCGGGATCAGAGGAGGGTGAGCCCGCCGTCCACGGCGAGGACCTGGCCGGTGACGTAGCTCGCCTCGGCCGAGAGCAGGAACGTCACGACGTTCGCCACCTCCCAGGCGGTGCCCTGCCGGCCCATCGGGACCATCACCCGGTCCCGGTGCTCCCAGAGCCTGGCCGCGTCCCGGCCGAGCGGGGTGTCGATCAGGCCGGGCGCGACCAGGTTGGCCCTGATCCCCAGGCCGGCGCCCTCCAGCGCGACGTGCCTGGCCAGGCCGGTCAGGCCCGCCTTGGAGGCGTCGTAGGCCGGGATCAGGCTCCCGGGCCTGAGCCCGGCCACCGAGCCGATGAAGACGATCGACGAGCCGGGGCCGAGCAGCGGGAGCGCGCCCTTGCAGATCAGGAAGTGGCCGCGCAGGTTGACCGAGAAGACCCGGTCCCAGTCGTCCGCGCTGGTCCCGGCCAGGGCCAGCCCGGCGCCGATCGCGGCGTTCAGCACGATGCCGTCCAATGGGCCGTCCAATGGGCCGTCCAGTGGGCCGCCCGCCGTGCCGGCACCGGGCGCCGGACCGCCGGCCGCATCCGCTCCGGCGCCGCCCGCCGCCGCTCCCGCGCGGGCGGCCAGCGCCTCGCAGGCGGCGCCGTCGGCGAGGTCCACGGCGAGCACCTCAGCCCGCCCGCCCTCGCGGGCGATCCAGCCGGCGGTCTCCGCGGCGGACTTCTCGTCCACGTCGGCGCAGACCACCGTGGCGCCCTGCCGCGCGGCCTCGACCGCGATCGCCCGCCCGTTGCCGACCGGAGCGTCCGGATCGGCCGACGGGCGGGTGCCCGCCCCCACGACGAGCACACGTCTGCCTACCAAGCGACCGTTCACAACGGTGATCGTAGTAAGTAATGTCTGATCCGTGAATCCCCGCGTCGAACCGCTCCCGCCCGAGGAGTGGGACCCGTTCCTCACCTCGGTGGTCGAGGGCACCGGCCCCTACCGCGTCTTCACCACGCTCGCCCGCCACCCCGCCCTGTTCCGGGCGTGGATCGGCTTCGGCGCAGCCCTGCTGTACGGCACCCTGCCCGCCCGCGACCGCGAACTGGCCGTCCTGCGTACCGCGCACCGCCGCGGCAGCGCCTACGAGTGGGCGCAGCACGTGCGGCTGGCGCGCGAGGCGGGGCTGACCGACGCGGAGATCGAGGCGATCCGCGACGGCGGGGAGGCGGGGGAGGGCGACGGCGGCCACGGCTCCGGAGGCGGGACCGCCCGGGCGGACGGGCACCCCTGGGACCCCGCCGACCGGCTCGTCCTCGACGCCGCCGACGAGCTCCACGCCCTCGGCGACCTCACCGACGCGACCTGGCGCGCCCTGTGCGCCCGCTACGACGAGCCCGGCCGGATCGAGTTCGTCATGCTCGTCGCCCATTACGGCATGCTCGCCACCGTCCTGAGCACCCTGCGCGTCCAGACGGAGGACGACGGCGAGACCGCCTGAGGCGCCCCGGAGCGGGGCCGTGCGGCACCGCCCGGAGCGTGGGGCCCGCCGTACGCCCCGGCGGGCCCCACCGTACGGCCCGACCGGCGCCCGCCTGGGGGACGACGGGGCGGTCCCCTGGTGATTTGCCTCTCTCCCGGATTAGAAGGGGGCATACCGGAGAGAGGGCAGGGACGGAAACCGATCGAACGGACGGTGTAAATGGGGCAGCGCATCGACAAGGACCGCTACTCGGAGGCGGAGTTCGCCCGCTTCGGGGAGCGGCTGGCCGAGCAGCTCGCCGAACTCCACGAACTGCTCGCCCGGCCGGGGTTCGGGACGGGCCCCGCCACGATCGGGGCCGAGCTGGAACTGTTCCTCACCACGCCCGACGGCCGCCCCCTCCCGCGCAACCACGAGGTGCGCGACGTCGCCGCCGACGACCGGCTCACCCTGGAGCTCGGCCGGTTCAACCTGGAGGCCAACCTGACCCCGCTGCCGCTGGCGGGCAGGCCGTTCACCGCGCTGGAGCGCGAGCTGCACGAGGTCATCGCCCTGGTCGACGCGGCGGCGGCGGTCGAGGGCGGGCAGACGGTGGCGATCGGCATCCTGCCCACGCTCGGCGAGCTCGACTTCACCCACGAGACGATGAGCGACGAGAGCCGGTACCGGGCGATGAGCCGGGGCATGCGCCGGTTGCGGGTCGAACCGTACCTGGTCCGCATCCACGGGGCGGAGGAGCTGGAACTGGAGGTCGAGGGCGTGATCCTGGAGAGCGCCAACACCTCCTGGCAGGTCCACCTCCGTACGGCTCCCGCCGACTTCGCCCGCGTCTACAACGCCGCCCAGCTGGCCATGGGACCGGTCCTCGCGGTCAGCGGCAACTCCCCGGGGTTCATGGGCAGGCGGCTGTGGGAGGAGACCAGGATCGCCCTGTTCGAGGAGGCGGCCGACGACCGGGACCTGGAACGGCTCGGGCGCAGGGACCGGCGGGTCGCCTTCGGGTCCGGCTGGGTGGACAGCCCGGAGGAGCTGTTCGCGGTGTGCGTGCGCGACTACGAGCCGCTGCTGCCGATGACCTCCCGGGAGACGGCCCGCAGCCGCGGGGACGGGGCCCCCGCCCTCGACGAGCTCCGGCTCCACCAGGGCACGGTGTGGCAGTGGACCCGGCCGGTCTACGACCCGGCGGACGGCGGCCACCTGCGGGTGGAGATGCGCGCCCTGCCCGCCGGGCCGACCCCCGCCGACATGGTGGCCAACACCGCCTTCCTGCTCGGCCTCACCTCCGCGCTGGCCGTCGAGCCGGTCGAGAAGTTCCCGTTCTCCTCCGCCTACCGCAACTTCTACCGGGCCGCGATCGACGGACTGGACGCCGCGCTGTCCTGGCCCGGACGCCGGGAGGAGGTCCCCGCCGCGCGGCTGGCGCTCGACCTGCTCCCGGTGGCCAAGGCCGGGCTCGACCGGGTCGGGGTGGACCCGGACGAGTCCGGACGGCTGCTGGAGCTCGTCGGGGAGCGGGTCACGCGGCGCCGTACCGGGTCGGTCTGGCAGCGGGAGGCGCTCGCCGCGCTGGACGGGGACGCCGCCCGGATGGTGACCCGCTACCGCGAGCTGGCGCTGACCGGCGAGCCCGTGCACACCTGGCCCCGCTGCACCCCGCCCTCCCGCTGAGGCCCGTCCTCCCGCTGAGCCCTGGTTCCCCGCCGGGCCCGTCCTCCCGCGCCGGGCGCGGGAGGACGGCCGTGGAGGCCTTCCGCCCGGCCGGTTGCCCGGCGGTTGGCGAATTGTTGCCGGTGAGGTGCGAACCACACGGAGAAACGCTCAGCTCGCGCTCCTCCGACCCGATGGGCCTCCTGCCGCCGCTCGAACGGCGGCAGGAATCGGGAAGGACGTGGAGCGGGTGGGTGGCATTCCAGGTGCGGGACGTCTGAGGGCGCCATGGGTCGTGCTGGCCGTCGTGCTGCTGCTCGGCACGGCGCTCGCCGCCCCCGCCTCCGCCGCCGTCCGGCTGAAGCCCGCAGCGGCGGGGACCCGGGCGATGTGGTTGTGGGACCCCGGCGCGGTACGGCCGGCCGACGTGCTGACCTGGGCGCGGACCCGGGGCGTGAAGGAGATCTTCGTCCACGCCGACGCGCGGCTGCCCTCCAGCCCGGCCCGGCTGGCGCGGCTGAAGGAGCTGAAGCGCGGCGCGGACGCGGCGAGGATCCGCCTGACCGCGCTGGGCGGCGACCCGGGATGGGCCACCGACCACGCGGCCGCGCGATCCTGGCAGCGGGCCGTCCTGGGAACCAAGCTGTTCGCCGGCAGCCACGTCGACGTGGAACCGTACGTCCTGCCGCGCTGGCAGACCGACCAGGCCGGGCTGGTCGCGGGCATGCTGCGCATGCTGCAGCTGCTGCAGGCCGACGACCCGCGCCCGCTGGAGGCCGACGTGCCGTTCTGGTACCACACGGTTCCCGCCGGCCCGCGCACCACGCTGGCCGACGCGGTGCTGGCACGGGTGGACGCGGTCACCGTGATGAGCTACCGGGACACCGTCACCGGCCCCAACTCGCTGATGGACGTCGGCGCCGACATGCTCGCCCGCGCGACGAAGGCGGGCCGGCCGGTACGGCTGGCCGTCGAGACCGCCCCGCTGGCCGACTGCGTCTACTGCACCTTCCACGAGGAGGGCGCCGCGCGCATGACCGCCGCCCTGACGCAGGTCGACGCGGCGGCGCGGTCGTATCCGGCCTTCGCCGGCGTCGCGGTCCACCACTACCCGTCCTGGCGGGCGATGCGCCCCTGACCGGGCGTTCCCCGGCGCGGGGCGCACCGGCCGCGCCCTCCCCGCCGCCGGGCCGCGGCATGACGCCACCCGCGTCGGACGCTCCGTACGCAGCGAGCACAGCTCGCCGGTGAGCGGGTCCTGCTGGAGTGCGCCCCCGCCGTGAACCCCTCCGCGGTCCCTCCCGGATCGCGCACGTCCAGGTGTCAGCTCCTCGTCCGGCTCGGCGCGGCAGGCCGCCCTCCGGCACGCAGCTGAACGCATGACCCTGCCGGCGGGCCTGGGCAACTTCCAGGGTGCCAACAGCATCCGCTACGACCTGCTGATGGCCGGGGCGGTCATCGCCAGCCTGCCGGTG
>NZ_JACHJJ010000046.1:13896-24334 GCF_014203605.1 Thiemannella venezuelensis | reverse complement strand
GAAGGACCTGCATGAGGCCCTGGCCGCCGCCCGCGCCGAGCAGAAAACCGAGACCTGGAAGGACAAATACGCTCTGCGTGCCGGCGTGGAGGGCATGATCAACCAGGCCCTCGACCTCACCGGACTGCGCCGGGCGCGCTACCGCGGCTTGCCCAAGGTCCGCCTCCAGCATGCTTTCTCCGCTGCTGCGGTCAACGTGATCCGACTCGACGCGCACTGGACCAGCGGTCCTGTACGCCCCCGGACCAGCAACCTCGTCCGCCTCAGCTACCGGCTCACAGCCTGACCCCGAAATTGAGCAACAGAGTCGTACAGCACGATCGCGGAGCTGACGGGTGCAGATCACTGACTTTATGGTCACCGGCCGCGGCGGCCCCCTCTCACCCACCCCCTCCGCGCATCCTTACCCGGCGGCGCTCGACGAGGTATAGGACACCTACCGCGACCCGATGGCGATCTGACCCTTCATCCCCAGAGCGAGGAGCCCCGATGAGGCACCATGACGAGACACTTGACAAGTACGTCGCCGCCGCCCGGCAGCGATCGGATGCCCTCGCGGTGATCCTGAGCGGGTCGGTCGCGCGCGGCGACGAGCGTGAAGACTCCGACGTCGACGTCTACCTGCTGGTCACCGATGCGGACTTCGAGGAGGCACGGGCCGCCGGCATCTTGAGCACAGTCCGCCACGAGGCGGCCACCTACCCCAACGGGTACATCGACGAGAAGATCATTTCACCGGGCTATCTGGAGGCGGCGGCCGAGCGCGCGGAGGAGTCGGCGCGGGCGCCGTTCCAGTACGCCCGTGTGGCATGGACGCGCATCGAGGGACTTCAAGAGCAGATCGAACGGATCGCGACGCTCCCGGAGGCGGAGTGGCGGCGGCGGGAGCAGTCCCACGTCGCGGCCGCGCGTCTGTACGCCGGCTACTTCCTGCCGCAGGCCGAGAAGCTCGGCGACCCGCTCCTGCGCCAGTGGGCAGCACTGCACTTGGTGACCTCGGCCGGACGGGCGTTGCTGGCCGGGCAGCGGATGCTGTTTGAGGGGCCGAAGTACCTGACCCGGGCGGTGCGGGCGGTACGGCGCCCGGATGAGTACGACGCGTTGGTGGAGGAACTGCTGGCCGCTCCGCGCTCCGAGACGGGCTTCGCGCTGCTCGGCGTTCTGGAACGACACCGGCCCGCCGGGCTCAGCTGGGAGGAGACGCTCGGGCGGTTCGTGCAGGACGACGAGCTCGCCTGGTTCTTCGGCACCACGCCGCCTGAGCGGTACTGAGTCACCCTGTCCCTTCCGGGAACGCCACACAGGCTTGAAAATCGGCGGGTTGCCCGCAGACGCCGGTTTTGGCCTGGGACGCATGATCCTGTGGGTGCCGGAAATTCATCCGTGCAGGCCAGAGCGCTGGGTTGTGATCATTTACCTCGAGTCTCGGAGCCGTGAGGTCTACGCCGCCGCGGCATGATGATCTGTCGTGCCGCGGCGTCTGGTCTACCTCACCGCGACGGACGCCTTCGCGTTCCTGCGGCTGCTGCCGGGAAGCGATCGTGGCAAGGAGATCGAGATCTGAGGTGCTGCGACACCAGCTGACGGCCCTGCTGCGCCAGATGCCCAAGCCCGCCTTCACTCCCGGCGACCGCTTCGTGCTCGCCGGACTGCTCGGTCCCCCGCCGATGGACACGCTGCGATACCTTGCGCTGCTGGTGCGTCCGGAAACCATCCTGCGCCGGCACCGCGACCTGATCTGGAACCAGCGCCACCTTCTGCACGCACAGCGCGAGTTCGAGGCGTTCTACAACGGTCATCGGCCGCACCGAGCTCTCTGCCAGGCTGCTCCGCTCCGACAGCTCCCCGGACGGGGCGCGGACCGAGCCCGGGTCGATCGACTCGACGTCCGCCGACATGATCGACTCGGTGGTGTCCTCAGGGAGTACCGGCATGCTACTTGACCTGGACGGATGAATTTTTGGCACCCGCAGGTCATGTCTTCGAGCGTACGTGTGGCTCCTGTCCGGGTGGCTGGAAATATCGTGGGCACAGGACTCGCGGCCCGGCCGCGGCGGATCCGGATCGTGCGGCATGCCGGGGCCTGTCCGGTACGATGCCGCCGATCGGCCTGGCGGCCCATGGGGCCGCCCGCCGGGGCCTGGCCCGGGTGCGCGGGTAATCTGAGGGGAACCTCTCCCTCTCACGGATCCGGCGCTGCACATGTACACCCGTCATGCGGAGTCTCTCCTCGACCTGGTGGAGCGGACCTGGGTGCATCGGCTGCGCCGGGCGTCACTGGCCGCCGAGATCGACGCCGAGGCGACGATGGCGGCCGCGGCCGCGGCCGCGCTGGGCGAGGTGTACCGGGGACTGCGGCGGGGAAGCCACCACGGGCTCGCCCGGCGCTGGCCCGCCTGCGTCGTGGTGGCGCTGTCCGCGGTGGCCGCGACCGGATACCGGTCGGGATCCTGCTGGCCCGCCTGGTGGTCGGCCACCCGCTACCGGGGCAGGGCGGCGGACGCGGGCGCGTTCGGCGAGGCGTTCCTGACCGCGCTCGGCCTGCTCGGCCTCCCCGGTCTCCCGGAGCAGGCGGGCGCGGGCCGGTACGTCGGCCCGATCATGATGCACGCCGGTGTCCCCACATCCTGCCTGGCGGAGTTCTTCCGGTTCCTGCTGACCGGCCGGTCCGACGGCCTCGACGAGCCCGTGCACCGCTTCATGGAGCACGGTGGGGACTACGCCGCGGATCTGGCCGAGCGCTGCCTGGACCTGCTGGACCGGCTGCGGGCCCCGGAACCCGATCTGGAGGGCCTGGCTCTGCCCGCCCGTGTCGTGGACCACGCGCTGGCCCTGGTCCGCGACGGGCTGCTGGACCCCACCCCGGAGGAGGAGCGGCCGCAGGTCCTGCTCGCCCCCTTCGGGCAGGGCGTCCTGCTGCGCCTGCCCGAGGCGGCCGGTCCCCGTACGGTGACCGTCGGCGGTGAGACGGTTCCCATCCGGCCCGGTCATCCGATCCCGGTCGCACGCCCGGTGGCGTCGGCCCGGATCCACCGGGACGACGGCGTGCGCGAGACGGGCGTCCGCCTGGTCGATCCGGCCGACCCCCTGCTGGTCTTCACCGAGAACGGCCGCCAGGTCCCCGCCGGCCGCTCCCTGCCCGCGGACGTGTTCTGGGCCGTGTTCCCCGGCGAGCGCGAACTGACCGCCGACGAGCCGCTGCGGATCGTGGCGGAGAGCCTGCTCCCGCCCGGCTGGCCGGGCTGGCGGCTGGTCCAGGTCGCGCCCGCTCGGGCGAGCTGGATCGCGCTGGACGGCGGTCCGCGCCGCCGGGTCAGCGGCAGGGACCGCCCGCGCGTGCACGTCGGCGAGCCGGTCGCCGGGGTCACCGGCGCCGACGGTTCCCCGGTCGTCACGGGCCTCTCCGTCTGGCTCCCCGGTGGCGGGGCGACCTGGTCGGTCGAGGCACGGCGGGCGGGAGAGGTCCTGTTCCGCGGCTCCTTCACCCCCGACAGGCCCGTCACGATCACCGACGTGTGCGGTGGAACCGTCCTCGGTGAGATCACCCTCACGGTGCGAGGGCCTATCGGGCGCGGCGCCCGCAGGACGGTCACGATCGCCGAAGGGCTGGCCGTGCGGTACGAACCGGAGCTGCGGCTGCTGGCCCCGGACGGGTTGCAGCCCGCGACGGCCCGCCTCAGCGGGCCCGCGGGAACCGTGACGCTGGACTTCGGCGCCACCGAGACGGAGCGGGCGTGCGCCTACGGCGCCGGGCGGCTGGTCCTCACTCCGCCGCACATGCGGATCGCCACCGACCGCCACGGGTGGCGTACGGCCCCGCTCCGCCTGGCCGTGGAAGAGCTGGACACGATCGAGTGGCTGCGGATCGACGGCCCGGAGGGGGGCACGCTGGAGGTGCGGGCCGGTGGCCGCGCCGTCCAGCGGGTGGCCTCCTCGGCCCGGGGGCGTCACAACCCGCGCCGGATCCTCGACACGGTCGCCGCCTGCCGCGGCGCCGACCTGATGCTGCCTCCGGACATCCCGGTGGCGTACATCCGGCCGGCGGGGTCCTTCTCCGCGGCCGGCCATCTCGGGGACCGGCTGGTCCTGGCGGACCTGGTGTGGCTGGAGGGCCTGGTCGCCGAGCTCCGCCCGGACGACGGCCCCGGCGAGGTCGTACCCGTGCCGCGGGACGGGACGGTCCCGCTGCCTCCCAGGCTGGCCGCCGCGGCCGCCCTGCGGGTACGGCTGGCCGTACCGGACCCGTGGACCGGGCCGAACTGGCCGCCGGAGGCCGTAACCTGCCGGAGACCTCCCGCCCCGGGTGATCCGCCCCGTGCGGCCCACCCGGTGACGCCCACCCCGTGAAGCCCGCCCTGTCCGGCCTGCCCCGTGATGTCCGCCCGTGGAGAACGGAGACCGTGTGGATCCCCTGGAGACCAGCGCGCTCGTCATCGGCGCCTACCGGCGGTACCTGAACTCGCTGCTGCCGGTGCGCGATCCGGAGATCGCCGCGGCGCTGGCCGAGCAGATCGCGACCAGCCCGCTGCTGGGCAAGGGCCCGCTGCTGGAGGCCACCCCGCCCTACCGGACCGGCGCCACCCTGCGCGAACTGCTCGCCGAGGGCGTGCTCGACCCGGCCTTCTCGCGGCTCACCGGTCCCGCCCTCCCCGCCGACCGGCCGCTCTACCTGCACCAGGAGCAGGCGCTGCGCAAAGCCGCCGCCGGACGCAACCTGGTCGTGGCCACCGGCACGGGCTCCGGCAAGACCGAGAGTTTCCTGCTGCCCGTCCTGAACGCCCTGGCCGCCGAGCACGCCGGAGGAGGGCTGGGGCCCGGAGTGCGGGCGCTGCTGCTCTACCCGATGAACGCGCTCGCCAACGACCAGCTCAAACGGCTGCGCGAGCTGCTCGCCGCGGCGCCGTACATCACCTTCGGCCGGTACACGGGCGACACGCCGGAGCGCGCCGGGCAGGGCGCGGCCCTGTTCGACGAGCTCAACCCGGGGGCCGGGCGGCTGCCGAACGAACTGCTGAGCCGTGAGGAGATGCGGGCCGCCCCGCCGCACCTGCTGGTCACCAACTACGCGATGCTGGAGTACCTCCTGCTCCGCCCCGCCGACCTGGAGCTGTTCGAGGGCGGAGCGGGCGGGCCGGCGTGGCGGTTCGTCGCGCTGGACGAGGCGCACGTCTACGACGGGGCGAAGGCCGAGGAGCTGGGCATGCTGCTGCGGCGGCTGCGCGACCGCGTCGCGCCGGGACGCGGCCTGCAGTGCATCGCCACCAGCGCGACGGTCGGCGACCGGCCGCAGGCGGTGATGGAGTTCGCGGGCAAGCTGTTCGACGCGCCGTTCGAGTGGATCCCGGACGACTCCGCCCGTCAGGACCTGGTCGGCGCCAGCCGGGTGGCGATGCCCGCCGGTCCGTTCTGGGGGCCGCTGACCGCCGCCGACCACCGGGAACTGGCCTCCGCCGCGGACCCCGAGAAGGAACTGCTGTCCCGCGCCGGCGCGGGCCACGACCACGCCGGTACGGCACTGGCCCACGAGCACACCATGGCGACGCTGCGCGGCATGCTCTCCGGCGGCCCCCGCTCCTTCACGGAGCTGGCGGCGGTCCTCTTCGACGGGGACGAGCACGCCCTGACCGCCCTCGTCGGGCTGGGCGGGCGGCTCCACGACGGGGGCAGGCCAGTGTTGTCGGCCCGCTACCACCTGTTCGTCCGCGCCACCGAGGGCGCCTTCGTCTGCCTGCTCGGCCCGCACGTGTCGCTCGGCCGCCACGAGAGGTGCACGGAGCCCGGCTGCGCGGGGATGATGTTCGAGTTCGGGGCGTGCAAGCGCTGCGGCGCGGTCCACCTGGTCGGCGCGGTGGACGACGAGGTCTTCTCCCCCCGGGTCACCGGGGAGGAGTCCCGGGTCTGGCTGCTGCTCGGCGCCCCCCGCGAGGTGCTGGACGAGGACGACGAGCTGCTCGGCGAGGAGACTCCGGCGGGCGGGGAGACGGACGGCGAGGAGGCGCGGCTGTGCGGCCGGTGCGGAGCGCTGGCCGGATGCCGCTGCGGGGCCGCGCCGTCGCGGCGGGTCAGGCGCCTGGCCGCGCCGGCGGGCGCCCTGAGCGGCTGCCGGGCCTGCGGAGCCCGCGGCGCCGGGATGGTCCGGCAGTTCGAGAGCGGCAACGAGGCCTCGGCCGCGGTGCTGGCGACCACGCTCTACCAGGCGCTGCCGCCCGCCGGCGAGCACGACGACCGGCCCGGAGGGGGCCGGAAGCTGCTGGCCTTCAGCGACTCCCGGCAGGCCGCCGCGTTCTTCGCGCCCTACCTGGAGTCCAGCCACGCCGCCATCCAGCGGCGGGTGCTGATGCTGGCGGGTCTGCGCCGCGCCACCGGTGCCGATGGCGGTGGCGGACCCGGGCGCGGCGGGGACGGGGACGCCGCGGTCGCGGTGGACGACCTCATCGAGGAGACGGCCAGGGCCGCGGCCGAGGCCGGCGTCTTCCGGCGGCGCGACTCGCGGCAGCAGCGGCGGCGCGAGGTGGCCCGCTGGGTGATGCGCGAACTGGTCGCCCTGGACGAGCGGCAGTCCCTGGAGGGCGTGGGCCTGATGCGGGTCGGCCTGGACGCCGACCCCTCCTGGCCGGTGCCCGGCCCGCTGCTCGAGCTGGGGTTCTCGGCCGAGGAGTCCTGGCTGCTCCTGGGCGAGCTGGCCGGCTCGCTGCGGCAGCAGGGCGTGCTGAGCATGCCCGAGGAGGTGGACCCGCGCGATGAGATCTTCGATCCGCGGCGCGGCCCGGTCCACGTCCGCAGGGACGGCTCGGAGGCGAAGCTCAAGGTGCTGAGCTGGCTGCCCACCAGAGGGGCCAACCGCCGGCTGGACTACCTCGGCCGCCTGCTCGGCCCGGACGCGGACACCAGAGCGGTGCTCGACGGCTGCTGGCGCTTCCTCACCGCCCTCCCCGACGGCTGGCTCACCGCGACCGTCCTGCCCGGACCGGGCCAGGTCCACCAGGTGGACCACACCTGGCTGGTCCTGTCGGCCGACCCGCCGATCCACCGCTGCGACCTGTGCCGCCGCGTCACCGCGGTCTCGCTGCGCGGCGTCTGCCCGACGATGGGCTGTGCGGGCACGCTGCGGCCCGCCGCGCCGGACGAGGACGACCACTACCGGACGCTCTACCGGCGGACGGCGCCCGTCCCGCTGGCGGCCAGGGAGCACACCGCCCAGTGGACGAGCCTGGAGGCCGCCGACATCCAGCAGCGGTTCGTCCGCGGCGAGGTGAACGTGCTGTCCTGCTCGACCACCTTCGAACTCGGCGTGGACGTGGGGGAACTGCGGGCGGTGCTGCTGCGGAACATGCCGCCGACCACGGCCAACTACATCCAGCGGGCCGGCCGGGCGGGCCGCCGCGCCGACTCGGCCGCGCTCGTGGTCACCTACGCCCAGCGCCGCTCCCACGACCTGTCGCGCTACGCCGAGCCGGAGACGATGATCGCGGGCCGGGTGCGGGCGCCGTACGTGCCGCTCGGCAACGCGCGGATCGACCGCAGGCACGCGCACTCGGTGGCGCTGTCGGCCTTCTTCCGGCACGCCAGGCAGACCTCGGGCACGGTGTGGAAGACGGCGGGCGACTTCTTCCTCGGGGACGGCCCCGACCGGGTGCGGCGCTTCCTCTCCCCGGTCCCGCCGGAGGTCACGGCCTCGCTGCGGGCCGTACTGCCCCCGCAGACGCAGGCCGAGATCGGCGTCGGGCCGGGCACGTGGGCGGAGGAGCTCTGCGACCACCTGGAGAAGGTGCGGCTGGAGCTCACCCAGGACGTGGAGACCTTCGAGGAGCGGCGGACGGCCGCCTTCGAGCAGCGGCGCAGCGACCTGGCCGCGCGGTTCGAGAGGACCGTCAACACCCTGACGAGGCGGTCGCTGATCGGCTACCTGGCCAACCGGAACGTCCTGCCCAAGTACGGCTTCCCGGTCGACACGGTCGAGCTGCGCACCGCGCACTGCGACAGCCAGGTCGGGGCGCGGCTCGAGCTCTCCCGCGACCTGTCCACCGCGATCTACGAGTACGCGCCGGGCGGCGAGGTCGTCGCGGGCGGCGTGCTGTGGCGCTCGGCGGGCGTCTACCGGCTGCCCGGCCGCGAGCTGATCAGCCGGTTCTACACCGTCTGCCGCGACTGCCGGCACTACCGGGAGGGCGACGAGACGCTGGAGGCGGCCTGCCCGGCCTGCGGCTCCCCCGGCCGGGGCCCGCTGCGGGAGTACTACGTGCCGGAGTTCGGCTTCGTCGCCGACCACCGTACGGCCAAGCCGGCGGTCGCCCCGCCGAAGACGTCCTGGCGGGGGTCCACGCATGTCGTCTCGCTCGGGGTCGAGCTGGACGAGCGGATCTGGCGCTCGCCGTCCGGCGCGACCGTCTGGTGCCGGTCGGGCTCCAGGGGGCGGCTGGTGGGCATCTCCGAAGGGCAGGGCGGGAGCGGTTTCCTGATCTGCGACTGGTGCGGCTGGGGCACGCCCAACCTGGGCAGGACGCCCAAATCGCACCTCCACCCACTGCGGCGCAGCCCGTGCACCGGGCCGCTGCGCTGGCGCTCGCTGGCCCACGGCTACGAGACCGACATCCTGGAGCTGCGCTTCGACACCCCGGGCCTGTCGTGGTCGGTGCTGTACGCGCTGCTCGAGGGCGCGGCCGACGGGCTGGAGATCAACCGGGACGACGTCGACGGCACGATGAGCCGCGGCGCCGACGGCCGCACCGGCCTGGTGCTCTTCGACACGGTGCCCGGCGGGGCGGGCAGCGTGCTGCGCGTCGCGGGCGCGCTGGACGCGGTCGTGGACGCAGCGTCGCGCCGGGTCGCCTCGTGCGACTGCGGGGAGGAGACCTCCTGCTACGGCTGCCTGCGCACCCGCCGCAACGAGCACCACCACGACCGGCTCAGCAGGGGGGCGGCCCTGGCCGTGCTCCGCTCTCTCGCGGACTTGGCCTGACATATCCGTTCCGTACGGCATGCTGGAGGACTATGGACGAGACGGCTGCGGCCATGGGGGTCGGCGCGGATCCGCACGCGCCTGGGTCCGGCGCTGTCCCGGATGCGCCCGGGTCCGGCGCGTTCGGCATGGACGCGTTCACCCTCGACGACCGGCTGCGCCTGTTCCACTTCGCCGCGGCCGACAAGCGCCACGACTACCTGTGGCTGCTGCGCGCCTTCGACCGGGGCCGGGCCAACTACCAGGTGCTGCTGCACGCCTCCCAGGCCCGGGAACTGCTCGCCGCGCTCCGCGCCGGGCATCCGGCCTGCCCCGAGATCGACGACGTCCAGCCGCTGCTGGACTCCCTCGCCGACTGGCGGCTGCTGGACCGCAGCTACGACGGCACCCGCGCGGCCAACCTCGCCGAATACCGCAACCGCCACTACGTGTACCAGTTCACCCAGGCCGGCTACCGGGCCTACCGGGCGGTGGAGGAGGTGCTGGGCGCGGGACTGGAGGACGCCCAGCTCTCCCGTCTGGTCTTCCCCGACATCCTGGCCGACCTGAAGGCCCTGGCCGAGGCGAACCGGGCCGGCGACGGCGAGGAGGTCCACCGCAAGCTCGCCCGCCTCGACCAGGCGCTGTCCGACATGGCCATGCGCGCCGCCCGCTTCTACCTCATGCTCGGCGACCTGGCCCGCACCAACGACACCCGGCCCGAGGTCTTCCTGACCCACAAGGACGCGCTCCTGTCGCACATGCGGGAGTTCACCGCCGAGCTCGCCCGCTACCAGCCGCTGCTGGCCGCCGCCGTGGACGAGGCGGCCGGAACCGGGGCGGAGCGGCTGATCGCCCTGGCGGCGGGCGCCGACGAGCGGCTGTTCCGCTCCGCACAGGAGCGCGAGCAGGACTGGCGGCAGCGCTGGGCGGGACTGACCCACTGGTTCGGCTCCGGAACGGCGAGCGAGGCGGAGCGGCTGCAGAGCGCGACCGTCACCGCGATCGCCGGCGTACTGGCGATGCTGCGGAGGGTGACCGAGGCCAGACGGGGCGGGGTGAGCAGGGAGAGCCAGCTGCGCCACCTGGCGCAGTGGTTCGCCTCCTGCCCGGGTGACGACGACGCGCACGCGCTGTTCCAGGCCACCTTCGACCTCGGTTCACCCCGGCACATCGCGGTGCCGCACGAGGACCCCGAACTGATCTCCAGTCGGCTGTCCTGGTGGGAGGCCGAGCCGGTGCGGGTGGCGCGGACCCTCGTGCAGGCCGGCCGCGCACCCCGGCTGCACGGCGTGGGGCGGATCGAGCGCAACGAGGCGCAGCGTCAGCGGTTGCGCGCCGAGCAGCTCAAGGCCCAGCGGCAGCGTCAGGCCGCCGCGGCCTCGCTGGCCTCCGACGGGGTGTACGACCGGGTGCTCGACGAGCCGGAGACCCAGGCCCTGCTGGGCCTGCTCGACCTGGCCCTGTCCGCGCGGGTCGCGGTGAGCCGCACCGTCGCGG
>NZ_JACHJJ010000046.1:0-13805 GCF_014203605.1 Thiemannella venezuelensis | reverse complement strand
CCGTCGCGGGACCGGCGATGTCCGGTGCTGCCGCGGGACCGGCGATGTCCGGTGCTGCCGCGGGACCGGCGATGTCCGGTGCTGCCGCGGGACCGGCGATGTCCGGTGCTGCCGCGGGACCGGCGATGTCCCCCGTGGCCAGCGGCTCGGCGCACGGCGTGCGGTTGACGTTGCGCCCCTGCGAGGGCTCGACCACGGTCACGACCGTCCGCGGACGGCTCCACCTGGACGGCCTGCGCCTGGAGATCTCATGAGGCGGCGGAGCCCGAGGCGAGCGAGGAGGGCGTACGGCCGATGAGAGTCGCTGAAGGGGTCAGCCCGCTGGAGCTGGCCGACTACCAGCGCGCGGTGCGGCTGCTGCTGCGCCACCCGCTGATCACCACCGCCTACCCTGACCGGGCCGCGCTGCCACTGGTCCGGCGGTGGGCTGCACAGCTGCGCACCGACCTGTTCGAGGTGTTCGGTTACCGGTTGCTGACCACCGGCGACACCGCCCGGCTGCTGCGCGTCCACGACACGCTGGACTCCACCAGACCCGCGCTCACCCGGACCGACCGGCCCTTCGACCGCAGGCGCTACGCCTATCTCATGCTCACCCTGGCCGCGCTGGGCCGTGCAGGGACCCAGATCGCGCTGAGCGAACTGGCCGACGCGGTGGCCGCCGACGCCGGCCGGATCGACGGGCTGGGCATGGACACCGAGCGCAAGCCCGACCGCGACGCCTTCGTGGACGCGGTGGCCTGGCTGGAGCGGCGCGGCGCGCTCACCCTCGCCGACGGCTCGGCGGCCGACTGGGTGAACAACCCCGACCGGGCCGAAGCGCTCTACGACATCGACCGGGAGGTCGTCGGCGCGGTCTACCGCCCCAGCCGGGTGCTGCAGCACCTGCGTTCGGTCACCGCGCTGCTCGACACCGACCGCGGCCTGGCCCAGGGGCAGGCCACGGTGCGCAGGGCCGCGGCCCGCAGGGCGCGCCGGCTCGTGCTGGAGCAGCCCGTCGTCTACTACGCCGACGTCGACGAGTCGCTGCTCGGCCAGCTCCGCGCGCCCGCCCTCGCCGAGGACCTGGAGCGGCTGACCGGTCTCGGCGTGGAGCGCCGCGCCGAGGGCGTCGCGATCATCGACACCTCCGGCCGGCTGTCCGACGTCCGCTTCCCCGGCGGGGGGACGATCGCGCAGGCCGCGCTGCTGCTGGCCGCGCGCATCGCCGCCTACTGCGGCCCCGCCAACCGGCGCGGCAGGCCCGCTTCGCTGCCCGCGCCGACCGCCGCCGAGCTCCTGGCCGAGACGGCCGCCAGGATCGACGCGGCGCTGCCGTACCGGAACCTCCTGGACGACCTGGCGGACGACAGCCCCGCCCCGGGCGGGGCGCAGGGTGGCTCCGCGGCGCCCGGCACGGCGCGGGACGGGTCCGACGGGTCCGACGGGTCTGCGGCGGCCCGTCCGTTCCTCCCCGACACCTGGCTGCGCACGGCCATGAAGGCCCTGGTGGGCGAGTACGGTACGGCGTTCGGGGCGACCTGGCGCGCCGATCCGGACCGGCTGCTGGCCGAGGCCGTACGGCTGCTCGCCGCGCTCCGGCTGGTCGCCAGGGTGGAGGGCGGCGTGCTCGCGCTGCCCGCGCTGGCCCGCTACCGCGGCGTCACGGCCGAGGTGAAGTCCCGCTCCCAGACCGCGCTCTTCGAAGGACCAGCATGAGCACCAGAAGCGAACGAGCCCCCCGCCCGGCCGGCGGGGAAGCTCCGCAGGGCCGCTACGTGCCCACCCGGGCGGGCATCGTCAACCTGTGGGACTACCGGGACGAGGAGTTCACGTTCGCGAACGGGTGGCTGGTCCTGCGCGGGCCCAACGGCTCGGGCAAGACCAAGGCCCTGGAGGTGCTGTTCCCGTTCGTGCTGGACGGGCGGATCGACCCCAAGCGGCTCAACCCGTTCGCCTCCGAGGACCGGACGATGAAGTCCAACCTGCTCTTCCGGGGGAACGACACCGGGCTCGGCTACGTCTGGCTGGAGTTCCGGCGCCGCGACACCGGGCAGGCCGTCACCGTGGGCATCGGGCTGCACGCCCAGCGGCACCGCGACACCCCGGTGCGCTGGCACTTCGTCGCCGAGGGCCGGGTGGGGGAGGACTTCTCCCTGCTCACCGCCGACGACCGGCCGATGACCCGCAAGCAGCTCGCCGAGGAGCTCGGCGAGCACACCCTGCTCGCCTCCTCGTCGGACTACCGGGTGGCGATCGACCAGCGGCTGTTCGGCCTGGGCCGGGAGCGCTACGAGCAGCTCATCACCCTGATCCTCACCCTGCGCCGGCCGCAGCTGGCCAAGAACCTCGATCCGGCGAAGCTCTCCGACACCCTCACCGAGGGACTGCGTCCGATCGACGACGACCTGGTGGCCGAGGCCGCACGGTCCTTCGAGGACATGGAGTCGGTGCAGCGCACCCTGGAGGGCCTGGTCGCCGCCGACGAGGCGACGGCCGCTTTCCTGTCCAGCTATACCACCTACCTGCGGGTCCACGCCCGCTGGGCGGCCGACGCGCTGACCCGCCGCCGTGACGACGTGGAGGCCCGCCGCCGCGACCGGGACGAGGTGGCCGTCCGGCTCGCCGCCGCCGAACAGGACCGGGCCGAGGCCGAGCAGCGGCTGACCACGGCCGAGGACGTGCTGACCGGGCTGCGGGCCAGGCTGGAGCAGCTCAGGTCGAGCGCGGCCTACGAGGCGCTCCAGCAACTGGCCGACCTGGAACGACTCGTACGGACCTGCGCCGACGCCGAGACCGCGGCCCGCGGCGAGCTGGAGCGCCGCGCCGCCGCTCACGCCAGGGCCGCCGCCGAACTGGAGTCGGCCCGCCGGAGCCTGACCGAGCTGGAGGCCGCGGTCTCCCGGGCCGCGGCCGAGGTCGCCGACGCGGCGGCGGCCGGGGGGATCTCCTGGAGCGCGGCCGACGCGGCCGAGGACGGCTTCGCCGACCGGGTCGGCGGCCGGATCGCGGCCAGGGACGACGACGTCCACGCGGTGCGGGCCGCGGCGGCGGCCCTGGGCCGGGCCGAACAGGCCCGCGACCTGGCCCGCGCGGCACTGGACCGGGCGGCGGAGGCCGTGGCGGCGACCGAGCGGGAGGCCGCTTCGGCGCAGGAGGAGATGGACCGGGCCAGAGCATCGGCACGCCTGGAGCTGGCGGCCTGGGCGGAGCGGCACCGGGAGGTCCTGCCCGAGCCGCGGCCGCTGGCCGACGCCCTGGACCAGGTGGGCGAGCCGGACGCCCCCGCGCTGGAGACGGTCTTCGCCGAGTTGGTGGCGCCTGCCGTACAGGAGGCGCGGGAGGAGCGGGCGCGGCTGCGCGGGCAGCGGGAGCAGGCGGGGCGCGAGCGGGCCGCCGCCGAGGAGGAGAGGCGCCTGATCGCCGCCGAGCGCGACGACGCGCCGCCCGCGCATCCGGCCCGTACGGCGTCGCGCGAGGGCAGGGCGGGGGCGCCGCTGTGGCGGCTGGTCCGGTTCCGGGACGGGGTGTCCGCGCAGGCCGCGGCCGCGGTCGAGGCGGCGCTGGAGGCCGCCGGCATCCTGGACGCCTGGGTCACGCCCGCGCCCGAGCCGGTCCGCGCCGGAGACTCGGACGCCTACCTGGTCGAACGCGAGGGGAGTCCCGGGCCGAGCCTCGCCGACCTGCTGGTCCCCGAGGAGGACGCTCCCGTGCCCG
Organism: Thiemannella venezuelensis; assembly: GCF_014203605.1. Classification (GTDB taxonomy): domain Bacteria; phylum Actinomycetota; class Actinomycetes; order Streptosporangiales; family Streptosporangiaceae; genus Planomonospora_A; species Planomonospora_A venezuelensis. Next base: position 10,109 of record NZ_JACHJJ010000046.1, on the reverse strand, counting down.
CCGAGCGGATCCTGGGCATCCTGCGGTCCGTCGCCGTGGCGGGCGGCGGCCCCGACGGTCCTGTCAGTCTTGGCGACCTCGGCGGGGGAGGCGGCCTGTTCTCCGCCGAGCCCGCGGGGAAGGGCCGGACGGGGCAGCCCTTGATCACCGAGGACGGCCGGTTCTTCCAGGGCGTCCTGCTCGGCGCGCACCACAAGGAGCACGCCGAGTACGTCGGCGCCACCGCCCGCGCCCGGCGCCGCGCCGCCAGGCTGGCCGAGTGCGACGCCCGCCTGGCGGCGATCGCCGAGACGCTGGCCGCCCTCGACCGCCGGACGGACGCTGCCGAGGCCGTGCTCGACGCGGTCGGCGCCGCCCGTGCCGCGCTGCCCCGGACCGGTGGAATCACGGCGGCCCTGCGGGCCCGCGAGCAGGCCGCCGGACGGCTGCGCGCCACCCGGGACGGCGCGGACGCCGCCCAGCGCGGTTACGACGAGGCCGTCGCCGCGTCCGGCGCGGCCGAACGGGCGCTGCGCCGTACCGGGGCGGAACGCGCGCTCGCCTCCGACGCGGTCGACGGGGTGGCGGCGGCCGTCCGGCGTTTCGAACGCGCGGCGGCGGCGCTGACCGGGCGGCGCAGGGAGGAGGCGCGGCAGCGGGAGACGGCCGGGACCGCGACCGGACGCCTGAAGGAGGCGGCCGGCGACGAGGCGGCCGCCGCGGAGGCCGAGCGGGCCGCGCGGCGTCGCCGTACCGAGGAGGCCGCGAAACTGGAGGCACTGAAAGCGACGGTCGGCGCGGAGGCCGGACAGGTGCTGGCCGAGGTCGAGCGGGCCGAGGCGGCGATCACCGCGTCCGAACGGGAGACGAACGCCGCTCGCGACGCCGAGCGGGAGTCCCTGTCGGCCGCCGCCGCAGCGCGCGCCCGCCTCGACGCGGCCGGGGAGGCCCTCGGCGTCGCGCTGCGGGAGGAGCGCCAGACCGCCCGCGACCTGGCGCCCTTCGCCCGGCGGGAACTGCTCGACGTGCTGAGGTGCCCGCCGGGCCTGGCCTGGCCGGCGCAGGACGCCGACTGGCTGGGGGAGGGACTGCCCCCGGCGGTGCGCGCGGTCCACGAGGCGATCCTCACCGTCACCCGCGACCTCACCCCCACCGAGATCTCCCTCAAGCAGTCCACCACCCGCCTGACCAAGGCCCTGGAGGACCTGCAGGCCCAGCTCACCGCCGCCGACCAGGACTACCGTCCCGAGTGGGACGGCGCGGACGGCGTGATCGTGGTCCGGATCGCCGACGAGGAGGGGCCGCTGCCGGCCGGCGCCTTCGCCGAGAAGATCGCCGCCGGCAGGCGGGACCAGCAGCAGCTGCTCTCGGAGTCCGAGCAGCGGATCCTGGAGGACGCGCTGCTGACCCGGCTCGCCCAGCAGATCCACGACCGCACCGTGGACGCCCGCGACCTGATCCGCCGGATGAACACCGAGATGCGCTCCCGCCGCATGTCCTCGGGCACCACGGTCGGCGTGAGCTGGCTGCTCGCCGACAACCTGGAGGAGGGGCAGCGGGCGGTCTGCGCCCTGCTCGACGGCGACGCGGCCCGCCTCGGCCCCGACGACCTGGGCCGGATGCGTGGCCACTTCGCCGCCCAGATCAAGAACGCCCGGGCCCGGCACCGGGACCGGCCCTACCGGGAGCTGCTGACCGAGGTCCTCGACTACCGCCGCTGGCGGCACTTCGCCTTCCAGCTGGTGCGGCCCGGCACCGGAGAGGAGCGGCTGACCCGGGCGCGGCACAGCCGCCTGTCCGGTGGAGAGCAATCGGTCTCGCTGCACCTGCCGCTGTTCGCCGCCGCCCACGCGATGCTCAACTCGGCCCGCCCGGACGCGCCCCGGCTGCTCGCGCTCGACGAGGCCTTCGCCGGGGTGGACGACACCGGCCGGGGCGAGCTGATGTCGCTGGCCGCCCAGTTCGACCTGGACCTGTTCATGACCGGCTACGATCTGTGGGCCACACACGCCGCGGTCCCCGCCGCGGCTCACTACGACCTGGCGCACTCCCCCGTCGACCACACCGTCAGCGCTCTGCTGCTGGTCTGGGACGGTGCGACGCTGCTCGCCGACGACGCCGGCGAACTGGCCGCCGCGCTGGGCTCGCCCGGCGCCCGGCGGGTCGCCCCCGCCGAGCCGTCGCCGGTGTCCGGCCCGGATGACGCCGCGACGGATCCGCAGTGGATCGCCGGGGATCCGGTCCCGGTCGACGGATGAGCCGAGTCAAGGGCCCTGGCCCGGAAGCCGGGGTTCTCCGCGCCGGAGGTGATCGATGACTCCCGAGGACGGGCCGGAGGGCGAGGGGTGGACCCGGCTGCTGGAGGCCGCCCGGCGCAGGCTGGAGCGCGGCGGCGGCACCGTGGCCGGGTCCGTCGGCCTGAACGACCCGTCGGAGGCCGAGCGCCGCGTGGTCATCGGCATCACGGGTCGCTACCGTCCCGAGTCGGTGAAGCGGCTCACCGTGTCCCTGCCCGAACTCGACGCCGCGCTCTCGGCCCGGTACGGCGCGGGCCTGCGGGAGGTCCTGACCAGGCTGGGCGGTCCGATCCGGGACCGCGCCGCCGAGCGCGCGGCTCTCGACCGGGAGCGGGACCGCCTGCTGGCCGCCGCCGGGGGCGGCCGCCACGCCGCCGAGCCGTGGTTCTCGGCATGGCTGGACGGCATGGCCTCGGACGGCACCCTCACCCGGCTCCTGCGGCGCGGCGACGGCCGCCTGGTCGGCCTGGCGACCGGTGTCCTCGACCTCCTGCCCGTCGCGCCTCCCGACGGCTTCCCCGGCTCCCGCGCTTCCGCTGCCTGTGCCGGTCCCGTCATCTCCGCCGGAGCGGCCGGTTCCGCCGCCTCCGTAGCAGCCTCCGCACTCTCCTCCGGAGCCGTCGGTCAGACGCTCGCGCTGCCCGTACTGGCCGAACGGGCCACCGGGGACACCAAGTCCCTGGCCCCCGGATCGCCGCTGGCCTCACTCGTGCTGCGGGCGCTGGCACTGCGCTGCGGGCTGCCCGCCGTACCGGGGGATCGGGCGGGGCAGCGGCGGCTGTGGGAGTCCGCCGGGGTGATCGTGGACGACCTGGCCAGCCAGGTCCTCGTGCTGAACGTCCGGACCAGCCCGGCGGGCGTCGTCTCCGGCTGGCTTGACGAGGCGGCCCGACACGGCATCCCCTTCCGGCTCACACTGCACCAGCAGACCGTCTCCCCGGTGCTCCCCGCCGCCGGTGAGATCCACGTCTGCGAGAACCCGGCGGTCCTCCGTACCGCCGCGGCCGAGCTGGGCGCCCGCGCGGTCCCGCTGGTCTGCACCGAAGGCGTCCCGTCAGCGGCCTGCCACCGGCTGCTCGACGCCGCCGCGGCCGCGGGCGCCCGCCTGCGGTGGCGCGCCGACTTCGACTGGGCCGGACTGCGCATCGTCGACCGCGCGATCTCCCGGTACGGCGCGGCGCCCTGGCGGATGTCCGCGGCCGACTACGCGGCAGGCCTGGCGGAGGGCGAGTCCACTCCGCTGGCGGGGCCGTCCGCGGGCAGCTCATGGGATCCGGAACTGGCCGAGTTGATGGCCTCCCGTGACAGAGCGGTCATGGAGGAGCGTCTCCTTCCGTCTCTCCTCGCCGACCTGGTGTCTCCCGGGTGACTCTGCGGCTGCCGGAAAACCTGTACCGCTTCAAAAGCCATCGCAGGGCGCTTGACCTGCGGATCGACCTGATGCGGCGGCTCAGGCAAGATCGGTTCTTGTGCCTCTCCGTCTCCTCTACCTGATCCTGATCCGGCTGTTCGGTTGGCTGGCGCTGCTGGGCCGAAGCCAGGCGGCCAAGGATGTCGAGATCATGGTGCTGCGACATGAGGTGGCGGTGCTGCGGCGTCAGGTCGCCCGGCCGAAGCCGGACTGGGCCGATCGAGCGGTCCTGGCCGCGCTGGCGCGGCTCTTGCCCTCTGCCCTGCGCGTGCATCGGCTGGTGACGCCGGGCACGCTGCTGGCCTGGCACCGCCGCCTGGTCCGACGCCGGTGGACGTATCCGAGCCGGTCCGGCCGGCAGGACAGGTACAAGCTCCGCGCCGGAGTCGAGGGCACCGTCCGTCAGGCCATCGCGGTCTGCGGGCTACGCCGCGCCCGCTACCGCGGGCTGAAGAAGGTCCACCTCGAACACGTCTTCTCCGCCGTCGCGCTCAACCTGATCCGCTTGGATGCCTGGTGGAACGGCCATCCTCTGGATCGGACCCGCACCAGCCATCTGGCCCGCCTCGAACTGGCCGACCTCGCCCCGGCCGCATGAACCCGAGTTAACCAGCAGGGTCGGCGCAGTCCTCAGAGAGTACCGGCACACTACTTGACCTGGCCGGATGAATTTTCGGCACCCGCAGGATCAGCCGAGCCAGTGGACGCGGACGATATAGACCAGCCGCAGATGCTCCACCACGAAGTAAGTGATCATGCCTGCGCTGCCGAAGGTGTGGGTGAGCATGTTGGCCTTCGGGTTGTTCGCGGCGAGTGGCTCCCCGCTCCCGGGCTGGAGTTCCAGAGCGGCGCGCAGCTCCAGGAAAGCGGTGATCGCCGTAGTGGGCAGCGCTTCGGCCTGCTGTTGGGCGATCGGATCGAGTTCGACGCTATACACCTATCCGCCCGTGCTCAGGCGGGCACGGAGGCGCTCGGCAAAGGCATCGTCCCAGGGGAGGCCGCCGGTGGGTTCGCCGCGATCGGCCCGCTGCTGAACGCGCTCGGCGGTCTGCACGAGCTGTGCGTAGTCGTCGGCATCGGCCTTGAGGATGGCGGTACGCCGCCATGCCTCCACGCACGCATGCAGCGGCGCCAGGTCCAGCTCATCCCCGGCGCGGCGCAGCGCTTCGCGGTAGTCGGTATCGAAGCCCTCACGGTCGGCCGCGGGCAGGCAGGCCCGGATGTTGCGCGGGCTGCGGTCGGCCTGGAGGGAGGCGCGGATCTGCCGCACTGCTCGGGCGGACCCCGGTTCGTGGTGCTGAGCGGTCATCGCGAGCGCCTCCGGTTGTTCATGCTGCCTGTGCCTAGCCTACCGAGCAGGACCCTGTACCGCTTCAAAAGTCATCGCAGGGTGCTGACCTGCTGATCGACCTGATGCGGTGGTACGGGCAAGATCGGTTCTCATGCCTCTCCGTCTGTGCCTGCCGATAATGTCATCCGGCCAGGTCATGGCCCTGCCGGGGGTCTGTGGGTGCCGGAAATTCATCCGCGCAGGCCAGAGTGCTGGGTGGTGATCACGTGCCTCGAGTCTTGGAGCCGCGAGGTCTGCGCCGCCGCGGCATGATGATCTGTCGTGCTGCTGCGTCTGGTCTACCTCATCGTGACGACCGTCTTCGCGTTCCTACGGCTGCTGCCGGGAAGCGATCGTGACAAGGAGATCGAGATCTTGGTGCTGCGGCACCAGCTGACGGTCCTGCAGCGCCAGGTGTCCAAGCCTGCTTTCACGTCCGGTGACCGCTTCGTGCTCGCCGGGCTGCTCGGTCACCTGTCGATGGGTAAATTGCGACACCTTGCGCTGCTGGTGCGCCCGGAGACCATCCTGCGCTGGCACCGCGACCTGCTGCGGCGTCGCCACGCCGCGGCCTGCACGCCTCGGCGTCGAGGGCGCCCGCGCACCATCTCTTCCATCCGCCTGCTGGTGCTGCGCCTGGCCCGAGAGAATCCCTCCTGGGGATACCGGCGCATCCACGGCGAGCTGGTCGCCCTCGGCGTCACGGTCGCCGCCTCCACCGTGTGGGAGATTATGAAGGTTCACGGCATCGACCCGTCGCCCGAGCGACAGCACACCGCCTGGGCCGATTGCTTACGCAGCCAGGCGGACGCCCTGCTGGCGTGCGACTTCTTCGAAGTCCGCACCCTGACCGGGGCCCGGCTGTACGTCTTCGCCGTCATCGAGCACGCCACCCGGCGCATCCGAATCCTCGGCGCCACCGCACACCCCACCGGCCAGTGGGTCATCCAGCTCGGCCGGAACCTCGTCATGGACCTGCAGGACGCGGGCAGTACGGCCAGGTTCCTCATCCGCGACCGCGACGCCCAGTTCACCGCGGCCTTCGACGCTGTGCTGGCCGGCGCCGGACTTCGCGTCGTCACGACCGGCATCCGGATCCCCCGGATGAACGCGATCATGGAGCGGTGGATTCAGATCTGCCGGCGCGAACTGCTGGACCGCACCTTGATCTGGAACCAGCGCCACCTGCTTCATGTCCTGCGCGAGTTCGAGGTGTTCTACAACGGTCACCGGCCGCACCGGGCCCTCCACCAGGCCGCTCCGCTCCGACCGCTGCCCCGCTCGGGCGCCGACCGAGCCTGGATCGTCCGGCTCGATGTCCGCCGACATGATCGACTCGGTGGTGTTCTCAGGGAGTACCGGCATGCGGCTTGACCTGGACGGATGAATTTTCGGCACCCGCAGATTGTTCTCACGAATGCGGTCACGTTCTTCCTGGCTGCCGCGCTCCTGAGCCGACTGCCGTTGATCGCCTCGGCGGCCAGTGCGCGTCGGAGCGGCTCGTGGCAGGGCCTCGCCTCACTTCGTGACGGTCGTTATCTGATACTGACCGCGCTTAACGCGGTTCTCGTCCTGCACGTGACGCTGCTCGCTGTCGGTATCCCGCTGTGGATCGTCACCCGCACCCCGGCGCCGCCGCAGTTGACCGGCGTGATTGTGCTGGTCAACACGATTGTGGTGGTGCTCTGTCAGGTACGAGCCTCACGCGGATGCGAGGACCTTGCCGTTGCCGCTCACCGGATGCGGTGGGCGGCCGTCGCGCTCGCTTCCTGCTGCCTTCTCTTGGGGTTGTCGACCGGGATGGGAGCGGTCGTCGCCACCGTCCTCGTCGTGACCGCGGTCGTCATGCTCACGGCGGGCGAGATGTGGCAGTCGGCGGGGTCCTGGGGAGTCTCGTACGAATTGGCGCCTGGCGAGCGGCGAGCTGAGTACCTCTCTGTTTTCAGCCTCGGTTCGACTGCCGAGTCGATTGTCGGCCCCGTACTGCTCACCACCGTGGTCGTGCCTGTAGTGCTCCAAAAGTCATCGCAGGATGCTTGACCTGCGGGTCGACCTGGTGCGGTGTACGGGCAAGATCGGTTCTTGTGTCTCTCCGTCTCATGTATCTGGTCGTGATCCGGGTGTTCGGCTGGCTGGTGCTGCTGGGCCGAAGTGAGGCGGCCAAGGATGCTGAGATCATGGTGCTGCGACATGAGGTGGCGGTGCTGCGCCGTCAGATCGCTCAGCCGAAGCCGGACTGGGCCGACCGGGCGGTCCTGGCCGCGCTGGCCCGGCTCCTGTCACCCGGGTTGCGGGCTCATCGGCTGGTGACACCGGGCACCCTGCTGGCCTGGCATCACCGCCTGGTCCAACGCACCTGGACGTATCCGAGCCGATCCGGCCGTCCCCGGATAAGCAGGGAGATCCGGGAGTTGGTGGTGCGGTTGGCGAAGGAGAATCCGACGTGGGGATATCGTCGGGTGCACGGTGAGCTGGTGCGGCTCGGCTATCGGGTCAGTGAAGCGACCGTACGCCGGATCCTCCGGCACCGACGGTCCGGCCCGGGGGTCCGAAACGTCGACACCTCGTGGAGGGCCTTCCTACGCGCCCAGGCGCAAGGACTGCTGGCCGTCGACTTCTTCCACGTCGACACGATCTCCTTGAAGCGCCTGTACGTGCTGTTCGTCATGGAAGTCGCCACCCGGCGCGTGCACCTCCTCGGCGTGACCGCCAACCCGACCGGCACCTGGACTGCCCAGCAGGCCCGCAACCTGCTCATGGACCTCGGCGGCCGGATCGGCTCCTTTCGCTTCCTCATCCGCGACCGGGACACCAAGTTCACCGGTGCCTTCGACGCGATCTTCGCCGGCGCGGGCGTGACGGTGGTCAAGACACCGCCGCGCACGCCGCGGGCGAACTGCTACGCCGAGCGGTGGGTGCGCACCGTACGGGCCGAGTGCACCGACCGCATGCTGATCTACAACGAACGGCACCTGCGCTCGGTGCTTGGTGAGTACGTCGATCACTACAACGAGCATAGGCCGCACCAGTCCCGCGCGCAGCGACCACCCGATCACGACGGGCGGGCCGCCGTACCGCTGGAAGGCCGGATCGAACGCCGGAAGGTGCTCGGCGGGCTGATCAACGAGTACCACCGAGCCGCATAGCCGTTCCGGAGAACGCCCAGCTCAAGCCCTATGCGATGGATTTTGAAGCGGTACAGGACATGCGCTCCACCTGGGCCAGAAACGACGCACCGCCGCGCAAGGTACCGCGCATCGGAGTGACCCTGCGCCGCTGGATAGTGAAGCTCACCTTCTCTTAGTTGAGCCGTTATAGACGGCTGTCGCGCGACTACGAATATCTGATCACGACGTCGGAGAACGTCATCTACGCCGCGATGTGCATACTGCTCATGCACCGCCTCAGAGCACCTCGATTATGAATTTTCAGACACTCTATAATCTTATTTTTGCTCACCGTTGAGCTGGGCCGATAATCTGCGAGTCGACGGTTTATCCAGCTTGTGGGAATACTTGTCACCAGTTCTCCTCCCAGTTCCCCTCAGGGATGCGGTAAAGGGTTCGGGTCGAGGTGAACCATTCCTGGTCGAGGAAGCGTCCCGTGATTCGACCTACCATACATAGCATGAGGTGGAGGTGCCGGCGGAGGTCTCGATCCTCGCCTAGTGCGAGCCCGTTGGCATAAACCCTGTAGTCGGAGAGGTGCATGTGTCCGCCCTCCTCCTCCGGCGGAGTGGCGTTTCCGATTCGCTCACCGTCGTAGTAGAAGTATAGCAAGTCAAGGTCATACTGGTCGTCGTCGTAACAGATCTCGAAGACGCGCCGCTTTGCCAGATTGCGGATGGCGGGGTGGTACGAATAGAGGCCGAAGGCGATGACATGCGTCCAGCCGGGTGCATGCGGGCCGATCCAGACGGTGTCCGCCTGCGGTCCCTGGTACATTTCGATCAGCGTTTCCAGGTCGCACTCCAGTCTTGTTTCTGGGTCCACCCGAAGCAGCCGGGAAACTTCTTCCGGATCGTCACTCTCGACCCAGAGCCCATGAAAATAATAGTAAAGATTGTGCTCGACCAGCAGGTCCCACTGATTTTCTGCGGGGAGTGCCTGTTCTGGGTTTTTCATCTCTTCTCCTTGTATTGCGACCTTGTTCACGAAAACATGGAGTGCAGGGGTGCCGGGCGACTGCCCGGCACCCCTGCTATCTACGACTGAGACTGGCTGCACCTCAGTCGCCCGTACCCTAGTCCACGATCTTCACCCAGAAAGGGTCGCCGACCTTGGTGGGGGTTTTGTCTGGATCATACGTGATGAGCCGATACTCACCATAGAATGCCTGGAGAGCTTTTCCATGCTCCCGATTATGACTTGTGAAGACCGCCCGGACGGAGTAGTTAATCTTGTCTATGGCCGCTCCCTGCTCAGTGGAGGCGAAAGGATATTCATCACACTGAAGAGCTCCGTTGTCTACGAGCTGCTTGTTGCCGTATTTCAGATAGAGGTCTTTGTTGTAATACTTGCAGTAATTCCCGGTGCTTCCCAGCAATGGGAAATCGTCGTCCCCGGGTACATAGATAGTGTGCCTGGAGAAGACGGCTCGGTTGACATCCTCGTTATCGTCGGCGCCTCTCCATAGCGGGTAACCTTCGGGTGTGTTCGGTGGCGCAGCATAGTTCCCTGAAATGATCTTCTTTTGCTCAGTCCCCGTCGGCCCCTTTATCGGTGGGTACTTGACATCCTCTCGCCCCTTGGTTGTGTCTCCTGGGCGAAATGGCGGGAAGGTGTCAGCGTTCCTGTTTTGGTTCAACGCATCTTCGATGTGTTCGATAACAAACCGGAAGTTATGATTGCCGCTCTTGGACATTACGAAGACGCGGTCGGCTCTGATGTTGATGCAGCCGCCCTTATGCTGTTCTCCGAATTTTCCGTTCAGCTTCCAATCGCAGCGGAAGCTGGGGGCAATCAGGTCATTCGTTGGAATGCCCTTCCCCCATCGTGCCACGGCCCCGGCGTTGGTGAGATTCGTGATGGTTTGACCGGTTGCTGATGGCGAGTTGCGAACGAGCGCGACCCTGCTGACCATTCAGGTGTCT
>NZ_JACHJJ010000045.1 GCF_014203605.1 Thiemannella venezuelensis | reverse complement strand
GAGCGCCGACAGGCCCTCAAGAACGTCCATCAAGACGGCTATGCTGCCGCGTAGTCGCAAGCCCTGATGTGTCTACCGAACCGGGGCAACTCCAGGCGGCCTCAAAGGATCAATGCATCACCGTTTGACGACAGGCGGCCGGCCTTCGGAAACCGGTGATCGGCTGCGGCGCGCAACGAGGCACGACGTCGAGGCTCAGCCACGGGAGACAAGGGCGCGCCAGCCGATTTCGAGTAGGTCGAAGGCGCGAGCGACGGCCAGGCGGGGGTCGTCGTGCCCACGGGCGACTCGGGGGGCTTCGAGCGCGAAGTGGGCCAGGGCGGTGCAGGCGGGTTCGCTCTCGGGCAGGCCGCTCTCCTCGGCGATGGCCTGGGCCAGAGCGTCGGTATGGCGCAGCCACATGGCCTGGGCGTAGTCGCGCAAGGCCGGGGTGCTGTCGACCAGGTCGAAGAACGCGGTGAAGCGGGCGTCGCCGTCCGCGGCCGCCATCCGGTAGCGCAGCGCGTGCTCACGCAGGGCCGCGGGGATGGACTGGCCTTCGGGGCGTTCGCGTACGGCAGCGAGCAGGCCGGACTCCTGGTCGGCGTCCTCGTCGAAGACGAGGGCCTCCTTCACCGGGAAGTGCTTGAACAGCGTCGTAGTGGACACGTCGGCGACGTCCGCGATCTCACGGATGCCCACATCGTCGTACCCACGCTCCAGGAACAGGCGCAGCGCGGTATCGGCGATGGCCTGGCGGGTGGCGGCTTTCTTGCGCTCTCGGCGCCCCATCGGCGCGGCGCTGTTCCCGGTGTCGTCCATACCCCAGAGCCTACCTTTCGGTTGTTCAACTTCAAAAGTACATCAGTTGCACTAATTGGGTTGGTGTGCTCTTCTGGAGGAGTGGTTGCAGGACGCTGCACACCTGACCGCATCCCTCTTCACACCGGCACCAGCCACATTTCCTCACCGCGCTCTTCCTCATCGCAGTCCCGCTGAGGAAGGCCGGCCCGCCATCGGCCCCCGCGGGCACGCCCGCCTCCGCCGCCACCACCAGCTGCCCTCCTGCCCCTGCAAGACAGCGCACCGGCGCAGCCCGCCGGGCCACTCGCGAACGGAGCACCACCATGAACACCACACCCACCCCCCGCATCTCGATCATCGGCGCCGGCCCCGGCGGGCTGACCTGCGCCCGCATCCTGCAAAAGCACGGCATCGACGTCAGCGTCTACGACCGCGACCTGGACGCCGACGCCCGCAATCAAGGCGGCAGCCTCGACCTGCACGCCGACGACGGCCAGCTCGCACTGCGCGAGGCGGGCCTGATCGAGCAGTTCTGGAAGCTGGCACGCCCGGAAGGACAGCAGATGCGCCGCTGGGACACCGCCGGCAACGTCCTGCTCGATCAGATCCCGGACGAGGACGACCTCTACAAGCCGGAGATCGACCGCAGCCAACTACGTGACCTGCTCCTCAGCTCCCTCGCACCGGGCACGGTGCAATGGGGCCGCACCCTCGCCTCGGTCGCCGGCCCCGCAGACGGGCCGCGGATGCTGCACTTCACCGACGGAACGAGTGTCGAGACCGATCTGATCATCGGAGCGGACGGCGCGTTCTCCCGGGTCCGCCCGGCCGTCTCAGCGGCTGTCCCGTGCTACTCCGGGGTCACCTTCACGGAAGCATGGTTCGACGACGTCGAAACCCGCCACGCCGACCTTTCCGCCCTGGTCGGCAACGGCAGCGGGACCGCGACCGACGGCGAGCGTGCACTGTTCGCTCAGCGCAGCAGCGGTGGGCACATCCGGGTCTACATCATCCGGCGCGCGCCGGCCGACTGGATCACTGCAGCCGGTCTGACCGCAGGGGACACCGCCGGCATCCGCGCACACCTGCTGGACGAGTTCGTCGGATGGGCACCCGGCATGCAGCAAATGATCAGCAACAACGACGGCCCCTACGCCGACCGGCCGCTGTTCGTCCTCCCGGCACCCCACACCTGGGACCACGTGCCCACCGTGACCCTGCTCGGCGACGCCGCACACCTCATGCCACCGATCGGCGTCGGCGTCAACCTGGCCATGCTCGACGCCCACGACCTTGCTCTCGCCCTGGCCACCCACCCCACCGTCGACGAGGCCGTCCGTGCCTACGAGAAGACCATGCTGCCACGCTCCACCGACCTGGCCGAGGCGCTCATCGGCGGCGCCGGCTTCCTCCTGGAAACGGACGAGCACCCCGATGGCCAGGACGAGGCCCGCGCCCTGCAGCAGAAGCTCAAGGAACAGAGGGAGGTTGACGGAACCTGGAACCTCACCTTCAAGACCGGCGGCGGCGAGGAGACCTCTGAACTGGTCCTGACCACCGCTGGTACGACTCTGGTCGGCACCTACGACGGCAAGCCGATCACCGGCGGGCGCATCGAGGGAACCACCGTGCACTTCACCGCGGTAGTCACTTCGCCGGCCAGGATGAAGATCAAGTGCACTGCCGAACTGACCGGCGGCACCATGTCCGGCAAGGCCAAGTCCATGTTCCTGTCGCTCCCGTTCACGGCTGTCCGGCCTCCTGCGAACGGGCGCTGAGCTCGGGGCGGGCCTCGTGGACGAAGCGAACCTCACTTGCGGCCGCCCTCGCAACACCCACCGGACCATCCCTTTCCGGCTTACTCGGATGGGAGATCGCCCGGCCGCTGCTGCCGCCGGCGCGGACGCGTCCGCAGGGTGGCGGGACGCAGAACACGCCTGATGAAGCGGTGTTCGCGGCCATCGCCTACGTCCTGGTGAGCGGATGCGCCTGGCGGGCTCTGCCGCCGTGTTTCGGGATCTCGAAGTCCACCGTGCACCGTCGGTTCGGCATCTGGTCGCGGGCCGGGGTGCGGAGCAAGCTGCACCAGGTCGTGCTCGACCGGCTGGCCGTGGCCGACCTGCTCGATCTGTCCCGCGTCGTGCTGGACTCCGCCCATGTGCGGGCGAGAAAGGGGGCGACCATACAGGTCCGAGCCCCGTGGACCGGGGAAAACCGGGTTCGAAGATGCACATCCTGTCCGACCGGTCCGGGCTGCCCCTCGTGGTCGGTGTCTCATCGGGTGGCACCCACGACGGCGAGGGCCTCAAACCCATGGTGACCGAGCTCCAGATGAGACACGACCCTCGTCAGGGCCGTCCCATCAAGCCCGGCAAGCTCCACGCGGACAAGGCCTATGACCGCGATGACCTGCGCCGGTGGCTGCGCGGCAAGCGCATCGCCGTCCGCATCGCACGCAAGGGCATCGAGTCCAGCCGGCGGTCAGGCCGGCATCGCCGGGTGATCGAACGGACCATGTCCTGGCTGACCGGCTATCGACGACTCACCATCCGCTACGAACGCTACTTTGGCAACTACCTGGCCTTTCTCGGCCTCGCTGCCGCTCTGTGCTGCTACAAGCGGTTCGTCCGACTCACCACATAGGACACGGTCTTAGTGTCACTGGCCGTTCGGTTGCCGCTCAAGCCCCGGGGCCGTCGGCGTTCCCGCCCCCGGTACGGCCCCGCCCGGGTCATCGGGCGGGGCCGTCGTGTGGACGCCTACAGCTCGCAGTTGGTCTCGGCTTCGCCGTCGCAGCGGTCGGTGTCGGCGCCGCCGTCGAGGGTGTCGGAGCCGATACTGCCGATCAAGCGGTCGTTGCCCCCGCGGCCGTTGAGCTTGTCGTCACCGAAACCGCCGAACAGGTTGTCGGCGCTGGAGCCGCCGTTGACATTGTCGATGCCGTTGTCACCGGAGAGCGTGCTCGGCAGGTTCGTCTCGTTGGTGATCGAGTCGCGGCCGTCCCCCGCGAACACGTCGATGCGATCGATCCCGCCGGTCGGGCACTTCACCTCACCTATCGACTGCGTGCATCCGGGACCGGCCGCGACCGAGCCGAGCGAGTTGCTGATGGTCGCCACGGTTCCGGCCGTGTTGAGCCTGATCGTGATCCCGTCGGCCGCCGAGCTGCCGTTGACGAGGATCCTGCCGCTGTCGAGTTGCGCGGTGACGGTGGCCGCCGACGCCGGTCCGGCCAGCGCCACGGCGCCGGTGAACAGGACGGTGACGAACCCCAGGGCCATACCCGCGCTTGTGATCATGCGACGACCCGTGTTGATGCTGAACATTCTCTGGTTCCCCTTGATGATGTGTCGTTCCGGACCCTGGGAACACTGTGAGGGAGCGTCATCTTCGACTCATCGCATAAAGACGCACCGGCCGGGTGTATCAATTCGTTGACCGGCGGCCTTCCTGGCCTCCGCCGGGAAGCAGGTCAAGGATGGGGATGCTCTGGTTTGCGGGTTCTCCGGCGTGCTCCAGGAAGGCGCGGACCTCCTCGGCCTCCGGGACGCCGAACTCCCCGTACAGACGGCGATCGCCGGCACCCAGCCGTGGGCGGCCGGCCAGGAGCCCGGCTCGGACATGGCAGAGCTGACGGCCCGGTACGCCGAGCGTTTCCCCGCCCTCACCGCGGCGATCGCCGACGCCCGTGACACGCCCCACGACAACGGATGGGCTTTCGGCCTGCGGTTCCTGCTCGACGGCCTGGGCGTCCTCATCGAGGAGCGCGCCGCAGCACACTGAGACCGGTGGCCCCGGGAACGTGCGCTTGCGGCCTGACGGCCTCGGACGCGGTGCTGGGCGTCAGGTGCCCAGGAGTTCCATGATGCGCAGGGCGCCGGGGCCGATGATGACGACGAACAGGGCGGGGCACAGGCAGAACAGCAGGGGGAAGAGGATCTCGATGGGAGCCTTCTGGGCCGCCTCCTCCGCGCGCTGGCGGCGGCGCAGCCGCATCTCCCCGGCCTGCTCGCGCAGCACGTCGGCGATCGGTATGCCCAGCTCGCCGACCTGCACCACCGATGAGGCGAAGCCGCGCAGCTGCGGGCGCTCCTGGGGCGCACCACGGTCGGCTACGTGCTCATCGACGCGTGCGGGCTGCGGACCCCGCCGGCTGAGGTGGCGCGGAAGGCCACCGATGTGGTCGTCACGCCGCTCGTGCAGCCGCCGGTCACCGGCACGCGCGGGGAGGCGACGTCGGCCGGGCGGATGTTCTCTCGCACCAGCGGTCTGCTCACCCAGGCTCTCGCCGACGTCGAAGACGCGTGGCTGACGGGTGCCCCCATGAGCTGCCCCTGCCTGACGGTGACCCCGGTGACGAGGCTGATCTCGACGTGCGGACTCGGCAGGTATGGCAGGAGAAGGTCCGGGCTGCCCTCCTGCCGCAGATCGACACGGCGCTGACGCAGGAGTACGGCGCGGCCTGGGAGCAGGCGAGGCCCCCCCCGGAGCGCGGACACGGGGTTCATGCTGCTTTGAGCAGATTATCGGGTTACTGCTCGTAGGCGATAGGGCTGAGCTGCCCGAGGCGGGATGCACGCCCAGGTCCCGGCCCACCGACGCATACGTCCGGCTCGGGTCAGACAGATACAACGCGACGGCGTCCGCCTTGAACTCCGGCGGATACGACTTCATCGCCACGTGGAACTCCTTGCCCCCGGATATCCATCATCCGGCACTCAAGGTGTCCACACCTCAGGGGAAGGCCCAAGCCCTATGTCGGGTGTGATGCCCGACCGGTGATCATGGCTCTACCCGGCCACGGCCCTGGTCCGGCCGGCGCGGGGCGCGGACCCCGCGCCGGCGGAACCGGCGGCAGTGATTACCGGCTGCGGCCGGGCAGGGGGGTGCTCAACTCCGGCATCGCGGCCATGTCCTCGCCCGGGTTCCAGTCTTCGATGTCGAGGACGGACGCGGCCGGGGGTGCGGTGATCGCGGTCTTGGCGCCCCAGCCGCTGAAGGTGACGGTGCTGGTGACGGCGGTACGTCCGCTGGTGTGCAGGCTCGTGTCCGATTCGGTGTAGGTGCTGACGAGCTTGCGGGTGCGCTGCTTGGCGTCCTGCCACAGCTTCCAGTCGATGTTCAGCTGGGCGCTGGCGCCGCGGGGCTTGCCGCCGTACATCACGCGAAACGACGGTGAGACCGCATACAGCCGGGCGACGGTGAGAGTGCCCTTGTGCATGGTGGTGGACGCCCCGTCGAGCTTGACGCCGCGCCGGGTGCTCGTGGCTGTCGCCAGCAGGCCCTTGAGGGTGGCGGGCTCCAGAACGTTGATCATCTGGGTGACGAGCATGCCAGGGCCGAAACTCCCGGACGACCTCAGCCAGCGCTTCCCTTCGGGAAGGTCGTAGAAGAAGCCCTCGGACATGTACGACGCCTTGCGCAGCGTGATGGTCCTGGTGGGCTCGGCCATCTCCCGCATCTCCGGCGGCAGGTCACGGCCGTCGAACCACTGGGTCAGATCGGAGGCGATCACGCCGGAGCTGCCGAACTGGTAGGTGCCCTTGGTGTGGAACCGCGAGAGGTAGGGCCCCTCTTGCGGGCTGGTGCGCCTGGTGGTGGTCGTTTCCTTGACCTTGACCCCGTGACCGGCGACGAACTGGCGCTTGAGCCCGCTCACCGGGCTCTTCGAAGCGGCGTGCGCGGGCGTAGACGCCAGCAGAGCGGGCGCGAACACGGCCGCGGCAGTGGCCGTGGTGGTAACAGCGGCGATCCATCGCCTCATGGTTGTACTCCCCGTAGACCCCTCGTCCCTGAGGGGGAACCAGCCGGACCGGTAACCACCAAATCCGTACATGTGTGCCTACAGAGGGTAAATGATCGTTTTGAGGGGACGGTGAGACAGCGGGAGGCTCCACGTAGATCTTTCGGTGACACGGACCGGCGGCGGACATTTGACCGGCAGAACGAGTTCGGCGGCAGGCAAGGCAGCCCCCGGCCTCCGGCCGCCACCGGCTCCGGCTCCCCGACGGCGGGCAGATGCCGGTGCTGCGCGGGGCCGGCGACGACGACCTGCTCACGGTGATCGACGTCTCCGACGTGATCGGCTGAGGCCCGGCCCGCTACATTTCGATCATGGGCGGGACCGCGCAGGTGGCGGCCCGGGTCGCGCACGGCGTCCGGAAGCGGCTGTGCGCGTTCCTGGCGGGCGAGAAGAACCGCCACGGCGAGCTGCTGGCCGGAACCGGCCCGGCGCCCGGCGCGGACGCCGCCCAGCGAGCCGAGGCCCGTACCCGGGCCCGCCAGGTCCTGGAGCGGATGCGGGCCGCCGGGGACCTGCTGGATACGGTCGACGCCGCGCTCGCCCACGGGATCGGGGTGGAGCTGGTGATGCGCGGCTGGGATCACCACTGGCCGCCGGTGCCGGCCAGCGCGCCGAGCTCGGGATGCCGGCCCGGTTCGCGGCAGTGCGCCTGCCGAAAATTACATCCATGCAGTTCAAGCGGCATGTGAGTACTCGTGGAGGACTCCGCCGAGTCGGTCCGGTCTGCGGACGCTCAGCTCGGCGATTCGCGCCGGATCCGTGATCGGCTCCGGGACGGCGCGTAGCGGGGCCGCTTGATCCAGGGCCTGATGGGCACGGTGCCGGTTGTAGAAGTATTCGCACTCCCGTAGGGCGTGCCGCAGATGGCGCTCGTTCCATACCAGGCAGCGGTCGAGCAACTCGCGGCGGCACGACTGCACCCACCGCTCCATGACCGCGTTCATCCGCGGTATCCGGATCCCGGTGAGCACGGTCCGGATGCCGGCCTCGGCCAGGATCTCGTCCATGAGGGCGGGGAACTTCCCGTCCCGGTCACGGATCAGGTAGCGGGTCTGGCAGCCGGCCTCTTCCAGGTCCATCACGAGGTTCTTCATCGCCTGGATGGTCCAGGCCGCGGCCGGATGGGCGGTGGTGCCCAGCACCCGGACGCGCCGGCTGGCGTGCTCGATGACGGCCAGGATGTACTGGCGCCGCCCGGTGAGGGTGACGGTCTCGATGAAGTCACAGGCCGGCAGCGCCTCAGCTTGCGAGCGCAGGAAGCCAGCCCAGCTGACCGACGCCCGCTCAGATGCCGGATCAACGCCTTCCTGCTTGAGGATCTCCCAGACCGTGGAGGGCGCGACCGTGATACCGAGCGTGGCCAGTTCACCGTGCACGCGCCGGTATCCCCAGGAGGGGTTCTCCCGGACCAGGCGCAGGATGAGCGCGCGGATGGAACGGACCGCGGGCGGGCGCCCCGGCCGCTTCGGCCGACAGCTCCCGGCATGACGCCGTCCCATCAGATCTCGGTGCCGGCGCAGGACGGTATCCGGGCGGACGAGGAGCCGCAGCCGGCACAAGGCCTCGCGGGGCAGCGACATCAGCAGGGCCGCGAGGAAGGCACGGTCCTCGGGAGCGAATCTCACCCTGGCATCGGCGCCGAGCTGCCGTTCGAGAACGGTGATCTGGTGGCGCAGGGCGAGGATCTCGACGTCCTTGTCCCGATCGCCCATCGGCGGCGGCCGCAGCGCGGCGAAGGTGTTCGTGACGGCGAGACAGGCCAGGCGAAAGAGCACGAACGATCATCATGCCGCACTCCGAGCGGCTGGGCATCCCGCGCGTCAGTCGATCTCCGGCAAGGCCAGGACCTGGCCGGACGACATTATCGGCAGGCACAGAGTTCTGCGTCGGCAAGTCGACGCAGAAGCTGGTCGACGAGATCTACGGCGACTTCGAACTGCTCGGCAACGTCGAGGTCACCGATGACCCGCTGACCGTCTTCGGCCCCGTCGTCCGGCAGTACGGCGCCGACGGCTATCTCCGCGTCACCGCCGGCCTCCTCTGCTCAGACCCGGTGACCGGCGCCGCGACCGCTCCGACCCGTAATCGGAGCGGTCGCGGCGTTTTTGCATGATAGTTCGCCGAACAACGGGGCGAGTCTCCCCGGCTCAGGACCTGCAGACAACCCCGACGGGCACGACATCCCGGCGGCGGAGGCGACGACCGCGACACCGAGCGTGACCGATGGAGCACTTGACACCAGTTCGCGCCGATACGGACGAGTAGAACCGATTTTGATAATGACAATGATTATCAGTACGATCGTCCACCGTTGCCCGTTTGCCGGCGACGATCCCTTCGTCACGACCCTGAGAAACCGAGGTTGCTCCCTTGCTCCACGATGAGGAACTGCCGTCCCGCAAGGCCAAGCGCACATGGATCGCCGCAGCATTGGCGCTCGTCGTGGTCGCAGGGGTGACGATCGGTGTCGCGACAGGGTGGGGTCGGGAAGACCGGAGCGCGTCATCCCCGGCCGAACCGCGCAGCCGCGGCACCGAGCTCGTCGTAGCCGTCGGGGACGTCGCTGGGGGCGAGTTCGACCCGCTGAAGGGCTGGGGCTCCCGGCCGGCGCAGATCCGGCTGATCCACAGCTCGCTGCTCACCATCGACAAGGACGTCGACTTCGTCGGCGACCTGGCCTCGGAATACTCCCTCAGCGACGATGCGAAGACCTGGAGCTTCACGCTCCGCGACAACGCCCGCTGGTCGAACGGCGAGCCGGTCACCGCCCAGGACGTCGTCTTCACCTACGAGACGCTGAAGAAGGACGGCACACGCTTCGACCTGACGTTCGTCGACCGGATCGTCGCCGCCGGCGAGTCCCGTGTCGAGTTCCACCTGAAGGAGCCGCGCTCGACCTTCGTCAGCCAGCTCTCGGAGATCCCGATCCTGCCCGCCAAGCACTACGGCACGGACTACTCGAAGAATCCGATCGGGTCCGGCCCGTACACCGTCGCCGACTACCAGCAGGGACAGCAGCTCATCCTCAAGGCGAACCCCCACTGGTACGGCCAGCGGCCGCAGTTCACCAAGCTCACCTTCCTCTTCCTGGGCGAGGACGCCGCGCTCGCCGCCGCCAGGGCCGGGACCGTCGACATCGCCTACGTCCCCCCGACCTTCGCCGACCAGCGGATCACCGGCATGACGCTGCAGAGCTTCGAGAGCATCGACTCGCGCGCGCTGTCCCTGCCGACGCGGTCGGCCGGCAACAAGGGCAAGATCCAGGGCAAGGACGTCGCGGTCGGCAATGACGTGACCGCGGACCCGGCGATCCGCAAGGCGCTGAACATCGGCCTCGACCGCGACGAGATCACCAAGATCGTGCTGCAGGGCCACGGCCGCCCGGCCTACACCCTCGTCGACACTCTCCCCTGGTTCAACGAGAAGGCGGTGTTCGAGGACGGCCGCATCGAAGACGCCAAGCGCCTCCTCGCCGAGGCCGGCTGGAGCGACTCCGACGGCGACGGAATCGCGGACAAGGACGGGCGCAAGGCCCAGTTCACGCTGCTGTACCCGTCGGACGACAAACTCCGCAGCGACCTCGCGCTGGTGGTGGCGGAGCAGGCACGCACGCTCGGCATCGAGATCACCACCAAGGGCAGCACCTGGGACGGCATCTATCTCGACGGCAAGGCCAACGCCGTGACCTGGGGCGGCGGACGCCACCACGCCCACCAGCTGTACTCGATGTACTCCTCGAAGGTCCTCGACACCGGCTACAACAACATGCCGCAGTACGCCAACCCGGTAGTCGACGCTCACCTCGACCGCGCCCTGTCGGCCACCACCCAGGACAAGGCGAACGAGCACTGGAAGCAGGCGCAGTGGGACGGCACGACCGGCTTCGCCGGGCAGGACGGTGACGCGCCGATCATCTGGCTCGTCCGGATCAACCACCTCTACTTCGTCCGCGACGGGCTCGACCTCGGCGAGCAGCCGATCCACGGCCACGGGCACGAGTGGGCGCTGTTCAACACTCTGGCCCAGTGGCACTGGAAGGACTGAACGCCCGCGATGATCGGGGTGGTTCCTGTCATGCCGCGATTGCTCCTGTTGCGCGTCCTGCGCCTGGCGACCCTGCTGATCGGGGTCTCGGTGCTCGCCTTCGCCCTCGTCCACAACTCACCGATCGACCCGATCCAGGCCTACATCGGGGCCAATGTCGACATCACCGATGAGCAGTTGGCCAGGCTCCGCGAGCAGTGGGGCCTGGACCGCTCGCCGATCGAGCAGTACCTCGCCTGGGCTCGCGAGATGATCCAGGGCAACTTCGGCACCTCGACGCTCTACGAAGCTCCCGTGATCGACGTCATGGGAGCCCGCTTCGGCGCGTCCCTCGCGCTGATGGGGGTCGCCTGGACGATGTCCGGGGTACTCGGCTACCTGCTCGGGGTGACCGCGGCGACGCATCGCGGACGGCTCGCCGACCGGCTCATCTCCTGGTACAGCTACACCCTGTCGGCCACTCCCACCTTCTGGCTCGGCATCGTCTTCCTCGTCGTGTTCTCCGTATGGCTCGGCTGGTTCCCCGTGGGGCTCGCCGGACCGCAGGGCGTCCCGGCCGAAGACGTCACCTTCGCCCAGCGGCTCCACCACTTCGTGCTGCCGTCGATCACTTTGTCCGCGGTCGGCGTGGCGAACATCGCCATGCACACCCGCGAGAAGATGACGGACGTCCTGAACAGCGACTACGTGGCGTTCGCCCGGGCCAGAGGCGAGAGCGACTGGCAGATCTTCCGCAACCACGGATTCCGCAACTCCGTCGTCCCGGCGGTGACCCTTCAGTTCGCCTACTTCGCAGAACTCTTCGGAGGCTCGGTGCTCGCCGAGACGGTCTTCTCCTATCCGGGTCTCGGCTCCACCCTGACCGAGGCCGCGCTCGGCGGCGACGTCCCGCTGCTGTTGGGCATCGTGCTGGTCAGCGCGGTGTTCGTCTTCACCGGGAACCTGATCGCGGACGTCGTCAACGCCGCGATCGACCCGCGGATCCGGAGCAGGGCATGAGCACGGCGACCGATCACCGCCCGCGGCTTCGCGCGCGTCGAGACGTCGTCGTCTCGCTGTCCACCGTGGTGCTCCTGGTCACCTGCGTGGTCGCAGGCCACCTCTTCCTGGACGACACCGCGTTGCGTCCGAACTCCGCGCTGCGACTGTTGCCGCCGAGCATCGGGCACCCGTTCGGGACCGATCATCTGGGCCGGGACCTCTTCACGAGAGTGGTGAAGGGACTGGCGCTCTCCCTGGGGATCGGCGTGCTCACCGCGGCGATCAGCACAGTGATCTCCGCGGTGCTCGGCATCTGCGCCGCGCTCCTCGGCAGACGGGTCGACGGCGTCATCTCCTGGCTCATCGACCTGTCCATCGGCATCCCGCACCTGATCTTCATGATCCTGCTCGCCTTCACCGTCGGGGGCGGAATCCCCGGCATCGTCCTGGGCATCGCGTTCACCCACTGGATGTCGCTCGCGCTGCTGGTCAGGGCCGATGTGAAGCAGATCCGCGACGCGGAGTTCATCCTTGTGGCGCGCGGGCTCGGCAGGTCGTCGCTCTTCATCGCGTGCAGGCACGTCCTGCCGCTCGTCCTGCCCCAGCTCCTGGTCGGATTCGTCCTCATGTTCCCGCACGTGATCCTGCACGAGGCCGCGCTCACCTTCCTCGGGTTCGGGTTCTCGCCGCAGACGCCGGCGATCGGCATCCTGTTGTCGGAGGGAATGCCGCACATCTCCAGCGGGATGTGGTGGCTCGCGGTACTCCCCGGTCTCGCGCTCCTGCTGCTCGTGCTCGGCTTCGCGCGACTCGGCGACCGGGTGCGCACGGTGCTCGACCCGGCGACGTCGAACGGATGAGGGCCGAATGAACACACCGATCTTGACGGTCTCCGAGCTCGACGTCAGCTTCACCCAGTACGCGAGCGGGCTGCGCACCCGGACCCTCACCGGCATCGCCGGTCTGAATATCGAGGTCCGCGAGGGGGAGATCCTGGCCGTCATCGGCGCGAGCGGATCCGGAAAGACCCTGCTCGCCCAGGCGATCCTGGGCATCCTGCCGCGCAACGCGGACGTCACCGGCGAGATCCGCTTCCGCGGCGAGCGGCTGACCGCCGCCAGGCGGCGGCGGACGCTCGGCCGGGAGATCTCCTACATCCCGCAGTCGGTGACGAACCTCGATCCGCTGATGCCCGTCGGCGAGCAGGTACGCATCGGCCTCGACCCGAAGACGGCGCATCAGGAGCAGAGCCGGCTGTTCGCCCGCTACGGCCTGGCGAGCGAGGCGGCGAGGCTGTATCCGTTCGAGCTGTCCGGGGGGATGCTCCGGCGGGTGCTCTTCGCCACCAGCGTCCGGGACACCGTCCGGCTGATCATCGCCGACGAACCGACTCCGGGCCTGCACGCCGAAGCGGTCGAGGAGGTGCTCCGGCACCTGCGCGAACTCGCCGCCGACGGGGTCGCCGTGCTGCTCATCACCCACGACATCGTCTCGGCGGTCTCGGTGGCCGAGCGGGTGGCGGTGATGAACGGCGGACGCCTGATCACCGTCGAGCCCGCCGCCGCCTTCACCGGGGACGGCGACGGGCTCGGTCATCCCTTCGCGCGCGATCTGTGGCGCGCACTGCCGCAGAACCGGTTCTCCATCGGAGGTGTGGAGTGGCACTGACAGTCAGCGGCCTCAGCTACGGCTATGCGGGCGGGAAGCTGTTGTACCGCGACGCCTCCTTCCGGGTGGAGGCCGGCGCCGTCGTCGGCATCACCGGACCGAGCGGCAGCGGTAAGTCGACGCTCGGCGCGCTCCTGGCCGGAGACCTCCGGGCACGGTCCGGTGAGATCACCATCGACGGCGCCCCACTGCCCCGACGCGGCTTCCGGCCGGTGCAACTGATCCACCAGCACCCCGAACGGGCGGTCAACAACAAGTGGCGGATGCGCTCGGTGCTGCGGGAATCACATGAAGTGCCGCAGGAGACGCTCGATCTGCTCGGCATCAGAAGCGAGTGGCTGGATCGCTGGCCGGCCGAGCTCTCCGGCGGCGAACTGCAGCGCTTCTGCATCGCCCGGGCGCTTCACCCGGCCACCAGGTACCTCGTCGCCGACGAGATGACCGCCATGTTCGACGCGATCACGCAAGCGCAGATCTGGCACGCGCTCAGCGGGATCGTCCGCGAACGCGGCCTCGGCATGGTCGTCATCAGCCACGAGCCGGCGCTGCTCGACCGGCTCTGCGACGAGCAGATCGCCGTCGAGAGTTTCCGGGACTGAGCGTCCGTGATCAATGCCTTCGCGTTCACGGTCAAGGAGCGGGGTCGGCGGCACGACGCCAGGATGAAACCGGCGGCGATCACGAGGTTGGCGATCATGAGACGGCGGGCGCGCCGGGCCAGCGCGATGACGGCGGGGACGGTGGCCGGCTCGTCACAGTGATGACCGCGTCTGCGGTTTCCAGGGCCAGGTCGGATCCGGCGCGGCCCATCGCGATGCCGACGTGGGCGGCGGCCAGGGCGGGGGCGTCGTTGACGCCGTCGCCGACCAGCGCGACCCGGGCGCCGCGGCGCTGCAGCTCGGTCACGGCGCTCACCTTGTCCTCGGGCAGCAGCCCGGCGTGAACGTCGCCGATGTGTACCCGGTCGGCCAGTTGGGCGGCGGCCGGTGCGTTGTCCCCGGTCAGCAACACGGGCGCGGAGCCGGTCAGGACACTCAGGTGGGAGACGGCGTCGACGGCGCCGGGACGGATACGATCCGCCAGTGCCAGCACACCGGCTGCCGTGCCGTCGATGCGGACCATGACGGCGGTGTACCCGCTGCGCTGCAGCCCGGCGACCATCTGGTGGCCGGTCCGGTGGCGGTCGTCGCCCGGGAGGTGGTCAGGGCTGGTCACTTCGACGAGCAGGCCGCCGACACGGGCGCGCACGCCCCTGCCGAGCTCGGATGTGAACCCGTCCACCGGCTCGACCGCCGGCCCGGCAGTACGGGCGGCCTGGACCACGGCGCGACCCAGTGGATGCTCCGACGGCTGTTCGGCGGCGGCGGCAAGTGCCAGCAGTCGCTCCTCGGTCAGATCCGCGGGGGCGCCGGGCAGCAGGCGGACCTCCGCCAGGCGCGGACGCCCCTCGGTCAGGGTGCCGGTCTTGTCGAAGGCCACCTGGGTGACGGTGCCGAGCCGTTCCATGGCGACTGCGGATTTGACCAGGACACCGTGGCGACCGGCGGTGGCCATCGCCGCCAGGAGCGGCGGCATGGTGGCCAGTACCACCGCGCATGGCGAAGCGACGATCATGAAGGTCATCGCACGCAGAAGCGCGTCGGCCGGCGGCTCGCCCAGCGTCAGCGGGATCGCGAAGACGGCCAGGGTGGCGACGACCACGCCGACCGAGTAGCGCTGCTCGATCTTCTCGATGAACAGCTGGGCGGACGCCTTGGTCAGGGAGGCCCGGCGCACCATGGTCACGATCCGGGCAATCACGGTGTCGGCCGCATCGCGCTCCACGCGCACCCGCAGTGCGCCCGTGCCGTTCACGGTTCCGGCGAACACCTCGTCACCGGCCCGCTTGACCGCCGGAAGGCTCTCGCCGGTTATGGACGCCTGGTCGACGTCGCTGGTCCCGCCCAGCACCCGGCCGTCGGCGGCGACACGCTCGCCCGGCCGGATGAGCAGCACGTCACCGATCCGCAGATCGGCGGCGGTCACGGTCTCCTCTTCACCGCCGGAGCCGAGGCGGGTGGCGGTGGCCGGAGCCGGATCCAGCAGGGCACGCACGGAGTCGGCGGTGCGAGCGGTGGCCAGAGCCTCCAGTGCTCCGGAGGCGGCGAAGATGACGATCAGGAGTCCACCGTCCGTCACCTGCCCGATCGCGGCCGCTCCCAGCGCGGCCACGATCATCAGCAGGTCCACGTCCAGAGTCCGGTCGCGCAGCGCCCGCAGTCCCGCCAGCGCCGGCTCCCATCCACCGCAGACGTAGCAGAGCCCGTACGCCACGCCCCACGCCCAGCCCGGGGTTCCGGCCACCTGAAGAACCAGCGCCGCGCAGAAGGCCGCCAGCGAGACCGCGGCCCAGCGGACCTCTGCCAGGTCCAGCCACCGGGTGCGCACCGGCACCGCTCGCACCTTCTCCGGTACGGCCCGGGACGGGTGCAGATCCGTCGTCATGTGATCCTCCATCGTCACCGAGTCCTCCACCGGCTCGACAGCGATCACAAACCCGGTTGCGGCACGAGGCCATGCCCGTCACCGAGCTGGCCGAGGCGGTCGGCATGGAGCAGTCGGCGGTCTCCCACCAGTTGCGCCTGCTACGCAACCTCGGACTGGTCCACGGCACCCGCAATGGCCGCAGCATCATCTACAGCCTGTACGACCACCACGTGGCCCAGTTGCTGGACGAGGCCGTGTACCACATCGAGCACCTGCGCCTGGGCTCTCCTGACCGCCCCGCCACCACCGGCTGATTCCGGCGCGGCCGGAGTCAGGACCGCAGCAGGCCATCGAGCAGACGATGGAGATTCCCGGGGTACCATTCCCTGCCGGCCGGATACGCCGGCCGCCTGCCGGACGAGCTGTCCGGAGGCGAGCACCGCCGCGTCGTCCCGGCCCGCACACTCGCCTCTCCGATCGGGTCCCACAGGTACGGCGCCAGCAAGGTGAACTCGGTGTGTGTGGCGTCGAAGACCGCCGCCACCTTTTCCGGATCCATGAACTCTCCTCTTCAGCCGACGGATCTCAGCGGACGGCCACGAGAGCCGCGCCGTCTCGGTTCTGTCGAACCGGGCCCGATCTCATCGAATCCGGCCCGGCGCAGCAGTGAGGCACGGACGGAGGCCGATACCCTGTGGCCGCCTCCACCCATGCCCTGCTCCCACCTCCGGGCCGTCCCGAACGGTCAGCGCTCCTGGGCCGCAGGCCACGTCCCGGCGGACCCCGGCACCAACGAAACCGTGTCGGAGGTTGTGGGATGTCCTCCGTATCCGCGCCGCTTGGGTGGCCTCGCCGCAGACGAAGCCCGGGCGGGGTTCAGTGGGGGGTGATCAGGCCGCGCTGGTAGGCGCGCACCAGGCGGCGGGGCACCAAAAGCTGCCGCCCGTCCACGGTGATCGGCACCAGGTCGGGGGCGGTGGCCTTCCACTGGGAGCGGCGGTGGCGGGTGTTGCTGCGCGACATCTTGCGCTTGGGGACGGCCACGGCCTACCAGCTCGCCTTCGTGACGCCGGGCAGCTCGCCGCGGTGGGCCATCTCGCGGAAGCGGATGCGCGACAGTCCGAACTTGGTCAGGTGGCCGCGGGGGCGGCCGTCGACGGAGTCGCGGTTGCGGATGCGGGTGGCGGAGGCGTCGCGGGGCTGGCGGGCCAGGGCACGCACGGCCTGCGCCCGCTCCTCGGGCGTGCCGGTGCGGATGATCTCCTTGAGCTCGGCGCGGCGCTCGGCGTGGCGGGCCACGATCACCTTCCTGCGCTCATTGGTGGCGATCTTGCTCTTCTTGGCCATTAGACCTTTCCTCCCCGGGCACGGATGCGGGCCACGGCCGCCTCGACACCGATCTTGTCCACGGTCTTGATCGCCTTGGCGCTGAGCGTGAGCCGTACGAACCGGTCCTCGCCCGGCAGCCAGTAGCGGCGGTGCTGGATGTTGGGACTCCAGCGGCGGCGGGTGCGCCGGTGGGAGTGGGAGACGCGGTTGCCGAAGACCGGCGCGATCCCGGTGAGCATGCAGTGCGCCGACATCAGGGCCTCCCGTAGCGCTGGTTGAAGCGCTCGACCCGGCCGGCGACGTCCAGCACCCGGCTGCGGCCGGTGTAGAAGGGGTGGCTGGCCGAGGAGACGTCGACGTCGATGACGGGGTAGGTGTTGCCGTCCTCCCACTCGATCGTCTTGGCGCTGGTGGCGGTCGAGCGGGTCAGGAAGGCGAAGCCCGCGCTCGGGTCGCGGAAGACGACCGGGCGGTAGTCGGGGTGGATGTCCTTCTTCACGGGGTCATCGCTCCTCTCGGAACGGCACGTGCTGGCGGATGATCGGGTCGTACTTGCGCAGGGTGAGCCGGTCGGGGTCGTTACGCCGGTTCTTGCGGGTGACGTAGGTGTAGCCGGTACCCGCGGTCGACTTGAGTTTGATCACGGGCCGGAGCTCGTTTCTGGCCATCTGCATCCCTTCGGGCTGGCAGGCTGCATCATGAGATGACATTGAAAACGGTTTTCATTATGCACCATCCGCCACCGGTGGAGCACTGACCCCGTACACGACCCGAGCTACGACCCGCGCGTGATCAGCGATCTCCCGGCCCTCATCGACCAACCCGCCGACTGCCCGTCCGCCCGATTAGAGCCCTCAAGCCGACCACGCCGCAGGGAGCAAACAGCGGCAAGCGCAGGCTCCGCCCTCGTCGCGACCGGCGCCCTCTACCGGACCGCCGACAGTCCGCAGACACCTCATCTCGCGATGACGTACATCCCGGCCTCCGCCGGACCGGTGCGGGACGGCACCAGGCCGTACACCTCCAGCTCCCCCACGAGGCGCTCCTCGGTGAGCAACCACCAGTCGTAGCTCACCCCCACCTCACCGACAGGCTTGCCGTCCTGGTGGGTGCGGTAGGTCATGTGCCAGGTGAGCCGGTCCGGGCCGGCCGGTTCGGCCCGGCCCCACCCCTCGTAGACCCGCCGCCCGATGCGCACCTCCACGGCGCGGAACTCCGGGACCGCGACCGCCTCGGCGGGCGGCTGCAGGTTCAGCACCGCCCGGCCGCCCGGCAGGAGCCGCCCGGCCAGCGATTCCCAGATCCGGTTGCGCCCGGCCGGATCGAAGTGGCCGATGACGTTCATCGCGACGAGGGCGCCCAGCCGATCGGGAAGCTCCGCCTCCAGCAGACCTTCCGGGAGCACGGTCACCCGGTCGCGCAATCGAGGGTCATCGTTGACTCTCGCCAGCAGGACAGATCGCAGAGCCGGGGACGGCTCGACGGCCACGATCTCCGCATCCGGCAGGGCATTTGCGATCGCCCGCGTACCGTGCCCGCCTCCAGCACCGACGTCCACCACAGGCCCGGGGACCTCCCGCAGAGCTTCGGCCAGCACCGGGCCGAGCGCGGGCCAGCGGGGCGCCATCATGACGTCGATGAACTCGGCAGACCGCTCATACTGGTCGACCACTGCGCCTCCCAAGATTGATAATCGTTTCCATATAGGGACCCCAAGGATCTGGGAGATCAACCGTCAAGAACGACAAGGCCGATCACGGCACCAGGAGACGTCCGCACTTCCACCCCCACGACTGTCGGCACGATCTCGCCCGAGACCCACTCCGCGCCGGCGGAGACATGTGCCATGATAATGACAATGGTTTTCATTCTTTCTCCGGGAGGCTCCTTGTCCACCCCCGTCGTCCTCGTCGCGGGCCTGCACACCGCAGCGCGCGGCGCTACTGTCGATCGCCTGCTGGCCGAACACCCCAACTCGATCGCGATCCACCACGACCTGCGCTCGGTGACCACCGGACGGGTCACACGCGTGGTCCGCACCGGAGCGGGCGTGCTCGACCTGGCCGAGATACGGCTCGCACACGGCTGCGTCACCTGCACCGTGCGCGAAGACCTGCTCCCCGAGCTCGTACGGCATGCCGCCACCGCATCACTGCTGGTCGTGGACCTGTGGGACTCGGTGGAGCCGCGCTCGGTGGCCGAGGCGATCGACTGCGACGAAGCCCATGACGCTCTGCGGCTCACCGCGGTGCTCACCGCCCTGGACGCCGAGCACATGCCCGTCGACATCTCCCGCGGGGACCGCCTCACCGAGACCGGGCAGCGCGCGGCCGCCGGAGATGAGCGCTACCTGGCCGAGGTCCTGGCCCGGCAGATCGAGTACGCCACCGGCCTGGTGCTGCACGGCGGCGACGCCGAGGACGTCGAGCTCTCCCGCGCCGTGCTCTCCCACCTCGCCCCCGTCACACCGGTCCACCCGGTCGCCCGGCCGCCCCGCGTCACGGGGGCCGCGCTGTGCACCGCCCAGCTGGCCGAGCGCGTCGACCCCGCCACCGCCCAGCTGCCCTGCGACGCCCAGAGCGGGGAAGTCACCACCGTGGTCTGGCACCGGCTACGCCCGCTGCACCCCGCCCGCCTGTTCGAGGCGGTGGACGAACTGGTCACCGCCTCGGTCCGCTCGCGTGGCCGCTTCTGGCTGGCCACCCGCCCCGAACAGATGCTGGCCTGGGACGCGGTCGCCGGCATCGTCTCGGTGGAGGACGCGGGCCCCTGGCTGGCCGCACTGCCACAGGCCGCCTGGGACATGATCTCCCCGGCCCGTCGCACGGCCGCCGCGCTCGACTGGAACGAGATCGCCGGCGACCGCGTGCAGCACCTGGTCTTCACCGGCCCCGACCTCGACCGCGAAGGCATCCACGCCCTGCTCGACTCCTGCCTGCTCACTCAGGAGGAGGCCCTGGCCGGGCACACCGCCTGGGCGGGATACGACGACCCGTTCGCCCCCATCCTCACCCTGAAGGAGACCGCATGAAGCCCCGCCGTACCCCCCGCAAGAAGAGCAACCCTCTTCAGGGAGTGAGTTACATCGACTACAAGGACACCGACCTGCTGCGGAAGTTCATCTCCGACCGCGGCAAGATCCGCAGCCGCCGAGTCACCGGGGTCACCGTCCAGGTTGTAGTGATCGACGTACTCACCGAGCACCGAGCGCAGGTGCCGTTCGTTGGAGATCAGCATGCGGTCGGTGCATTCGGCCCGTACGGTGTGCACCCACCGCTCGGCGTGGCAGTTGGCCTGCGGTGTGCGCGGCGGCGTCCTCACCACCGTCACGCCCGCGCCGGCGGACCGCGTCGAAGACCGCGATGAACGTGGTATCTCGGTCGCGGATGAGGAAGCCGGAAGGAGCCGAGCCAGTCGCCGAGGTCCATGAGCAGGTTACGAGCCTGCTGGACCGTCCACGCTCCGGTCGGGTTGGCGGTGACTCCCAGGATGTGCAACGCGCCGGGTGGCGACTTCCATGACGAACAGCACGTACAGACGCTTCAAGGAGATCATGTCGACGTGGAAGAAGTCGACGGCCGGCAAACCTTGCGCCTGGGTGCGCAGGAACGTTCGCCAGGAGGTGTCGGCGTCTCGGAGCGCCGGGCCGAAGCGCCGGATCCGCAGGATCCACCGTACGGTCGCTTCGCTGGCCTGATGGCCGAGCCGGGCCAGTTCACCGTGCACCCGGCGATATCCCCAGGCCGGGTTCTCCCGCGCCAGGCGCAGCACCAGGTCCCGGATCTCCTTGCCCGTCCTCGGGCGGCCGGACCGGCTCGGGTACGTCCACCGGCGTCGGACCAGGCGGCGGTGCCGGGCCAGCAGGGTACCCGGCGTCACCAGCCGATGCGCGCGCAGGGCAGAGGGCAAGAACCGCGCCAGCGCGGCCAGGACCGTTCGATCGGCCCAGTCCGGCTTCGGCCGGGCGACCTGACGGCGCAGCACCGCCACCTCATGTCGCAGCACCAGGATCTCGACATCCTTGGCCGCCCCGCTTCGGCCCAGCAGCGCCAGCCAGCCGAACAACCGAATCATGATCAGATACAGGAGACGGACAGACACAAGAACTGGTCTTGCCCGTACCCCCGCATCAGGTCGATCCGCAGGTCAAGCGTCCTGCGATGACTTTTGAAGCGGTACAGGCCGCCGGGCGGGTGTCGTGGTGGACCACGGGTTGTGGCGACGGCGCGAGCGCGAGGAATGGAAGCGCCTCGTTGAACAGGCCGGGGGCCGGTGGCGGCTGCTGTATTTCGCCGTTCCCCGGCGCGAGCTGCTGCGGCGGCTGGCCGAGCGCAATCGGCGTGATGACGCCAACGCCTTGACCGTCTCACCGCAGGCCTTGGAGGACTTCTACGCCCGGTTCGAGCCGCCCGAGGAAGACGGGGGCGCCGAGCCCCCATCGGAGTAGTGAGCACGGCGGCGCCGGGCATCGCTCACTCCTGCATCATCCTCCTGGCTGTGACGCGCGGCGCTGTTTGGCAGGGATCCGGCGGCGTTATCGGGCAGGCGACGAACCACTTGGGTGCCCCATCAGCTGAGCAGCAGGGCCAGCGCGAGTGCGAGCAGCAGGGAGTCGAGCCGGTCCAGCAGCCCGCCGGCGCCCGCCAGCCAGGAGGCCGAGTCCTTGACTCCGGCGCCCCGCTTGACCATCGACTCCAGCAGATCTCCCAAGGGGGCGCCGAACGCCACGGCGACCACCAGGGCAGGGGTGAACGCTCCCAGCAGGACCAGCATGCCCAGACCCGCGGTGGTCCCGGCCAGCACCCCGCTCCAGCGTTTGGCCGGTGACAGCGGAGAAAGCGCCGGGCCGCCCAGGAGTCGGCCACCGAACGAGGCGGCGATGTCGGCGACCGACACCGCGACGAACAATGCCAAGGCGGTCGGGCCGAGCAGGACCACCCCGATCAACGGCGCGAACCAGACGACGCCGAACACGCCCCGGCACAACCGGTTCAGCCCACCGGCCGCATCACCGGTCAGGAGCGGGACCAGGGCGACAGCCAGGGCGGCGATGGCGAACACGCGAGGCAGTTGTGCGGGCGCCAGCCAGGCGGTCACCGACAGCGCGACCACGGCGGCGGCGAGCAGCATGCGGTCGGGCCGGGGCAGGCGGGTCAGCTGGCCGTACTCGGCGGCGCACACCACACCCACCGCCGCGGCCAGGGTCGCGGCCCCGCCGGGTCCCGCGTACAGGGCGGCGACCACCACCGGTACGGCCACCGCCCAGGCGCACCACCGCAGCACGTACTGTCGTCGCCGCGACAGCGCAACGGCGACGCCGCCGATTGCGAGCGCGGCGGCGATGTAGGGGATCAGGGCGCCGACGTCGGTCACACCGGGTTCCGCAGATCGTGCAGTGCCGCGGTGACGGTTGCGGCGATCCGGGCGTTGGCCGCGGGCTCGCGCACCGCGATGCGTACTGTCCTGCCTTCGAAGGCCGGTGACATCGGTGACAGGTCGCGCAGGAACACGCCCCGCTCTTGGCATCGGCGGACCAGACGGGCGGCGCCGGGACCACCGTGAGCCAGGGTGAGCAGGACGAAGTTGGCCATCGCCTCCTGGACGTGCGCATCCTCGCCGATCGCGGTGAGCTCAGCGGCCAACTCGCCGCGCAGCGCCCCGGTCTGCGCCCAGCGGCCGGCGTAGTAGGCGGGGTCGCGCAGGGCGTGCACCGCGGCGACCTGCGCGGGCAGGCTCACCCCCCAGGGCGGACTCCAGCGGCGCAGCTCGGCCACGGTCTGCGCAGGCCCGGTGAGATAGGCCACCCGCAGGCCCGACAGCGCGTACATCTTCGACAGCGAGGTGCACACGATGGCGTTGTCGGCGGTGGCCGCGTACGGCTCCAGCGATTGGCCCGGCCCGGCGTAGCCGACGTAGGCCTCATCGATCCAGAACCGGGTCCCGCCGGGGGCCGCCGCCAGCACCTGGCACAGGTCGTCTGCGTCCAGATGCACTCCGGTGGGGTTGTTGGGGTTGACGACGACCACGAGGTCGTAGCGCTCGCGCAGGGCTTCACGGAGGCGGTCCGGGTCGATCCGCCAGTCCTCCTGGCGCCGTAACGCAAACCGGTCGGCGCGGCAGCCGATCACCCGCTCGACGACGTGGGCGTATTCACCGTAGGAGGGGTCGATCAGCAGCACCCGGCTGGAGGCCTCCAGCCAGCCACGGAACGCCCGGAAGATCAGCTCGGAGGAGCCGGCCCCGACCGCGATGGCCTCGGCGGGAAGGCCACGGCGGGCCCCGATCTCCTCGATGAGCCCTTCAGCCTGCGCGGGCGGGGAGGTCCGCACCATCCAATCCTGGTGGACGGCCAGGGCCGCGGTGGCACCGGGGGCGGGCGGGAACCAGGCGTCGAGCACGTCGGCGGGCACGACATCCCCGTGAGCCTGGAGGGTGTCGAAGCGGCGGCCCAGCGCCCCGATCGAGGTGCCACCGTGCTCGCAGCCGCCCGCACCGGGCAGGAAGGGCGCCTCCAGGCGCCAGCGCACCTTCGGCTCCAGGTCGCGCAGTACCGGACCGTACCTGCGCAGCGTCTGCTCGGCGAGGCCGGCCACCTCACCGGTCAGCAGTTCGAAGACGACGGCCCCCGCGCGCACCGGTATCCCCGTGGATGTCAGCCCCAACTCCCGGTACATCGGCAGGAGCTCGGACCTGCCCAGCGCCACGATGGTGCGACCCCCGTGCGCCGTCACCCAGCGCAGCGCCGCGTACATCAGCAGTTTCCCGGTCATCCTGCCCCGCTGAGCCTGGTCCACGGTCAGGATGCGGATTTCGAACAGGCCGTCCTCGCGCAGAACGGGGTGCTCGGTGCGGCGGAGATATTTGTCGATCGAGTAGCGTCCCGCCCATGGCGGCGTCACGCTGATGAACCCGACGGGGCGTCCCTGATAGACCGCCACGATGTAGACGTTGCCCTCGTCGAGCTCGTCGCCCAGCTGCCCAGCGTCGTTGGCGGGGTGCTGGCCGAGTTCACGGGCGTACACCTCGTGGCGCAGCCGGTAGATCCACTCGCGGTCGGCATCCGACCCCAGGCGCAGTTCCAGCTCATCAATACCCACGACCACGATCCCCCCATGTATTCGACGGTTCCGTCGCGCGTCCTCGGGCCGAATGGCGCGGGCCCGCAGACGTCGAGCGCGCACGGCCCCTGAGCGTCAACGCCGGTATCGGCCCTCTGGCCATCGCTAGGGTGTAGCCGGTCGCGGAGCTGCCAAACAGCTCCGCTGAAACCCTGCCGAGCAGCGCTGCGCGTCACACTCCTGGCCGCCGGGCGGCCTCCCCGTGCGCACGCCTAGGAGTGTCCTGAAGATCTTGGTGGTCTTTTCAGACCCGGGTCGGGGATTCAGACTCGGGTCATGATGGGCCGTCGAAGGGCTCCGGCTGGGC
>NZ_JACHJJ010000044.1 GCF_014203605.1 Thiemannella venezuelensis | reverse complement strand
CAGACCTGCCATCCACGTCCGAAGATCCTCAGCGGTCATCACGTCCGGCATACGATCAGACTAAACCACAACGAAGTGTTGTTGTAGTACTAGGCCGGGTCGCGGTACATCGGTGCCGGCTCTCCGTAGTGCACCCGTCGAACAGCACCGGGCAGGGCTTTGGTCAGAGCCTGGGACGCGTCGACGGAACATCCGACGGTGAACTCGATCTCCTCGTCGACCTCGCAGGCCAGGCACCAGGCTTGATCTTCGGGCCACACGAGGTGTGGGTCTGGACCGCCCAGCGCAGAGCCGTGCCAGGCGAGGGCGGGCGCGTCGCTCAGTACGTCGACAGGGCCGGTGAAGAGCAGCATCTCTCGATGAGGGATAGCCACCCGTGGCGCTTCAGGAGTCGGCGGGTGCCCGCCCGTCCACCCTTCCCAGATCGCCGCGTATCCGCTGGAAGGCGTGGCCGTGCATGTCGCGAGAGTCGCGAGTGCCGCGCGAACGGCGCGATCTTCCTCCTCCGGGTCGACACCCTCCACCCCATGGCCAAAGGCGATACGCACGTACACGTCGAAGCCTGGTGGGCCGTAGCGAACAAGATCCCACCAATCGACATCAGCCCGGAGCAACCATCGAGCCGCGTCGGCATTCGGAGCGGGTCGCACCTCGGTCATATCCTCAGTTTGTCGCAACCGCAGGCGGTAACCGAGACGGGGCTTGCCGCGGCCCTGGCGGCCCCAGGACGGCCACCCCCGTTATCTCCCGGACGCTGAGCCTGGGAGCAGATGAGACCGCGGCTCCGCCTCGGCCAGCGCCTCACCGGCACCATCGTCTGGGTGCCTCAGCCGGGTGTCACCGGCATAGGAGTCGATCTCGGCCTGCCCGTCGGCGGGTTCGTCGATGTCCTGCACCTGCCGCGTGACCCGGCGCGGTGGCCCGCGACCGGGACCATCACCGGCTTCGTCATCTGGCGGATGGACGAGCGGCCGCAGATCCGGCTCATGCCCGCCGACCCGGCCTACCGCCGCGAAGACTTCACCGCCTGGCTGCGACGGCAACACCACCCGGCCGCCGATGTCTTCGATGCCCAGAAGCAGGCCGAAAGGCATCGGTGACCTCTGTGCCGCGAGCCGCCGGGGATTCCTAGCGCGGTGACCCGCCAGGTGGTCCTTGGCCGAGGAGGTGGCGCAGGGTGTAGTCGGCGTCGGCGTAGGCACCGCCCTGGAGCCGGTCGGTGGCGAAGTAGTCGGCCGCTCCGGGGATCCGGTGCGCGTAGGCCTCGGCGTCGTCGCGGGGACGGTAGCCGAGATCGTCGTCCAGTTCCCAGAAGCGGCGGGTGTTGGCGGAGACCGCGTATGCGGTGGTGAAGGTGACGCCGGGCCGGGTGAGGGCGGCCCAGACGAACCCTGCGCAGTCGCGGGGGCTCAGCCAGGTGGCCAGGTGGCGTGGTTCACTCGGCTCCGCCTCCAGGCTGCCGATCCGCAGGCACACCACCTGCAGACCGAACTTGTCGGCGTACAGCCGGCCCAGGGCCTCCACCGCGACCTTGCTCACGCCGTACAGCCCGTCGGGGCGGGGCGGCTCCTGCGTCGAGACCATCCGGGCGGCCGGGTAGCAGCCGGTCAGCCGGTTGCTGCCGGCCAGCACCACCCGCCGGACCCCGGTGCGCCGTGCGGCCTCCAGCACGTGATGGGTGCCCAGGACGTTGCCCTCCAGCAGGTCGGCCAGCGGCGCCTCGTCCGGTACCCCGGCCAGGTGCACCACCGCATCGGCACCCGCGATGACCGCCGCCACATCCTCGACACCGGCCAACTCGGCCCGGCGGACCTCTTCCTCAGACCCTTGGGCGACCAGCGGGACACGATCGACCGAGACCAGCCGCCGCAAGCTGCGGCGCAGCGGGTCTCGCAGCACGGATCCGACCTGTCCGGCGGCGCCGGTGAGCACGACCGTCTCCACTGTCATGCCACCGAGTCTGCCACCGACAACGGAGGGATACTCAGGTTGAATTCGTAGAGCCCGAGGTCGTGACGGCTGTTCCGTGCTGCGATACGACTGGGTCATTGTGCCTGCCGAAAACTACATCCACGCAGCTCAAACGGCATGTGAGTACTTGCGGAGGACTCCGCCGAGTCGGTCTTGTCGGCGTATGTTCAGCTCGGCGATTCGCGTCGGATCCGTGATCGGGTCCGGGACGATGCGCAGCGGGGCCGCTTGGTTCAGGGCCTGAAGTGATGGTCTCGATGAAGTCGCAGGCCAGCAGCGCGTCGGCTTGCGAGCGCAGGAAGTCGGCCCGGGTGATCGATGCTCGTTCAGGCGCCGAGTCTATGCCTTCCTGCGTGAGGATCTCCCACACGGTGGAGGACGCGACTTTGATGCCGAGCATGGCCAGTTCACCGTGCACGCGCCGATACCCCCAGGACGGGTTCTCCCGGACCAGGCGCAGGATGAGCGCGCGGATGGAACGGACCGTGGGCGGGCGCCCCGGCCGCTTCGGCCGACACGTGCCGGCATGGCGCCGTCCCATCAGATCGCGGTGTCGGCGCAAGACGGTGTCCGGGCGGACGAGGAGCCGCACCCGGTGCAGGGCCGTACGGGGCAGCGACTTCAGCAGGGCGGCCAGGAAGGCG
Source organism: Thiemannella venezuelensis (assembly GCF_014203605.1). Taxonomy (GTDB): domain Bacteria; phylum Actinomycetota; class Actinomycetes; order Streptosporangiales; family Streptosporangiaceae; genus Planomonospora_A; species Planomonospora_A venezuelensis. The sequence goes on along the minus strand of NZ_JACHJJ010000044.1, from coordinate 24,386 downwards.
TGATCCTCGGGGCGAATCGCATCCTGGCGCCGGCACCGAGCCGCCGTTCGAGAACGGCGATCTGGTGACGTAGGCGAGGATCTCGACGTCCTTGTCCCGATCGCCCATCGGCGGCAGCCGCAGCGCGGCGAAGGCGTCCGCGACGGCGAGACAGGCCAGACGAAAGAGCACAGGAGATCATCCTGCCGCACTCCGAACGGCTGGAGATCACGCGCGTCAGGTGATCCCCGGCAAGGCTATGACCTGGCCGGATGACATTGTCGGCAGGCGCAGGGTGCACGGCGCACCGGTTCACGACCGGAGGAGGACCTTTGTCGTCGTCAGTGTCGTCAGCGGGTGTTCAGACGGTGACCACGACCTTGCCCCTCGCGCGCCCCCGTTCGAGGTAACGGACGGCCTCGGCGGCCTCGTCCAGCGAGTAGGTCCGGTCGATGACGGGGGTGACCTTCCCTGATTCGATGAACCCGCTCATGACGGCGAGATCGTCGGCGCTGGTGTGGGACAGGAAGAACGCCATCCGGGGCATCATCATGACCTTGACGATCCCGAGAACCGGCCCGACCCACTGCCCCTTCGACGGTGCGCCCTCCACGAAGACGCCCGTGGGAGCGAGCACCCGCCGGTTCGCCAGGAGGCCGCGGTTGGCGACCAGGTCGAACACCACGTCGTACCGCTTCCCGGCACGCGTGTAGTCCTCCTTGGTGTAGTCGACGACGTGGTCGGCGCCGATCGAACGGACCAGCTCCGTGTTGCCGGTGCTGCACACCCCGGTCACCTCGGCCCCCATGGCCTTGGCGATCTGCACCGCGAACGTCCCCACGCCGCCGGAGGCTCCGTTGATCAGCACCCGGTGCCCGCGCCGGATCCGGCCCTTGTCGCGCAGCACCTGGAGTGCGGTGAGCGCCGCCACCGGGACGGCCGCGGCCTGCTCGAACGTCAGCCCGGCCGGCATCCTGCACAGCATGCCGTCCTGGCGCAGGCAGGCGTACTCGGCCAGGCCCGTCGTGCCCGGTACGAGGTCCAGGCCGCAGCCGCCGTACACCTCGTCCCCGGGCCGGAAGGCGGTGACGTCGCGGCCCACCGACTCGACGACGCCCGCCAGGTCGGCACCCAGGGCGGTGTGCCTGGGGCGGGTCAGGCCCATCTGCAGGCGGGCGAAGTACGGTTTGCCCCGCATGTTGTGCCAGTCCAGCGGGTTGACGGAGGCGGCGCGTACGCGGATCAGCACGTCGTCGGCCCCGACGGCGGGCATGTCCGCGTCCTCGAGTTGCAGAACCTCGGGCGGGCCGTAGGTGCGGTAGCGGATGGCTTTCACGATTCCCAGGGTGCGGACAGGCGCCGGGCCTACGAAATCACGTGAATTCGTGATTGGGAGAGTAGTGTCCGAGTCACGATGGCCAGACCCCCGCGCCGCTCGGGCAACCTGCCCGCCGAGACGACCAGTTTCATCGGCCGCCGTCGCGAACTCGCCGCGGTCCGCAGGAGGCTCGCCGAGGCCCGCCTGGTCAGTCTCGTCGGGCCCGGCGGGGTCGGTAAGACGCGTCTGGCGCTGCGGGCGGCGGGCGATCTCGGGCGCGGGTTCCCGGGGGGCGCGTGGCTGGTGGAGCTGGCCGAGGTACGCGATTCCGCGCTGGTCGGCGATGCCGTCATGACGGCCCTGGACCTGCGGACCCGGACCGCGGCCGAGCCGTCGGCGGTGCTGGCGGCGTACCTGCGGGACAAGAGGCTGCTGCTGGTGGTCGACAACTGCGAGCACCTGCTCGCGGCGACGGCCCGGCTGGTCACGGAGGTGATGCGGGCGGCCCCCGGCGTACGGGTGATCGCGACCAGCAGGGAGCCGCTGTCGGCGCCCGGTGAACACGTGGTGCCCGTACCGCCACTCGATCCGCCCGCGCCGCACGCCCGCCCGCCGCTGGCGGAGCTGCGGCGGAACGAGGCGGTCACGCTGTTCACGGAGCGGGCCGCGGCCTCGTCGGGCGCGTTCGAGCTGACCGCGGCGAACCAGGCGGCGGTGGCGGGTCTGTGCCGCCGTCTCGACGGCCTGCCGCTGGCGATCGAGCTGGCGGCCGTACGAACGCGGGTGTTGTCCGCCGAGCAGATCCTCGACCGTCTCGACGACCGGTTCGGGCTGCTCACCGGTGGCGCGAAGGCGCTCCCCCGCCACCAGACGCTGCGCACCACCATCGACTGGAGCCACGACCTGCTGGATCCGGCGGAGCAGGCGCTGTTGCGGCGGCTGTGCGTCTTCGCCGGCCGGTTCACCCTGGAGGACGTCGAGGCGGTCTGCGCGCGGGAGGGTCTGCCCGCGCTGGAACCGCTGTCGTCGCTGGTCGACAAGTCGCTGGTGACGAAGGAGGACGCCGGGGACCTGGCCTGCTACCGCCTGCATGAGACGATGCGCGAGTACGCCGCGCTCCGGCTGCGCGAGGCCGGCGAGGAGGAGACGGTCGGCCGGCGGTTCGCCGACTACTACACCACGCGCTGCCTGCGGGCCGCGCCGCAGGTCCGGCGGCGACTGGCCGAATGGCTCGACTGGATGGACCTGGAGATCGACAACGTGCGCGCGGTGCTGCGCGGATGCGTGACCCGTGAGGACGCGGCGCGCGGCATGAAGCTGGTCTACGCCATCGGCTACTACTGGATCACCCGCGCGCCCAACGAGGGAGTCCGGTGGGCCGAGGAGTTGCTCGCCCGCGAGGGCGCCGGACCGGCCGAGCGGGCCAGGGCCGCCTTCATGCGCGGTTTCCTGGCGGTGCTGCAGTCGGACGCGGCGAGCGCGGGCCCCGCGCTGGACGAGGCGATGGCCGGGGCCGAGGAGGCGGGGCTGCCGTCCGTACTGGCTCAGTCGCTGTCGCTGGCGTCGATGGCGGCGAGCATGTCAGGGGATCGCGCGGCGGCCAGGCGGCTGGGTGAGCGGGCCCGCGTCGTCATGGAGGGAGTGGACGATGACGCGGCCGTACTCATGTTCCTGCAGTCGCGTGCATTGAACGGCCTCTTCGAGGGTGATCTCGACACGGTCGTGGAGGCCGCGGAGGAGGGTGTGCGCCTCGGCCGCGAGACCGGCGACCTCTACAGCCTGGACATGATGCTGCTGAATCTGGGCTCCGCCAGGCTGATCGCGGGCGCGTTCGACGAGGCGGGGCCGCTGCTGGCGGAGGCGCTGCGGGTCGCGTACCGGATCGACGACCGGGTGGGGCAGTACGTGCTGCTCGACGCGCTGGGCTGCGTCACGGCCGGTTCCGGGCGGGCGCGGCCGGCGGCGCTGCTGATGGGGGCGGCCGAGACCGTGCGGACGGAGACCGGGGCGAGCGTCCTGCCCTTCCTCCCGCCGCTGCTGGCCCGGGCCGAGGAGGCGGCCAGGGCGGAGCTGGGGGCGGCGGCGTTCGAGGACGAGTACGCGGCCGGGAGGCGCCTGAGCAGGGACGTCGCGATCCGGCTGGCACTCGGCGAGCCGGTGCCGTCCGCCGGGGCACCGGACGAAACACCGGACGAGACACCGCTCGGCAAGCGGCAGGCGGAGGTGGCGCGGCTGGTCGCCGAGGGGCTCAGCAACCGGCAGATCGGCGAGCGGCTGTTCATCTCGGAGCACACGGTGGACAGCCACGTGCGGGCGATCATGAACAAGCTGGGGTTCAACTCGCGGGCGCAGATCGCCGCCTGGACGGCCTCCTGCGGCTCGTAGTCCCGCACGCCGATCCCGCGAGGAGCACTGAGGCCTGTACCGCTTCAGAACTCATCGCGTAGGGCTTGACCTGGAGATTCTCTGGAACGGCTACGCGGCTCGATGGTATTCGTCGATCAGCCCGCCGAGCACTCTCCGGCGTCCGGTCCGGCCTTCCAGCGGTACGACGGTCCGCTCATCGGACAGGCGCACGGCCCGCGGAGAGGGTCGGTACAGGAATCAGGGGTGAACCGCTCGAGCCGCGTCGGTCGCGGCCCGGACGAACTCGCGGACCCGGCCGCTGGTGTTGGTGGTGAGCCAGATGGGACCCCACTGGATGGGTGGGGCGTCGTGGAGGGGGACATAGGCGATGTCGGGACGGGGATAGAAGCGGGCGGCGTGCTCGCCGACGGGGAAGACGCCCTGGCCGGCGGCGATGAGGGCGAGGGCCTCACCGAAGCTTGTCGCCCGCGGGCCTTGGGGGACGGGCAGTCCGTCCCCGGTACGCGACGGAGTCCGGTCGGACTGGAATTTCCGCGGGATGTCCACCGGGACCTGGATCACCGGATGGTCGGCGAGCGCCGCTACCGGTACCGCGTCCCTTCCGGCGAAGGCATGGTCGGCCGGGACGGCCAGAAGACGCGGCTCGGCCACCAGCACCGGGCCCGGGGTGAGTCCTGGCTGGGCGGCGAACAGAATGTCGGTGATCTGGACGTCGATGTCTCCGTCGAAGAGCCGGGAGACGGTGTCGTGCCACTGCGTCTCGTGGATGTGCACTTCGCAGTCGGGGTGACGTGCGGCGAACACGCCGACGGTCTTGAGCAGGAGCTGGCCGGCGAGGGCGCCGAGGAATCCCACCCGCAGCACGCCGGTGACGCCCCGCCCCGTGTCGACCGCCCGCTGGAACGCGTCCTGGATGCCCTTGACATGCGGCCTCAGCTCATCGGCCAGCCGGGCGCCGAGTGGAGTGAGCCGGACGTGACGGCTGGTCCGCTCGAACAGCGGAGCGCCGATCAGCCGTTCCGCCTTCTTGATCGTCTGGCTGACGCGTCCCGGAGTGAGCCGCAGGCGCTCGGCCGTGCGGCCGAAGTGCAGTTCGTCGGCGAGTACCAGGAAGATCTGGATCTCCTGCCGCTCCAGCATCGTGCCCCCGATCGTTGAGTCCGGCTAACCACCGCTTCGCTGATCACACGTTGATGCAGGTCAACCTGGCGCGCCATCGTTGGAGACCAGCGACACATGCTAACGAAAGCAACGAAATGAGAGCGAAGCGAAAGATCGTGTCCGGGCTGTTCGTCTCTCTGGACGGGGTCGTGGAGGCGCCGGAGACCTGGCACTTCCCGTACCTGAACGAGGAGATGGACGCGGCGGTCGGCGCGATGCACAACGAGGCCGACACCTTGCTGCTGGGCCGGGTGACCTACGAGACGTTCGCCGCGGTCTGGCCCCACCAGACCGGCGCGCTCGCCGACCGGATCAACAGCCTGCCCAAAATGGTCGTCTCGGCCACCCTGGACGAGGCGGCCTGGGCGAACTCGACGCTGCTGGACGGCGACGCCGTCACCGCGCTGGCCGAGGCCAAGAAGCGGCCGGGCGGGAACATCAACCTGTCCGGCAGCATCACCCTGACCCGCGCCCTGCTGGAGGCCGGGCTCATCGACGAGCTCCGTCTCCTGGTCCACCCGGTCGTGCTCGGCACCGGCCGCCGGCTCTTCCCCGAGGGTGCCGGCCGGGTGCCGCTGAAGCTGGTCCGATCCGCCGCGTTCGCCACAGGCGTCATGGACCTGACCTACCAGCCGCTCTGAACCCACCCACCACGAACGGAGAAGACCATGAACGACGTCCGGATCAGGACACTGCAGGTTCCGGGAGCGAACCTGCACTACGAGGTCAGGGGCTCCGGGCCGCTGCTGCTCATGATCCCTGGTGCGCCCGCCGACGCCGGGGCGCTGGCCGGGCTCGCCACGGCCCTGTCCACCCGGTACACCGTCATCACCTACGATCAGCGCGGCCTGTCGCGCAGCCTTCTGACCGGGCCCGCCCATGATCAGGACGTGACCGTCTTCGCCGAGGACGCGCACCGGCTGCTCACCGCGCACGGCGGCGGACCCGCCTACGTACTGGGCAACAGCGGCGGCGCGCTCACCGCCCTGGACCTGGCCGCCCGCCACTCTGAGCAGGTCCGTGCCCTGGTGGCGCACGAGCCTCCGGTTCCGGAGCTACTGCCCGACCGCGAGCACTGGCGGACGGTGTTCCAGGACGTCCAGGACACCTACCGTGCCGAAGGGCCTGGCGCCGCGATGCAGAAATTCGTCGCCACGATCGAAGGGGAGCCCAGCGGCCCGCCGCAGATGCCCGACTTCTCCCAGATGCCTCCCGAAGCGCTGGAGATGATGGGCCGGATCCAAGGAAACATCGGCTTCTTCCTCGCCCACGTCCTGCTGCCCGTGCTGCGCTTCGTGCCGGACCTCTCCGCGTTGCGCTCCGCCGCCGGCCGGATCGCCATCGGAGTCGGAGCGGCTTCGCCCGACGGTGTCCCCCTCCGCTCCGCCCTCGCACTCGCCGAGCAGCTCGACACCAGGCCGATCGAATTCCCCGGCGACCACCAGGGCCTTGCCCTCGACGCCTCCACCAGCGCCGGGATCATCCACGACGCCTTCACCCGCCTCACCCGGGATGTGGTTGCGTCCACGGAGGTGATGTAAGAGTTTTCCCAGCTGACAAGCGTTCCGCCGGACATGGGGACGGCCATCGCGTGATCCTTCGTGATTGCGAAATCGAGATCGGAGGAGAAGAGGGCGATGGCCGTGCCTACCGGTGCCGACCCGATGACGTGGCTGGCGGAGCAGATTCAAGCCAGTGGCCCAGGTCTGTCGCGATCCAGGGTGAAGGGCATGGCCGAGGCGTTGATGTCGGCCAAGGCCGGCTCCTAGGTCGGTTCACAGGCGCAGGATGAGCGCATGGACGGGGCGGACCGTGGGCGGGCTCCCGGCCGCCGGGGCTTACTGATGCGGGCGTGCCGCCGCCTGACGGGATCGCGGTGCCATCGCAGGACGATGTCCGGCCGGACGAGGAGCCGCAGTCGGCGCAGGACCTCGCAGGGCAGCGACGTCAGGAGCGCGGTGAGGTAGGCCGGGCGAAGGAGCACGGCCGATCATCATGCCGCACTTGGCTCCATCTCCTGGGCGGCCGGGGCTCGCGCCGCCACGCGAAGCCCTCGCATGGCGATGACCAGGCCGGATGTAGTTGTCGGCAGGCGCAGTGCGCGGGAAGCGATCATTTTCCTTCCGGCACGGGGCGGTCAGTCCCGGACCGCCGCGATCCGGGCGCCGACGGCGTCGAGGACGAGGTCGAGCCCGAAGGCGAAGCGGTCCAGAGCCCGCTGCAGCGTATAGGGGAGAGTGGGGTCCGACACGGCGAACGCCCCGGCCTGCTCCAGTGCGGTGAGCCGCGGGAAACGGCCGGCCATGCGCTCGTCCAGGAGCGGAGCGCGCTGCGCCCACCACTCGTCGTCGCTGCTCTCGGTGAGTACGGGCGCCTGCTCGGCCTCGACGACCGCCGAGGCGGCGCCGCGCGTGTACGACTCGACCGCCGTGACGCACCCCACGATGTCGATCGCGGCCAGGCCGTACCCGTCGAGCAGGGCCAGCGCGGCGTCGTAACGGGTCAGGACGTTCGGACCGAAGACGGTGCGCGAGGTCGCCACCTGCAGCAGCCATGGATGGGCGCGGAAGGAGGCGAGGTCGGACGTGGCCAGGCCGTGCAGCCCGGCCCGCCATCCGGCGTCCGCAGTGGGGAGGGGCTGGGTGCCCGCGATGCGGTCGACCATCAACTCCAGCAGTTCCGCCTTGCCCGGTACGTAGGTGTACAACGACGCGGGGCCGATGCCGAGCGTCTGAGCCAGTGCCCGCATCGACAGGGCGGCCGGCCCTGAACGGTCGGCCTCAGCGATCGCGGCGTCGAGGATCCGGGCCAGGTCGAGCCGCTGCCGCGGGCCGCGCCGGGGGACGGGCGCCCCCTCCCAGAGCAGCGCCATCGTGCGCGCGGCATCGCCGCGCCCCGGGTACTCCATCTCTCACCCTTCCCCACGAATACACCGAACGGTGTACGGTGTTTTTATGCGCACCGAGTCCACTATCCCCGGCCTGCCCTGCCGCGACCTCGACGACGTCCTGCCTTTCTACACCGCCCTGGGGTTCGACGTGACCTACCGCCAGGAGCGTCCCAATCCCTACGCCGCCGTCCGCCGCGGCGGGATAGAGCTGCACTTCTTCGCCGTCCCCACGTTCGATCCCGCCGACTCCATGGGGAGCGTGGTCGTGCTCGTCCCGGACACGGAGGCGCTGCACGCCGCCTTCACCGCGGGACTGCGCGGCGCGTTCGGGAGGGTGCCGGCGTCCGGGATCCCGCGGATGACCCGGCCGCGGCGCAAGCAGGGAACCACCGGCGGTTTCACGGTCGTCGACCCCGGCGGCAACTGGCTGCGGATCAGCAGGTACGGCGACGCGGGCGACGAGCCCGCGGCGTCGGAGGGCAGGCTGGCCCGGGTGGTGGCCGCCGCCGCGCGCCAGGGCGACGCCCGCGGTGACGCGGCGGCCGGGATCCGCATCCTGGAGACCGGGCTCGCCCGGCACACCGACGCGCCGCCCGTCCAGCGCCTGCCCGCGCTGGTCTACCTCGCCGAACTGCGATGGCGTACGGGTGCGCGCGACGCCGCGGCTGCGGCGCTCGCCGAGGCCGACGCGCTGGAGCTGTCGGCGGCCGACCGCGAGGCACTGGCCGCCGACCTTGCGAGCGCCGCCGAACTGGCCGCCGGTCTGGGCACTGCTCCGCCGGAGCGGTCTCCCGCCTGATCACGTGATCTGAACGTGCGGGGACCTTCCTCTCGGACCGGTCAGGGAAGCGATCATTCTTCGCGCGGGAATCGATCTTCCAAGCCGTCGAGTCCACCCAGCCCATGCGCACTCGTGAACACCCCTGGTCGGCCGGGCCGCGGGCTCGCGCGCGACGCACGGCCACAGCCTTCCTGCCGGCGCGCGAGCGTTTCGGGACGCGGGCGTAGCGAGCCAGGGAGGTGACAGAGGTGCGGCCGGTCACGGGGGTCGAGCGCGCAGGCCTCGACCCCCTGCTGCTGCGATGCCTGTAAGCGTCCTCACCGTATGGTCACAACGCCATCACAAAGTAGCCCATCAGACACGTGCTGTGAGTTTCATGTCCTCCGGTTCACACCCGCCTCACCGTTCATGAACGCCTGCGGCACCGGCGCCCGGCCCGGCTCCGGGCTCCGCGTGTCCACCCGCTGAGCGCGACAGGGCGACAACTCACCGCAGGCGTGTCTTTCCCGGGTTCGGCGGGGCGGGATTCAGGCGTGGAGGTCCGGCGTGGCGAGCAGGCGCGCGAGCGTGTCGGCGGCCCAGTCGTGCCACCGCTGGTGGGTCCATCCGCGGTCGTTGACGAGCAGGTTGTAGGTCTCCGGCGAGAGCAGCGCCAGGGCGATGTCGGCGGCGGCTTCGGCGGTGAGCCCGTCGCGCAGGGCCGCCTTGCGGGCCAGGGCGTCGGCGAAGACGCGCTGGACGGTGAGCCGTTGCTGGAGGTTGATGGCCCAGACCTCGGCGAGGTCGGGATCGGTGGTGGCGGCGCTGCGCACGACGTCGAGCAGGGGTGCGGCACGCAGGTAGATGTCTCCGGCGCCGGCGACCTGGCGGCGCAGCTGCCGGAGTGGGTCGGGGTCGGCGAGCGCGTCGCGGACCCAGGGGCGCTCCAGAGTGGGGATGGGTTCGTCGTCGCCGGCGATGGCCAGGTCGAGGGCCGTGGTGAGGACGGCCCGCTTGGTGCCGAAGGCGTAGTAGACGGTCTGCTCGCTCACCCCGGCCTTGCCGGCGATGGCGGCGATGCTCGTGGCGGTGTAGCCCGCCGTGGTGAACAGGTCGGTGGCGGCGGCGGTGATGCGGGCGCGGGTGGATCGGGCTCGCGCCGTGCGCCCGTCCTCCTTCACGGGAGCGCGGCCGGCTTGGTTTCGTCGTGTTTCGCTCACGACTTGACTATAGCGCCACTATAGAAACATTCTTGTAGTGTGACTACAAAAACATGGGGCCGGGGTGGGCTCGCGGCACTGCTGCTGCTGACCTCGGTCGAGCTCGTAGTGTTCCTCGAGGTGTCGATCGTCAACGTCGCGCTCCCGACCCTGGGCGTGGCGCTGGCGTTCACCGAAACCGGCCTGGCCTGGGTCGTCAACGCCTACCAGCTGACTTTCGGCGGTTTTCAGCTCGTCGCCGGCCGAGCCGCCGACCTACTCGGCCGGCGCCGGATGTTCCAGGCCGGCATTGCGCTGTTCACGGTGGGGTCGCTGGTGTGCGGGCTCGCGCCCGACGCCGGCACACTGCTGGCCGGCCGGGCGGCGCAGGGCGTCGGCGCGGCGATCGTGGTCCCCGCCGAGCTGGCGCTGCTCGCCGCGATCTTCACCGAGCCCGCGGCCTACCGGCGGGCGTTCGGGGTGTGGAGCGCCATGGCGGCCGCAGGCGCCGGCTCCGGCGTGGCGCTGGGCGGGATCCTCACCCAGACGCTCGGCTGGCCGTGGATCTTCTTGATCAACATTCCCATCGGCCTGGGGGCGCTCATCGCGAGCCCGCGCCTGCTCCCCGCCGACCCGCCCCGCCCCACCACCCTGCCGCGCCTGGATCCGGTGGGCGCACTCACCGGAACCGGATGCCTGCTGGCGCTGGTGTTCGTGGCCTCCGAACTCCCCGTACGCGGCTGGGGCACCCTCACCCTCGCCGTGACCGCGGCCGCCGTGGCGTTCGCCGGCGTGTTCGCGCTCAACCAGCGGCGCCACCCGCAGCCGATCCTGCCCCGCGGCCTGCTGCGCGAGCGCGAGGTGCGCGCGGGCACCGTGGCCAATGCGCTGGTGGGCGCCGCGCACGTGCCGGCGTTCGTGCTCCTGTCTCTTATGCTGCAGGAGGTCATGGGGTATTCGGCGATCGCCGCCGGGTTCGCCGTGCTGCCCATCGCGGTGGTCAACATGGTGACCGCCAGGACCGTGCTGCCCTGGGCGGTGGGACGTTTCGGGACGCGTCTGGTGCTGGCGGCGGGCATGGTCCTGCTCGCGTCCGGGCTGACCGGATACGCGCTCTTGCTGCATCCCGGCGCCGGATTCCTCACCGTCGTGCTGCCCTTCAGCATCGCCTTCGCCATGGGACTGCCGGCCGTCTTCGTCGGCTCCACCGCCTCCGCCGTACGCGCCGCACCCGCCGACCGGCAAGGGGCCGCCTCCGGCCTGCTCAACACCGCCCAGCGGGTGGGCGCCGCGCTCGGCCTGACCGGCGTGCTGCTGGCCGCCGCCGCGTGGACCGGCTTGTCAGGAGACGTCGGCGGCGGCCTCAGGGCCGGCTTCGCCATCGCCGCCGGCCTGGCTGCCCTCGGGGCCGTGTGCGCCCTGGTCATGTTCACCCGCCCCGACACCGACCCGGCCACCACCCCTCCGCAACCGCAAGGAGCGCACCGCCGATGAACACCATCCTCATCCTGGGCGGCTACGGCGCGGTCGGCCGCGAGGCCGCCGCCGCGCTCGTCAGCCGTCCCGGCACGAACGTCATCATGGCCGGGCGCAACCCGGGCAAGGCCGCGCCCGTCCCCGGGACCACGACGATGCGCGTGGACGCCGCCGAACCGGCCGATCTGTCCCGGGCGTTGGACGGGGCCGACACCGTTCTCATGTGCGCGGAGATCGACAACGTCCGCGTCGCCCGCGCCTGCGTGGAGCGCGGCATCGGCTACGTGGACGTGACGGCTTCCCACCCGCTGCTCACCGGCCTGCAGCAGTTGGACGGGCCGGCCAGGGAACACGGCGCCACCCTCGCGCTCAGCGTCGGCCTCATCCCCGGTGTCACCAACCTGCTGGCGCGTTTCTGCGCCGAGCACTCGACGGCGGACGGCCTGCTCATCGGCGCGTTGCTCGGCTCGGGTGAGGCGCACGGGCCCGCCGCGCTCGCCTGGACGCTGGACGGGCTCGGGCGGTTGGACGGCTCGTGGACGATGCGGTTCCCGGAGCCGTACGGCGAGCGCACCGTGCACCGCTTCCCGTTCTCCGACCAGTACACCCTGCCCACCACCCTCGGGGTGGGCGCGGTCCGTACCGGACTGTGCCTGGACTCTCGCCTGCTCACCCGGCTGCTGCCGGTGGCCGGGCGGTCGGCCGTCGCCCGCCTGCTGCGCCGTCCCCAGGTTCGCCGGCTGCTGCCGGCCGCGCTCGGTGCGGTCCATGTCGGTGATGACGGCTTCGCCGTGACGGTGCGCTGCGGCGAAGTTCAGGCGTCCTTCAGCGGACGGCGGCAAAGCCGCGCCACCGGGCGGATGGCCGCCCTGCTCGTCGGCCACCTGCCCGGACTGCCGCCCGGCGCCCGCCACGTCGAGCAGCTCGTGGATCCCGCTGCCTTCCTGACCGAGCTGGCCGCCGACGGATTCGACCTCGACCTCGGCGACGGCCGTCAGGATGCGCCCGCATGACCGTCGGTGAGCGCCGTGAGGGGCTGGGAACGACGGATGACCCGCGAGATCGGCGGAGTCCTCCCGTGCCTCTGAGTGGGCCGAGGCCGGGCGCCCGGATCACGGGACGGGTCACCTGCCGTGGCGCGAGTGACAGTGACGTGAAGCGTCAGCGGCGTTTGCAACACGTCGATAGCCAGGCCGACTCTTCCTGGCTCAAGGGCGGCGCCCCTCCCCTCCGGAGTGCGAAGGAGCAGGGCACAGAGTGGCCGGAGCGGTGGCCGTAGCAGTGATCGTGGGAGTGGTGGCCGTCGCGCTACGCGCGCTGGACCGCTGCCAGTCCGAGCAGGTGTCCACGGTGCTGACCAGTCTGACCCGCTTTACAGCTGTGCTGCTGCGCTCGCGGCACACAAAATGACGGGGGCGGGCGCGGAGTTCTCCGGCGGCGCCGTCTGCCTCCGCAACGCTCGCGAATGGTGGCGTACGCCGACGATGCGGGATTCGGTACCGGCAGGTGCCCTGCTTCCTGCGCGGCAGCAAGAAGAGACCCAGCCGGAAGCCGAGTTTCCGGCACCCGCAGGGTTTCCGCGGACCGGGCCGTCCGGCCCAGGGTGGTACCGGCTCTCCCAGGGAACGGCAGGCGCTGGCCGGCCGTCCCTGCCGGGCGCAGAGTGGTCCGCATCACCGCACCGGCCCGCCGGAGTTACCGGGCCGGACCACCGGAACCGGCCCGCACAGCAGACCTAGGAGAACCCCGTGAGCTATCCCTCACTCGCCACCCGCACCGCCGTCGTGACTGGAGCGGCCAGCGGCATGGGGGCAGCCACCGCCCGCCTGCTCGCCGCGGGCGGCGCCCGCGTCGCCCTGTTCGCCCGGCGCACCGACCGGCTGGACGCGCTGGCCGCGGAACTCACCGCCGCCGGAGGCCAGGCCCTCGCCGTCACCGCCGACATCACCGACCAGTCCTCCGTCGACGCCGCGGCCAAGGCCGTCCACGACGCCTACGGCCTGGTCGACCTGGTGGTCAACAACGCCGGCGTGATGCTGCCCAACCCCCTCTCCGAGGGCCGGCTCGACGAGTGGACCCGCATGATCGACACCAACCTCACCGGCGCCCTGCGCGTCATCCGCGCGTTCGCCCCCGACCTCGCCGCGGCCGCCGCCGATGGCCGCACCGCCGACCTGGTCAACATCTCCTCCATCGCCTCTCACGTCCTCTTCCCCGACTACGCCGTGTACGGGGCCACCAAGGCCGCCCTCACCCAGCTGTCCGCCGCACTGCGCACCGAGCTGGGCCCGCGCGACGTCCGGGTCAGCACCATCGAGCCGGGTCTGACCGACACCGAGCTCGGTGGGCACATCGACAACACGGAACTGCGCGGGCAACTCGACGGGATGTTCACCACGATCCCGGCCCTCGCCGCCGAGGACATCGCCGACCTCATCGCGTACACCGTCAGCCGTCGCCGGCACGTCAACCTGCGCCAGTCGATCGTCCTGCCGACCCGCCAGGCCTGACATTCCCCGCTCTGGGTCACCGGCCGGTGGTGTGCTGCCTGGCACCGGCAGGGCCAGGCAGCACACCACCGCGATCGGCCACAATCGTCGTATGAACACCGCGACCACTCTGAGCGACTTCCTCCGGAACCGCCGCGCCCGCCTGCATCCGCAGGATGTGGCCCTACCGGACTTCGGCGGGACGCGCCGTGTCACGGGCCTGCGCCGCGAGGAGATCGCCGAGCTCGCCGGGGTGAGCGTCGACTACTACACCCGGATGGAGCAGGGCCGCGTGTCCAACCCCTCGGACGCCGTGCTCAACGCCCTCGCCCACGCACTGCGGCTGAACGACGACGAGACCCGCCACCTGCACCACCTGGCCCGACCGCAGCGCACCGCCCGTTCGGCACGCGAACACCGGATCCGCCGGCAGAGCGTGCGGCCGATGCTCCGGCGGCTGCTGGAGGAGTTGAAGGACGTGCCGGCGGTGGTGATGGGCCGGCGCATGGACATCCTGGCCTGGAACCCGGCAGCGTGCGCCCTCTTCGGCGACTACGCCGCCATGGACTCGGCCAAGCGCAACATCGCCCGGATCACCTTCCTCGACCCGGCGTCCCGGGAGCTGTACGCGGACTGGTCCTCCTGCGCCCGCGAGAACGTGGCCTACCTCCATCTGGAGGCGGGCCGGAACCACTCCAGCGACCCGCAGTTGGCACATCTGATCGGGGAGCTGTCGATGAAGAGCGAGGACTTCCGCCGGCTGTGGGCGGAACATCCGGTCCAGGACAAGACCTCGGGCATCAAGAGGTTCCACCACCCGTTGGTCGGCGACCTGGAACTGACCTACGAAACCCTGCGCGCCGCCGACGACCCCGACCAGGCACTGATCACATATGCGGCCCAGCCGGGCACCTCATCCCACGACTCTCTCCGCATGCTGCTCGCATGGACCGCGTCACAACTCATCGCGTAGGGATTGACCTGGGAGTTCTTCGGAGTGGCTACACGGCTCGGTGATACTCATCGATCAGCCCACCGAGACGATCGCGGACGCAGCGGCACGACGGATCCGGTGCGCGGGTCTGTCCCGCTCTGCCGTGGCCACCCGTCACTTCTACGCCGGTCCCCCGGATGGGCCCTGGCTGCTCCACCAGCCGATGCGGCGCGCCGAGGTGGCAGCGGCTACACCGCTCGGTCGGTCCCCGTGCTCCTACGCGATCGTCCGGCTGTGCTTTCCCGGACCACCAACCGGTGGGCGGCCACGATCCTGCGGGCCGGAGGCGGCGCGTCCCCTGCGCCGGCCGCCGCCTCGGCATCACCTGGATCCGCCGCGCCGAGCGCCGGCCGTCCCGCCTTCAGCCGGTCGGCGAGACAGGCCAGGGCCTGGCGGGCGATCTCAGCCTTGTCCGGGGCCACGGTGGTCAGCGAGGGGGTGGCGTACCTGCCGTCCTCGATGTCGTCGAACCCGCACACCGCCAGGTCCCGCGGCACGCTGAGACCGTAGTCCAGCGCCGCCCGCAGCGCTCCCAGCGCGAGCTGGTCGCTGAAACAGAAGACGGCGTCCGGGGCGTGGCCCCCGTCCAGCAGCCGGCGCATGGCCCGTGCGCCCTCGGCCCGGTGCAAGGCCGTCACCGGAACCTCCAGCGCCGGGTCGGGAGCGACCCTCGCCGCGCGCAATGCCTGCCGGTAACCGGTCAGCCGCTGCTCGGCGGTGCCGTTGGACAGGTGCGGCTGCACACCGATCGCCGCGATCCGGCGGCGTCCCAGACCGATCAGGTGCGCGGTGGCCTCGGTCGCGGCCAGAACGGAGTCAACGCTCACGTGATCGATCAGCCCGGCGGCGTCCTGCTCGCCGAGCAGGACCAGGGGTACGGCATCGGCGCTGCGCCGCAGATCGGTGGGAGACAGGCCCCAGGGGCTCATGATCAGCCCGTCGATGATCTGGCCGGACATGCCCTCCAGCAATCGCCGCTCGCGCTCGGGATCGCCGTTGCTCTGGTCCACCAGCAGCGTCCAGGCATGTTCCTGCGCCGTCTGGACCAGCAGGGAGGCGAGCTCTCCGAAGTACGGTGAGTCGATCTCCGGAATGACCAGCCCGATCAGCCCGGATCGGCCCGCGCGCAGCTGTCGTGCCGCCGCGTTGGGCCGGTACCGGAGTTCCTCCAGCGCCTGCTGCACGCGCCGCCGGGTCTCCGGGGCGACCATCGGGAAGTCGTTGACGACGTTCGACACGGTGCGCACGGACACCCCCGCCCGCGCCGCCACGTCCTTCAGGCTCGCCCCCACCGCCGCGCCTCCGTGTCCGGCCGACCTCACCTGTCGAGAGATGCTCGTGCACCCGCCTTCCTGTCCAGGAAAGCACTGTTGCAACGTTGCATGCAACGTTGCAACATGAAGATTCCGAGACAGGAAGGCGACGGTCATGACAGAGACGAAGAAGCCCGCACCGGCACCGGTGGAGACGTCCCAGGATCGGGCACCCGCGACAGCGGCCTGGCGGGACGCGCGCGCGGACAAGGCGGATGTGACGGCTGCGTTCCAAGAGCTCTACCGCGAGGGGATCACCGCCCGGCGGGGCGCCTTCCACGCCGCGTGGGCGGATCGCATGGGAGAGGACATCGACGCGGCGTTCCAGGAGGCGCGCTCCCGGCCGGGCGGCGCCGTGGGACGCGGCCCGAACCGCTACTACGTCGAGATCCACCCCGAGCAGATGCGCGGCTTCGTCGACCTGGTGACCCACCCGTGGGTGACCGCCCTCTGCGAGGCGGTCCTGGGGCCGCGGTATGAGATCGTCGAGCTGGGCTTCGACGTGCCGCTGGCCGGGGCGGTCGATCAGCCCTGGCACCGCGACTTCCCCATGCCGGAGGAGACCCGGGAACACCGGCGGCTCACCTCGCTGGCGTTCAACCTCACCGCGGTGGACACCGAGCCCGACATGGGACCGTTCGAGATCGCCCCGGGCACGCAGTGGGACGACGACGCGTCCTTCGAACACGGCATGTTCCCGCCCAAGGACGCCTACCCGCGCTACCGCGAGCGTGCCGTACGCAAGTACCCCCGACGGGGTGACATCTCGGCCCGCTCCGCACTGACGATCCACCGGGGCACGGCCAACCGCTCCACCGAGGCGCGCCCCGTGCTCGTGCTGGGCGTCGACGCTCCCGGTGCGGGAAACGCCGCCCGCCACGACATGGCCGTCACGCGCGGCTACTGGGAGGGCCTGCCGCCGCAGGTGCGCGAGCACCTGCCCTGCCCAGTGGTCGACGAGCTGCGCCCCATCACGCAGAAGCACACGATCGAGGGCCTGGTGATGGGGGACGCGTAGGCGACTGCGCCTGCCGGTCAGCGGTTGAGGTTCTTGCGGTAGCGCAACTTGGTGATGGGCAGGACATCGCTGCGATCAACAACGACCGCGCCGTCGTGATGCCATCCGTTTCGCTCATAGAAAGCGCGGGCCCGGGTGTTGCCTTCCAGGACCCAGAGGGTTGCCTCGGCGTATCCGGCCGCCGTCATGGCGTCGAGGACGGCGGTGATCAGCCCTTTGCCCACGCCGGTGCCCCAGACATCGGGAGGCGTGTAGAGCGAGCCGATCATGCCCACCTGCGTGGAGTCGTCGTCCTCGTCGTCCGTAGGGTAGAAGCGCGAGTATCCGACAACGTGGTCCGCCTGCTCGGCGATCAGGGTGCCGGCCCGTGGCCCCCCGAAGCGGGTCAGCAAGCCTTCCCAAGTCTTCGTCAGCGCCTCATGGTCGAGGCCGTCCAGATACTCGTCCGGCAGAAGCCCACGGAAGGCCGCCTGCCATGATGCCCTCTGGACACCGGCCAGGGCCGGGGCGTCTTGCTGCGTGGCGGGTCTGATGCGGTGCGTCAGCGGTCTTCTCCGATGGTGTGTCATTCCGGGTGCTTGCGGACCCTAGTCGTGACCGGGCGGCGGGCGCAAAGCGATTATGTCCCTCCCCGAAGAAGGGACGTACGGAGCGGAAGGAGGCGAGCAGGCGGTCTAGAGGGTTCGCTGGGAGCCTGGGGGTGCCAGAAACTCGTCCACCCTGCGCATACTCGCGGATCAGCCCGTCGAAACGGTCACAGCGGATGACCTCCACATCGGCCTCGACATCGGCCTCGACCGGGTCGGGCAGGGTCCGGAGGGAAGCGGCCCGGCCCAGGGGTCGGTGCGGCCGGTGCTCGTCGAAGTGGGCCTCGTACGCGGCCGGTATCCGTCGTAGATGACGGGCGTTGACGATCAGCATCCGGTCGGGGACCTCCCGGCGCAGCCCACCGCTCCACCGCTCGCCTGCGGAGCCCGGGGCGGCGTCTTCCCCACCCGGATACCCGCGCCGGTGAACACCTCATCGAACACGGTTTCGACACGTTGCGGCCGGCCGACGGCGCTGAACGTTTTCCGCCGCTCTGCGGTCCAGACCCTTACCGGTGGACGGCGACGCCGGTGATCTGCTCGGACACCTCCCACAGCCGCCGCGCCAGGTCACGATCGGTCGCCGCGCCGCCGAGCCGGTCGAACCGCAGCCGGCCCTTGCCCGGGCCGATGTTGCGCCCGGTCGGTGCGGTGGGATCGGTCGCCGCGTGGAGCATCGGCGTCACGGCGTCGTCGATCGGCAGGCGCATGAAGGCGCCCAGCAGCGCGCCGACCGCACGAGTGAACGGTGACGATTCCCGGCCCAGATCGGTTTTGGCCATCCCGGGATGGGCCAGCAGGCTGCGCACCGGCGATCCGGCGGCACGCAGCCGCCGGTCGAGTTCCAGGGCGAAGAGCACGTTGGCCAGCTTGGAGGCGGCGTAGGCACCGCCCGGCGAGTAGCGCTGCTCGGCCGCGAGGTCGGCCAGGTCGAGGCGGCCTATCCGATAGAGACCGGAACCGACGGTCACCACCACCGGGTGCCGTCCGGCGGCCAGCCCATCCAGCAGCAGCCCGGTGAGCGCGAAATGGCCGAGGTGGTTGGTGGCCAGCTGGCTCTCGACGCCTTGCGGGCTGAGCCGCCGCGGGACGCCGCTGATGCCGCCGTTGTTGATCAGTGCATCAACGGTGATCCCGTCGGCGCGCATCTTCTCGGCGAAGGCACGGACCGTGTCGAGATCGAGCAGGTCCAGGTGGCGCGCCTCGACGTTGGCGCCGAGCCCGTGACGTACGCGATCGGCTTTCGCCACGTCCCGAACCGCCATGATCACTCGGCCGCCGCGGGCGGCGAGGTGGCGGGTCATCGCCGCCCCGAGGCCGCTGGAGGCCCCGGTGACGACGAACGTACGGCCGGTCTGATCGGCGAGTTCCATGATTTCCTCCAGCAGTAAACGGATGATTTATCCGATTCAAGGGGAAGCTAAGCGGATTGTCAATCCGGTTCGGTAGGCTGGCGCGGTGACCCCGCCCATGCGCGCCGACGCCGCCCGCAACCGCGAACGAGTGCTGGCCACGGCCCGCCTCGCAGCCGCCGAAGGGGATCTCTCGCTGCAGCTCAACGACATCGCCCGACGGGCGGGAGTCGGCGTCGGCACGGTCTACCGGCACTTTCCGACCCGCCGGGCGCTGCTTGAGGGGCTCGCCGAGGAGACGTTCGCCGCCCTGCTGGCGCAGGTCCGCGCCGCGAGCCGGCGCGACGACGCCTGGCTGGGCGTCGCGGATCTGCTGCGCGCCTTACTCGTACGGCAACTGACCGATCCCGCGTTCGCCGAGGTGATCTCCACCGGCCCGGATCTGGACGCGGCTCCCGCGACCACCGCTCATCGCGACGCATTCGACGCGCTGGCACGTTCGGTGCTGCAACGGGCGCGGGACGAGGGGCTGCTGCGGCCCGGCCTGACCGATGAGGACCTGCGTCACCTGGTGTGCGGGACCGCCTTCGCGTTGCGGATCGGCGATGCTTCGGCGGAACGCATCGACCGCTACCTGGAGGTCTTGCTGAGCGGCTTGCAGGCGAACACCCGAGGCTGAGGCGGAACTGCTGATCGCGCGCAACACCGACCCGGCGTCCCGGCTCCTCCACCTGCTGCGGATGCCGGTCTCCGGCGGTCCGGTGTTCCGCACCTCGGGGACTCGGCCACGGCAGGACGCGCCCTACTGCCGTCCGGTCGGCACCGGCGAGTGGCCGGCCGATCCGGAGATCGCCGAACGTACGGTATTGCGGTCCTGCCACTCCGCTCTTGTCGCGAAGCGCTGTCAGAACCAGCTCCTCAGGTCGATCCGCAGGTCAAGCGCCCTGCGACGACTTTTGAAGCGGTACAGGCAGCCCGCTCCCACAAGGGCGAGCCCAGCCCGACCGCGGCCGAGATGACCCGCAAGATCACCGCAGCCCTCGACGCCGTCTGACGAGGGCACCGTCCGGCTGCCGAAAGGCCGACCAGCGCGCCTGCAGCCGGCCGACCGGCCACGAAAGATCCATCAGGAACGTCCACGCCTCTCCGCCGACGGCGGACCCCGCCCGGTTCCGGTGGTGGTCCGCGGTCGGCGGCGGGCCGGCCTTCCACCGTCCATGGGAGACAGGTGGTCCACCCTGTCTCATGATCGTTAAGGAGTCCTCACGAATGCGTATCCCGTCCGGCCCTTCCCCGCGTACCTGGTTCATCACCGGTGCCGGCCGCGGCCTGGGCCGTGCCTACGCCGTGGCCGCGCTGGAGCGCGGTGATCAGGTGGTCGCCGTGGCCCGGAGCGTCGCGCGATCCGACTTCGACGACGCCCACGGCGACCGCGTGCTGGCGCTGGCGGTCGACGTGACCGACCGGGCGGCCGTGTTCGCCGCGATGTCCACTGCGGTCGAGCGCTTCGGGCGGCTCGACATCGTGGTCAACAACGCCGGGACCATGTCCTCGGGCATGGTGGAGGAGTTCACCGAGGCCGAGGCGCGTGCCCAGCTGGAGGTGAACTTCTTCGGCGCGCTGTGGGTCAGCCAGGCGGCCCTGGGGCGGATGCGCGAGCAGGGGTCGGGGCACATCGTGCAGATCTCCAGCATCGGCGGTCTGGGCGGCTTCCCGAGCACGGGGCTGTACAGCGCGAGCAAGTTCGCGCTGGAGGGCATGAGCGAGGCGCTGGCGCTGGAGGCGGCCGCCTTCGGGGTGAAGGTCAGCATCGTCCAGCCGGGCGGCTACTGGACCGACCTGTACACCAGCATGGCCACGACCACTCCGGCGGAGCCGTACGGCCCGCTGCGTGAGGAACTGGCCAGGCAATGGGCCGAGGGGTCGATCGACAGCGATCCGCGGCTGGCGGCCGAGGCGATGCTGAAGCTGGTCGACAGCCCGGAGCCGCCGTTGCGGCTGCTGCTCGGCAGCATGGTCTACGACCTGGCCTTCGACATCTCGCGCCGCCGGATGGCGGTCTGGGCGGGCTGGGAGGAGGTCAGCCGGGCCGCCGAGCACGCCGTACCCGCTCCCGGCGGCGCCGGCTGACCCGATGCGGCGCCCGCCTGCGCGGACGACCTGACCGCGAGGGCCGGGGACCTGGCCGCGTTCATCTCCGCGCTGGACGCCGGCCGGCTCCTTCCGCCCGAGCCGCCGGCGGTGCACGCTTGCGATCACGGCCGCTCGGCCGCGTAGCGTCGCGTGGATCTCTTGGGCAGACTGGAGGCGCGCCGGGCCGGCGGATGATCCGGGGCCGGCCGTGGCGGCAGTCGGAGGAATGGCTCCGTCCTCGCTGGGGGTGCTCGGCACTGAGACGACGGTTGGACGACCGGCAGTGGCGTGTCCGCGCCGGGCTGCGCGTGCTGCGCCGGGATCTGGCTCCCGGCGGGCAGGCACCGCTGTTCCTTCCGCCGCCCACGCGCTTCCCCTCCACCGCCTGGACAGCGCACCTGGTGGTGGGCGCCTACGCGGTGCTCATCTCCGCGGTCGCCTGGCACACGCTGATCGAGGACTACGGCCTGCGCAACGAGATGGCCGGCATGCTGGGGGCCGGGCAGGCGCTGGCGCTGCCGATGTGCCTGTACCGGCCGATGGCGGGCTGGTGGCTGTCCCTGGCCTCCGCCGCTCTCACCGCGGCGATCGTGCATCCCGGCCCGGGTGAGGCGATCTGGCCCACCCCCTGCCTGGCCGTCCACCTGAGCGTGCTCGCCCTGATCGCCTTCAAGGCCAGACCTCGGGTGCTGGCCGAGATGTGGTTGATCACCGTCGCGGTGGGCGTCGTTCTGGTGACCGTGCTACCGGGCGGACGGGAGCTGTGGGCTCTGACCGACATGACGGTGCTGTCGGCCGCGGCCCTGGTCGCGGTCGGCGCGCTGCGCGGGCGCAGCGAGGCGTTGCGCCGGGTGGCCCGCGCGGAGCTGGCGAGCGGGCAGGAGCAGACCCGGCGCGCGGTACTGGAAGAGCGCACCCGGATCGCCCGCGAGCTGCACGATGTGGTGGCCCATCACATGTCGGTGGTCGCCGTCCAGGCCGAGGCCGCGCCGTACCGGGTGGCCGATCCGCCCGAAGAGCTGATGCGCAGCTTCGCCACCATCCGCACCAGCGCGCTGGAGGCGCTCACCGAGCTCCACCGGACTCTCGGTCTGCTCCGGAACGGGACTTCCGGGCAGGAGAGCGGCCCGCAGCCGACCCTGGAGCACCTGGACGGCCTGGTGGACCGGATGCGTGAAGCCGGTCTGGATGTGGCACTGGACACGGACGGACGGCGGCGGGCGCTTCCCGCCGGGGTGGAGCTGTCGGCCTATCGCATCGTCCAGGAGGCGCTGAGCAACGTGCTGCGGCACGCTCCCGGCGCCACGGCGCACATCGAGGTCATCTACCGGTCCGCCTATCTGGAGCTGCACGTGACGAACAGCCCTCCGCCGATTCCGCCGCCGGCCTCTCCTGGATCCGGGCACGGGCTGCTCGGGATGCGGGAACGGGCCTCGATGCTGGGCGGGCGGCTGAGTTCCGGCCCCCGGGCCGACGGCGGATACGCCGTCGTCGCACGGTTGCCCCTCGAGGCGGGCGAGGACGGATGACCATCCGCGTGCTGGTCGCCGATGACCAGGCCATGGTACGTGAGGGATTCGTGGTGCTGCTCAACGCCCAGCCCGACATCGAAGTGGTGGGCGAGGCCGCCGACGGCCGCGAGGCCGTCGCCAAGGCCGCCGAGCTGGAGCCCGACGTCGTCTTGATGGACGTGCGCATGCCCGTGCTCAGCGGGCTGGAGGCCGCTCGGCGGCTGGCGGGCCGCGCCAAGGTACTGGTGCTCACCACGTTCGACCTCGACGAGTACGTCTATGAGGCGCTGCGGGCCGGGGCCAGCGGGTTCCTGCTGAAGAGCGCCACCGGCCGTGAGCTGAGCGAGGCGGTGCGGGTGGTGGCCCGGGGCGATGCGCTGCTGGCGCCGTCGGTGACCCGGCGGCTCATCGACGCCTTCTCCCGCCTGGCGCCCTCCCCGGCGCGCACCGGCCTGCGGATCGAGCAGCTGACCGAGCGTGAAAGCGAGATCCTCGCGCTCGTCGCGCACGGCCTGTCCAATGGTGAGATCGCCGATCGGCTCACGATCGCCGAACCCACGGTGAAGACCCACATCAGCAACCTGTTGACCAAACTGCGGCTGCGCGATCGCACGCAGGCGGCGGTGTACGCCTTCCAGACCGGCCTGGTGCGTCCCAACGGCCGCCCTCCGGAGCCGCCGTAGTCCCGCCCTGATCCGCCTCATCCTCCAGGACCGGCTCCGCGGATCGATCTGCGGGTCCATGACGTCCAGCCGCCCGCGTCCGTAGGTTCCCTTCGAACCCGCCGGCGGCGACGGCCTCCGGACCGGAGAAAAGGGGCAGTATGACCATCCCGGCACGGCTTCCCGAGACCATGCACCGCATGCTCTTCAGGACGTTGTCCCTGCTGACTCCACGAGGCCAGGGCGCGGTCCTGGGCCGTTACTTCGACTGGTGGCACCGCCGCCCGGATCCGTGGAACCTGGGAACCGACGGCTACGAACACCACAAGTACACCACCACGCTCCGGCAGCTGCCCGCCCGGCCGTACCGGCGCATCCTGGAGGTGGGATGCAGCGAGGGCGTCTTCACCCGGCTGCTGGCGACGGCCTACCCCGACGCCGAGATCACCGGCATCGACATCTCCGCTCGTGCCCTCGACCGCGCCCGCCGGCGGATGGGCGCCACCCGCCGCGTGCGCTTCCTCGAGGCCGACATCCTCAGCCATCGTCCCGACCACCGCTTCGACCTGGTCTTCTGCGCCGAGACCCTCTACTACCTGGGACGCGGCGACCGCGTCCGCCGGGCGTCGGCCCGGCTGAGCGATCTCCTCGACTCCGCCGGCCTGCTGGTCATGGTGCACCCCTGGCCGGAGGCCGAACGGCTCCACCGCCATCTGGAGGCCGGCACCGCGGTGGCCAAACTCACCGAGCACGTGGAGATCACCGTTCACCGGCCCTTCGCTGTAGCCGTCTATCAGGCCGGTACCGCTTCGCGGCCCACCGCATAGGGTTCGGCCCGGGGAGTCCTCCGGAGCGGTTGCGCAGCCCGCCGGCCGTCACGCCGGCTTCGACCTGCTCCGCATCCGCGTACTCCCCTACCGCTGACCCCGCGCAACGCTCTGTCGTCCGATCACCGGAAGCGGGCCGGAGCCCTTCTCTCAGGCGGTGAAGGCGGCGCGGTGCTCGCGGGCCCGGTCGGCGAAGGCGAGCGGGGACCCACCGGTGCGGCCCAGGTCGTCGCCGCGATCGTGCAGCTCGGCGAGGCCGGTCAGCATGGCCCGGCTGAGCCCGGCCTGCGTCAGCGCCGCGCCGCGGGTCACCACCGGCAGCGTGATCGCGAACAGCACGCCGATCGCGG
>NZ_JACHJJ010000043.1 GCF_014203605.1 Thiemannella venezuelensis | reverse complement strand
GCGTGCCGGCGCCTGTCTTGTCCTCGAGCCGGGGCGACTGACCAGCGGCCCACGGCCCGAGCACATCACAACAAGATTTTCAGCAGTCTCCTAGGTCCACGGTCCGGCGCGTGCCCGCTGGGCGGGTGCGCGCCGGACCCCCGCACCCGCCGGCAGGGGCCCGGCCGCATCGCGCGGCCGGGCCCCTGCGCGGTGCCGGGCGATGCGGCCGGGCCCGCCGGGCGGGACGGGCCCGTCCGGCGGAAGGTCAGCGGGAGGCCTCGTCCAGCAGCGCGAGCTCGTCCTCGGTCAGCTCCACCTCGGCGACCGCGAGCAGCGGCCGGAGCTGCTCGACGTCGCGGGCGCTGGCGATCGGCGCGGCCACCGTGGGCTGGGCGGCCAGCCAGGCGAGCGCGATCGTGGCCGGGACGGCGCCGTGGGCGGCGGCGACCTTCTCCAGGGCGTCCAGGACGCGGGGGCCGCGCTCGGTCGCGAGGTACTCCGAGGCCTTGCCCGCGCGCGGGCTGTCCACCTCCACGCCGGGCCGGTACTTGCCGGTCAGGAAGCCGCGGGCCAGGCCGAAGTACGGCGTGCTGGTCAGCCCCGCACCGGCCACCACGTCCCGCAGGGCCCCCTCGTAGCCGCGCTCCACCAGGTTGTAGTGCTGCTGCACGACCCCGTAGCGGGCCAGGCCGTCCCGCTCGGAGACCTCCAGCGCCTCGGCGAGCCGACCGGCCTCGTGGTTCGAGGCGCCGATGTTGCGGATCTTGCCCTCGCGGATCAGCGCGTCGAACGTGCCGAGGGTCTCCTCCAGCGGGGTCTCGGCGTCGTCGATGTGCGCCCAGTACAGGTCGATGTGGTCGGTCCCCAGGCGGCGGAGCGAACCCTCCACGGACACGCGGATGTTCGCCGGCGAGAGCCCGCTGCGGGCCGGCAGCATGCCGACCTTGGTCGCCACCACGACCCGGTCGCGGTTGCGGCGGGAGGCCATCCACTCGCCGATGATGGTCTCCGACTCCCCGCCCGCGTGCCCCGGGACCCAGTGGGAGTAGGAGTCGGCGGTGTCGACGAAGTTGCCCCCGGCCTCCGCGTAGGCGTCCAGGATCGCGAAAGAGGTCTCGCGGTCGGCGGTCCAGCCGAAGACGTTGCCGCCCAGGCAGAGCGGGAAGAGGTTCAGCTCAGAAAAGCTCATGCTCCTCACTCTATTGGTGGATACTCGCGCACTTCCGGCGCATCCCCGGAGATCGGCGGGAAGCTATTATGTGCCGCGTCAATAGGACGGTGGGAGGCTCTCATGGCGCCCGGTTCACGGCTGCGCGGATTCCTCGTCGGCGCCGTGGTCGCGGTCGGCCTGTTCGTGCTGGTGGTGGCCGCCACCATCGCCCTGCTCACCAACCAGCGCCGCCCGGTCACCGGCCCCGACCGGCCGCCCGCCTCCGAGCAGCCCCGCGAGACCGGGAAGCCGAAGGTCCCCGAGGGCGTCGAGGTGGTCAAGGAGCGGCGGCTCGGCGAGCGCCGGATGGAGCTGACCCTGCGCTCGGACGCCCTCGGCGACCTCACCACGGTACGGCTGCTGCTGCCCAAGGGCTGGTCCGCCGGTTCGGACAGGACCTGGCCCGTGCTCTGGCTGCTCCACGGCGGCCTCGACGACTACCAGGCGTGGTCGAGGTCGGACGTCGAGGAGCTGACCGAGGACGCGCCGGTCATCGTGGTGATGCCCGACGGCGGCAAGTGCGGCAGCTACTCCGACTGGCACAACGGCGGCGACGGCGGCCCGCCCCGCTGGGCGACCTACCACCTCGAAGAGCTGCTCCCGCTGCTGGAGGCCCGATACGCGGCGGGCGGGGAGCGGGCGATCGCCGGATACTCGATGGGCGGCCAGGGCGCGATGCTCTACGCCGCGACCGGACGGTTCAAGGCCGCCGCCTCCTTCAGCGGCGCCGTGCACACCCTGCTGCCCGGCGTGGACATCGCCGTCATGCTCGGCACCACCGCGGGCTGCTTCGGCACCGACTGGAAGCGCATCTGGGGCGACCCGCACGGCGACCGGGAGATCTGGCGCGAGCACAACCCCTACGACCAGGCCGCCGAGCTCCGCGGCGTCCGCCTCTACGTGGCGGCGGGCGACGGGCGCAAGCGGCGGGGCGAGCTCTTCGGCGACATCACCGAGGAGCTCGCCCACAAGGCGGCCACCGCCTTCGCCGGCCGGCTGAAGGAGCTCGGCATCCCCGTCGAGACCCACTTCTACGACGGCCGGCACAACATGACCTACTGGAACAGGGAGCTGCGCCGGGCGCTGCCGCTGCTGCTGGAGTCCGTCGGCGCCCGGTGAGCGCGCGCCCGGACGCCCGTACCGGAGGGCGCGGGCCGCGGGCCGGTCAGCTCCAGCAGCTCGTCCATCGCCTCCTGCAGGTGCCCCATCAGCCGCCAGGCGTCCGTCACCCGGTCGGGGCAGGAGACGATGCCGAAGTCGAGCGAGCCGTCGTAGGAGAAGCAGGTGATGCTGATCCCGCCGGTCACGTCGGTCAGCACCGACAGCGGGTAGTAGGACAGCACCCGGGCCCCGCACAGGTAGAGCGGGAACTGCGGCCCCGGCACGTTCGAGACGATCAGGTTGACCGGCGGCGGCGCCATCGCGGCCAGCCGGAAGACCGCCGAGGTCGCCACCGCGGTCACGGCCGCGGGGAGCATCGAGGAGATCTCGTTCAGCCAGGTCGCGGGGGAGCGGGCGAAGCGCCGCTTGGCGGTGCGCATCGCCTCGCCCGCGGCCCGCAGGCGCTCCAGGGGGCAGTCGACGTCGGTCGGCATCGGGGCGATCATGGCGGAGATCTGGTTGCCGACCGCCTCCCGGGCGCTCGCCGTACGGACCGCGACCGGGACCGCGGCGATCAGCGGCCGGTCCGGCAGCGCGTTTCGTTCGCGCAGCCATGAGCGCAGCGCGGCGGCGCACAGCGCCATGACCACGTCGTTGACGCTGCCGCCGGAGGCCCCGGCCACCCGTTTGACGTCGGCCAGCGGGATCGAGCCGTAGGAGAAGCGCCGCCGCGCGCTGATCGGGCCGTTGAACGGGGTGCGCGGAGCCGAGAGCGCGGGCAGCGCCGGCAGGTCCCGCGGGCCCCCGGTGAGCATCCGGGTCGCGGCGGCCACCAGCCGGGCCCCCGGGAGCCCCGCGGCGACCGGGATCGCGTCGAGGTCGGCCGCGCTCCGGCCGAGGGAGCGCAGGGCGCGCACCGGGTGGGTGAGCGAGCGGGCGGCCGCTCCGGCGAGCATGCGGGCCGGGCCGGGGGCGGTGGTCGGCGGGCCCGGGGCGGGCGGCTCGACCCTGCGGGGCTCGGGGGCGAGGTCGAGCAGGGCGGCCAGGGTCTCCGCGCCCGAGATCCCGTCGACGGCGCAGTGGTGGACCTTGGCGTAGAGGGCGGCCCGGCCGCCGGTGAGTCCCTGGATCAGGTGCATCTCCCAGAGCGGGCGGCTCCGGTCCAGCCGCCGCCCGTGGATCCGGGCGACCGCCTCGGCGAGCTGGGCCTCGTCGCCCGGCATCGGCAGGGTCGTCTCGTACACGTGCGCGGCGACGTCGAGGGAGCGGTCCTCGGCCCAGTACGGATGGTCCAGCCCGAGGGGCACGTCGGCCAGGCGCAGGGTCAGGGCCGGGGCCAGGTGCAGCCGCTCGCGCAGCAGCCGGATCAGGGCCTCGCGCGTGACCGCGCCCCCGGGGGCGCAGGCCGGGTCCAGGACCGCGACGCCGGCGACGTGAGCCGCGGTGGTCGCCGATTCGGCGTGCAGGAACTGCGCGTCGAGCGGGGTCAGCTGGCGCATCGGTGAGCCTCCGACGGGAAGGGCGGAACGGGCCTCGGATCATCTGCATCATCGCCCCGGTTCGTTTCCACCACGTTTCCCCGGCGCGACCGGAGGAGTATTTCAGATGAAATCCGGGCAGCCGACCGTCAATTCTGGTAGCGAATCTTGCCTGATCAGCCGATGTGCGCGCCGTACAGCGAAAACATTGGCCCGGCTGCGCGAGGGTGATATTTCCGTACGGCCGGCGCGCTCGCTAGAAATATGTGACCGTCACGGGATGGCGCACGACCGCGTCGAAGAGGTAACCCAGCTCGTTGTGCGGGGTCCGCATCGGCTGGACCCCTCCGGTCTCGTCGGCGGCCCGGGCCATCAGGGTGTGCGGGCCGGTCGTGCGGGGGTTCCAGGCGACGTGCCAGCGGGTCCATGCGGGGCAGACGCGCGGGCCGTGCAGTTCGGCCCGGCGCCAGGTGGCTCCGGCGTCGAGGCTCACCTCGACCCCGGTGATCCGGCCGCCGGCCGACCAGGACCGCCCGTGCAGCACGTGCGGGCGACCGGCGGCCAGCCTGGCCCCCCACGGGAGCTCGAAGGCGCTGCGGATGCCTCCGGTGGTCAGCGGGGGACCGCCGCCCGGCGGGTGGGCCACGCCGAACATCCGGTAGAACTCCGTGGTCCACGGGGAGGTCAGCGGCGCCGCGGAGACCTCGATGTCGCCCACCCACTTGACCGAGGCCAGACCGATCCAGGAGGGCACGACCAGCCGTACCGGGTGGCCGTGGTCGGGCGGGAGCGGGCCGCCGTTCATCTCGTAGGCGAGGATGACGTCGTCGAGCGCCTTGGCGGCCGGGATGGGCCGCCGCACCCGGCCGTGGTCGACGCCGCCGGCCACGTAGCGGGGGTCGAGGCCCCGGGCCATCACGTCGACGGCGGAGGGCAGGATCCCGGCCAGGTCCAGGACCGTGGACAGCGGCACCCCGCGCCAGCGGGCCACGCCGACCGCGCCGAGCCGCCACGGGGTGCCGGAGACCTCCTGGTGCTGCTGGGCGGTGAACAGGCTCCGGCCGTTGCCCGCGCACTCGATCGCCACGTCCCGGGTGACCGCGGGGAGCGCGAGCAGGTCCTCGTAGCCGAAGCCCCTGGGGTTGCCGAGCCCGGAGCCGTGCAGCTCCAGCCGCCAGGAGGCCGCGTCGACGAGCGGGGTCGAGGTGTGGTTGCGCACGAAGAACCGGTCGGCGGGCACGTGGTATCCGGCTCCGCGCATGGCCTCCCAGCGCATCTCGGCGCAGGTGCCGTGCACGGTGAACAGCTCCGGCGGCAGCGGTTTGGCGATCCCGGTGGAGGTCTCGCAGATCAGGGTCCCGTACGGCATGCTGCACCACCCCTTCCAGTAACATCTATTTCCTACTAGGAATACATGTAAACCGGGGGGAACGGGCGGGACCTCAGCCGCCCAGGAAGCCGAGCAGCCTCTCCAGCGGCCAGGTGTTGATCACATCCTCCGGGGTCAGCCAGGCGCGCTGGGCGATGCCGACGCCGAAGCGCCGGTTGCCCAGGTGGGGCACGGCGTGGGCGTCGCTGTCGATGGAGAACTTCACGCCGTGGTGGCGCGCCAGCCGTACCAGGTCGGCCGGGAGGTCGGAGCGGTCGGGGAAGGAGTCGATCTCCATCGCGGTGCCGGTGCGGGCCGCCGCGCGGAAGACCTCGTCCCAGTCGGCGTCCACGGGGGAGCGCCTGCCGATCAGGCGGGTCGTGGGATGGCCGATCACGTGCACGTGCGGGTTCTCGCACGCGGTGACGAACCGGCGGGTCATCTCCTCGCGCGACTGGGTGAAGTGCGAGTGCACGCTGGCGACGCAGACGTCGAAGCCGGCCAGGACCTCGGCCGGCCAGTCGACCGAGCCGTCCGGGCCGATGTTGAGTTCGGCGCCGTGCAGGATCCGCATGTCAGGATATTTACCCTGAAGTCGGCGAATCTGCTCACGCTGCGCCAGCATCTTCTCCAGCGTCATCCGGTGCATGGCCAGGTCCGGGGCGTGGTCGGTCACCGCGTAGTAGGAGTGGCCGAGCGCGTGGGCGGCGGCGACCATCTCCTCCAGCGAGGCGATGCCGTCGGTCAGGTCCGTGTGGGTGTGCAGGTCGCCCCGGAGGTCCTCCAGAGTCACCAGCTCGGGCAGCCCGCCCTTGAGCGCGGCGGGGATCTCCCCGCCGTCCTCGCGCAGCGCCGGCGGGATCCACTCCATGCCGAGCGCCCGGTAGATCTCCTCCTCCGAGGCGGCCGCGACCACCCGCTCGCCGTCGAACAGGCCGTACTCGGACAACTTCCAGCCCTTCTTCACGGCGATCTCGCGCAGGTGCACGTTGTGCGCCTGGGAGCCGGTGAAGTACTGCAGGCCCGCGCCCCACGACTCGGCCGGGACCAGCCGGAGGTCCACCTGGAGGCCCTGGTGGGTGCGGATCGAGGTCTTCTTCCCGCCCGAGGCGATGACCTCCGCGACGTACGGCTGGGCCTTGAAGTCGTCCATCAGGCTCTGCGGGGCGACGGCGAGGATGTCGATGTCGCCGACGGTGTCCTTCATCCGGCGCAGCGAGCCGGCGTAGGCGATGCGCTCGGCCCCGCCCTCCAGCGAGGCGATGACCCGCTCGGCCAGGTCCATCGCCACGCCGGTGTGCACCCTGGTGTCGGCCCGCTCCATCTGCTCGATGCCCCTGAGCAGGTTCTCCTCGGTCTTGGCGCCGAAGCCCCTGACTCCCTTGAGGCGCCCGGCCCTGATCGCCTCGGCCAGGGCCTCGGGGGAGTCGATGCCCAGCTCCTGGAAGAGCAGGACGGCCTTCTTCGGGCCGAGGGAGGGCACCCGGGTCAGCCTCCGCACCCCCTCGGGGACCCTGCCCCGCAGGTCGTCGAGCTGCCGGAAGCTCCCCCGCTGGAGATACTCCTCGACCTTCTTGGCGATCGCCTCGCCGACCCCGGGAACACTGCGCACCGGCACGGCCGCGACGTCGTCGGGGAACCCCGAGATCGCCTTGGCCGCCTTCTGGTAGCTGCGCACCCGGAAGGCGTCGCCGCCCGTCATCGCGAACAGCTCGGCGTATTCCTCGAGGGCCGCGGCCACATCGTCATTCGCTCTCGCCATGGGGTTCAGCCTAGGAGATCGCACCGACGTTTCCCCGGCCGTCCGCCGCCGGGGCCGGAACCCTCCGCCGTCCGCTCAGGAGGGGCGGAGGACCGCCGCGAGCCGGTGCAGGCCCTCCTCGATCATCCCCGCCGGGACCGCGCCGTACCCGAGCACGAGCCCCCGCTGCACCGGAGTCCCGCCGCAGTACCCGGCGAGGCTCTCCGCGCGGACGCCCGCCGTCCCCGCCCGCGCCAGGGCCGCCTCCACATCCACCTCCGCGTCCGGGGCGAGCCGGGCGCACACGTGCAGGCCCGCCGCCGACGGCACCAGGCGGAGCAGGCCGGCGAAGTCGCGGCGGAGGGCCGCGGTGACCAGCTCGCGCCGGGCGGCGTACTCGCGGGCCGCCCTGCGGACGTGCCGGCCCAGCAGGCCCTCGTCGATGAAGCGGGCGAGCGCCGCCTGGGTGATCACGTCGCCGTGCCAGTCGGTGAGCCGCTTGGCCTCGCGCAGCGCGGGCCGGAGCGAGGCCGGGGCGACCAGGAAGCCGGTGCGCAGCATCGGCAGCAGCGTCTTGGAGAACGACCCGACGTAGACGACGCGGCCGTCGCGGTCCAGGTTCTGCAGCGGTTCGAGCGGGCGGCTCCCGAACCGGAACTCGCTGTCGTAGTCGTCCTCCACGACCACCGCGCCACGCCGCTCCGCCCACGCGAGCAGTTCGGCGCGGCGCCGGAGGGACATCGGCACGCCCAGCGGGAACTGGTGCGACGGCGTGACGTAGACCAGCCGGGCGGCGGAGGGGACGGCGTCCACCCGCAGCCCCTCGGCGTCGACGGGCACCCCGGCCACCCGCGCGCCCAGCGACCGGAACAGCAGCCGGGCCGGGGGATAGCCGGGCTCCTCGACGGCCACGCAGTCCCCCGGTTCGATCAGCACCCGGCCGACGAGGTCGAGGGCCTGCTGCGCCCCCTGCGTGACGATCACGTCCTCGGCCTCCGCGCGCACCGAACGGGAGATCCCGACGTGCCGGGCGATCGCCGCGCGCAACCCTGCGTGCCCCGCGGGCTCGCCGTAGCCGGCGGTGCGTACGGCCGAGAGCCGCAGCTCGCGGGCGACGAGCCGCCGCCAGGTGGCCAGCGGGAACAGCTCCGGGTCGGGCACGCCCACCCGGAAGTCGTACGGCGGGCCGGCCTGCGCGTCGTCCCGGACGGGGGAGGGGAGCGACCGCCACAGCGGGCGCGGCCGTACGCCGCCGGGCGCCCTGTGCGCGCCGGTACGGCCGGGCGCGCCCGCGGGCCCTTTCCCCGCCGGGTCCGCGGGCGTCGTCCGTCCCGGAACCCGCCCGCCGCCGACGAAGGTGCCGGCTCCGGCGCGGCCCTCCAGGAAGCCCTCCGCGGCGAGCCGTTCGTACGCCGCGGCGACCGTGTTGCGCGACACCTCCAGCCGCCGGGCCAGCTCGCGGGTGGGCGGCAGCCGCTCACCGGGCCGGAGCCGCCCGTCGAGGATCGCGTCGAGCACCTGCCGGTAGATGCGGGCGGCCAGGTCGCCGCGGCCCGCCAGACTCACGTGGAGGTCCACCCGGCGGAGCCTACGCGGCCCGATCGTTCGGCTCGGCATCGGCCCTGCCGAAGGTCCGGGCCGCCGCCTGGCGTGATCCCCGCGGCGCCGTACGGGACGGCGGCGGGCGGCCCGCCGCCCCGCGAGGGCCGGGTTCCCGCCGCGGGCGGGTCAGCCCTTGCCGATGAAGCGTTCGCCCGCGGCCTCGATGCGCTGGATCTCGGCGCGGAAGAAGCGGGCGAGTTCGGCGCAGGCGGCCGGATCGACCGGGCCTCCCTCGCGTTCGGGCAGGTCGGGGTAGGGGCTGCCGAGGACGAAGATGTTCTCGTCGTTGTAGTTGTTGGCGGGCGCGGTGTAGTTGAAGGACCCCGCGACGACGACGGCCTCGTCGACGACCATGAGCTTGTGGTGGAGCTTGCCGAAGGCGGGGACGCGCTTGGGGAAGTACAGCTCGATGCGGGCGCGGTCCAGGTCGTGGGTGGCCGCCCAGGTCTGGGCGCCCTGACCGGGGTCCATCGCGCCGGTGACGGTACGCCCGGCCGCCGCCAGGGCGATCATGGCGTCGTCGATGCCGGAGGAGCCGGAGAAGGTGAAGATGGCGAAGTCGACGCGCGCGGTGGCCTTGAGCATCTGCTTCATGATCTCCAGCTCGGGCGCGTGGTCGGGCGCGAACAGCACCTTCACCGGTATCCCGCCGAGGTTGTAGGCGCTCGGGACCTTGCCGTGGAGGTCTCGGCCGAACCGCCCGGCGCACATCTGGTCGAACTCGGCGGCGTACTCCCGGCAGATCCGCGAATCATGAAATATCACGACATGATTGAGGTTCCGGTGGCAGTCGGTCCCGGTGAAGTTCGCCGATCCCGACAGGATCGCCGAGGTGGGAAGCGCGCGGTCCCCGTCCCGGTAGTCGCGGACGACGAACTTCTGATGGAAGATCGCCGGGTTGTAGTCCGCCTTCACGTCGACGTTGCAGCGCAGCAGCGCGGACAGGATCCTCCGGTTCGGCTCCAGGCTCCGCTCGCCGCCCTCCTCGCCCCACTGGACGCGGTACCGGGCCGCGGCCTCGTCCTCGCCCGCCCGTACGGCGACCGCCGGAGGCCGGGCGGAGACCAGGTAGTCCTGCTCCAGCACCATGCGGACCCGCACTCCGCGGAAGCGGGCGTCCAGGACGGCCTGCGCGACGGGCTCGGAGTCGAGCTCCTGAACGGCGATGTCCAGGGAGCGCCGGGCACCGCCGATGAAGTCGATGATCACTCGTTCGAGGTCGTCGGCCGCGCCCAGCTCGGGCGGGCCGACGAAGGCCTCGATCTTCCCCCCAGCGAATGTCGCCATGACGCAAGCGTTTCATCGCATTGATGTGGCTAACAAGCTTGAAGACTGACTTATCTCCTTCTTCGCGCTTCTGCCGTGAACGGTGTGACGATCCGGGGAGTTCAAACCGACGGGTTCGTCCATGCTCCCTTTGATCCGCAGTCGGCGGTTGGTGAGGGGGCGCCAGTGGATCCGTCGAAACTCGAGGTCGGCGACATCGTGCGGGCCAGGGTTCAGAGGAGCGTCTGTCTCCATCTGGCGTCGGCGGTGGACGCGTCGGCCGGTCGGGTGCAGATCGGCAACAACCGGGGGCGGATGAACGGCTGGACAGGCCATGACCGGGTATTCGGGATCTGCGTTTCGACCGACGGTGTCGCCGGGCTCGGCGTGGAGGGCAAGCAGCGAGCAGCCTGAAGATGGGCGCCGGATCGGTGATCACGGACTCGATCACCGATCCCGCATGCCCGTCGGCCCGCTACGAAACCGCGATCGACGACGGCACTCGGCGCGCATCGCGGACCGGTCGTTGCGCAGGTTGGGTTTCCTGCCGTCTCGTCGGCTACCTGGCCTGCCCCAGTCACGGCAGTTGTCGGCGCAGCCATACGAGGTCGGGGTTGACGTGCGGCACTCCGGCGAGCACCACGGTCGGCACCGTCTCGTGCCCTCCGGCGGCGGCCCGCACCGCCGCCGCGCCGTCCGGGTCGCGCCAGATGTCGACCCAGTGCAGCCGGCGGGCGTCGCGGCCCAACCGGAGCCGTAGCCGCAGGCAGTGCCGGCAGCCGGGCCGCCAGTAGACGATCGGGCGGCCGTCGGCTGCACTGCGGCGCCGCGCCTGCGCATCGGTGATCGACGCCGGGAACGCCCACGGCGAGAGCGCCCCGGCCAGCAGCAGGAACACCAGCGACCAGAGCGCGGCCGCACCCGGCGACCCCGCACTGAGCTGCCGGGCCGCCACGGCCAGACCGGAGACGACGAGCAGCGTCGGCACCATCCACCTGCGCATCATGATCGCCCACGCTATCCCTCGCTTTACTGATGCGCCAGAAGACGGGCGCCACTCCCGGCTGCCCGATGGGCGACCTCGCCGCCGAGCCGGCCGCCCACGGCGGCGAGGTCGGCGTCCGCCGGGTGCGCATCCCGCAGGACCGGACGCGCTGTTTCGCCGGTGGGAGCAGCGCAGTACTCACACCCGTTCTCCACGGTCGGGCCCAGGTAACCCACCACGACCCGGGCGCATGTTGTAGGTTCAGTGTGAAATATATGAAAAGTAGGAACCAGTTCACATGGAGCCGGATTGACGCCACCACCACCAGGGAAGCTTGCCGGGACGGCGAAAGTCGGGGATCGCGGCCAGATCGTCATCCCGAAGGACATGCGGGACATGTTCGGGATCGCTCCCGGCGACACGTTGCTGCTGCTGGCGGACGTGGAACGCGGTATCGCGGTTCTACGCAACGACGACTTCGTCCACCTCGCCGAGACCGTGCTCGACGCCCGGAAGGATCAGAGCGACGATGCGTGAAGACGCCGTACCGACCGCAGTGGAGAACCGTCGGCGAGGCCGCGCGCCATGGCACCTGTGGGTCGTCGGGCTGTTCATGCTCGCGCTCTACGTCGGTGGCGCGCGGGACTACGTGCTCACGCTCACGCTGAACCCGGACTACTTGGCCGCCCAGGGCTACGCGGAGCCTCAGATCGGCTACTTCACCGACTATCCGCTCGGTCTCGGCGTCCTCTGGACCCTCAACGTCGCTGGAGGCCTCGTCTCGGCGGCGGCTTCGATCCTGCGCTCTCGATGGGCGGTGCCGCTGGCCCTGACGACCGCGCTGGCCCAGGTGGCGCTGCTGATCCTCACGTTCGCCTTCCGGGACCGGTGGGACATCCTGGGGTCGTCGATGAGCCTGTTCGACATCGGCGTCGGCGTCCTGTCCCTCGCGTTCTGGTGGTACTGCCGTGTGATGGTGAGCCGGACCGTCCTGCGGTGACAGGGCGGGAGCGCCGAAACCCACGGCCGCCGACCGCTGGTCCCCGGAGGCGGCCGTCCGATCACGATCGTGGCCACGCTCGGCGGCCACGCGTCGGTCCGGCTCGACGACGCGGGCGCCGCACCGGTATGCCTGTCTGCGGGCGATATCGCCCTCATCAGTGGAATCGGTCGATACACGATTGCCGACGACCCGTCCACCCCGCCTCAGATCGTGCTCGACAAGAGCGGGAAGCATGTTCTCGACGAGGGTGAAGAGCCGCCAGGAGCCCGGCGGAGGCCGGCTCCCCGCACCTACGGCGACGGTCTGCCGGGGGCCACGACCTTGCTCCGGGGCGCCCATGAGCTCTGCGGCGAGGTGGGCGACCGCCTGCTGGCCATGCTTCCGCACACCGCAGGCGGCACCCCGTCTGGTACCGGGCGCTGGCCGACCCCGCGATCGGCGACGTCCTGCGCCTGGTGCACGAGGATCCCGCCCGCCGGTGGACGGTGGCTGCGCTGGCCGCCGAGGCCGGCATGTCCCGCGCCGCCTTCGCCGCACGCTTCACCGGTCTGGTCGGCGAACCCCCGCTGACCTACCTCACCGGCTGGCGGATGGCCTTGGGGGCGGACCTGCTCCGCGACACCGACATGACCGTCGCGGCCGTGGCTCGCACGGTCGGGTACGAGGACCCGTTCGCCTTCAGCGTGGCGTTCAAACGCGCCCGTGGCGTCAGCCCTTCCGGCTGGAGGCGAGTGCGCTGATCGCGCCCGGACCCGGGGGAGAGGATCCGAACGGCCGGCCCGCGCGCCCCGCGGAGCCGGGGCCGTACGGCCTCAGCGATCCCGGATGAAGGAGACGTTGCGGGCGAACCGCCGGAATCCCAGCGACCGGTAGGTCGCCCGGGCCAGGCGCCGGTCGCGGTGCTCGTCCTCGACGACCTCCAGGACGAACTTTCCGGTGATGAACACGCTGATCTCCGGCTGCTCCAGCCCGATCGACGCGTTCTCCGGGAGAACCTCAATCGATGCGGCGATTGGGCGATTGCAGGATGCAGCACCGCTGGCTGAAGGTCGGCTTTACTGCTACGGCTGCGCATGATCTTGTATTGACCTAATCTCAGTCTAGACAGACTAGACAGGAGGTGTTCATGGGCGGTTGGCAGGTGCAGGAGGCGAAGCAACGCTTCAGCGAGGTCGTGCGGCTGGCGGTGAGTGAAGGTCCGCAGGTGGTCACCCGGCACGGAGAGGAGGTGGCCGTGGTTATCGACATCGCCGAGTACCGCCGCCTCCAAGGGAAGACTCCCGACTTCGGGCGATTTCTCTTGGGGGATCCTGACTGGGACGACGACATCGAGTTCCTCCGGAACCGTGACCTCCCCCGAGAGGTGGACTTCGACTGATGGACGTCGGCTACTTGCTCGACACCAATGTGGTCTCCGAAGTGCGTAAGCGGAACGGGAGCCCTACGGTCCGGGACTGGATCGGCGGAGCCCACGGGCCCACGCTCTACCTCAGCGCCTTGACGGTCGGGGAGATCCGCTGCGGAGTCGAGCTCCGCAGGCGCAAGGACCCCGCTCAGGCGACCCTCCTGGAGCGCTGGCTGCACACCCTCCACCGGCAGTTCGGCGACCGCATCGTCCCCGTCACGGCGGAGATCGCGGAGGAGTGGGGGCGGATGAACGCCATCCGCCCCCTGCCGACGATGGACGGGCTGATCGCGGCGACGGCCAGGGTGCACGGATGGACCCTGGTGAGCCGGAACGTGAAGGACTTCGCGGAGACGGGCGTTTCGGTGGTCAACCCCTTCGAACCGCTGAACTGACCGGAGGAGTGTCAGCCGCGCGTGTAGCGGTGTTTGGCGCCGGGCGGGAAGTGGTCGGGGTCGCCGGTCTCGCGGAGTCTGATCTCTGGAGCCTGCCGGTGCGGTGGGACGTAGGCGGCGAACTCGCTGTTGAGGCGGAGCAGGTGGGTCAGGATCGATTCCCCGGCGATCCGGGCGATCTTGTCGGACGGTGTCACGCCGGGGGCCAGTTCGACGGTGACGGCCAGGCGCCGGTCGCGGCGGGAGTCCTCGACGACCTCCAGGACGAACTTTCCGGTGATGAACACGCTGATCTCCGGCTGCTCCAGCCCGATCGACACGTTCTCCGGGTAGAACATGAGTTGATGCTGTAATACCGTACGGCGTTCATATGCGGGGCTCATGGGATGCCCTGCGTGGATGGTCCCTCGGACCTTGGACGTTCGCGGGAGAGATGGATGTCCGTTCAACCGAACAGATCGACCAGTACCGCCCGCGCCCGGGGAGAGAGCTCCTCGCCGGGGAAGAACTGCTCACACAGCAGGAACGCCTCATCCGAGTTCGTCACCCCGGCAAGGCCCGCCAGATGACGGAGATCGTCCACGTCGCGGGTCCGTGCGGCCATCGCCTTCATCGCGAAGATGTGTTCGGGGGAGGCCGCCATCACCCGCAGCCCTGGGTGATCGAAGACCCGCCGTTTCCCCGGGTCGTCCTTGCCGGAGATGTAGACACTGGCCTGCTCGTTCAGCCACCAGGGCGGCAAGCCGAGGTCTTTGGCGACCTGGCGGGCCTCTTCCAGCACCACTCCGTGCGGCACGAAGAGCGCGTCGACATCGCGGGTGACTCTGACGGCGTCGTAGGCGAGCGCCATCGCGGCCCCGCCCACGACGAAGAGATCCGCTACGACGCCGCGGCGTACCAGCCGCTCTCCCAGCGCAGTGAACGCATGCTCGAGTTCGGCCCGGCCGAGCAGCCCGTCGTCGCTCACGCCGCCTCGAGATCCTTGCTCGACAGGTAGACACCGTGCTTGCGGAAGGCCGCCGGTGCCCAGACGAGCGCGTCGGTCCGCTGGCTGGCCAGCTCAGCCGGGAACCAGGGCCGCCGGAGCACCCGCGAAGCCGTCCATGCAGGGGGAGCGAGGTCGTGCTTGGCGGCCAGGTGCTCGGCGAGGGCGGCCAGCAACGCGTCCCACCGCTCATCGCCGACAGGTTCCGGCTCGGCCTGTAGCAACTGCGGCTGATGCTCCGGTGGCTCCCAGCGGTACTCCTCCAGGAACTCCCACACGAGTTTCCAGCGGATCTTGTCTCCGGTGTCCGCTGTCAGGCGCGCGGCAAGGTCGGAAAGCGTCATCGGACGATAGCCCATCACGTTCTCCCTCCGCTCGCGCTCGAAATCGATGCTATCGCCTTCGCCCCCGGTGTTCGTGTCCATGGACCGGCGGCCGCCGAGAGGGGAGGGGTTCTGTCATCCTCGGGTGTAGCGGTGTTTGGCGCCGGGTGGGAAGTAGTCGGGGTCGCCGGTTTCGCGGAGGCGGATGTCGGGGGTTCGGCGGTGTGGGGGGACGTAGGCGGCGAACTCGCTGTTGAGGCGGAGCAGGTGGGTCAGGATCGATTCCCCGGCGATCCGGGCGATCTTGTCGGACGGTGTCACGCCGGGGGCCAGTTCGACGGTGACGGCCAGGCGGCGGTCGCGGTGTTCGTCCTCGACGGCCTCCAGCACGAACTTGCCGGTGACGAAGGCGCTGACCTCCGGCTGTTCCAGGCCGACAGAGATGTTCTCCGGGTAGACGTTGGCGCCGTAGTAGGACACCGCGAAGTGGCTGCGGCCGAAGACATGGGCGAACGGCCGCTCCGGGCCGGTGGCGGCGGGCCGGAAGCCGTGCCCGCGCAGGAAGCCGAGCATGCGGTCGTACGGCGTCAGCCCGCCCTCGTCGGCGATGTGGTAGCGGATCAGCGGGATGCCGTTGTCGCCGGTGAACAGCAGGGTGCCGGCATGCTCCTCGAAGAAGCGCACGTCCGGGTCGTACTGCACGAGGGTCGGCAGGCGGGAGGAGCCGAACAGCTCCCTGGCGGTCTCGGGACGCCCGGCGAGGAAGCGGCGGATCTCGACGGAGAGCGGGGTCTCGTTGCCGAGGACGCCCGCGTCGGCGGTGCCGTACAGGGAGGCGGTGTCCCGTGCCGGGTCGGCCATCCCGGCACGCCCGGCGACCAGGGTCCGCCACTCCTCGCTGAACACCTCCCCGGCGGTCACCAGCTTGACCGAGTAGTCGGCCCACGGGACGCCCGCGGCGATCCCGGCGTCGATGACGTCCTTGATGAACGGCGGGTAGCCGAGCAGCACCACCTGGTCGAAGTGCGGGGCGAGCTCCGGGACCACCCGGAGGATCTCCCACCGGTCGCTGCCGGGGGCCACCACGGTGACGGGATAGCCGCGTTCGGCCAGGTGGCGGCAGCAGGCGACGGTGAACAGCCCGCCCACCCAGGTGCCGAGCGCGAAGCAGACCACGGCCAGGGTCCGGCGCCCGCGGGCGGCGAAGGCGTCCCGGAAGACCTCCTCGAAGCGGTCGGCGACCACTCGCTCGTCCGCCGCGGACCGGGCCCAGAACGACGGTGCTCCCGTCGAGCCGGACGAGACCGCGATCATGTCGCCGATCGTGCCGTTCCGGCAGAGCTCGGGAAGGGGGAAGCGGCGGATGTAGGCGTCCTTGGACGTCAGCGGGAGCCGTACGAAATCCTGATATGTCAGGACCTGCTGGGGATCGACGCCGTGCTCGTCGAGGAACGCGCCGTAGGCGGGCACCGAGGCAGCCACCCGATGGAACAGTTCAAGCGCGCGGTCGCGAGGGTCCATCAGCCGACTGTACGGCCCGGCGTCCCGTCCCATCCAGAGCCGGGCCGCGGGTGTCAGAGGCGGAAGTCCCAGGTGAGCCGGTCCGTCTCCAGGTCGCCGACGAGCCGCCGGACGTAGCCGAGCTCCGTATCGAGTACGGCCCGCTGGTACTCGGTCTCCACGAGGAAGACGGGGAGCAGGAACGTCCGGCCCTCGGCCAGTTCGGCGTCCAGCGCGGCCAGCCCGGCTTCGAGGGCGGCCAGGCGCTCCTTGAGCGCCGCGAGGGCCTCGCCGGGCTCCAGCACGGGCAGGAAGGCGAGCGCGGCGGGG
Organism: Thiemannella venezuelensis; assembly: GCF_014203605.1. Lineage (GTDB taxonomy): Bacteria > Actinomycetota > Actinomycetes > Streptosporangiales > Streptosporangiaceae > Planomonospora_A > Planomonospora_A venezuelensis. The sequence continues at coordinate 11,955 of NZ_JACHJJ010000043.1, read as the reverse complement.
AACTCGGGGAACTCGCGGGCCGGGGTGGACAGCATCGTCCGCATCCACTGCCTGAGCGTCTCGCGGCCCGCGTCGGTGGGCTCGTAGACGGTCCGCTCCGGGCGGTTCTCCTCGCGCGCGGTCTCGCGGACGGCGATGAGTCCGTCGCGGAGCAGCCGTTCGATCGTCTGGTAGACGCTGTTGCGCTGCGCGACGTTGACCACGTCGTCCTTGTGCCGCTCCTTGATCAGCTGCTGCATCCGGTAGGCGTGCATGGGTGCCTCGCTGACCAGGGAGAGCAGGGCCATGGCCAGAGGAGAGCGCCGCGTCGACATGGAGCCATGGTAGGTCTTGTCCGATCTTAGTCATAATATGTATAGTAATGACATGACTAAAAAAGCCCTGATCATCGGTGGGGGCATCGCCGGCCCGGTCACCGCCATGGCCCTGCAGCGCGCAGGCGTCGACAGCGAGATCTTCGAGTCCTACGGCCACGGCGCGGGCGGCGTCGGCGTCTTCCTCACGCTCGCGGTCAACGGGCTGGAGGCCCTGCGCGTCCTCGGCCTGCACGACCAGGTCTGCGAGCTGGGCATGGACTCACCGCGCATGGAGACGCGAAACGCCCGCGGCAGGGTGCTGGCCTCCCTCCACCACCCCAGCCGCACGATCAAACGCGCCGACCTCTACCGGGTGCTCCGCGACGAGGCCGTACGGCGCGGCGTGCGCGTCCACTACGGCAGGCGCCTCGACGACGCCACGATCACCCCGGGCGGCGTGCGCGCGGTCTTCGCCGACGGGAGCACCGCCGAGGGCGACCTGCTGATCGGCGCCGACGGCCTGCGCTCGCGCACCCGCACGATCATCGATCCCGGCGCGCCGCGTGCCCGGCACGTCGGCCTGCTGAACACCGGAGGATTCGCACGCGGCGTCGAGGTCCCGGGCGAGCCGGGCACGTACTACTTCATCTTCGGCAGGCGGTGCTTCTTCGGCTACGCGATCCATCCGGACGGGGAGGTGTGGTGGTTCGCCAACCCGCCCAGCCGCAGGGAGCCGACCAGGGAGGAGCTCGCGGCGATCACTCCGGAGCGGTGGCGGGCCACGCTGACGGAGCTGTTCGCCGGCGACACCGGGCCGATGCTCGACATCATCGGCGCCACCGAGCACATCCCGCCCGGCTGGAACACCTACGACTTCCCGACCGTGCCGACGTGGTCCAACGAGCGCATGGTGATCGTGGGCGACGCCGCGCACGCCGCCTCGCCCTCCTCGGGCCAGGGCGCGTCCATGGCGATCGAGGACGCGGTCGTGCTGGCCAAGTGCCTGCGCGACGTCCCCGGCACCGGCGACGCGTTCGCCGCCTACGAGCGGCTGCGCCGCGGCCGGGTGGAGCGGATCGTGGCCCAGGGCAGGCGCAACGGGAGCGGGAAGGCGCCGGGCCCCGCCGGCGCGTTCGCCCGCGACCTCATGATGCCGGTGATCATGCGGTGGGTGGCGGCGAAGAACCCGATGGCCTGGATACACGACCACCGGATCTCCTGGGACGACCCGGTGGCCGCCGTCTCCCGGTGAGAGGACCGGGCGCGTCACGCGCGCGGCGGCGCGTTACCAGCGGATGGCCAGTGATCGCCAAGTGGAGGCGCATAGCGTGGCCGCATGAGAAAGCGATCTTCCGTTCTCGCGGCCCTGGCCGCGGCGGCCGTCCTCCCCGTCCCCGTCCCCGCCTCGGCCGCTCCTGCCCCCGTCTCGGCCGCTCCTGCCCCCGTCTCGGCCGCTCCCGCCCCTGCCTCGGCCGCTCCGGGCCTTCCCGCGACCGCGGGCCTGTCCGCCCCGGGGACCAAGGCCTTCTCCTTCCGCGGGATGAACCTGAAGATCCCCGCGGGCTGGAAGGTGCACCGCGACGGTGACCGGATCGTGGTGGCGACCGGCACGTGCAAGAGACCGGACCCCTTCGCCTCGAACTGCCGGAGCTTCTGGGTGTTCGGCCCCAAGGCGTTCACCAGGGTCCCGGTCGGGGGCGGCTACCTCACCTACACGGGAAAGCGGCAGTTCCACCCCTTCAGCGGAGTGGTGCCCTGCCCCTTCGACGAGAAGACCGCCTGGATGCCCGGTGAGAAGGCCACCTCGACGGGACTGCGCACCGTCGGTCGCGGGCACAAGGCGAAGTACACCGCATGGGCCAACACGTGCGTGACGAACAGCGGCGGGCGCCGTACGGCGAGCTTCACCCAGCACGAGTGGTTCCTGCCCACGTCGAAGATCCTGGTGGTGGACGTGTGGAGCACGCCGGGCCTGTCGGACGTGCTCAAGCGCGCCACCTGGAGCTGATCGAGACCGGCCCCGGACGCGACGGCAGCCGTGCGGTGCGGGGATCGGGAGATCCCCGCACCGCACGGCCGGGTCACCGGCCGCCGCGCGCCCGCCCGCGGACTACGGCCGCCGCGCGACCAGGATCAGCCGGGGACTGCCCAGCCGGAACGGCGTTCCGTCGGCGTCGCCGTACAGCTCGGCACCGGTGAACCCGGCCGCGGTGACCAGCCGGACGACCTCCGCCGCGGTGTAGACGTGCTGCACGGACGTCCCCCGGTGCTCCTGCGCGCCCCGGCGGAAGGTGAACGAGGTGATCCAGCGACTGTTCACCACGTCGTACTCGTTGACCGAGACGGCCTCGACCCCGCCGAGCGTCATCGGCTCCTCCTCCAGGGCCAGGCCCGGCAGCATCGACTCGGCGACGAACCCGTAGTCCAGGACCAGCGCTCCTCCCGGCACGACGAGACCGGCGAGACCGGCGAGGAACTCCTGGGTACCGGTGTGCTCCAGGTAGCCGAAGGCGTTGCCCATGCACATCGCCACGTCGGGCCGGACGTCCGCGGGAAGTTCCCGCATGTCCCCGACGCGCAGGTCGACGTCGAGCCGCCCGGCCGCCGCGGCGGCGCGGGCATGCCCGACGGCCTCGTCCGAGACGTCCAGGCCGGTGACCCGGTAGCCGCGCCGGGCGAACTCCAGGGCGTGCCGGCCGCTGCCGCAGGCCACGTCCAGCACCCGGGCTCCGGGACGCAGCCCGGTCGCGCGGATGATGAGACCGGCCTCGGCCTCGGTGGCCTGATGGGGTACGGCCGCTCGCCAGAAGGCGTTGGGCAGTTCGGTGAAGAAGTCCGCGTACCACGCGGACAGGGAGTCGTGCGACATTTCATGTGCTCCGATACAAGTGCGCGGCGACCGGCGCCGCGCGGCGAAAGAATGCCTGCGAAACCGGGGCACGACGAAGAACACACGCGTCCATACGCGCACGAAGGCCGTGAAACGGCCCCGTCGTCATCCGCCCCGGATGGACCGGGCGGTGACCATGGCATCGCCTTCTTCGTGATCGGCCGGGCCTGGCCCGGCGGGAGCAACCTGCCGCCAGACTACGACCAGTCCGGCCGCTCCCTCAACGGAATAAAACGACCCGCCGGTACGGCCGGCGGACAGGGGCGAACGGCGCGGCCCGCGACCGCGCCGCGGGCGCGTTCCCTCCTCCGGCGACCGCGACCGCGATCTTGTCGCGGCCGCGGTCCGGCCGTCAGTGGCTGACGGGCCGCGGGCGGTACGGCTCGGCGAGGAAGGCGAGCTCCTGCCCGGTCAGGGCCAGGTCCACCGCGGCGACGGCGTCGTCCACGTGCCGGTCCTTGGTCGCGCCCACGATCGGGGCGGTCACCCCCGGCTGCTGGAGCAGCCACGCCAGCGCCACCTGGGCTGCAGGCACCTGGCGTTCGCGGGCCACCTGCGCGACCCGGTCGAGGATCCGCCGGTCGTTGTCGGCGTCGGTGTAGAGCGCCTCGATGCGTGCGTCGCTCCCGGCGCGGACGGTGACCTCGTCCGACCCGGCGCGGGCGAGCAGCCCTCTGGCCAGCGGGCTCCACGGGATGATGCCCACTCCCTGGTCCCGGCAGAGCGGGTTCATCTCCCGATCCTCCTCGCGGTAGAGAAGATTCTAACTATGAATCTCAGGCATGATGTTGGCCGGAGGTGCACATGAGCCCATCAGATCCCCCGATTCCCGTGGTCTCCTATGCCCGGATCTCCGCCGACATCAGGCGAGACGAGCACGGAGTTCAGGACCAGCACAGAGTCAACCGGCAGACCGCCGAGCGGTACGGCTGGACCGTCGTCCACGAGTTCCCCGACAACGACAAGTCGGCGGCCAAGGAGGGCGTCGTCCGGGACGACTTCGAGGCGATGCTACGCGCACTGCGGGCCGGAAAACTGCCGAATGGAACACCTGTTCAAGGTGTGGTGATCGCCGCGGAAGACCGGCTGGCGCGCCGTCCCGGCGACTACGAGCGGTTCGTGGAGGCGATCACCTTCCAGGACGGGCGCGTGTTCGCCGACGCCCGGGGCAGCAAAGACCTCTACAGCGAGGACGTCGAGAGCATGGGGCTCTTCGGGGCCGTGATCTCCAAGATGGAGGTCCGGAAGATGCAGCGCCGCATGCGTCGCTCGCACCGCTCCCGCGCGGAGGAGGGGAGGCCGTCGGGAGGGCCGCGCCCCTTCGGGTGGAACGAGGACCGGTTGACGCTCAACGCGGAGGAGGCGGACCTCCTCCGGCAGGCGGCCAAGGACTTCCTGTCCGGCCGCTCGCTCCATTCGATCATCCGGGGATGGCAGGCTCTCGGCGTCAAGACCTCGCTCGGCAACGACTGGGCCGTCGCCTCGCTCAAGGTCGCCCTGAAGAACCCCCGGATATGCGGGATGCGGGAACTCGGCGGGGAGCTCGTAAGGGACGCGAACGGCGAACCGGTCCGGGGCAAGTGGGCCGCGATCATCACCGAGGAGGAGTGGACCGCGATCCGGGCCGTCTTCAACGCGCGCAAGGGACACTTCATCACCCGGGACATGGAGATCGGCAAGGCTCATCCAGCGGACTACCGGGATCCCACTTACCTACTGTCGGCGATCGTCCGCTGCGGTCGGCCACGCCCGGATGGGACCCTCTGCAACACGCCGATGCGCGTCAACGTCAGGAAGAGCGCGACGCATCATGACTACGTCTGCCGGAGTAAGGCGGAGGGTGGTTGCGGAGGGCTCTCCCGGCGCGGTGATCTGGTAGACGAGTATGTCTCGGAAGCGGTGCTGGCGAAGCTCGAAGAGAGGGCCTTCACCGCGTCGGCTGAGGATTCCGCCTGGGACGGGGAAGCGAAGCTGGAGAGCGCCAAGGAGCGCCTTGAGGAACTGACCAGGCAGTGGAACAGCGAGAAGATCAGCAATGACCTGTTCTTCAAGCTCGCTCCCGGTCTGGAGAAGGAGATCGCTCGTCTCCGTGGCGAGCGCGCGAACTTCGCCGCATCCGTTGAACTGCGGCAGGCGCGAGCCAATACGGACACGGCCGAGATCCGGCGGCGCTGGTACCTGCCGGAGAGGGACGGCGGATTCGCGATCTCCACGAAACGCGCGTACATCCGGGAGGCGCTTCACGCGGTGATCGTCCACCCGGCCGGGCAGGGACAGCGGGTCTTCAACCCCGATCTCCTGGAGCCCATCTGGTGTGAGGACTGAACGCGAAGACGTCCCCGGACGTCTTGATCTCACAAGGGAGCTGCGAGCCTTACCGAAAGGCCACAGCTCCCTTTCTTTTGTTCCTGGACTGCCGGTAACGGCCGGACGTCTACGGACGCCGACGGACGCCACCGGACGCCGACGGACGTCCCCGAACAGCTCCGGGAGGGAACTCGGGGCTGTGTTGACTCGTTTGTCGAGTGATACAACGGATCTATGTAAGAAGTCACCGACCCTCTCACGGCACGACACAGCGAGCAATCTCGGCGAATTACCTCAGGCGCATTTCACGTCCGGGCACAACACAAATTTAATGATCACCGATGATCGTCGGAGGGACCCGGCCCGGCGGTAGGTGTCCACACAGAGCGCGCCATTCAGCTTCTCGCCGCACTCCAATCTGATCTCTCTCGCTGCTGCGCACCACATGCCAACGGCTGTCCCTGCGCTGCCCTTGGTGATGGTGCACGACGTCTTGTCCGTCCGGCGGGCGGTGGCTCCACCCACGAGGTTTGGAGGCCACCTGAACACTGAAACCCCTCCGTCTGCCCGGGAGTGGGGTAAACGACAAGCCGCCCGGTCCCCCCGATGGTCCGATGAGAAGTGGCAGCGCATTGCCACCCTGTTCGGCGTCTGCGTCGCCGATGAGCGCGAGACGGTCGATTCCACGGGGAGGGATGCCGCGTGAATCAGGCACCCTCCTTCCCTCCCGAGATCATGGCCGCGATGGCGCGCGCGGCCATGCCGGACTTCGCCCGATGGCAACGCATGGTCTACGCCACGGGCGGCTGCGCCCAACCCGTCCGGCTACGCGGTGAACGCCTGACCACGGACGCCCGGACGGGTGAGGTCCTGGACATCTACCGGACCGCCGACGAACCCACAGGCTTCCTGCTCACCGCCTGCGGTAACCGGCGGGCCTCCCGGTGCCCCGCCTGCTCGGCCACCTACCGGGACGACACCTATCACCTGATCATCTCCGGGCTTCGGGGTGGTAAGGGCGTTCCGGAAGACGTCAGCGGGCACCCCCGCGTGTTCGCCACCTTCACGGCTCCCTCCTTCGGCGCGGTCCACGCCCACAGGGAGAAGAACGGGAAGACTCTGCCGTGCCGTCCCCGGCGTGACCGCCCCGTGTGCGGGCACGGGCAGCCCGAAGGATGCGGCAAGCGTCATGACCGTGATGATCCGGAGGCCGGGCAGCCTCTCTGTGCGAGCTGCTACGACTACCGGGGCGCGGTGCTGTGGAACGCCCATGCGGGGGAGCTGTGGCGGCGCTTCACCCAAGCACTCCCGTCCGTCCTCGCCCGGCTGCTCGGCGTCCGCCGTGCTGTGCTGCGCCGTACGCTGCGGCTGTCGTACGCCAAGGTCGCCGAGTACCAAGCACGGGGCCTGGTCCACTTCCATGCGGTGATCCGTCTCGACGGCCCGGACGGACCTACCGACCGGCCGCCGGACTGGGTGACCGTCCCTCTCCTGGACCGTGCGATCCGGGAGGCGGCCGGACAGATCGTCGTCCCCGTTCCCGGCGAGCCCGGCTCGCTCCTGCTGCGCTGGGGTGACCAGCTCGACGTCCGCCCGGTCTACGTCTCCACCGATCTGGACGGGGTCAGCGATCAGCGGGTGGCCTCCTACGTCGCCAAGTACGCGACCAAGGGCGCGGAGTCGGCTGGGACAGTAGATCGCCCGGTCCGCAGAGCGGGGGACATCTCCGCACTGGTGGTGACCGAGCACGCCCGCCGTATGATCTTCACTTGCTTCGCCCTGAGCCGCCTGCCTGAGTACCGAGACATCCCGCTTCGGCAGTGGGCTCACATGCTCGGCTACCGGGGCCACTTCTCGACCAAGTCACGTCACTACTCCACGACCCTTGGTGATCTGCGCCAGGGCCGCGCCGATCACCAAGCTGAAAAGGCCCGGGTGCTCCTCGGCCTACCGGCACCGGACGAACGAGAAACGATCACATTGCAGAACTGGCGGTACGTCGGAAGCGGTCACCGGTACGGCGAAGCCTTCTGGGCCGAACTCGCCCGGCAACGCATCGCCACCGCCCGGAAGATCACCAGGGAACGGGCCGAACAGGTCCCAACCGGCGGGGCGTCAAGATCTATTGACGAACAGTGCTGAGAAGCCCTCGCTGATTAGGATCATGCCGTGGAACCTCCAGAGAAGGCACTCGGTGTCCTGTACGTGATCACGTGTGCCGCGCCTGCGGCTGCCGATGTCCGACGCCTGGTGGTGCTCGCGCAGGAAGCCGGGTGGCGGGTACACGTGGTCACCACGCCGATGGGAGAACGCTTCGTCGATGCTCCCGCGCTGGAGCAGCTGACCGGGGATCGGGTCCGCAGCACCTACCGCATGCCGGACGAGCCGAAGGGCCTGCCTCCGGCCGATGCGGTGGTTGTGGCTCCGGCGACGTTCAATACGATCAACAAGTGGGCGAACGGCATCGCCGACACGTTCGCGGTGGGTCTGCTGTGCGAGGTGATGGGCTTCGGTACCCCCATCGTGGCCGTGCCGCTGTTGAAAGACGCTCTCGCCCGGCACCTGGCTTTCGGCCGCAGCCTCGATGCACTGCGGGAAATGGGCGTGCGGGTGCTGTTCGATCCCGATGCGCCGCCGCATGCCCGCATGCCATCCTGGGAACGCATCATGCAAGAACTACACAGCGCTGTCGGGGAGCGACACTCACAGAGGTGATGGCGTGGATGCCCGCAAGGAGATCGGACAGCGAATCGCTCGGGCGCGCCGCCGCCGTGGTCTGTCACAGGTCGTTCTCGCCGGACTGATCGGCCGTTCTGAGAGCTGGCTCAGCCAGGTCGAACGGGGTCAGCGCCCCATGGACAGTCACACGGTGATCAGTGCGCTTGCTGAGATCCTGGGCTTGCCTGTCGATGAACTCACCGCGACGAAAACAGACACGATGACGCAGTACCGGGCGGCGTCCGCTATCCGCCAGGCCATGATGGGCTACGACGGCTTGGCGTCTCTGATCGACCCCCGTCACGTTGAAGGGTCGCTGGAAAGCCTTGCCTGGCTCCGCCACGAGGTACGGCGAGTGAACCGGCTCTATCAGGCGACGAACTACGACGACGTCGGCAGGCGGCTCCCGGGGTTGATCGTGGCAACCGAACTCGGCAGCCGTCACGCGCCGGTCAAGCACCGGCGGGCCTATCAGACGCTCCGTTCGCTGACGTACCACTGCACCACGACCACACTGCGGCGCGTGGGAGAGGCCGAACTCGGCTGGATGGCCGCTGATCGCTCGTTGGCCGCCGCAGAGGAAGCCGAACGGCCCTTGCTCGTCGCGGTCAGCGCCTACCGGCTCGGCTACGTCTTCGTACGGCTCCGCGAACCGGACAGGGCGCTTCAGGTCGTGCTTCGGGCCGCCGACGCGCTGAACCGCTCTTCTCGACGGGTGGATCCTCGCCCGCTGTCTCTGCTCGGTGCGCTCCACCTCGTTGCGGTCACCGCTGCCGCCGCTCGATATGACCAGGCGGCGGTGAGAACCTTCCTCGAACGGGCGCGGCAGACCGCCGAACTCATCGGGGAGGAGCGCAACGACTTCTGGACCGCCTTCGGACCGGCGAACGTCACCATTCACGAGATCTCCGCAGCGGTGGAGGCCGGAGACGCACGTCAGGCCATCCGCAAGAGCGAAGCACTGAACACGGACGACCTGGCGACCAGGCTCGTCGGGCGGCGTGCTCAGGTGCATCTCGACCTGGCGCGGGCCTACGCGGTTCAGCGTAAGGACGCCGCTGCGGTGAACATGCTTCTTGAAGCCGAACGGCTCTCGCCCGAACTCGTGCGCTACGGCAGCCGTCCCCGTGACCTGCTGACCCAACTCCTCAAGCGAGAGCACCGGGCGAGCACTCCACAGCTTCGCGGGCTCGCCACCCGGGCCGGGATCGCCTGACCCGTACTTTTGTGCGGGTTCTTTGGCTTCACAACGGTACGGATTCTCCTGCGAGATCGCGCCTACGGTCTCTCCTGACCTGCTGAGACATCAGCCACTTCTCGATGTCAGGAGGAAGGCCACGTCATGCCGGTAGCACGCGGACATCTCGCGGAACCTTCGGTGATCGCCGCCGAAGAACTCCAAACCGAACTGGAACGGCAGGGCATCGCCGCCGACGTTCACGACGGCTACGGGCTGGCGCTGGTGTCGGTGTGGGTGGATCTGGTCGTCTGGTCCGACGGCGAATGCTACTGGTGGCGTACCGGCTGGAACACGGAACGCAGACGGACGATCTACGCCTGGCATCCCGCGACCGATCCGGTTCGGGCGGCTCGCCGCGTGGCCCGTCGCTATGAGGACCTGCGGGGTACGCAGCCCTTGCCGGAGTGGCTGGCGGGTAGGGCGTCGTGATCGCGCTGGATGAGTGCGTGAGTCCGCACGTGGCGATGGCTCAGCGTGATCACATCCAGTTGGACTGGCGGGTGCCGTACCGAACGCTGGAACGGGTGCGGCCGATGGCCTGGACGTGCGTGTGCCGCGCCACGGTCTACGAACTGTGCCAGGGCGGGGGACAGGCGTTCATCCGGCGGACCGTGCAACTCGACGGCACACCGGAGGTTCGCGAGACTCCGCGCTGGCCGGTCAATGAGGCTCGGGTGATCTGGGCGGCGCTGCTGTCCGGGAAAGCCCGGTAAGACGGGCGTGGTGGCGTGAGATCTGGAGGGACGGCGTCGCCACGCCTTGCCAGGGGCCTACCGGGTGGCCCCTGGCCCCATTCCTCCCCCCGTCCCCGTTCGCTGCCGAACTCATGACCTGATCGGAAAGTCCGCTCCGCTGTTGCGTGTTCGTCTGCTCGTGGCGTTCACCGCAACCTCCCACCCCGAAGGCGGAGCGGGTCCGGACCGAAGGCCGTGGACGCCGGGAGTGGGGACGGGGGAGTCTGGTTAGCCGGTGGGCCGGTGCTGAGGGACGAAGCGCCGGACCGTCGATCGCCCTGACCCCGTACGGTGATCGGCCACCCTCAGGCGATCGTGAGGGCGTAACCACCTCGCTCCTGATCATTTCCCCGGAGCGGTGGGCATACCACGGGATCGAGTCGGGCAAGCTGAGCAGAAACGGGGGCGTGCTCGCGATGGCGGCAGAACTTTCCTTCCTGGTCTTCTGGCTCTTCGGGATGCTGGTCTTGTTCTTCATCATCTATTCGGCGGTACGGCTGGCGCTCAAGCATGATCGCCGGAGTCGTGGACGGTGAACCGGCCTGGAGCGGAGCGGCCGGCGCCGATCCGAAGGACGCCGTAGGCGCCGCGTAGCGGTCGGGGCCGGTGGTCGGAGCGACCTTCAGGGCGGCGGTGCGGACCCCGGTGCGGCGAGTTGTTGGGCACAGCGCGGCGGGTGTGCGGCGGGCGGCCCCGCGGGCGGGTCCGGCCGGGACCGGCCGCCAGGGCCGCATGCCCGGACGGTTCCCGCAGAGCGGGGCCGTGGCGGCGGCGCAACGCGCCGCTGCCCTTGACCCTGTAGTGAAACTCCTCGCCGAATCGGCTCTTGCGTGGTGATCGCCAAGGCTTCGGCCAACGGGTGAGACGGTGTGCCTTGGAGCGAATCGGCAGCTCAACGGGGCTTCGTCGCCATGCTGGTCAGCGGGGGAGCAGGGTCAGGCGGCCAGGATGAACTTGCTGCATGAAGTGAACCGCTTGTTGTAGTGATTCTGCATGGATGCGAACTTTGTCCAGCCGTTGCGCTCGGCGACGTGCTGGGCCTTGGCGAATTGCCAGGCGGCCATGCTGGAAGCACCGATGTAGCGGGCCTTGCCCGACCGCACGATCTCGTGCAGGGCGGCCATCGTCTCCTCGATCGGCGTCTCGTCGTCCCAGCGGTGGATCTGGTACAGGTCCACATAGTCGGTGCCCAGGCGGCGCAACGAGGCGTCGATAGCGGCATGGACGTGCTTGCGCGACAGGCCCCGGTCGTTGACCCCCTTACCGACCGGGAAGAACACCTTCGTGGCCAGCACGTAATCCTCCCGGTCCGGGAAGATCCGCGCCAGCAGCCGGCCGGTGACCTCCTCACTGGCACCGCCGGAGTAGACGTCGGCGGTGTCGAAGAACGTCACCCCGGCCTCGGCCGCCCGCCGCACGAGCGGCTCGGCCGCCGCCTCGTCCAGCACCCACTCGCCCCACCGGCCCGGATCGCCGTAGCTCATCATGCCCAGACAGACCCGCGAGACCCTCATCCCCGCCGAGCCCAGACGCACGTACTCCATCACGAACCCTCTCGATCAGCGTGACTCGCCACCACCCTAACCGCGGAGATCACGACAGAGACGACAGCACCACCACGACCGTCCACCAGACCGGACAGAGGGCGGAGGATCTTCACCGGGACTGTACAAACAACGGCTCTGTCGCGGATTCGGTGGTGACGGAACGTCCCGCCACGTCACGCTGGGCTGTGCTTGATGCCGACAAGCTACTGAGCACGGTGTTTTC
>NZ_JACHJJ010000042.1 GCF_014203605.1 Thiemannella venezuelensis | reverse complement strand
CTCCCGGTACGCCAAGCGCGCGGTCATCTACCGCTGCCAGATCCTGCTGGTCGCGACCTTGGACTGGCTTTCGTGATTCACAGGACAGGCCTTAGCGGTGGCGCATCCTACGGTGGCCGTGCTGGAGCGGCATCTTCATCTGTACCGGAGGCTGTGGCGGGCCTCGGTGTTCTCCTCCTTCATCCTGCCGGTGCTGTTCCTGGTGAGCATCGGGATCGGCGTCGGGGGTTACGTCGGCGAGGTCGGCGGGGTCGACTACCTGGCGTGGATCGTGCCGGGGGTGATGGCGTCGACGGCGTTCCAGATGGCGATCGGCGAGTCGACGTACTCGGTGCTGGGCGACTTCAAGTGGGTGCGGGCGTATCACGCGATGCGGGCCACGCCGGTCGAGGTGCGGGACATGGTGGCCGGGTGGCTGCTGTACATCCTGCTGCGGGTCGAGGTCGCGGCGGTGGTGTTCCTGGGGGTCACGGGTCTGTTCGGGGCGTTGCGCTCGCCGTGGGCGGTGGTGACGCCGGTGGTCGCGGCGCTGGTGGCGGTCGCGGCCGCGGCGCCGGTGACGGCGTTCGCGGCGAGCATCGACAACGACAGCTACTTCGCGCTGCTGTTCCGGTTCGTGATGATCCCCTCGACCCTGTTCGCGGGGGTGTTCTTCCCGGTGGAGCAGTTGCCGGAGGTGGTCCGTCCGCTGGCGTACCTGTCTCCGCTCTGGCACGGGGTGGAGTTGAGCCGGGCGGCGACGCTGGGCGCCGCTCCCCCGTGGCCGGCGGTGGTGCATGTGGGGTGCCTGCTGGCGTTCGCCGCGGCGGGGCTCGTCTGGGCGGTCTCCGCCTTCCGTAAGCGACTTCAGGACTGAGGCCATGGTTACCACGATGCTGGCGGCGGCCCGGGTCTCCCCCTCCCGGGTGGGCGCGGTGATCAACCGCAATGTGGGGGCGTTGCGCAGCGGTCCGTCCTACTGGCTGGTGCTGCTGTCGGGTTTCTTCGAGCCGGTGCTGTATCTGCTGTCGATCGGCGTCGGGGTGGGCGCGCTGGTCGGTGACCTGGCACTGCCGGGTGGCCGGGTGGTGGAGTACGCCGTGTTCGTGGCCCCGGCGATGCTGGCGGTGTCGGCGATGTCGGGGGCGCTGGCGGAGACCACGTTCAACTTCTTCTTCAAGATGAAGTACTCCAAGACGTTCGAGGCGATCCTGGCGACGCCGGTGAAGCCGTTCGAGATCGCGGTGGGCGAGCTGGCGTGGGCGCTGGTGCGCAGTTCGGTGTACACCGGGGCGTTCCTGGTGGTGATGGTGGCTCTGGGACTGACGTCGCCGGGGTGGGCGCTGGCGGCTTTTCCGGCGACTCTGCTGGTGGGGGCGGCGTTCGGCGGGGTCGGGATGGCGATCAGCACGCTGATGCGCGGCTGGCAGGATTTCGATCTGCTGACGACCGGGCAGTTCGCGTTGTTCCTGTTCTCGGGGACGTTCTCGCCGGTGCAGGACTATCCGGCGGCGTTCGAGGTCGTGGTGGCGGCCACGCCGCTGTTCCACGCGGTGGAGCTGGTGCGCGGGCTGGCCGTCGGCGATCCTGGCTGGGGGCTGCTGGGTCATGCGGCGTATCTGCTGGTGATGGGGGCGGTGGGGCTGGCGTTCGCGGCGCGGCGGATCCAGCGGACGTTGTGCGTGTAGACGTGCCGGCAAGAAACGTGTCATGAGCCCCAAACGAGCTGCTGGCCCAAGCTCGCGCTTGGCTGATTCTCTTCAGGAAATGATCCTTCCGTGAAGTAATGTGGCTGCATGCCGTCCTCCACTCCCAGTTCGGCGTCCCTGCTCGCCGGGCAGGATCACGCCGAAATCACTTGACGAAAGGTGGTCGGGCTTCCCGAACGCCTCGATCCGGCCGACGACAGCCTCCCAGTCTGGACGGAGCGCTACCTCGATCTCGCCGTGCGCGGAGTCCGCTCAGCTGAGGTCACCGCCAAGATCTCCCGGCACCTGGAGCACTTCGGCGCCTGGATCACCGGCGGCCTCGGGCACGACCGGCTCTCGGCCGTCACCCCGCGCGAGATCACAGCCTGGCGCGACCACTTGGCCGCCGCCGGCAAGCACGCCCGCGACAACATGCCCGCGCCGATGGCGCCAGCGACCGTCAACAACCACCTCGCGCACCTGTCAGCGCTGTTCACCTGGATCACCGCGCACGCCCCCGAAGGGCTGCTGCGCCACGGCGACCCGACCAAGAAAGTCCCCCGCTACCACTGCCCGCCTCGCAGCCGCGAGCGCTGGCCGCCGCCCAGGTGCGCACCGTCAAGAACGTCGTGGACCGGATCGAGACCTTCCACGAGCTCAAGGGCCGCCGTCACCGCGGCGCCGCCACGCCCCGCGTGCACGCCCACGCCCGCCCGCTGCGCGACCGGGCCATCATCTACTTGCTGTTCGGCACCGGGCTGCGCCGAGCGGAGCTGGTCGGCCTGGACCTGGACCACCTGGAGCCGGCCGCCCCCGAGCAGCTGCGCCAGGCCAAGAAGGCGCGCCTTGTCGGCGTGCGCGGCAAGGGCCGCACCAGCCGCACCGTGTTCCTGGGCCGCGACGCCCGCCAGGCGCTGGCCGACTACCTGGAGGCGGAGCGGCCCGGCGACGCCGCCGCCAGCGCCGGCCCGGCCGCGCTGCTGCTGTCGGCCGCCTCCATCGCCGCCCGCCGCCTCGGCCACGCCAACGACCGCTACCTGCGCCTGTACACCAACCCACCCGACGACATCGCCGCCGACTACGTCGAAGACCTATGACCGCGAGACCTGGACACCTCAACACGACGGGCAGCGTAGCCATCCGCCCAGTCGACGATCCGGTCGGCGAGTGCTATGACGGCAGCCGCGACGCCGGGAGCGCCTGGACCGCCGGCTGCGTCGATGACGCTGAGTGTGAGCCGAGTATGGAACACCGCTTGGCCTGGCGTCGGTTCGACCAAGCTGTACCGATACCACATCGCCATGGTGGTGGCGCGCTCCGCGCCGGCTGCTGATCCAACTCAACCGTCACCAGATCTCGGCCCGCCGGGGCGCGATCATCTGACGCGGCCACCATCGCCAGCGCCGTTGCGTTGCTTCCTGGACTTCCCGGTGGCGCCTACGACCCCATAGCCGATACTCGGGCGCGACGCTCAGGAGTCGCGGCGGGCATTCCTTCGCGGCGCGATGAAGACGAGCCAGAGGACCAGACCCAGGAGCGGACCTAGCGCGACACCGTAAGTGACGTTGTCGAAAAAAACCCCGACGACGACGCCGAAGAGAAGGCCAAATACGATCCAGATCCCGAGACCTGCGGGCGGGGGCGTGTTGTTGCTCGTCATTGCATCTCTCCTAAGGACGCGGGCGGACAGGGCTGACAATCTGGTGGTCCATCACGGCGGATGTTGGGTGTTCGCGTTGTCCGGTGGTGCGGAGCGGCCGTGTGCCCGCCGCGGCTACGCCGTGGCACGGCGGATGAGCGTGTACCCGCCGACGGCGAACGCGGCGGCGACCAGGAGCGGCCAGCCGGCGAGCAGCGCCGTGGGGGACTGGTCGAGCAACCAGCGGCCGATCGCGTGCCATTGCCGGGTCCACGTGATCAGCGCGGCGGCCAGCCCGAGCGCTGTGAAGGCCAGGGTGAGGCTGGCCAGGACGCCGGTGGTGCCCCAGCGCAGGTACAACGTGCCGAGCAGGATCCCGAGGTGGGTTGCGACCAGCATGGGTACCGCGTACCCGAGCGGGAGCAGCACCGGGTTGGCGTCATCCATGAACGGCAGGCCGAAGAAGCGCATCCCCATCCCCCAGTAGCCGGTGGCCTGTTCCACGGCGTACAGCAGGCAGAGCACCAGTGCGTAGACCACCGACTGGACGACCGCGAGCAGCGACCAGGCCAGGTAGAACTCCCGGCGGGTCACGCTCATGCCCAGCGCGTACGGGAAGATCTGGGTGACCGAGACGGTGGCCATCCCGATCGCGACGCCGCACAGGCTGACCAGGCCGCCGGTGGTCCTCACGCCGTCGCCCGCGTCGTAGTTCGCCATGAAGGTCAACAGGTTGATGCCGAACGTGACGGCCACCATGCCCCACGTCCAGCCCAGGATCTGCGGCCAGGCCGGCATCTGGAGACGGGCTACCTGACGGATGCGGTTCATCGGGCGGCCTCCCGGTCCGCCGGCGCCGTTGTCGTCGGCGGTGCGGTCAGGCGGACCACGAGTTGCTGCAACGACAGCGGCTCCAGCTCGACGTTCAGCGTCTGCGCGAGCGCCTTCGCGTGCGGTCCGAGCCCACCGAGGGTGGTCGACCGGACCAGGAGGCCGCTCAACCGCTCGCGGTGCAACTCGGTGCGTCCGGCCGCGAACCCGTCCACGGCCTCCGCCTGACCGGTGGCCGCCACCGCCCGCCCGCGCAGGTCGTCGGCGTCCTCATCGAGCAGCAGCCGGCCACGGTCGATGAGCAGCACCCGCTCGACCAGATCGCTCACCTCGTCGATGAGGTGGGTGGACAGCACCACGGTGCGGGGATGCCCGGCGTAGTCGGCGAGCAGGCGGTCGTAGAAAAGCTGCCGGGCGGTCGCGTCGAGCCCGAGGTACGGCTCGTCGAAGAACGTCAGGGGCGCCCGCGCGGCCAGCCCGACGGTCACGCCGAGGGCCGACAGCATGCCCCGCGAGAGCCTGCGGACCAGCCGCCCGGCCGGTAGCTGGAAGTCCGCGGCGAGGCCGTGCGCGAACGTGTCGTCCCAGTTCGCAAACAGCCGGCGTGCGGTGTGAAAGACGTGGCGCACGGTGTAGAAGGTGGGGTAGTGCTGGCTCTCCCGGACGAAACAGACCTTCGACAGGACGGCCGGGTTCTCCACCGGTGGCGCGTCGAAGACCGACACGTTCCCCGACGACGCGAACGCCTGTCCGGTGAGGATCTGCATCAGCGTGGTCTTGCCCGCCCCGTTGCGCCCGAGCAGGCCGTAGATCGTGTGCTCGGCCAGCGCGAAGCTCACGTCGTCGAGCGCCGTGACGTCACCAAAGCGCTTGGTCACCCCGTGTGCGGTTACCACCGCCGTCATCCCAGGTCCCTCCCGACAACCGCACCGAATGAATCGATCATCTTCATCAGCTCGTCGTGGCCGATACCGAGTTTGCGCGCCTCGGCGAGCAGGGGTTGCACGTACTGTTCGGTGAACCGTTCCCGTCGCCGCTCGCGCAGCCTGGCCCGGGCGCCACCGGCGACGAACATGCCGATGCCGCGTCGCTTGTAGAGCGTTCCCTGCGACACGAGCTGGTTGACGCCCTTGGCCGCGGTGGCCGGGTTGATCCGGTGAAAGGCGGCAAGCTCGCTGGTGGACGGGACCTGGGCCTCCTCCGCCAGCGACCCGTCGATGATCGAGTTCTCGATCAGCTCGGCGATCTGAAGGAAGATCGGTCGGTCGTCGTCCATCGTTGGCTTAGCCGCCCAACTGGTTAGCTACACGTGTAACTAACCATGTAACGTTGCGCCGCGGCTGTCAAGCCGCCCGGGCGTCCCGCGACGCGTACACCGATCGTCCGGAACCCGGCGCCGTCCTGCCAGGGGCGCGTACCGCCCTACCACGATCATGAAGCTAGTCCGGGTCGCCCGCCTCCGGAGCTTGCGCAGCGCCGCCGAGCGAAAGGCGCTTGGCCACATCCAGCCGTACCTCGCCGCAGGGCTGGACATGCTGCCAGAACAGCGGGGTCAGCCCGCGCTGGTCGGCGGGTTTGAGCAGCTCAGTCCATTCGGGGTCGGCCAGGACATCTTGGAGCATCAGGGTGTTGATGTACACGAGCGCGGCCTGCAGGATCCGCAGGCACAACACGCTCATCTCCAGCTCCTCGCGCCGGTTGGTGGCGATGTCGCCGCCCTTGCCGTAGAAGATGACCGAGTTCGCTCCGTTGGAGGACTCCACCACGTTGAGCCCTTCCTGGATCTCCCGCTGCAGCTCGCGCAGGCGCAGATAGCGGGCGACGAAAATGGTCTTCTGCGCCCGGCCGACCTCCAGCATGGCCTGGTAGGTCGGATGGGCGGCGGACTCGGTGAAGCGGCGCAGGATCGCCTCGGTGGAGGCGGTGCCCTGCTTGATCGCGGTGGCGTATTTGATCATCTGGTCGTAGTTCTGCTCGATCAGGTCCCAGCGGATCGGCCGGGTCATCGCCGGCGTCAGCCGCGGGTACAGGTCGCTCTCGCCGCTCTCGATCCGGTACAGCTTGACCTTGTTGATCTGCTTGATACGCGGGAGCAGGTCAAAGCCCGAGAGCCGGGTCACGCCGAACCCGATCTCGGTCTGGCCGTGGGAGTCGACGTAATCGTAGGCGCGCACGTGCGTGGAGTCGGAGGCGATGGTGGTCGTCCCCTCGCCCCACAGCCCCGGTCACCCGCTTGAACGCGTTGATCAGCTCCTTGGTCACCTTGCTGTCGGCCCGCGCCTTGATCCGATGCACCGTGGCGATCAGCAGCTCCACCAGCGCGTCGGTGATCTCCCGCTCCCGCTCCTGGACCAGCGCCGCCAGCAGCAGCACCGTCAGCAGCAGCACCGTCAGCTCGCGCGGATGCGTGCGCATATGCGAGGGCGCTTCCACCGCCGCCCGGGCCCGCCAAGCGGCCAGCACCTTGGGCGCCACGTCGGCGAACAACCCGGGCGGCAGCTCGATCGAGCGCGCCGCCGCCAGCTTGCGGATCTCGGTCATCATCGACTCCAGGCTCACGTTGCCCGGCGCGGACTTGATCAACGCCAGGAGGCCGGAGTCGATGTCGTCATCGTCCTCGACATCTGACTGCGGTGGTACTCGATCGTGGAGCCGGACCACTCATAAAAGCCGAGCTCCGAGGCAGGAACCCGGACCTGCTTGGCCACATGCTCAACCACGTCTTCCGGCGGCTCTGAACGGCCGCGCGGGAACCTGCCGTGCTGCGTGTAGAACTTCAGCAAGATCGCGAAGCCGAGTCGCGTGGCGTCGCGCTTTCCGGCGATCAGGTCGCGCTCTTCGTCCAGGATTGTCCAGTGCTCGACCAGCTCGTCGATGTGCATCGGGGGGTGTTTCATGACCACCCAGCATTGACCAGGCAAGTTACAGCAAGATCAACGCCGTTTGGGGCTCATGACACGTTTCTTACCGGCACCCCGTGTAGGCGGGGGTCGCCGTGCGGTCCGGGGGAACCGGGTCCGGTGCGGCTCCCCCGGCCGGGGTCGCCGGGTCAGGGCAGTGTGAACGGGGTGGCGGAGACCACAGCAGAGACGGGGATCGGCCCGTAGACGTGCGGGAAGGTCTCCTGGGGTGTCCGGCCGTCCTCGGTTCCGGCGCCCCCTGCGGGCGTCTCGGAGCGGACGTCGAGTCCGGCGGGGTCGATGGTCAGGAGGGTGAGCGGCTCGGTGACGTGCCGGTAGTAGCGGTGGGCGACGCCGTTGAGCTGGGCGCGGTCGGCGCAGGCGTGGATGAAGCCTTCTTCGTCGAGGGTGCGGCCCAGTGTGGAGATGCGGTACTCCCCCGTCGTGCGGGCGGTGTCCCAGTCGGCGGTGAGGGCCAGGTGCAGGATGGTCATGGGTCAAGTGTGCCCGGCCGCTGATCGCACAGCGGGGGTCTCGTCCGCCCGCCGGGCGGCGGGCGGGGTCGGCCGGGTGCGCGTGCTCACGCCGCCGGGGTGCGGCGGGCGGCGGCGCGGCTGCCGCCCGCGACGGCGAGCGCGGCGATCATCAGGGCGGCCGCGGCGGCGAACGTGATCCGCATGCCGCCGGCGACGGCGTCGGGGGACGCCGTGGTGATGTCGGTCGTCGCCGATGCGAGCGCGAACACGGCGCCCATCACGGACGTGCCGGTGATGAACCCGAGGTTGCGCGACAGGTTGAGCATGCCGGAGACGAGGCCTCGCCGGTCCGGGCCGACGTCCGCCATGACGGCGGTGTTGTTGGCCGCCTGGAACAGGGCGTAGCCGGCGGTGGTGATCACGATGGGGGCGATGTAGCCGATGACGCCGAGGGTTCTCGGGGTCATGGACAGGGCGAGGGAACCGGCCGCCACTCCGATGAGCCCGACGACGGTCATGCGCTGTGCGCCGAGGCGGTCCACGATGCGACCGGCCGGCACGCCGGTCAGTGCGGTGTTGAGCGGGCCGACCGACATGACGAGCCCGACGAGGGCCGCGTTGAGCCCGAGCGCGCGGGACAGGTAGAACGGGCCGACGACGAGCGTCGCCATCATCACCGTCGAGACGAACGCGCTCATGGTGAGGCTCGCGCTCAGCGCGGGGTTGCGGAACATCTCCGGTCGGATCAGCGGTGAGGGCGTCCTCGCCTCGGTGCGGACGAAGAGGCCGACTCCGGTGGCGGCGGCCAGCAGCAGGGCCAGGTTGAGCGGGCCGAAGTCGCCGCGCCCCAGGGTCATGGCGAGTGCGTAGGCCGTGAGCGTCAGGGCGAGCAGCAGCGTACCCGCGTTGTCGAAGCGGGTCCGTGTGGTCTCCGGTCCGGCGGCCGGGCGGTCGGCGGGCAGGTGGCGGCGTACGAGAAGGAAGGTCAGCACGCCCAGCGGCACGTTGACGAGGAAGACGGCCCGCCAGCCGAGGCCGGAGAGCAGGGCGCCGCCGAGCGACGGGCCGAGGGCCGTGCCGACCGCGGACGCCGTCCCGAGCAGCCCCATCGCGCTGCCGGTCTTCTCCTTCGGGACCGTCGCACCGACGAACGCCATGGTGAGGGCCATGATGACGGCCGCTCCGAGCCCTTGCGCCGCGCGGGCTGCGATCAGCGTCCAGAGTGTGGGCGCGACGCCGCACAGGACGGACGCGGTGGTGAACAGCAGGATGCCGGCCAGGAGCAGTCTCCGCCGGCCGGTGAGGTCGCCGAGCCGTCCGACGCTGACGATCAGGGTGGTACCGGTGAGCAGGTAGGCCAGGACGATCCACTGGACGTGCTGGAAGGAGGCGTTGAACACCTGTGCCAGCGTCGGCAGGGCGACGTTGGCGATGCTGACGCCGAGTGAGGACAGCAGCATCGCCAGCGCGAGCCCGGCGAGCGCCCACCGGGCCGGGGACGCCTGTCCTGCGTGTCGTGCTGCCGGTCGTCCGGCTCTTGCTGCGATCACTGCTGCGATCACTGTCTTCAACGTGAACTCCGTCTCCGGCGGCTCGGGTCGTACTGGTCGTGGGGCGGCCGCGAGGCCAACGATGCGTCCGATCAGCCGGTCAGGCAAAGTATGTTTGCCGATATGGCAAACGACGACGACGCGGTTCTGGCCTCCGTCGGCCCTCGGCTCCGCGCGCTGCGCAACAGGCGCGGCACCACCCTGACCGAGCTCGCGCAGGCCACCGGCATCTCGATCAGCACCCTGTCCCGCCTCGAATCCGGCGAGCGCAGACCCAACCTGGAGCTGCTGCTGCCGCTGGCGCGCGCCTACCAGGTGCCGCTCGACGAACTCGTCGGCGCACCGCCGGTGGGCGACCCGCGGGTGCGGCTGAAGCCGATCAGGCGTGCGGGCTCGACGATCGTGCCCCTCACCCAGCACCCCGGCGGGCCGCAGGCGTTCAAAATGATCATCCCGGCCACCCGCTGCGAGCCCGAGCTGCGCACGCACGAAGGCTACGAGTGGCTGTACGTGCTCAGCGGGAGGCTGCGGCTCATGATCTCCGAGCACGACACCGTGCTCAGGGCGGGTGAGGCCGCGGAGTTCAACACCCGGCTTCCGCACTGGTTCGGCAGCACCGGGGAGGCGCCGGTGGAGATCCTCAGCCTGTTCGGGGCGCAGGGCGAACGGGTGCACGTCCGTACGAAGCCGCGCGGCGCGTAGCACGCCCGCCGCGCCCCCGCCGCCGGGCGCGCCACGCGGCCGTCACCGTCCGGGGCGCCCGCGGCTCCCATCCCGGCGAGGACCCATCAGCGGCGGGAGCTCCACTCGCGGTGCAGGATCGCGTAGACGACTTCGTCGGTCCACTCGTCCTTGACCCATTCGTTCTCCACCAGATGGGCCTCGCGCCGCATGCCCAGGCGTTCCAGGACCCGGGCCGAGGCGGTGTTGCGCCCGTCGATCCGGCCGGTGACGCGGTGCAGGCCGAGGCCGTCGAAGCCGAGTTCCAGGAGGGCGCGGCCGGTCTCGGTGGCGTACCCCCTGCCGTGGTGGTCGGGGTGCAGGACGTAGCCGATCTCGCCGGAGCGGTGGGTACGGCTGTGCCAGAACAGCAGGCCGTCGCCGATGACCTCACCGGTGGCGGCGATCTCCACCGCGAGGCAGAGCGCCTGGCCCTCGTCCAGGAGCGCGGTCTGGGCGAGCTTGCCCTCGAGGGACTCCTGGACCTGCCGGCGGTCGCGGGGCCCCCAGTACAGGTAGCGGGTGACCTCCGGCAGGGACTGCATGGCGTGCAGGGCGTCCAGGTCCGCGGGGGTGAAGGGACGCAGGAGGAGCCGGTCGGTGCGGATCGGGTAGGAGGGTTTCAGCACCCGGCCAGCGTAGAACAGGGCGAAGGCGGCGGGCGAGGCGATAAAACGGGCGGCGCGCGGGCTCGTCGCCCCGCTCCCCCGGCGCCGCTCCCCTCCCGGCGGCCCGCGGTGGCGCAGAGCCGCGGACGGCGGGCCGGTCGTACGGCGGTGCGGCCTGCCCGAGCCCGTCCCGGGAAGGCCGCACCGCTCCGGATTTGAGGTTCCCGCGCGGCAAGGTTCTAGATTCGGCGCATGGTGGACGGAATCGAGCTGATCACGGTGGGCCGGCTGGCGCGCCGTGTCGGCCTGACGGCCAAGGCGCTACGCCACTACGACCGCATCGGCCTGCTGGTGCCCGCCCTGGTCGAGCCCGGGAGCGGATACCGCTACTACGGGCCGCAGCAGGTCGCCCACGCGCGGCTGATCCGGCTGCTGCGCTCGGTCGACGTTCCACTGGAGGAGGTGCGGGCGTGTCTGGCGGCGCCGGACGGCGAGACCGCGGTCCGGCGGGCGCTGTCCCGGCACCGCCGCCGCCTGCAGGCCCGGCTGGACCGGATGCGCGGGGACCTGCACCGCATCGATCATTTCATCGAGGACGGAGTCATGACGCTCATGGCAGATCACACGGATCCGCTCGGCTCCGCCGGGACGGCGGGCGAACAGCGGCAGCTGGCCATCGACTTGTTCAACGGAGTGTGGCGGCTGCTGGAGAAGGAGGGCCGCACGGCCGACGACGACGATCGGATGCTGCACATGGCCCATGCCTCGCGCCACCACTGGGGTCAGGTGGGTGCTCCGGTCAACCGCAGCCGGGGCGAGTGGCAGTGCTCGCGGGTGTACGCGGTCCTGGGACGCGCCGAGCCGGCGCTGTACCACGCCCGCCGCAGCCTGGAGATCTGCCGCGCCCACGGCATCGGGGACTGGGATCTGGCCTTCGCCTACGAGGCGCTGGCCCGTGCCGGCGCGGTGGCCGGCGACCGGGAGCAGGCCCGGGCGTGGACCGAGCAGGCGCTGGCCGCCGCCGAGGACATCGCGCAGGACGAGGACCGTGAGCTGCTGCTCACCGATCTGGAGACCATCCCCGCGCAGCCGCGTTTCTGGTGACGTCCCCGCCGGCCGCGCGGGACCGGCGATCCCGTGGCACCCGCGCGGCCGGCAGGGGGCGCGCCTCTCCCCTGCCGGCTCCATCATGACCGCCCGCGCCGGGCACCGGCGGTCATGATGGAGCCGGTGCCCGGCGCGGGCGGTCATGGATCGCCGTCGTTGTCGTGAGGCCCGGCCTCCCCGGTCGCTGCCGGGGGTTCTTTGATCAGAGAGTTGTACAACACGAGCTGCTTTACATTGTAGATCACTAATGTCGGATCGCATGCCGGCCGGGGCGGCCTGATCCCGTCAGTGCGCCCCGCCGGCGAGGTTGAGGACGAGCACGCCGCCGATGATGAGCGCGATACCGGCGATCTTGGCTGCGGTGAGGCTCTCCCCGAGGAACAGCACGCCGATCGCGGCGATGGCGGCCGTGCCCGCGCCGGACCAGACGGCGTAGGCGGTGCCGACCTCCATCTGGAGCCTGAGGGCCTGGGCCAGCAGGTAGAAGGCGGTGCCGTACCCGGCGACCACCAGCAGCGACCAGCCCTTGTGGGAGAAGCCGTCGCTCAGCTTGAGCGCGGTGGTGGCCAGGATCTCCGCGACGATCGCGCCCGCCAGCATGAACCAGGCCATGTGTGAACTTCTCCCCCGAAAGCCGTACAGGATCCCAGTCTAGGATCCGGGGCGGCTCAGGCGGTGAGGCGCTCCCGCAGGCGCGGGTGGTCGGCCAGGGCCGCGGCCAGCATGCCGGTCATGACCGGGACGAGGCTCGCGCGGTCGACCGCGGCCCAGTCGATGGGACCGTACGGCGGCTGCGGGTCGTACTCGATCATGAGCTGGACGGTCCTGGCCGTCTCCTCCCCCGCCAGCCGTCCCGCCAGCGCCAGCGCCATGTCGATGCCGGCCGACACGCCGGCCGCGGTGACGACGGGCCCGTCCTGCACGACGCGTTCGGCGACCGGGACGGCGCCCAGCCGGCCCAGCACGTCGAGCACGGCCCAGTGGGTGGTGGCGCGGCGGCCCTGGAGCAGGCCCGCGGCGGCCAGGAGCAGGGAGCCGGTGCAGACCGAACCGATCACCTGGGCGCCCGCGGCGAGGGTCCGGATGCGCTCCAGGAGCCTGTCGTCGGCCAGCGCGGCGAAGGTCGGCTCGGTGCCGCCCGGAACGATCACCGCGTACGGCGCGGCGGGCCCGGCGAGCTGGTCGAAGGTGTGGCTCGGCACCAGGCCGAGCGGGGTGTCGGTGGGGGCCGGCCGGGCGGTTTCGGCGGCCACCACCACGTTCCACGAGGGGTCGAAGGCGGCCAGTACCGACATCACCTGGAGAGGGCCGACCAGGTCCAGGGCGGTGATGCCGGGGTAGAGGACGAACGCGACGGTCTTCAAGGGTCTTCCTTTCCGTTGGCCGCCTCCCACCGTGGCCCGGCCCGGGCCGGCGGCGGGCCCGCCGGGTGGCAGAGGTCCGGATTCTTGGGTTTCCTGTCCTGCGGACACGCCGTGCCGCGGCCGCCGCGCGCGCCCGGCGGCCGCGGCACGGCGGCGGGTACCCGCCGGAAGCCCTTGCGAGCCGAGTCGAAAGCGTGTTCCACTGATCCGCATGGGATGGCACTCCCCCGCGCTGCTGGACGGGGCGCCCGATGTCCGGCCGCGGATCGAGCGCACCGCGGTGACCCGGGTTCATGGCGCGCTGACCTGCTACGAGGTGCGGGCCCGCACGGCGCTGGACGCACTGGCCGGCGGCTGGGCGGTCAACCCGTACCGCGGCTGCGCCCACGCCTGCCGGTACTGCCCCGCCCGGCGCGGCCACCGCTACCTGGGGCTGGACGCCGGCGCCGACTTCGACTCGCGGGTCGTGGTGCGCACCGACATCGTGCGGCGGCTCCGCTCGGAGCTGGCCGGCAAGTGGGACGGCGGGCCCGTCTCGGTGGGTCTGGCCGGTGACTGCTACCAGCACGCCGAGGAGATCTACCAGATCATGCCGCAGCTGGCCGGCGCGCTGGCCGGGGCCGGGGCGGCCTTCACCGTGCACACCAAGAGCCCGCTGGTCCTGCGGGACGCCGGGCTGCTGGCGGCGGCGGGCGGGGCGAGTGTGACGGTGTCGGTGGCGTTCGTCGACGACCAGGTGCGCCGCCTGGTCGAGCCGGGGGCGCCGAGCGCGCAGAAACGCCTGGAGCTGGTGGCGGCGCTGGCCGAGCGCGGCGTGCCGTGCGGGGTGGCGATGGCGCCGATCCTGCCGCTGCTGACCGACTCGCCCGATCAGTTGTCGGCCACGGTGCGCCGGATCGCCGCCGCCGGGGCGGTCTGCCTGGAGCCGAGGGTGCTGCGGCTGCCGCCCGGCGCGCGCGAGTGGTACCTCGCCTGGCTCGCCGAGCGCCACCCCGGGCTGGTCGCCCGCTACGGGGAGCTGTACGGCAGGAGCCCCGACGCCGACGCCGGCTACGTCGCCGGGATCATCGGGCAGGTGGAGCGCCTGGCCGCCCGCTACGGCCTGCGGCCCGGCCCCCCGCCGGTCCGCCCGGCCCAGGCCCCGGCCCGGCAGCTCTCCCTGCTCTAGCGCTACGGTCGCTGGTAGCGGGCCAGCTCCTGGGCGTCGTGGGCGCTGAAGACCTCGATCCGGCCGGGCGGCAGTTCCCGCAGCCGGGCCAGGTTGGCCAGGCGCCCGGCGTGGTCGACGGCCACGGTGCGCTGGGCGGCGCGCAGCACCAGGGGACAGCGCGGCGGGGTGGCCAGCTCGCCGTGGAAGTAGTAGGCGTCGCCGGCGTGCAGCAGCCAGCCGTCGGCGGTCTGCACGGCGACGGCGGAGTGGCCGCGGGTGTGCCCGGCGAGCGGGACCAGCGCGATGCCCTCCAGCCCGTCCAGCGGGCGGGCGCGCAGGCCGAACAGGTCCTCGCCGGCGTCGTCGTAGGCGGCCCAGTCGGGTCCGTGGGCCCACTGGGCGGGCCGGTAGCGGCGGCGCTCGTTCGCGCTCGCCGGGCGGGTGGCGGCGGCCAGTTCGGCGGCGTGCAGGTGGACGCGGGCGTGCGGGAAGTCGCGCAGCCCTCCGGCGTGGTCGGGGTCGAGGTGAGTGAGCACGATGTGGCGCACGTCGGCGGGGTCCAGGCCGAGCCCGCGGATCTGGTGCAGGGCGGGCTCGGCCGGGTCCAGGGTCGGACGGACCAGGCGGGTGAAGCCGGCGTCGAGGGTGTCCTCGCCGACGGCGAAGCCGGTGTCCACCAGCACGAGGTCGCGGCCGGTCTCCAGGAGCAGGCAGTGGGCGACCATGCGGGGCGAGGCCGGTGGGAGCATCGTCCCGCAGTTGAGGTGGTGTGCCTTCATCCGCCCATCCTGGCCGGTACCCGCCCGCCCGGCCAGCCGGTGTGGCCTGGATCACCCGTACGGCGGGCGGCCGCGCCGGGCGGCGGGACCGCCCGGCGGGAGGGCCCGGGTCAGCCGGCGGTGGCGCCGGCTCCGGTGGTGTCGCCGGTGTCGGCGCCGTCCCCGCCGGCGTCGGCGTCTCCGGCGGTGCCGTCACCGGCGTCGCTGCCGCCGGTGGCGCGCTCGCCGGTCAGGGCGCTGCCCTTCTTCCACTCCTTGAACGACAGCTGCCAGTAGCTCCAGCCGTTGTTCCACTCCACCTCGCGGTCGGTGCCCTTGATGACGATGACGTCGCCGCGCTGGACCTGGTCGTAGAACCACTTGGCCTGGTCGGGGCGGGCGTTGATGCAGCCGTGGCTGACGTTGCGGCGGCCCTGTGCCCAGACGTTGTTCTTGGCGTGGACGTACTCGCCGCTGTTGGAGAACCGCACGGCGTGGTTGATCATGACGTCGTAGTACTCCGGGTGGCCCTTCTCGAAGCCCGGTGAGATCATCCGCTCGGGGTTGGACTTGCCCATGGCCAGGTGCACGCCGCTGGTGGTGGTGTAGGCGCGGGTGGTGGCCATGCCGGCGCTGATCAGCATGGTCTGCACGACCTTGCCGTCCCGCTTGACGATCATCTTGTGCTTGCGGGTGTCGACGGTGGAGATCTGGGCGGCGCCGATGCGGATGGTCTTGGTGAAGTCCTTCACCCCGTACATGCCCCTGCCGCCCTGCACCCCTTCGAGGTGGGCGGTGAAGGTGACCTTCTGGTGGGCCTTCCAGAACTTCGCGGTCCGGTAGATGACGGTCTTGTCGTCGATCCACCGCCACGCGCCCGCGGCGGGCTTCTCAGCGGTGACCTCCAGTGCCCGCTCGACGTTGGCCTTGCCCGCCGTGGAGGGGATCGGCCGGTTGAAGGTGACGATGATCGGTGCCCCCACGCCGACCTTCTCCCCCTTGACCGACGGGGTCACGTCGGCCACGGCCAGCTCGGTCTCGGGCTTCAGCGTGGTGAAGGAGCTGCTGGCGGTCGTGCCGCCGGCCGCGCGCGCCGAGACGGTGTAGTCGCTGGCGGGCTTGAGCGGGGCCTTGGAGACCCACTTGGTCCGGTCGGCGTCGAACTCGCCCTCCACCTGCTCGCCGCCGCTCTCCACGGTGACCTGCTCGAGGGCGCCTCCGGCGGCGGTGACGACGACCTTCTTGTCCGGGCGGACGGTGGCGCTGCCCTCCGCGGGACTGATCTTGATGACCGGCGCGGCCGGGGTGGCCGGCGCGCTCGCGCCCCCGTCGCCGCCCGCGGCGGCGGGGCCCGAGCCGTCCGGCTCGTCGGAGCAGGAGGTGGTCAGCACGGCGAGGGCGGCCACGGCCAGCCCCGCTATCGGGGTCCTCCATCGGCGGTGATCAACGTTCAGCACAAGACTCTCCCCCACTGTGCAAACTCATCCAAAAACACTATTAGGAGATGCGTATGAGGTGCACATGGTTCAGGCGAGTTAGGTCACATTTGCATTACTTTGAGAGGTCAACCCGGTACCGACAGTCAGTGAACCTGATAGTGGCGTGTCGTCCGAAGCCCCTGTGAGCCCTCCGCCGCCGGATCCCGCCGCCGTCCCGGACGCCGCCGCGCCACCGCTGCCTGCGCCTGGCCAGGTCCTCCAGGTGCCCCAGCTCCTGGAGGACCTGGCCGCCCACGCCGAGGAGACGGCCCCGGCCCCGCCGCGCGCGGCCTGCTGCTCCAGGACACCGGCTCCGGGCTCAGCGGCGCCGGCCTGGAGTGGTTCTCCGTCCGCCTCGGGGTACGGCTCGCGCCCTCCGGCAGGCGCCCGGCCGGCTCGCCCTGCGGGACCTGCTCGGCATCGGAGCCGGCGCGGGATCGGGTCCGGAGCCGACCGTGCGCGCGGTGTGCGGGGGTGACCCCGTTCAGCCCTGGCGCAGCCGGTGGGTGAGGCTGGTGTGGCGGCGCCCGGCGCCGCGGGTGCGTACCGCCTGCCCCAGCGCCCGGCGCGAGCCGACGATGACGACGAGCTTCTTGGCCCGGGTGATGGCGGTGTAGAGCAGGTTGCGCTGGAGCATCATCCACGCGCTGGTGGCCAGTGGGATCACCACCGCCGGGTACTCGCTGCCCTGGGAGCGGTGGATCGACACGGCGTAGGCGTGGGCCAGCTCGTCGAGCTCGTCGAAGGAGTACTCGACGTCCTCGTCCTCGTCGGTGCGCACGACCAGCCGGTGGTCGTCGGGCTTGATGTCGACCACCACGCCGACGGTGCCGTTGAACACCCCCGCGGCACCCTTGTCGTAGTTGTTCCGCAGCTGGGTGACCTTGTCGCCGATCCGGAAGACCCGCCCGCCGTAGCGGCGCTCGGGCATGCCCTCGCGGAACGGGGTCAGCGCCTCCTGCAGGGCGGTGTTGAGGTTGCCCGCCCCGGCGGCGCCCCGGTGCATCGGCGCCAGCACCTGCACGTCGCGGCGGGCGTTGAGGCCGAACCTGCGGGGGATGCGGTTGGCGACCACGTCGACGGTCAGCGCCGCGATCTCCTCGGGCTCCTCGCACGGGAACAGGAAGAAGTCCTTCATGCCCTCCAGCGCCGGCATCAGACCGGTGTTGACCCGGTGGGCGTTGGTGACGACCCCGGACTCCTGGGCCTGCCGGAAGATGTGCGTCAGCCGTACCCGGGGGATCTCCTCCTCGGCGGCCAGCAGATCGCGCAGGACCTCTCCCGCGCCGACCGACGGCAGCTGGTCGACGTCGCCGACGAACAGCAGGTGGGTGCCGGGGGCGACGGCCTTGACCAGCTTGTTGGCCAGGAGCAGGTCCAGCATCGAGGCCTCGTCGACCACGACCAGGTCGGCGTCGAGGGGGTTGTCGCGGTCGAAGGTGGCGTCCCCGCCGGGACGCAGCTGCAGCAGCCGGTGCACGGTGGTGGCCTCGTGGCCGGTCAGCTCCGAGAGCCGTTTGGCCGCCCGGCCGGTGGGGGCGGCCAGGATGACCTTGGCCTTCTTGGCACGGGCCAGCGTGACGATGGAGCGCACGGTGAAGCTCTTGCCGCAGCCGGGCCCGCCGGTCAGCACCGCGACCTTCTCGCTCAGCGCCAGCCGTACGGCCTGGGCCTGCTCGGCGGCCAGGTCGGCGCCGGTCCGCCCGCGCAGCCACTCCAGCGCGACCTCCCAGTCGACCGACCGGAAGACGCCGAGCCGGTCGTGGGAGGAGTTCAGCAGGCCGCGCAGCGAACCGGCCAGCGACAGCTCGGCCCGGTGGAAGGGGACCAGGTAGACCGCGGGGACGGTGTTCTCCCCGGCCGGGAGCTCCTCCCGGACCACGCCCTCCTCGGCGACGAGCTCCTCCAGGCAGGAGGCGACCAGCTCGGCCGGGACCTGCAGGATCTTCACCGCGTCGGCGACCAGGTTGGGCGCGGGCAGGTAGCAGTGCCCGTCGTCGGCGCCCTGCGACAGGGTGTAGCGCAGTCCGGCCTTGACCCGCTCGGGGCTGTCGTGCGGGATGCCGACGGCCTGGGCGATGGTGTCGGCGGTCTTGAAGCCGATGCCCCACACGTCGTCGGCCAGCCGGTACGGCTCGCTCCTGACGACCGAGATGGAGCTGTCGCCGTACTGCTTGAAGATCCGCACCGCGATCGAGGTGGAGACCCCGACCCCCTGCAGGAAGATCATCACTTCTTTGATGATCTTCTGCTCCTCCCAGGCGGCCGCGATCATCTTGGTCCGCTTCGGCCCCAGCCCGGGGACCTCGACCAGCCGTTCCGGGGCGGTCTCGATGATCTCCAGGGTGTCGGTGCCGAAGTGGCCGACGATCCGCTCGGCCATCTTCGGCCCGATGCCCTTGATCAGCCCCGAGCCGAGGTAGCGCTGGATGCCCTGGACGGTGGCGGGCAGCACGGTGGTGTAGGACCAGACCTCGAACTGGCGGCCGTAGCGGGGGTGCGAGCCCCAGCGGCCGGTCAGCCGGAGCGACTCGCCGACCTGCGCCCCCAGCAGCGGTCCCACCACGGTCAGCAGCTCGGCTCCGGAGCGCTCGGTGGCCACCCGCGCGATGGTGTACCCGGTCTCCTCGTTGGCGTAGGTGATGCGTTCGAGGACCGCGTGCAGCTCCGTGCCGCCGGGGCCGGTCATGGCGCCTCCGTCACGCGGTCTCGCGCGATCCGCCCGGGGAGGGCGTCGATCGATGCGGCGGGGGGACCGTCCGAACCAGGCTTCACGGAAAACCTCTCTCCTAACCTTCCCGGGCCAGGGTAGAGCAGCGGCGGCGGCCGGCGATCGACCGCCGGGGATTCGGGCGCCCCGCGGCCGGCCGTCCCCCTTCCGGGCGGAGAGCGGGAAGCGGCGCTGGTGGCGCTGCTGGACGGCGTCACCGCGGCGCACCCCGCGGCACCGTCACCGCCGCCGGCACTCCCGGGGAGGGCTCGGTCTTCACCCTGGTCCTCCCCTGCTCGCGCCCGGCCGCCTGAGAAGGCGGGACCGCTCTCCCTGCGCACCGGGAGAGCGGTCCCGCCGGGTCACCAGGCGAGGTCCTCGTTGCGGACCGTCTCGGTGCGGCAGTGGGAGACCGGGCCGCGGCGGCCGTCGGCGACGCAGATCTTCACGTCCACCCGGTGGATGGGGCCCTTGGACTCCAGCAGGTAGCCGGTGTACTCCTCCCGGTGGGGGGAGGTGTGGCAGTACCGGCGCGAGGGCGACCGGCCGGTGCCGCCCTTGTCGTAGTGGAACCTGGCCTGGACGGAGGCGCAGTGCCCGGGGTGCGGGTCCCGGTCGTAGAGCCGGCCGAAGACCTGGAAGTGCTTCTCGCCGAAGCTGCTGATCCAGAACGAGGCCCTGGCGTACCCGGTGTGCTTGCGGGAGGACCGGATGAACCCCAGGTTGTAGGGAGGCTTCGGCCTGCCGTCCCCGACGCCCTCCGCCGCCCCCGCGGCCGCCACCCGCTCCGCCGCCACCCGCGCCCCGGCGTCCGCGGTGGCGGGCCCGGCGGACACGACCGCCATGAGCGCCCCGGCCGCGAGCAATCCCCCGGCAACCTTGCGCATCGTCTCTCCCCTCTCGGCTGCTCCTCACCACCAGTGATAGGAGGGCCCGCTTGGAACCGGCTTGCGGCTCACTGATCGCGCAGGCCGTACCCGTTCCGGCGGGAGCGGCGCCGGGGCCCGCCGAGCCGGACGGTGAACTCGGGCGATTCTGGATCTTCCCAACATCCCGGACGCCGGGATAGGAACGGGGTGCGCCGGAGGACTCGGGGGGCGGCGCGCGCCGTCGACACGTGAACGGGGAGGACGAATGACCAGACGGGTGATCATCGAGGCGGTTCCGCAACCGGGACTGAGCGCCGAGCGGGTGCGGCAGGTCGCGGCGGCCCATCCCGCCGTGCTGGCGCACCTGGAGACCGCCGACGCCGACCGGCTCATCCTGGGCCGGGCCGTCGACCTGAGCCGCGAGCCCGGCGAGCGGGCGCCGTTCCGGGCGAGTGTGTTCGACCCGGTCTCCAACCGGGGGGTGGAGCTGCGCGGCACCCTCGACCGGCCCGAGCAGGCCGAGGTCCTGCCCAGCGCCTACCGGCCCAACCCGCGCCCGGAGGAGCTGCGGGCGGCGGCGGCGATCCTGCGGGCCGACGAGCGCTTCCCGGCCGGCGACGACGTGGTCGTCTACCAGCCGATGCCGCCCCTGGCCGACCTGGAGAACCCCGACGGCACCACCGTGCGCCGCCCCACCCTGGGCGTCTACACGCCCGGAGGGGACGTCAGGCACCGCATCGTCGCCGTGGACGTCACCGCCCGCACCGTCGACTGGTCCCCGGCCGGGGTCGGCGTCGCCATGCACCCCGGCGACTGCGAGTCGCACCTGCCCGCGCCGGTGGAGAGCCTGCGCGACCGGGGCGGCCCGGACGCGGTGCGGCTGCGCGTGCTCGACGGCGGCGCCGAGCTGTGGAACCTGGTCGTGGTCCGGCCCCGCGCCTCGGCCCCGCAGGATCCCGGGGACGGCTCGGGGGTGGAGCTGCGCGAGGTCCGCTACCGGGGCAGGCTGGTCTTCCGCCAGGCGCACGTGCCGATCCTCAACGTCCAGTACGAGGAGGACGGCGTCACCTTCCGCGACTGGCAGAACCAGGAGACGCGCTTCTCGGCGACCGGCACCGACCCGGTCGGCTGGGGCTGGCGGATCTGCGACCGCGCGCCGAAGACGATCCTGGAGCGGCCCGACAACGACGCGGGCGACTTCCAGGGCGTGGCCTTCCACGACCACGGCGGCGAACTGCGGATCGTCAGCGAGATCGCGGCCGGCTGGTACCGGTACGTCTCG
This sequence comes from Thiemannella venezuelensis, assembly GCF_014203605.1. Lineage (GTDB taxonomy): Bacteria > Actinomycetota > Actinomycetes > Streptosporangiales > Streptosporangiaceae > Planomonospora_A > Planomonospora_A venezuelensis. Next base: position 13,057 of record NZ_JACHJJ010000042.1, on the reverse strand, counting down.
GAGTGGCGGCTGGCCGACGACGGCGCGGTCCGGCCGCGGTTCGGCTTCGCCGGGGTGCGCAACCCGCGCACCTGCATGCGCCACCGCCACCACGTCTACTGGCGCTTCGACTTCGACGTCGAGGGGTCCGACAACGACGTGATCGAGCAGTTCGACGGCGCCGCCGACGCCCCGGTCGGCACGCCCATCGTGCGGGAGACCTCCCGCAGGCGCCGCCCCCCGGCCCGGTTCTGGCAGGTCACCGACAAGTCCAGCGGCCGCGGCTACCGGATCGTGCCCGGCGGGCACGACAACACCACCGACCCGTACGGCATCAGCGACCTGTGGTTCCTGCGCCGCCGGGCGAGCGAGCTGTACGACGGCAACCCCGACGGGGACAACCGGGCGATGCTCGACCGGTTCGTCAACGGCGAGAGCGTCAGCGGCACCAACGTCGTCGTCTGGTACGCCGGGCACTTCCGCCACGACCAGAACGCTCCGCACCCGCACCAGGGCCACATCGTCGGCCCCGACCTGGTCCCGGTCCCCTGAACCGGAGCGGCGCGGCCGTACGGCCGGCCTGGCGGCGGGAGGGGGCCTCGCCGCCCCTCCCGCCCCGGGGGTCACAGGCGCGCGGCGCCGTCGCCGGCCGCCTCCCGCTCGGGCCGCAGGGCCCGGCGGCGGCTCTCCCAGGCGAACAGGTAGCGGCGGATGATCTGCACCGTGGGAGGGGCCAGCGGGTGGAAGGTCACCACGATGTGCTGGCCGATGCCGTCGGAGGCCTCGCGCACGATGGTGACCTTCCCGATGTGGCTCAGGATCCCGCTGCTGAGCACGACCTGGACGTGCAGTTCCTCGCCCACGGCGATGTCGGAGGCGGGCGCCCAGCATCGGAGCGCCTTTTCGCTCAGGTCGAGCAAGGTGCTGTCGAAGGTGACGGCACGCCGGGCGGCCAGGGTGGAGATCCGCATCTTCTCCCCGCCACCGCCGCGCTCGTGCTGCCGGCGGCCGGCCTGGCGCGGCTCGCCCAGCGGGCGCACGCGCCAGCGCTCCGGCGTGCCGGCGGCGATGTGCTCCAGCCGGACCGGGAGCACGACGCGGCCCCCCTCGTCGATCCAGAACACCGTCAGGTGGCTGCCGACTTCGGCGGCCACCAGTTTCTCGGCCTCGACGGGCGCGACGACGACGATCTCGTCACCGGCGACCGCCTCGAGGCGGGAGCGGTGCCCGGTGTCGTCGTCGACGCAGACGTACAGGGCGCTTTTCGGCGGGGGAAGCTGAGTCATCGGACGACACCCTTGTGACATGGGAACTGAGGGATGGGAGCGGGGCCGCACCGGGCGGCGGAGCGGCGGTTCTCACCGCGCGACAGCGCGGCCTTGCGGCCCCTTGTCTGGTCACCCCTGCAGAGTAGGCGGACACCCTGCGTGCTCCGTCCATCACTCATGGCATCCGGGCACTCATGGCATCCGGGCACTCATGGCATCCGGGCACTCATGGCATCCGGGCACTCATGGCATCCGGGCGGCGTCGTCCGCGGCGAGGAGGGGGTGACACGGCGTGGCGGAAGAGGTATGCTCAGCCCTTTCGGCTATTCGAGCATATAAATAACCCACTATGCAGGAGGATAGCAAAAAGATGTCGCCCCGTCAACCGGGACCCGCCCGCCCCGCGACCGCCCTCTCCGCCGCGCTCCGCACCGAGCAGGCCCTCCTGACCCGGCTCTACGAACGCCTCGACGCCGCCCGCGAACAGGCCCGCACCGCGCTGGCCGCCGTCCTGTCGGCGGGCCGGGCCGGCGGTTCGCGCCAGGCCGTGGTCGAGCGCGAGGTCTCCGCCGCCGAGCACTCCCGCCGCCTGGCCCGGCTCTCGGCCGTCGAGCACGGCCTGTGCTTCGGCAGGATCGACGAGACCGGCGGCCGGAGCCACTCCATCGGGCGGACCGGGTTGCGCGGCGCCGACGGCGAGATCGTCCTCACCGACTGGCGCGCCCCCGCCGCCCGCCCCTTCTACACCGCCACCGCCGGCGACCCCGGCCCGCTGGCCCGCCGCCGCCACCTGCACACCCGCGACCGGACCGTGGTCGGGGTCGACGACGAGGTGTTCGACCTGGAGCGGCTGGGCGAGGGCGACCGGCGCGGCCTGGTCGGGGAGGCCGCGCTGATGGCGGCGCTGCGGCGGGGCCGTACCGGGCGGATGGGAGAGGTGGTGGCCACCATCCAGACCGAGCAGGACCGGGTGATCCGCTCCGGCCTGGCCGGAGCGCTGGTCGTGCACGGCGGGCCCGGCACCGGCAAGACCGTCGCCGCCCTGCACCGGGCCGCCTACCTGCTCTACACCCACCGGGAGGTGCTGGCGCGGCGCGGCGTGCTCGTCGTCGGCCCCAACACGCTGTTCTCCCGCTACATCGCCCAGGTGCTGCCCTCCCTCGGCGAGACCGACGTGGTGGTGGCCACCCTGGGCGAGCTGTACCCCGGGGTGCGCGCCACCGCCGCCGACTCCCCCGCCGCCGCGGCCGTCAAGGGCGACGCGCGCATGGCGGCCGTCGTCGCCGCCGCGGTGCGCGACCGCCAGCGCCTGCCCGCCGGGAACCTGGAGGTCTCGATCCCGGTGCGGACCTCGATCCGCGGCGGGGTGGAGGTCGTGGTGGAGGAGATGACGATCAGCGCCTCCCGCGCCGCCTGCGCCGCCGCCCGGGAGCGGGCCAGGGGCTCCGGCCTTCCGCACAACGCGGCGCGGCGGCTGTTCGCCCTGGACGTGCTCACCGCGCTGGCCGCCGACCAGGCCGCCCGGCTGGACGAGCTCGCCGCGCTCCCGCCGGAGGAGGCCGCCGAACTGGACGCGCTGCTCGCCGCCGCCGGCGGCGAGGGCGGTGACGAGGGCGGGGAGGCCGCCGATCCGGAGGAGGCCGCCGAGGATCTGCGCTACGCCCGCAAGGCCCTGTGGACGTATCCGGCGGTGCGCGAGGCGGTGGAAGGGCTGTGGCCGTACCTCACCCCCGAGCGGCTGGTCGGCGAGTTCCTGGCCGATCCCGCCGCGATCGCCTCGGCCGCGCCGCAGCTCTCGCCCGCCGAGCGCGCCGCCCTGGCCCGGCCGTACGGCGCGCCGTGGACGCCGGGCGACGTCCCGCTGCTGGACGAGGCCGCCGAACTGCTCGGCTCCGACGGCACCGCGGAGCGGGCCGCCCGCGCGGCCGAGGCGGAGCGGCGGCGGCAGGAGGCGGCGTACGCGCAGGGCGTGCTGGAGTTCACCGGCCTGGTGGAGAGCGGGCTGGTGGAGACCCGGCTGGTGGAGGCCGGGTCGCTGGCCGGGCGCCACCACGACCGCGGCCCGGAGACCACCACCGCCCAGCGGGCCGCCGCCGACCGCACCTGGGCCTACGGGCACGTCATCGTGGACGAGGCGCAGGAGTTGTCGGCGATGGCGTGGCGGACGGTGATGCGGCGGGTCCCGGCCCGCTCGCTGACGGTCGTCGGCGACCTGGCCCAGACCGGCTCGGCCGCGGGGGCCCGCTCGTGGGGCCAGATGCTCGACCCCTACGTCGAGGGCCGCTGGCGCGAGGAGCGCCTGACGGTCAACTACCGAACCCCGGCGCCGATCATGGAGTTGGCCGCCGGCGTCCTGGCCGCGGTCGCCCCGGGTCAGGAGGCCCCCGAGTCGGTCCGCGAGGGCGGCGCCCCGCCGCGCGCGGTGCGGCTGGACGCCTCCGGCGCGGCGCAGGAGCGGGGCGGGCTCGCGGGCCTGTCCGCCCTGGTGGAGGCGGAGCTGGCGGCGATCAGGGCGGAACTCGCCGGACCGGACCCGGCCGAGGCCGCCCAGGCGTCCGAGGGGCGGCTGGCGGTGATCGTCCCCGATGCCCGGCACGCCGAGGTGGACGCGCTGTTCCCGCACGACGCCGCCGACGTGCTCGACCGCCCGGTCGCCGTGCTGACGCCGGCCGCGGCCAAGGGGCTGGAGTTCGACGCGGTCGTCGTCGTCGAGCCCGCCGAGATCCTCTCCCGGGGGCCGATGGGCGGCCGGGACCTGTACGTCGCGCTCACCCGCGCCACCCGGCGGCTGGCCGTGGCGCACACCGGCCCGCTGCCGGAGACGTTGTCGCGGCTGATGGCCCCGTAGCCCATGCCGCGGCCGCCGGGGCGGCACTAACCTGGGGCGATCTCAGTCGTCTCGGGGAGGGGTCTTGTCGATGTCGCCGGTTCTGGAGAGTACGGCCCGCGCGCTGCTGCGCAGGGTCGCGGTGGAGCAGGCCGAGTCGCGCCTGCCGTCCCTGGCCGCGGCCGTGGTGCGTGACGGGCGCATCGCCTGGTTCGGCGCGCGCGGCCGGGTCGGGGAGGCCCTGCCCGGCGAGGCCACCCAGTACCGGATCGGGTCGATCACCAAGAGCATGGTCGCCGTCGTCGTCATGCGGCTGCGCGACGAGGGCCGCCTGGACCTGCTCGACCCGATCGGCAAGCACGTCCCCGGCACGCCGGTGGACGAGGTGACCGTCGCCCAGCTGCTCTCGCACACCGGCGGGCTGACCGCCGAGCCGCCGGGCCAGTGGTGGGAGCGCACGCCCGGCATGCCGTTCGAGGAGCTGCTGGCCCTGCTCGGCCCGGAGACCTCCCGGCACCGGCCCGGCCGCCGCTACCACTACTCCAACCTGGGCTTCGGCCTGCTGGGCGAGCTGGTGGCCCGGCACCGCGGCGTGGACTGGGCGCAGGCCGTGCGCCGGGAGGTCCTGGCGCCCCTGGGCATGGACGACACCACCACCCGGCCGCGCGCCCCGCACGCCGCCGGTTACGCCGTGCACCCGTGGGCGGACGTGCTGCTGCCCGAGCCCGAGCACGACGCGGTCGCCATGGCCCCGGCCGGGCAGATCTGGTCCACCCCGGCCGACCTGGCCCGGTGGGCGGCGTTCGTGGCCGGCGACACCGGCGGCGTGCTGGCCGGGGCGACGCTGGCGGAGATGCGCGAGCCCGCGATCGTCGACGACGGCGACGCCTGGACCGGCGGGTACGGCCTGGGCCTGCAGCTGGCCCGGGCGGGCGGGCGCCGCCTGGCCGGGCACACCGGGTCCATGCCGGGCTTCCTGGCCACGGTCTGGGCCGACCCGGCGGACCGGACGGGCGTGCTGTTCATGGCCAACGCCACCTCCGGGGTGAGCCGGACCCTGCTGACCGACCTGCTGGCGATCCTGGACCAGCACGAACCGCGCCTGCCCGCCGAGTGGGCGCCCGCCGAGCCCGACCCGGACCTGATGGAGCTGGCCGGCCCCTGGTACTGGGGGCCGGCCGCCTACGCGCTGCGGCTGCCGGGCGGCCGGGAGCTGTCGCTGGTCCCGCTGGGCGGGCCGGGCCGCGCCTCCCGCTTCACCGCCCGGGACGACGGCACCTGGACGGGCCTGGACGGCTACTACGCCGGGGAGACGCTGCGCGTCGTCCGCCGCCCGGACGGCTCGCTCAGCCATCTGGACCTCAACACCTTCGTCTTCACCCGCACGCCGTACGACCCGGCGGCCGGCGTGCCCGGCGGCGTGGACCCGGACGGCTGGCGGAGCTGAGCGGCCGGCCCGGCCGCCCGTTCCGCCAGCCGGCCGGGCCGCGAGCCGCCTGGCCGGGGTGGCCGCGCCCCGGGCGGCCCCCCGGTCAGGGAGCCCGGTCCCCGGCGCCCGGCGAGCCGGTCAGCCCGCCCACCAGAGCGGCCGGCGGGCCCTGCAGGGGGCCGTGCAGCACCTCCACCCGGTGCACCACGCGCGGCGCGGCCAGCGGGACGCCGACGACGCCCGGCCCGGCCACCGGGCCCGCGCCGCCGCCCGCCCCTTCCCGCCCCGCAGGCCGCCCCGCGGCCCGCTCCGCGGCGAGGGCCGAGGCGGGCAGCAGGGTCAGGCCGTGCCCGGCCGCGACCAGGGACAGCACCGTGCGCAGATCGTGGCCGTCGTAGCGGAAGGCGACCCGGAAGCCCTCCTGACCGGCGGGCAGGCCGGCCATCTCGCGCAGCCGCTCCACCGCGACCGCCGCCGGGGCCTGCAGCCACAGCGCGCCGTCCAGGTCGGCCAGGGCCAGGCCGCGTCCGCCCGCCAGCGGATGGCCCGCGGGCAGGACCACCAGCAGGCGTTCCTCGGCCACGCCGACGGCGGTCAGCGGGCCGACGTCGGGCAGGCGCAGCGGGTCGCTGGGCGCGGAGATCCCGTCGAGCAGCCCCACCCCGGCCGCGCCGGAGGCGACCTGCTCGGCGACGTCCCGGCGGCCCACGGTGCGCAGCGTCACCTCCAGGCGCGGGCCGCGCAGGCGGCGGGCGATTCCGGGCGGGCAGGCCAGCGGGGAGGCGGCCACGACCAGGCTGCGCGGCGGCCCGGCCGCGGCGCGCAGCACGTCGGCGCGGGCGGCCCGGTGACGCAGCAGCAGCGGTTCGGCGTGCTCCAGCAGGCGCCGCCCGGCCGGGGTGGGCGCCACCGGGCGGCGGTGCAGCAGCGGCGCCCCGAGGTCCGCCTCCAACGCCGCCACCTGCTGGGACACCGCCGACTGGGTGTATCCGAGCTCCCCGGCCGCCGCGGAGAACGAGCCCAGGCGGGCGACGGTGACGAACGTGCGCAGCAGATGCGGATCCACGGTGCATCAGTATCGCTTATCGACTCAGCAGGAATCATCGTTGGCGCTTACCTCGGGGTGCCCGCCAGGATGAAGGCATGACCACTGCCGCAGTCGCCCTGGTCGGCGACCGATCTCCCAGTGTCCAGGCCCACACCCGCGTCCCCGCCCTGCTGGCGGCGCTGCGCGAGCGCGACGGGCTGACGCTGGACGCCTACTGGATCCCCACCACCGACGCCGACGATCTCACCGGGTTCGACGCGATCTGGATGCTGCCCGGCAGCCCGTACCGCAGCGAGGCCGGGGCGGTGAACGCCGCCCGCACCGCCCGCGAGCACGGCATCCCGTTCCTGGGCACCTGCGGCGGGTTCCAGCACACCGTCCTGGAGTACGCCCGCAACGTGCTGGGCCTGGCCGTGGCGCACGCCGAGAACGACCCGGAGGCCGAGGAGTTCCTGCTGGTGCCGCTGGAGTGCTCGCTGGCCGGCCACGAGGACGCGGTACGGCTGGCGCCCGGCTCGCTGGCCGAGCGCGTCATCGGGGCGGAGCGCAGCGTGGAGCGCTACTCCTGCAACTTCGGGCTCAACACCCGCTACCTGCCGGTCCTGGAGGCGGGCGGGCTGCGCTTCACCGGCCGGGACGAGGCGGGGGCCGTACGGGTCCTGGAGCTTCCGGACCACCCGTTCTTCCTGGCCACGCTCTTCCAGCCGGAGCTCGCCGGGGACGGCACCCGCCCCCACCCGGTCATCACCGCCTTCGCCTCCGCCGCCGTCGCCCATGCCGGGAGCCGCTCCGGCGGGCGGGTCCCCGCGGCCGGATAGCGGCGGGGAGCGCCTCCCCGCCGCTATCCGGAGTCGCCGGCGGGGAGGCGCCTCTCCCCGCCGCCTCGGGGGCTACCGGATCGCGTCGACGAAGCTGCGGGCCTCGTCCTCGGCCATCCCCGTCTCGCCGCGCACCAGCAGGACGGCCTGCTCGGCGCGGCCGGACGCCTTGAGCCCGCGGACCCGGTCGGCCAGGTCGCCGCCGCGCGGGACCCCCGGGGGCGCCGGAAACGCCGGAGGCGTCGCGGGCATCCGGCCCGCGGCCAGGTCGTCGACGTAGCGCTTGGCCTCGACGAGGCGCATACCCGTCTGCTCGCGGACCAGTTTGACCGCGTGGATCTGCTTTCCCTGCGCGATCAGGGCCTGCGCCTGCGTCCGCAGGTCGCCGGGGCCCATGCGGGGCGCGAGCGGCCCGGGCGGGGGGAGCGGCCGGGAGCGCCCGGTCCGCCGTGAGAGAAGGAGCCCCCCGACGATCATCAGAATCAGGAGGGGGATCCCTCCGATGATCAGAAGTTCCGTCGGTCCAATATTCGGCATTATTGGATCATATTGCCCCGATGCGGGGCTCGCTCGGGGTCAGTCCTCCGGCGTCCCCGGTGCGCCTCCCGCACCGTCCGGAAGGTCCCGCAGGGTCCGCAGCGGCGAGAGCATGATCGGCAGGAAGCTCACCGCGAGCACCGCCGCGCCCGCCCACAGCGCGGCCCGCGTACCGGCCAGCTCGCCGATCAGCCCCGCCGCCCCGGCCCCGATCGCCAGCGCCCCGGTGAACATGAACCGCATCGTCGCGGTGACCCTGCCCAGCAGGCGGCCGGGGGTGACCCGCTGCCGGAAGCCCACTTTGATCACGTTGGCGACACCGACCTTGTAGGTGACCGCCATCCATCCGGCCCCGGCCAGCCACAGCCCCGCCCCGGCGTCGACCAGGGGGATCAGGGGTGCGAACGGCACGACCGCCACACTGGTCAGCCAGACCACGCGGCTCTCCCCGAAACGCCGTCCGAGCCGGGCGGCGCCCGCGGAACCGAGGAGGAAGCCCACCCCTCCGGCGGTCAGGAACACCCCGAACCACAGCGGTGACAGGCCCAGTTCCCGCACGAACACCAGGGGCAGAACCGTCTGGACGATCTGGATCGCCAGGTTCGTCAGCGCCCCCTCCACGGCGATGGCCCGCAGGATCGGGTGCCCGGCGACCATGCCCAGCCCCTGCCCGACCTCGCGCGGCAGGCTCGTGCGCTCCCCGCGCGCGGGAGGGGGCTCGGCCCGGGTGATCCCGCGCAGGCACACCGCCGACCACAGGTAACTCAGCGCGTCCACCAGGATCGCCGCCGGCGCCGACAGCAGCTGGATCAGCAGACCGCCGATGCCCCGCCCGGCCAGCTGGTTGGCGGCGTCCATGCTGACCAGCGCGGTGTTGGCCGCCGTGAGCCGGTCCGGACCGACCAGCTGCGGCAGGTAGCTCTGGTCGGCGATCTCGAAGAACACGGTGGCGAACCCGCAGACCAGCACCACCGCGCACAGATGGGCGAAGGTCAGCGCCCCGAGCCACCAGGCCAGCGGCACCGACGCCAGGAGCGCGGCCCGCACCAGGTCCGCGACGACCATCACCGGCCGCCGCCGCAGCCGGTCGACCCACACCCCCGCGGGCAGGCCGATCAGCAGGAACGCCAGCGTGCTCAGCATGGCCAGCACGCCCAGCTCGCCGGGCGTGGCCGCCAGCGCCGTCACCGCGGCCAGCGGAACGGCCAGGTGACCGATCGAGGTGCCCAGCCTGCTCATGGCGGCCGCGGCGAACAGCCGGCGGAAGTCGGGATCGGCGAAGACCGACCGCCCCGGCGCCGCCCCTCCGGGCAGGGCCGTCCCCGCGAGCTCCGCCGGGGGCACCCCCAGGGCCCGCTCCGGGTCCTCCTCCGATGTCCTGTCCGGTGTCGTCGTCATGCGGCGACCCTTCCGCCCCCGCGCGGGGGTCTCCATTAATTTAGGAGGGAGCGAATCCAACCGGTCCGCTTCCCCCGGGCCGGGAGAGGAGGTGCCGTGCTGAAACTCGGGTTCGGCCTGGCGGACCTGGCGTGCACCCGGTTCGCGTTCTCCCCCCTGTGGGAGGTGATCGCCAGCGTCCGGGTGCTCAAGAGCCCCGGCGAGCATCCCCTGCACCGGCCGTGGGTGGCGGCGGTACGGCCCCGCCTGGACGCCTCCGGCCTGGACTGGGGCATGCTGTCCGACCTGGTGCCGGTGCCGACCCGGACGATCCCGGCGTTCGTGTGCCCGCCGCCGGTCACCACCTCCCCCGACCTGGAGGTGGAACTGGCCACGATGCGCTCGACCCCGCCCGGCCAGGTGGACGCCGCCGGCGACAGCCCGCGCCTGGCCGTCCTGCGCGAGGACCCCGCCACCGGGCTGGAGCGGCTGGCCGACGTCATCCGGGGCTACTGGGCGATCACGCTGGCGCCGTACTGGCCCAGGATCCGCGCCCTGCTGGAGGGCGACGTGCTGTACCGCGCCCGCCGGCTCGCCGAGGGCGGCGCGGACAGGCTCCTCAACGACCTGGACCCGGCCGTCCGGTGGGAGGACGACACCCTGTTCGTGGCGCACCGGCACGTGTCGGCGGTCCGGGAACTGGGCGGGCGCGGTCTGCTGCTGGTGCCGTCGGTGTTCGTCTGGCCGCGCCTGTTCTCGGTGACGGCGCCCCCGTGGCAGCCCACGCTGCGCTACTCCCCTCGCGGCATCGCCACCCTGTGGGAGCGGCGCACCACCGGCGTGCCCGAGGCGCTGGCGGCCGTACTCGGCCGCTCGCGCGCCCTGCTCCTGGCCGAGCTGGACACACCCGCCTCCACCACCCACCTGAGCGGCCGTACCGGGATGTCGATGGGCGGGGTGTCGCAGCACCTGACGGCGCTGCGCGACGCCGGTCTGGTCAGCGCCCACCGGAGCGGACGGTATGTCCTGTACGCCCGGAGCGAGGCGGGAGAGACCCTGCTCTCCGCGGCGGCCCCGCCCACTTGACCGTGCGGGCGGGCCTCCGTGTCGGTGCCGCGCGGTACGGTCGTGCGAACCGAGAAAGGACACCCCCGCCCCCATGCGACCCGCCGATCTCAACCGCCTCACCGTCGCCGAGTCCGCCGACCGCTACGTGGAGCTGGTCCGGGCGAAGACCTCCACGGGTGCGCTCTCGCCCGCCACCGCGGAGGTCTACGCGCGCGACGTGGCGACGTTCACGGAACTGGCCGGGGCGGACCGGGTGCTGGACGACCTGACCGGCGAGGACGTGGACGCGGTCCTGCTGGCGTTCGCCCGCAAGCCCGACGGGCGGCGCGCCCGGCCGCGTGACGGGATGCCGATCGCCCCCGGGCCGGAGAGCGCGGCGGGACCGGCGCAGTCGGCGTCCTCGCAGGCCCGGTTCCGCCGGTCGGTCTCGGCGCTGTTCAAGCACGCGGCGCTGGCGGGCTGGGTGCAGATCAACCCGATGACGGCGGCGACGGTCACGGCCCGCGAGCGCGGCGGGCTGCGCCCGGAGCGGCGGGCGCTGACCCGCGAGCAGGCCCAGGGCCTGATCGGCGCGGCCCGGGCGCTGGGCGAGGACGGCGGCACGGCGCCCCCGGCACCCGGCGAGCGCGGGACCAGGCGCCGCGACCAGCGCACCGAACTGCGGGACGCGCTGATCGTGCTGCTGCTGTCGACGGTCGGTCCGCGCGTCTCGGAGCTGGTCCGCGCCAATACCGAGGACTTCTACACCAACGACGGGGTGCGCTACTGGCGGATCTTCGGCAAGGGCGGCGGGACCCGGGACGTGCCGCTGCCCGGCGACGTGGCGCGGATGCTGGAGGTCTACCTGGCCCGGGGCCGGCCGGAGACGCCGGACAAGGCGCTGCTGCTGTCGTGGCGGGGCAGGCGGCTGGCGCGGGGGGACGTGCAGGCGGTGATCGACCGGGTGCAGCGGCGGGTCGACCCGGACCGGCGCCGCTCGGTGACGCCGCACGGGCTGCGCCACACGACCGCCACCCACCTGCTGGCCGACGCCGTGGACATGGACGCGGTCCGGCGGGTGCTGGGCCACAGCGACCTGTCGACGCTGGGCCGCTACCGCGACGAACTGCCCGGCGAGCTGGAGGTGGCGATGCGCGCCCACCCGCTGCTGCGCGGCGCGCGGAACGCGGGCGGACATCCGGAGGAGGCCCCCGGGCCGGTGCCGTACCCGGAGGCGTGAGCGGCGGTCTCGGCGCCGCGCCCGTCGCCCGTCGCCCGTCCCGCGGCTCCGCGGTCGCGCCGGTGCAGACGCACCGTGATCGCCCTGATCCGCTCGCCGTTCCCCGCCCGGTACGGCTGCGCCGCCCGGCGGCGAGGGGCGTCAGGCGGCGCGGTCGGCGGCGCTGACCTCGGACAGGACGTCCAGGGAGACGCCGAGGGCCTGGGCGAGGGCGGCGATGGTGAAGAAGGCCGGCGTGGGCACCCTGCCGGTCTCGATCTTTCGGAGGGTCTCGGCGGACAGTCCCGCGGCGGCGGCCACCTCCGCCATGCTCCGGGTGCCGCGCGCCTGGCGCAGGACCGCGCCCAGGCGGTGGCCGCGTTCGCGGTCGAGGTCGGTCAGCGGAGGTCGCACCATGCGCACGATCCTAGCAACCGTGATAACAATACCGGAAACCGTGATAGTAATACCGGTATAGTTATTGGATCACAAGGAGTGCGCACCATGGTGGAGATCAAGACCGCAGCCGAGGTGGAGGCCATGGCCGAGGCGGGGAAGGTCGTGGCGGCGGCGCTGGACGCGGTCGCCGCACACGCCGCGACGGGGGTGAGCCTGCTGGAGCTCGACCAGGTCGCCCGGACGGTGATCGACGAGTCCGGTGCCCGCTCGGCGTTCCTGGGCTACCGGCCGTCCTTCGCCCCCACCCCGTTCCCCGCAGTGATCTGCGCCTCGGTCAACGAGGTGATCGTGCACGGCATCCCCGGCGGCTACCGACTGCGCGACGGGGACCTGCTCAGCGTCGACTTCGGCGTCTACCTGGACGGCTGGGCGGCCGACGCCGCCGTCAGCCTCATCGTCGGCACGCCCCGCGCGCAGGACCTGGCGCTCATCGAGACCGCGCAGGCCGCGCTGGAGGCCGCGATCGCCGCCTGCGTGCCGGGCGGGCGGCTGGGCGACATCGGCCACACCGTCACCCGCACCGGCCGGGCCGCCGGATACGGCATCCCCGACGACTTCGGCGGCCACGGCATCGGCCGGGCCATGCACGAGGACCCGCACGTGCCCAACCACGGCCGCCCGGGCCGCGGCCTGACCCTGCGGCCCGGGCTGGTGCTGGCGATCGAGCCGATGTTCACCGCCGGGGGCGGCGACGACTACGTGATCGCCGCCGACGGCTGGACCATGTCCACCGCCGACGGCAGCCGCGCCGTCCACGTCGAGCACACGGTGGCGATCACCGAGGACGGCCCGCGCGTGCTCACCCGGCTCTGACCCCCGCCCGGCCGGCCGGTGGCCGACCTCGACGGGCCCGGGGGCGCCGGGGGCGCGGTACTCGGGTCTTGACTTCCTCCCCACGGCTGAAGCCGGGGGATTCCAACCCTCACGGGTCGGGTTTCCTGCTTCACCGCCGACTGCCCGCCGGGCTTTCGCCCTTGAGGTCTTACACCGGCTCCACAGGCGTTTCACCTCTCCGCCAGCCCGGCGGCGAGGATGTTCTTCGCGGCGTT
>NZ_JACHJJ010000041.1 GCF_014203605.1 Thiemannella venezuelensis | reverse complement strand
CCGTACCACCCGCCACGGCGAACGGGACGATCAGGCGGAAACCTCCATCAGCCGAAAGCCTTCAGGAGGGACGGCCATCCCCTGAGTCATCCAGGTCAGCCAGTTCCTGGGCGTAATCGAGTGCTTGATTAGTCCAGGTCATCGCGCATTCATAGTCACCGGAGTCCTGATAGAGCCAGCCACAGAATTCGGCGAACTCTGTGGCGACATCCAGCACGTGCCGCCGGTCTCCTCCACGAGCCGATTGCACCAGGCGATCTATGAGCGGTAGCTGAGCCTGCACAGCGGGCACCAGATAGAGAGGGCCGAGGAGCGTATCAGCTCGAATGTGCTCGGTGAGGATGTTCGACAGGTACGTGATCACCTCGGGTGAAGGCGCTCCCGGCAGAGCACGTGGCAGCGCAGTGAGGGCGGGCACCACGACCCCCGACTTAACGGCAAGACCTAGATCTTCTTCGGGAGCACGGTACAGCTCACAGAAGATCGGCCGATAAGCAGCGGGCACTTCGCGGCGGTTGTTCTCAAACATCGAGAACAGGGTCCGCAGACTAGATCGGGACGGTACGTCGATCTTCAGCCTGTGCCCGATCTGCTCGAAACGAACAATCGCCTGTTCCTGAGACCACTTGCGTCGTTTCCTAGCTTGCTTGAGCAAGTTTCGATCTTCCATCGAACCTCGCAGCGGCTCGGCTTAATGATGTTAGAGCAGAGAACTCCATCATGCCTCATAACTGGCTGGTCGCGCATGGGTTAACAACGGAGGTTAAGTCCTGTTGGGAATTGTCTGCTGTCGCGTTTCTTCGTTTCCAGCTGTCATGGGGTTCACAGGGAGTTCGCACCACAGGGGTGCGGCCCTCGATTCGGAGGTGAGCTCTGTGAAGCTCTTCGTCGACGTCACCGGCAAGACGTTCATGGTGACGAAGGAAGCGGTCGAGAAGGCTGACCAGAACGGGCGTCAGAAGTCCGAGCGGGAGACCGGCCGACCGATGTGGGTCACGCAGGTCATGGCGCTGGACGAGACGGGCGGCGAGATGATCAACGTCACCACGGCTGGTGAGAAGCCTACGGTGATCGTTGGTTCTCAGGTCGCCCTGTTCAAGCTGGAGGCTCTGCCTTGGGCGACCAACGGTCGCAACGGCGTGGCCTTCCGCGCGGTTGACATCAAGCCCGCTGGTGCTTCGGCCAGCAAGTAGATCGCATTCCCTGACCTGCGCCAAGGAACAGCGTTCCGGGCTGAAGGTCGAACCGAAGTTCGCTCGCATCAAGAACACAACAGGTGATCAACGGTCCGTATAGGGCCTGGTTGTCCGGAGGGCTTCTGCTACCTCTCCGGCCTGGTTCGCCTGATCCGCCTGGGATCGGTTCTGCCACTCACGCAAGGACCGATCTCGGCGGCCCCATCAAGGGATCTCGCCTGGCTTTTCCAGGTTCCCGCTGAGCCGTCATCGGGCTCACGTCCACAGCCTTAGGAGTCGTCATCATGACGAACACCGCTGACTTCGCTGCGATTCTCGCGACGCTCTATGTCGCACACAGCGTAGGAGATCACTGGGTTCAGACCCACCATCAGGCGTGCGCCAAAGGCGCGCCCACGATCGCGGGACGGCTGGCGTGCCTTCGGCACGTGGTCACCCTGACCCTCACCAAGGTCATCGCACTCGCCGCGCTTGTGCTGGCCACCGATCTCAAGACAGCTCCGCTGTCCCTGCTCGCTGGGCTCACAGTCGATGCGCTCTCGCACTACTGGGCCGATCGCCGCACCCCACTGGCTCGTTTTGCCGAGCTGATCGGCAAGGGCGACTTCTTCCGCATGGGCCTGCCTCGTCCCGGCACCGACGACGCTCCTCATCTCGGCACCGGCGCCTATGCCCTCGACCAGTCCTGGCACCACCTGTGGCTGTTCATCGCCGCACTCATCATCACCGCGTAATCCGACCAGAAGGGATCACAACCATGGGCTGGCTCTTCAAGAACCGCGAAGACGCAATCACGTGCAACTCCGATGCCGCCGCCGACGCCTGGCGTCAGGCCGCCAAGGCCAAGAAGACCGGAGATGCCAAGGCCGTCAAGGCATGGACTGACTGGGCGCGTGACTGCGACCAGACCGCCACCGGATTCGCCAACGGCGACTACGACGACGTTCTCAAAAATCCCTGATCACGGGCCATAAACCGTCGTTAGTCACACACGCGTGCGAGGCCGTGAATCTGCCCAGATCCGGCCTCGCCGCACTCCTCACGATCTACGCAAGCGGGACCGTATCGCCTGCTACAACGCACGGCCCCGCCTCAACCCCCCGCCCTCGCTATGAGGAGGAGAGTCATGTCCAAGGGTAGCTTCGGCACACCCAAACACAAGGGCGGTCTCGGCCGCCGTCACACCTCGGTCGCAGTGATTCAGCACAACGTGCAGTACAGCTACCTGCGGACCGCAAAGATCACCTTCTATGTCGTGCTGGCCGTGGTCGGCCTCTTCGCCGCTGTGATCTCCACCTACTACCTGCACCCGCTGGCCGCCGTCCCCATCGGCCTGGTGGCCGGCACCATCGTCGGCGGTCTGGTCGCCGCCGTCATCGCCATCTGGCCGGTCCTGCGGGCTATCTGGTGGTGGCTTCCCGAAATCACCTTCGCTCTGCTGCTGGTCGACGGCTGGGTCTACCTCCAGGACTGGACCAACCCGATCATCACGGGCGTCATCTACGCCAGCATCATCGCCGCCTGCGGCCTCATCCCCTTCCTGCGCCGTTACGTGCTGGCCCTGGCCTGGTGCCTGATCGTCCGGCACCGGCTGCGCGTCTGTTTCGCCTCCTTCCTGTCCGCCGATCGGCACGGTCACCTGCCGTTCATCGGCGTGGCCAAGCCCATCCCGGTCGGCGAACGCGTCTGGCTCTGGCTGCGTCCCGGCCTGTCTTTGGAGCAGCTCGAATCCCAGCTCGGCAGGATCGCTGTCGCCTGCTGGGCCGCCTCGGTCACCGTGACCAAGGCCCGCACCTCCAACGCCGCCGTCATCTACCTGGACATCAAACGCCGTGACGTCCTGGGCGGCTTGGTCGGCTCCCCGCTCACCGAGGAGTTGCCGACCGATGTTCCGGCCATCATCCGGCCGGTTCCCACCCTTCCGGCTCAGCTTGATCTGGCTGACGTGCCGGATGTCGACGACACCGACCCCACCGAGCGTCCGGCCAAGAAGACCGGCCGAGCTCCGGCCGTCAACGGCACCCCTGCCAAGACGACCCCGGACAACCCCGACCTCGACTGGATCTGACGCGTCGTCCGCTACCGGGAGAACGCCCCTTGTCTCTTCCGGTAGCCGCTCGCCTACGTCTTTCAGATACGCAATGAGGTGACGCTGCCATGCGCGCGGCTCTTTCCGAACCCTTGGCCACGATCCCGGTAGCGCCGTCCATGTCCATGTTCGACCCGGTCTTCATCGGGATCGACGAATTCGGTCACCCGGCCTACCTCGACCTGGTGTATCACAACCTGCTGGACGCCGGAGAACCCGGCGGCGGCAAATCCGTACTGATCCAAAACCTCGTCGGGCACGCCTTCTTGTGCCACGACTTCACCCCGGTCCTGCTGGACCCCAAATGGGTCGAGCTGGGGATGTGGATGGAAGCCGCCGAAGCAGCCGGCGGCGTGTTCATCGGCCCCGACATCGAGGCGGGCCTTCGCGTCCTGCGACGCCTGCAAAAGGTGATGGACCGACGCTATTCCTGGCTGGTGGCCCATGGCCGCCGCAAGTTCCTGCCCAGCGACCTCATCAAGGTCATCGGCATCTTCATCGACGAACTCGCCTACTACACCGCCACCACCGGCACACCTGAGCAGCAAAAAGAGTTCATCGCGCTGGTACGCGACCTGGTCGCACGCGGACGCGCCTGCGCCATGCCGGTCATCGCCGCCACCCAGCGCCCCAGCGTGGACATCATCCCCACCTCACTGCGCGACCTGTTCGGCTACCGGGCAGCCTTCCGCTGCACCACGCCCAACAGCTCCGACATCATCCTCGGCCACGGCTGGGCCTCGGCCGGATTCAACGCCCAGACCATCAACCCCACCACCCCCGGCGTCTTCTACCTCATCGCCGAAGGCGGCATCCCTGAGCTGGTCAAAGCCGCCTACCTGTCCGACGAGCAGATCCATCAGCTCGTCGACTACGTCACCTGGATCCGCCGCACCGGCGAGTCCCATCCCGTATCGCTGGCTGCCTGAACGGAGAACCACCATGCGCCACGACCCCGACACGGCTCCGGCCCTGGGCGAGGTGCCCTGGCCCGAGCAATCACTGCACGACCTGGAGATGCTCGCCCTGTGCTGCCCCGAGTGCGGCAACAACGAGCTCGTCGAGACCTCCATCATCACCGATCAGGGCCGCGAAACCGCCCTGGAATGCGACCACTGCGGGGAGGTGTGCCCCGATGTCCGCTGAGCTCTCTCCTGGCGTCGCCTGGCTGGAAAGCCCGCACATCATCCAGCACACCCGCTGGTACGACGAACTCAGCCGCCCCGATTCCTGGGCGCTGCCCATGTTCTGGCTCAAGAACGACAGTGACAGCGGCACCCCGATGACCGTCCCGGCCTGCGCCTACAACGACCCCGAGTGGAGGCCGCTGTGATCCACAAGAGCTACCACCCCAACGGCAGCCCCGATCTGCGGAGCTGGATCGCCCAGTGCGACAACCGCTGCTCCAACACCGTCGCCCTGATCGAGGCGACCCGCGCCGGATGGTTCATCGGCCACCGCGCAAACGGGCGCTGTTACTGCCCGGCCTGCATCGAGGTCCTGGCCATGTGCCTGATCTCCTGGACCCTGGTCTGCCCGGCCTGCGGCTCCTCGCAGCTGGCGCTCGGCACCGACAACGACGGCACCGCCGAACTCGTCCTGTGCGACGGAGAGTGCCGCTCCACCTACCTGGCCGCCGACGGATGGCACTGCGCCTGCTGCGGCGACCCCATCACCCTGCTCGACGACACCGACTGAGTCACAGCGTGGGGCCGGACCTCTCGCCAAAGATCTCCGGCCCTCGCTTCACACCCACTCCCCTGCCATCAAGCAAAGGAGCAGAACTGTCATGCACTCTATCCCTGCGTCGGCTGCCCGCATACCGCAGCTCGACCGACTCAACGCCACCCCCGGTACCCAGGTCGTCTTCTACGACCCCACCGGCTGTCAATACGGCCTGCCCACCTACCCCTGGAAGTGGGCCCCCAAGAACCTCAAGACCCGACGCCAGCTCGCCACCCTCGGCCTGCGGCCCGGCGGCCAAGCCCCCGTCGCTCAGATCCTGTGGCGTAAAGGCGGCCGCGTCGCCTATCTCTACGACATCACCCGCGCGCTGCCCAAGCGCACACCCACCAGCCGGCAGCTCGCGGCCCTGGGCAAGGCCCAGTGCGCTCGCCGTACTCAGCGGGACGCGACATGAATCGGCCCGTGGAGAACCCTGACTATGCCGCGTTCCTCAAGCGAGTCATCCGCGCCTACACCAAGCGCATCGCCGACGGCGACATCGAAGCCCTCGCCGATCTCACCGGCGTCGTCGCCGAATTCGACCACGCCATCGGCCAGGCCGTCATCCAGCTCCGTGCCCAGCACGGCTACTCCTGGGCCGACATCGCCCGCCCCCTGGGCATCACCCGCCAAGCCGCCCAACAGCGCTGGGGCGGTGAGTGCAAATGATCGCTTCTCCTGCACGCCTGGACTGGTCAGGCAACAAGCGACGCAACCCCAAGGCCGTCAACCACTGGATGCGCGGCCGTCGCCTGCTCTGCCACATCTGCAGCAAGAAGACCTTCCTGTGCGACGACACCGGCGCTCCCTGCCACAAGGTCTGTGCTGAAGCCGTCCAGCAGCGCTGGGGTGGTGAGAGTCGATGAGCGGCCCGCGTATCCCCCAGCTCGACTACGTCACCCGCACCAAGGGCGTCTACCTGAAGTTCTACGATCCCACCGGCAGCCGCCACGGCGGCCTGCCCACCTACCCCTACCGATGGGCTCCCCCCGGTCTGCTCACCGTGCGGCAGCTACGCGCCAAGCAGCTGCGCCCCGGCGGCCAAGACATCGCCGCCCAGATCATCTGGCGCAAAGGTCGACGTGTGGCCTACCTCTACAGAGAAGACCTCGCCAAGCCCAAGCGCACCGCCACCCCAGCGCAGCTGGCCGCCATCGACAAGGCCCTTCGCGCGCGGCGGATCTGCTCCACCTGCCACACCGAAAAGCCCTACTACATCGCCCGTTCCCTGGGCGAATGCAACGACTGCCACGACAAGTGGAGGTTCACATGCCGGTGAACACCGCCTCTGTCTCTCGCGGCGAACAGCTGGAATCACGCATTCAGCTGTTCATCCTGCTGTTGGTCGGTCTCATGGCCGGAGCCGCCTCCTTCACCCACGTCCACGACTGGACCATGAACAACAGCCCCGAAGGAACCGGCGAATGGTTCGGCTGGGCCAACGCCATCATCTCCGAACTCACCCCCGCCGCCTCCGGCCTGGAGGTCCGCCGCCGCAAGCGCAACGGCCAGCCCACCGCCTATCCGATGGTCGTGCTCATCGC
Source organism: Thiemannella venezuelensis (assembly GCF_014203605.1). Lineage (GTDB taxonomy): Bacteria > Actinomycetota > Actinomycetes > Streptosporangiales > Streptosporangiaceae > Planomonospora_A > Planomonospora_A venezuelensis. The sequence goes on along the minus strand of NZ_JACHJJ010000041.1, from coordinate 32,689 downwards.
CTCGGCCGTGCTGTCTGTCGCGGCGCAAATCGCCGTCGCCAAACCCCACCTAACCGGCTGGCTGATCGCCGCTATCCCGGCGCTGGCCTTCCTCGCCCTCACCAAGCTGGTGCTCTCTCGCACCCCGACCAACCGACCGGCGACGTCCGAAACCGCCGCCGCACTCGAAGCTGATCCCGAACCCACGCCTCAGCCTGCGGTAGCGCCCCTTGGCTATGAGCACCAGGAGCACGAGCCCACTGACCACCGCCCCCTCCAAGAGCGGCCCCCGACCCTGCCGGTGTTGCACCTGCCCGTCCCTGCCCTGGAAGGACAGCACTGATCCATGCCTATCCAGCTCGATATCGCTTCGGCGCTGGCTCTCACCCCCGGGACCGCTTGCCCGGCCCCGGGCGTGGGGGCGAACACCGAACCCCACCCCTTCAGTCCCTTCGCCCACGAATTCCGCCCACACCTGCGCACCGCCCTGCAACGCGCTGCCCGCCCCGGCTACGACGCCTGGCTGCGTCACGTCGAATCAGCCGCCGCCTGCATCCACCCGATCCGCCTGTACGGCACCCTGGCCACCGTCGATGCCCGCACCGGCGAACTTCTCGCCAGTCGGCACACCTCGACCCTGCCGGACGGCGTGATCTACAAAGCCTGCGGCAACCGCCGCCACACCGTCTGCCCGGCTTGTGCCACCACCTACCAACACGACGCCTACCACCTGGTGCGCGCCGGACTCGTCGGCGGCAAAACCATCCCCGACAGCGTCCGCAGCCACCCGGCCGTCTTCGCCACCCTCACCGCCCCCTCCTTCGGCCCCGTCCACAGCCGCGACGTGCGCCACTGCCTCTGCCGCGACAAGAGCCGCTGCACCTGCCGCACCGCCCCCTGCCACGCCCGCCGCGACGCCCCGACCTGTCCCCACGGAACCGCGCTGGCCTGCTGGCAGCGCCATGCTGCTGGTGATGCACAGCTCGGCCGGCCGCTGTGTCCCGACTGCTACGACTACGCCCACCACGTCGCCTGGAACAACCACGCCGGAGAGCTGTGGCGCCGTACCAAGCAACACGCCGAACGCCACCTCAACCAGCTCGCCCGCCACCGCGGCCTGCCTCCCGTGCGGCTCTCCCACGGCAAAGCCGCCGAATACCAAGCACGCGGCGCGCTCCACTTCCACATCTTGCTGCGCCTGGACGGCCTCGCCCCCGACCATCCTGACGTCATCACCCCGCCTCCGGACGGCATCACCGTCGACGACATCATCGCCGCCCTCACCCTGGCCGCCAGCACCATCACCTACACCACCGACTCCCACCCCGCCTGCCCCGACGGCTGGGCCATCGCCTGGGGCGAGCAACACGAGATCCGCGCCATCACCCTGTCGGCCTCCGGCGACGCCCTCGACGATCAGGCCGTGGCCGCCTATCTGGCCAAGTACTCCACCAAAGGCACCGAAGCCACCGGCCACACCTCCCGGCGACTGACCACCGAGACCATCGATCTGTACGCCAACCCCTACGGCACGCATCCTGAGCGCCTCATCGCCGCCGCCTGGGCCCTGGGCCACGCTCCTGGATGGAGCGGATTGCGCAGGTGGGCGCATATGCTCGGCTTCGGCGGCCACTTCCTGACCAAGACCCGCCGCTACTCGGTGACCTTCGGCTCCATCCGCCAAGAACGAGCCGCCTACAAACGCGCACACGCCCTCAGCAACCACCCCCCACAGGCAGAGGGACTCCCCGAACCAACGCGCTTTCACCGTCAAGGCGGCCTTGACGGCAAAACCGAGGAAACCACCCTGATCCTCGGCTACCTCACCTACGCGGGCACCGGCTGGCACACGACCGGTGACCAACTCCTTGCCAACACGGCAGCGGCCCAAGCCCGCGAACGCACCCGAGCCGGACGTCAAGAGCTCGCCCACCACGCCTGGGAACAGAGCTCGTCCATCCCGCTCGCCGCCTGACCAACCCTCAGAACGCGAACGGAGCTCCACCATGCCCACCGCAGGAAAGGTCGTCCGCTACCCCGGCCAAGCGCTCTACGACGTAGATGAGACCGGCGTCGTCTTGCGCCTGTCCCGCCGCTATCTCTACCAAGAGATCCGCGCCGGACGGCTCCGCACCGTCAAGGCTGGACGTGCTCGCCGCGTCCCGGCCGACGCCATCGCCGAGTACGTCAAGCTTCTGGAGCAGGAAGCGGAGGTCGCCTGATGCCCAAGCAACGCGCCCACGGCGATGGCGGCCTGTACTGGAGCGAATCCCGGCAACGCTGGATCGCCGAAATGACCATCGGCTACAGCCCGGCAGGGCGACGCATCACCCGCAAGGCCGCAGGCCGTACCAAGACCGAAGCCAAGGCGAAGCTCAAGGAGATGCTCCGCGACCATGACGACGGCCTTACCGTTGCCGCTGGCCGAGACACCGTCGCTGAAGCTGTACGGAACTGGCTGGAGTTCGGCCTTTCCGGTCGCGCGGAATCCACCGTCAACACCAAGCGCATCTTGGCCGAAAAGCACATCATCCCGGAGCTCGGAGCACGTAAGCTCCGCGAACTCACCGCCGACGATGTAGATCGGTGGCTGGCCCGCACCTCCAAGAAGGTCAGCACGCGCACCCTTCAGGAGCTTCGCTCGATCCTCAAACGATCGCTCGTCCGGGCTCAGGCCCGGGACAAGGTCAAGCGGAACGTCGTACTGCTGTGCGAGCTGCCGAAGGGGAAGGCCGGCAGGCCGTCCAAGGCCCTCACGATGGAGCAGGCCATGGCGGTGCTGGAGGCCAACGAGACGGCGAAGCCCTGGCTCCATGCCTACATTCTGGTGTCCCTGCTCGTCGGTCTTCGCACGGAAGAGGTCCGTGATCTGTCATGGGCCTACGTCGTCGCCTTCGATCAAGAGACCGTCGCCTGGGCGACCATCACGGAGATTGGATGGGATCACCAGGAATTCGGGATCTACGTCTGGAGATCCGACCGCGTCGGCGGCGACACCAAGACCATCACGTCACGCCGAACACTCAAACTGCCCCAGAGGTGCGTCACCGCCCTGCGGAAGCTCTGGGACCACCAGGCCAAGGTCCGGGAGACAGCGGGAGACGCCTGGGAAGACAACGATCTCGTGTTCGCCACCCGGACGGGCACCAAGCTCAGTTCCGCCAACGTCCGGCGCGAGTTCCGGCGCGTCATCGCCAGGGCGGGCCTGACGGCCAAGGAGTGGACCCCCCGGGAGATGCGCCACAGCTTCGTCTCGCTGCTCTCCGCTGACGGTGTGCCCATCGAGCACATCGCTCGCCTCGTGGGCCATGCGGGAGGTTCGGCGGTGACGGAAAAGGTCTACCGTCAGCAGATCCGGCCGGTCATCCAGGAGGGTGCCACGGTGATGGATCGCATCTTCCCCGGCGGGCAGCGGCCGAGCGCGGGGACGTAAGTCACTCACTTTGTCACTCAGATGATCCACAACACAGAAGAGCCCGGAGGTTGGTGTCAACCTTCGGGCTCTGATCTGCGTCTTACCGTGTGGGCGATACTGGGATCGAACCAGTGACCTCTTCGGTGTGAACGAAGCGCTCTCCCGCTGAGCTAATCGCCCGCCCTGTGCGGCTCCTCGCGGTGCCGACGTGGAAAACCATACAGCAATCCGGGACCGCTCGCGAAGCGGAGCCCGCGGAGGCGCGATCTTGGACTGGCGACGACACAGTGCGAGGCGATCGGGGCAAAGGGTCGGTGATGTGCCCGATGGGACGCTACGGTGTCATAGCATCATCCTGATCCGGAGAAGTACCGTACGACCATGGCTAGACCTCTATCACCTGAGACGCCCCCGCCGGGAAGTCGATCGTGATGGAAACGATGCGCAAAACCCTCGTAAATACGACCCCGTTCATGGCGTTTAGCCAGGCAGGTGCCAAAATGTCGCGCTGTGATGTGCGTTACAGAAGGGCCTGGAGGCGGAATCTCTCCTACAGGTCTCCTCGTTCCGCCTCATAGGGCGGACGAGGTCCGGCCGGAGCACTGGAAGCCCCGCAAGGGGACCGACGACGAAAAGGTTTGGCTGACGATGAACAGCACCACCGTCTCTGCCGAGCTGGGCCTTCGGCTTGTGGTCCCCGACCGTACCACCGTCCCCCTGCTCGCCGGACTCAGCTATACGGCCGACGATCCGTACGCGATCAGGATGGCCTTCCACGTCGGCAACGACGAGCCGGTCGAGTGGATCTTCGCCCGCGAGCTGCTGACCGTCGGCATCGTGCGCCGGGTCGGCGACGGGGACGTCCAGGTCTGGCCGGCCCGCGCCGACGGCGAGCGGACCCTGCACATCAGCCTCACCTCGCCGTTCGGGCAGGCCCTGTTCGAGGTGCCGCTCGCCCCGCTGACGGAGTTCCTGCACCGGACCTACGAGCTGGTCCCGGCCGGCCGCGAGACCGACTTCATGGACCTCGACTCCGAGCTCAGCAACATGCTCTGGAGCTCCTGACTCCCGGCGGAACCCCCGGAGCCGCGGGGTCACGCCCGTGAGACCCTCCCGCGGGCTCGCGCCCGTAGACCCTCCCGCGGGCTCGCGGCCGCGGGGCCCCCGCTCCGCATCCGGGCGGTCCGGCTACCGCCCGAGGACCTCCCGCATCCGGGAGATCTCGACCTGCTGCCCGGAGAGCACGTCGGCGGCCGTGGCGCGCATGGCCCGGTCGGTGCCGTCCCGCAGCTCCGCACGGGCCATCGTCAGCGCCGCCTCGTGATGGGCGATCATCAGGGTCAGGAAGAGCCCGTCGAAGGCGGCGCCCCTGGCGGTCCTGAGCCGGTTCATCTGCTCCTGGCTCACCGTGTGGTCCGCATGGCCTCCGGGAGCCCGGCCGACCGACTCCAGCCACGAGGTCATGGCCGCGATCTCGGCCCGCTGCGCCGCGGTGATCCGCTCGGCGAGCATCCGCACCGGTTCCGAGGACGACCGGTCCGGGACCAGCGCCGCCATCTCCAGCGCCTGCCGGTGGTGCGGGATCATGCCTTCGGCGAACCGCACGTCGGCCGCGCCCACCCGGGCCTCCGGCTCGCCGAGCCGCTCGCCGGGCGTGGCCGTACGGCCGGGCTCCCCGGGGCCGCCGGGGACGACGACCGGCGCGCCGGTCCCCGCCACCAGCGGCGCCTCCTCACGCGCGGATCCGGCGCACCCCGACAGGACCGACGCCGTCACGATGGTGACAAGAGCGCCACACGACCAACACATACCCCGCATACCATCAATAATGAGGTAAAACGATCCAAGCGATGGGGGCACTGTGCGATCAACCGTGGCGTTCGCGCTGGCGGCGATGCTTTTGGCGGCGGGTTGCGGCGCGGATCCCGGGGACCCCGCGTCCCCGCCTCCCGCGGCGAGCGCCAGCACCGCGCCCGCCCCGTCCGGGGCCGCCTCCGGTGACGTCCTGCACAGCTCCAACGTCACCCACGTGGCCAACATGCCGCCGCAGGCCCCGCTCGACGGGCCGCAGGCCTGGGGCACCGACCTGGCCTTCCAGGGCGACCACGCGTTCGTGGGCAACTTCGACGGCTTCACCGTGTTCGACGTCTCCGACCCGGCCAAGCCCGCCGTGGTCAGCACGGTGCTGTGCCCCGGCGAGCAGAACGACGTCTCGGTGACCGGAAACCTGCTGTTCCTCTCCGTGGACCGGCCGCGCGGCGGCCCCGGCTGCGACGACGGCGAGCAGGAGGGCGAGAGCGGCTGGGAGGGTATCCGGATCTTCGACATCACCGACAAGGCCCGCCCGGAGTTCGTCTCCGCGGTCAGCACCCCCTGCGGCTCGCACACCCACACCATCGTGCCCGGCCAGGGCCCGGAGAAGGTCTACCTCTACGTCTCCGCCCCCGGGCCCGAGGGCACGCCCACCTGCCCCGGCCCGCACAACATCTTCGCGGTCGTCGAGGTGCCCACCGGAGACCCGGCGAAGGCCAGGATCGTCTCCACCCCGGTGATCTCCGAAGGCTCCGGCGGCACGGCGGACGTCGAGGGCCGGGGCATCGGCGGCTGCCACGACATCACCGCCTACCCGGAGAAGAACCTGGCCGCCGCGGCCTGCTTCGGCGACGGCATCCTGCTGGACATCACCGACCGGGTGAACCCCAAGGTGCTCCAGCACGTGAGCGACAGGGAGAACTTCTCCATCTGGCACTCGGCCACCTTCAACAACGACGCCACCAAGGTGGTCTTCGGCGACGAGCTGGGCGGCGGCATGGCCGCCACCTGCGACCGCAACACCCCGCGGACCAAGGGCGCCAGCGCCGTCTACGACCTGTCCGGCGACCGCACCCTGACGCTCCGCGGCTACTTCAAGATCCCCAGGGAGCAGCAGCCGGACGAGAACTGCGTCGCCCACAACGGCTCACTGCTGCCGATTCCCGGCAAGGACATCATGGTCCAGTCGTGGTACCAGGGCGGGGTGTCGATCTGGGACTTCACCGACTCCGCCAACCCCCGCGAGATCGGCTTCTTCGAGCGCGGCCCGGTCGAGGGCCTCGCCGGCTCCTGGTCGGCCTACTACTACAACGGCCACATCTACTCCAGCGACATCACCAGGGGCCTGGACGTGCTCCGGATCGACGACCCGCTCACCGATCCGGCGAAGAGCGCCAGGATGACGGAGCTCAACGCCCAGACCCAGACGTCCTACTGACCGTTCTGCGCCCGGCTCCGGTACGGCGCGGGCCGTACCGGAGCCGCGCGGACCGTCACGGGTCGAGGTCGGCCCCGGAGCGCTCGGCGAAGACCTGCATCGCCTTGGCGGTGATCGGGCCGGGCGCGGCCGGCAGCACGATCCCGTCGACCGCGCGGATCGGCTGGACGTCGCGGGTGGTCGAGGTCAGGAACGCCTCCTCGGCCTCGTGGAGGGCCGCCAGCGGCACGTCCTCCTCGGTCCCGCCGCACCACTCCAGGACGAGCGCGCGGGTGACGCCCGCCAGGCAGCCGGAGTCGAGGGTGGGGGTGACCAGGCGGCCGTCGCGCACGACGAAGACGTTGCTCCCGGTGCCCTCGCAGAGGTTCCCCGCGGTGTTCCCGAAGATCGCCTCGCCGCCGCCGCGCGCCTTGGCGTAGAAGAGGGCCTTGGCGTTGTCGCCGTAGGAGGTGCTCTTCACCCCGGCCAGCGCGCCGCGCTCGTTGCGCGGCCACGGCACCACCGCGACGTCCCCGGCCGCGGGGAACGGCTTCTGCTCCCCGACGATGACCACGGTGGTGGTGCCCTGGTCGCCGCGGTCGGAGCCGAGCGGGCCGGGACCGCTGGTGTAGGTGATGCGGATCCGGCCGAGCGGCCAGGCGGGGGCCCCGGCGAGGCAGGCCCGGACGCCCTCGGCGATGGCGTCGGTGTCGGGCTCGGGCAGCTCCATCCGCCGGGCGGAGAGCCGGAGCCGGTCCAGGTGCCGGGTCAGGGCGAACGAGGCGCCGTTCACGCACTTGACCGTCTCGAAGACGCCGTCGCCGACCATGAGGCCGTGGTCGAACACCGAGACGACGGCCTGCGCCGGGTCGATCAGTTCCCCGTTGACCCATACGGGTGTGTCCATCAGTTCTCCTTGTCGGGGGTCTTTCCTGGGGTGGAGGCGAGCGCGATGAGCCGGGACGCCTTCAGCTCGGTCTCCTGCCACTCGCGCCGCGGATCGCTCCCCCAGGTGATGCCCGCGCCCGTGCCGAAGCGGATCTCGCCCGCCGAGAGCCAGAACGTGCGGATCCCCACGGCCAGCGACGCCCGGCCCCGGTCGGCGTCGACCCAGCCCACGGCACCACAGTAGGGCCCGCGCGGCTCGGGTTCGAGTTCATTGATGATGCGCACAGCGGAATATTTCGGCGCACCGGTCACCGAACCCGGAGGAAAGGTCGCGGCGAACAACTCCGGCCATCCGAATTCCGGCGCGAGCCGGGCCCGTACGGTGGAGACCAGGTGCACCAGGCCGGGATGCTCCTCGACCTCGCACAGCGCGGGGACGCTCACCGAGCCCACCGCGGCGACCCGGCCCAGGTCGTTGCGGACCAGGTCGACGATCATCACGTTCTCGGCGTAGTCCTTCTCCAGCAGCTCCCCGGCGGTGGCGCCGGTGCCCTTGATCGGCCGGGACTCGATCACGTCGCCGTCCCTGGACAGGTAGAGCTCCGGCGAGGCCGAGACCACGCTCAGGCCGGGCAGGCTCACCGTGGCGGCGTGCGGGGCGGGGTTGCCCTCCGCCAGCCGTACGGCCAGCGCCACCGGGTCCGGGTCCCCGGGCAGCGGCGCGGTGAGCACCCGGCACAGGTTGGCCTGGTAGACGTCACCGCGCTCGATGTGCTCACGGATGCGCCGCACCCCGGCCTCGTAGGCGTCCCGGTCCAGCGAGCTGCGCCAGGCCGACGGGGCCGGGCCGCGCCAGGGCACGCGCGGCTCGGGCAGCGGGGCGGGGCGGACGTCGCCGAACCTGGCGCACGTGACCTTGCCCTCGTAGTCGACCACGACGGCCCACCACCCCCGGCCGTCCAGCGCGGACAGGTCAGTGGTGACGTCGAGGAGCCGGGTGGCCAGGCGGCCGCCGGCGTGGGCGAAGGAGTCGTGCACCCTCCTATTGTCGCGCCTGCCCGTCCGCCGCCCCGGACGGCGCCGCCCCGCCCTCGGCCTCCGGCACCGCCTCCGCCAGGAAGCCGGCGAACGCGCGGGCCGCGGGCAGGGGCGCGCGCGGGAGGGCGGCGGAGACGGTGCGGCGCGGCGCGAACCCGCCCAGCGAGCGGAGCGCGATGCCCTCCGGCACGGCCCAGGCGGCGAGGGAGGGCACCAGCGTGACCCCGAGCCCCGCCGCCACGAACCCGAACTTCCCCGTCCACTCGGCGATCCTCACGGTCGTGCGCGGGGCGAACCCGGCACGGGCGCAGGCGTCGCCGAGCATGGTCCGCCGCTCCGGAGGGGCCGCCTCGATCCAGGTCTCCTCCCGCAGGTCCCGCAGGTCGACCCGGTCGCCCGCGGCCAGCGGGTGGTCGCCGGGCAGTGCGACGAGCAGCTCGTCCTCGGCCAGCGCGACCAGCTCGATCCCGTCGTCGTACGGCAGGCCGGAGGGGTAGTCGCTGACCACCGCGAGATCCAGGCCGCCCTCCCGCATCCGGCGCAGCAGGCCGCCGCTGGGCGCCTCGACCGGGACGGTCTCGACCTCGGGGAACTCCCTGCGGAAGGCGCGCAGGGCGCGCGGCACCAGCGCGACGTTGGCGGTGGCGAACGCGCCGAGGCGGAGCCTGCCCCGGTAGCCGCCGTGGATCCCGGCCAGCTCGTCGGAGGCCCTGGCCAGGTGGTCGAGGACGATCCCGGCGTGCCGGTGGAGCAGCTCTCCGGCGGGCGTCAGCCGTACGCCGCGGGCCAGGCGCGCGAACAGCGGCCCGCCGGCCCGCCGTTCCAGGGCGGCGACGCGCCGGGAGACCGCGGACTGGGTGTAGCCGAGCTCGGCGGCGGCCGCGGTGAACGAGCCGGTCCTGGCGACCGCCTCCAGCAGGCGCAGGGCGTCGGTGTCGAACACATTCCTCCTTCGCATGACTGGCATTCAAGATAGTCGCTGGTGGAATGCCTTGTATGTCCCTACCGTCGGAGAACGTGATTGCTTTCCTTGGACTGGGGCGCATGGGCGCTCCGATGGCCCGGCGACTCGTGGAGGCCGGGCACGAGGTGACGGTGTGGAACCGCACTCCCCGCGGGATCGAGGGGGCCGCGGTCGCGGCCTCTCCCGCCGAGGCGGTGGCGGACGCGGAGCTGGTCGTCACGATGCTCAGCGACCCCGCGGCGGTGCTGGAGGTGCTGGCGGACGCCGCGCCCGCCCTGCGGGCCGGGGCGCTCGTGGCCGAGATGTCCACGATCGGGCCCGCGGCGGTGGCCGGGCTCCGCGACCGGCTCCCGGCCCGGGTCGCGCTGGTGGACGCGCCGGTGCTGGGCAGCGTGGAACCGGCCCGGGACGGCACGCTGACGGTCCTGGCCGGCGGGCTGCCGGAGGATCTGGCCCGCTGCCGGGAGGTGCTGGAGGTCTTCGGCCGGGTGCGGGAGGCCGGCGGGCCGGGTGCGGGGGCGGCGATGAAACTGGCCGTGATGAGCGCGCTGGTTCCCGCCCAGGTGCTGCTCGCCGAGGCGGTCGCCGGCGGCGAGGCGGCCGGGGTGGATCCGGGGGCGCTGCTGGACGTGCTGGGCGCCACGCCGCTCGGGGCGCTCGCCGAGCGGGTCCGCCCGGCCGTGGAGCGCCCGGCGGCGGAGGGAGGCGTGCCCGAGCGGCGGTACGGCCTCGGTCTGGCCGCCAAGGACCTGGCGTTGGCCGCGCACCCGGTGCGGACGCTCGCCGCGGCGGCCCGGGAGCGGCTGGCCTCCGCGGTCTCCGCCGGACTGGGCGAGGCGGACCTGACGGCCGTGTTCGGGTACGTCGGCCGCGCGTCGCGGGAGCCGGACGGCTCCGGGGCGGCCCGCCGTACGGCGCAGACGGCCGGGGGCGGGGCGGCGCGGCGGAGCGGGACGGTGCGGACCGGCGGGGTGGAGAAGATCAATCCGGCCTCGGTCCCGGCGACCAACGGGCTCTACTCCCACGCCACGCGGAGCGGGGGCCTGCTGTTCGTCTCCGGGCAGGTGGCGCTGGACGCCGGGGGGAACGTGCTCGGCGAGGGCGACATGGCGGCCCAGTCCCAGCACGTGATGGAGTCCCTGGCCCGCATCCTGGCCGACCAGGGCTGCACGTTCGACGACGTGACGCACATCCGGACGTTCCTCACCGACATGTCGCGCCTGCCGGAGTACGGGGCCGTCCGGCGGCGGTTCATCACCGGCGAGCCCCCGGCCAGCACGACCGTGGAGGTGTCCCGGCTGTTCCGGCCGGGACTGCTGATCGAGGTGGAGGTGACGGCGGCCGTCCCCGGAGGGCGGTGACCCGCCCGGGGAGGCCGGGTACGGCGCGGCCGGGCGGACCGGCGTGCCGTACCCGGGCGGCCGTGCTCAGGCCAGCGGACCGGTGACCGTCTCGGCGGCGGCCACGACGGAGCCGTCGGCGACCAGGCGGACCGCCGACTCGATCTCCGGCGCCAGGAAGCGGTCCGGGCCGGGGCCGGGCACGTTCTGGCGCAGGACGCCCGCCACCGCCCCGGTCGCGGGCGCCGGGGCGTGCGGGGCGCGCAGGTCGAGCGCGCGGGCCGCGGTGAGGATCTCCACCGCGAGCACCCGGGTCAGGCCCTCCACCGCGCGGCGCAGCTTGCGCGCGGCCGACCAGCCCATGGAGACGTGGTCCTCCTGCATGGCGGAGCTCGGGATGGAGTCCACGCTCGCGGGCGCGGCCAGGCGCTTGAGCTCGGAGACGATCGCGGCCTGGGTGTACTGGGCGATCATGTGGCCGGAGTCGACGCCCGGGTCGTCGGCGAGGAAGGCCGGCAGGCCGTGGTTGCGGGCCACGTCGAGCATGCGGTCGGTGCGGCGCTCGGAGATGCTCGCCAGGTCGGCGACGGCGATGGCCAGGAAGTCCAGCACGTAGCCGACCGGGGCGCCGTGGAAGTTTCCGTTGGACTCCACCCGGCCGTCGGACAGGACCACCGGGTTGTCGATCGCGGAGGCGAGCTCGCGCCCGGCGACCGTGGCGGCGTGCGCGAGCGTGTCGCGGGCGGCGCCGGCCACCTGCGGGGCGCAGCGCAGCGAGTAGGCGTCCTGGACCCGGGTGCAGGTGCCGTCCCGGTGGCTGGCCATGACGCCCGAGCCGACGAGCAGCGCGCGGAGGTTGGCGGCGCTGGCGGCCTGGCCCGGGTGCGGGCGCAGCGCCTGCAGGTCGGCGGCGAAGACGCGGTCGGTGCCGAGCAGCGCCTCCACGCTCATGGCGGCGGCGATGTCGGCGGTCTTCAGCAGCCGGGTCAGGTCGTCCATGGCGAGGACCAGCATGCCGAGCATGCCGTCGGTGCCGTTGATGAGCGCGAGGCCCTCCTTGGCGGCCAGCTCGACCGGTTCGATGCCCGCCCGCTTGAGCGCCTCGGCCGCGTCGGCCAGGTCGCCCGCGGCGTCGCGGACGACCCCCTCCCCCATGATCGTGAGAGCCACGTGGGAGAGCGGGGCGAGGTCCCCGGAGCAGCCCAGGCTTCCGTACTCGTGCACGACCGGGGTGATCCGCGCGTTGAGCAGGTCCTGGAGAACCTTGGCGGTCTTCGGCCGAACGCCGGTGTGGCCGGTGGCGAGGGTGTGCAGGCGCAGGAGCATGAGCGCGCGGGTGACCTCGGTCTCCACCTCCGGGCCCGATCCGGCGGCGTGCGAGCGGACCAGGGAGCGTTGGAGCTGGGCGCGGAGCGAGGGCGCGATGTGCCGGGTGGCCAGCGCGCCGAAGCCGGTGGACACCCCGTAGGCCGGGGTAGGGCTCTCGGCCAGCTCGTCGATCCGGGTGCGGGCGGCGGCCATGGCGGCCACGGCGTCGTCGGTGAGCCGTACGGCGGCGCCGTGCCTGGCCACGGCGACGACCTCGCCGAAGGTCAGCGGCTCCGGCCCGATGTTCACGACCTCGTTGTCGCGCATGGTGTCACTCTCTCGCACTCGATGTAACCGGTGATAACCATGGTAGCCCCTTACATTTCCCTCGCCTGACGACTCCCTGCCCGATTCCGGTTTGGGGAGTCGCCCGGTATTCGCTAGAGTTCTCTGCGTGAGGCCGGTCCGACCGGCGAGCACACGCGGAAGTGGCTCAGTGGTAGAGCATCACCTTGCCAAGGTGAGGGTCGCGGGTTCGAATCCCGTCTTCCGCTCGAAAGAGGCCCCCGGGCCTCGCTCGGTGGAGTGGCCGAGAGGCGAGGCAACGGCCTGCAAAGCCGTGTACACGGGTTCAAATCCCGTCTCCACCTCTGGCTTTCGCCCGAGGACGATTAGCTCAGCGGGAGAGCGCTTCCCTGACACGGAAGAGGTCACAGGTTCAATCCCTGTATCGTCCACCACGACGTTGTTCGGCGATGGGCCGGCTCCCGCACGGGAGCCGGCCCATCGGTCGTCTCCGGCACTTCGCCCCCGGAACCGCCGCCGCCTCTCCTGATCCGCCGCCTCTCCTGATCCGCCGCCCCTCCCGGTCCGCGGGCCCTCCCGGCGCGGTTCCCGGGCGGGACCGGGTTCCCTCCCGGCTCCCCGGGGTTCTCCCGGTTCCCTCAGGAGCCCGCCCGCCCTGCCGATGGGGCGGGCGTGGACGGTCTCCGGGCGTGGCGTGTCTACCTCCTCGGCGGAGTACTCGCCATGGGGGTGTTCGTGCTGCTCCCGGACGCCATCTGGCGGGATGCGCTGTACGCCCTGATCGGGTTCTCCAGCGTCGTGGCCGCGCTCGTGGCGGGCGCCCGCCTGCGGGGCGCGACCGGCCGCATCTGGGCGCTGATGGGACTCGGCCAGTTCGCCGCCGTCCTCGGCGACACCCTGTGGCTCTACTACAAGCACATCGCTCTGACGGACCCCTTCCCCTCTCCGGCCGACGTGCTCTACCTGATGGAGTACCCGCTCGTCACCGCCGCGCTCCTGCTGCTCGTCCGGTACCGCCGCTCCCCCGCCGACCGGGAGGCCGTGCTGGACGGCGCCATCTTCGTCGTCGGCCTCGCCCTGCCGTACTGGGTGCTCCTGATCAGCCCGAGCATCGGCGGCCACGACTCCGCCTTCGGGCAGGTGATCTCGCTGGGCTACCCGCTCGCCGACGTGGTGCTGCTCGCCGGGCTCGTCCGGGTGCTGACCGCCTCGGGCGTGCGTGCCCCGGCCTTCCACCTGCTCACCTCCGCGCTGGTGCTGCTCCTCCTCGCCGACGTCGTCTTCATCTCGACCGAGAGCGGGGAGATCCTCGGCCTGCCCCTGGGCGACCTGCCCTTCCTGCTGTCCTACCTGGCCTGGGGCGCGGCGGCGCTGCACCCGTCGGCCGGGGACCTGCTGCACGCCGAACCCGCGGCGGTGCCGTCCTTCACCACGCGGCGGCTGGTCACGCTGACCGCGGTGGTGCTGCTCGCCCCCGGCACGCTGGCCGTGCAGTTGCTGTTCGGATTCGAACTGAGCGCCTGGGCCGTCACCATCACCTCCGCCCTGCTCTTCATCCTGGTGGTCGCCCGGATGTCCGGCCTGCTGAGACGTATGCAGGCCCAGGCCCGGCGCCTCGACGAGATCGCCCGCACCGACATGCTGACCGGCCTGCCCAACCGCCGCACCCTGGACGCCCAGATCGTCCGGGAGTACGAGGTCTCCGCGCGCACCGGCGGGCCGCTCAGTCTCGCCATGGTCGACCTCGACCGCTTCAAGCTGTTCAACGACACGTACGGCCACCAGGCCGGCGACCGGTTGCTGACGGGCGCCGCCACCGCCTGGAGCCTGGTGCTCGCCTCCGACGACATGCTGGCCCGCTACGGCGGCGAGGAGTTCGTGCTGCTGATGCCCGGCCGCGGCCTGGACGCCGCGGAGCACCTGCTCTCCGCCCTGCGCCTGGTCACCCCCGAGCGCCAGACCTTCTCCGCCGGTCTGGCGCTGTGGGACGGCCGGGAGAGCCCGCTGGAACTGCTGCACCGCGCCGACGTCGCCCTGTACGACGCCAAGCAGAACGGCCGGGACCGGGTGGCGCGGGCCGCTCCGGCGCAGGTCCCCGGCTCCAGGCCGGAGTCTTCGGCGAGCGCGTGACCCGGCCGGGCCCGCGGTGGCCGTCCGGCGCCCGGAACGCGGCCGGGCCGCGCCGGGAAGCCGCCCGCGCCGCCTCCCGCGCGGGTCCTCGGAATTGTCGGCGGTCCGTGCCAGGCTGGCGCATGGACGGACGGACGGCAGGCCTCCCGCCAGGGCGGGGACGCCTGGCCGCCGTCAGGGACCCATCCCGAAGGAGCACACCATGCTCACCACGCACTACGTCCCGGGCGCTCCCAACTGGATCGACCTCGGCAGTCCCGCCGTCGACGACTCCGTCGCCTTCTACCGCGGGCTGTTCGGCTGGGAGTTCCGGTCGGCCGGCCCCGGGGCCGGCGGCTACGGCTTCTTCCAGCTCGGCGGCCGGACCGTCGCCGCCGCCGGCCCGCTCACCGGGGAGGGCGCGAGCCCGGCCTGGACGGTCTACTTCCAGACCGCCGACGCCGACGCCACCGCCAAGGCCGTCGAGCAGGCGGGCGGCACCGTGCGCTTCCCGCCCTCCGACGTCTTCGACAAGGGCCGGATGGCGGGGTTCTCCGACCCGGGCGGCGCGGAGTTCGCGGTCTGGCAGCCCGCCGCGACCAGGGGCCTCGATCTCGTCACCGAGACCGGCTCGCTGGCCTGGACCGAGCTGTACGTCGCGGTTCCCGACGCCGTCCGCGCGTTCTACCGGACGGTGCTCGACTGGAGGATCACGGACATGCCGTTCGGCGACGCGACCTACGTCATGGCCTGCACCGGCGACGACCCCGACACCAGCATGGCCGGAATCATGCCGCTGCAGGAGGGCGACCGGCCGCACTGGCTGGCGTACTTCGAGGTCGCCGACTGCGACGGGGTCGCCGCCAGGGCCCGGGAGCTCGGCGGCGGCGTCGTCATGCCCGGCACGGACGCCGAGGGCGTCGGCCGCTTCGCCGTCCTCACCGATCCGCACGGCGCGCGCTTCGCCGTGATCACCAGCGTCGCCGCCTGAGCGGCGCCCGGCGGGCCCGGCCGCCCCTCCCGCCGGGGCGCCGCGGAGTCCTCACCGGGCCGTCAGCCGATGCGCTCCGGCCCGGTGAGTCCCGCCTCCGAGGCGAGCAGACCGGCCTGGGTCCGGTTGGAGAAGCCCAGTTTGACCAGCATGCGTGAGACGTAGCTCTTGATCGTCGCCTCGGAGAGGTGAAGCCTGCGGGCGATCTGCGCGTTGGACAGCCCTTCTCCCAGGCAGACCAGCACCTCCGTCTCGCGCTCGGTGAGCTCCCTGAGGCGGGAGGCGGCCTGCTCCCTGGCGGCGTCGCGCCCGGCCGAGGCCGCGAGCAGCCTCCGGGTCGCCGCCGGGGAGAGCACCGTGTGGCCGTCGGCCGCCACCCGAACCAGGCCGATCAGGTCCTCCGGAGGGGTGTCCTTGAGCAGGAACCCGGAGGCGCCCATGCTCATCGCGCGCAGCACGTACCCGTCGCGGTCGAAGGTGGTCAGCACCACCACCTTGGGCGGGGCCGGGAACCGGGTGATGTGCCCGATCGCGGCGATCCCGTCCACGCCGGGCATGTGCAGGTCCATCAGCACGACGTGCGGCCGGTGCCGGACGACGGACTCCACCGCCTCGGCCCCGTCGTAGGCCTCTCCGACCACGACCAGGTCGTCGGCGGCCGACAGGATGGTGCGCAACTGGGCGCAGACCATCCGGTCGTCGTCGACGAGCAGCACCCGGATCATCCCGCCACCCGCCTCCCCGGCCCCGCGGAGCCGGCCCCGCTCGACGCGTACGGCCCGTCCGCGGCGTCCTCGCCGGGCCCCGTCGGCAGGACCGCCGTCACCGCGAACCCTCCCTCCTCCGTCGCCCCCGCCTCCAGGCGGCCGCGCAGCAGCTCGACGCGCTGGCGCAGGCCGCTGAGGCCGGTGCCGCCGCCGCCCAGGGCGATCCCGCCGCCCCGGGCGGCCGCCGTGTTGCGCACCGCGACGCCGAGCGCGTCCCCGGCGTACGACACGGTGACGGTCACCTCCGATCCGGGCGCGTGCTTGTGCACGTTGGTCAGGGCCTCCTGGACCACCCGGTAGGCGGTGCGGGCCACGACGGGCGGTGCGGGGACCGGCTCGCCCTCGCAGGCGAGCCCGGCCTCGACGCCCGCCGCGCGGGACTCGGCCACCAGGCCCGACAGGTCCAGCACGACGGGCTCGGCAGTGCGCGCGGAGCCGAAGCGGTCCTCCGAGCGCAGCACCCCGACCAGGTCGCGCAGCTCTTCCAGCGCCTGGCAGCCGACCTGGCGCAGCTCCTCCACCGCCGCGCGCACCTCCTCGTCGCGGGCGACGGTCCGCAGCGCGCCCGCGCGCAGGACCATGAGGCTGACCCGGTGGGTGACGACGTCGTGCATCTCCCCCGCCAGCCGGGCCCGCTCCTCCAGCCTGGCCTGCTCGGCCATGAGCTCGCGCTCGTGCTCGGCCCGCTCGGCGCGGTCGGCCAGCGCCCCGATCAACCTGATCTGCGAGCGCCGCCACATGCCGAGCAGCACGGGGGCCAGCAGGACGAGCGTGCCGGAGAAGCTGTTGAGGACCACCTCGGCGACGGTGCCGGGAACGGTCCACGGCCGGACGAAGAGGACCGACATCAGCATGATGGCCGCCGCGTCGCGGCCGCGGCCGTACACGCCGATCGCGTAGGCGGCGAACGGCGCCGCCAGGACGGGGCTCAGCAGGCAGAGCGCGGCGCACAGCGCCCCCACCGCGCCGGGCGCCCGGCGCCGGGCGAGCAGGGCCAGCGCCGCGGCGAGCTGCGCGGCGCCCTCGGCCCAGGCCGAGGTGTCCCCCTGGGCCAGCTTGACGAGCATGTCCGCCGAGCCGAGCGCGCCGACCGCGACCGCCAGCACCGCGTCGGCCGCGACCGCCCGGGAGATCTTCGGTTTCACGCGGTCACGCTATCCGCCTCCCGGAGGCCGGGCCACGGCGCCACCGCAACAGCCGACCAAAGAGGTACGGCGGTGCAACTTTCGTGGATCCGCGGCGCAACCTTGGCCGCTACCGCGGCCCGCCGCGGAGATCGAACCCTGGAGGGGACCATCGAATCCCGAGGGGGAACCGTTGAACGCCCTTACCCGGATCAGCCTCGCCAACAGGGCTCTCGTCGCCCTGGTGACGATCGCTGTCCTCATATTCGGCGCCGTCGCCGCCGTGTCGCTGAAACAGGAGCTGCTCCCTCCGTTCTCCGTGCCGACCGCCAGCATCACCACCGCCTATCCCGGCGCCGCGCCGCAGATCGTCGAGCGCGACGTCACCGAGAAGGTCGAGGGGGCCGTCGACGGGGGCGAGGGCCAGAAGAGGATCACCTCGTTCTCCAGCGACGGCATGTCCGGCGTCTCCGTCGAGTACGAGCACGGCACCGATCTGGACAAGGTGCTTGCGGACCTGCGTCAGCGGATCGCGCGGATCCAGCCGCTGCTCCCCGCCCGGGTGACCCCGGAGGTCGCGCCGGGCGTCTCCACCGAGTTCCCGGTCATGTCCCTGGCGGTCGCCGGCGACGACGAGCGGGCGCTGGCCCGGCGCCTGCAGGAGCTCGCCCCGGCCGAGCTGGGCGGCATCGACGGCGTGAGCCGGGTGCTGGTCAGCGGCGAGCGGGCCCGGCGGGTGGAGGTCCGCCTGGACCTGAAGAGGCTCGGAGAGCGGGGTCTGACCGCCGACGCCGTCGCCGCCGCGCTGACGGCCGGCGGGTCCGTCGTGCCCGCGGGCACCCTCACCGACGGGGGCCGCTCGCTCGCCCTGCAGGTCGGCGAGGGCTTCGACTCCCTGGGCGACCTGCGGAGGCTCCATCTGGCGCCGAAGGTCACCCTCGACGACGTCGCCGACGTCGCGCTCGTGGAGGACCGCCCCCAGAGCCTGACCCGGACCGACGGCAGGCCGAGCCTGGGCGTGTCGGTCATCGCCGGGCCGGGCGGGAACACGGTGGCCATCGCCGCGGAGGTCGGCAGGCGCATCCCCGGGCTGACCCGCGCGCTGGGGTCCGGCACCACGCTGACCGTCACGTTCGACCAGTCGGAGTTCATCGAGAAGTCCATCGGCGACCTGACCACCGAGGGACTGCTCGGGCTGGGCTTCGCGGCCCTGGTCATCCTGGTCTTCCTCTTCTCATTCCGCTCCACCCTCGTGACGGTGATCTCGATCCCGCTCTCGCTGGTGGTCGCGCTCATCGGGCTGTGGGCCAACGGCTTCACGCTGAACATGCTGACGCTCGGGGCGCTGACGATCGCGATCGGCCGGGTCGTCGACGACTCCATCGTGGTCATCGAGAACGTCAAACGGCACCTGGGGTACGGCGAGGCCAAGCGGGAGGCGGTCCTGACCGGCACCCGCGAGGTGGCCGGGGCGGTCACCGCCTCCACTCTGACCACGGTGGCGGTCTTCCTGCCGATCGCGTTCACCGGCGGGATCTCCGGGGCGCTGTTCTCCGCCTTCGCGCTGACCGTGACCATCGCCCTGCTGGCCTCGCTGCTGGTCTCGCTGACGGTGATCCCGGTCCTGGCCTACTGGTTCCTGAAGGCGCCCGCGGCGGGGGTGAGCCGCGAGGCCGTGGAGGCCGGGGAGCGCCGGGGGCTGCTCCAGCGGGCGTACGTCCCGGTCATCCGCTTCGCCGTCCGGCGGCGGTGGGTGACGCTCCTGGCCGCTGCGGCGATCTTCGTGGTCACCGGCGGCCTGGCGGGCCAGCTCAAGACCGACTTCCTCGGCAGCTCGGGGCAGACCACCCTCCAGGTGCGGCAGGAGCTGCCCGAGGGCACGTCCCTGGAGGCGGCCGACGCCGCGGCCCGGACCGTGGAGCGGGCGGTCGGGGACGTACCCGGTGTCGCCTCCTACCAGGTCACCGTCGAGCCGGACCGGAGCGAGGCGGGCGGCGCCCGCAACGTGGCCGCCTTCACCCTCACCGCGGAGAAGGACGCCGACATGGAGGCCCTGCGCCGGGACGTGCGCGCCCGGGTCTCCGAGCTGGCCGCGGCCGATCCGGCGGTCGGCGAGGTGACCGTCCAGGGCGACCAGGGCGGTCTGGCCTCCACCGACCTGGCGGTCACCGTGACGGCGGCCGACGACGCCTCCCTGGCCCGCGCGGCCGACCTGGTCGCCGGGGCCGTACGGCGCACGCCCGGCGCCGCGGAGGTCGAGGCCGGGATCTCCGGCACGTCCGAGCAGCTCAGTGTGCGGGTGGACGACGAGAAGGCGCTCGCCCGGGGCCTGTCCGTGGGGCAGGTCACCCAGGCCGTGGCCCGCGTCACCCAGGGCGAGCAGGTCGCCAGGATCACTCTCGACGGCGCCGAGCACGACGTGTCCCTGCGGGTCGGCAGGACCGCCGGCGACGTGGCCGCCCTGCGGGACCTGCGCATCCCGGCACCGCTCGGCCGGACGGTCGCGCTCGAGGACGTGGCCGTGATCGAGACCGTCTCGGCGCCGGCCCGGCTCTCCCGGATCGACGGGGAGCGGGCGACCACGGTGAGCGCGAAGTTCACCGGCGACGACCTGGGCGCCGCCTCGGCCGCGCTGGACCGGCGGCTGGACGCGCTGGAGCTGCCCGGCGGCGCCGCCGCCGTCCTGGGCGGGGTCAGCCTGCAGCAGTCCGAATCGTTCGGGAGCCTGTTCACCGCGCTCGCGGCGGCGATCCTGATCGTCTACCTGGTCATGGTGGCGACCTTCCGGAGCCTGGCCCATCCGCTCATGCTGCTGGTCTCGATCCCGTTCGCGGCCACCGGGGCGCTCGGCCTGCTGGTGGCCACCGGTACGCCGCTGGGGCTGCCCAGCCTGATCGGCATGCTGATGCTCGTCGGCATCGTGGTCACCAACGCGATCGTCCTGCTCGACCTGGTCCGCCAGTACCGCGAGAGCGGCATGAGCGCCCGCGAGGCGGTCGTGGAGGGCGGCAGGCACCGGGTCCGCCCGGTGATCATGACCGCGGTCGCGACCATCTGCGCGCTGACCCCGATGGCCCTGGGGCTGACCGGTGACGGCGGGTTCCTGTCCAGGCCGCTGGCCGTCGTCGTGATCGGCGGCCTGACCAGTTCGACCCTGCTGACCCTGGTCCTGCTGCCCACGCTCTACACGATCGTGGAGGACGTCAAGGACCGCTTCCGGCGCCCGCGCCGGGCCCTGCGGGTCCCCGAGCCGGAGCGGGAGCCCGTCCACACGGGCTGACCTCCCCGGGGCCGGGTCCGGCCTTCCCCGCCGGACCCGGCCCCGGCGCGATCCGGCCCGGTCCCGGTCAGGACCCGATGCCGCACATGATCTCCTGCACGGCCTGGTCGCGGGCCCAGGCCGCGTCGCAGCCGGGCAGGCCGAGCAGCACGTCGTTCGCGAGGCTGTCCATCACCCGGCACGCCCGCCTCGCGTGACCCTCGGCGTCGCCGATCGGGCGGAAGAGCCCCGCCCCGATGCCCCGGGTCACGATCCCGGCCAGCTCCCGCACCCAGGTGCCGGCGAACCCGGCGATCCGGGTCAGGGTCTCCTCGTCCTCCGGGGGCCGGGCGACGGCCTGGGCCCACAGCCGCCAGCGCACGTCCTTGGCGCCCGCGGGCAGGTACAGCTCCGCGAAGCGGACGGCCGCCTCGCGCGGATCGGCCACGGCCGCGAGCTCGGCGGTGCGGCGTTCGGCCAGTTCGTCCTCGCTGAGCAGTAGCGTGGAGACCAGGATCCGGTCGCGCCTGCCGAAGTAGTACATGACGTGGCCGCTGCTCATGCCCGCCCGCTCGGCGATGTCCCGGACCCGCACGCGTTCGGGCCCGACCTCGTCGATCGCCAGCAGCGCCGCCCGCAGCACGTGCGCCCGCACGTCGGGGCGCTCCAGCCGGGTCAGGGGCTCCACCCTGGACGGCCCGGCCTCCGGGGGGCGCCCGGACGGATCCGCTCCCGCGGGTCGCGTCCCCCCTGGTCGCGGTCGCGTGCTCTCCGGCGGTGCGGCGGGCTCCGGTTCGGCAGTCATGAGTGACACCGTACCGGCTTAGAATGCTGCTCTAAGTTTGAAGACCGTTCTAACAGGAGGGTGGCCGTGCGACTGACACCGACCGAGCGCGACCGGTTGCTGCTGTTCACCGCGGCCGAGCTGGCGCGGGCCAGGAGGGCGAGGGGGCTGCGGCTGAACGTTCCGGAGGCCACCGCGCTGATCGCGGACGCGGTCTGCGAGGCCGCCCGGGACGGGGCCCGGCTCGCCGAGGCCGTCGAGGCGGGGCGGGGCGTGCTGGGCCCGGAGGACGTGCTGCCCGGCGTGGCCGACATCGTGACCGAGGTGATGGTCGAGGCCGTCTTCGACGACGGCACCCGGCTGGCCGTGGTGAACGATCCGATCGGGGGCGGCTCCCTCGGCCTGGACGCGCCCGGAGCCGTGATCGAGCCGGCCGTGCGCGACGCCGCGGGGGAGCCCGCCGGGGGGAGCGCCGGGAAGGCCGCCGGAGAGGCCGCCGCCGTCCACGCGGGGGCCACGACCCGCGCGGGCACCGCCGTCCGCACGGACCTCCCGGCGGGCGCGGCGGCCGGCCCGCGGGGCGCGGGCCCCGCCGCCGGGGCGGAGCCGCCGGGCGCCTTCACCGGCCCGGACGGCACCGGCCGGGACGACGTGACGGAGGTGGAGGTGGTCAACACCGCCGCCGTACCGATCAGCGTCACCTCGCACTTCCACTTCTTCGAGGTCAACCCCCGCCTCCGGTTCGACCGGGGCGCGGCCTACGGGCGCAGGCTGGCGATCCCCGCGGGCTCCACGGTCCGTTTCGATCCGGGCGAGAGCCGTACCGTCCCGCTGATCCCGATCGGCGGCGCGCGGGTCGCGATCGGCTTCGCCGGGCTGGTGGACGGGGCGCTGGACGCCCCCGGAGCCTTCGAACGCGCCATGGAGAAGGCGCGGGCCTGCGGCTACCTGGGCGGTGGCGCATGAGCGGTCTTCCGGTCACCGGCGAGGGGACGGTCCACCAGTGAGCGTGTACGGCCCGCGCAAGGGCGACAGGGTGAGGCTCGGCGACTCCGGCCTCGTGGTCGAGGTCGAGCACGACTCGCAGAAGCCCGGCGAGGAGTTCCTCGCCGGGTTCGGCAAGACGGCCAGGGACGGCCTGCACCTGAAGGCCGCCTCCATCGGGGAGACCTGCGACCTGGTGATCAGCAACGTGCTGGTCCTCGACCCGTTCCTGGGGGTGCGGACCGCGTCCATCGGCGTCCGGGAGGGGCGCATCCACGCCGTCGGCCGGGCCGGGAACCCCGACACGCTGGACGGCGTGGACGTGGTGGTGGGCACCGGCACCACGATCGTCTCCGGTGAGGGGCTGATCGCCACCGCCGGCGCGATCGACACCCACGTGCACCTGCTCAGCCCGCGCATCATGGAGGCCTCCCTCGCCTCCGGCGTCACCACGGTCATCGGCCAGGAGTTCGGGCCGGTCTGGGGCGTCGGGGTGAACTCGCCGTGGGCGCTGCGGCACGCGTTCAACGCCTTCGACGCCTGGCCGGTCAACATCGGCTTCCTGGCGCGCGGCTCGTCCTCGCACCCGGCACCGCTCGTCGAGGCCCTGGTGGAGGGCGGCGCGAGCGGTTTCAAGGTGCACGAGGACATGGGAGCCCACACCCGGGCGCTGGACACCGCGCTGCGGGTCGCCGAGGAGCACGACGTGCAGGTGGCGCTGCACACCGACGGCCTGAACGAGTGCCTCTCTGTCGAGGACACCCTCGCCGTGCTGGAGGGCCGGACGATCCACGCCTTCCACATCGAGGGCTGCGGCGGCGGCCACGTGCCGAACGTGCTCAAGCTGGCCGGGGTGGCCAACGTCATCGGCTCCTCGACCAATCCGACGCTGCCCTTCGGCCGGGACGCCGTCGCCGAGCACCACGGGATGATCGTCGCGGTGCACGGCCTCAAGCCCGAGCTCCCCGGTGACGCGGCCCTGGCCAGGGACCGCATCCGGGCGGGCACGATGGGAGCCGAGGACGTGCTGCACGACCTCGGGGTCATCGGCATCACCTCCTCCGACGCCCAGGGCATGGGCCGGGCGGGCGAGACGGTCCGCAGGACGTTCGCGATGGCCGGGAAGATGAAGGCCGAGCCGGGCGCGGAGGGCCGCAACGACAACGAGCGGGTGCTGCGCTACCTGGCCAAGCTGACGATCAACCCGGCGATCGCGCACGGGCTGGCCCACGAGATCGGCTCGCTGGAGCCGGGCAAGCTCGCCGACGTCGTGCTCTGGCGGCCGGACCACTTCGGCGCCAAGCCGCAGCTCGTGCTCAAGGCCGGGTTCCCGGCCTACGGCGTGACCGGTGACCCGAACGCCTCCACCGACACCTGCGAGCCGCTGGTGCTGGGCCCGCAGTTCGGCGCGCACGGCGCGACCGCCGCGGACCTGTCGGTGGCCTTCGTCGGCCGGGCCGCCGCCGAGTCCGGCGGCGACCACATGACGACCCGCCGCAGGCGCGTCGGCGTGCGCGGCACCCGCGACATCGGGCCGGCGGACATGATCCGCAACTCCCGGCTCGGCTCCGTCCAGGTGGACGCGCTCGGCCGGGTCAGCCTCGACGGCGAGGAGCTCCGCTCGGCCCCCGCCGACGCGGTCTCCCTCAGCCGCCTCTACTTCCTCTGACGCACTTCCGGGACCCGGGGCCCGCGCACCCCGGGGTCCTCACCCCCGAATCCCCGCACACCCGAATTCCCGCACACCCGAACCACCGCACATCCGAACCACCGCACATCCGAACCACCGCACATCCGAACCGCCGGCGCGGCCGAATCACCGGTACCCCCTCCGCCGGACCGCCCTTTTTCGAGAACTCTCCGACAGGAGCCAGCACGTGTTCTTCATGCCGCCCGAGTGGCACCCGCACACCCGCACCTGGATGTCCTGGCCGGTCGCCGGATACGCGCTGACCGACGCCGAGGCGTCCTACCGGGCCTGGTCCTCCGTGGCCAACACGATCGTGCGCTACGAGCCGGTCACCATGGTCGTCGACCCGGGCGGGCGCGAGTCCGCCGCCCGCTGGCTGGACCCCCGGGTCGAGGTGATGGAGCAGCCGCTGGACGACTGCTGGATGCGCGACAACGGCCCGACCTTCCTCCTGGACGGCCGGGGCGGCCTGGCGGGCGTCGACTGGACCTTCAACGGCTGGGGCTGGCACGCCCACGCCAAGGACGACCTGGTGGCCGGGGCGATCCTGGAGCGGACCGGCGCCCGGCGCCTCCGCTCGGAGCTCGTCAACGAGGGCGGCGGCATCCACGTGGACGGCGAGGGAACGGTGATCGTCACCGAGACCGTGCAGCTCGGCGGGAAGCGCAACCCCGGCTGGACCAGGGAGCGGGTGGAGGGCGAGCTCCGCGCCCGGCTCGGGGTGGAGAAGGTGATCTGGCTGCCGCGCGGCCTGACCGCCGACTACGGCCCGTACGGCACCAGCGGCCACGTGGACCTGCTGGCCTCCTTCGCCCGTCCCGGCCTGGTGCTCTGCCACGTCCAGCCCGACCCGTCCCACCCCGACCACGAGGTCACCCGGGAGAACCTGGCGATCCTGCGTTCCTCGACCGACGCCAAGGGCCGCCCGCTGGAGGTCGTCGAGCTGCTCGCGCCGGAGACCCGGGAGGCCGGCGGGGAACTGGTCGACTACTCCTACATCAACCACTACCTGGCCAACGGACTGGCCCTGCTCTGCTCGTTCGACGACCCGCGGGACACGGAGGCCGCCGAAATCTTCGCAAAACTGTTTCCCGAACGTACGATCGAGTCGGTGGACGCGCGCGACATCTTCGCCCTGGGCGGCGGCATCCACTGCATCACGCAGCAGCAGCCTCGCCCCTGAAAGGTCGGCTCACAGTGACGTCTCTGCTCACTCTTGTCCAGGGAATGTCCGCATCTGGCCAGCATTATGCATAGATCTTGTCAATCCGCGCGCATGCTGCGAATACTTCCATTTGTTCTTAAGTGCGAGGAAGGTATGCAATGAAGCCCGTGATCGTTCACAAGCCCGGCACCGTCGCTCTCACCGGGGCCGCCAGCCCCAAGCACGTCGGCTGAGGCAGCCCGGACAGAGCCGGCGCCCAGCGATGGGCGCCGGTCCGCGGCGCCGTGCGAGACGGCCCCGTAGCCTGAGAGACGACAACCCTTCGAGACGACCGACGCAAGGAGTCCGGTGAGCCGGGGACCACTCGCCGCGCAGGGACCGGGCCTTCCGCCTCTGCTCCTTCCTCCCGTGGACGCCGACCGGCGCCTGCGCGGGCCGTACACCGCCGGGGGCGCGATCGCCTCCGCCGTGGTGCCCGACGCCCGCCCGGAGCTGATCGCCCGCTACGACATCGAGCTGCGCGCCGTCGCCCCCGACCTGCACGACCTCGTCCCCGCCCGGCGTGAGTCGGTCTCCGCCCGCCTGCCCCGGGCGGAGCGCATCCTGGTCCACGCGCCGCGCCGGACACTGCGCATCGCCAACGGCCTGGCCGAGTTCCTCCGCGAGCACCTATCCGGGACCGGCCCCCGCACGATCGTCGTCGAGAACGCCGCCGAGGCCGACCCCACCGACCGCGAGCTCCTGCGGGTGCTGCGCCGCCGGATCGGCCCGGAGCTGCTCTCCCTGGTCGTCGGCGAGGAGGCCGCGCCGGAGGCCGAGCTCAGCCCGGCCGAGCACGACAAGCGCGCCGACGTGCTGGAGCGGCAGGGCACGGTCGGCGCCCGGCTCGGCGCGATCCCCTACCACCGCGAGCGCGGCTCGGACCCGCGCAGGGCGGTGGAGGCGCTGCGGTTCGCGGTCGAGTGGTGCCTGGAGGCCGGCTGCCACCACGCCGTGGCTGAGCTGGGCCTGCGCGCGCTCCCGCTGGTCGATCCGGAGGCCGAGCCCGACCTGTGGTGGCGGTTCCTGCACAGCACCGCGACCGCCCTCGGCTCGCTGCACCGCGAGGAGGAGTCCGAGGCCCTGTTCGACCGCGCCCGGCGGGAGAGCGTCTCCCCCGTCACGCACGCGGCGGCCGCCTACTCCACCGGCATGCTGAAGGTCCGCCACCACGACCCGGCCCGCCGCGACCTGGACGCCGCCCTGGCCTGGGTGAACCAGGCGATCGCCATCTCCACGCTGCTGCCCGACCCGGCCGAGCGCGCGTTCAAGCTCGGCTTCGACCTCAACGGCCGGGCTCTGATCGAGGTGCGGCGCGGCCGCCCCGCCAAGGCACTGGAGCTCGTCCAGCAGGCGGTGGACCTGGCCGACCGCGCGCTCGCCCCGCACGAGCACCCGATCCACCGGCTGGTCCTGCTGGCCAACCGGGCGCAACTCGCCGTCATGCTGGGCCGTCCCGAGGACGCCCTGGAGGATCTGGACCGGGTGATCGCCGCGGACCCGGGCTACCCCGACTACTACATCGACCGGGGCAACCTGCTGCACCGGCTCGGCCGGACGGACGCGGCGGTGGCCGACTACGAGACGGCGATGGAGGCGGGTCCGCCCTTCCCCGAGCCGTACTACAACCGGGCCGAGATCCGCTTCACCGCCGGCGACCACTCCGGCGCCCTCGCCGACCTGGACCACGCCCTGGAGCTGGATCCGGAGTTCGTGGACGCCCTGGCCAACCGGGCCGGGCTCCTGGCCGCGCTGGGCGAGTACGGCAGGGCCCGGGCGGACGCGGAGGCGGGACTCGCGCTGGATCCCGCCAACCCGTACCTGCTGTGCGCGCTGGGCCAGGTGGAGGCGGCCGCAGGCCGGCACGCGGAGGCGAGGACCGCGTTCGACCGGGCGCTGGAACGTTCTCCCTCGCTCACGGCCGCCTGGGCCGGACGGGGCGCCCTGGCCTACGAGGCCGGCGACCCGGCGGGCGCGGTGGCCGACTTCACCCGCGCCCTGGAACCGGGCGCGGACCCGGCGCTGCTGTTCAACCGGGCGCTGGCGCTGCGCGCGGCGGGCCGGGCGCAGGAGGCGGCGGCCGACCTGGCCCGGGCGCTGGAGCTGGATCCCGGCGACGAGGACGTCCGGCGGGAACTGGCCGCGCTGCGCGGCGAGGGCTGAGCACCCGGGGCACCCGGGGCACCCGGGGACCGTCCCAGGACGGTCCCCGGGAACGGGGCCGGACCGTCGGCCGGCGGCCCCCTCAGGACCCGGTCACTGCTTGCACCGGAGCGGCGTGATGAAGCCGTCGCCGTTCTCGTCGTGCATGTCCCCGTAGAAGTTGTCCTGGGACGTCCACCCGTGGGTGGAGGTGCCCTTGATCCGCACGTACCACCAGGTGTTTCCGTAGCTGTTGTCGTACCAGCACAGGAAGTACACGTAGGTGTCCTTCGCGGCCCAGGTCACGTTGCCGCAGCCGGAGTAGGGGCCGGTCTTGAGGTTGACGCCCTTGTTGAGCCAGGCGGCGCCCTCGCCGTTCTCGTTGTGCTTGACGCTGCAGTTCGGTGCGGCCGCCTGCGCGGTGGCGGCACCGGCGGCCCCCACGGTGGAGGCCGCCAGGAGGAGGCTCAGCGCGGCGCGGCGGGCCAGGAGAAGACGTCGTCCGGGTGTCGGCATCGTCGTATCCCGTTCTGGAGAGGGGTGGGCGGAGTACGGCCTCCCTGGAGGAGGACGCCTCCCACGAGATGGTCGAAGGCAACTGTGGCAACGGCGGAAGGACGGGTCTATGTCGGCCCGGAACATTCGACGGCCTGCTTTTTTCGCCTGGATGTCACTCCCGGGTCCACCTCGGTGTGCCCCCGGAGCCGTAGGCGGTCGGTGACCGGGCGGCAGGACGGCCGGCGAGGAAGGCGGCCTCCCGCTACCGGCGGGGGCGGCCTTCGAGCACCGCCGCGATCTCCGCCGCGGCGAACGACGCCCGGGACGGCGAGAGCCGGCCGTACCCGATGACCAGGGCCGGCCGGAGGCGGCGGCGGGTGTAGCGCGACAGGGGCATCACGGCCACCCCCCGGCGCTCCAGGCGGTCGGCGACGTCGCGGTCGTCATGCCCGGGCGGCAGCGAGAGCACCAGATGCAGTCCCGCGGCGATCCCCTCGACGGGTCCGGCGTCGCGGATGACGGCGTGGCCGTACAGGGCCGCGAGCACCGCCTCCCTCCGCTCGCGGTACAGCGTGCGGGCGCGGCGCAGGTGCCTGTCGTAGTCGCCGGTGCCGATGAGCCGGGCGAGCGCCAGTTGGTCGAACACGCCGGGGCCCGCGCCCGACCTTTCGAGAGCTCGGATCACCGGGTCCCTCAGATGGGCGGGAGGCACCATCCACCCCATCCGCAGGCCCGGGTGCAGGGTCTTGCTCGCGGAACCGAGGTAGGCGACGTTGTCCCGGTCGAGGGCCGCCAGCGCGCCGATCGGCTTGCGGTCGTACCGGAACTCGGCGTCGTAGTCGTCCTCCAGCACGACGGCCGAGCGCTCCGCGGCCCACGCCAGCAGCGCCCGCCGCCGCTCCGCCGACAGCGCGGCGCCGGTGGGGAACTGGTGGGCGGGCGAGCAGAGCACCGCGTCCGCGCCCGTCCGGCCCAGCTTCCCGACGTCGAGGCCCTCCCCGTCGACGGCCACCGGTTCCACCGCCATCCCCGCGTGGGCGGCCGCATCGCCGAGCCGGCCCCACCCGGGATCCTCCACCGCGAGCCGCGAGGCGGACCGCCGGGCCAGGACGCCCGCCAGCAATCCCACCGCGTGCGTGGTGCCGCAGGTGACGACCACCTCCTCGGGAGCGACCGCCACCCCCCGGGTCCGTCCCAGGTAACCGGATATGACCTCACGCAGCCGCCGCACGCCCCCGGCCGGGGGGAACACGTCCGCGCCCCCGCCGGTCGCGAGGACGTGGTGCATCGCCCGGCTCCAGGCGGCGGCGGGAAAGCCCGCCACGTCGGGCGCGCCGGGCCGGAGATCGGCGGCGACCGGCGAGGGCGCCCGCGTGGAGGTCCTCTCCGGCGGGACCGCCGGCCGCGCCGGCACGTCCGGCGCCACCCGCGTGCCCGACCCCTGCCGTGCCGTGAGGTGCCCTTCGGCGACGAGCTGCGTGTACGCCTCGTTGACGACCCAGCGTGAGCAGCTCAGCTCCTCGGCGAGCGCCCGGCTCGGGGGCAGCGCGTCACCGGGGCCGAGGCGGCCCGCCAGGATGGCGGTCCTGATCGCGGCCGTCAGGCGCTCGTGCAGCGCCCGCCCGTCACCGGGCACGTCGAGGAGCAGGCCGGTGATGCGATTGGTCCGGTTCGACGGCATGAGAGTGGACTGTATCACCGGACCACTTCGCCCTAATCTCTGGATCGGCCCTGTCGCAGGGCCCCTATCACGGAGGAGAACACCATGGCACCGATGACCACCCCCCTGACTGTCATCGCGCGGATGCGCGCGAAGGAGGGACGCGAAGCCGCCCTGCACGACGCCCTGACGGCGCTCGTCGCACCGACCCGGCGGGCGCCCGGCTGCCTGGCCTACGACCTTCACACCGAGGTGGGCGAGCCCGCCCGCTTCTGGTTCTACGAGGTGTGGCGCCGCCCCGAGGACCATGCCATGAACCTGGAGTCTCCGCATATCACCGGCTTTCTCGGACAGGCGGCAGGCCTGCTCGACGGTGATCTGGAGGTCCACTTCCTCGACTAGGACGGAGCCGTCAGGCGGGAGGACGGCCCGTCAGGTAGCGCTCGGCCAGCTCGCAGCTGCCCAGGGTGTAGCCCGCGCCCAGCTCGGCGGCGATGTCCACGCCGGTGTGGGTGCCGATCCAGGCGACCAGCAGCAGCCGGCGGAACATGACGAACGTCCAGATCTCGGCCTCCTCCTCGGCGGGGAGAGCGGTGACGGTCCGGTAGCCCCGGAGCCACGCCTCGATCATCTCGGGGACCTGCGGGTGGTGCTCGATGAAGCTGAGCGCCGCCGCCAGGTCGTAGAGGTACCAGCCGAGACCGCAGTCGTCGAAGTCGATGACGCTGGGCGGGCCGTCGCCGGTCACCAGCAGGTTGGCCAGGCGCAGGTCCGCGTGGATCAGGCCGTAGCGGCCGGAGCCGCGGCCGAACCGGTGCAGCCGCTCGCGCAGTTCCTTGTCCAGCCGGTCCAGCACGGCCAGCGCCTCGGGCTCCATCCCGAGGCCGTCCCGCCAGTGCCCCCAGCGGGACTCGCTCCCCAGCGCGGCGTCGTAGTCCCAGTGGAAGCGGGTGAACCCGGCGGGCCGGCGCCAGGTCCGCGCGTGCCGGTGCATCCGCGCGGTGACGGCGCCGAGCCGTTCGAATCCGTCGACCAGCCGGTCCTCCGGCGGCTCCGTCCCGGGCAGGAACTCGAACATGACGCAGTCGCGGGGCGGCTCCCCCGGAACGGTCAGCACCCGGGAGCCGTCCGGAGCCGGGATCACTCTCGGGGTCCTGACGCCGGCCTCCTCGCGGAGCGCCTCCAGCCAGGCCAGCTCGGAGGCGATCGCGGCGGTCGGGTGGTAGCCGAGCCGGTGCACCCGCAGGATCGAGCGGGCGCCGGTCTGCGGGTCGTCCACCCGGAAGGTGGCGTTCTCCGAGACGTTGATCAGCGTGACCTCCGCCCGGGGCAGGCCGTGCAGGCGCGCCGCCGTACGGGCCGTCTCGTGCACACGGACCAGCACGTCGCCGCCTGCCGACAGGTCGTGGGCCTGCATCGGTCTCCTCCCGGCCGCTCACGCAAAGGCTCGGATCCTATCCGACCCCGCGCCCGCCGGGACCACGGCTCCTCTCAGGACCGGAGGTAGGCCAGCACCGCCAGGACCCGGCGATGCTGGTCGCCGTCCTCGGCGTGCAGGCCGAGCTTGGCGAAGATGCTGCGGATGTGCTTCTCCACCGCGCCGTCGCTGATCACCAGCTGGCGGCCGATGGCCGGGTTGGACCTGCCCTCCGCCATCAGGCCGAGGACCTCGCGCTCGCGCGGGGTGAGGGAGGCCAGCGGGTCGTCGCGGCGGCGCCGTACCATCAGCTGGGCCACCACCTGCGGGTCGAAGACCGTGCCGCCGGCCGCGATCGCGCGCAGCGCCCCCATGAAGTCGTCGACGTCCACGACCCGGTCCTTGAGCAGGTAGCCCACCGCGCCGCGCGCGTCGGCGAGCAGGTCGTCGGCATAGGAGACCTCCACGTACTGGGACAGGATCAGCACCGGCGCCCCCGGCACCCTCCGCCGGGCCTCGACCGCGGCCCGCAGGCCCTCGTCGGTGAAACCGGGCGGCATCCGGACATCCACCACGGACACGTCGGGGCGGTGGGCGGAGACGGCCTCCACGAGGCCGTCTCCGTCGCCCACCGCCGCCACCACCTCGCAACCGAACTCCTCCAGCAGCATGATCAGGCCCGACCTGATCAGCACAGCGTCGTCGGCCACGACTACCCGCACGGCACCTCCGCCACGATCACCGTCGGCCCGCCCACCGGTGAGTCCACCGACAGCTCGCCGTCCACCGCCCTGAGGCGGTCGGCGAGGCCGGACAGGCCGTGTCCCTTGGCGACGTGCGCGCCGCCGACCCCATCATCCCCGATCGTGAGCATCAGGACGCCGCCGGTCTTGCTCAGCGTCACGGTGCAGACGGTGGCGTGGCTGTGCTTGGCGATGTTGGTCAGGGACTCGGCGACCACGAAGTAGACGGTGTTCTCCACCGCGGCGGGGAAGCGCCCCTCCACCTGGACGTCCAGGTCGACCGGGACGGTGCACCGGCCGGCGAGCGCGGCGAGCGCCGGGGCCAGGCCGCGGTCGGTGAGGACCGGCGGGGCGATGCCGCGCGACAGGGCGCGCAGCTCGTCCAGGGTCTCCCGGGTCGAGGTGATGGCCTGCGAGAGCATCTGCTCGACGGCCTGCGGGTCGCGCTTGAGCTGGCGCTGGGCCCGGGACAGGTCCATGGCCAGGGAGACCAGGCGCTGCTGCGGCCCGTCGTGGATGTCGCGCTCCAGCTTGCGCAGCGCGTTGGCCTCGGCCGAGACCGCCGCGGCCCTGCCCTCGGCCAGGTCGTCGATGCGATCGTGCAGCTCGGCGACGCCGGTCAGCATGGCCCGGCTGAGCCCGGCCTGCGTCAGCGCCGCGCCGCGGGTCACCACCGGCAGCGTGATCGCGAACAGCACGCCGATCGCGGTGTTGAAGATCACACCGACCAGCACACCGTCACCGAAGCCGAGCAGCTCGGGCAGGTTGTTGTTGTCCGGGATCGACTCGAGGATCCACCCGTAGACCGGATAGGTCAGCCCGAAGATCGTCCCGGCCCACCAGGTCACCG
>NZ_JACHJJ010000040.1 GCF_014203605.1 Thiemannella venezuelensis | reverse complement strand
CCGGGGGGCTGGGTCCGGCTGATCTTGCTCGCCTGGCCCGGGCCGGGATCGCTCCGTTGAGTGTGGAGCAGGGGTTGGGGTTGTTCGATGCGGCTGTGGCCGGGGACGACGCGGTCGTGGTGGCGGCGCGCTGGGACACGGCCGGGTTGCGTGCCCGGGCCGAGAACGGCGACCTGCCCCCCATGCTGCGCGGCCTCGTCCGCGTGCCCCGGCAGGCGGTGTCCTCGGCGGCGCACGCGGGCGGCACCACCCTCGCCGGCCGCATGGCCGCCCTGCCCCGGCCCGACGCGCTGCGCCTGCTCGTCGAGAGCGTGCAGGGCCACGTCGCCGCGGTGCTCGCGCACGGCAGCGCCGGCAGCGTCGAGGTGAACCGCCCCTTCAACGAGCTCGGCTTCGACTCCCTGACCGCCGTCGAGCTGCGCAACCGGCTCAACGCCGACACCGGCCTGCGCCTGCCCGCCACGCTCGTCTTCGACCATCCCACCGTCACGTCGCTCGCGGAGTACCTGTTCACGACCCTGGCTCCGCCCGAGGCCGTGCCCGAGGACACGCTCCGCGACGCCCTCGCCAGGATCGACCGGGCGCTCGCGAGCGCCAACGGGGAGGCCGACTCCATCCGCGACCGTCTCGTGCCGATCCTGCAGAGCGCGCTCGCCAAGCTCGGCTCGGCCCCGGCCGCCCGAGGCGGCGTGATGGACCAGATCGAATCAGCCTCCGACGAGGAGATCTTCGCCCTCATCGACAACGAACTGTGACCGCGACCGAGACCGGAAAGGCTCTTCCGATGGGGACCGAGGAAAAGCTCCGCGCCTACCTCAAGCGCGTGACCGTCGACTTGGCCCAGACCCGCCAGCGCCTCACCGAGCTGGAGGAACGCCGCCACGAGCCCATCGCCGTCGTCGGCATGGCCTGCCGCTACCCCGGCGGCGCCACCGTGGAGGACTTCTGGGACCTGCTGCGGCGGGGCGACGACGCGGTAGGCGAGGTGCCGCCCTCGCGCTGGGACGTCGACGCGTACTACAACCCGGCTCCGGGCGTGCCCGGCACCATGTACACCAGGTACGGCGCCTTCCTGGACGACGTCACCGGCTGGGACGCCGAGTTCTTCGGCCTGTCCCCGCGCGAGGCGCTGCGCATGGACCCGCACCAGCGCCTGCTGCTCGAACTGGCCTGGGAGGGCCTGGAGAACGCCGGGCTCGCGCCGTCCCGCCTGGCGGGCAGCCGTACCGCCGTGATGGTCGGCTTCATGGACACGCTCCAGTACGGCAGGCTCCAGCTCGAACTCCAGGACGACGAGGCCGTCTCCGACCCGTACCTGGGGCAGGGGGCCGTGGCGAGCGTGGCGGCCGGGCGCATCGCGTACCAGCTCGACCTGATGGGGCCCACCCTGACCGTCGACACCGCCTGCTCCTCCTCGCTGATCGCCATCCACCTGGCCGCGGAGAGCCTGCGCCGGGGCGAGTGCGACCTGGCCCTCGCCGGGGGCGCCTCGCTCACCCTGCACCCCACGGTGTACCTCCAGGCGTGCGCCGGCCTGATGATGTGCTCCGACGGGCGGTGCAAGACCTTCGACGAGAGGGCCGACGGGTACGTCATGGGCGAGGGCGGCGGCATGGTCGTCCTCGAGCCGCTGTCGAAGGCGGTCGCCAACGGGCGGCGGATCCGGGCCGTCCTGCGCGGATCGGCGGTCAACCAGGACGGCCGCAGCAACGGCCTCACCGCGCCCAGCCGGCGCGCCCAGGCCGACGTCATCACCCGCGCCCTGGCGGCGGCCCGCGTGAACCCCGACGACGTCGACTACGTGGAGGCGCACGGCTCCGGCACCCACCTGGGGGACGCCATCGAGCTGTCGGCCCTGCACGACGTGTTCGGCAGGCGCGACCCGGGCCGTCCGCTGCACGTGGGCGCCGTCAAGACGAACATCGGCCACACCCAGGCGGGCGCCGGGGTCGCGGGCGTCATCAAGACGATCCTGATGCTGGAGAACGGCCTGATCCCGCCCAGCCTCAACCTCACCACCCCGGCCGCCGCGCTCCCTGACGACGGCACCGTCCGGCCGGTGACGGCCGCCGCCCCGCTACCGCACCGCGACGCCCCCACCCTGGCCGGCGTCAGCTCCTTCGGTCTCTCCGGCACCAACGCCCACGTCATCCTGGAGGCTCCACCGGCCCCGTCGCCTCCGGGCGCGGCGGTGGAGGGGAGCGCGCCCGCCACGCCCGCTCCCGGCCCTGCGGAGGAGCGGACCCGGGTGGTGCCGGTGTCGGCGGGTAGCGCGGCGGCGTTGCGGGAGCAGGCGGGGCGGCTGGCCGGCTGGCTGGAGGAGCGGCCCGGCACGGCGCTCGGTGATCTCGCCCGCACCCTGCAGACCGGCCGCGCCGAGCTCGACCACCGCCGCGCACTCGTCTGCACCGGCCTCGACGACGCCGTACGCGGGCTCCGCGCCCTCGCCGGCGACGGCAGCGGCGGCCACCGGGTCACCGGCCGCGCCCGCCTCGCCTTCCTGCTCCCCGGCGTGGGCGACCACTACGCCGGGCTCGGACGCGAGCTGTACGCCGGGGAGCCCGTCTACGCCGCCGCCGTGGACGAGTGCGCCGACCTGGTGGAACGCCACTCGGGCGTGGACCTGCGCCCGTACTTCACGGCCGGACGGCAGGCGGCCCCGCCCGCCGACCTGGCCGCCATGCTGGGCAGGGACGACGGCCACGACCACGCCGGCGACCCGCTCGGCCACGCCCCGGTGGCGCACCCCTTCCTCTTCACGGTCGAGTACGCGCTGGCCCGCCTGCTCCGCCACTGGGGCATCACCCCCGACCTGCTCGTCGGCTACAGCCTCGGCGAGTACGTCGCCGCCTGCCTGGCCGGGGTGTTCTCCCTGGAGGACGCCCTGCACGTCGTGATCGAACGGGCGCACCTCATCAGCGCGGCCCCCGCCGGCCGCATGGTCGCGGTGGCCGCCCCCGAGACCCCCGTCCGCGCCGCCCTCTCCGCCGAAGGGGTGGAGGTCGACGTGGCCGCGCTCAACGGCCCGTCCATGACCGTGCTCAGCGGCCCGCCCGCGGAGATCGAGCAGGCGGCCGCCGTGCTGACCGGCCGGGGCCTGGCCTGCCGCCCGCTGCGCTCGGCCCACGCCTTCCACTCCTCACTGCTCCAACCGGCCAGGGAGAAGCTGGTCGCGGTACTGGAGACGGTCCGGCGGAACGCCCCCGCCGTCACCGTCGTGTCCAACCTGACCGGCCGTCCGCTCACCGCCGAGCAGGCCACCGGCACCTCCTACTGGGCGGACCAGCTCGTCGGCACGGTCCGCTTCGCCGACGGCGTGCGCCACTGCCTGGAGCAGGACGTGACCGCGTTCGTCGAGCTGGGCCCCGGGCAGACCCTCGGCGGCCTGGTGCGCCAGACCATGACCGGCGGTACGGCCGCCGTGCTCGGGACGCTGCCGCCGTACTGGACGACCACCGGGCCGCGCGACGCCCACGCCGACCTGCTGAGCACCTGCGGTGCGCTGTGGGAGCTGGGCGCCGGGGTGAGCTGGGAGCACGTCCACCCGGGCGGCGGCCGCGTGCTGAGCCTGCCGGCGTACCCGTTCCAGCGCACCCGTTTCTGGCCGGAGCCCACCGCCCGGCGGCCCCGGACGACCCCTCAGGCCTCCGAGGCGGGACGGCCGGGGGACGCCGAGATCGGCGACTACGCCTTCGTGCCCGCGTGGCGGCGCGACCCGGCCGCCGGCGCGCTCCCCGCCGCGCTCGCGCTCCCCGGCCCGCTCGTCGTCCTCGCCGACCCCGAGGGCGTCGGATCGGCGCTCGCCGACCTGGCCGCCGCCTCCGGGACCCCGGTG
This sequence comes from Thiemannella venezuelensis, assembly GCF_014203605.1. Taxonomy (GTDB): domain Bacteria; phylum Actinomycetota; class Actinomycetes; order Streptosporangiales; family Streptosporangiaceae; genus Planomonospora_A; species Planomonospora_A venezuelensis. The sequence goes on along the minus strand of NZ_JACHJJ010000040.1, from coordinate 35,523 downwards.
GTGGAGGTGGTGGCGGGCGCGGGACCGCGTCGCGAGGGCCGCCGCCTCACCATCGACCCGGCCGCGCCCGAGCAGTACGCGGAGGCGTTCGCCGGGCTTCCCCCCGGCCCCGTGCACGTGGCCCACCTGTGGAGCCTGGCCGCCGCCGCGGGACTGCCCGGCGACGAGGAGTTGCGGGAGGCCGTCGGGCACGGCTTCGACAGCCTCCTGCTGGCGCTGCACGCGCTGGGCGACCGGCCGGGACGCCTGCTCACCGTGAGCCGGGGCGCCACCGAGATCCTCGGCGGCGACGTGCCGGCCCCCCACCGGTCGCTCGCCCACGGGCTCGGCCGGGCCGCCCGCCACGAGTACGCCGGCCTGACCTGGAGCGGCGTGGACCTGGACGCCGAGGAGGGCTCGCCCGCCACGGCCGTGGCCGCCCAGCTCGCCCGCGAGCTCCTCACGCCGCCGGAGGAGGACGGCTCCCCCGAGGCGGCCGACCCCCTGACCGGCTGGCGCCGCGGCCGCCGCTGGGTCCGCCACTGGATCCAGGTCCCCGACCAGCCGGAACCGCCGCAGCCCTGGCGCGCGGACGGCGCCTACCTCATCACCGGCGGCACCCGCGGCCTCGGCATGGCCCTCGCCCGGTACCTGGCCCGCGCGGGCGTCCGCCGCCTGGCGCTGGTCGGCCGCACCCCGCTGTCCCGCGCCGGCGCCCCGCTCGGCGACGAGAAGGCGGCAGGGGCCTCCCGCGACGGCGCACCCCGGGGCGGCGAGGACAGGGGCGGCGAGGACAGGGCGGCCAGGACGCTGCGGGACGTCGCCGAGCTCGAGGCCCTGGGCGTCGAGGTGCTGCTCCTCACGGCCGACACGGGGGTGCCCGGGCAGCTCCGGGACGCCCTGCGGCGCGCACGCGAGCACTTCGGCCGCCTCCACGGCGTGGTCCACGCCGCCGGGCTCCCGGCGGGCGGGATGGTACGGCGCCGCACCCCGGAGGAGGCGCGGCGCGTGCTGGCCCCCAAGGTGCTGGCCATGGGACCGCTGGCCGAGCTGGTCGGCCCCGGCACCCCCGCAGAGGACCGCCCCGAGGTCCTGGTGCTCTACTCCTCGGCCGTCACCGCGTTCGGCGGCGTCGGCGAGGCCGACTACTGCGCCGCCAACACCGTCCTCGACGCGTACGGCCAGGCGCTGGCCGCCGCCGCCCCCTCCACCCGCGTCGTCTCGGTGGCCTGGGGACCCTGGCGGCACGACGTGTGGCAGTCGGAAGGCCTCAGGACGGCGGGCGGCGGCCTGGCCGGCCGGGTGGCCGACTACCGCGCGCGGTACGGCTTCCCCGACGACGCCGGCTGCGCGTTCCTGGACCGCATCCTGGCCGGCGGCCACGGCGGCGTCATGGCCGTCCGGCAGCCGCTGCGCGAGGTGCTGCGCGCCTGGACGTCCATGCTGGACCTGGACGACCTGGTCGGGTCCGCGGCCGCCGTGCCCCAGGGCGAACGCTTCCCGCGCCCGCAGCTCCGCACCGACTACGCGCCGCCCAGGACCGACGCCGAGGCCGAGATCGCCGAGCTGTGGGGCGCCTACCTCGGCATCGACCGGGTCGGCGTCCACGACCCGTTCTTCGACCTCGGCGGCAACTCGCTGCTCGGCATGGCGATGGTGATGGCCGTGGAGAAGCAGCTCGGCCGCTCCGTCCCGCCCGCGGTGCTGTTCGAGCACCCGACCGTGGCCGCGTTCGCCGCGGCCCTGCACGACGACGGCGCCGCCGCGCAGGAGGCGCTCACCGCCGGTTCGGCACGGGGACAGCGGCGCCGCCGGGCGAGGTCCGGCTCCCGGAAATGACCACCGTTCGAGCAACGGAGAAGAGGACGCGAGACGTGAACGACGACATCGAAAGCCCGGGCACCGACATCGCGATCGTCGGGATGTCCGGCCGCTTCCCCGGCGCGTCCGACGTCGCCGAGCTCTGGTCGGTCATCCGGGCCGGGCGGTCCGGGATCACCCGTTTCACCGACGACGAACTGCGCGCCGCCGGGGTGCCCGAGGACATGCTCTCCGATCCCGCGTACGTCAAGGCCGCCCCGGTCATCGACGGCGTGGAGCTGTTCGACGCGGCGTTCTTCGGGTTCGGCCCCAAGGAGGCGCAGATCCTCGACCCGCAGCACCGGCTGTTCCTGGAGCACGGCTGGGCGGCGCTGGAGGACGCGGGCTGCGACCCCGGGAGGTTCGAGGGCGCGATCGGGGTGTTCGGCGGGTGCGCGCACAGCTCGTACATGCAGAACAACCTCATCCCCAGCGGCATCGGCGCGGTCATGGGCGACCTGGCGCTCGGCCTGGCCAACGACAAGGACTCCCTCACCACGCGGGTCGCCCACGCGCTCGGCCTGTCCGGGCCGGCGTACGGGGTGCAGAGCTACTGCTCGACCTCGCTCGTCGCGGTGTGCGCGGCGGCCACGAGCCTGGCCGGGTTCGAGTGCGACCTGGCGCTGGCCGGCGGCGTCGCGGTCAACGTGCCGCACCGGGTGGGCTACCTGTACCAGCAGGGCGGCATCGCACCGCCCGACGGCGAGTGCCGCGCGTTCGACGCCGGCGGGCTCGGCGCGCCGCTGGGCAGCGGCGTCGGCGTGGTCGCGCTGCGGCGGCTGGAGGACGCGCTCGCCGACGGCGACCAGATCTACGCCGTCATCCGCGGCTGGGCGGTCAACAACGACGCCGGGCGCAAGGTCGGCTTCACCGCGCCGGGCGTGCACGGCCAGGCCGCCGTCATGGCCGAGGCGCTGGCCGCCGCCGACCTCACGCCCGCCGACATCGACTACGTGGAGGCGCACGGCACCGGCACCGCGCTCGGCGACGCCGCCGAGCTGGCCGCGCTCCAGCAGGTGTTCCGCGGCCGGTCGCTGCTGATCGGGTCCGTCAAGACGAACGTGGGCCACCTCGACCGGGCCGCCGGGGTCACGAACCTGATCAAGGCCGCGCTGGCGCTCCGCCACGACGAGATCCCGCCCACGCTCCACCTGTCCGAGCCGAATCCGCAGCTCGCCGGCGGCGAGGCCGCGCTGGACGTGGTCACCGCCCTGCGTCCCTGGCCGCGCGAGGCCGACCGGATCCGGCGGGCCGGGGTGAGCGCGTTCGGCATCGGCGGCACCAACGCGCACGTCGTGCTGGAGGAGGCGCCGCTGGTGCCCAGGACCGCGGAGCCGCCCCGTCCGGAGCTGCTCATCTGGTCCGCCCGCACCGCCGAGGCGGCCGACGCCATGACCGCCGGCCTGGCCGCCCACCTGGCCGGGGACGGGCGCGGGCACCGGCTGGACGACGTGGCCCACACCCTCCAGACCGGCCGCCGGGTGTTCGCCCACCGCCGCATGCTCGTCGCCTCCTCCGCGGAGGAGGCCGCCGCCGCGCTGCGCGAGCCGGCCGGCGTCATGGGCCGCTCCGAGAGCCGAGACGACCGGCCCGTGGCCTTCCTCATCGCCGGGACCGGCGAGCAGTACCCGGGCATGGCGGCCGACCTGTACCGCACCGAACCGGTCTTCCGCGACCTGCTGGACGAGTGCCGGGCCGTGCTGCGCGGGCTCATGGGCGGCACCGACCCGCTCGCCGAGATGCTCGGCCCGCGCCGGGGCGGCGACGGCGACGCGCTCGGCCGCCTCCTCGGCCGCGCCGCCTCCTCCGGCGCGACCCCGACCGAGGTGCTGCAGCCCGCGCTGTTCGCGGTCGAGTACGCCCTGGCCGGGCTCGTGCTCTCGTGGGGCGTCCGGCCCGCGGCGCTGGCCGGGTACAGCCTCGGCGAGTACGTCGCCGCCACCCTCGCCGGCGTGCTGTCCCTGCGGGACGCCCTCGCCCTCGTCACCCACCGGGCCCGCCTCATCGGCGAGCTGCCCGAGGGCGCGATGAGCGCGGTCCCGCTGCCCGCCTCCGACCTCGTGGACCGCCTGCGGCGGGCCGGGATCACGGGGGCCGACGTGGGCGCGGTCAGCGGGCCGCGGCTCACCGTGCTGTCCGGTGAGCCGGCGGCCATGCGCGCCGCCCGCGAGCTGCTGGAGGCGGACGGGGTGCCGTGCCGTCCCCTCGCCACGACGCACGCGTTCCACTCGCGCATGATGGAACCGGTCAGGGAGCGGCTCACCGCGTGGATCGCGGCCAACGTCTCGCTCCAGGCGCCGCGGGTGCCGTACGTGTCCAACGTCACGGGGGAGCCGGCCGCGGCCGGGCAGGTGACGGACCCGGCGTACTGGGCCGAGCACATGTGCGCGCCCGTCCAGTTCGACGGAGTGCTGGCGACGCTGCTGCGCCACGACGCCGACGCCGCGCTGCTGGAGATCGGGCCAGGGCAGTCGCTGGGCGCGATGGTCCGCGGCCACCGCGACTGCGCCCGCGAGCGCTGGCCCCTCATCGTGCCCACCCTCCCCGGCGCGGACGACCCCCGCCCCGCCCAGGAGGTCCTCGCGGAGGCGGCGGGCCGGCTGTGGCTGGCGGGCGCCCCGCTCGACTGGCCAGGCTTCCGCCAGGACCGCCCCGTGGCCAAGGTCGGGCTCCCCACCTATCCCTTCCAGCGCGACCGCTACTGGATAGACGCCCCCGCGCCCGCCGCGCCCGCGACGTCCGCCACGCCCGCCATGCCCGTCGCGGGCCGGTCCTCCGCGCAGGCACGGGCCGTCGCGGGCGGCCCCTCCGCGCAGGCCGCTGAGCAGTCCTCCGCGCATGTGCGTGTTCTCGCCCCGGCCTGGACGCCGGCGCCGCTCGCGGCGCCGCCCGGCGCCGCCCCGGCCGGGAGGTGCGTACTGGTGGCCGGGCGGGACGAGACCGCCGAGGCGGTGGGCCGCGCGCTCCGGGCCGCCGGGAGCGAGGTCGTGACCGTGCGGGCGGGCGGATCCTCCGCCGGGACGCCGGCCGGTGACCACGCCGTCGACCCGGAGTCGGCGGAGGACCACGCGGCGCTGGCCCGGCGGCTGAGCGACGCCGCCGTCGTGGTGGACCTGCGCCTGCTCGACCGCGGGCCCGGCGACCGGCACGCTGACGGGCGCGACGCCGTCCTCCCGCTGGCCCGGCTGCTGCACGCCTGGGGCGAGGAGGGCGGTGGCGACACCCGCGTGCTGGTCGCGACCCGGAACGGGCAGGCGGTGGCCGACGGCGACACCCCGGACCCCGCCCAGGCCGCGGCGGCCACCCTGCCCATGGTCGCCAACCAGGAGTACCTCACCCTCGACTGCGCCGCCCTCGACCTCGCCCCCGACTCGACCCCGCAGGAGGCGGCCCGGGCACTCGCCGCCGAGATCCACCACGGCGGCGCCGACACGTTCGTCGCCTACCGCTCCGGCACCCGCCTCACCCGCACCCACACCACCCACGGGTCCGGGACGGCGGACACCCCCGCCGTCACCGCAGGCCGTACGTACCTCATCACCGGCGGCCTGGGCGACGTCGGCCTGCTCGTGGCGGAGCACCTGGTCAGGGCCGGAGCCGCCCGGATCGTGCTCACCAGCCGCCGCGGTCTCCCGGCCGACCCGGAGCACCCCCGCCACCGGGCGGTCGCCCGCCTGCGCGGCCTCGGCGCCGAGGTGCTCACCCCGCAGGTGGACGTGACCGACGCCGACGCCATGCACAGCATGGTCGCCGACGCCACCGGGAACGGCCGCCACCCCCTGGGCGGCGTCGTCCACATGGCCGCCGAGACGTCGCCGGACACCTTCCGCCCGCTCCGCGACCTCGACGCCGCCGCCCTGGAGAGGCACTTCGCCGCCAAGGTGACCGGCGCCCTGGTCCTGGAGCGGGTGCTGGCCGGGCTCCAGGAGCCCCCCGGCTTCTGCGTCCTGTTCTCCTCCACGTCGGCTCTGCTCGGCGGCATCACGTTCGGCTCGTACGCCGCGGCCAACGCCGCCCTCACGGCGATCGCGCACCGCAATCCCGCCTGGGTCGCCGCGAGCTGGGACACCTGGTCGGTCACGCTCGACAGGATCGAGGGCGGCCTGGGCGCGTCGATGGCCGCGCACTCCATGTCGGCCGCCGAGGCGCTGGAGGCCTTCGACCGGGTGCTCGCCGCCCCGCGCCCCGCGCTGACGGTGGCCGCCGGCGGCCTGGACGACCGGCTGCCGAGGAAGGTGACCGCGACGGTCCCGGCCCGTGCGGACCGGTTCCCGCGTCCCGAGCTCCCCCAGCCGTACACGCCGCCCCTCACGCAGGCCGAGCGCGACCTGGCCGGCCTCTGGTCCGAGGTGCTCGGCGTGGAGCCGGTCGGCACCCGGGACAACTTCTTCGACCTCGGCGGCAACTCGCTGGTGGCGCTCCAGATGCTGGCGCTGGTGAAGCAGCGGTTCGGCGTCGCGGTGCCCACCGTGACGCTGTTCGAGGCGCCCACCGTGCACACCCTGGCCGCCGTCCTCGGCGAACGCTCGGAGCCCGCGCCCGTCCCCGTACGGGTCGTGGAGCAGGCCCCGGCCACCGCCGAGGGCGAGGACCGCAGGATCGCGGTCGTCGGCATGGCGGGCCGCTTCCCCGGCGCCCCCGACGTGGAGGCGTTCTGGCGGAACCTGCGCGACGGCGTGGAGTCGATCAGCTTCTTCACCGAGGAGGAGCTGCTGGCCTCCGGGGTGGCCCCCGACCTGGTCAGGGACCCGGCGTACGTGCCCGCCCGCCCCGTGCTCGACGACGTGGCCGGCTTCGACGCGGCGTTCTTCGGCATGAGCCCCCGCATGGCCGCGATCACCGACCCGCAGCAGCGGGCCTTCCTGGAGGTGTGCTGGGAGGCCCTGGAGCAGGCCGGGTACGCCGCCCCCGAGCACCGCGGCCGGGTCGGCGTGTTCGGCGGCGCCAACATCAGCACGTACCTGCTCCGCCAGACCGCCCGGCTCCTGGAGGGCGACCAGCAGGAGTTCACCGACTTCGAGGTCATCATGGGCAACGACAAGGACGCCCTGACCACCACCGTCTCCTACCTGTTCGGCCTGTACGGCCCCAGCGTCGCCGTCCAGACGTTCTGCTCCACGTCGCTGGTGGCCGCGCACCTGGCCGTGCAGAGCCTGCGCAACGGCGAGTGCGAGCTGGCCCTGGCGGGCGGCGTCTCCATCCGCGTCCCGGACCGGGTCGGCCACCTGTACGGCCCCGGCGGCCAGGAGTCGCCCGACGGCCACGTCCGCACGTTCGACGCGCAGGCGAAGGGCAGCATGTTCGGCGACGGCGCGGCCGCGGTGCTGCTCAAGCGGCTGCCGGACGCGATCCGCGACGGCGACCACATCTGGGCCGTGATCCGCGGCTCGGCCATGAACAACGACGGCGCGCTCAAGGTGGGCTACACCGCCCCCAGCATCGTGGGCCAGGCCAGGGTGATCGCCGACGCGATGGCCGACGCGGGCGTCACCGGGGACGACATCAGCTACGTCGAGGCGCACGGGACCGCGACCGAGCTGGGCGACCCGATCGAGGTGGCCGCGCTGGCCCGCGCCTTCGGCGCCACGGGCGAGAAGGGCTACTGCCCGATCGGCTCGGTGAAGACCAACGTGGGCCACCTGGACCGGGCGGCGGGGGCCAGCGGCCTGATCAAGACGTCGCTGGCGCTGCGGGAGGGCGTGATCCCGCCCAGCCTCCACTACACGACCCCCAACCCGGAGATCGACTTCGAGGACGGCCCGTTCTACGTCAACACCGAGCTGTCCCCCTGGCGCACCCGCGACGGCCGCCCCCGCATCGCCGGGCTCAACTCGCTCGGCATGGGCGGCACGAACGTTCACATGGTCGTCGAACAGCCCCCCGTCAGGGAGGACGCGGAGCCGGCCGCGCACCGCCACCACGTCCTGCCCGTCTCCGCGCGCAACGGCGAGGCCGTGGAGCAGGCCTGCGACCGGCTCGGCCGCCACCTGGCCGCCGAACCGGCCGTGCGGCTGGCCGACGTGGCGTACACGCTGCAGGCCGGGCGCAAGACGTTCGAGCACCGCCGCGCCCTGGTCGCCGGCGACGTCGCGGCGGCGGCGAAGGCGCTCGGCGAGCGGACCGGCCTGCTGGGCCGGGTCGAGACCGTCCAGGGGCGCCAGGTCGCCTTCCTCTTCGACGGCGTCGGCGAGCAGTACCCCGGCCTGGCCGGCGACCTGTACCGCCACGAACCTGCCTTCCGCGCCGCCTTCGACGAGTGCCTGGCGCTGCTCGGCGACGACCTGCCGGACCTGGCCGGCCTGCTCACGGGAGAGCGGGGCGGCGGCGCGGACCTGGCCGCCCTGCTCGGCCGCGGCGGCACGACCGGCGGCGCGACCGGTGGCCGGGCCGCCGCGCTCGAACGCACCGAGGTCGTCCAGCCCGCGCTGTTCGCCGTCGAGTACGCCCTGGCCCGCACCCTCATCGCGTGGGGCGTCACCCCGCGGCTCATGCTCGGCTACAGCCTCGGCGAGTACGTCGCCGCCACCCTGGCGGGCGTCCTGTCGCTGGAGGACGCCCTGGCCCTGGTCGCCCACCGGGCCGGGCTCATCGCCGGCCTCCCCGCGGGGGGGATGCTCGCCGTGTCGCTCCCGGCCGACCGGCTGCGCCGCCGCTTCCGGCTGGACGAGCGCGGCCTGGACGTCGCCGCCGTCAACGGCCCGCAGGTCACGGTGGTCGCCGGGCCCGGCGAGGCGGTCACGCGGCTGGCCGCCGACCTGCGCGCGGCCGAGGTGCCGTGCCGCCCGCTGGAGACCACCCACGCCTTCCACTCGCGGATGCTGGAGCCGCTGAGCGACGAGCTGACCAGGTGGGTGGCGGACAACGTGCGGCTGAACGCGCCGCGCCTGCCGTACATCTCGAACGTGACCGGCGAGGTCGCCGACGCCGCGCTCGTGTGCGACCCTGGCTACTGGGCGCGGCACATGTGCGCGACCGTCCGGTTCGCCGACGGCGTCGGCAAGGTGCTGGCCGACCCCGAGCTGGCCGTCGTGGAGATCGGTCCCGGGCAGTCGCTCGGCGCGCTGGTCCGCGGCGCGGGCTGCCCGCCCGAGCGCTGGCCGCTGATCACCCACACGCTGCCCGCCGCGAGCGACGCCAGGCCGGGCGACCTCGCGCTGGCCGACTGCCTGGCCCGCCTCTGGTTGTGCGGCGTCACCGTCGACTGGGACGCCTACCACGGCAGGACGCCGGCGAACGGCGGGGCCCAGGACGCCGGCCGGGCGGGGGAGAGCGCCCTCTGGACCGCGGAGGCCGTCCCGGGCCGGATCCCGCTGCCCGCCTATCCCTTCCAGCGGCAGCGCCACTGGATCGAGCCCCCGGCCCCGCGCCGGCCTGCGATCGGGGCGGCGGCCGAGCCGGACGACATCTTCGACGCCATCACGAGCCTTCCCAGGCTCCCGGAGGACCACTGGCTCCACCTCCCCGTCTGGCGCCAGAGCGCACCCCCCGCCCCCGCGGCGGACGGCCCCGCCTCCTGGCTGGTCCTCACCCGCGAGGGCCTGGCCGACACCGTCGCCGAGAGCCTCAGGGCCACCGGCGCCACCGTCACCCTGGCCCGCCCCGGCGACGCCTACACGGCCACCCCGGACGGGGACCACACCGTCAGGCCGGGCAACGTCGCCGACCTGCGCGCCCTGCTCCGCGACCTCAAGGCCGCCGGCCGCCCCCTGGACCGCGTCCTGCACCTGTGGGCGCTGGAGCCGGGCGAGGACACCACGGCCCGCGGCCTGCACACCCTCGTCGCCCTGGCCAGGGCCGCGGGAGAGGCGGGCGTCGCCGCCTGGTCCCTGGACGTCGCGGTCTCCGGCACCCAGCAGGTCATCGGCGACGAGGTCACCCACCCCGAGGGCGCCACCCTCACCGGCCCCTGCCTGGTGATCCCCCTGGAGTACCCGGGGGTGACCACCCGCCTGATCGACCTCCCGGGCGCGCCCGCGCCCGGGGACCTGGCCGCGCTGGCCGCCGAGCTGGCCCGCCCGCAGGCCGACCGCACGGTCGCCCTGCGGAACGGCCGCCGCTGGCTCCCGGACTACGAGCGGCTGCCCGCCGACCCGCGGGACGCGCCCTTCCGCGACGAGGGCGTCTACCTGATCACGGGCGGCCTCGGCGGCATCGCGCTCGGCCTGGCCGAGCACCTGGCCCGCGAGCACCGCGCCAAACTGGTCCTCCTGGCCAGGACCGGCCTGCCGCCGGCGGACGGCGACCACGACGAGACCGCGAAACGGCGCGCCGCCCAGGTCCGCGACCTGGTCGAGCTGGGCGCCGAGGTCGAGATCGTCGTCGGCGACGTGGCGGACGCCGCCGACGCGCGCCGGGCGGTGGACGCGGCCCTGACCCGCTTCGGCGCGCTCCACGGCGTCCTGCACGCCGCGGGCGTCCCCGGCATGGGCCTCATGCAGTTCAAACGGCCCGAGGAACTGGACGCCGTCCTCGCCCCCAAGATCGACGGAACCCTGGCCCTCGCCGAGGCGCTGCGCATCGGCGGGCCGGACGAGGTCGAGCTGGACTTCCTGGTCCTGTTCTCCTCCATCACCTCCGCCACCGGCGGCGGCCCCGGCCAGGTGGACTACTGCGCCGCCAACGCCTTCCTCGACGGCTACGCCTGCAAGCTGGCCGCCACCGGCCGCCGCGTCGTCGCCGTCGACTGGGGCGAGTGGACGTGGAACGCCTGGGAGGCGGGCCTGGCCGGGTACGAGGAGGAACTGCGCGACTTCTTCCGCCGCAACCGGGCCAGGGTCGGCATCGGCTTCGCGGACGGCTGGCGCTCGCTCCGGCGCGCCCTGGCCTCCGGCGAGCCGCGCGTCGTGGTCTCCACCCAGGACTACCCCACCCTCGTACGCGGCAGCTCCCGCTTCACGCTGGAGGCCGTCACCTCGCCCGACATGGGCGGCGGCGACCTGCACCCCAGGCCCGAGCTGGTCACCTCCTACCAGGAGCCGACCGGTCCCACCGAGGAGAAGGTGGCCGCGATCTGGCGGGAGTCGCTGCGGCTGGACCGGGTGGGCGCGCTGGACAACTTCTTCGAGCTCGGCGGCAACTCGCTGCTCGGCGTGGCGATCGTGGCCGCCGTACGCCGGGCCTTCGACCTGGACGAGCTGCCCCCGCACATCCTCTACGAGGCCCCCACCGTGGCCGCGCTCAGCCGGATCGTCGAGGCGCCGGCCTCGGGTACGGCGCCCGCGCAGGCCGACGCCGAGGGCAGCCACGTGCGCGCCCAGCTGCGCCGTTCGGGCCTCGAAGCCTCCGCCGCCCGGAGGCGCGCACGCCAACCTCAGGAAACCCACACATGAGAGGCAAGATCCACCATGAGCGGAACGGAGCGGACATGAGCCTGATCGGAGTGATCGGCGCCGGCGTCATGGGCGTCGGCGTCGCCCAGAACCTCGCCCAGACCGGCCACGACGTGGTGCTGGTCGACAGGGACGAGAAGATCCTGAGTGACGCGCTGGCGGCCGTCGCCCGCAACACCAGGATGAGCCGCCTCATGGGCGGCCCCGCCCTCGACGTCGACGAGGTGCTGGCCAGGATCACCACCGCCGTGGGCGCGGAGGGCGCGGCCAAGTGCGACCTCGTCATCGAGAACGTCACCGAGGACTGGGAGACCAAGCGGCAGGTGTACGAGACGCTCGACGCCGTCTGCGGCCCCGGCACCGTCTTCGTGGTCAACACCTCCGCCATCCCCATCACCAAGGTCGGCTCCGTCACCACGCGGCCCGACAAGGTGATCGGCGTGCACTTCATGAACCCGGTGCCCGCCAAGCCGGCCGTGGAGCTCATCCCCGGCGTGCACACCTCCGAGGAGACGGTTCAGCGCACCCGCGACCTGCTGTCCGCCATGGGCAAGAAGTCCGTGGACGTCAAGGACTCCTGCGGGTTCATCTCCAACCGGGTCCTGATGCTCACCGTCAACGAGGCCGCGTACCTCGTCCACGAGGGCGTGGCCGACGCCGAGTCGGTCGACGAGGTCTTCCGCAGCTGCTTCGGCCACCCGATGGGGCCGCTGGAGACCGCCGACCTGATCGGCGTGGACACGATCCTCTACAGCGTCGAGGTGCTCTACGAGCACTACGCCGACAGCAAGTACCGGCCCTGCCCGCTGCTCAAGCAGATGACCGACGCCGGCCTGCACGGACGCAAGTCCGGCCGCGGCTTCTACACCTACGCAACGAACTGAATGGAGTCATCGATGTCGCACCTCACCGCCCAGGAGCAGATCCTGGACTTCGTCCGCGGCCGGTACCCGCAGGCCGAGATCGACGCGACGCAGGACATCTTCGCGCTCGGCTTCGTCAACTCGCTGTTCGCGATGGAGCTGGTGATGTACGTCGAGAAGACCTTCGACGTCACCATCCCCAACGAGGAACTGCGGATCGACAACTTCCGCACCGCCACCGCGATGGCCGAGCTCGTGGCCCGCCTCTCGCCGACCGTGGCCGCCGCGTGACGCTCGTCGCACCGGTACCCGTCCAGGTCGTCGACCGGCGCTCGGCGCGGGCGTTCGTCGACACGCACGTGGTGCCGTACGCGGATGAGTACGACAGGATCGGCCGCGTCCCCGAGGACCTGCTGCGGCACGCGGCCGCGGCGGGCCTGTGGGCGCCGTTCCTGTCGCCGGAGTCGGGCGGGGCCGGGATGGACCTGGTCACGCTCGGCGAGGTGCACGAGGAGGTGGGCCGCGGCTGCTCCTCGCTGCGCAGCCTGCTGACCGTGCACACCATGGTCGCGTGGAGCGTGCAGCGCTGGGGCACGCCGGAGCAGCTCGACCGGTGGGCCTCCGAGCTGTCCGGCGGCGAGACGCTGGGGGCGTTCTGCCTGTCCGAGCCGGGCGCCGGCAGCGACACCTCCGCGATCGCGACCACCGCCGTCGAGGGCGGCGGCGGCTGGGTGATCAACGGCGTCAAGAAGTGGACGACCGGCGGGCAGCGGGCGGACCTGTTCCTGGTGTTCGCCCGCACCGCCGCCAGCATCGGCGCCTTCCTCGTGCCGAGGAGCACCCCGGGCGTGCGCGTCACGCCGATCGACGACATGCTCGGCACCCGCGCCTCCATGCTGGCCGAGGTCTCCTTCGACGACGTCGTGCTCGGCCCCGACGCGCTGCTCGGGCCGAGCAGCGGCTTCACGGCAGGCATGGTGCTGACCGGCACCCTCGACCTCGGCCGCTACAGCGTGGCGGCCGGGTCCGTCGGCATCATCCAGGCGTGCCTGGACGCGTCGGTCGCCTACGCCGCGCACCGCCGGGTGGGCGGACGGCCCCTGTCGGAGCTGCCGCTGATCCAGGCCAAGCTCTCCGACATGGTCACCGACGCCCGCGCGGCCCGGCTGCTGCTGGCCGAGGCGGGCCGGCTGAAGGACGCCGGGGACGCCGGAACGATCATGGCGACCTGGATCGCGAAGTACTTCGCCTCCACCGCCGCGGTCCGGCACGCCGCCGAGGCCGTGCAGATCCACGGCGCCAACGGCTGCAGCCCCGACTACCCGGTGGCGCGGTTCTACCGGGACGCCAAGGTCATGGAGATCATCGAGGGCAGCAACGAGATCCAGCGCATCACCATCGCAGGCCAGGCAGAGCGGGAGATGACCAGATGAGCGTGACCACCGAGCGCCAGGACTCCGGCGTCTTCGTCGCGCCGGAGAAACCCCGGCGGGGCCGCGTCAAGTGCGTCGTGTGGGACCTGGACAACACCCTGTGGGACGGCGTGCTGCTGGAGGACGGCGACGTCACCGTGCGCCCCGCCGTCGTCGAGCGCATCCGCGAGCTGGACGGCAAGGGCGTCCTGCACTCGATCGCGTCCAAGAACGACCGCGACGCGGCCCTGGCCAAGCTGACCGAGCTGGGCCTGGCCGACCTGTTCCTCTACCCGCAGATCAACTGGAACGCCAAGTCCGACTCGGTCAAGAACATCGCCAGGGCGCTCAACCTCGGGATCGACGCCTTCGCGTTCGTGGACGACCAGGAGTTCGAGCGCGCCGAGGTGGCCCACGAGCTGCCCGACGTGGTCTGCGTGGACGTGGCCGACCTGGACGAGGCCCTGTCCAGGCCCGAGTTCCGACCCCGGTTCGTGACCGACGAGTCGGCGCGGCGGCGCGACATGTACCGCAGCCAGCTCGCCAGGGACGAGCTGGAGGAGGGCTTCGTCGGCACCAACGAGGAGTTCCTGGCGAGCCTGGAGATGTCGTTCACCATCTCCCCGGCCCGCCGGGAGGACCTGCAGCGGGCCGAGGAGCTGACCGTCCGCACCAACCAGCTCAACTCCACCGGACGCACCTACTCCTACGACGAGCTGGACGCCCTGCGGGAGTCCCCCGACCATCTGCTCCTGGTCGCGTCGCTGACCGACAGGTTCGGCGGCTACGGCAAGATCGGGCTCGTCCTGGTCGAGAAGGGGCAGGGCGTCTGGTGGCTGCGCATGCTGCTGATGTCGTGCCGGGTCATGTCGCGGGGCGTGGGCATGGTGCTGCTCAACCACGTCCTGCGGCTGGCCGCCGAGGCCGGGGTGGCGGTGCGGGCCGACTTCGTGGAGACCGGGCGCAACCGGATGATGCAGGTGACGTACGCGTTCGCCGGGTTCCGCGAGGCCGAGCGGAACGGGGCGAACGTGGTGCTGGAGGCCGACCTCGGCGCCGTGCAGCCGCCGCCGCCGTACGTCCGTCTGGAGATCGGGACATGAGCGTCGCGAGCACCGAGGACGTGCTGTCGCGGTGGCTGCCGTTCCGCGCCCTCACGGGCGCGGAACCCGGCGCCCTGCCGCTGTACTGCCTGCCCCACGCGGGCGGCGCCGCGTCCGCGTTCCGGGGGTGGCAGCGCAAGCTGCCCGGCGTGGCCGTGCAGCCCGTCCAGCCGCCCGGCCGCGAGTCCCGGCACCGGGAGCCGCCCTACGAGCGCATGGAGCCGCTGGTCTCGGACCTGGCCGACGCCGTGCTCGCGGACGTGGAGGCGTCCGCGGCCGGTCGCCGGTACGCCCTGTACGGCCACAGCCTCGGCGCGATCGTCGCGTTCGAGCTGGTCCGCGAGATCCGGCGGAGGGGCGGGCCCGCTCCCGTGCACCTGTTCGTCTCCGGCTCCGACGCCCCCCACCTCACCTACGAGGACGGGCCGCCGGTGCGGAAGATGAACAAGGGGGAGGTGGCGGCGCTGCTGCGGGCGCTCGGCGGCACCCCCGAGTGGCTGCTGGCCGACCCGGAGGCGCTGGAGATGATCCTTCCCGCGGTGCAGGCCGACTTCACCGTGAAGGAGACCTACGTCTACCGGGACGAGCCGCCGCTGGGCCTGCCGATCTCGCTGCTGACGAGCTCGGCGGACCCGCGCGTCTCCCCGGCCAAGGCGTCGGGGTGGCGCGCGCTGACCAGCGCCGGCTTCACCCCGCACCCGTTCGACGGCGGCCACTTCGCCGTCTTCGAACAGGCGCCCCGCACCCACGCGATCGTCGCGGAGGCACTCCGCCCATGGGTGTGACGCAGGCCGCGACCGTGAACCCGCGGTCCGCGAGCGCGCGGGTCGCCGACGCGCAGGCCGGGGACGCGCGGGCGTGGTCGTGGCCGGCCGGGGTGCGGGTGTGGAAGGCGCATCTGGACCGGGCCGAGCGGGCGGAGTGGTGGGAGTGGCTGTCGGAGGGCGAGCGGGAGAGGGCATGCGCCTTCGCCCGCGCCGTCGACCGCCGCCGGTACGTCGTCGCGCACGCCGCCCTGCGCTCCGTGCTGGGCGGCGTCTGCGGCGTGCCCGCCGCCCGGGTCGCCTTCTCCCCGGACCCCTCGGGCCGCCCCCGCCTCGACCCCGGGGGGGGCCGGCCCGCGCCCGACTTCAACCTGTCGCACTCCGACGAGTGGGCCCTGGTCGCCGTCGCCCCCGAGGGGTGGCGCGTGGGCGTGGACGTCGAACGCGTCCGCGACGACCTCGACCCCCTGGCCATGGCCGACCGCCTCTACCGCCCGGAGGAGGCGGCCCGCCTGCGCGCCGCCTCCCCCGGCGCGGCCCTGACCGGGTACTTCCGCCTGTGGACCGCGAAGGAGGCGTTCGTCAAGGCCACCGGCGGCGGCCTGGCCCGGCTCGGCGACGTGCTCGTCCACGGCGAAGGACACGAAGGGAGCGCGACCTGTGAGCGGTCGCGCTCCCTCGGCGGACCGGTCCGCTGGCTCGGCGTCGCCGCCGGCTACGCCGCCGCGGTGGTCACGATCGCTTCGACACCGGCACCACGTACCGGCTGAACACCAGGTCGCGCAGTACGTCGTCGCCGCCCTCGACGATCGACACGTACCGCATGTCCCGGAGCAGCTTGCCGATGACCGCGTCGTGCGTGTAGCCGAGCCCGCCGAACATCTCCGAGGCGGTCGAGGCGATCCGCCACCCCGTCTGCCCGCAGAACATCTTCGTCGTCAGCGCCTGCTTCAGCGTGCCCACGCGCAGGAACTCCTCGCCCGCGTCGGGCCGGGCCGCGATCTCGTCGTACGCCCGCGCCGCCGCCAGGCACTGGTTGGCCATGACCTCGATCTGCATCTCGAACTGCCCCAGCCGCGCGGCGAACACGGCGTTGGCGATCAGCGGCGCCCCCTTGACCGACTTGGTCTTGGCGTACTCCATGCACACGTCCCGCACCCGCCGGGCGATGCCCAGGGCCGTGGCGGCGATGAGGATGCGGCTGGCGTTCAGGCCCACCTCCAGCAGGCGCAGGCCGTTGCCCCGCAGCACGTTCCCCGCGGGCACCCGCACCCCGGACAGCGACACCTGGTACGTGGCCGACGAGCGCAGCCCGATGACGTCCCACCGCTTGTCCACGGCGATCCCCGGTGTGTCGCGCGGCACCAGGACGGCCAGGTAGCCTGACGGGTCGTCCTGGGCCCGCGCGACCACGACGAGGAAGTCGGCGAAGTCGGTGTTGGTGGAGAACGCCTTCTGGCCGTCGAGCACGACCGCGTCGCCCTCGCGGCGCGCGGTCGTGGTGATCCTGGCCAGTTCGCTGCCGGCGGCGTGCTCGCTGCCCAGCGTCGCGGCGAACCCGCCGCCGGCCACGAGCGGCTTGAGATGGCGCTCCTTCAGCTCCTCGCTGCCGTACCACTGGACCATGCTCGTGGTCAGCACGGGGATGAAGAGCGTGAACGCGGCCCCGGCGTCCGAGTACGCCAGCTCGGCCGCGATGCGGACGCCCTCCTCCAGGCCCATGCCGAGGCCGCCGAACTCCTTGGGCGTCCACCAGTTCGCCAGGCCGGTGTCGGCGAAGCGCCGGTAGAGCGGGAGCGGGGCCTCGGCCAGCGAGTCCAAGTACGCGTCCTTGCCCAGCAGCTCGCGCCGGGCGAAGCCCTGCACGGTCCGCAGGTACTCGGGCTGCTTCATGGGGTGCTCAGTCCTCCTCGTCGCGGGCGTCGAGCAGTTCGGCGAGCCGGCGGACCGTGGGGCACTCCAGCAGGCCGGTCACCGGCACCGACGCGTTGAGCGTCCTGCGGATCCTGGTGGTCAGCTCGATCGCCAGCAGCGAGTGGCCGCCGAGCTCGAAGAAGTTGTCCAGGGCGCCGATGGGGTCGATGCCGAGCACGCGGGACCAGATGTCGGCCAGCGCGGCCTCGGTGCCCTCGCGCGGCTCCACGTACGGGTTGTTCAGCTCCGGGCGCGGGTGCCGTTCGCGGTCGTCGAAGTCGTCGCCGCCGCCGTGGATGTCGCCGGTGACCCACTGCGCGATCCGGGAGTCCAGCGACCCTGTGGAGATCACCAGGTGCCCGACCCGGTCGGCCGCCGACAGCGCCCGCTCCAGGACGTCCACGCCCTCGGCGGGGGTCATCGTGTAGTCGGTGACGGCCTCGCTGTGGCCGGCCACCCGGTCGGGGTCGATGTTCCAGGTGTCCCAGTCCACGGTGACCCAGCGCCCCCGGCCGGCCGTGCGCGCCACGCGGGCGTAGGCGTCGAGGGCGGCGTTGGCCGACGCGTACGGTCCGAGGGTCATCCCGCCGAGCACCGACGCGATCGACGACAGGGTGATCCGCCGGTCCGGGCACCGTTCGCCGAGCACCTTCTGCAGCACGTGGAACCCGGTCACCTTGGCCGCGAAGTGCGCCTCGCACTGCTGCCGGTCCATCAGGTGCGCGAAGTTGAAGTACGCCCCGTCCTGCACGCCCGCGCCGTGCACCACCACGTCGATCGCGTCGAACCGCTCGACCGCCGCGGCGACGACGGCCCGCATCTGCTCCTCGTCGGCCACGTCCGCCGACAGGGCGAGCACGGTCGCGCCCCGGTTCTCCAGGTCGCGGATGTTGCGGATGTGCCGGACCGTGCGCTCGCCGCCGGGCGGGGGCGCGGCCAGGTAGGCGTCCCACTCCTCGGGCGGCGGCAGCGGGGAGCGCGCGGTGAGCACCAGGCGGCAGCCGTAGGCGTCGGCGAAGTGCCGGGCCAGGACCAGGCCGACGTCGCCGAGGCCGCCGGTGATGAGCACGGTGTCGCCGTCACGTACCTGCCGCCGTTCCGGGGCCGGCTCCTCGATCGGGTACGGCTCGTACGCACGCAGCCAGGTCTCGCCCGCGCGCACCGCCACCGGACCCTCGTGCCCGGCGACCGCGGCGGCCAGCACCTGCTCGGCCAGGACGGCGGCGTCGCCGGCGGCGTCCACGTCGATGTGGCGGCAGAGCAGCCGCGGGTTCTCCTGCTGGAGACTGGGGGCGAGCGCGGCCAGGGCGGCGTGCTCGGGGTGCCGCAGGTCGTCGCCCGCCACGCTGACCGCCTGCGGGGTGAGCAGCACCAGCTCGGCGCGAGGAGCGGACCCGGTGTTGTCGACCAGCTCGCGGGACAGCGCCAGCGCCGAGTAGAAGCCGCGGTGCTGCTCCTCGGTGAAGTGCGCCGCGGGGTCGGCGCCGGGGTCCTGCTCGGGAGAGGCCAGGCTGAACGCGTGCACGATCGCCCTCGGCATGGCCACCAGCGAGTACATCACCTCCGCCACGTCGTCGGCCTTGCGGGCGCGGACGGTGAAGTCACCGGTGTCCTCCTGCTCGAACCGGTCGCCGGCGCGTACGGCGGTCACGTCGGCGCCGGCCCGGACGAGCCGGTCGACCAGGGCCTCGCCGCGGTCGTCGGCGGCGAACACCAGCCACGGACCCGCCTCGCGCAGCCGCTCGTCCAGGTCGGAGACCGGCAGCGGGTGCCGCTTCCACGCCGGCAGGTGGGTCCAGCGCGACCGGTCGAACGTCTTGCCCTGACCCGCCGGCGCCTGCGCCTGCGCGGGGCCGGCCTTCACCCAGAACCTGCGCCGCTGGAACGGGTACGTGGGCAGCTCGACCCGGCGTCCCTGCCCGTTGTGCAGCGCCGCCCAGTCGATCGCGCTGCCGGCCATCCACAGCCGCGCCACGACCCCCAGCACCCACTCGGCCGCGGTGCCCCCTTCCCCGGGCGCGACCACGACCTCCTCGACCTGCTCGTCGTCGTCCCGCACCACGCGGACGCCGATGGCCCCGAGCCCGTCGGCGAGCGCGTCGAGTGCCGATTCGCGGGACGGACCGGCGGGCGCGGAGGCGTGCCGCAGCACCGTCCCGGCCGCGGAGTGCAGCTCGCTCCACCAGGTCTCCGGCGCGTCCGCGGGGGCGGTGAGGCGGACCTTGGGATTGCGGCGCTGGGTTCTGCCGTCGATCCAGCGGGACGGGTCGTCCAGGGCGGCCACCGCGTCGTCGTGGTCGTGGACGACGACGGCGCGGCGCAGGGCGAAGCCGCCCCGGGAGACCTGGAGCGTGAAGGCCACGTCGGCGAGGTCGTCGCCGCGGTCGTCGGTCAGACGGCGGCGCAGCCGTTCGGTCACCTCGCGCAGCGCCTGGTCGTCGCCGGCCGAGAACACCAGCAGGTGCGGCCCGGGGCGGTCGGGGCGGGAGGGCCGCCGCGGCGGCTCCTCCATGACCACGTGCGCGTTGGTGCCGCCCAGCCCGAACGAGCTGACCCCGGCCCGCCGCGGGTGCGGCCCCGTCTCCCACGGCCGGTCCTCGGTCAGCACCGTGAACCGGTCCTGCGCGGTGGCCAGCGCGGGGTTGGGGGTCTGGTAGTCGGGCGTGCCCGGCAGCAGCCCGTGCTTGAGCGTCATGGCCGCCCGCATCAGCCCGGTCACGCCGGAGGCCCGGTCGAGGTGGCCCAGGCTCGGCTTGAGCGACCCCAGCACGCACGGCGTCTCGCGCGGCTGGGAGAAGACCCGGTTCATGGCGGCCAGCTCGATCGAGTCGCCCAGCATGGTGCCGGTGGCGTGGCACTCGACGTACCCGACGGTGTCGGGCTTGACCCCGGCCACACCGAGCGCCGACTCGATCACCTCGGCCTGGCCGTCCACGCCGGGCGCGGTGTACCCGGCCCGCAGGCGGCCGTCGTTGTTGGCCGCCGAGCCCAGGATGACCGCGTGGATGACGTCGCCGTCCGCGAGCGCGTCCGTCATGCGCTTGAGCGCCACGACGCCCGCCCCGCTGCCCATCACGGTGCCGCCCGCCTCGGCGTCGAAGCTGCGCACCCGGCCCTCGGGCGACATGATGCCGCCCTGCTCGTACAGGTAGCCCGCCGGCTGGGGGAGCGGGGTGAACGCGCCGCCCGCCACCGCGATGTCGCATTCGTACGTGAGCAGGCTCTGGCAGGCCAGGTGCACCGCGACCAGCGACGTCGAGCAGAACGTCTGCACCGACACGGCGGGCCCGCGCAGCCCCAGCTTGTACGACACCAGCGAGGCCAGCGAGTCGCGCTCGTTGCCCACGGCCATGAGCAGCGTCCCGCCCGGCTGCGAGCCGAGGTGCTGGAGGTTCTGCACGATGTAGTCGGGGAACCCGCACCCGCCGAAGACGGCGACCTGGCCGGGCACGTCGGTCGGGCAGTACCCGGCGCCTTCGAGGGCCTCCCACGAGCACTCCAGGAACAGCCGGTGCTGCGGGTCCATGGTCTCGGCCTCGCGCGGGTTGATCCCGAACACGGCGGCGTCGAAACGGTCGAGGTCGTGCAGGGGGCCGCCGACGCGCACGTACCGGGGGTCGGCGAGGACGCCCGGGTCGACGCCGGCCTCCCGCAGCTCCTCCTCGGTGACGGCGCGCAGGCCCTTGATCCCCGCGAGCAGGTTTCTCCACAGCTCGGCCACGTTCCTGGCACCGGGGAAGCGCCCGGACATGCCGATCAACGCGACCGCGGAGTCGTAGTCGGTTCCGGTGGTCATGACGTCCTTCCGCTCCTGAGCATGTTGCGCCGCTGGGCGATGCGGGACCGCTGCCGGTCCCTGGCCTCGCTCGGCTGCTCGCCCGCGTCCTGGCCGGCCTGGGCCGCCTCGGCGAGCGAGGCGATCGTGGGCGCCTGGTAGAGGATGTGCGGTGGCAGGTAGGACAGCTCCAGCGCCTTCCTGACCTCAGCGATGATCTCCATGCCGAGCAGCGAGTTGCCGCCCAGCTCGAAGAAGTTGTCGTGTACGCCGACCTGATCCAGGCCCAGCGCCTCCGCCCACACCCCGGCGATGGTCTCCTCGGCCGGTGTCTGCGGCTCGACGTACGCGGTGGACAGATCGGGGCGCGGGTGCCGGCCGAACGCGTCTCTGATCTTCTTCACCGTCGCCTGGTGGCTCTCGATCGAGGACCTGCGGCTCATCGCCACCAGAGGCGCGAAGTCCTGCGTGGAGGCCACGACGTGCCGCTCGCCGCTGGCGAGGGCCCTCAGCAGGGTCTCCCAGCCCTGGTCGAAGGTGAGGCCGAAGTTCTCCCGGTACCAGGCGAAGTACTGCTTGGAGCCCTCGTCGTAGTTCTCCAGGCCCTCGGTCCAGCCGTTCCACGTCCACTCGCACCAGTCGACGGAGGTGACCGTCACGCCGGGCAGGGGGTCGCTGAGCGCGAACGAGTCGAGGAAGGCGTTGGCGGCGCAGTAGTCCACCTGGCCGGCGCCGCCGCCGGTGGCGGAGGTGGTGGAGGAGTACAGCGCGAGGAAGTCCACGTGCGTGTCGCGCAGCGCCTCGGCCAGCGCGAGCGTGCCCATGACCTTGGGCGCGAGCACCCGTTCCATGTCGGCGACGGTCTTGAACTGCATGAGCCCGACGGCGGGCACGCCGGCGCAGTGCAGCACGCCGTTCAGCGTGCCGAAGCGCTCGATGGCGGCGGCCACGGCGCGGCGGGCGTCATCGGGCCTGGAGACGTCCCCGGCGACGGTGACGACCTCCGCGCCGGCCGCCTCCAGGCGGCGCAGCCCCTCCAGACGCCTGCGGACCTCGGCGGCGGTGGAGTCGGAGGCCAGGATCGCGGGCCACTGCTCGCGCGGCGGCACCGGCGTGCGTCCCAGCAGCACCAGCCGCGCCTGGTAGTGCTCGGCCAGCCGCTCGGCCATGGCCAGGCCGATGCCGCCCAGGCCACCGGTCACCAGGTAGACGCCGCCCTTCTCGACCCGGGCGGCCGGGGGCCTGGCGGCGATCACGGATGCGTCCAGCACCTCGTAGTCGGGGATCCACCGCTGCCCGCCGCGCAGCCCGACCACCTGGTCGGACGGCTCGGCGAGCAGCTCGGCGAGCAGTGCCTCCGCTCCGGCGTCGACGTCGATGACGCGGGTCCTGACCTTCGGGTACTCGACGGGGATCAGCCGGGCCGGGCCGAGCAGGGTGCCGAGCCCGGCGTGGACGCGGTCACCCGGGTGCACCCGCTGGCCGCCGGAGGTGACGATGTCGAGCTGCCAGCCGGTCAGGCCCATGTCGCCGGCCGCGCGGGCCAGGCCGACCAGCGTGTGCAGGCCGCGCTGCAGGGTCTCCTCGATCGGGGCGTCCCGCACCGACCACAGGTGCACCACGCGCTCGGGCTCCCAGCGGCGTCCGGCCAGCTCGCGCAGCGCCGCCAGCGCGTCCTCGGCCGAGCCGGGACGTACCCGCAGGCCGTCGCCGTCGCTGGAGAACCGCTCGCCGGGCCGTACCAGGACCACGTCCTCGCCGGACGCGGCGAGGTGCGCGAGCAGCGGCGCGGCCAGCTCGGCCGCGCGGCCCTCGTCGGTGTAGACCAGCCAGCGCCCGGGTCCCCCCTCGCGGGCGGGCCGGACGGTCGTCTGCCTCCAGACGGGCGCGTGGATCCAGCGGGTGTCGGGCAGGCGCGGGTACGCCTTGGCGATGCTGGTCGGGTCGCTCTCGTCGTAGGCGGCGGCCCCGCCGCCGCTGAACGCGCTCTGGTCGATCTCCAGCCAGTAGTCCTGCCGCTCGAACGGGTACGTCGGCAGCGGCACCCGGCCGGGTGCCCAGCCGTCGTCCTCGTGCAGCGCGGCCCAGTCGATCGGCACCCCGGTCAGCCACAGTTTCCCGACCGCGGTCGCGACGGCGGCGCCGGCGTCCTGGGCGTCGCCGGCGGCGGGGAGCGTGGTCACGATGAGCGGCCACTGGTTGCGGTCGCAGGACGGGTGCCCGCGGGTCAGCGCGCCGAGTGACTGCCCGGGGCCGATCTCGACGAGTGCCAGGTCGGCCTGCCCGAGCGCGCGGCCGAGCCCCTTGCCGAACTCGACGGTCTCGCACATGTGGCGGGCCCAGTAGCCGGGGTCGGTCACGACCTCGGCGGTGGCCGGCTCGCCGGTCACGTTGCTCAGGTACGGCAGCTCCGGCGGGTTCAGCGTGATGTTGTCGGCGATCCACGCCGTCAGCTCGCCGGCCAGCGGGGCGAGCATCCGGGAGTGGAAGGCATGCGTGGTCTCCAGCCGCCGGTGCCCGATCTTGGATTCGAGCAGCAGCGAGGCGGCCCGCTCCACCGCCTCGGTCGGCCCGGCGAGCACGACCTGCGAGCCGGTGCGGACGGCCACGTCCAGCTCCCCGGTGAACACCTCGCCCAGGACGGCGGCCAGCCGGCGTTCGTCGGCCGACACCGCCAGCATCGCCCCCTCGGGCTGCGAGGCGATGAGCTTGGCCCGGTACGCCACCAGCCGCAGCGCGTCCGGCAGCGACAGCACGCCCGACAGGCAGGCGCACACGTACTCGCCGAGGCTGTAGCCGATCATGATCTCGGGTGTGACGCCCCAGCGGATGAGCTGCCGCGCCAGCGCGTACTCGGCCACGAACACCGCGGGCTGCACCAGGTGCGGCTCGGTGGTGGAGCGCGGCGCGCCCGCCTCGGTCCGGCCGAGCAGCCTGGCCAGGTCGTCGGCGTCGCCCCCGGCCTGCTCGGCGGGGACGAAGATGTCGGACAGCTGGCCGGGAGCGGTCAGCCCCAGCAGGGCCAGGCACTCGTCCACGTCCGCGCGGAACGCCGGCTCGTCGGCGTAGAGGGCGGACACCATGCCGGGGTACTGCTCGCCGACCCCCGCGACGAGGAAACCGGTCCTCCGCCCGACGGTCGGGTCCGCGCGTCCCAGTGTGGCCGCCGGGTCGGCCAGCCGGGCCGCCGCCGCCCCCGGCGAGTCGGCGATCACGACCCTGCGGTGCCCGTACGGTTTCCGCCCGGCCTGCAGCGTGTACGCCACGTCGCCGAGGTCGTCCGACGACGTCGCCAGGTGGGCGGCCAGCCGCGCGCACGACTGCTCGGCGGCGGCCTGCGACCGGGCCGAGACCGGCAGGATCTGCCAGCGGCGCGAGCGCGTGCCGCGCGGTGCGGGGAGAGGCGCCTCGGTGACGATGGCGTGCGCGTTGGTGCCGCCCATGCCCAGCGAGCTGATGCCCGCGATGCGCGGCCTGTCCGGCGTGCGTGGCCACGGGGTGGGCTCGGCGGTGACGCGGAAGGGGCTGTCGTCGAAGTCGATCTCGGGGTTGGGGGAGCGGTAGTGCAGTGTGCCGGGGATCAGTTCGTTGCGCAGCGACTGGACGACCTTGATCAGACCGGTCACGCCGGAGGCCCGGTCCAGGTGGCCCACGTTCGGCTTGATCGAGCCGAGCACGCAGTACTGCTTCCGCTTCGTGGCGCCGAACGCGCGGGTCAGCGCGGCCACCTCCATCGGGTCGCCGACCTCGGTGGCGGTGCCGTGCGCCTCGACGTACGAGATGTCGTCGGGGTCCACACCGGCCCGGGCGAGGGCCGCCGACACGCAGCGGCGCTGCCCGTCGATGCTCGGCGCCAGGTAGCTGAACTTCATCGCGCCGTCGTTGTTGATGGCCGAGGCGCGGATCACGGCGTGCACGGTGTCCCGGTCGGCCACGGCGTCGTCGAGCCGCTTGAGCAGCACGACCGCCGCGCCGTCGCCGAACATGCTGCCCCGGCCCTCGGCGTCGAACGTTCGCACGTGGCCGTCGGGCGACTCCTGGCCGCCCTCCTCCCACAGGTAGCCGGTGCGGTCGGGGATGCGTACCGACACGCCGCCGGCCAGCGCCATCCGGCACTCGCCGCGCCGCAGGCTCTCCCCGGCCAGGTGGACCGCCACCAGCGAGGTCGAGCAGAACGTCTGCACCGACAGCGCGGGGCCGTCCAGGTCGAAGCGGAAGGCGACGTTCGTGGCCAGCGCGTCCTTGTCGTTCCCGATCATCAGGGCGCTGGTGTCGATGCCCATCTGGAAGGCCATGAGCCGGGTCAGCAGGTAGCCGCTGATGTTCATCCCGGCGAACACGCCCACGCTGCCCCGGCCCTCGGGGACGGCGTACCCGGACGACTCCAGGACCTCCCACACGCACTCCAGGAAGATGCGCTGCTGCGGGTCGGCGAGCGTGGCCTCGCGCGGGTTGTAGCCGAAGAACGCGGCGTCGAAGCCGCGGATGTCGTCCAGGATCGGCCGCATCCGCACGTAGTTCGGTTGCTGGAACGTCGCCGGCGACACGCCCGCGGCCAGGAGGTCGTCGTCGGAGAACTCAGTGAACGACTCCACGCCGGTGCTGATGTTGCGCCAGAACGTCTCGATGTCGGCCGCACCCGGGAACCGGCCGGCCATGCCGATGATCGCGATATCGGCGTCGCCGGATGAATGGTGCTGATCCATCAACATGCCCTTCTTCACGGAGGTTCCTGTCACAGCAGCCCGCCGCGGCCCCAGCCGCGCGCCAGCCTGCGGGCGGCGAACGCGCCCGCCGCCAGGCCCAGCACCAGCAGCACGGCCGCGGACGGCACGACGCCGGCCGCGTCTCCGCGCACCGCGGCCTGCATCATGTCCAGCGCGTAGTAGCCGGGGGAGACGTGCGCCGCCGCCTGCGCCCAGCCGGGCATGATGCTCAGCGGCACCAGGGCCCCGCCCAGCGAGCTGAGGGTGAGCGCGCCCACGTCGGAGATCACGCTGAGCTCGCCGTGGCTGCGCACCAGCGTGGCCAGCACCGCGCCGAGCGACAGCAGCGCGAACGCCCAGATCACGATGGCCAGCAGCACCAGCGGGGGCGACGGCGGCACCGGGAGCCCGATGGCCAGGCAGCCGTAGACGATCAGGATCGCCTGCTGCGCGATCATCACCACGAACAGCGGCAGCGTCTTGCCGATCAGCAGCTCGAACGCCGGGGCCCTGCTCACGCGGAGCCGGTCCCAGGTGCGCCAGGTGCGCTCCGACAGGATCGCGTTGCCCGCCATGGAGATCGCGAACACCGAGAACATCACCATCAGGCCGGTGGCGATCTGGGCGACGCCCTGGTCGAGAGCCCGGACGTACAGGGGCTTGAGCACCAGCATGAGCACCATGGGCATGGCGACGTAGCTGATCATCTGCCCGGGGTCGCGCAACCGGATGATCAGGTTGTGCCGGGCCAGCGCGCCGATGCGGTGCAGCGCGTCGAGCACGCCGAGGCGGCGTGGGGCGGGGTCAAGCAGCATGGGTGACCGCCAGGGATCGGTAGAGGTCGTCCAGGGACGGGTTGCGCACGTCGACCGAGGTGACCGGGCGGTTCACCCGGCCGAGCAGGTCGACCAGGGCCGCCGCCGGGTCGGAGGTGGAGACCGCGATCTCCTCCTCGCCGTCCAGCGTGACGCGTACCTCGCCCGGCAGGTCCCGCAGCAGCTCGTCGCAGGCCCCCCTGGCGATGATCCGGCCGCTGCGCGCGACCGCGATCGTGGCCCGGAGCTCGGTCAGCTCGGGCAGGTAGTGGGTGGTGTAGACGACGGCCGCGCCCTCTCCCGCGCGCTGCTTGACCACGTCCAGCATGGCCTGGCGGGTCTCCAGGTCGGCGCCGGCCGTGGGCTCGTCGAGCAGGAGGAGGCGGGGGCGGTGGACGAGGGCGCTGGCGGCCTGCGTACGCCGCTGCTGGCCGCCGGAGAGCCTGCCCGTCCTCCTGTCCATGATCTCGGTGAGCCGCAGGACGACGGCCAGCTCCTCGATGGCCTCGTGCAGCGCCGTCCGCCGCAGGCCGGCGAGCCTGCCGTACAGCTCCAGGTGCTCCCGCACGGTGATGGAGGGGTACAGCGCCAGATGCTGGGGCGCCACGCCGACCTCGCCGCGGGCGGCGGACGGGGGTCTGCCGTCGATGGTCACCCGTCCGCCGTCGGGGCGGATCAGGTGGGACACGATCTCGACGAAGGTCGTCTTCCCCGCGCCGTTGTGCCCCAGGAGCCCGACGATCTCACCGGCTGCCACGCTCAGAGTGAATCCGTCAAGGGCCTGGACATCGCCGTACCGTTTGACGAGATCGGTTGCCACCAGCAACGTGTCACCTCCCCAATGTCGTGGAGTAAGCGGACTAGTGCGGTTGAAGCCATCTTGAACGGATGGCGCCGGGAATTGACGGGGCACGTGGTGGCAGGTAGTTGCCGTAAAAACCCGCCAGTGGCCCGGCATTTCCGCCCGGAGCTTTACTTCATAATCTGACCGGCATGGACGTTGGGCCGTTGATAGCCGCCGGGCAGGACTGCGAGATCCTCGACGCCGGGCCCGGCCGGGTCGTCCGGCGCTCCCGCGACGGCCGCGACCTCGAACGCGAGGCCGCCGTCATGCGCCACGCCCGCCGCCACGGGTTCCCCGCCCCGGAGGTCTTCGACGCCGAGGGCCCCGCCATCCTCATGGAGCGGGTGGACGGACCGAACCTCCTGGCGGAGCTGGTCCGCGCGCCCGAGGACGCGCCCCGCCGGGTCCGCGTCCTGGCCGCTCTGCTGCGCGACCTGGCCGGGGTGCGCGCCCCCGGCTGGCTCCAGGCCGCCCCCGGCTGCCCCGGCAACCGCCTGCTCCACCGGGACCTCCACCCGGCCAACGTGATCCTGACCGCGGACGGCCCGAGGGTCGTCGACTGGGCCGACGCGGCTCGCGGCGCGGCGGGCGCCGACGTCGCCTGCACCTGGCTGCTCCTGGCCACCGTGCCGGCCGGGCCGCTGCTGGGGGAGCACAGGGCCGCCGCGCTGGCGGCGTTCCTGGAGGACGCCGACGCGGCGGCGGCGCGGCCGTACCTGAGGATCATGGCCGACCGGCGGCGCGCGGACCGGAACACCACCGACGCGGAGAAGGCCGGGATCGCGGCCTTCCTCGCCGAACACGCCCCGTCCTGACCACCTCTCCGTCGCCCGGGAGGCTGACATGCACAACCGCGACGTACGCGCATCCGACCGAGACCGCGACGACGCCGCCGAGCGCCTGCGGCTGGCCGTGGAGGAGGGCTGCCTCGACTTCGGGGAGTTCGACGAGCGGGTGGGCCGGGCCTACCGGTCGGCGACCCGGGGCGAGCTGGCCGACCTGGTCGCCGACCTGCCCGAGGAGCGCCGGCGGAACCCGCCGAGCCCGTCCCCGGCCGGGCTCCCGCGCTGGCTGAAGCTCGTGTGGACCGGCTGGGCGGTCGTCTTCGCGGTCAACGTCGCGGTCTGGGCGGCGGTGAGCGTGGCCGAGGAGTGCCCCCAGGACTTCTGGCCGACGGGCATGCTCCCGCCCGCGCTCATCTTGGCGATCGTGACGGCCGGGATCATCCTGAGAAGACGAGACGCGACCGGGGAAGGATCCTGATCCATGCCATCGTCACCCGCCACGACGTCCGAGCGGCGCACAGAACTGGATTCCATCCGGGGCCTGGTGGTCGTCGGGCTGGTGTTCTTCCACACGGCGCTGGTCTTCGACGCCCGGGACGACTTCTACGTGAAGAACGCCGAGACCACCCCGGTCACGCTGGTCGTCGCGGCCCTCGGCGTGTTGTGGGCGATGCCGCTGCTGTTCTTCCTGGCGGGCCTGGGGGCGTGGCACTCGCTGCGCCGGCGGGGCGCCGGGGAGTACGTCGCCGAGCGCCTGCGCCGCCTCGGGGTGCCGCTGGTGTTCGGGACCGCCGTGCTGGTGCCCGTGCCCGAGTGGTTGCGGCAGCGGGCCGACCCCGCCTTCCAGGAGTCCTACCTGGAGTTCCTGCCGCGCTTCTTCGACCTGGACGGGTTCAAGTGGCACGACTTCCCGTTCATCTTCGAAGGGCGGCACTTCGAGTTCGGCCACCTGTGGTTCCTGCTGCTGCTGCTGACGTTCTCCCTCGTGCTGGTCCCGCTGGTGCGCTGGGGCGGCGCCCGGGGGCCGCGGCTCGCCGACCGCGCCGCCGTCTTCGCCGAGCGCCGCCCGGGAGCCATCCTGCTGCCGGCCGTGCCGCTGGCGGTGGTGTGCGCGCTGGCCGGGCTGGAGGAGCAGTTCGCGGGCTGGCACCGGGCGGCGTACCTGCTGTTCTTCCTGTTCGGGTTCGCCTTCGCCGGTGACGAGCGGTTCAGGGCCGCGCTCCGCCGCGACCTGCGCCTGCTCGCGGTCTCCGGCGTGGTGATCTTCCTGGTCGGCGGGCCGCTGCTGATGACCGCGGGCGGCGACCCCTTCACCGACCCGACCCCGCAGGCGGTGGCCGGCCGAGCCCTGTTCGGCGTGACCGGGTGGTGCTGGCTGACCGCGATACTCGGCTTCCTGGACCGCCGCGGCCGGTCGGCGGCGACCCGGCGGGAGTCCGGGTCCCGCCGCTGGTACGCCTACCTGTCCGAGGCCGTTCTGCCGCTGTACGTCCTGCACCAGCCGATCGTCGTCGCGGTCGCGTTCGTCGTGGTCGGCTGGGAGGCGCCGATCATCGTGAAGTTCTCGGTGATCAGTGTGGTCTCCCTGGTGCTGATCTTCGCGGTGTACGACCTCCTGGTCCGCCGCACCGCCCCGACCCGCTTCCTGTTCGGCCTGCGCCCCGGGCCGCGCCCGTCCGCGGCGGTCCGGTCCGGCTCTCCCGGGTGACGGCGGAGCGCCGGAGCACGGCCGCGGGACCGGGCGTTCATCCACGGGCGCGGGGCGGGTGCTCCGCGATCGTCACAGCGTGCTGGCCAGGGGCCAGGTGGCGTTGGGGGTGACGATGGTGCCCGCCGTACCCTCGAGGATCTGCACGGCCTGGTCCAGGCGGCCGACGGCGGCCATGTCGCCGGTGGTCTCGACGAACCGGCAGGCCGCCTCGACCTTCGGCCCCATCGACCCGGCGGGGAAGTCCAGCTCGCGCAGCTCGTGCGGGGTGGTGTGGCGGATCTCCTGCTGCTCGGGGGTGCCGAAGCCCTTCATGACCCGAGGCACGTCGGTCAGGATCAGGAAGGCGTCGCACTCCAGCGCCTCGGCGAGCATCGAGCCGGTCAGGTCCTTGTCGATGACCGCCTCGATGCCCTGCAGCCGGCCGTTGCCGTTGCGGATGACGGGGACGCCGCCGCCACCCGCGCAGACCACCACGACACCGTCGCGGACCAGGCTCCGGATCAGCCGGGTCTCCACCACCCGCTGCGGGGCGGGCGAGGGCACCACGCGACGCCAGTACGGTCCGTCGGGCTTGACCGCCCAGCCGTTCTCCGCGGCCAGTTTCCCGGCCTCGGCCCGGTCGTAGACCTGGCCGACGAACTTGGTGGGGTCGTCGAAGGCCGGGTCCACCGCGGAGACGAGCGTCTGGTTGACCATGGAGATGACCTGGCGGCCCGGCAGCGCGTTCTGCAGCGCCTGGAGCATCCAGTAGCCGATCATGCCCTGGGTCTGCGCGCCGAGCGTGTCGAGCGGGTAGGGGCGGGTGAGGTTGGGGTCGGTGGCGCTCTCCAGCGCCAGGACCCCCACCTGCGGGCCGTTGCCGTGGGTGATGACGAGCTCGTGCTCGCGGGCGAGCTCGGCCAGGGAGGCTGCGGCGATGCCGACGCTCTCCACGCCGGAGTAGGCGAACAGCACCAGCGCGGCGGACACCGAGACGGCGCCGATCCACGAACCGCCGGTGGCGTTGAACGGGCCGAAGTCGGCCGACTGCACGAAGAACAGGCCGACGATCGCGACGAAGATCAGCGGGGCGAACTTCAGGATGGTCGTGACCAGTTGGAAGGCGCCCATCTTGGTGACGCCGGCGAGGTTGATCAGCGCCGGGATCCACAGGCCGATCAGCCCGATGACCACCTGGGCGGCGGTGCCGCTCCAGTCCAGGCCGAACGCCGCGTCGGCGAAGTGGACGACGTAGCCCACCCAGGCGACGGCGATTCCCGCGTTGCCGGCCCATGCCGTGATCCAGAACGACCATGCGTTCATGAAGCCGGGGAACTCCCCGAAGGAGTCGCGGGCGTAGGCGTACGGCCCGCCCGAGGCCGGGATGCGCCGGCCGAGCCGCCCGAAGACGACGGCGAGCGCGAGCGCGCCGAGGGTGACGATGCCGAACGCCAGGATGCTGACGGTCCCGAAGGCCGCGAGGGAGGCCGGGAGCAGGAAGATCCCGGTGCCCACGATGTTGCCGACGACCAGCGCGACGGCTTGGAGCAGTCCCAGCCGCCCGCCTTCCCCGGCGGGCGGAGGGGCGCTGTCCTGCCGGCCGGTCCGATCGGCGGCGGCCGCTCCGGTGAGCGGTCAGCCTTCTGTGTCTTTCATGGTGCTTCCCGATTGACGGTGATGCGGCCACCTGCCCGGTCGGCGGTGGCCCTCTCGGCATGGACGGCGCGGTGGCCGGTGACCGTCCCGGGTCTTCTGCGATCCGTGGTGCGTCTGTCCAGCAGCCGGGAATCTGTCCTCATTGGACCGTTTTTTCCAGCTCGGCGGCGTAGGCGAACGGCCTTTACCGCTGCTATGTCGTCACAGTACGTAGTCGCCATTACCCTGCGGATCCGTCGCCCTAACCCGGCCGTTCCGCGGTCCGTAGGTCCCGTGCCGCCGGGACCTACGCCTCTGCCCTGGTCCGCGCCGGTGCGCGAGCCTCAAGGCAAGGAGGTTCGCCATGCTCAACCCACTGGCCACCCACGCCGGAACACGCCGCCTCATCACCGCGGCCGGCACCGCGCCTTCGGTGCACAACACCCAGCCGTGGCGCTTCGTCGCCCGCCGCCGGGAGTACATCGAGCTCCACGCCGATCCGGACCGCTGGCTGAAAGTGGCCGATCCGCGCGGCCGCTCCCTGCGCATCAGTTGCGGCGCGGCCCTGTTCAACCTCCGGCTCGCCCTGCGCGTCAGCGGACACCGGCCGCTCATCTGGTCGGCCCGGGCGGCCGGGGACGATCCGTCCACCCTGCTGGCCGCGGTACGGCCCGCGAGCGCCGCTCCCGCCTCGACGGCCGAGCACGATCTGTACGACGCGATCAAGATCCGGCGTACCAACCGGCAGCCGTTCACCGACGCCCCCATCCCGGCGGCGGTCGCGGACGAGCTGGGCATGGCCGCCCGGTTGGAAGGGGCCGGACTGGTCTTCCTCCGCGATCCGGCGAGCGTCGCCCTGCTGGAGGAGGTCGCCGCGGCGGAGGAGACGCTCACCGGCAACCGCGCCTACCGCGCCGAGCTGGCCCGGTGGACCTCCGGCCCGTCCCACTCCGACGGCATGCCGCCCTATGTCCAGGGGCCGCGGCCGATCGGCGATCTGGTGCCGGTCCGCGACCTCGCGAGGGTGACCCGGGAACGCGTCCGCTTCGAGGCCCGTCCCCACCTCGCCGTCCTGACCACCCCGGGCGACGACCCCGCCCACTGGTTGCGCGCCGGTCAGGCGCTGCAGCGGGTCCTGCTGGTGGCCACCCTGCACGGAGTGTCCGCCTCGTTCCTCAACCAGCCGCTGGACCTGCGCGACATGCGCCACCACACCGATCCCCGGCATCCCGGCGGCCACCCTCAGATGATCATCCGTCTCGGGTACGGCCCCGCCGTGCCGCGCGCCCCGCGCAGGCCCGTCCCCGAGTTGCTGCACGCCGCCTGAGCGCACGCACGATCACGGAACGTGCGCCGCCGCGGGCGTCTTCGCCACGGAGAACAGCGGCGCCCCGCAGATCCCCTGCGGGGCGCCGCGTCGGTGGGGACCCGGGTCGCTCAGGCCCCGGCGGTGTTCACCGCGGCCGGGGTCCCCAGGGCGGGCGCGTCGCCGGCGCAGGCCGGCACGACGCCGGGCTCGTTCCGGTGTCCGGTGGCGGGGAGAGGCGCACCGCGCCGGCTTTCTCGCCGGCCACGACGTCCGGGAATCCGGGGTCCTGGTGGCTGAAGCCGTTGCCGGCGCCAGACGGGGGAGGACGGCAGGCGGTCGAGGAGGTGACCGGGTGGCGCCAGGGGATGCCGCGGAGGAAGGCGCCCTGCGCGCGGGTGGGTCCGGTCGGCTGGGCGGCGGGGATTCGCCCCCAGCGTAGGTGCGTAGGTCGGGGACGGCCGGCGGGCGCGGGATCTCTCCACCGTCGGTGCGCGGCCGGTGCTCATCCGGTCGATCACCTGGTGGATCCGGTCCCGGTGAGGCTCGGAGGAGGGCCGTGGGTGAGCTCCCATGGCCGTGGACGGTACCGCCCCTGCGGGCGCCCGCCGCTGTCGCGGAGGGAAGGGGTGACCGCCTCAGAGGAGGGGCATCGGGACGGTGAGGAGATCGTCGACCTGGAAGGTCAGGTCGTCCTCGACCTCCACCACCCCTTCGACGGCCCGGACGGCCGCCACCAGCGAGGCGATCTGCGAGCACCGGGCGACCCGGCCGCCCAGCGTGACGACGCCGTCCCGGACGCCGGCGGTGATCTGCTCGGCGGGGATGCCGAGCCGGGTGAGGACGGCGGTGACCTCCCGGCGGATGTCGGCGGCCGGGCGCAGGAAGATCTTCAATAGGTCGCCCTGGTGCACGGTCCCGGCGATCCGCCCCGTCACCGTGTCGATCACCGGGAGTTGCTTGATCCGGTGAGCGTGCATCAGCCGGGCCGCCTCGCGCACCGGCGTTCCGGCGGTGACCGTGATCGCCGGGCTCGTCATGAGCCGGCTCGCGAGGGTGCCGGCGGCCTTGCGGCGGTCCCGGCGGCGGATGCGGCCCGGCAGCAACGCCGTACCGTGCGGATGGTCGACGATCTCCTTGAGCAGGAGGTCGTCCTCGGACACCACGCCCACCGGGCGGCGGTCGGCGTCGATCACGGTGACCGCACCGACCTTGAAGCGCTGCATCGTGGCGACCAGCTCGGCGAAGGAGGCGTCCTGCCGCACCGCGATGGCCACCCGGCCCATCACATCTTTGACCTGCATCATCATCGTCACTACCTTTCTGCTTGATTTGAGGGCTTTCGCCGTACAGGTGGGGTTCTCACGACCTGGACGCCCGTCCCCTTCGGTCAGGGGACGGGCGTCGTGCGGGCGGTCACTTCAGCACGGGGAGTCGCTTGACCAGGGCGGTCCTGCCCCACCAGGCGCCGATGCCCAGGGTGTCGCCGGCGTGGGCCAGGGCCAGGCCGGCCAGGACGACGGCGTAGACGATGTGGTCGTCCATGAACGGGTTGGTGTCCAGGGGCAGCTGGGCCGCCCACATCAGCAGCATCATGGCCGCGCCCGCGCCGGCCGCGATGCGCATGCCCGCGCCCAGCAGGAGGGCGGTGCCGACGCCGAGCAGGCCGAGCATGAACAGCCAGTCGACCCAGGCCTGTCCGGCCAGGCCGCCGAAGAGGCCGCCGAGGGCGTTCTCGCCGGTTCCCTTGAGGAAGCCGGTGGTCGGGCTGCCGCCGTTGGTCCACGCCTTGGCGGCGGGGGTGGCGAAGCCGAGGCCGAAGGTCTTGTCGGCGAAGGCCCACAGGAACACCCAGCCCAGCGCGATCCGGGCGGCGGCCCAGGCGTAGGCGGCGGGGGCGCGGGTGGCGGCTGCGGTGGCGCGGGTGCCGGCGGGGGTGGGGATGACGTGGCCGTTGACCGGCGTGCGTCCTTCGATGACGGCCATGACTGGCTCCTTGTCCGATGCGCTGCTCTCTCTTCTGTCATCCAGTACATCGGCCGGACCCGGTCTTCCCGCAGAGCCGTACGGCTCTGCCGTCGTCTCCAAGGTCCTGCCGCCGGTGGGACCTTGGCCCCGGACGCACCGGTCGGGTCGGGGAGTTTCGCGGACGAGCCGGAGCGTGGCGGTCACGGTTATCTCAGCGGGGACATCTGGCCGCAGGACCATCCGCTGACATCGGCGATCCGGATGCGCCACCAGCCGCCCTCCTCCCGGGGGACCTCGGCGCCCGTGACCAGATGCGCGTTCCGCAGGTGCAGGAACTCCCCGCGAGCGGCCTCGCCGAGGTGCTCGAAGAGGAGGTTGAATCCCTTGACATCCTCCGACGTGAAGTCGTGCGCCCTGCTTATCTGCTGGGCGACGTTGGTGGCGAACTCCTCGGCGGAGATGAGCACCCCTGTGATGGGCGCGCCGTCGGCCGTCACGGTGATGCTGATACCGGCCTGGGTGTGGGTGACGACATCTACGAGGGTCTGGAGCGCCACATCTGGTTTCGACATGAGGACAGGTTACGCAACGTCACCGGACGGATCCGTTCTGCTGTCCGGGCGGGGCCCGTGTTTTGATGGTTGCTCCGGGGACGGACGAGCGCCGTCGCCCGGAGGGGCCGGCCGGGGGGTCCGGTCGGCGGCGGTGAGGGGTGCTGAGGGGTATGGGTGTGATCCGGGTGGTTCTGGTGGACGACCACGAGGTGGTGCGGCGC
>NZ_JACHJJ010000039.1:8712-44734 GCF_014203605.1 Thiemannella venezuelensis | reverse complement strand
GGAAAACCGTCTCCACTGGGTCCGCGATGTGACCTTTCGAGAGGATGCCTCCCAGCTCAGAACCGGGACCGCGCCGCGAGCTCTCGCGTCCTTCCGCAATCTGGCGATCAACACCTTCCGCCTGGCTGGACGTGCGAACATCGCCCACGCCCGCCGTGACCTCCTCGATCACGACACGGCCTTCGCCGTCTACAACCTCTGATCAACCATCAGCAGGCCGGACAAAACCCTTCAACGCCGGGGCCGTGGCAGTAACCCCGCACCTGGACAAGCGGGTGTCTGGGATTCTTCTGCAGGCTCGGTACGCGGACGTGGTCAGGATCGTCTTCGCAGAGCTGCGCGCTGCGCCAGCGCTTGAGCTCTACCGCGACATATGTGTCCCGCCCGTTGTGATCGACCCCCGCCAGCACGACGTCGGTACGGCTGCGGTCGAGGAACTGGGATTCGATGAGCAGTTCAACCTGACCGAGCCCGGCTTCGACGAGGTCTTCGGCCAGTCTTGGAAGGCTGTTCTTCCATGAGGTCTGTTCCGCCTTG
Source organism: Thiemannella venezuelensis (assembly GCF_014203605.1). Taxonomy (GTDB): domain Bacteria; phylum Actinomycetota; class Actinomycetes; order Streptosporangiales; family Streptosporangiaceae; genus Planomonospora_A; species Planomonospora_A venezuelensis. Next base: position 44,197 of record NZ_JACHJJ010000039.1, on the reverse strand, counting down.
GTCGCGCCCCGGACCTGGTCTACCAGGTGGGCCACGATTCTCTCTATCGGAGAGGTATGCAGGATCTCGGCGGGCATTCGGTGTCCGACTTTCACGAACGTACCCCCAGGCAGCACGAGAAGCTCGTGCGGATGGGGGCGTGTCCACCGGAGTCAGATCGGTAGAAGCCCGTCGGACCGCATTTTCTGGTGGGAAGAATACCGTGCCTTGATCATCTCTGTAATCCCCTGCGGTCACTCTTCAAGCGATCCGCCCGATCAGTTCTTCGAGGAAGGACCGGGTCTCCGGATCCGCGGAGAAGAGGAACGTGCCGAGCATTCCTCTCGTGAGGAGCACCTTGTAGGTATTGCGGATCAGTCGGTCGGCTTCGGCGTCGGTGGTGCCGCGGGTGAGGGCGGGGTCCTTGCTGGCCGTTCTGACCGTGACGAACCTCCCGCCGCGGACGACCAGGTCCGGGCCGATGATCACGCCGTTCCAGTCGTACTCGAATCCCTGGGCCGTGTAGACGCAGCCGACCTGCTCGAAACCACCGTCCGCAGTGGCCCACAGCGCGCTCGCGGGGGCGCTGCCCACGGCCCTGTCACCCTTGACGTTCCACGGGCGGGACCACTCGCCGATCCGGACGTCGTGGACGAGTGTGTCGTCCTTGCGGGGTTCACTCCACGGCCAGCAGAACCCGGCGGTCATCCGGGCCGAATAGCCCTCGGCCAGTTTCGTGCGCAACAAGGCTTCGAGTTCCTGGGGGGACCGTACGGGAGAGACCTCGAAGCGGTCGTCTCCCTCCCACGGCGCGGGTCCGTCGCCCTGCAGGCCGAGGAGTCGCAGTACCCAGTCCTCGTAGGCGCGGCTCCCCCCGCAGCGGAACTGCCCGTCGAGGGAGATCTCGTGGACCCGGAAGCCGCGTGCCTCCGCATGGGCTCTGATCTCGGCGACGTTTCCCAGTTCTCCGGGCCGTACGACCTGGTGCTCGTCCAACAGGAAGACGGGGACTCTTGCGGCGTCGATGAGCTCGTCGATCTGGCGGCGATTACTGCGGAGCCGGGCCGGGGTGTAGCGGTTCTGCGACGTCTCCCGGATCCGGTGGGCCTCGTCGCAGATGAGGGCCTCGAGGCCGTTGCGGTCGGCCTGCATGAAGCTGTTGAAGTATTTGAACAGGTTCTTCACCTGGGAGGAGCCTTTGCCCGCGACCCGTCGCATGGTCTCGGTGAACGAGCGCGATCCCGTGGCGTGAAGAACCGGGCGCCCTCGTCTGGAGAGCTCGCCCAGCAGGGACAGCGCGATGACGCTCTTGCCGCTTCCCGGGCCACCGGAGACGATGACGATCTCTTTCGAATCCGCCCTCCGGGCCCGTTCCACGGCGTTCAGGACGATCTCGTACGCCAGCCGCTGTTCGGCGAGGAGGACGAACTGCTCGCGGTCCCGGATCTCCCGCGCGGCGAGTTCGAGGAGTCGCCGGGAAGGGCGGACGGCACCGGTGAGCAGGCGGTCGGCGGCTTCGACGCCGGGCCGGGGGGCGAACTGCTCACGGAGATACTCCAGGAAGGCGCCTCGCCGTGTTCTGGTGAACAGCCGGGTGCGCTCATCCAGGACGTCGTTGTAGAGATCTCGGACGTCGAGGTCGGCCGCGTTGTGAAGGTAGGCCACACCTCTGATCGCTGAGTCCTGCCCCTCGAGAGCACCGGCGAAGCCCGCGATGTACTCACAGTAGCCCTGGACCTGGAGTACCGGATGCAGTCTCGGACCACCCGGGGCGCCCTCGACGAGTACGAGCCGGGGATCGTCCTCGAACGGCTCGGCCCTGCTCCACTGCTTCAGCTCGACCACGAGATAGGCGTCACCACCGGTACGGCGGTCGATCCCGGCGAGAACCACGTCGGCACGTTTGCTGGTCAGCGGCAACTGGTACTCGACCAGCATCTCGACGTCGCCGAGTCCGGCGTCGACCAGGTCACGTGCCAGGACCGGGAGGCTCCGATCCCACGATCTGCGCTCCGCGAGGGAGGGATTGACGCAGATGGTCCTGCGGAGATGTTCGGTGATGGCTTCGCTGAGCCGACTTTCGGGAAGCGAACCGTTGGTCGCCAGCTTGGCCAGACTTTCGGCGGAGTGCCGAAATGCCGTCACGGACCTACCCCCAGGCAGCACGAGAGACTCGTGCGGTATGGGGGCGTCTCCGTGATCAGGTGATCGGCGGAAGCCCGTCGGGCCGCATCACTACGGCAGGAAGATTATCGCGATCAGCGGACGAAATCAGGCCGGCGGCGGTGCTTTCCGCGCGGAACCGCGATATTCCGTCGCAGAATAGCGTTTGTCGTTCTCGTCGAGCTTGGCGTGGACGGCTTCCAGCAAGTCGATCTCCAGGACGTCCGCAAGGCGGGCCAGGTAGATCATGACGTCGGCCATCTCCGAACGGAGGCGCGCGGCGGAATCGGGATCCTCCATGACGCCGGATGCCTCCTCGGGCGTCAGCCACTGGAGTTCGGCAAGCAGTTCGCCCACCTCTCCGGCCAGCGCCATCGCGAGGTTCTTCGGCGTGTGAAACCGCTCCCACTCTCTGACCTCGGCGAACCTCCGCAACCTGTGGGCCAGTTCGTCCAACTCCGCCATGGTCCTCAGGGTAGGGCCACAACGGGGCGAAGGCGTGCCGTAAGGGGTTGCGCTGATCCGCCCTGCGCTCGTCCGGTGGGACATGCCGCGGGCGGGGAGAGCATGGACCGCCGGCGGCCGGGCATGGGGTGATCATGAATTTGGAATGGGAGCAGGTCGTCGTCGACTCGGCGGATCCGGCGGCCCTGGGCCGGTGGTGGGCCGACGCCCTCGGCTGGGTGGTGGTCGACGACGCGGACGACGAGTACGAGATCCGTCCTTCCCCCGACCGCCTGCCCGGGCTGCTCTTCGTCCCGGTGCCCGACCCCCGGGCGGTCAAGAACCGGCTCCACCTCGACTTCCGCCCCGACGACCAGGAGGCCGAGGTCGCACGGCTGCTGGCGCTGGGCGCCCGCCGGGCCGACGTGGGGCAGGGCGAGCAGTCATGGGTGGTCCTCGCCGACCCCGAGGGCAACGAGTTCTGCGTCCTGCGCGCCCGGACCTGAAGCACACCGGAGGCTCCGGCGGTGCCCGGCGCCGGACGGCTGGCCTTTCTGCGTGAGACACGGCTCCCCGATCATGGGGGTCCGTGCTTTTCCCGACCGGAGGTGTTGCGCGTGGCGCACTACAGCAGGCTCTACACGGTTGTCATCGACGTTCCGCAGGCCGGTCACGACCGGGAGGTGGAGTTCTGGCGGGGGGCGATCGGACCGGAACTGAAAGCCAACGAGAGCTATCCGGAGTACCACGGCGCCCTCCTGCACGGACAGGAGTTCGCACTGATGATCCAGCGGCTGGGAGAGGGGGAGGGCCGGGTGCACGTCGACATCCACACCGACGACCTGGAGGCGGAGGTCGCGCGGCTGGAGCGGCTGGGCGCCGAGCGGGTGCAGAAGGCGAACGACCGCTGGTGGATCATGCGGGACCCGGCGGGCCTGCCGTTCTGCGTCATCCCGGACGCCCCCGGCACGCTGCACGACGGCAACGCCCAGCGCTGGGACTGACGCCCTCCCCTCTTTCGTCGTCCCCTCCCTCGCCGCGCCCGTCCGGCGGCGGGGACGGCGCGGCGAGAGAAGCGGCTCGCCGCGCCGCCGTCAGGCCGGGTGCTCCGGGAGGTGCTCGTTGACCCAGTCCGTCACCAGGGTGAGGACCCCGGGGTCGGTGGGCCTGCGGATCTGCTGCTTGTAGGTGCGCAGGCCCCCGGCGTCCGGGTCCTGGCGGAGCAGGTGGCTCAGTCCGGGCACCCGGACGGTCGTGACGTCCCCGTCGACCAGGGCGGCGACGGTGTCGAGGTCGGCGGGGTCGACCTGGACGTCGCCGTCGCCGGTGACGGCCAGGACCGGCACGCGCAGCCCGCGCAGGAGCGGCTCGGGGTCGAAGGCGATGAACTCGCGGTGCCAGCGCGCGTTCGTCCTGCGCCCCTGGACGCGGGCGACGTCGGTGGTGGTGGCCTTGAGCCGGGTGAGGGCCTGCTCCTGCTTGGTGAACAGGTCGGTGCCGAGCAGGCGAAGGATCACCCGGACCGGTGCGGGCAGGTCCCCGGCGATCTGCCGGGCCTGCCACCTCAGGGTCTCCTCGCCGGTCCTGGCGATGCCGGACAGCAGCACGATCCCGGCCAGGCCGTCCTGCTCGGCGGGGCTGAGCGCGGTGGCGATGACGGCGCCCTCGCTGTGGCCGGCGACGAACACCGCCGCCGGGTCGATCTCCGTACGGCCCCGCAGCCAGGCCAGCGCGGCCCGGGCGTCGGCGACGTTGTCGCTCAGGCCCGCGGCGAGGAAGTCGCCCTGGGACTCGCCGACACCGCGCTTGTCGTAGCGGAAGGAGGCCACCCCCGCGCGGGCCAGGGCGTGCGCCAGGTCGCGGCTGACCCCCAGGGGCATGCGCTTGTGGTCGGCGTCCCGGTCCAGCGGGCCCGAGCCGGTCACGATCAGCACCACGGGGTGCGGCCCCGGCCCGGCGGGCAGGGCCAGCGTGCCGCCGAGGATCAAGCCGCCGGAGCGGAAGGTGACGCGCTCCTCGGCGACCGGCGCGGGCAGGGCCGCCGCCTCGCGGATGCGCCCGGCGAGCTCGGCCGCGTGCTCGTCGCCGACCAGCAGCTCGTCGTAGCCGGCGCCGCTCAGGGAGACCCGTACGGCGGGCACGCCCCGGCGGACGGTCACGAACGCCCGGTTCCCCGGGCGCCGCCACGTCCCGACCTTGGTCCGTCCCGGAACCGCCAGGCCGGGGGAGCGCAGGCCGCGGGCGCCCGCCACCCCGTTCTCCACGACGGTGACGTCGCGGACCGCGGTGAGCGGCACGCGGATGTCGCCGTGCAGGCCCGCCACCTTCTCGCCCCGGTCGAGCGCCAGCACCAGCTCGCCCCCGGTCACCGTCATCGTCGCCATCGTGGCCCCTTTCTCTTCCGTTCGACCATGATTATTCTCATCTTTGAGATTGATGTCAAATGTGAGAGTGTTGGTTCATGAAGACGACGGCTGATCTCCTCCTCCACCCGGTGCGGCTGCGCATCGTCCAGGCGCTGCTCGGCGACCGCCGCATGACCACCGCGGCCCTCGCCGCCGAGCTCTCCGACGTCTCCACCGCCACGCTCTACCGGCACGTCGGCACGCTGGCGGAGGCCGGGGTGCTGGAGGTCGTGGACGAGCAGCGGGTGCGGGGCGCGGTGGAGCGCACCTACGCGCTGCGGCTGTCCGCGGCCCAGGTCGCCGACGAGGACCTGGCCGCGATGTCGCCGGAGGACCACCGGCGGGCGTTCATGGCGTTCACGGCCGGGCTGCTGGCCGACTTCGACCGCTACACCGGGCGCGGCGACGTCGACCTGCGCCGGGACGGCGTCGGCTACCGCCAGGCCGCCCTGTGGCTCTCCGACGAGGAGCTCGCCGCGTTCGCGGCCGACCTCCGGCGGGTGGTGGAGGCCAGGGCGGGCCTCGGCCCGGGGGAGGGGCGGGTCAGGAGGCTCCTCACCACCGTGCTGATGCCGGGGGTCTCCTGAGGTCCGCCGCGGCCCCCGCCCGGCCGGTTCCGGGCCCGGGGAGGTGCTAGTCGGGGTGGTGCTGGTGCTGCAGGTAGGCGGCCGTCTCGGGGTTGGCCGGGAAGTACGCCTCGATGGCGAGTTCGGCGACGGTGATGTCCAGCGGGGTGCCGAACGTCGTCATCGTGCTGAAGAAGACCAGCTCGCGGTAGCCGCGGCGGAGCCGGAGCGGGATCACGATCTGCCCCGTGCCCGCCCCGATCTCGGGCTCGGGCTGGTCGCAGGGATAGCCGTCGAGCTCCCGCCAGAGCTCGGTCAGCTCGGGGTCGGCGGTCAGGCTGATCTGGCGGCGGAGCCGGTGCAGCAGGTGGGCCCGCCACTCGCCCAGGTTGAGGATCCGGTGGGCCATGCCCTTGGGGTGCAGGCTCAGCCGAAGCACGTTGACCGGAGGGACGAGCAGTTCGGGTGCGACGCCGCGCAGCAGCAGGCCGGTCGCGGAGTTGCGGTCCACCAGGTTCCAGCGCTGGTCCACGACCACGGCGGGGTACGGCTGGTGCCCGCTCAGCACCTGCCCCAGCGCCGTCCGGACCGAGGCCATCTCCGGCGAGTTGAGCGGGGTCTCGGCGAAGACCGGGGCGAAGCCGCCCGCCAGCAGGAGGTGGTTGCGCTCGCGCAGCGGCAGCTCCAGCTCCTCTGCGAGGTGCAGGATCATGTCGCGGCTCGGTTTCGACCGGCCCGTCTCCACGAAGCTCAGGTGACGGGTGGAGATGTCGGCCTGGATGGCGAGGTCCAGCTGGCTCATCCGCCGCCGCTCCCGCCACTGGCGCAGCAGCTCACCGACCGGCCGGTTCCCGCTGGTGGTGGTCACGGATACCACGATATCCAGCGATGATCGACCAAACCATTACCGTCCACGTAACGGAGATCGTGACGTCCCGCCGCCGGACCCCGCGGGGCGGCGGATAACGGCTCGCGGACGGGACGCCCGTCCGGCCAGACTGGTCCGGTGGATCGAGAGCAGGGCCGTACGGCCGACGCGGTGGTGACGGCGGGGGACGAGTGCCTGGGGACCTTCGGGCCCTTCCCCCTGGAGAGTCCCTGGTGGGCCGAGGCCGGGCCGGTCGCCGCGCACCTGACGGCGGCGCTCGGCGTTCCGGTCATGGTGCTGCGCCTGACCGGCGTCACCGGAGGGGAGGGCGGCCGGGGCGGGCACGTCACCTACCACGCCGAGGCCTTCGACCGGCCCCGCCCCGGCCTGCTCGGTCCGCCTCCCTCCGACCTCGGCGACCTGCTGGACCCCGTCCCCCGGCGGTCCGGCTGGGCGACGGCCGCCGGACTGAGGGCGGCGCTGGACTGGGCGCGGGAGGAACTGCGCGCGGCGGGCCGGCCGGTGAGCGGGGACGTCGAGCAGGTGAAGACCTGGAACCTGTCGGGGCTGTTCCGGATCCCCACCTCCGCCGGGCCGGTGTGGCTGAAGGCCACGCCCGGGTTCGCGACGTGGGAGGCGGCCGCGGTGGAGGCGTTCGCGCAGGTGGACCCGGAGATCGTCCCCGACGTCCTGGCGGCGGACGCGCCGCGCGGCTGGACGCTCCTGGGCCACGTGCCCGGCGAGGACTGCTGGGAGGCCCCGGACGATCTCGTCCGCGCGATGGTCGGCCGGTGGGCCGCGGCGCAGGCGGCGCTCGCGCGCCGCCTGGACGGGCCCCCGGACGGCCTGCCGGAGCGCACCCCGCGGGTCCTGGCCGGGCTGGTGCGCGACCTGCTCGGCAGGCGGGACGAACTGGGCCTGACCGCGGCCGAACTGGCCGCGGCGCACCGGCTGGCCGACGGCCTGCCCGCGCTCGCCGCCGCCCTGGAGGAGTGCGGCCTGCCGGACACCGTCGTGCACGCCGACTTCCACTCCGGCAACTGGCGCTCCGACGGCCGCCGCACGGTCGCCGTCGACTTCGCCGACAGCCACTTCGGCCACCCCGTCCTGGACGCCCTGCGGATCCGCGACTTCCGGCCGGGACGGCCCCGGACCGGGGCGGCCGACGCCTGGATCGCGGCCTGGTCGGAGCTGGTGCCGGGCTCCGACCCCGGGCGGGCGCTGGCCCTGGCCGAACCGCTCGGGCACCTCATGTACGCGGTGCGGTACCAGGAGTTCCTGGACGGCATCGAGACCAGCGAGCGGATCTACCATGAGGGCGACCCGGCGGGCGAGATCCGCGCGGCCCTGGACGCCGCCGCGCGTCCGTGACCGGGGAGCGGGCCGGCCGCGGGACCCGTACGGCAGGGCGCGCGGGACTCCGGTGCCCGGCGGCGGATCAGCGGCGGCGGATCAGCGGCGGCGGATCTTGGTGGCGAGGCGGTTGGTGAGGCGCTCCCACTCGCTGCCGAACGGGTTCTCCTGGACCAGGTAGGTCCAGGTCGCGGTGGGGCGCTTGAGCCCCTCCCCGTCCAGGTCGAGGCCGTCCTCGGTGATCCCGGCGCTCTCGAACGTCGCGACCGAGCGCGACTCGACCTCGGCGAGCAGCCGCCGGTAGGCGGCGACCGCGTCCTTGTGGAACTCGTCGATCGGGCTGGCGCGGCCCAGCACCCGCAGGTGGATGCCCTCGCGGAGCTCGGCGAGGTAGGCCAGGTGCTCGGCCCAGCAGCGGTCGAGGTGGAACAGGACGATCTGCCGCGCCGCCCCGTGCAGGATCTCCTCGCCCGTCTCGGGGGGAAGGGCCCCGGTCAGCCCGGTCCAGCGCTCGGGGGCGGCGGCGGCGAGGGCCTCCCCGGCCGTCCGGCCGCGCAGGACCCGGTCGCGGCGTTCCAGGACCAGGTCCCGCTGGCGTTCGAGCAGGCGGGTGTAGCGCCAGGTGTTGCGGTGGATCTGCGCGTTGACGCCCTCGGCGACCCGCTGGGCGTGGGCCACGAGCCGTGCGCTCGGCACGCCCGAGGAGTACTCGTCGGCGACGTAGTGGGTGATCAGGTCGTCCTCGCCGCTGACGAGGAAGACCGAGCCGCCGGGGTCGCCCTGCCGCCCGGCCCGGCCGCGGAGCTGGTCGTCCAGGCGGCTGCTCGCGTGGCGGCCCGAGCCGATGACGTACAGGCCGCCGAGGGCGCCCACTCCCTCGCCGAGCCGGATGTCGGTGCCGCGCCCGGCCATCTGGGTGGAGACCGTGATCGCCCCGCGTTCCCCGGCCCGGGCGATGATCGAGGCCTCCTCCGCGTCGTTCTTCGCGTTCAGCACGGCGCACTCCAGCCCCCGCCCGGCGAGGTTCAGGGCGAGCCGCTCGGACTCCGCCACGTCCAGGGTGCCGACCAGGATCGGCCGGCCGGTGGCGTGCGCCTCGGCGATCTCGTCGACCAGCGCCCGGTCCCGGTCCGCGGCGAACTCGAACAACCGGTCGGGCTCGTCGGCGCGGACCGGCGGCCGGTTGGGCGGGACGACCGCCACCTTCAGGTCGTAGAACTCGCGCAGTTCGTCGCCGACGGCCACCGCCGTACCGGTCATCCCGCAACGCCCGGGGTAGCGGGTGATCAGCCCCTGGACCGTGATCGAGTCGAGGATCTCCCCGGTCTCCGAGGGCGCCAGCGCCTCCTTGGCCTCGACCGCCGCCTGCAGGCCGTCCGGCCAGCGCTGCAGCAGCGCGACCCGCCCCCGGGACGGGTTGACCAGGTGGACCCTGCCGTCGCGGACGATGTAGTCGACGTCCCTGGTCAGCAGGGCGTGCGCGTGCAGCGCGAGGTTGACCTCGGTCAGGCGCGCGGTGTCGTGGTAGAGCTCCACGCCCAGCGCCTCCTCCACGGTGTCGATGCCCTTGGAGGTCAGGTGCACGTTGCGGGCCTGGTCGTCGATCTCGTAGTGGTAGCCCTTGACGAGCCTGCGGACCAGCGCCGCCGTCTCCGGCACGGCGCCGCCGGCGTCGGCGGCCCCGGCGAGCACCAGCGGGACCCGGGCCTCGTCCACCAGCACCGAGTCGGCCTCGTCGACCAGCACGACGTCCGGCTCGGGCAGCAGCAGATCGGCGGCGTCGACGCGGAGCCGGTCGCGCAGCACGTCGAAGCCGATCTCGCTGACCGAACCGTAGGTGACGTCCCGGTCATAGGCCGCGCGCCGCTCCTCCGGAGTGGAGGCCTCCCCGATCCAGCCCACCGAGACGCCCAGCGCCTCGTACAGCGGGCCCATCCACTCGGCGTCGCGCCGGGCCAGGTAGTCGTTGACGGAGACGACGTGGACCCGTCTGCCCCGCAGGGCGTACCCGGCGGCGGCGACGGCCCCGGACAGCGTCTTGCCCTCGCCGGTGGCCATCTCGGCGACGTTTCCGGAGAGCATGACGAGCGCGCCGACCAGTTGCACGTCGTACGGCCTCAGCCCGAGTGCCCGGTCGGCGGCCTCGCGCGCGACCGCGCAGAACCCGGCCAGGTCGTCCATCGAGGGTGACGGCAGTTCCGCCGCCTTCCGCAGGCGGTCCTCCTCGGCACCGGCCGCCCTGACGATCCGCTCGAAGGGGGCGAGATCGATGGAACCGGGACGCTCCAGAAACCGCCTGACGAACTGCCTTATCGAGGCCATGTGCTCTCCATGCCCCCTCCAACGCCCCTTATCGGGCCCGCGTTCCCACCCTGGGTCCCACCGTACCGACCGGAATGGATCATCCGTACGGCGGAGCACCCGGTCAGGGCAGCACGCGCAGGGTCTCCAGGGCGGTGAACAACTCGGCGGCCTCGCGGGGGTCGTCGAAGCGGCGGCCGGTCAGCGACTCCATCCGGGCGAGCCGGTAGCGCACGGTGTTGCGGTGGCAGAACAGCGCCCCGGCCGCGCGCGCGGTCGAGCCGCCCGCCGCGAACCACGCGTGCGCGGTGCCGAGCAGGGTGCCCCGGTCCTCGGCGGGCAGGTCCAGGACCGCGCCGAGCACCCGCCGGGCCAGGTCGCCGGCGGTCTCCGGGCTGCTGGCGGCCAGGGTGGCGACCGGGCGGTCGCCGTACCGGGAGACCCCGTCGGCGCCGGGCGGGACGGAGGCCAGCGCCAGCCGGGCCAGGCGCAGGGCGGAGGCGGTCTGCGAGATCTGCGTGTACGGCGGGCTGATCCCGAACCGGCCGGGCGGCGGGTCCGCCAGCAGGTCCGCGGGGAACCGCGGGCCGGCGGCGCGCAGGGCCTCGGCGCGGGGGGCGTCCAGCCAGAGGACCGCGAGGCGCTCGCCGGGCAGCTCCCGCCAGACCGCCGGGACGGGCAGCCGGGGCGCGGCCGCGCTCTCGGCCGCCAGGACGTGGAAACGGCCCTGCCGGGGCAGGCCGAGGGCGTCCGCGCTCTCCCGGATCCGGGCGTGGTCGGCGCCGAGGAGCGCGTCGAAGAGCAGGTCGCGGTCCCGGCGGGCGCGCAGTTCCCGCTCGGCCTCGACCTCGTGGTAGGTGCTGCGCACCGCCTCGGAGTAGTCCTCCAGCCCGAGCCAGAGCTCGCTGACGCTCTCCAGGAGCACCGCCTGCACCCGCTCGTCGGCCGCCGCGACGAAGCTCTCCCAGATGAACAGGGTGCCGACCCGGTAGCTGTGCAGCAGGGCGGCGAGCGGCACGCCCTGGAGCGCGCGGCGGCGGGCGTTGGCCCGGACCGGCTCCAGCTCCATCGGGCCCTCGCCCGCCAGGTGGGTGTAGATGCCGCGCAGGTGCAGGGCGCACACGGCGGTCAGGTCCTCCGGGGGGACGACGGCCAGCTCGGCCTCGGCCTCGCGGACCCGCCGGGCCAGCCGCTCGGCCAGCGGGTCCACCTGGCCGAGCAGGCGCCTGCTCAGCGCCGCGAAGTCGGGATGCGCCACGGAACCGATTGTGCCAGCGCCGATTGTGCCGGCGCCGGTCGCGCAGGGACGGCCGGGCCGGTTGTGCCGCCGCACAATGAAACCGAACACAATTCGAGTCTCCGGGCCGTGGACACGCCGGGCCGCGGAGGCCACGCTGGACCGGTGGCATTCTCCGACTACCAGTACGAGATCTACCTCAACGGCCTGGCCGGCGTGCGCCCGCCGTACTCGGCCGACCTCGCCGAGCTGGAACGGGCCGCCCGGGAGCGGCTCGACCCCGGGGCCTACTGGTACGTGGCCGGTTCCGCGGGGACGGGCGCGACCGACCGGGCCAACCGGGAGGCCTTCGACCGGCGGCGGATCGTGCCGAGGATGCTGCGCGACGTCTCGGCCCGGGACCTGGGCACCGAGCTGTTCGGCAGGACCTACCCCGCGCCCGTCGCACTGGCACCGGTCGGCGTGCAGTCGATCGTGCACCCGCACGGTGAGCTGGCGACCTCCCGCGCCGCGGCCTCGCTCGGCCTGCCCATGGTGCTCAGCACCGCCTCCTCCCACACGATGGAGGAGGTCGCCGCGGCGGGCGGCCCCCGGTGGTACCAGCTGTACTGGCCGCACGACGACGAGGTCACCCTCAGCCTGCTGGAGGGCGCGCGCAAGAACGGCTACGACACCCTGGTGGTCACGCTCGACACCTGGACCCTGGCCTGGCGCCCCAACGACCTCGACCGCGCCTACCTGCCGTTCCTGCGCGGGACCGGGCTGGCGATCCCGCTGTCCGACCCGGTCTTCCGCTCACGGCTGGCACGGCCGGTCGAGGAGGACCTGGACGCGGCGATCATGCAGTGGGTGCCGATGTTCAACGGCCGCGCCCACACCTGGGACCAGCTCCCGCTGCTGCGCGAGAACTGGGACGGGCCGATCGTCCTGAAGGGCGTCCAGCACGTGGACGACGCCCGCCGCGCCGCCGACGCGGGCATGGACGGCGTCGTCGTCTCCAACCACGGCGGGCGCCAGGTCGACGGCGCGCTCGCCTCCCTCGACGCCCTCGCGCCGATCGCGGAGGCCGTCGGCGACCGGCTGACCGTGCTGTTCGACTCCGGCGTGCGGAGCGGGGCCGACGTCGTCAAGGCCCTCGCCCTCGGCGCGCGGGCCGTGCTGCTCGGCAGGCCGTACATGTGGGGCCTGGCGTGCGGCGGTGAGGACGGCGTGCGCCACGTGCTCCGCAGCCTCCTGGCCGAACTCGACCTCACCCTCGGCCTGGCGGGCCACCGCACGCCGGGCGGGCTCGACCCCTCGGTCCTGGTTCCGCAGTCCTGACCCCTTCCCCCGACCCTCTCCCTGGAGCGCGCATGAGCCTGTCCGACCTGCAGCCCGTCCCCGCCGACCGGCTCACCTTCCGGCTGCCGCAGAAGTTCGAGACCGTGCAGGAGGAGCGGCGGCACCGCCAGGAACGCCTGGTCGCCGCCCTGCGCCTGTTCGGCCGGTTCGGCTTCGAGGAGGGCGTGGCGGGCCACATCACCGCCCGCGACCCCGAGCACACCGACCACTTCTGGGTGAACCCGTTCGGCATGTCCTTCAAGCAGATCAAGGTCAGCGACCTGATCCTGGTCAACCACGAGGGCCAGGTGGTCGAGGGGCGCCACCACGTCAACCAGGCCGCCTTCGCCATCCACGCCATGGTCCACCAGGCCCGCCCCGACGCGGTCGCCGCCGCGCACTCGCACTCGGTGCACGGCAAGGCGCTGTCGTCGCTGGGCGCCCTGCTGGAGCCGCTCACCCAGGACGCGTGCGCGTTCTACGAGGACCACGGCCTGTTCGACGACTACACCGGCGTGGTCGTGGAGACCGAGGAGGGCCGCCGCATCGCCCGGGCCCTCGGCTCGCACAAGGCGGTCATCCTCCGCAACCACGGTCTGCTCACCGTCGGCGACAGCGTCGACGCCGCCGCCTGGTGGTTCATCACCATGGAGCGCAGCTGCCAGGCCCAGCTGCTGGCCAAGGCCGCCGGCCCCACCGTCCCGATCGACCACGAGAACGCCAAGCTCACCCACGGCCAGATCGGCAACGACTTCGTCGGCTGGATCAACTTCCAGCCCCTGTACGACCAGATCGTCGCCTCCGACCCCGACATGTTCGACTGAGCCCCGGCGCGCGCGGCCGGGCTCCCGCCGGTGCGGGGTTCCGGCGGCGCGGGGCTCCGGCGGTGCGGCGGGAGAGGCATCCCTCACTCCGCCCGGTCCGGGAAGGACGGATTCCGGTATCTTTCCTCAACGTGCCGAGCCCTCCGGTCCCGTCCGGGACCGTGCCGCCACCGGATGGGAGCGCGATGCCCGCTGACGAGACGGTGCCCGCCGACAGGAAGGCGTCCGCCGACGGGACGGTGCCCGCTGACAGGACGGTGCCCGCTGACGGGACGGCGTCCGCCGACGGGACGGCCGCTCCTGCTCCGGCGGAACCCCGGGTGGGCCGCTGGAGCGCGCAGGGCTGGTTCACCCTCGTGCTCATCGCCATGTCCCTCCTGCTCTGCGCGGCCGCCGTGCTGGGGGCGCTGGTCCTGCGCAACACCGCCGAGGTCTCCAACCACCTGGCCGACCGGATCTCCCCGGCCCGCACCGAGGGGGAACGGCTGGAGACGGCCCTGCTCAACCAGGAGTCCGGTGCGCAGAGCTTCGTCCTCACCGGCAAGGAGGAGTTCCTGAGGCCGTATGCGGAAGGCCGGCAGGCCGAGCTCCGGTCGGCGGAGCGCATCCGGGCGCTCATGCCGGAGGGGGAGACCGCCCGGGAACTGGACCGGCTGGAGCGTCTCGCCGAGGAGTGGCGGGTCCGGCACGCGGAGCCCATGATCGAGCTCACCCGGCGTGAGGGACCGGAGACGGTGGACCCGGGCCGGGCGGCGGAGAGCAAACGCGCCTTCGACGCGGTGCGGAGCGCGATGGAGGCCTACAACACCACCTGGACCCGGGAACGGGACAGGGCCCGCGCCGCCCTGGAGTCCGCCCGGGTGGGGCGGGACACCGCCTTCATCGCCATCCTCGCGGTCCTGCTGCTGGCCGTCCTGGTGATGGCGGTCCTGCTCCGGCTGGTGGTGTTCCGCCCGCTGGAGCGGCTGGCCGCCGCCTCGCGCCGGGTCACTGGCGGCGACTTCGAGTACCGCATCGACACCGGCGGCCCGGCCGACCTGGCCGAGCTCGCCCGCGACATGGAGGCGATGCGCGAGCGGATCGTCGCCGAGCTGGAGGAGACCCGCCGCTCCCAGCGGCTCCTGGCCGACCAGGCCACCGAGCTCAAGCGCTCGAACACCGAGCTGGAGCAGTTCGCCTACGTGGCCAGCCACGACCTGCAGGAGCCGCTGCGCAAGGTCGCCAGCTTCACCCAGATGCTGGAGCAGCGCTACGGCGACCAGCTCGACGACCGGGCCAAGCAGTACATCGCCTTCGCCGTGGACGGCGCCAAGCGCATGCAGGAGCTCATCAACGAGCTGCTCACCTTCTCCCGGGTCGGCCGGATCACCAGGGACCCGGTGGAGTTCGGCCTCGGCGGCGCGGTCGCGGCGGCCCTGCGGAACCTCTCGGCCGCGGTCGAGGACTCCGGGGCCGCGGTCGAGGTCGGGGAGCTGCCGGTGATGCGGGGGGACCGGTCGCAGTTCGTGATGCTCTGGCAGAACCTGATCGGCAACGCGATCAAGTTCCGCCGTCCCGACCGCGCGCCGGTGATCCGGATCGAGGCGCGGCGCGAGGGCCCGGAGTGGCACGTCACCGTGGCCGACAACGGCATCGGCATCGACGCCCGGTTCGCCGACAAGATCTTCGTCATCTTCCAGCGGCTGCACACCCGGGACGCCTACGCGGGGACGGGGATCGGCCTCGCGATCTGCCGGAAGATCGTCGAGTACCACCGCGGGCGGATCTGGCTCGACACCGGGTACACGGACGGGACCCGCTTCGTCATGGCGCTGCCCGCCGCGGACGGGGCGGAGACGGACGGGGCGGAGACGGGCGGGGCGGAGGCGGGCGGGGCGGAGACGGGCGGCCCGGCGCAGGACGCCCGGGGAGCGGAGGCCGTACGGCCGGGCGCGGGCTGACCCGGCCGGGTGCGATCCACCGATCGGTGGATCGAACCCGGCCGCTCGGCTGAGCCGGCGTCCCCACCGCCCGGCGGCCAGGTCCCGTCCGTCGGCCGATGTCGGAGGAAGTGCCGTCCGTAGGACGCTTGGTGCAGCCGAACAGCGGCGGCCGAGCCCGGAAGGACGCGCACATGCCAGCAGTGATCGAGGTACGCAACCTCCGCAAGCGCTACGACGACAAGATCGCGGTCGACGACGTCTCGCTCACCGTCCAGGAAGGCGAGATCTTCGGGATCCTCGGCCCGAACGGCGCCGGCAAGACGACGACCGTGGAGTGCATCGCGGGCCTGCGGACGCCGGACCGGGGTGAGATCACGGTGTGCGGGCTCGACCCCCGCCGGGACCGCGCCGGGCTGACCCGGCGGCTCGGCGTCCAGCTGCAGGCCGGCTGCCTCCCCGACCGGTTGCAGGTCGCCGAGGCCCTGGAGCTCTACAGCTCCTTCTACCCCGCCCCGGCCGACTGGCGCGCGCTGATGGACGACCTCGGCCTGGCGGCCAAGGCGAAGACCGCCTACGCCAAGCTGTCCGGCGGCCAGAAGCAGCGGCTTTCGATCGCGCTGGCGCTCGTCGGGGACCCCCGGGTGGCGATCCTCGACGAGCTCACCACCGGCCTCGACCCGCAGGCCCGGCGCGACACCTGGGCCCTCATCGAGGGCGTGCGCTCGCGCGGGGTGACGATCGTGCTGGTCACCCACTTCATGGAGGAGGCCGAGCGGCTGTGCGACCGGCTGGCGCTGATCGACGCCGGCCGCGTCGTCGCGGTGGACACCCCGGCCGGTCTGACCGAACGGGCCCGCATCGAGCAGCGGATCCGGTTCCGCCCGTCCAGGCCGCTGGACGACCACCTGCTGACGAGCCTGCCCGACGTCTCCGGCGTCACCCGCCGGGGCGAGTTCGTCATCGTCGACGGCAACGACAACGCGCTCAACGCCGTCACCACCGTACTGGCCCGCAACCGGATCGTGGCCGAACGGCTGCGCGTCGAGCAGGCCAGCCTGGAGGACGCGTTCGTCGAGCTGACCGGCAGACACCTCGACGCCGTGGGACCCGACGCGAAGTAGCACGACCACCGAGTCCGAGAGAAGCCCGAAAAGAGAGGGAGTCCTCCTCATGTCAACCCTGAACACCGCCACCGCGACCCCCTTCACCGCCGCGCACGGTTCGGCGACGTGGAGGCTCGTCAGGGCCGAGCTCACACTGAGCGTCCGCGACAAGGTCGGCCCCCTGTGGGGCGTCGGCTGCCCGCTGGTCGTGCTGGTCATCCTGGGCGGCGTCCCCGCCCTGCGGGAACCCGTGGCGACCGGCGGCGGCATGACGATCTTCGACCTCTACGTGCCCGTCCTGATCCTGTTCAACCTGGCCATCCTGGCGCTGACCGCCCTGCCGGCCACGCTGGCGGGCTACCGGGAGAACGGCGTGCTGCGGCGCATGCAGACCACGCCGGTCGGCCCGGCCCGCGTGCTCACCGCCCAGCTCGCGGCCAACTTCGCCACCGCGCTCGTGGCGATGGCCCTGTTCCTCGCGGTGGCCGGGCTCGGCTTCGGCGTGGACCTTCCGCAGAACCTCGCCGGTTTCGCGGTCGCCTGGCTGCTCGCGGCCGCCGCGCTCCTCTCGGTCGGCCTGCTCGTCACCGCGCTGGCGCCCGGCCGCGGCCCGGCCGCGGCGATCGGCACGGTGCTGTTCTTCCCGATGATGTTCTTCGCCGGGCTCTGGGTGCCGGTCGCGTACATGCCCCCGGTGCTGCAGACCATCAGCCACTACACGCCGCTCGGCGCGGGCATGCGGGCCTTCGAGGAGGCCTACCTGGGCCAGTTCCCGTCGGCCGTCCCGCTCCTGACCCTGGCGGCCTACGCGCTCGGGTGCGCGGTCGCCGCGGTCCGCTGGTTCCGTTGGCAATGAGCCCCCGCGAAGGGGAGGATCTCGAGCAGGCGGAGGAGGGAACCATGAGCGGTCGGACGTCGCCACCCGGGATCACGGCGCAGGAGAAGCCGCCGTTCCTTCTGGTCACCGCGGTGCCGTACACGTTGCTGGCCGGCCTCGCCGTCTTCACGGTGGCCGACGGGCGCTCGGCGGGCGGCTCCCTGCTCACCACCCTCGGCCTGTGCGGGGCGGCCGCGGCCTGGATGCTCGGCATGTTCACCCTGCGTCCCGCCTGGTGGGGCCGGCCGCGGATCATGGAGGTGTTCTTCGCCGGGCTCCTGGTGATCACGGCGGCTCTGGTGGTGCGGGATCCCGTGTTCGGGTTGCTCACCCCCGCCCCCTACATCTACGCCTTCACCGTCCTGCGCTGGCCGCGGCGCCTGGCGGCCGTGGCCGCCGTGGCGGTCGTGGCCGGTGTCGCCCAGTCCTCCAGCGTGGACGGGGCGACCTCGTCCGGGCTGATGCTGTCCCTGGTCATCATCGTCGCCAACGTCGTCCTCATGGGCGGCACCGCCTGGGTGCTCCGGTGCGCCGAGCAGGAGCAGGAGCAGCGCGAGCAGGCCCTCGAGGAACTGAGCCGGACGAACCGGCTGCTGGAGGCGACGCTCGCCGAGAACGCCGGCCTGCACGCCCAGCTGCTCGCCCAGGCCCGGGAGGCGGGGGTTCTCGACGAGCGCCAGCGGATGGCCCGCGAGATCCACGACACCCTGGCCCAGGGGCTCACCGGGATCATCGCGCAGTTGCAGGCGGCCGAGCAGATGCACGAGGTACCGACGCCGTGGGCCCGGCCCTTCGACGCGGTCAAGAAGCTGGCCAGGGAGAGCCTGGCCGAGGCCCGCCGCTCGGTCGACGCGCTGCGGCCCGGGTCGCTGGACGGCGCGCACCTGAGCGACGCGCTCGCCGACGTCGCCGACCGGTGGTCGAGGTTGCACGGGCCGGCCGTTCAGGTCACGACGACCGGCACGGTGCGGCCGATGACCCCGGAGGCCGAGTTCGCGCTGCTGCGCACCGCGCAGGAGGCGCTGGCCAACGTGGCCAAGCACGCGGGCGCGACCAGGGTCGGGGTGACGCTGTCCTACCTGGAGCACGAGGTGGCGCTGGACGTGCGTGATGACGGCAGGGGCTTCGCGCCTGCGGCCCTCGGAACCGGCACGCCCGCGGACGGCGGCCCGGAGCCGCCGTCCCGCGGCGGCGGGTTCGGCCTGACCATCATGCGGCAGCGCGTCGAAGGGCTGTCCGGTACGTTGCGGATCGAGTCCGAGCCCGGCGCCGGCACCGGGATCTCGGCCTGCATCCCCCTCCTGCCGGCGGGGAGCGGCACATGACCGATCACACGACCGGACCGGCGGACGAGCCCGCGGTCCGGCTGCTCATCGCGGACGACCACCCCATCGTCCGGGACGGGCTGAGCAGCATGTTCGCCGCCGCACCCGGATTCCAGGTGCTCGGCGAGGCCGCCGACGGCGCCGCAGCCGTACGGCTCGCCAAGGAGCTGCGGCCCGACGTGATCCTGATGGACCTGCGCATGCCCGGAATGGACGGGCTGACCGCGATCACCGAGCTGGCCAGGGCCGGCGTCACCGCGCGCGTGCTGGTGCTGACGACCTACGACACCGACACCCACGTCCTGCCGGCGATCGAGGCGGGCGCGACCGGCTACCTGCTCAAGGACTCCCCCCGGGAGGAGCTGCTGCGCGGCGCGCGGGCCGCCGCCAAGGGCGAGAGCGTGCTGTCACCCTCGGTGGCGGCCCGGCTGATGAAGCGGGTCAAGACCCCCGCCCCGCAGGTGCTCAGCCAGCGGGAACTCGAGGTCCTCCAGCTCATGGCGGCCGGGAACACCAACCGCGAGACGGCCGCCCGGCTGTTCATCACCGAGGCCACGGTCAAGAGCCACCTGCTGAACATCTACGCCAAGCTCGGCGTGAAGGACCGCGCCGCCGCCGTCACCGAGGCGTTCAACCGAGGACTGCTCGTCCCGCGAACGCCCGGATCCGCCTCCGGAACCTGACACTCGTTGACAGGTACGGGCGCGACGATGAGGACATGACCACCACTGCGAAGTTCCTCGCCGTCACCCTCGACTGCGCCGAGCCCAAGCGGCTCGCGGAGTTCTACGCGGCCGTGTTCGGCTACGAGGTCCAGTACGCCGAGGACGAGTACGCCGGCATCGGCGACGGCACCATGAGCATCTACTTCCAGAAGAACCCCGAGCGCAGGCCCGCCGCCTGGCCCGGTCCGGACAAGCAGTTCCACCTGGACGTGCGCGTCCCGGACGTGGAGACGGCGGTCAAGGAGTACCTGGAGCTCGGGGCGAGCAGGCCCGACTTCCAGCCCGGCGAGGGGAACTGGACCGTGCTCGCCGACCCCGAGGGCCACCTGTTCTGCGTCTGCCCGGCCCGCGACTGAGCGGGAGGCGTCCCCTGAGGCGGACCGGGGGAGGGGCGGAGGCCGCGGGAAGGGAGCGGGAACGGTCCGCTCCCTTCCCGGGATCCGGGCCGGCCGGGGTCAGCCGGTCGCGGCGGCCCGCCGCGCGGCCAGGGTCTCCGCCCGCCGGGCGCCGTCCAGGGCGAGGTCGACCGCGGTCCACGCCAGCGCGGTGGCCGCGTCGACCACGGCCTTGTCGGCCGCCGGGGTGGCCGCCGCCGCGGCGAAGGCGGGGGTGTGCGGCATGCTGAGCCCGGCCGGGTCGATGCCGATCACCGGGTGGATGCTCGGCAGGGCGTGGGAGACGTTGCCCATGTCCGTCGAGCCGCCCCGGAACTCGGGGGGCACCGGGAACGCCTCGCGTCCGGTCGCGGCGAGGTTGGCGGTGTAGGCGTCGGCCAGCCACGGGTGGTTGCGCATCTCGGCGTAGTCGGGGCTGACCCGGGTCATCTCCATGGCGGCCCCGGTGGCCAGCGCCCCCGCCGCGAAGCAGTCGCGCACCCGGGCCTCCAGCGCGTGCATGTCGGCCAGGGTGTCGGCCCGCAGGTAGTAGGCCAGCTTCGCGCGCGCGGGCACGATGTTCGGCCGCAGGCCGCCCTCCAGGACGATCCCGTGGAACTGGCCGCCGGGGACGATGTGCTGGCGGAGCAGGCCGAGGGCCGTCTGGGCGACGGTCACCGCGTCCAGGGCGTTGATCCCGGTGTGCGGGGCGACCGAGGCGTGCGCCTCCCGGCCCGTGTAGACGATCTCGAAGTGGCCGTTGGCCTTGGTGGAGACGCCTCCGGGCGTGCTCAGGTCCACCGGGGAGGGGTGGGCCATCATCGCCACCGTCACGTCGTCGAACGCGCCCCGGTCCAGCATGAGCTGCTTGCCGCCGCCGCTCTCCTCGGCCGGGGTGCCCAGCAGCTTCACGGTGATGCCCAGCTCGTCGGCCACCGAGGCCAGGGCCAGGGCCGCGCCGGCGCCGGAGGCGGCGATCACGTTGTGCCCGCAGGCGTGGCCGATCTCCGGCAGCGCGTCGTACTCGGCGCACAGGGCCACGACCAGGTCGCCGCTGCCGTACGTGGCGCTCAGCGCGGTCGGCAGGTCGCAGACGCCGCGCGCGACGTCGAACCCGGCCCGCTCCATGAAGGCGGCGACCTTCTCCGCCGACCGGTGCTCGTCGAAGGCGAGCTCCGGCTCGGCGTGGATGCTCCGGCTCAGCGCCACCAGCTCGTCGGAGGCGGCGGAGATCCGGGCCCGGGCGGCCCTCTTCGCGGCGGCGTTCTCGGGGGAGGCGTTCTCAGCGGACAACGGGGGACTCCTTGACGGGGGAGGGGACGGATCCGGCGGCGGGGGTGCGGCGGGCGACGGCCAGCAGGAACAGGACGGCGAGGACTGAGGCGGCGGCGCAGATCACCCAGACGGTCACGTACCCGCTCTCGGCCGGGCTGCTCCCGCCCGGGACGACCATCGTGGAGAGCACTCCGGCGAAGACCGCGCCGGAGACGCTGCCGCCGAGGGTCTTGAACGTGTTGTACATCCCGGTGGAGATCGCGATGTCGGTGATCGGCGCGCGCTCGGCGATCAGCGCGGGGATGGAGGCCAGCGCGACGCCGGTGCCGAGGGAGATGAGCGCGGTGGCGGCCAGGAACTGCGCCGGGCTCGCGTGCAGGACCGTGACGAGCAGGTAGCCCGCCGCGGTCAGGCCCAGCCCGAGCAGGAGCGTGGCGCCGTGCCCGATCCGGGTGCCGATCCCGGCCATCGTCGAGGCGCCGAGCATCGCGAACAGGCCGCTGGGGATCATCATCAGGGCCAGGGAGAGCGCGGCGAAGCCGAAGCCGTACCCGACCTTCTCCGGAACGCTCGCCATGAACGTGGCGGAGGCGGTCTGCGCGCCGAACATGGAGAAGCCGAGCATGAAACTGGCGACGTAGAGGCCGACGAGGCGCGGGCGGACGAGGTTGCGCACGTCCACCAGCGGGTGCTCGGCGCGCAGCTCGATCCAGACCCACAGGGCCAGCAGCGCGGCGGCGGCTCCGAGCAGCGGGACCGAGGCGCCGCTCAGTCCGAGCAGGAGCGTGACCAGGCCGAGGCTGAGCGCCGCGGCGCCCGCCCAGTCGATCGAGGCGACCGCCCGCTCGGTGCTCTCCGGCACCCAGAAGGCGACGACCACCACGCACAGGGCGGTCATCACGAGCGGGACGGTCAGTGTGAGGTGGATGTCCTTCAGCACGGTGTGCACCACCCCTCCGACGATCAGTCCGAGCGAGGTGCCGAGGGTGAGCGAGCCGACCAGCATGCCGATCGCCGAGCGCGCCCGCTCCGGCTCCAGGCGGCTGCGCACGATGCCGAACTCCAGCGGGAGCAGTCCCGCCATCGGGCCCATCAGCGCCCGGCCGACGAGCAGCAGCTCGAAGCTGGGCGCCCAGGCGACCAGGGCGGAGCCCGCCAGCAGGAAGAGCAGCGAGATCCGCAGCAGCCTGCGGTGGCCGTACATGTCGCCGAGGCGGGCGAAGACCGGCACGCAGATCGCGGCGGAGAGCAGCTGGACGGCGCTGACCCAGTGCAGGCTCGCGTTGGAGACGCCGTAGGCCTTGCCGATGGCGGGGGTGATCGGGAGCATCATGCCCTGGATCAGGCCGCTGGTGATCTCGACGAAGACGAGGAGCCCGACGACGGCGGACACCTTCACGGGGGGCGGGTTGAGGGGCTGGGTCATGTGCGCGCTCCGGATCCGGGCAGGCGCCGTCGGCCCTCCGGCTCGCGGAGGGCTCTCGCGCCGGTGGGGCGAGGGGGGAAGAACGCCGGGAGAGGGGTACGGCGGGGCGGGGAAGAGGGGTCAGGAGGGGGTACGGCGGGGCGGGCGGCCGTCGACGAGCAGGGCGACCAGCTTCCGGACGTCCTCCTCGGTGATCGGCTGGCGCCAGATGGCGCCCCGGTAGACCAGCAGGCCGGACATCACGTCGATCAGGTAGTCGACGTCGGTGTCCGGGGGCAGGTCCCCGGCGTCGACGAGACGCTGGAAGACCGCCCGCCCGGTGTCCCGGCGGCCCGACATGATCTGCGCCTGGAAGGCCTTCTGGCCCTCGGGATCGGCGTTCAGGTCGTTGCGCGCCCCGGTGAGGGCGGGGCCGTACCAGGGGTCGGTGAACGGCTCCACGATGAGGCGGATGTTGGCCGCGAGGTCGTCGCGAGGGGAGCCGGACTCGGGGATCTCCTCGATGCTGATCGGCCGGTAGAGGATCTCGGCGACCAGCTCGGCCTTGCTGGACCACCAGCGGTAGATGGTGGTCTTGCCGACCCCGGCGCGGGCCGCCACGCCCTCGATGGTCAGCCGGGCGTATCCGACCTCGGCGAGCAGCTCACGCGCGGCGGCCAGCACCGCGTCGTGAGCCTGCTCGCTCCGGGGCCTGCCGCGACGCCGGCGCTGCTCGTCCGTCATGGTCCAGAGAATCGGGCATCTCCGGCCGTTAATCAATAACGTGACGTTGCGTTTTGTTATCCCGTTAGCGGAACGTTATTCCAGCGCCGACCGTCCGGAGGCCTTTCCTCGCAGGTCAGACCGGATCCGCGGCCTCCTTTCCCGCACTCCGCGCGAGCAGGGCGACGGATGCGATCAGGAGGGCGGCGCCGCCCGCGGCGAGGGGGGCGAGCCGCTCGCCGAGCAGGAGCACGCCCAGAACCGCCGCACCGGCCGGTTCCACGAGTGCGATCACCGAGGCGGTGGTGGCCCGCACCCCGGCGAGCCCGGTGAAGAACAGCCCGTAGGCCAGCGCCGTCGGGACCGCGCCGAGGTAGGCGACGAGCGTCCAGGAGGCGAGCGGGTCGCCGGCCGGGAGCAGGCCCTGGGCCAGGGCCACCGGGAGCAGGCAGAGCCCGCCCACGGCGAAGCCGCCCAGCGCGGTGGTGTACGGCTCGGCGGGCGCGGCCCGGTTGAGCAGCGTCACGCCCGCGTAGCCGGTCGCCGAGACCAGCGCCCACCCGGTGCCGGCCGGGGAGAAGCCCCCCGGGCCGTCACCGAGGGTCAGCGCGGCCAGCCCGGCCAGGGCGAGCGCGAGGCAGCCCAGCCCGCCCGCGCCCGGCCGCTCGCGCAGGAACGCGGAGGATCCTGCGGCGACGAGCACGGGGGTGGCGCCGGTCGTGACCAGGGTGGCCACCGCCAGGCCGGACTCGGCGATCGCCGCGAAGTAGGCCGTCTGGTAGACGGCCATCGCCGTACCCGTCACCAGGACGCGCCCGGACCCGGAGGTCCGTCCGGAGCCGGAGGGCCGCACGGGGCGGAGGAGGCGCAGGGCCAGCAGGAGGACGGCCGCCCCGGCGGCGAACCGCCAGAACGAGACCGCGACGGGGCCGAGCCCGCCGGCCCGGTGGAGCAGTGCGGCGGCGGCGCCGCCGGTGCCCCAGGCGGTGGCCGCGACGCAGACGTACAGCAGGCCCCGCCGTACGGAGACACGGGTCATGGAGATCTCTCCAGGGGAAGTGGTCGTCGATGTCCGCGCGGATGCGGGCAGCGACCACCCACCGGGCCGCTCGGACCCGGTCACACAGGAGAGATGCCGCCCGCTAGCGGGCGGGCGGCGGGGACACGGTGAACGGCGTCATGCGCCGACCGTAACGGAGCGTCCGTCCCCCGATCCACCGCTTATCCGGCTCCCGGCTCCGGTTTCCGCGATCCCGTACCGTCGCCTTCCGCGGCCGGGCATTCCCGGCCGCGGAAGGGCCCGCCGGGATCAGCCTGATGGGGCAGGTGACGCTGGTGCCGCCGATGTCAGAACGACCGGCTTGCGTGATCGATTCGCTCAGAACTGCAGTTCGGTCCAGTCGATCGTCAGGGGAATCGGGTTGCTGACGGCGGGGGCTTCACCGGGCTCGTCCTTCATGAAGGTGCCGATGTGTTTGTAGAGCATCGCCGCCGGGTCCAGCCGGTAGCGCTCGATGGTCGACACTCCGGTGCGGTCGAGCCGGACGATCCGGTAATGCGGAATACCGGCCTTGGCGTACTCTCCGAGCTTGTCGGTCGTGTCCTGGGTCTCCGATCCCGGAGATACGATCTCCACGACCAGCAGGGCGTGCTCGGCGCGGAGCCGCTCACCCCGCTCGCGATCCAGGCACCGGTAGAGCGCGACATCGGGTCTGCGGTTGAGTAACGGCAGATCCCGCAGCCGCAGATCCACGTCGTTGTTGACGGTGATGCACTCGTGCTCTTGCTCATCGCGGCGCGCGCGTGCCGCTCCAGCAGGTTGGCGAGCCGCCGTCCGGCGATCTGGTGATCAGGCGTGGGTGCCGCGCAGTAGACCACGTAGCCGTCGACGATCTCGATGGCTCTGGCGATATCCTCGGCAAGCGCGTCGTACTCCTCGGCGGTGACGCGGGCGGGCTGAGGACGGATGCTGAGAAGCCAACTGTCATCGGGCGGAGCGGTCATCCGGCGTCTCCTCGTCACTGTCGGCTCGACGTGCCAAGCCTACGGCCTACCCTGCCGACGTACCGGACCGCCGGGGCCGGGCTTGTTCGGAAACGACCGCATCGCTGATGACATCGCTTCTGCCTCCGGCTCAACTCGGAGGTCCGACACTTCCGTGGCCCCGCCGCGATGGAAGATCTCCTGATCGTTACGGGAGCGGTGCGACCGCAGCCGGTCGGCTGCAGGCGGCCTGAGCCTGAGATGCGGCCGATCGGGCCTGAACGCGGCTATCCACCCGCGCGGCACCCTAAGCTGGATGGATGACCCGAGTATCGCTTTTCTCCCCATGCGCGGCTCCCCTTGGCGGGTGGCGATGACCTGGGTCGGCATTTCGATCGCTCTCGTCGGCGCGCTCGGCTACGCCCTGGGCGCCGCACTCCAGCAGTTCGAGGCGGTCTCCGAGGGCGCCTCCCTCAAGCTGATGAAACGTCCCCGCTGGTGGTTGGGCGGCATCATCGGGTTCACCGGAGCCTCCCTGCACGCGGTCGCGCTCAGCCTCGCGCCGCTGGTCGCGGTACAGCCGATCAGTGTGGCCACGCTGGTGTTCGCGGTGCCGTTCGCGGCGATGCTGCACGGCAGGAAGCCGCACCGGGGAGAGATCTTCGGATCGATCGCGGTGGCCGTGGGCCTGCTCGGGCTGCTGCTGCTGGTCCCCACCCACTCGGTGACGCCGCACATGACCGGCCAGGAGGCGTTCGGCTTCCTCGGCTGCGTCGGGGTGGTCGTGCTCCTGTCCCACCTGGCCGCGCGGAAGGCCACGGGCCCGGCCAAGGCGCTGATGCTCTCGGTCGCCGCGGGCGCGATGACGGCCAGCGTGTCGACGTTCGTCC
Source organism: Thiemannella venezuelensis (assembly GCF_014203605.1). Classification (GTDB taxonomy): domain Bacteria; phylum Actinomycetota; class Actinomycetes; order Streptosporangiales; family Streptosporangiaceae; genus Planomonospora_A; species Planomonospora_A venezuelensis. The sequence goes on along the minus strand of NZ_JACHJJ010000039.1, from coordinate 18,135 downwards.
GGGTGGTGGGCGGCAACTTCGGCGGTGACTGGGCCAAGCTGCTGAGCTGGTTCACCCTCGCCGTCCCCATCCTGCTCATCTGCGCCACCGTGCTGCTGCAGAAGTCCTACGAGGTGGGATATTTCGGCATCGCCTACGCCGGGGTCCAGGTGTTCGACCCGATCACCTCGATCCTCGCCGGGGCCCTCCTGCTCGACGAGGCCGTGCCCTCCGGCTGGGCGAACGTGATCCCCGCGCTCCTCGCGGCCGCGCTCATGGTCTGGGGCACCCTCACACTCGGGCGGCTCGCTCCCGACCACGGCACCCGCGCCGTCCCGGCGACCCCGGCGCCGGTCTCCGTCACGCCGTAGTCCCCGATCGCGCCGTAGTCCCCGATCGCGCCGCAGCCCTCACCGTCCGGAGCGCGGCCGTGCCCCGGACGGCCGTGCTCCGGGGCGCGATCCGGAGTCACGCCGCCGGCGGGCGCCAGCCGAAGATCTCGTCCGCCGAGCCGGCCACCCCGCGGGGGGCGAGCCGCGAGGCGAGCGCCATCGCGGTGTCGCGCAGCCGTACGGCCAGCGGGTTGCGGATCTTCGTGGCCCGGCAGATCGTCGCGGAGCGGGTCACGATCTTCGAGGTCCGCGCCAGCCGGGCGGCGGTGTACCCGGCCAGCCGGGCGGCGACGTCACCCGCCGGGCCCTCGCCCGCCCCGGCCACGTGGGCGAGCACCACCGCGTCCTCGATCGCCTGGCAGGCGCCCTGGCCCAGGTTGGGGGTCATGGCGTGGGCCGCGTCGCCCAGCAGGGCGACCCTGCCCCGGTGCATCGCGGGCAGCGGGACCGCCAGGTAGTGCACGTCGTTGCGGAGCACGTTCTCCGGTGAGGCCGCGGCGAGCAGCGCCGGGATCGGGTCGTGCCACGCGGAGAACAGGCGGCGCAGCTCCGCCAGTTGGTCGCCGCCCCCGCCGCCGGCCGGCGTCACGTCGGTGGCGTAGCAGTAGGTCAGGCCCCCGGCCAGCGGCATGATCCCGAAGACCCGGCCCGCGCCCCAGCTCTCGGAGGCCTGGCCGGGGACACCCTCGGCGGGGACGAGCACCCGCCAGCTCGTGGTCCCCGAGTAGACGGGGCCGGGGTGACCGGGGAAGAGCGCGGCCCTGATCGGGGAGTGGATGCCGTCGGCGGCGACCACCAGGTCGGCCTCCAGCCGGGCCGCTCCGCCGCCGCCCGCGTCGTCCGGCCCGGTGCCCGCCGTGCCGCCCGAGGCGGTGGCCGCAGCTCCGGCCGCAGCTCCGGCCGGGGCGAGGAGGACCCGGCCGGTCTCCGGGTCCACGCCCGTCACCGTGGTGTTCAGCCGGACGGTGCCGGGGGCCAGCCGTGCGACGAGGGCGTCGACCAGGTCCGCGCGGCGCAGCAGGATCACCGAGTCGCCGCCGTGCCGGGCGGCGACGGCCTCCGCGCTGGTCCTCGCCAGCCACCGGCCGCCCGCGCTCCGCACGCCGCCGTCCCCCTGGACCGCCGAGAGCTTGCGGATCTCGTCGCCCACGCCGATCGTGTCCAGCGCCTTGAGCGCGTTGGCCGCGACGCCCAGTCCGGAGCCGACCGGCTCCAGCGAGGCCGCGCGCTCCAGCACCGTCACCTTCCAGCCGCGCCGCTGCAACGCGACCGCCGCGGTCAGCCCGCCGATCCCGGCTCCGACCACCACTGCCTCTGCCATGGCCCTCTCCTCACTACGGATGTAGTCAGACGCTACTACTCCTGTAGTTAAACTACAAATGTAGTATCGGAGGGGTGAAGCCCCAACGCGCGGAACTCGTCGCCGACGCCGCCATCACGCTGCTGGCCGAGCGCGGCATGCGCGGCCTGACCCACCGGGCGGTCGACGAGGCGGCGGGCCTGCCGCCCGGCTCGACCTCCAACCTGGCGCGCACCCGCTCGGCGCTGCTGGAGCTGGCCCTCGCCCGGCTCACGGAGCTGGAGGCGCGGCAGTTCGCACCCCTGCTGGAGACCGCAACGGCGGGGTCGCCCGGCGAGGGCCGCGGAGACGCGCCGGGGCCGCCGGGCGGCGGTGCGGAGACGCTCACGGAGCTGATGGCCCAGGCGCTGTGGGCGCAGCTCACCGCCGGCCGGCGCCGTACGGTCGCCCGCTACGAGCTCGCCCTGGAGGCCACCCGCCGCCCCGAGCTGCGCGCGATCTACGACCGGGCGGGGGCGGGCTTCCGCGAGCCCGCCGCCGTCTTCCTCGCGGCCGCGGGCTCCTCCGACCCGGTACGGCACGGCCGCCAGCTGGTCGCCTTCGGCGAGGGCGTGATGTTCGACGCGATCGCCGGGGCCGGGACCGAGCCGACCCTCGACGACCTCCGCCTCGGCCTGCGGGAACTGCTGCGGGGAATGATCCCCTGACCTCTTCCCGGCCCGGACGCCCGCGCCCCGCCCGGCGGGACGGCGCTCCGGCCGGCGCGCTACCGCCGGTCCGCGGGCCGGTCGGCCGGCGTGCGGGTCACGGCAGGCCACAGCACCGCCAGCGTGTACGCGCACAGCACGGCGAAGCCGGCCCAGCCGGGGAGCGGGAAGTACCCGGCGGACGGCGCGTAGTGGGCGATCACCTGCGGATACTCCACCGCCGTCTGCTGGACGGCGAAGCCCGCGGCCGGGGTGAGCCGCAGCAGCCACTGCGACACGGCGTCGGGCAGCAGCGGCACCGCGGTCACCGCGTAGGGCACGGCGACGAGCGCCAGCGCGAGGAGGGCCGCCACCGGGCCGCGCCGCGTCAGCAGGCCGAGCCCGTACGCCAGGAGGGCGCAGAGCGCGAGCACCGCCGCGACCCCGATGACGACCCGGGCGCCGGTCGGCGGGGAGACCTGCTGCACGGGGACGCCTTTGCCGCTCAGGATCGCGAGACCGGCCGGCAGGGCCACGCAGGCGGCTGCGAGCACGGTGGCGAAGGTGGCGGCGCCGAGCGCCGCGGCCCGGGCGGCCAGGACCCCGCGGGTCTCCGGCCCGTCCGGCCGCGCGCCGAACCGGGCGGCCAGGACGAGGACGATGATCAGCGCGATCAGCAGGCCGGACAGCGTCCTCTCGGCGCTGAAGGCTCCCTCGCCCCCGCCCGGGCCGATGTCGCCGGTCCCGCTCACGGTGATGACGCCGTCCTTCTCGACCGCGCCGGAGGCGTTGTGGTGCTTCTCCCAGTCGGTGTGGTTCATCCCGCCTCCGACGGCCTCGCTGCGCCACGAGCCGCCCGGCGAGCCCTCCACGGTGACGTGGTCGAAGACTCCGGTGGCCTGTGTGAAGCGGACCTGCTCGACCGTTCCGCCCAGGCCGACCTCCCGCAGCGTGAGGTCGCCGGGGGAGGCGGCGAACAGCCCGACCCGCACGGTCTCCGGGAGGCCTGCCAGCCGCACCGTCCCGACGGTGCGCCAGGTCCGGCCGTCGGCGGACTCCGAACCGGTGACGGTGTCGCCGGACCGCGCCAGGCGCAGCCAGCGCGGGGACCGCGGGGAGAGCCCGCCCGGGCTCCCGGCGATGTCGTGCCGGTAGTCGTGCTGCATCCGCACGCCGTGCTCGCCGGTCATCATGAGCGCCGCGTAGGAGGAACCCGGCCGGACGCCGTCCTTGACGATGATCCCGGCCTTCGCCCACGGCACCAGGCCGGGGACGATGCGGTCGTGGTGGGGCGGAGGGTAGGTGATCGTGCCGGACATCGAGGTCATCCGGACGGTGATGACGCCGTCCGGGCCGAGGCCGCGGTGCAGGAACCAGAAGTGGTCGCCGACGGCCGAGCCGTCCGCGGCGACCGGAGCGGCCGGGCAGGGCCCGTCGCAGGACACCTGGCTGCCGAAGGCGTGGAGCAGGCCGGAGGCGATCACGGCGAGGGCCGCCGCCGCCAGGGCGATCAGCCGGCCGGGGCGGCGGAAGGCCGTCCATTCCCGGCGGAGGAGTTCTCTGGTCAACATGGAGCCGTTCTACGGACGCGGGCCTGACACGGCCCGAACCGCACCCGTCACACCGCTGTTAGGCCCGGCCGGGCATGCTGGAGATGTGATCAGACTGCGCAACGGGACCGTGGAGCTCCGGTTCACGGTCCTGTACGCCGGGGTGTTCCTCGTGTCCGGGATCGGGCTGCTGGCGCTCACCGTCCTGCTCTCCGGCGAGACGACGGTCAGCGCCCCCTGGAGCGGGAACCGGCCGGCCGCCGGCGGCCTGGCCGAGGCGCACCAGCACATCCGCCGGTTGCAGGAGCAACTGGCCGAGGTGAACGCGCAGCGGTCGCGGCAACTGCTGGTCGGTTCCCTGCTCGCGCTGACGGTGATGGCGGTCGTCTCGCTCCTGGTCGGGCGGGCGCTCGCCCGCCGGGTGCTGCGCCCGCTGCGGTCGATCACCGCGGCGACCCGGCGGATCTCCGCCGACAGCCTGGACCGGAGGCTCGACGTCCGCGGCCCGGCGGACGAGGTGAAGGACCTCGCCGACACCATCGACGGCCTGCTGGAGCGGCTGGAGGCGTCGTTCGCCGCCCAGCGCCGGTTCGTCGCCGACGCCTCGCACGAACTGCGGACCCCGCTGGCGACCATGCGGGCGTCCGTGGACGTCGCGGTGGCCAAGCCCGGCGCGGCGCGGCAGACGCTCGTCCTGGGCGGCCGGCTGCGCGTGCAGCTGGACCTGATGGACCGGCTGCTCGACGGCTTCCTCGTGCTGGCCCGGGCCCAGCACGGCGCCCTGACGGGCGTCGCCGACGTCGACGTGGACGGTCTCGTCGTGCGGGCGATGGCCGGCCGCACCGCGGAGATCGCGGCGAAGCGGCTGCGCGTGACCGAGGAGCTGCGCGCCGGTACGGGGGTCCGGGGTGACGCCGCCCTGCTCGCCCGGATGGTGGAGAACGTGATCGACAACGCCGTGACGCACAACGAGGAGGACGGCTTCGTCCGCGTCGAGACCCACCGGGAGGGCCCCGGGGTCCGGCTCGTCGTGCAGACCGGCGGAGGCGTGCTCGACCAGCGGGACGTGGACCGGCTCGCACGGCCCTTCGCGCGGCTCGGCGCGGACCGCACCGGGGCGGGCGACGGCTCGGGTCTCGGACTGTCCATCGTGGCGGCGATCGCGGCGGCCCACGGCGGACGGCTCGACCTGCTCGCCCGGCCGGAGGGCGGCCTGCGGGTCTCCGTCGCGCTGCCGTCCGTCCCGGCCGGGGTGAGGGCGTGAGAATCCTGGTCGTCGAAGACGCGCGGCCCCTCGCCGAGGTCGTCGCCGAGGGACTGCGCGACCAGGGGATGGCCGTCGACCTCGCGTACGACGGGCTGAGCGCCGCCGCCAAGCTCGACCTCGCGGCGTACGACGTGGTGGTCCTGGACCGCGACCTGCCGGGCCTGCACGGCGACACGCTGTGCCAGGCGATCACCGAACGGCGTGACCGCCCGATGGTGCTGATGCTGACCGCGGCCGGCGCGCCCGGCGACCGCGTCAGCGGGCTGACCCTCGGGGCGGACGACTACCTCGCCAAGCCGTTCCACTTCCCGGAGCTGGTCCTGCGCATCCAGGCGCTGGCCCGACGCAGGCCGGACGCGCGCCCCCGGACCCTGCGCGCGGCCGGGATCGAGCTGGACCCGGTGCGCCGGACCGCGGTGCGCGACGGCCGGCGGCTGAGCCTCTCGGTGAAGGAGTTCGCCCTGCTGCAGGAGCTGATGCGGGCGAGTCCCGGCTTCCTCAGCGCGGAGGCTCTGCTGGAGCGGGTCTGGGACGAGAACGCCGACCCGTTCACCAACACGGTGACCGTGACGATCGGGCGGCTTCGCCGCAAGCTCGGCGGACCACCGGTCATCACGACGGCACCCGGCGTGGGGTACCGGCTCGCCTGATCCCGGCGCGCCGGGCGATCCGGCCGCCCGGCCGTGAGCGGCCGCCGGAACCGCGCGGACCCGGGCGGGAGGCCGGGAGGGGCGCCCCGGCCGGGAGACGGGTCAGACGGCCGCCGGGACCTCGCCCACGGCGAGGCGGGCGGCCAGCCGGGCGCGGTGGGCGGGCCACTCCTCGTCCAGGACGCTGAAGTAGACGGTGTCGCGCCAGCTGCCGTCCGGCCGGCGGCGGTGGCGGCGCAGGGTGCCCTCGTAGACGCAGCCGATGCGCCGGATGGCGGCCTGGGAGCGGGTGTTGAGGTGGTCGGTCTTGAGCTGGACCCGGTTGAACCCGAGCCCGAGGGCGTGGTCGATCAGGAGGATCTTGCACTCGGTGTTCACGGCGGTGCGCCAGACGGCCCTGCCGTACCAGGTCCAGCCGATCTCGACGCTCTCGTCGAAGCCCGGGACGTCGATGTAGGTCGTCCAGCCGACCGCCCGGCCGGTCTCCTTCAGGATCACCGCGAACGGGACGTGCCGGTCGTCCTCGATCAGGTGGCGCGCGATCGCGGCCAGCTCCGCCTCGGTCTCCGGCACCGGGACGCCGAGCCAGCGCCACACCTCCGCGTCGCCGCCGCCGGCCGCGAACAGGTCGGGCAGGTGGCCGGAGGCGAGCGGCTCCAGCCGTACGGCGCGGCTTTCGAGGGTCGTGGGAGAGGGCATGTTCGCGGTCATGCGGCCGACCCTAGGGGGAGCCCGGACCGGCGAGTAGGTCCACTCGGGGCTTTTTTCCCGGTACCACCTGGGAGCCGGAGCGACGTGCCGGGATGCCTCCCGAGCATTGTTCTGTTTGAATGGATGGACGGTCGACAGTCATACCGTCCGGTCGGTACGCTTCGATGAGACGCGAGGAGGACCCATGACCCTCCGCTCCCTGACGGGAACGGCTCCCCGCCCCCTTCGCCGGGAGGCGGGTGACGGCCGGGTCTTGACCGTTCCGAGCACGTGAGCCACAACCAGGAAGCGTTTCCCTGCCGGCGCGTCCGGCGTTCCCCTCTCTAGGAGGATCATGGATTTCGGGTTCGACGCCAGAACCGAGGAGCTGCGGGAACGGCTGCTCGGCTTCATGGATGAATGCGTGTATCCGGCGGAGGATGCCTTCGAGGCCCAGGCGGCCGAGAGCGGCTGGGCCGCCCCGCCCCTGCTGGAGGACCTCAAGGGCGAGGCGCGCAGCCGCGGCCTGTGGAACCTCTTCCTCCCGGGCGAGCACGGCGCCGGGCTGAGCAACCTGCAGTACGCCCCGCTGGCCGAGATCATGGGGCGCTCGCCCATGATCGCGCCGGCCGCGACCAACTGCGCCGCCCCGGACACCGGGAACATGGAGGTCCTGGCCCAGTTCGGCAACGAGTGGCAGCGCAAGGAGTGGCTGGAGCCGCTGCTGCGCGGGGAGATCCGCTCGGCGTTCGCGATGACCGAGCCGGAGGTCGCCTCCTCCGACGCCACGAACATCTCGCTGTCGATCGTGCGCGACGGCGGCGAGTACGTGATCAACGGGCGCAAGTGGTTCGCCACCGGCGCGATGAACCCCAACTGCGCGATCTTCATCGTGATGGGCAAGACCGATCCCGAGGCGGCCTCGCACCGGCAGCAGTCCATGGTCCTGGTCCCGCGGGACACCCCGGGCCTGGACGTGCGGCGCGGCATGCGCCTGTTCGGCTACACCGACTCCGACCACGGCGGCCACGCGGAGATCGTGTTCACCGACGTCCGGGTGCCGGTGGAGAACCTGATCGGCGAGGAGGGCGGCGGCTTCGCGATCGCCCAGGCCCGCCTGGGACCCGGCCGCATCCACCACTGCATGCGGCTGATCGGGATGGCCGAGCGGGCCGTCGAGCTGATGTGCACGCGGACCCTGGCCCGGACCGCGTTCGGCAGGCCCATCGCGCAGCAGGGCGTCGTCCAGGACTGGATCGCCGAGTCGCGGGTGCGGATCGAGCAGCTCCGGCTCCTGGTGCTGAAGACCGCCTGGCTGATGGACACCGTCGGCAACCGCGGCGCCCACACCGAGATCCAGGCCATCAAGATCGCCACTCCCCGGGAGGTGGAGTGGATCCTCGACAAGGCGATCCAGGCGCACGGCGCCGGCGGCGTCAGCCAGGACTTCCCGCTGGCGGCCCTGTGGGCGGGGGCCAGGTCGCTGCGCCTGGCCGACGGCCCTGACGAGGTCCACAAGCGCTCCCTTGCCTACCGCGAGCTGAAGAAGTACATGGGGGACCGTTCATGACAGGCGACGACGTCGCAACCCTGGCCAGGGAGTTCCTGGCCGCGCACGATCCGGCCGACCGGGCGGCGTTCCTGCGGGCCCGGTTCGACGCCGGGCTGGCGTGGGTGCACTTCCCTGAGGGCCTGGGCGGCCTCGGGGCGCCCCGCGAGCTGCAGCTGGTCGTCGAGCGCGAGCTCGCCGGGACTCCGCAGCTCGACACCGGGGTCCAGGCGATCGGCCTGGGCATGGCGGCCCCGACGATCCTGGCGTTCGGCACCGAGGAGCAGAAGAAGCGCTTCCTGCGCCCGCTCTGGACGGGCGAGGAGATCTGGTGCCAGCTCTTCAGCGAGCCCGGCGCCGGATCCGACCTGGCGACCCTCGCCACCCGCGCGGTCCGCGACGGCGACGAGTGGGTCGTGGACGGGCAGAAGGTGTGGACCTCCGGCGCCCACCACGCCCGGTGGGCGATCCTGGTGGCCAGGACCGACGCGGACGTGCCCAAGCACCGGGGGCTCACCTACTTCGTGTGCGACATGCACGCGCCGGGCGTCGAGGTCCGGCCGCTCCGGCAGATCACCGGCGAGGCCGAGTTCAACGAGGTCTTCCTGACCGGCGTGCGGCTCGGCGACGACCTGCGGCTGGGCGAGGTGGGCGACGGCTGGCGGGTCGCGCAGATGACGCTGATGAACGAGCGGGTCGCGATCGGCGGCGCTCCGGTACGGCGCGGCGGCGGCATGATCGGCCTGGTGACCGAGACCTGGCGCTCCCGGCCCGAGCTGCGCACCCACGACCTGCACCAGCGGCTGCTGAAGCTCTGGGTGGAGTCGGAGGTGACCCGGCTGGCCGGGCAGCGCCTGCGCGAGCAGCTCTCGGTCGGGCAGCCGGGGCCGGAGGGGTCGGGCATGAAGCTCTCCTTCGCCTCGCTCAACCAGGCGCTGTCCGGGCTGGACGTGGAGCTGCGCGGCGAGGAGGGGCTGGAGTACGACGACTGGTCGTTCCGCCGCTCCGACAGCGTGGACTTCTTCGGCCGCGGCGCCGGCTACCGCTACCTGCGCGCCAAGGGGAACTCGATCGAGGGCGGCACCTCGGAGATCCTGCGCAACATCGTCGCCGAGCGCGTGCTCGGCCTGCCGTCCGAGCCCCGCGTCGACAAGGACGTGCCCTGGAAGGACCTGCCCCGATGACATGGAGCGAGTCCGACGGGGTGAGCGGAGTGGAGCGCGAGGGACGAGTGCTCCGCGCAGCGAATGAGGAGCGGTGAGCGACCGATGACATGGAGCGAGTCCGACGGGGTGAGCGGAGTGGAGCGCGAGGGACGAGTGCTCCGCGCAGCGAATGAGGAGCGGTGAGCGACCGATGA
>NZ_JACHJJ010000039.1:0-8613 GCF_014203605.1 Thiemannella venezuelensis | reverse complement strand
ACACTGCTGTACACCGAGGTCGAGGAGGAGCTCAGGGCCTCCGTGCGGGACCTGCTCGCCGACCGGTGCGGGCCGGACGCCGTGCTGAAGCGGGCCGAGTCCGCCGCGCCGTACGACCTGGAGTTGTGGAAGACGCTGGCCCACCAGATCGGGGTGGCCGGGCTGCTGGTGCCGGAGGAGTACGGCGGGGCGGGGGCGACGGCGCGCGAGGCCGCGGTGGTGCTGGAGGAGCTGGGGCGCGCGGTCGCGCCGGTGCCGTTCTTCACCAGCGCGGTGCTGGCCACGAAGGCGCTGCTGGCGGCGGGTGACGGGGAGCTGGTGCAGGAGCTGGCCTCCGGTGACGTCACGGCGGCGCTGGTGGTCCCGCTGGCCGCTTCGCCGTACCGGCCGCTGCCGGAGACCGTGACGGCCGGCGAGGACGGCACGCTGAGCGGCGAGGTGCGCGCGGTGGCGGGCGCCGACGCGGCGAGCGTGCTGCTCGTCCCGGTGGGCGCGGAGCTCTACCGGGTCGCGGCCGGGGACGCCGGAGTCGAGGTCGTGCCCTCGCTGGACCTGACCCGGCCGATCGCGACGGTCTCCTTCGCGGGGGCGCCCGCCGTGCGGGTCGGGCGGTTCGACGCGCGCGAGGTGCTCTCGTTCGGGGCCGGGCTGCTCGCGTCGGAGCAGCTCGGTGTGGCCGAGTGGTGCCTGGACACGACGCTGGCCTACATCAAGGAGCGGCACCAGTTCGCCCGCCCGGTCGGGTCCTTCCAGGCGATCAAGCACCGGATGGCCGACCTCTGGCTCGACGTGGTCCGCGCCCGCGCGGCCGCCCGCGGCGCCGCCGATCTGCTGGCGGCAGGCGGGGCAGGCGCCTCGGGGGACGCCGGGCTGGCTGCGGCGGTGGCCGCCTCGTGGTGCTCGGAGGTGGCGCTGCACGTCGCCGAGGAGAGCGTGCAGCTGCACGGGGGCATCGGCATGACGTGGGAGCACCCGGTGCACCTGTACCTCAAGCGGGCCAAGGCGTCGGAGATCGCGCTGGGCACGCCGGGCGCGCACCGCGAGGCCGTGGCGGAGCTGGCCGACCTGCCCGGCCCCGCCTGACCGCCGGAGGCCGTACGGCGTGCGGCGTCCTGACGGCCCCGGGAGGCGTTCCCGGGGCCGTCACGGGTCCGGGCGTCATGGGTCCGGGGCCGTCGCGGGTTCCGGGGCCGGCGGGGCCTTCCGGAGCCGTGCGGGCCCGCCGCTCCGGCCGGGCGGCGGGGCTACTCCTTCTCAGCCGGGCGCAGCGAGTGGAGCAGCAGGTCGGCGAAGTGGGCGCCCAGCTCGGTGCCGGAGAGCGGCCCTTCCGGGCTGTACCAGGTGCCGAGGTGGTGCACCGAGCCGAAGAAGAAGTCGACCACGATGTCGGCGGGGACGTCGGCGCGGAAGACGCCCTCGCGCTGGCCCTCGGTGACCAGGCCGCGGAAGCGCTCGTGGTAGACGCGGCGCTCGGCGCGCACGACCTTGCGGGTGTCGGGCGCGAGCAGGTGCATCGAACGGAAGAAGATCTTGGAGTCGTCCAGGTTCTCGGCCGAGGTGCGTACGACGTCGGCGGCGGCGGCGTGCAGCCGCTCGGCGACCGGCCCCCCGGCGCCGGCGAAGTGGTTGAGCCGCTCCATCTGCATGCGCAGGAGCCGGGCGTAGATCTCGTGGAGGAGATCGTCCTTGGAGTCGAAGTAGTGGTACATGGCGCCCTTGGTGACGCCCGCGGCCGTTACGATCTCCTGCACCGAGGTGCTCTCGAAGCCCCGCTCGGCGAACAGGCGGGTGGCCTCGCTGAGCAGGCGCTGCCGCACCGGCTCCTGGTCCTGGGTCATCGCTCCCCCTCGTGTGGTGGGGACAAGCATACCGACTGGTCGGTTAGAACGGTTCCAGATGGCCGGGGCGTGTTATTTCCATCACTTTTCCATGTTGGAGCCCCCGGTTGGGTATGAGATGACCGAGGATCTCCAGCGTCGCAGATTCGTCTCCCTCCCACCACCGAGCCTCGGGGGTTCGCTGTGCCTGGCGGATCGATCTACGTGCCGCAGACCGACCGGCTTCACGGGCTGTCGCCGCAGGTGATGTACGAGCAGTTCTGGCGCAAGGAGGCCAAGGAGCGCTGGAAGATGCGCGGCCTCAAGGCGGCGGCCGGCCTGGCCGCGGGCGTCGCGCTGGGCTACCGGTTCGCATGGCCGCCGGTGCTGTCCGGGATCGTGCTCGGGCTGCTGGTCGGCGCCGCCGACGCGGCCGCCGCCTGGTGGTCCTACCGCTCGACCGCGGTCTGGCGGGGCAGGCGCCGGGGCGAGACCATCACCGCCAGGCTGCTCCGGCGCAGGCTCGGCAGGCGCGGCTACCAGGTCCTCGGCGGGCGGGCCGTGCCCGGCCAGGCCTCGGTCGACCACCTGGTCATCGGCCCCGGCGGCGTCTGGATCGTGGACAACGAGTCCTGGGACCCCGACACCGAGATCGCCACGTACGGCGGGCGGCTGTTCCTGGGCGAGAAGTACGGCTCGAAGGAGGCCGCCGCGCTCGTCGGGGTCGCCGGCGCGCTGGCCGAGGTGCTCGGCCGCGAGTCGGGCATCCCCGTGACGATCGAGCCGCTGATCGCCGTGCACTGCGGCAGGCTGGTGCACGCCAGGGACCGGCGGCGCACGGTCACCGCCGAGGGGGTCACCCTGCTGCGGCCCCGCCACGCTGCCTCCTGGATCCTGGGCGCCCCGCGCCAGGAGCTCGACGAGAGCCAGGTCGAGGTCCTCACCCGTACGGCGGCCCGCGTCCTGCGCCGGATGGGCTGACCGGAGGGGCCGCGACCGGCGGGCCGTCCGGCCGGGCGACGGCCCGAGGGGCGCCGGGGAGCCGGCGCCTCCGTCAGGCGAGGTCTTCGATGAAGGCGGCGAGCTGGGCGACGTTCCGGCACTCGTACATCGGCACGACCGACCCGTAGGCCGTCGCCACCGAGTCCCCGCTGTCCCACTGGTTCACCGGCTCCGGGTTGAGCCAGTAGGAGTGCCGGGCCTCGCGGCTCAGCCGCTTCAGCGTCTCCAGCGCGGGCGGCTGGTAGTTGGAGCGGGCGTCGCCCAGGATCAGCAGCGAGGTCTTCGGCCCGACGGCGTCGCCGTACCGTTCGGCGAACCGCTCGAACGCGTGGCCGTAGTTGGTCCGGCCGAACCGCACCATGTCGGCCTCCTTCGTCAGCCGGGTCATCGCCTCGGCCACGTCGGCGCCCGGCACGAAGAAGCGGGTGATCTCGTCCACGGTGTCCACGAAGCCGAACGCGCGGACCTTGGTGAACTGCTCGCGCAGCGCGTAGGTCAGCAGCAGCGTGAAGTGCGCGAAGGAGGCGACCGAGTCGCTGGTGTCGCAGAGCACGACCAGTTCGGGCTTGTGCGGGCGGCGCGGCTTGTTGAAGGTGCTCAGCGGGACGCCGCCGGTGGACAGCGAGGCCCGCACGGTGCGCCGGAAGTCCAGCCGGCCCCGGTGGCCGAGCCGGTGCTTGACGGTCAGCCGGGCCGCCAGGCGGCGGGCGAGCGGGTGGACCTCCCGGCGCAGCCTGGCCAGGTCGGCCCGGGTGATCCGGAGGAAGTCGAGCTGCTCCAGCGGGGGCCGCACGGCCGACCGCGCGATCTTCTCGATCCCGGACTCCTCGGCGATGCGCCGCCGGACGTCGGTGGAGACGGCCTCCCCGAACCTCTCGATGTTGCGGGTGATCCGCTCCCGCGCGACCTTCTCCGCCAGGCCGCCGCGCTCCCGCCCGGCGAGGACCTCGGCGAGCAGGCGGGCCATGAGCGTCTCGGGGGACAGGGCCCGCATGACCGGGAAGGAGAACCAGTTCTGCCTGCCGGGCCCGGCGGGCTGGCGGCCGAACCGCTCCACCATCGCGCGGGCGAAGGCGTTCAGCTCGCCGGCGGCGTCCCCGGTGCCCGCCAGCAGCTCCGCGAGCCGGTCCCGGAGCTCGGGGAGGGCGGCGGTCTGCGGATCGAGGTCCTCGGCGGCGGGGCGGGAGCCGTAGCGGCCGGTGGTGGAGGCGGGGAACCACAGGTCGAAGAGGGTGTCGAAGCCCGGCCGGTGCGAGGGGCGCTTGACCAGCGTGGCGGCGTAGGCGGCGCGCAGCGACTCCCGCTCGGCCAGGTCGATCACCTCCAGCGCCCGCGCCGCGTCCAGGCCCTCCGCCAGCGAGACGGGCAGCCCCGCCTCGCGCAGCGCGTGCACGAAGCCGACGTGCCGGTCCAGCAGGTGGGCGCCGGAGGTCTCCGCCGGGCCGCCGGTGGTGCCCGCGGGAACGGCTCGCCCGCTCACGCCGTCTCCCCTCCGGTCCCCGGGCCCGCCTCTTCCGCCCGGGGGCTCACAGGCCGAGCTCCTTGCGGGCGCGGGCCTGGTCGAAGACGTGCTTGAGCACCACGCCGAGGGTGGAGCCGGTCGTCTCCTCGTCCAGCTCGGTCCGGCCCAGCGCGAGCAGGGTGTTGGCCCAGTCGATCGTCTCGGCGATCGAGGGGGCCTTCTTCAGCTCCAGCGTGCGCAGCGTCGCGACGGTCCGGGCGAGCTGCTCGGCCAGGGCGGCCTCGATCCGGGGCACCTGGGCCAGCACGATGTCCCGCTCGCGCTCCGGAGCCGGGTACTCCAGGTGCAGGTAGAGGCAGCGCCGCTTGAGGGCCTCCGAGAGCTCGCGGGTCGCGTTGGAGGTCAGCACCACGTACGGCGTCCGCGCGGCGGTGATCGTGCCCAGCTCGGGGATGGTGACCTGGTAGTCGGAGAGGATCTCCAGCAGCAGCCCCTCCACCTCGACGTCGGCCTTGTCGGTCTCGTCGATCAGCAGGACCGTGGGCGTCTCGGCGCGGATCGCGGCCAGCAGCGGCCGCTCCAGGAGGAACTCCTCGGTGAAGATGTCGTCGTGGGTGGCGTCCCAGTCCTGGCCGTTCCCGGCCTGGATGCGCAGGAGCTGCTTCTTGTAGTTCCACTCGTACAGCGCACGGGCCTCGTCCAGCCCCTCGTAGCACTGCAGCCGGATGAGCTGCGCCCCGGTCGCCGCGGCCACGGCCTTGGCGAGCTGGGTCTTGCCCACGCCCGCCGGGCCCTCGGCGAGCAGCGGCTTGCCGAGTGCGGCGGCGAGGAAGACCGAGGTCGCGATGGCGTCGTCGGCGAGGTAGTCCACGGCGGCGAGCCGCTCACGGACGTCGGCGGGCGAGGCGAACCACATGTGTGCTCCCGGAGCAGAACCGAATGTTGTTCTAGCTTAGCGGGTCGAACCCGCTGATTTCGAAGCACGTCCGGAAGTGCGCTATCCTTCAAGGGCTTCACGCGCCGCTAGCTCAGTTGGTTAGAGCAGCTGACTCTTAATCAGCGGGTCCGGGGTTCGAGTCCCTGGCGGCGCACCGCGGCGAAGGCCCGGACCGGCACGGCCGGTCCGGGCCTTCGTGGTTCCGGCTTCAGAGCAACTCCTCCAGCCTGCGCTGCGCTGCGCTCGCGTACCCGCCGTTCAGGTAGAGGGCGTAGGCCTGCAGGCTGAACCGGTGGCCGAAGCGCGCCGTCGCCTTGTCGAACAGGTTCTTCAGCCTGCCGAGGAAGTAGGCCTCGCACAGGTCGCTCTCGGTGAGGACCCCGTGGTCGATCAGCGCCTTGACCCCGTCGTGCTGGGGGCCGTACTGGTCTTCCGTCCTGACCACCTTGACCCGCTCACCTGCCGCGGTGAACAGGGCGCGGGTGAAGTACTCCGTGACGCCCTCGTTGAACCCGAAGCCCAGGATCTTGTGCACCCCAGGGTGTGAGAGCCGGTGGATGGCCTCGTGGTGCTCGACGCCGATGCCGAGCTGGTCCCGCTGGATGAAGATGTGGTCGCCGAAACGCACGCCTGGCGTGTCCGCGCCGACGTTGAAGAGACCTTGGTCCTCCTTGCGTGCCATGTCCACGTCGTGGTCGTCG
Source organism: Thiemannella venezuelensis (assembly GCF_014203605.1). Classification (GTDB taxonomy): domain Bacteria; phylum Actinomycetota; class Actinomycetes; order Streptosporangiales; family Streptosporangiaceae; genus Planomonospora_A; species Planomonospora_A venezuelensis. The sequence goes on along the minus strand of NZ_JACHJJ010000039.1, from coordinate 2,694 downwards.
GCGGGCATGGCCCGCCGCACGAAGACGGCGCCCATCTGGTCGGCGGTCGTGTAGTGCAGGTGCTCCTCCTTGAGCCACTCGTCCTGCGGAACGTACGGGGTGAGGATCGACGGGGCCGCCGTGAACGCCCGCCTGACCTCGGCCGCCGTGATCGTGTTGGCCAGCCCCTGCCTCCCGGCCTCGGTGTTGTGTTCCGTCACGACCCCGCCGAGGCGGTCGGGGTTGATCAGGACGGAGGCATCGCCGACCGTGAGCGCCACGGTGAACGGGGACAGCTGCGGCTCGTCGGGGATCTTCCTGCCGCCGAGCCTGCAGGGATAGGTTCCTGCCTCCACGTTGACGAAACGCCTGGTGTCCGGGTTGAACCCCTGCATGGGCACGTCCAGGGTGACCGTCTTGGGAGTGCCGTCCTCGTTCTGGTACAGGGCGCGCTTCTTCTGCCAGAACTCCTCGAGCATCTCGAGCTCCAGCTGGTGGTGCTTCCTGATCGCGGACGCGGTCGCCTCGTAGGCCGGGTCGCCGAGGCAGGAGCGCTGCACCCACACCTCGGTCAGGCTGCTCTGCAGGCCGAGCACGTAGTGCGTCCGGTCCGGTCCCTCCAGCCACTGGTCGGGGTCGACCTCGAGGAACGCTTGTTTGACCACGGTGCCGGTGAGGCTCGACCAGACCGGGCCGAGAGTGCCCTCCTCTGCCGTCTCGAAGGCCGGTAACGGCCTCCGGTCCTGGGTTGTGCCGGCCTCGTCCTGTCCCGGGTAAGCGGGATTGGCGATCCAGCCGTTCTCGAAGCCCATGGCGAAATCCTTCGGGGAAGGGGTGGAAAACCTTGAGTATGTGCTTTTTGGCGCGTTCCATCCACCCCTTGGGGGGCCCGGATTCGCATGGGCGCGTTGCCGGGGAGGAACTCGGGCGGACCTTCCGGCGGGGCCCGCCCGCAGCCGATCGGAGCGGGTCAGTGCTCCGCGGTGAGCCGGGCGAGGAGGCGGGGGACGGCGAGGCCGATGGGGTCGTGGATCACCTCGGCCGCCAGGTCGTCGTAGGGGGTGGGCTCGCCGTTGACGATGACGAGGCGGGCACCGGACTCCGCGGCGAGCCGGGCGAGCGAGGCCGCCGGCTGCACCTGGAGGGAGGTGCCGATCGCGACGAACACCTCGCACCGCTCGGCCGCCCTGATCGCCTCGGCCGTGGTCTCCTGGGGGAGGGCCTCGCCGAACATGACGGTCGTGGTCTTGAGGATCCCGCCGCACTCCGGGCAGGCCGGGTCCGGCTCGCCCGCGTCGATCCGGTCCAGGGCCTCGCGGAGCGTGGAGCGGGCGGCGCAGCCGGTGCAGGCGACGCCGAACATGTTGCCGTGCAGCTCCAGCACCCGGCGGGGGTCGGAGCCGGCCTTCTGGTGGAGCCCGTCGACGTTCTGGGTGATGATCCGGTCGAGCTTGCCGGCCTTCTCCAGCTCGACCAGGGCCAGGTGGGCGGGGTTGGGGCCGGCGCCCCAGGCGGGGCTGTCGCGGCGGAACAGCCAGGAGCGGCGGCGGACGTCCGGGTCGGCCAGGTAGTGGTCGATGGTGACGAGCTTCTGGTAGCCGGGGTCGGCGCGCCAGAGCCCGGCGGGGCCGCGGTAGTCGGGGATGCCGGACTCGGTGGAGATGCCCGCGCCGGTCAAGACGGTGATCGCGCTCACGGTGGACCTCTTCGGTGGGTCGTGCGGGAGGAGGGCGGCGGGCCGTGCCGCCGGGAGGTGGAGGGGCAGGACCTCTATGAGGCGCTGAAGATATCACAATATTGCCGTGAATCAAGTACACGAACGCCGTGTTCCGCTGAGCCGCCGAACCGGAGGTGTGGGACAGGCCACCGGTTTCCCTTGTCTCCTCGGCGGGGGTGCCGAAAAGAAGAGAAAACCGCCAGTCGGCGGGTTCTCTTCCGTTTAGAGGAAAACGATATGTCTCGTTTCAGGGATCTCGGGGTTGGAAAACGGCTTGGCCTCTCCTTCCTCATCGTGACGATGCTGGTCATCATCACCGTGCTCGCCGGTCGTTCGGGTATGGAGAGCCAGGACGACATCTCCATGCGGATGGACCGGCTCGAGCAGGCCGAGGACGACGTCCAGGCGCTCACCTACTACGCCGCGGACATCACGGGCTGGCAGGGACTGGTGGTGGCCGACGCCGGAGCCTTCGGCGGCAAGACGGCCATCGGGCCCAAGGGGTACAACCGCGAGGGCGAGCTGGAGAGCAAGAAGGCGCTCTACGAGGCGATCGACGCCACCCACGTCGAGTACCTGACCGAGGCCGAGCGGGCGCAGTTCGACAAGCTCAGGCCCGCCTGGGACGAGTTCTTCGTGTGGGATGAGAAGATCATGGAGTTGATCGCCCTGGACACGCCGGAGGCCCGGGCCGAGGCGATGAACAGCATCAACGGCGGTGAGGCGGCCTCCGCCTACTCCGAGAGCCTGGAGATCACCGCGGCTCTGACCGACTCGCTCGCCAAGCGCGTCGCCGCGCTCAAGCAGGAGGCGGCCGAGGTCAAGAGCGACAGCGAGAGGATCCTGTTCGGCGCGCTGATCGCGGTGGTGTTCGTGGCCGCGGGCCTGAGCACGGTCGCGACGCGGTCGGTGGTGCGTCCGCTGGGCACCGTGGTGGCCGCGCTGGGCCGGCTGGCCCGCGGCGACCTGACCGTGCGCCTGGCCATGAACCGCCGCGA
>NZ_JACHJJ010000038.1 GCF_014203605.1 Thiemannella venezuelensis | reverse complement strand
GCAGGGCACACCCCAGGCAGGGCACACCCCAGGCAGGGCACACCCCAGGCAGGGCACACCCCAGGCCGCCACCGAACCCCGGTGGCGGCCTTCCACATCTCCACCCCCACCCCGCCACACCCCCCGCCACACCTTCCCGACCGGTCAGCACTCCCGACCAGTCAGCACTCCCGACCCAACCCCCGACACACCCACCTCCCAACCCACCCCAGCAACACCCGGCACCCCACCGCGCACACCACAGCGTTTACGCCGTAAACACCCCACGCGACCACCCCAAGACCACCTCCCAACCCACCACCGGCCACGCCAGCGTTTACGCCGTAAACACCCCCGGCACCCCGCCACCGGAAAACAGCCATCCCGGCATCCGCAACCGGAACCCCCGGCACCGCTCACGCCGCAACCACCCCGCCTCCACCGGACCTGCAGAAGGAAACGGCCTCGCGACATGTCGAGGGCCGGGAGCGGCATCGCTCCCGGCCCTCGACATCCAGTCGGTGAACACCCCGGACTCACCCGCCAGAGGCGGCCTCTCCCGGACGCATGCCGTACCTCATCGGGCCACCGTCGCCGTGAGCAGCTCCACCAGCGTCTCCAGGTCTTCCCGGGAGAGCCGCGCCCGCAGCTCCGCCGCGATCGCCGCGGGCGGCCCCAGCGGGATGACGCCGTGGTCGCGCCGCCCGCCCGGACTCCGCTCCCGGCTCGCGAGCCTCTCCCCCGGCGTGCCCACCGCATGGACGCCCCCGCCGTCCGGGCCCCGGCTCCCGCCCCAGGCGGGTGGTACGGCCTCCGCCGCCGGCGGGGCGACCGGCATCGTCTGCTCCTCCGGCGGCAGCTTCCCGATCTCCCGGGCGTCCTCCAGCTTCAGCAGGCCGTCCGTCAGGGCCTGCTGCAGCTCGGGGACGAGCTTGAGCAGGATCATCCGCTGCGAGCCCCAGCCCGGGGACTTGCCCACCTTCCGGCAGGCCTCCCGCAGGGAGATCTCGCGCAGCTCCATCAGCCGCTGCAGCGCCCGCGCCTCCTCCAGCGGCGTCAGGTCGTCCCGCTGGAAGTTCTCGATCAGGGTGCGTTCCTCGGCGGACTCCGCGGAGTCGCGCACCTTGACCGGCACCTCGGTCAGCCCTGCCAGCGCGGCCGCGTGGCGGCGCCGGTGCCCGTGCTGGATGACGTACGGCCTGTCGCCGACCGCCTCCGAGTGGTGCGGGTAGGCGGCCAGCCAGACGGCCCGCGGGACGACGACCAGATCCTGCAGGACGCCCTCGTCGCGGATCGTGTCGGCGAGTCCTTCCAGGTCCCGCAGGCTGTCGCGGGGGTTGTCGGGGTTGTCGGCCAGGTCCGCCAGTCGCACGGTCTCCGGCCACCGCGGCGGGGCCGGCTCCGCCGCGACCGGGGTCTCCTCCTCGGGCTCGGCCGGCTGGCCGACCATCAGCGCCGCGAGACTCGTCCTCTTGCCCGCCATCAGCCCTGCCCGTTCCGCATCTGCCCGTGCTCCAGCGCGAGCCGGTAGAAGTCCTCGCGGGCCTCCATCGCGACCCGGTTCTTCGGGTACTGGGTGACGACCAGGCCCTCGGCCGACGCCCTGGAGTGGATCTTGTAGTGCCGGATCACCGTGTTGGCCAGCGGCCAGCCCTGGTTGCGGACGAACTGCAGGGTGTCGTCCAGGTCGGCGCGGCCGTCGCGCGGATCCCAGTTGTTGGCGACCACGAGGTACGGCAGCTTGCGGGGCTTGACGACCTTCTCGACCGTGTTGAACGTCGGCTGGAAGGACAGCGGCTCCGGCTCGATGGGGATGATCACGTCATCGGCGTTGTCGAGCACCGCGCGCAGCGCGTCGGCCGCCTTGCCGTCCCCGAGGGGGTCGTCGGATGAGGCCCCGTCCGACAGGTCCAGCCAGCCGGGGGTGTCCACCCAGACGTCGGTGACGTTCGGGATGTGGCGGAGGTTCGCCAGCCCGGCGATGTCGTCGTGGGCCTGGACGAAGTCGAAGGGCAGCGCCTCGCCGACGCGCTCCGACCACCAGACGGCCGAGCCCTGCGGGTCGATGGAGACGGTGACGACCGGGGGGTTCTCCCCTGCCACTCCCCCGACGGTGTCGGCGGTGACGGCGGCGAGGTTGACGGCGAGCGTGGACTTGCCTACGCCGCCCTTCTGGTTGAGGACAACGTGCACTCTGGCCACGTGGGGCTCCTGTTCCGTGTGCTTCCCGAGTTGGTACTTCGGATCAGGGGTCCCACTATCCCAGATGATCATCGTGTTCACGGCGTGAACACTCCCGGAGGGCGCGGTACGGCCGGCATCACGGTCACGGCCCGCGTCCTGGAACAGGAGAAGCCCGCGATCCCGTACGGCACATGGCCGTACGGAGAAGGCTCACCGTCCATCCTGGACATCATGCACAGGGTGAACACATTCCCGTACTGTGGAAGGCATGACGAACGAAACGCTCGGCATCGTCGAGGCCCGCAGGAGACTGGGCCCCCTGGTGGCCCGCGCCGTCCACGGCCGCCAGCCGACCACGATCACCCGCTCCGAGGAGGAGCGCGCCGTCCTCATCTCCGAGAAGGAGTACGAGGAGCTGCTGCGGGCCCGCGAGGAGCTGGAGGTCGGCCGCATCCGCGAGGCGATCGCCGCCCGCGAGCGCGGCGAGTCGCGCATGCACGGCTACGAGACCCGCGACGAGCTGTACGCCGATCTCGGCCTTCCGGCCCCCGGCGAGCCCTCTTGAAGCGGCCCCTCAATCTCGCCGACGCCGTTCGCGAGGCTCTGCGCCAGGCGGCCCCCGGTCTGCGCGCGATGATCGCCGAAACCCTGCTCGACCTCACCGAGGAGCCCGAACCTCTGGGCGCTCGTCCCTACGGCGGCATCCCCGCCGCGTTCGAGCTGCGCACGGACGCCTTCCGCCTGATCTACACGCACAGCGTGGACCACGTGTCGGTGTGGGTCCTCCAGATCAACACCTGAGCGGACGCCCCGCCGCACCCGGAAGCGCCCGCGCCGCGGACGCCACCCGGTCCCGCTGTCAGAGCCCGGCGCCGTGCATCGGGTTGTGCTTCCAGCGGTCGACGTCGCGGATGTACTTGAGCAGTTCCGACGAGCCGTCGCGCCAGCCCCCGTGCCGCCCGATGGAGACCAGGTCGGCCCCGGCGGTGTAGGCCCCGGTCGCGCCGCCGGCGCGCAGGCTGTGGGCGCTCAGGTCGTCGATGGCGAGCCCGGCGCGGCGGGCGGCCCGGACGAGGATCTTGCCGATGGCGTACCCGCTGAGGCGGCCGTCGGCGGAACCGCTGCCGGAGGGCCGGGCGCCGGGGACCCCGGCGATCGTGCCGTGCCGGTCGATACGGCGCAGCAGCGGCCCGGAGGCGGAACCGTGCTCCGACAGCAGGGCCCGCCAGGCGCGCAGCGCGCGGACCGGGCAGGTCAGGGGATCGGACCCGTACGGCACGGCGACCTGGCGTCCGGTGGCGGCCTGGTCGGTCTTGGACCGGCGCACGGTCACGACGAGCCCCTGCTCGGCCTCGGCGATGTCGGCCAGATCGAGCCCGGCGAGCTCGCTGCGGCGGGCCATCATGGCCCAGCCGAGCACGACGGCCAGGCGGTCGCGCAGGTCGATCGCGGTGCCGGTGTCGAGGGCGGCGGCGATGCGCCGCAGGTGGGGTACGGCCAGCGCGGCGGCCTGGCGCTGGTTGGGCAGCCCGGCGGCGGCCCGCTCGCCCCGGTAGGCCTTGCGGACGGCCCGGGCTGCGGTGGTGTCGGGCGGGACGAGGCCGCTGACCCGGTGGGCGGTGCGGATCCCGGCGATGGCCCGGGTGATGGTGGCGGGGGCCTTGCCCTCGTCGGCGAGAGCGGAGACGTACTCGGCGAGGGTCTCGGCGGAGGCGGGCAGCGCCGTACGGCCCGCGCGGGCGCACCAGGCGGTGAAGCGGTTCCAGTCTCCGGCGTAGGCGCGGCGGGTGGCCTCCGGGACGCTGGCCGCGATGCGGGCTGCGGTCGAGGCCGAGACCGCCGCGTCGGCCGCTGCGGCGGGGACGCCGTGGACCACGGCTCCGGGGGTCAGGACCCCGGCCGGGGCGGTCCCGGTGACGGTCCCGGTGACAGTGGCAGGGACGGGGACGGGGACGGCCGAGTGCGCCAGGGCGGGAGCGGCCTGGACGGGAGAGGTGTACGCACGCTCGTCGCCGCCCATGGAGACTCCTGTTCCGCCGTTGTTCCCGTGTTCGCAGTCTGCCAGGCGATCAAGGCCGCGGACACCGGGCGGCGGAGCCCTCGGAGATCTCCGGACGCCCCGGCGGGGAGGAACGGAGGCGTCCCTCCCCGCCGGGAACGCCTCCACGGGACGAGGAGCCCGGCCGGCGCGCCGGGAGTGCGCTTTCGCGGGAGGCCGCCCTCAGGTCCGTTCCGTTTCCGCCGATGGACGTTCGGTGAATTGTCGGTCACGGAGGACGAGCATGCGTCGGGTCAGAATCGGAGTACGGCTGGGAGTGGCGTTCACCGTCCTGCTGGTGTTCCTCGCCGGGATCGCGGTGATCGCCTTCTCGGCGATCCAGGACCAGCGGAACACCTCCGCGCAGGTACGGGACCTGCAGGTGCTCACCAGCCAGGCCAAGGAGATCAAGTTCTACGCGGCCAGCATGAGCGGCTGGCAGAGCGCCTACATCTCCGACGTGCACCGCCTGGGCGCCGAACGCGCCTTCGGCGGGGACTCGGTCAACTACAAGGCCTGGGAGCAGGAGCGCGAGCGCTTCGAGAAGTTCCTCCCGCAGGCCGCCACCGACGTCATGAACGCCTCCGAGCGGGCGCTGTTCGACCGGATCGCCGCCGAGTCCGAGACGTACTTCGCGGTGAACGACAAGATCGTCGAAACGTTCCGGCCGGGCACCCCCGACGCCTTGTGGAAGGGCGACCAGCTCGCCGTCTACGACAGCTGGAACACCTACTACCGGATCCTGCGCGCCTCCCAGCAGCTCGCCCACTCCGTCGACCAGCGCAGCCAGGCGGCGGTGGAGGCCTCCGCCGACGCGGCCGCCTCCGCCCAGCGGGCGATCACGATCGGGGCGGCGCTCGCGCTCCTGCTCGGTTGCGCCCTCGCCTACACGGTGACCCGCAGCATCGTCGCGCCGGTCACCGCCGCCAGGGACGCGCTGCGCACGGTGGCCCGCCGCGAACTGGACGTGAAACTGCCCGCCGAGGGCCGCGACGAGCCGGCGCAGATGGCGGAGGCGCTCAACGAGGCGCTCACCGCGATCCGCACGGTCGTCGCCGACGTGGCCGAGCACGCCAGGACGCTGGCGGACATGTCGGCCGAGCTGGACACCGTCACCGGCGCGTTCGCCGACAGTGCGGCGCTGGCCTCCGAACGCGCCGGGGCCGCCGCCCAGGCCTCGCAGGAGGTGAGCCAGAGCGTGCACGAGGTCGCCGCGGGTTCGAGCGAGATGGGCGGAGCCATCGAGGAGATCGCCCGCAACGCCTCGGACGCGGCACGGGTCGCCGCGGAGGCCGTGGCCGCCGCGGAGTCGGCCAACGCCACGATGAGCCAGCTCACCTCGTCCTCCTCGGAGATCGACCACGTGGTCAAGCTCATCACCAGCATCGCCGAGCAGACCAACCTGCTGGCGCTCAACGCCACCATCGAGGCCGCCCGCGCCGGCGACTCCGGCAAGGGATTCGCCGTGGTGGCCCACGAGGTCAAGAACCTGGCGCAGGAGACCTCCTCGGCGACCGAGGAGATCGGCCGTCTCGTCCAGGCGATCCAGTCCGACAGCACCGCCGCGGTCGGCGCCATCGGCAGGATCGGCGAGGTCATCGCGGGGATCAGCGGCTACCAGACGACGATCGCCAGCGCGGTGGAGGAGCAGACCGCCACCACCGACGAGATGAACCGCAGCGTCGCCGACGCCGCCGGGGGAGCCTCCCGGATCGCCGAGAGCATCACCGCCGTGGCCTCCTCGGCCTCGGCGGTCGACGCCGACATCGCCCGCTCGCGCCGTACCGTCGCCGAACTCACCAGTGTGTCGACGCGGCTGCGCGAGGCGGTCGGGCGGTTCCGCTACTAGCCGCGGCAGGTGAGCGCGCCGTGACCACCGCGGAGCGCCCACCCGGCGGACCCCGTCGGTGTTCATCCGTGAACACCCCCGATCCGAAGACCCAGAACCCCAAGAGCGCCGAGACCCTCGGCATCCACCAGGCAGAAGGAAGACCACAGTGCGCAACAGGAGAAGGACCGCGCTGGCCGTACTGGCCGCGGCGGCCGCCACGACCCTGGCCGGATGCGGGGCCGGCGCGGAGCCGCCCGTGCGCCTGGCCGCCTCCGGCGTCGACGGGCTGGGTCTGGAGCAGGTGCGGGTCGGGCTCGCCTTCGACCAGGGCGGGCGGGGCGACAAGAGCTTCAACGACGCGGCGGCCGCGGGCCTGGACCGGGCGAAGAAGGAGCTCGAGGTCGACGGCCGGGAGGTGACGCTCTCCGAGGAGACCGAGGAGGAGCGCGCCGCCAGGCTGCGCGAGCTGGCGGAGGAGGGCCGCAACCCGGTCATCGCGGTCGGCTTCCTGTACGCCGGGGCCGTCCGGACGGTCGCGGCGGAGTTCCCCGGGACCACCTTCGCCATCGTCGACGACGACTCCTTCAGCGCCCCGAACGTGGTCTCCCTGGTCTTCGCCGAGGAGCAGGGCTCCTACCTGACCGGGGCGGCCGCCGCCCTGAAGTCCCGCTCCGGCCGGGTCGGGTTCATCGGCGGAGTCCGCATCCCGCTGCTGCAGAAGTTCGAGGCCGGTTTCACCGCCGGAGCCACCAGGGCCCGGCCCGGGGTGAAGGTCAGCGTCGACTACCTCTCTGCGCCGCCGGACTTCAGCGGCTTCGGCGTGCCCGACAAGGCGGAGAAGATCGCCCAGCGGATGTTCGCCGAAGGCGTCGACGTCGTCTACACCGCCGCCGGCGGGTCCGGCGCGGGCACCCTGAAGGCGGTCGCCGCCCGCAAGGGCACCTGGGCCGTCGGGGTGGACTCCGACCAGTACCAGACCGCCGAACCCGGCGTCCGCGCCGCCATTCTGACGTCCATGGTCAAGCGGGTGGACAACGCCGTCTTCCAGGAGATCCAGGCGTTCATCAAGGGAGACCGGGCCGGCGGCGTCAAGCGCTTCGACCTCAAGACCGACGGCGTCGGCTACTCCGTCTCCAACGACAAGGCGATCGCCCCGGTGCGGAAGAAGGTGGACGGGCTGCGCCGGCTCATCCTCGACGGTACCGTCACCGTCCCCACCAAGCCCTGACAACCGTTGATCCATACCTGGCGGCCTACGCCGAGCGCCTCGTCGAAACGGGCGAAGCCTCCTCGAACAGCCTGTCCGACATGGAGTACGTCACCGTCGCCCCTCTCCGGATGAGGCGTGGCTCCCCGCCTGGGCTCTCAGGCGGCGATGGCGGCGTGCATCTCCCAGACGAGGATCTCGGCGGGCTCGGTGGCGGTGACCCGCTGGCCTCCGGTGGCGGTGAAGCGTACGGCGTCGCCGGTGCCGAGCGCTCCGGCTCCTTCGAGGGCGACGGCGCCGCGGGGCACGAACAGGTGCAGGAACGGCGCCTCGGGCAGCTCGACGCTCTGACCGGGCCGCAGGCGGGCGGCGTGGAGCGCTGCGTAGCGGTTCCCGATGCGGATGGCGGCGGCGTCGGCGTGCGCGGGCATGCCGGAGGCGACGGTCACCAGGCCGCCGGACAGCAGTTCGCCGTCGATCTCGAGCTGCTCGTAGCCGGGGGTGATGCCGCTCTCGTCGGGCACGACCCACATCTGCACGAAGTGGACCGGCTCGTCGTGGACGTCGCCCGCGAGGCGCCAGGAGTCGTTCTTCTCCGAGTGCAGGATGCCGGTGCCGGCGCTCATCCGCTGGGCCAGACCGGGGTAGATGACGCCGTTGTGGCCGGTGGAGTCCTGGTGGACCAGGGAGCCCTGCATCACCCAGGTGACGATCTCCATGTCCCGGTGCGGGTGGGTGTCGAACCCGAAGCCGGGGCGCACGACGTCGTCGTTGTTGACCAGCAGCAGCCCGTGGTGGGTGTTCGCCGGATCGTGGTGGCGGCCGAAGGAGAACGAGTGCTTGGAGTCCAGCCAGGAGATCTCCGTGGTGAACCGCTCGTCCGCGCGGCGGACGTCCAGGCTGGGTCGGGGCAGGGTCGTGGTCATGGGACGTCCTTCCGTCGGATGCGGGTGAGCGGGCGGGGGCGGCCGTCGGGCCGGCCGGCCGTACGGGACGGCCGGCGGCGGGCGACCGGGTGTTCTCGGGAGGGCCCGGCGGGTCAGGCGTTCTTGACCGCGGAGACCTCGAACTCGAGGACGATCTTGTCGCTGACCAGGACGCCGCCGGTCTCCAGCGCGGCGTTCCAGGTGACGCCGTAGTCCTTGCGGTTGATGGTCACCGAGCCCTCGAAGCCTACGCGCACGTTGCCGAACGGGTCGGTGGCGGCGCCCTCGTAGGTGAAGGGGACCGTCACGGAGTTGGTGACGCCCTTGATGGTGAGGTCGCCGGTCACCTCGAAGTCGGTCGTGCCGGTCTGGCGGATCGCGGTGGAGGTGAAGGTGATCTCCGGGTAGGTCTCCATCGCCAGGAAGTCGTTGCTGCGCAGGTGCTCGTCGCGCTGGGCGTTGCGGGTGTCGATGCTCGCGGTCTTGATGGTCACGGCGGCGGTGGAGGCGGCCGGGTTCTCGCCGTCGAGGACGGCGGTGCCCTCGAACTCGTTGAACGCGCCGCGGACCTTGGTCACCATCGCGTGCCGGGCGACGAACCCGATGCGGGTGTGCGCGGGGTCGAGGGTGTAGGTGCCGGTGAGCTGGGCGAAGCCGGTGGCGGTCGTGGTCATGGTGGTCTCCTTCGGCCGGTCGTCATATGGATGATGTGTCATCCATATGGGGCTCAACCTATATGACGCATCATGCATTCCCAAATTCATGATGTGTCATCAATTTGCTAGAGTGGACGCATGAGCGACACGGGATGGCTCGACGAGGACGAGCAGCAGGCCTGGCGGGCCTTCCTGCGGCTGCAGGGACAGCTGACCGCCCGGCTCAACCGGCAGCTGCAGGCCGACTCCGGCCTGTCCCTGGCCGACTACGAGGTGCTCGTCGCCCTCACCGACACCTCCGAGGGGCGGCTGCGGCCGTTCGAGCTCCAGCGCGACCTGCAGTGGGAGCAGAGCCGCCTGTCGCACCACCTGACCCGGATGCAGCGCCGCGACCTCGTCCGGCGCGAGGAGTGCCCCGAGGACGGCCGGGGCGCGTTCATCGTGCTCACCGAGACCGGGCGGCAGGCCATCGAGGCCGCCGCCCCGGGCCACGTCGGCGCCGTCCGGCACCTGTTCTTCGACGGCCTCACCCCCGACCAGGTCACCGCGCTCCGGCGGCTCTCCGACCAGCTCCTCGACCGGCTCGACGCCCTGCCCCGCTGACCTCGCCCGCGCGCACACCCACCCGCGGCGACCCGGCCTCCCGGCCGGGGGCGCGTCAACGGCCTCCCGCTCCGGCCGGCTTGCGGACCAGGAGGCAGCCCTGCGGGAACCTGTCGTCCTGGTCGCACCGCAGCTCGGCGTCCACCGCGAACCCGGCCCGGCGCAGCAGCTCGGCGACGCGGCCGAGCGGCCACCGGTAGGCGAGCGTCACCTTGTGGTCGAACGGCTCCGGCGCGGTCAGCCGCTCGTCGCCGGACTGGAAGGCGATCAGCAGGCGGCCGCCCGGGGCCAGCAGCCGGTGGAACCCGGCCAGCACCTCCGGCACCCGCTCCGGCGGCGTGTGGATGAGGGAGTACCAGGCCACGATGCCGCCGAGCGCGCCGTCCGGCAGGTCCAGGGCGGTCATCGCCCCCTCCTCGAACCGCAGGTGCGGATGCGCCCGCCGGGCCAGCTCGATCATCTGCGGCGACAGGTCGACGCCGAAGGCCTCCAGTCCCAGGGAGTGCAGGTGCGCCGTCACGTGCCCGGGCCCGCACCCGAGGTCGGCCACCGGCCCCGCCCCGGCGGCCCGCACGAGCTCGGCGAACACGGCGAACATCGCCCGGTCCAGCGGCCGGGTCTCCAGCGATCCGCTGACGAACGCGGCGTACTCGGCGGCGCGGGCGTCGTAGGCCGTCCGGGTGGCGCGCAGGAAGGAGGGTTCGATCATGAGTGAGCACCGTAGTCCACCCTCCCGGCGGGCGGGTCCGACTCCGCCGTTCCGTCCGCTCCGCCGCCCTGCCCCAGGCGGGGCCGCGTGCCGGGCCCGGCGGAGGACGCGGCCGGGGCCGCGCCCTGCGCGGGGCCGGGTCACTGGTCGCTCCGGGCGGAGGCGGCGTCCGGGCGCTCGCCCATGGGAGGGCCGCCGGGGCCGCCCCGGCCGCCTCCGGCCGGCGCCTGGCCGGCCGTCGCGGTCGCGACCTGCGTCGCCGATCCGAGCTCGCCGGACGCGGCCAGCCCGCCGGTGCTCGTGCCGGAGGCCGTACCGCCGGTGTGGACGGCGTACTCCTTACCGGAGGTGATATCGGCCGAGGAGAAGACGAGGTTCTGAATCGTCTTCGGGGTGACGTAGGTGGCCACCAGCGCGCCGCCGTCGTCGACGAGCTGCAGGGTCGTGCCCGCCTGCGCGGCCGTGTCCAGGGTGACGGAGACCCAGCCCTGGGCGGAGCCGGTGTCCGGCGCGACCACCATGCCGGCGCTGCCCGAGGCCAGCAGCACACCGCCGCTGATCTGGAAGCTCCCGTCGACGTCGAGCGCCCCGTTCATGCTCTGCGTGGGTCCGTTGACCACGACGGTGCCGCCCGAGATCGCGGCGGTGCCGTTGGAGTCGAAGCCGTCGCCCGCGGAGTCGATGACGAGGGTGCCGCCGGTGACGGTGACGGAGTGGTCGCCCGCGGGCTCGCCGCCGCCGGGCCCGCCCTGCGCCTCGGCTGTGCCGGTCGTGCCGCCGGCCGCGTTGATCCCGTCGTCGCTGGCGACGACGGTCACGTTTCCGGAGTTCAGCACGATGTCGGCGCCTTCGAGGCCTTCCGCCGACCGGGTGATGTCGACGGTGCCGCCGTCGATCACCAGGGCGCCCTCGGCGTGGACGGCGTCACCGCCGGTGGCGGCGGTGAGCCCGGTTCCGGCGAGGCGGACGGCTCCGTCGCTGTGGACGGCGTCGTCGGATGCGTCGATCCCGGCGGCACCGCCCTCCAGGACGGTGATCACGCCCGCTTTGAGGCCCTTCGCCGACGTCTCGCCGGCCGGGGTCACGCCGCTGCCACCGCCGGCGGTGACGTCGAGCGTGCCTCCGGTGACCACCAGGTCGGTGGCGGCGTCGACGCCGTCGCCCCCGGCGGTCACCGTGACCCCGCCTCCGGTGACCGAGACGTAGCCGGCGTCGGCGTCCTCGGTGTTGTCGGCCTTGATCCCGTCGCCGCCGGAGGTGACGGTGACCTTCCCGCCGTCGATGACGACGTAGTCCTTGCCCCGGATGCCGTCGTCGGCGGCCTCGACGACCGTGACGGTGCCGGACTGGATGACCAGGCCGTCCTTGCCGGCGATCGCGTCGTTGCCGTTGCCGTGGACGTCGAGCGCCCCGCCGCCGGTGACGGTCAGGTCGCCGGCGCTGAAGAGCGCGGCGTCGGCCTCGGCTCCGTCGGCGTAGGAGGAGGCGTCGCTGAGGGTGTTCCTGCTGCCGTCGGCCAGGACGACGACGAGCCGCTCGGCCTCCACCGCGGCGATCGCCGCGGTGGAGGAGCTGGAGATGCGGGCGCCGTCGAGGATCAGCCGGACGGTGGCGCCGGGCGCGTCGACGACGACCCGGCCGTCGGTCAGGGTGCCCGAGAGCCGGTAGGAGCCCGCGGCGGTGATCGTCACCGTGGAGCCGTCGACGGTGACCCCGTCACCGGTGGCCTCGGCCGAGTCGCCTCCGAGGGCGATGTCCACGACCTCGGACGGCTCGTAGGCCGCGGCGTCGGCCTCGGCGTGGTCGGCCTCGTTGGCGGCCAGCACCTCCGCGGCGCTCTGGACGGCGCTCACGGCGACCGCGGTGGCGGTGGTGGCCGATCCGGTGCCGGTCGATTGAGTGGTGGTCGATTGGGTGCCGGTCGATTCGGTGCCGGTGGTGCATCCGGCCAGCAGGGTGACGGCGAGGGCTCCCGAGGCGAAGGCGGCGGCCAGCTTCCTGCGGATTCTCATGGTCGGCTCTCTTCTGTGACGGTGGGGAAGTGGCGCCGCAGTACGGGCCGCCAGCGGTTGGCGGGCAGGTCGGGCCGGAGCGCGGCCAGCCCGGTGGCGTACTTCGACACCGAACAGGGGCGGTGTCCCAGCGACCACAGCAGCCGGTCGATCTGCGAGGTCGTCCGGTCCGATTTCGTCTCGACGATGACGCGCTCGGGAGTGCGGATCGCGGTCCCGTCCGGCAGCGCCCAGGACAGGTCCGCGTCGATGGTGACCCGGCTGCCGGTGGACGGGACGAACAGCGTCGTGCGCCGGTAGCGCGTGGTCAGCACGTGCCCGAAGTGCAGCCCGTCGGCGGGGATGGCGGCCTCGGCGAGGACCGCGCCGGCATACGCGCGGGCCTCGGAGCCCAGGTGCAGGCCGTCGCCGGTGTAGGAGATGCGCTGCTTGACGGTCGTGCCGCGCCGGCCGCGGGTCTTGACCTCCGCGAAGTGCGTGCCCGAGTCGACGTAGCTGCGGATCCTGATCTTGAATCGGCGGCGCCGGCGGTGGGCGGCGGCCAGGTAGCCGTCCAGGTCCGGGGTATCGAAGTAGGCCGACCGGTAGCCGAAGGCGCGCCGCCGGTCGATCTCCAGCACCCGGACGTCGGCGGGCAGGGCGCCCAGGACGGCGGGCAGGCCGGCGGCGGGCAGGATGTACTTCCGGTCCAGCCGGGTCAGCAGGGACGCCCGCGCCACGAGCTCGTCGAGCGTGATCGGGCGCAGGGGGTCGAGCAGCGCGGTCGCGGTGGTCATGCGGCCACCGTCGCCCGATCACGCTCGACGAGTCCCCGGCGGGCGGGTTGCCGGCGGTCGGCGAGGTAGCGGACCTCGGCCAGCGTGGTGTCGTCGACCAGGTCGACGTGCTTGATCGACAGGTTGACGACCCGGCCCCCCAGCAGTACCTCCAGGTGCGCGCGGAGCGCGTCCTCGTCGGTGTGCGCGACGTCCAGGTTCACGGTCTGCTGCCGGTAGCGGCGGAACAGGTGCGGGTGGTCGCCGACGAACAGCGCGGCGATCATCAGCAGCATCAGGCCGCCGTTCAGCGCGTCCAGGGAGCCGCTCAGCCCGGCCAGCAGACCGAGCGCCAGGGCGGCGAAGTAGTAGGCGACCTCGTGCTGGGCGATCTCGTCGGAACGCAGCCTGATGATCGACAGCACGCCGAACAGGCCGAGCCCCAGTCCGGCTCCCACGGTCGAGGAGCCGAGCACCATCGAGACCGCCAGCACGCCGATGTTCACGCCCAGGAACGCGACCACCAGGTCGCGGCGGTGGTGGCGGGGGAAGTAGACACCGAAGGTGAGGACGGCGATGGCTACGAGGTCGGCGGCGATGATTGCCAGCTGGTTCACGGCTGTTCCTTCGTCCGGGAGGTTCGGGGACGACTTCATTGAGCCGGGCGGGCCTATGAGCCGCCTGTGAGAGGTCTGTGCCGGAGGAATGAGCCGGCGGGCCGTCACGCGCCGTCGTCGGCGGCCCGCGGCAGCCGTACGGTGAAGCTCGTACGGCCCGGCACGCTGCAGGCCTCCACGCTCCCGCCGTGCGCGGTCACCACGGCGTGCACGATGGCGAGCCCGAGACCGGTGCTGCCGGCCGCCCGGGAGCGTGAGGTGTCGCCGCGGGCGAAGCGTTCGAAGACGTGCGGAAGCAGCTCGGGCGGGATGCCGGGGCCGGTGTCGGTGACGGTCAGCACGGCGTGCCCGCCCCGGGCCTCCACGCCGACCGTGACACGGGTGCCCTCCGGGGTGTGGCTGCGGGCGTTGGCCAGCAGGTTGGCCAGGACCTGCTGCAGCCGCGCCGCGTCGCCGGCCACGGTGATCGGCTCCTCGGGCACGTCCAGGTGCCAGTCGTGGCGCGGGCCGGCGGCGTGCGCGTCGCTGACCGCGTCCACCGTCAGCATCGTCAGGTCCACCGGTTCGCACGCGAGGGGACGACCGGCGTCCAGGCGGGCCAGCAGCAGCATGTCCTCCACCAGGACGGTCATCCGCCGCGCCTCCGCCTCCACCCGGCGCAGCACGTGCGCGACCTCGTCCGGCACGGGCTGACGGCCGCGCCTGCTCAGCTCGGCGTAACCGCAGATCGCCGCGAGCGGGGTGCGCAGTTCGTGGCTGGCGTCGGCGACGAACTGGCGGACCTGCGTCTCGCTGGCGTGCCGGGCCTCCAGCGCGCTGCCGACGTGGTCCAGCATCCGGTTCAGCGCCGCGCCGACCTGCCCGACCTCGGTGCGCGTGTCGGCGTCGGCCTCGGCGACGCGTTGCGGCAGCTCCACCTCGCCGCGGTGGAGGGTCAGCTGCGACACCCGGGCGGCGGTCGCGGCCACCCGGGACAGCGGACGCAGCGTCCGCCGTACGATCACCGTCCCGGCGTAGCCCGCAGCCAGCAGCACCAGCGCCGTCACCCCCGCCACGACGGCGGCCACCAGGTAGAGCGTCTCCTGCGTCTCCGCCAGCGGCAGCCCGGTGACCAGCACCGCGCCGTCGGGCAGGGGACGCGCGACGAGGCGGTAGTCGCCCAGCTCGCCGAGGTCGTAGGTGGCCGGCGCGGCGTCCACCGGAACCGTCAGCAGCGTCGCGTGCGACGCGCCGACCTCCGGCTGCGCCTGCCCCTGCTCCACCAGCACGTCGGCGCTGACGACCTCGCCCGCGCAGATCCGCGCCGACAGCGTGCCGATGGCCTGCCCCCGCGGGAAGTCCCGGTCCTGCGGCTGCGCGCAGCCGGTCGGTCCGGAGGTGTCCGGGGCCCGGCCGTCCGGCTCCTGGGCGGGCGGGGGCCCGTATCCGTGCGGCGCCCGGCCCGCGGCCGCCGCCAGCTGGGCGTCGACACGCCCGTACAGCACCTCGGCCAGCGTGACCTCGGTGGTCACGCCGACGGCCAGGAACGCCAGGGTCAGCAGGGCGAGCATCGCGGCGACCAGGCGGGCCCGCAGCGACCATCCCCGCCACCGGCGCGGCCCGGTCCGCCGGCCAGCCGGCGCCCCGGCCGCCGCGCCCGGCGGCGTCTTAGTCAGCGGGTCTGAGGACATAACCGGCGCCGCGCAGCGTGTGGATCATCGGCGTCCGGCCGGCGTCGATCTTCTTGCGCAGGTACGAGATGTACAGCTCCACCACGTTCGCCTGTCCGCCGAAGTCGTAGTTCCACACCCGGTCGAGGATCTGCGCCTTGCTGAGCACCCGGCGCGGATTGCGCATCAGGTAGCGCAGCAGCTCGAACTCCGTGGCCGTCAGACTGATCGGCTCGTCGTCCCGCCGGACCTCGCGGCTGTCCTCGTCCAGGACCAGATCGCCGACGACGAGCCGGGAGTCCGGGCGCAGCTCCGAACGGGCCGCCCGGCGCATCAGGCCGCGCAGCCGCGCCACGACCTCCTCCAGGCTGAACGGCTTGGTCACGTAGTCGTCGCCGCCGGCCGTCAGCCCCGCGATCCGGTCCTCCACCGAGTCCTTGGCGGTCAGGAACAGCACCGGCACGTCCGGCGCCTCCCCGCGCAGCCTGCGCAGCACCTCCAGGCCGTCGATGTCGGGCAGCATCATGTCGAGCACGACGGCGTCGGGGCGGAGCTCGCGCGCGGCCCGCACGGCGCTCATGCCGTCGCCGGCGCTGCGCGCCTCCCAGCCCTCGTAGCGCAGCGCCATCGTCAGCAGTTCCGCCAGCGTGGGCTCGTCGTCCACCACCAGCACCCGCAGCGGACCGCCGTCCGGCCGACGCAACTGCCCACGAACCTCCGCATTCGTCACGGTCATAGCCCGATCGTCGGAAAAGACACTGTGAGTCCTCCTTCCCTACCCTGTGGATCGCCTGTGCAACGGCGGCACGCTCCCCGCACGCCCGCCCGCGCCGGCCCGCGGGGAACGACCGTGTACGCTAAAGAACGATCTTGAGGTGATCCGGGGTCCACCCGCCGGAGGCGGCCGGAACCACGCCGGCCGATTCCCCGGAGAAGAAATCCGGCGGTCGTGTCGATCCGCGGCGCCGCCCGTTCGACCTATGCGTGAGAAAGGCCCGCAGGGCCCGGACGACACAGGGAGACAGAGACCATGAAGTACATGCTGATCTGGCGCGCCACCGACGAGGCCTTCACCGCGATGGGCGACGTCGACTTCACCGAGATGCTCGCGACCGTCGGCCGGTACAACGAGGAGCTGATCCGGGCCGGCGTGCTGCTCGCCGCCGAAGGCCTCGCCGACGCCGCCGAGGGCGTGGTCGTCGACTACTCCTGCGAACCGCCCGTGGTCACCGACGGCCCGTACGGCGAGACCAAGGAGCTGTTCGGCGGCTTCTACATCCTCAACGTCGCCTCCAGGGAGGAGGCCGTGGAGTGGGCCAGGCGCTCGCCGATCACCGGTCCGGGCTTCAAGACCGAGATCCGCCGGGTCACCACGATCGACGAGTTCCCGCAGGACAACGAGTGGATCAAGAAGGAGCGGGCGTGGCGCGAGGCTACCGGCCAGCTCTGATCGGACCGACGGAAGATGGCAGACCCCACCGGCCGTGAGGCCGTCGCCGCCGTCTGGCGGATCGAGTCCGCGCGGATCGTCGGCGCGCTCGCCCGCTACACCGGCGACTTCGCACTGGCCGAGGACCTCGCCCAGGAGGCGCTGGCCGAGGCCCTGGTGACCTGGCCGCGCGAGGGTGCTCCCCGCCACCCCGCGGGGTGGTTGCTCACCGTCGGCCGGCGCCGCGCGATCGACGCGTTCCGCCGGCGCTCCGCCCTCGACGACAGGTACGCCGCCCTCGCCCACGAGCTGGGGGAGGGCGGCATCTCCTCGGGGAACGCACCCGCCGATCCGGCTCGGGAGGCCGAGGACGTGCTGTGGGATCCGGACCAGATCGACGACGACATGCTCGCGCTGATGTTCGTCTCCTGCCATCCCGTCCTGTCCCGGGAGGCGAGGGTGGCGCTCACCCTGCGGGTGGTCGGCGGTCTGACGAGCGACGAGATCGCCCGGGCGTTCCTCGTCCCGACCGCCACCGTGCAGGCCCGGATCACCCGGGCGAAGAAGACGC
The DNA here is from genome assembly GCF_014203605.1 of Thiemannella venezuelensis. GTDB lineage: Bacteria > Actinomycetota > Actinomycetes > Streptosporangiales > Streptosporangiaceae > Planomonospora_A > Planomonospora_A venezuelensis. The sequence goes on along the minus strand of NZ_JACHJJ010000038.1, from coordinate 27,570 downwards.
TCGGGGCGGCCCGGGTGCCGTTCGCGGTGCCGTCGGCCCGGGAGCGGGCCGAGCGGCTCGGCTCGGTGCTCAACGTGATCTATCTGATCTTCACCGAGGGCTCCTCGGCCAGTTCCGGCGACGATCTGATCCGGCCCGATCTGGCGGGCGAGGCGCAGCGCCTCGCCCGGGTGCTGGCCCGGCTGGTGCCGGACGAGCCCGAGGTCCACGGCCTGCTGGCGCTGCTGGAGCTGACCGCGGCGCGTTTTCCCGCCCGCACCGGGCCGGACGGCGAGCCGGTGCTGCTGGAGCACCAGGACCGCCGCCGCTGGGACCGCGCCGCGATCCGCCGGGGCAGGGCCGCCCTGGCCCGCGCCGAGCGGGCCGGCCGGGGCCTCGGCGCGTACGGCCTGCAGGCCGCGATCGCCGAGTGCCACGCCGTCGCCCCGTCGGTCGAGGCGACGGACTGGGAGCGCGTCGTCCTCGTCTACGAGGCGCTCGGCCGACTCGCGCCCTCACCCGTGGTCGACCTCAACCGGGCGGTGGCGGTCTCCATGGCCCGGGGACCGGCCGCGGCACTGCCGATCGTGGACGGGCTGGCGGACGCCGGGGCGCTGCAGGGCTCGCACCTGCTGCCGGGCGTCCGCGGGGAGCTGCTCACCCGCCTGGGCCGCGCCGAGGAGGCGCGCACCGAGCTGGAGCGCGCCGTACGGCTGTGCGGCAACGGGCGCGAGCGGGCGGTGCTGGAGCGCAAGCTCGCCGCCCTGGGGTGACCGGAGCGGAGGCGGCGACCGCTCGCGGACTCCTCCGGTGTCCCGTCCCGTCCTGCGAGCGCCGGCGCCCCGGTCCGGCGAACGACGCCTACGCGGCCAGACCGGCGAAGATGACGGCGAGTGTCCGTTCCTGCAGCTCCACGTCCCAGCCGCCCTGCAGGGCGCCTTGGCAGACGCTCACCAGCAGCGCCATCACCTCGGGCCGGCGGACGTCATCGCGCACCGTGCCCGCGGCCTGTGCCTGGCGCAGCAGTTCCCCCACCGCCTCGCCCAGCTGACCCACCGCCGCCGGGACGCTGACGCCGGCCAGGTCGACCACCGTGCGCTTGGCCGCCGCCTGCTCGACCAGCCGGCGGAAGAAGACGTGCAGGCCGTCCGCCCCGCCGAGCGTGGCCGCGTCCCCCGCCAGCCGTGCCAGCAGGCGTTTCAGGATCGCCGCCAGCAGGTCGTCCTTGGTCGGGAAGTGCCGGAAGACCGTGCCGATCGCCACGCCGGCCAGCCGGGCCACCTCCTCGGTGGACGCCGCCGTACCGCGGTGCGTGAACACCTCCTCGGCCGCGTCGAGGATGCGTTCCCGGTTGCGCTGCGCGTCCGCCCGCACGCCGACCCCCTTGGAAAATGAGTCTCGACTCATTATGGTAAGTCGAGTCACCACTCATCTTATCCCGGAGGCAGGCATGACCCCACGCGAGGTCTTCGACCGCATGCGCGAGCGCTGGACGGCCGGCGAGACCGTCTTCGACGACGACTCGCTCACCGAGGACGTCATCCTGGAGATGCCGTTCGCCGCACCCGGACGGCCCGGCCGGATCGAAGGCCGGGCCGCGGTCCTGGCCTTCGTCCGTGCCGGGCACGACGGCCTGCCCTTCCGCTTCGACGACTGCCGAGCGCTGGCCGTGCACGACACCACCGACCCCGGCACCATCGTCGTCGAGTACGAGCTGGCCGCGACGCTGACCGCGACGGGAGTGTCCGCCGCGGCCCCGTTCGTCGGCGTGCTGACCGTCCGCAAGGGGCGGATCGCCCGCTGGCGGGAGTATCAGAACCCGCTCGCGGTCGCCTCCGCCCTGGAGACCGCGGCGTCCTGAGCCGCCGCCCGCGGACGACCGCGGCGGAGCACCGGCAGCAGCGTGGCCGATCCCTCCCGGACCGGGACACAGGGGCGCGATCGGCCGTCGCCATCCGATTCCTGAGTTGCGTTAACCGGGTGTTATCGCAATCCACGAAGGCGACAGCAAATGATTACGCGTAGCTCGATTCATTTTCGTGTTACGCGTAACGCTACAGTCGCCGCAGGGCGCGCCGTACCGCCTGACCGGGCCTCGCGGGTTCCCACGTCCGGTCAGACACTGGTGACGATGTTCATCGACCAGTCGACGGCGCTCAGGAAGGCGTGCGCCAGGTTCCCGTGCGCGTCGTCCTGGTCGGGCATCCTGCCCGACTCGTACGCCCTGGCGGCGATGACGACCGAGCCGAGCGGACCGCGCTCGTCGATGATCGCGGCTGACACGTCCTGGCTGAGCGACAGGTGCGCGATCAGCTCCTCCGGGAGCACGCCCAGCAGGTCGGCGATGCCGGTCAGCAGGCCCACGGTGAACGCCTTGTCGCTGGGCAGGCTCAGGGACTTCGACAACAACTGGCAGAGGCGGGCCCGGGCCAGGACGTGGGACATGCGCTCGGTGTCGACGCCGTCGCCCGAGCCGACCACGTCGCTGAGGAGCATCAGCGTCACCCAGTGCCGCAACCGCTCGGTACCCAGGACCACCACCGCGTCGTTCACCGACGAGACCCGCTGCCATCTGCCGACCGCCGCGGAGTTCGTGGCGCGCAGGATGCGGTAGGACAGGGCGGGGTCGGAGGTGACGATCGCCACCACCTCGTCCAGGTCGGTCTCGTCGTCGGCGAGTTTGCTGATCAGCTCCAGGTGGCGCAGCCGGCTGGGCTCCAGCGTGTCCAGGGACAGCACCCGGGGCCTGCCCAGCAGGTATCCCTGGAACAGCTCGAACCCGAGTTCCCGGGCGAGGTCCATGTCCTCCTGGGTCTCCAGCCGTTCGGCCACCAGGCGCAGGTGCGCGTAGGCGCGGCAGGCCTCGACCCGCGTCCGCAGGACGTCGGGGTCCACCCCGGAGACCTCGAGCTTGACGTAGGAGGCGATCTCCAGCAGGCGTTCGTGGTCGTTTCCGAGCACGAAGTCGTCGAGCGCGATGGCGAAGCCCTGCTCCGCCAGCTTCCGCACGCCGGAGACCACCTGCTCGTCGATGTCGATGGTCTCCAGCACCTCCAGCACGACCGATCCGGAGTCGAACGGCAGCGGCAGCTCGCCGACGAGGAACTCACGCGTCAGGTTGATGAAGCACAGACGCGAGCCGGTCAGGCGTTCCAAACCGAACTCGCTGAACGCGTTGACGATGACCTGGCTGGTCGCCTCGGCACCGCGCGCGGTCGCCCCTTGGGCCTTCGAGTTGGACCGGAAGAGAAGCTCATAGGCCACCAGGGCACCGGTCTCATCGTGAATCGGCTGGCGGCCGATGTGGATGCGGTGCCAACCGTTCTCGGTCGGCCTGTCGGCGGGGTACATGTGATATTTATCGTCGGCCGAGGGCGGCATGTGAGGAATCTCCAGGATCTGACACGGTTTCTGCACCCACACGGACAGCGACGACGCTACCGGTAAACACCCGGAAAACCCGTCCCTCCGGCGGACGACACCGTTACCGTCGGTCATCGGTGGGGGATGAGACCCCGGTGACCCTGTTCGAGATCGCCCGGCCGCTTCCCGTCGCGCCGGAACCGCTCCCGGCCGCCGGTACGGCGCGGCGGACGGCCCGCTGATGGCCAAAATGGCCGCGCTGCGCCGCACCCTCATGTTCACCGTGCTGTACCTGATCGCGGTGGTCGCCGGGCGGATGACCGTGATCGAGGGGGCGAGCCTGAGTCTGGTGTGGCCCGCCGCGGGCGTGGCGGTGCTGTGGTTCATGGCGCAGCGCCACGAGCGGTCCTGGTGGCCGGATGTGGTGGCGCTGACGGTGGTCACGTTCGCCGTCAACGTGCTGACCGGCGCGTCCACGGTCCTCGGGGTCTGCTTCGTCATGGCGAACCTGGTGCAGGTCTGGGTCTTCGTGCACCTTTTCAAACGTTTATGCCCAGAGCTGTGGGATCCCGGGGGATGGGGACGGTTCGCCAGGGTGCGCCATCTGTGGCGGCTGCTGTTCGTCGCCGCCGTCAGCACGCTGTGCGGCACAGCCTTCGGCCCGACCGCGGTGTGGGTGGTCACCGGTCAGTGGTCGTGGATGACCACGGCGGTGTGGATGACGCGCAACACCGTGAGCATCGTGCTGATCGGCGCGGTCGGCATCCGCCTGGGCCGCTTCTTCGGCTCCCTCCCCCGCGGCGGGGCCCGCCGCTGGGAGGCCTTCCGGATCTGGGTGCACGGGCTGAGCAGGTGGCGGGTCGCCGAGTGCTCCGCCCTGGTGCTGGCCTCGGTCACCGCCTACGTCGTGGCGTTCGGCCTGCGGCACGGGCTGCCCCTGGCGTTCCCGCTGCTCGCCGTGACGGTCTGGGCGGGCCTGCGGTTCAGCACGACCTTCGTGGTCCTGCACGACCTGCTCGCGGGCGCCGCCGCCATCCTGTTCACGCTGAACGGGTACGGCCCGTTCGCCACGGTCGACTCGCCCTCCGCCCGGGCTCTCGTGGCGCAGATCTTCGTCGGGCTGGTGGCGATCATCGGGCTCGCGCTGGCGCTCAGCCGCGACGAGCGCGAGGCGCTCCTGGGGCGGCTCACCGCCGCCGAGGAGTCGGCGTCCGCCCAGGCCAGGCTCCTCACCACGATCATGGACTCGATGCACGACGGGGTGGCCGTGATCGACGCCGACGGGCGGTTCGTGATGCGCAACCCCGCCACCCGGCGCCTGCTCGGCGGGGTGACCAGCTCCACCGACACCATGGCCGGCAGCGAGCACTACGGTCTGTTCCGCCCCGACGGCAGGCCGCTCCCCGACGAGGAGATGCCGCACCGGCGGGCCCTGGCCGGCCAGGAGATCCGCGGCATGGACGTGGTGGTGCGCAACTCCGGTGTTCCCGAGGGCAGGGTGCTCGACGTCGGCGCGATCCCCCTGCCCGCGGCCGGCGGCGGAGCCATCGTGGTCCTGCACGACGTCACCGCGGAACGCCGGCACCGCGACGAGCTCGCCGCGTTCGCCGGCATCGTCTCCCACGACCTGCTCAACCCGCTGACCACCGTCGAAGGCTGGGTCGACGTCCTCGGCGAGGCCATCGAGGCGCGGCCCGGCGGCGCCCCCGGCGCTCTCCCCGGGCAGGACGCGGCCGGGCAGGACATGGCCGGGCAGGACATGGCCGGGCAGGACATGGCCGGGCAGGACATGGCCGGGCAGGACATGGCCGGGCAGGACATGGCCGGCCAGAGCATCGTCCGGATCAAACGCGCCACCGCCCGGATGCGCAACCTCATCCAGGACCTGCTCGCCTACACCACCGCCCGGGACGCGGCCATCGCCCCCGTCCGGGTCAGCCTCCGGGACGTCGTGCAGGACGTCGTCACCGCGCGCGGCGACCTCCCGGCCCACCTGACCGGAACGCGGACGCCGCGCTTCCACGTCGGCGACCTGCACGAGGTGCACGCCGACCCGGCGCTCCTGCGCCAGCTGCTGGACAATCTGATCGGCAACGCCGTCAAGTACACCGCGCCCGGGGTCGCCCCCGAGGTCACCGTCACCTCGGCGCCCGAGGGACCGGACATGGTCCGCGTCGAGGTGGCCGACCGCGGCATCGGCGTCCCTGCGGGACAGCACGAAGCGATCTTCGAGAACTTCCACCGCGCCCATGCCAAGAGCGGCTACGCCGGCAGCGGGCTGGGCCTGGCCATCTGCAAGCGCATCGTCGAGCGCCACGGCGGCTCCATCGGCGTCGAGGACAATCCCGGCGGAGGCTCCCGCTTCCACTTCACCCTGCCCGCCGTGACCGGCAGGACTCCAGCGGGACGCGGAGAGTCCTCCGACCCCTGACCCGCCTGCTCCCCCGGCGGCGGGCATGCGTGAGCCCCCGTCCCGGCACCTGGGGGAGGCGCCGGGACGGGGGCTCGCGAAGGACGTGCGCTGCGGGTCCGGGTGGACCGGCGGCGGAGGCCGACGGCCCGCCGGCCGGGCGTCGTCTCGGCACGGACGGGCCCGAGGAGCCGCGTGCTCAGTCGGCGTTGGCGGACAGGCTCGGCTTCTCGTTGATCTTGTGGCGCTCGTCGCGCACGGTGATGTAGGGGTGCCGGGTCACCAGCGTGAGCTCGTTGCGGTGGTAGTGGTGGCCGCAGAACAGCAGGTCGCGGCTCGGTCCGAAGACGACGCGGACGAACGCCTGGGCACCGCACTGGTCGCACCGGTCGGCGATCTTCAGCGGATCGCTCTGCAGGACTCTCTCCGTCGTGATCGTCATATATCAACCTCTATGCGCTCGTATCCGGTTCCCACGGTCGGTCGTCACACCATCGGCTGTCCGGGGCGGCAGCTGAGAAGGTCCGCCCGCTTTCACACCGTCGTGTGCTTCCGGGGCGGCGCTTGCGGCGCACCCTGCCCGCGGGTCGGCGGCCTCCGAACCGGCCGCCTGTATCCATTGGGCCGACCGGGCGTAGCGGGAGAGGATCACCACCGGTGCGGGCCGGTTGCGGGCCGTACGGCGGGCAGGTCCCCCGCGGTGCGCACGAGCCCGGAGCCGTCAGACCGGTGCGGGCCCCCGACCGGGGGGAGCGGCCCGGGACCGGCGGGGAGGGCGGGAAGCGCCTCGCCGCGGTCCCGCCGGGCCTTCTCCCGCCGGGCCCGCAGGATGGCCTGCTCGCGGATCTCCGCCCTCTCCTTCCGCCGCCTCATGGCGAGCTCGGCCGCCTCCTCGGCCAGCACGACCGCCTCCGTCCGGGCGAGCTCCGCATCCCCCCGCGTGCGCTCCCGCTCCCGCGCGGCCCGCAGCGCCTCCTCCGCTGCCTCCTCGATGCGCTGGGCCCGGGCGCACTGCGGCCCGCCCCTGAACACCTGGCGGACGGAGAGCTCGTGCGCCAGCTCGACCACCGCCCGCCGTACCTCGGGGCTGGACCGGGCGCGCCGGGCGGCCAGCCGCTCCTGCATCCTCCGGTAACCGGCCCCGTCCTCGTCGATGGGGAGGTCACGCCGGCGCCGGAACGAGCGCAGCCAGGAGCCGATCCGGTAGCGGACGACGCCCTCGATCCTCTGGGCGGAGGCGACCTGGACGGTGAGCAGCTCCACCGTCTCACCGAACGGGACATATCGCATCAGAAGCGCCACGAGGTGCTCAAGCGAGGCCAGCTCGGAAGCCCCCGGCACCTCGGTGCCGGGGATGACGACGCCCTCTCGCTGCGCTCGCCAGCGCGGCAGGCACCGCCGCAGCGCGTCACGGGCCCGCCGGAGCTCGTCGTAGCCGTGCTTCCGCCAGACGGGGCTCGGCCGCTCGTCCTCGTCGCCGGATTCATCCCCCCAAAGCTCCGGCCGGTGATCGTCCCGGCCGTGCAGCGGGAGAGATCGCGACGGGGGAGGGGTGGGGCCCTTTGCTATATAAGGAGACGTGTGAACTCTTCCACAGCCGAGTTCAACGATCTTGCTCTGGGCATGTGGACCGCCGTACTGGACCGTCACGCACTCGGCGAGCACGGCGTGCGCCGAGGCGAGGGTCGGCTTGCCCCCGGCCCGCCGGGCCGGGTCGTCGGCGACCTTCCCGATCGCCCGGGCGAGGCTCTTGGGGAAGTCTCCGGGCAGCCCGGCCAGGTCCATGCAGAGCGTGTAGCGGGCGGGGCGGCCGGGGGCGGCGGCGTGCACCTGGCGGGCCAGGCCGAGCGCGATCACCCGCCCCAGGTCCTTCCAGCCGGTCCGCTCGCTCAGGTGGTGGTAGGCGGCGTAGGCGCGGATGATGCCCGGCATGTCGTCGAGCCGGCCGCTCTCGTGCGCGTGGTGGGACAGGTGACGCGCCATGCGGTGCACGCAGTCGTGGACGACCGTCCCGCGCGCCCGCATCAGGCGGACCCCCCGGAACCAGGTCCGGGGAGGGACCGCGGGCAGCCGGTCGGGATCCTCGTAGCAGGCGGTACGGCGGCGCGCGCGACGGCGGCGCGGGCGGCCGGGCCGCTCCTCGGGGGATGTGCGGCAATTGCGTTGTACGTGTTGGGCTAGGCCACTATCACCCGAATGCGACACGCCGGTTTCGGGCATGACTGGCAGAGCCCGGGATCCATCGTCTATCGTGGACTCCAGACATCAGGACACCGGCCAGGCACGCGAAAGCCTCAGCCGACACGAGCCGGGTCGATGTTCGCCTCAATGAGGGGCCCCTGCGTTCTGCTTGGCGGTAGAACGGCGCGGGGGCCTTCTCTATTTGTGAGGGTCCGCCATCCTGGGCGGTCTGCCTTCCCCTCGGTCACTCCTTTCGGCGCACGCCGTACGGCCTGCGCGGCTGCGGTCGGGGCTCAGCCCGCGAGCGGAAGCGGATCCTGCTTGCGCCGGGGGCCGGGCACCTTCACGGAACGGTCGTGGGCTGCGACGAGGAAGTCGACGACGTAGTCCTGGAAGTTGTCATATCCCAGTTCGACGGCGCGCTGCTTCATCGCCTGGTGCAGATCGTTCGGGAACCGGATGGTCTGCGCGGTTCGGGGCCCCTTGGACGGGCGCCCAGGCTTACCTCCACTCATAACGGAGGACCCTATTGGAACCCGAATCGGAAAGCCACGTCTCACCCGGCGTGTCGCGCGCACGCCGACAATTCATGGCACTCATTGCCGGCATACCGGTAATCGAAGGCGAAATCGCCTGCCGTATCGCCTGCCGTCCGGTCTACCGCGCGGGTCCCGGCCGGGAACGGCCGGTCTTCGAGCCCGCCCGGGCCGGGACGGGATGGCCGTTCGGCTTCGCGAGGTCGGGCGCCGGTGCCGGTGTCTGCGCCGGCGCCGCGTCATCGGTCGCGGAGGGCAGGCTGATGCGCACGCGGGTGCCGCGGCCGGGCCGGCTGTCGATGTGCACGTGCCCGCTGTGCAACTGGACGATCTTGTTGGTGATGGACAGCCCCACACCGGTGCCGCCGATCGCCCGGTCCTCCGCCTCGCCGCCGCGGTAGAAGTCCTCCAGCACGTGCTCCAGATCCGCCGGGGTGATGCCGATCCCGGTGTCGCGCACCTCGATCGTCGGGACCGGCTCGCTCTCGACGACGACGATGACGCTCCCGCCGGGCGGGGTGAACTTGATGGCGTTGTCCAGCACCTGCGCCAGCGCGTGCTCCAGCCGGGCGCTGTCGGCCCACACCATCACCGGGACGGGGGCGTGCACGGCCACGACCAGGTGGCCGCTGCGGGCGACGGGCTGGACCTTGTCCACCGCGCGCCGGGCCAGCCCGGCCAGGTCCACCTCGACCGGGTGGTGGGCGGCGGTGCGGGCGTTGAGGCTGGCCATCAGCAGCAGGTCGTCGATCAGCGTCAGGATGCGGTGGCTGTTGCGCTCGATCACCCGCAGGAACTTCTGCTCGGTCACCTCGTCCAGCCCGCCGTCCTGGATCAGCTGCAGGTAGCTGGAGATCGAGGTCAGCGGGGTGCGCAGCTCGTGGTTGACGGTCCGCAGGAACTGGTTCTTCAGCTCCTCCACCTCCCGCAGCCGGGAGATGATCTCATCGGCCCGCTGGGTGTAGTAGCGGGCCTCCATCTGACCGGCGACGGAGGCGGCCAGCGTGGTCAGCGCCTGGTGCTGGGACTCGGACAGGTGGCGCGGCATGTGGTCCATCACGCACACCGCGCCCAGGGCGTGGTCGTTGCTGCTGACGATCGGCGCGCCGCAGTAGAAGCGCACGTACGGCTCACCGGTCACCCAGGGGTTGCCGGTGAAGCGCTCGTCGGCCAGCGCGTCGGGTACCTCCAGCACCTGACGGCTGCAGATGACGTACGAGCACGCCGTCGCCTCCCGGCCGCCGCGGGTCACGGTGACGCCGAAGCGGCCTTTGTAGGTCTGCCCCTCGGCGTCGATGAGGGTGACCAGCGCGAGCGGCGCCTGGCAGACGGTCGCGGCCAGCCGGGCGATGCCGGTGAAGTCGGGCTCGGGCACGTTCGTCAGCGACTGCAGCGTGGACAGTTCCGCCACGCGCTCGGCCTCATCGGCTGGTATGGGGATGGAAGCCATCGGAGCCTCCCACTCACGCTCATGGTTGTTCTGGAACGGTCGTGGTGGGTTTCAGTCCCGCTACAGCCGAGCTGTCCGGATTTCGGGCCATCTGCTTTCCTACCCTCCCGCTGAGCAGGCGTAACCGCCGCACGGGCCGCCACCGGGACGGCGGTCCGGGGACGCCGTCCTACCGCGGCACCGGGAGCGCCGCCCTCTCCCCGGCCGGCGCGGTTCCCGCCCCGCCGGCCGGGGCCGGCGCCACGGGCAGGGTGAAGACGAAGCGGGAGCCGCCCCCGGTGTTGTCCTCGGCGTGGATCTCCCCGCCGTGGTGGTTCACGATCCGGCGGCAGATGGCGAGGCCGAGGCCGGTGCCCGGGTAGCCCTCGCTGCCGCGGGCCCGGTTGAAGGCGCCGAAGACGGCGTCGCGCTGGTCGGGGGCGATCCCGATGCCGTGGTCGGCGACGGCGATCCGCCACATCGGCCCGTCCTGCTCGGCGCTGATGTCGATCTGGGCGGCGACGCCGTGCCGCACGTACTTGATCGCGTTGCCGATGAGGTTGTCCAGCACCTGCCGGAGCCGCGCCGGGTCGGCGACGACCACCGGGAGCCGTCCTGACTCGATGTGCGGCCGGTCGTGGTCGAGATGGGAGGTCCGCTCGGCGACGATGTCGCCGACCATCGTGTTGAGGTCGATCTCGGCCAGGTCCAGGGAGCCGTCCCCGGCGGCGGCGTAGTTCAGCAGGTCGTCGATGAGCTGCTGCATCCTGCGGGTCCCGGCCCGCACCCGCGACAGCCAGGTGTTCACCTGAGGGTCGGAGCGCTCGGAGAGGTGGTCCTCCACGAGCTCGCAGTATCCCGCCACCACGGTGAGCGGGGACTTCAGGTCGTGGGCCGCGACCGCGGCGAAGCCCTCCAGCTCGGCCTCCCGCTCCCGCAGCCGGATCTCCACCTGCCGCCGCTGCTCGATGTCGGCCTGGAGCGCCGCGGTCGCCTGCTCCACACGGGCCAGGGCCCGGTTGCGCGAGGTGACCAGGACCAGGATCAGGCCGGCCAGGAGCACGCTGGCCAGCGCCCCGAAGCCCAGGACCACCTGGTGGAGGTGGTCGTCGCCGGCGGAGGCGAACCGGGTGGTGGGCCGGATCTCCAGTTTCCAGCGCCGGCCGGCGGCGTCGATCGTCGTCTCCCGGTGCAGGCGGGTGTCGGCGAGCGGTTCGCCGGTGTGCATGTCGGCGAGCCGCCGTTCCTGGCCGGGCACGGACACGTCGGTCAGCGTCACGTTGAGGAGGCCCTGGGAGACCTGCTGCAGGATGCCGTTGACGAAGTCGCTGCCGCGCACGCCCATCAGCAGCCAGCCGCGCAGGAGGCCCGAGTCGGGGGTGCCGGCGGAGCCGTAGACCGGCGCGGCCAGGACGAACGAGGCCCGCTGGCGGGCGATCGGCAGTGCGCGGTCCCGCAGCAGCACGTAGGCGTGGCTGGCGGTGACCTGGCCGCTGCGCCGGGAGGCGTCCATGGCCTGGGAGGGTTCGGGGGCGGCCGCCAGGTCCAGGCCCAGCGCGGTCGAGAGGCCGTCCAGGCTGCGGGTGAGCACGACGAGCCGGTGCTCGTCGGCGCGTACGGGCCGCAGGGTCAGGCCGGTCGCTCCCCGGTCGCGCCACAGCTGCTGCAGGGCCTGCACGTTCTCGTCGTCGGCGGAGACGACGAATCCCACCTCGCTGACCCCGGCCAGCCCGCGGTAGGCGAGCCGGAAGGTGAGCGCGTCGAAGTCCTCCGCGGTCAGGTTCGCCTGGGTGCCCACCGCGGACGCCAGGTGGCCCAGGAGCTCCACGCGCCGGTGGGCCTCGGCGGCGATCACGGTGCGTACCACCTCCAGGTGGCGGTCCATGCGCCCGGCGGCCTCCCTGCGCTGGGCTTCGGCCAGCGCGCCGGCCGCGACCGTGGTCACGATCAGCCCGACCACCAGCATGATGCAGGCCAGCGCCAGTCCTCCGGTACGGCTGAGCTGCCGGGGCATCCGGGGACGGGCGGCAGTCCTCACCGCCTCGGCGGTGTCACCGTCCAGCCTGCGCATCTGTGTCTCCCGTCTCATGCCGTCTCGAGTGGACTTCCTTGTCCCCATCGGAAGGAGCGCCGCGGAGTTGAGGAACGGCGGGGCGGCCGGGGGCCGTCCTCGTTCTGGAGGCCTAGAACCGGGGAAGCGGGTATGAACGCTGGCCAAGGGGCTTTTTCTGGGGAAACGTCACGGGGTGATCATGAGCAGCGTTCTGATCGTCGAGGACGATCTCGACATCCGGGATCTGACCGTGTTCCGGCTGGAGCAGGCCGGCCACGAGGTGCGTACGGCGGGCGACGGGATGGAGGCGCTGACGGCGCTGGAGCAGCAGCGGCCCGACATCGTGATCCTGGACTGGATGATGCCGGGGCTCTCGGGACCGGAGGTGTGCCGCAGGCTGCGCGCGATGCCCGGACTGGAGGGTGTGGTGGTCCTCATGCTCACGTCGAAGGCGCAGGAGGCCGACGTGGAGGAGGGGTTCCGGGCGGGCGCGGACGACTACATGGTCAAGCCGTTCAGCCCGCGGGAGCTCGCGGTGCGCGTCGGGGCGCTGCTGGCGCGGGCCCGCCCCTGAGTACTGTTCCGGTCAGTAATGAGTAACTTAAAGTGCATATGTAAGCACAAAAGGTAACTCGCACCGATTTCGCACCCGTTCTGCACCGTTTCCGGCAACCGATCGGCACCTAGCGTGTCAGCCACGTTACGGAAAGCCATCGCCGATGGAAACCGTCGGTGGCGCGCAGCTCACGGAGGAGTGCACCATGATCGGTCTTTACCTCAAGCTCCAGGCCCTGCTCGACGACTCCGGTCGTGACCGCGGCGCCACGGCCGTGGAGTACGGCCTCATGGTGGCGCTCATCGCGGCCGTCATCGTCGGCACCGTGATCCTGCTCGGTCAGGGCCTGGACCTGAAGTTCAGCGAAGTCCTCGACAAGATCGGCTGATCGCGTGCCCCGGCTGGGCGTCCCCGTGCAGCCGGGCCGCACCGCCCGTACGGCGCGCCCCATGGAACTGGGCGCCGCCTCCGTGGAGACGGCGCTCATGCTCCCCGTGATCCTCTTCCTCCTCTTCGCGGTCATCGACTTCGGGCGCATGTTCAACGCACAGATCATCCTCACCGGGGCCGCCCGCGAAGGCGCGCGGGCCGTCGCCCTCGGACATCCGGCCGGACCCCGGGTGGAGTCCGCCGCGCAGGGGCTCTCGCCCCTGTCCAGCACGGTCACCGCCTGCCCCGCGGCTCCTGACCCCGGCGCCGACGCCGTCGTCGAGGTCAGGCACCCCTTCGAGTTCGTCACCCCGGTGGCCGGGCTCGCGGCGCTGTTCGGCGGCGGCCTGGACGGGCCGATCACCCTGTCCGGCAGGGGGGTCATGCCGTGTCTCGGCTAGGGCCCGCGAAGGCGCGGGCGGGGGCCCGCACGCCGGCGCCGGCCCGGGCCCCGCGGCGTGTGCGGGCCCCGCGCCCCGCCGGGCTCCTGCGGCGCGGCGGGCTCCTGCGGCGCGGCGGCGACGAGGGGGGCATCGCCGTCCTCGTCTGCGTGCTGGTCGCCGGCGGGGTGCTGCTGGGCATGGGCGCCCTCGCCGTCGACGTCGGCCGGCTCTACGCCGAGCGCGAGGAACTGCAGAGCGGCGCGGACTCCGCCGCCATGGCCGTGGCCGAGCAGTGCGCCCGCGACGCCGGACGGTGCGGCACCGCCCCCGCCGCCACCGCGCAGCGCTACGCCGACGCCAACGCCAAGGACGGCACCTCGGGAGTGGAGACGCTGTGCGGGCGGACCGGCAACGGCGGCCTGCCCGGCTGCCCGCCGCCGGCCGCCAACCTGACCGCCTGCATCGGCGAGCCGCCGGCCACCGCGGTGTACGTGGAGGCGCGCACCCGCTCCCGGCTGCCCGGCGGCAGCACCCTGCTGCCGCCGGTCCTCGCCCAGACCCTGCTCGGCAGGGGCGGCTACGCCGGGGCCGAGGTGCGGGCCTGCGCCCGCGCCGCCTGGGGTCCGCCGCTGCGGGCCCGCGGCCTGGGCCTGACCGTCTCGCTGTGCGAGTGGCGCGAGGCCACCGCGGGCGGCACGGTGTTCGCGCCCGCGCCGCCCGCGGCCGTGCCCGGCTCGGCCGAGGTCGTGCTCCACCTGCACACCACCACGGCCCGGACGTGCACGACCCGCGGCTCCGGCGGCGACAGCCCCGGCGGGTTCGGCTGGCTGGACGACCTCGACGACACCTGCTCGGTGCTGGTCGAGGCCGACGGCACCTACGGCGGCGACCCGGGCGTGTCCCCGTCCAAGGCGTGCGAGCGGGTCCTGGCCGACGCCCGCGGCGAGCGGGTCGTCACCTACCTGCCGATCTTCCGCCAGGTCGGGGGGAGCGGGCAGAACACCCGCTACACCATCGAGGGGTTCGCCCCGTTCGTGATCACCGGCTATGCCCTGCCCGGCGCCTCCGAGCCGTCGAAGCTGACCGGCCTGAGCCGCTGCGGGGGGTCCGACAAGTGCGTCTACGGCTACTTCACCCGCGCCCTCGTCCCGGCGAAGGGCACGATCGGCGGCCCCGACCTGGGCGCCGCCATCGTGACGCTGATCGGTTAGGGGGAACGGGTTGAGGTCGCGCATGCTCACGCTGCTGGCCGCGCTGGCGCTGGCCCTGACCGGCGCCGCCGCCGTGCTGGTCTACGTCTCCGGCGCCGAGGAGCGGGCGCTGGCGGGCAAGAAGGCGGTCGCCGTACTGGTGGCGAAGAAGGCCGTCCCGGCCGGGACCACCGGCGAGCAGATCCGCGCCGGAGGGCTGGTCGAGCAGGTGCGCATGCCCGCCGAGACCGTCCCGGCCGACGCGCTGGGCGCCGTGGACGCCGGCCTGGACGCACTGGCGCTCACCGCCGGGCTCCAGCCGCGCCAGCTGCTGCTGCGCGGCATGTTCGCCGCGCCGGAGAGGACGACCGGCGGACTGCCGATCCCCGAGGGAAAGATGGCGGTCTCGGTGGAGATGACCGCCGCCGCCGACGTCTCCGGGTACGTGCGCCCCGACACGCAGGTGGTCGTCTTCGACACCTTCAACGTGCTCAAGGGCAGGACGGGGGTGCCCTCGGGCGACCGGCTCGCCGAGGGCCACGAGACCAACCGGGCCACCCGGGTGCTGCTGCCCCGCGTCCAGGTGCTCGCCGTGGGACCGCGCCGCGCCGCCGCCTCCGCGGCCGAGCCCGCCGACGCCGCCGAGCAGGACCCGCAGCAGGAACGGACGCTGCTGGTGACCGTGGCGGTCAACCAGGACGAGGCCGAGCGGCTGGTGCACGCCGCCCAGACCGGGACCCTCTACCTCGGCCTGCTCACCGACACCGCCGACGTCGGCCCCGGCCCCGGCGTCGACAACCATTCGCTGTTCCGCTGACCACGAGGAGACGACGTTGACCGGACGGGACCGCGGGCCCGCGACGGAGGAGGGCGCGCCCGTGACCGCACGGGGCGGGGCGACGACCGGCGGGAGGGGGCGGTGACGATCCTGTACGAGCCGCAGCCCGCCGCGGCCGCGGAGCTCGCCGCACTGCTCGGGCAGGCCGGGCACGCCGTACGGACCGCGGCGGACCCCGCCGGGCTGGCCGCGCTGATGGCGGAGGATCCGGGCGAGCCGCTCGTGCTCTTCGGCCCCGGCGCCGCATCCGCCGAGGCGGCGGCCTTCGCCGCCGAGCAGCGGCTGCGCGGGCCCGCGACGGGCGTGGTGCTGCTGTGCGCCCACGCCGGCGCGGGCCTGCTGCGGGAGGCGCTGCGGGCCGGTATCCGGGAGGTCGCCGACCCGCGCGACGCGGGGGCCGTGCTGGAGGCGTGCGGGCGCTCGCTGGAGCTGTCGCGGCGGATGTCGGCCCCGCAGCCCGCCACCCACGACACCCACGACACCCACGACACCCACGGCGTCCCCGGCGTTCCCGACGCCCGCCCCGGAAGGATCGTCACGGTGCTGGCCACCAAGGGCGGCTGCGGCAAGACCACCGTGGCCACCAACCTGGCGGTGGCGCTGGCCGCCGGGGGCCGGCACCGGGTCCTGCTGGTGGACCTGGACGTGGAGTTCGGCGACGTGGCGATCGCACTGCAGCTGACCCCCGAGCGCGGGCTCGCCGACGCGGTCGCGATGGCCGACCGGCTCGACGAGACCGGGCTGCGCTCGCTGCTGACGCCGTACCGGCCCGGCCTGGACACCCTGCTGGCCCCGGTCCGGCCGACCGACGGCGAGCAGGTCGGCGCGCCGCTGGTGGGCGAGGTGCTGCGCCTGGCCCGGGACATGTTCGACTACGTCGTCGTCGACACGCCGCCGCACTTCTCCGATCCGCTGCTGGCCGCGCTCGACGTCACCGACCACTTCCTGGTGCTGGCCGCACCCGACGTGCTGACGCTGAAGAACACCCGCATCGCGCTGGAGACCCTCGATCTGCTCGGCCACCTCGCCGAGCGGCGGATCGTGGCGCTCAACCGCTCCGGCTCACCCGTCGGGCTGACCCCGCAGGACGTCGAGCGGGTGCTGCGGGTGCCGCCGCACGCGCACATCCCCTCCAGCGCCGACGTGCCGCTCTCGCTGAACCGGGGGGTGCCGCTGACCGCCGGCGACCCCGCCCACCCGGTCAGCCGGGCCATCGCCGAGATCGCGACCCGGCACCTGCACGCCGCGCCGGCCGGCCCCCCGCGCCGCGAACGCGGGCGGCGCGGGCTGCTGCGCCGGGTGAGGGGCTGACCGTGCGATCCGGCGGCCGGACGGGGCAGGCACCGGACGCGGGACCGATCGCGGGACCGGTCGCGGGACCGGTCGTGGGATTCGAGCGTGGAGAGGAGGGCTGACGCCGGTGGGACTCAACGACCGCATCGCCCGGCGGCGCGCGGCCGCCGTACCGCAGGACGCCGCCGAACGGGCGCCGGGCCCCGCCGGGGACGGGACCGCGGCGGCCGCCGCGGTCCGGGCCGCCGACCCGCTGGCCGGGGTGCGCCGCCGGGTGCACCAGGCGCTGCTGGACGTGCTCGGCCCCCAGATGTACGCCGACGTCGGCGGGGACGACGACCTGCGGCGGCGGGTACGCGAGACCGTCGGCGAGGTGCTGGCCGCCGAGGAGACGCCGCTGACCGCCGCCGACCGGGCCCGCATCGCCGACGAGGTCACCGACGACATCCTCGGCCACGGCCCGCTGGAGCCGCTGCTGCGCGACCCCGACGTCAGCGAGATCATGGTCAACGGCCCCGAGCTGATCTTCGTGGAGCGGTCCGGGCGGATCGAGGAGGTCGAGACCCGCTTCGCCGACGACGCCCACCTGCGGCGCGTCATCGACCGCATCGTCTCGCGGGTCGGCCGGCACGTCGACGAGGCCAGCCCGATGGTCGACGCCCGCCTGCCCGACGGCAGCCGGGTCAACGCCGTGGTCAGCCCCATCGCGCTGGACGGCTCCATCCTGACCATCCGCAAGTTCTCCAAGGATCCCTACACCGTCGACGACCTGATCGCGTTCGGCACGCTGACCCGTCCGGTGGCCGAGGTGCTCTCGGCCTGCGTGCGCGGCCGCCTCGACATGGTGATCAGCGGCGGCACCGGCTCCGGCAAGACCACCACTCTCAACGTGCTGTCGAGCTTCGTGCCGGCCGGCGACCGCATCGTCACCATCGAGGACGCCGCCGAGCTGCAGCTGCGCCAGAAGCACGTCTTGCGCCTGGAGTCGCGCCCGGCCAACACCGAGGGCCGGGGCGAGGTCACCATCCGCGACCTGGTCCGCAACGCGCTGCGCATGCGCCCGGACCGCATCGTCGTCGGCGAGGTCCGCGACGGCGCGGCCCTCGACATGCTCCAGGCCATGAACACCGGCCACGACGGCTCGCTGACCACCGTGCACGCCAACACCCCGCGCGACACGCTGGCCCGCCTGGAGACCATGGTGCTGATGGCCGGGGTGGACCTGCCCGCGCGGGCCATCCGGGAGCAGATCGCCTCCGCCGTCGACGTGATCGTGCAGGTCACCCGGATGAAGGACGGCGTGCGGCGCATCACCCACGTCACCGAGGTGACCGGCATGGAGGGCGACGTGGTCACCCTCCAGGACATCTTCGTGTTCGACTACCGGGCGGGAATGGACGCGACCGGCCGCTACCGCGGCACGCTGGTGCCGAGCGGGCTGCGGCCGCGCTTCCTCGACGAGATCGCCAAGGCGGGCGTCACCATCCCGCCGGGCACGTTCGGCGGCGTGTTGTGACACGCTTCTGCGGCCGGAGCGGCCGGAGCGGCCGGAGCGGCCGGAGCGGCCGGAGCGGCCGGAGCGGCCGGAGCGGCCGGAGCGGCCGGGTGTTCCGGTATCCGGCCGGGCCGGGCCGGGACCTCCTCGCGCCGCCCCGCCCGGGGCGCCACGGCCTGCCCGGCGTCCTGCTCACCCTGCTGCTCACCCTGCTGCTCGGCGCCCCGGCGCCCGCGGCGTGGGGTGACGGCGAGCCGTCGCTGGCGGCGGGAGCCGTGCGGACGACGCCGGGGCGGGCGCAGTTCTACCTGACCGCCAGGAACCTGCCGCCGGGCATGTCCCTGGAGACCGCGCGGGTCACCGTGCGCGCCCGGGAGACGGGCGCGGGTGAGGGCGCGGGTGAGGGCGCGGTGCTGCCGGTGACCGTCGAGCCCGCCGGGACCGCCGGCGCGGGCGGCGGGGACGGCCCGGACCGGTCCGTCGTGATCGTCTTCGACGCCAGCGCCTCGATGTCCGGCCCGCCTCTCGCCCAGGCGCAGGACGCCGCGCTGGACTACGCCCGCGCCGTCCCCTCCGACGTGCGGCTCGGCCTGGTCCGGGTCGGCGACCGGGCCGAGACCCTGCTGGCGCCCACCGCCGACCGGGCGGCCTTCGCCGCGGCGGTGCGCGGCGTGCGGGCGCAGGGCAGCACTGCCCTGTACGACGGGGTCGAGGCGGGGGCGGCGCTGCTGGCCGGGGAGGAGGCCGGTGACCGGCGGCTGCTGGTGCTGTCGGACGGGGCCGACACCTCCTCGCGGACCTCCCTGGACCTGCTGGCCGTACGGCTGCGCGGCGCCGGGGCCGCGGTCGACGTGGTGGCCTTCGGGGAGGGGATCGACGCCGCCGCGCTGCGGCGCATCGCCGAGGGCGGCGGGGGGCGGGTCCGCCGCGCCACCCGGGGCCGGGAGCTGGCCGCGGCGTTCCTGTCGGCCGCGGCGGCGTTCTCCCCGCCGGTGCGGGTCACCGTACGGGTGCCGGGGGAGCTGGCCGGGAGGGCGGCGCGCCTGACGGTCGAGGCGCGGCCGGCCGGGCCCGCGGCGGACGTTCCCGCACCGGGGCCCGCCTCCACTCCGGCGGATGCGGGCGGGGTGGTGAGCACCTCCATGGCGGTGACCTTCGCGGCCGATCCGCGGGCGGGCGGCCCGGGGGCGCCCCCGGCCGCCGTCACGGTCGCCGGGCCGCCGGACTGGCTCTACCCTGCGGGCGGCGGCGCGCTGCTGGCCGCCGTGGCGCTGGCCGCCGCGGCGCTGGTACGGCCCCGCCGCGGCCTGGACGGCGGGCGGCTCGCCCAGCTGGAGCGCTTCGTCGCGCACGGGGGCGCGCCCGCGGGCGCCGGGATCGCCGGGGGCCTCGGAGTGCCGGGTGCGGCGCTGGCGCTGACCGAGAGGGTGGTGCGCGCCCGGGGCCGCCACGAGCGCCTCGCCGTCGAGCTGGAGCAGGCCGGGATGCGGCTGCTGCCGCACGAGTGGACGCTGCTGCGGCTGGGCGTGGCGTTCGCCTGCGCCGTCCTGCTCGCCCTGCTGCTGCCGCCGGTGGCCGGGATCCTGCTCGGCCCGGGCCTGGGCTGGGCGGGCTGCGGCCTCTACCGCCGGCACCGTGCCGCGGCGCGGGCCCGCCGCTTCGCCGAGCAGCTCCCGGACGCGCTGCAGCTCGTCGTCGGCTCACTGCGCTCGGGCTTCTCCCTCGGACAGGCGCTGGCCGCGCTGGTGCGGGAGTCGGCCGAGCCGGTCAGCACCGAGTTCGGCAAGGCCCTGGCCGAGACCCGGCTCGGCGTGGACCTGGAGGACGCGCTGGAGAAGGCGGCCGAGCGCACCGCGTGCCGGGACCTGTCCTGGCTGGTGATGGCGATCCGCATCCAGCGGGAGGTCGGCGGGAACCTGGCCGAGATCATGGCGACCGCGGTGGACACCATGCGCGAGCGCGCCCGGCTCCGCCGGCACGTGCGCGCGCTGACCGCCGAGGGCCGGCTGTCGGCCTACGTCCTGATCGCGCTGCCGATCGGCATCGGCGGCTGGATGTTCCTCATCCGCGGCGAGTACGTGCGCCCGCTCTACACCGAGCCGCTGGGCATCGCGATGCTGGGCGCCGCGGTGCTGCTGGTGGCCGCCGGATCCTTCTGGATGAGCCGGTTGATCAAGGTGGAGGTCTGAGCCGGTGGGACTGCTGCTGATGCTGGCCGGGATCGGGGCGCTGACCGGCGCCGCCGTGCTCGCCGTACGGGCGCTGGCTCCGGGCCGCGTCTCCCGGGTGGAGCCGGGGCGGCTGGAGGCCGTCGAGCGCGTCTACGGCGCGGGCGGGGCCGGATCCGGGCCGCCGGCCGAGCCGTTCGCCGACCGGGTGCTGCGCCCGCTCGCCGGCCGGTTCGGCCGGCTCGCGCGCAGGCTCACCCCCGCCGGGATGGTCACCCGGATGAACCGCTCGCTCACCTACGCGGGCAATCCGCCGAAGTGGCCGGTCGAGCGGGTCATGCAGATGAAAGGCCTGGGGCTGCTGGGCGGTGCGCTGCTCGGCCTGCTGTACGGCTCCGGCCTGGGCGGCGCGCTGGTGGCCGTCGCCGCCGCGATGGGCGCCGCCGGGTTCTTCCTGCCGGACCTGCTGGTCTACAACCTGGGCGTGCGCCGCCAGCAGGAGATCACCCGGACACTGCCTGACATCCTCGACATGCTGACCGTCAGCGTGGAGGCCGGGCTGGGCTTCGACGCGGCCGTGGCGCAGGTCCGGGCCAACGCCGAGGGGCCGATGGCGGGGGAGTTCGCCCGGGTGCTGCGCGAGATGCAGCTCGGCAAGCCCCGCGCCGACGCGCTGCGCGCCATGTCCGACCGTACGACCGTGACGGAGCTGCGCGGTTTCGCCTCGGCGGTGGTGCAGGCCGGCGAGCTGGGCATCCCGATCGCGAACGTGCTGCGCGAGCAGGCCAGGGAGATGCGGCTGCGCCGCCGCCAGCGCGCCGAGGAGGCGGCCCAGAAGGTTCCCATCAAGATCCTCTTCCCGCTGCTGTTCTGCCTGTTCCCGGCGCTGTTCGTCATCATCATCGGCCCCGGCGCCCTGCGCATCGCGGAACTCCTGGGCACCTGACGCCCGGCACCGCGTCCGAGGCCGCCAGGACACGGGCGCCAGGACACGGGCGCCAGGACACGGGCGCCAGGACACGGGCGCCACGGGGACGCACGCTCCCGGAGCCGCCGGTCTCAGTGCGCCGCGCGCTCCTCGATGAGGGTGCCCAGGCCGTCGAGCAGGCACCGCAGGCCGAATGCCCGCCCGTTGTCGTGGGGCGCGCCGCGGGCGCCGTCGATCGCCGCCGTGAGGGCGGGGAAGCGCTCGGCGTACCGGGTCATCAGCTCTGTCATGTCCGAGCCGGGCTCCTCGCCGGCCGTCCACGGCTGGGTGCCGGCGGTCGCCATCGACTGCGTGTAGCGCATGTGGCCGAACAGCAGGAAGACCGCGTCCAGCCGCTCGCGGCCGGTGAGCCCGGTGCCGTGCAGGGCCGCCACGGCGCTCTCGATCCAGCCGACCTCGCGGGGCCCCATGAACCGCTCGCCCAGCGTGATCTGGGGCAGCCAGGGATGCCGGGTCCACACCTCGGCCAGTTGCCGGGCGAACTCCTCCAGCCTGGGCCGCCAGCCGGGCACCGCGGACAGGTCCGGGGGCTCGCCCACCGCGGTGTCGATCATGACCGCGAGGAGCTCGTTCTTGCTGGCGACGTAGCGGTACAGCGACATCTTGGTGAAGCCGAGATCGGCGGCGACCCGCTGCATGGAGATGGCCGCCAGCCCTTCGGCGTCGGCGATGTCCGTGGCGGTCCGCGCGATGGACTCCAGGCTCAGGGCGGGCCGGGGGCCGCGCGCCGATTTTGTCCGCGCCCCCCACAACAACTCCACACTGCCCTTCTGAGCTGCGCGTATCTCTTCGCCCGAGGTGGACATCCACCCTCCGTTCCGACCCTGCGCCGCATCGGACGCTTGCCTGGCACCCCTAATTGTGTCTAACGTACACATCACGCGTCCGACGGACACAGTGTCCATCAGAAACTGACATGTCCTAGGGACACTACCGCAGTGCCCGGCTCCTACAGAAAGGCTCCCTATGCCTACCCAGATGTTCGTCAACCTGCCGGTCAAGGACCTGAACGCGTCCAAGGGCTTCTTCTCCGCGCTCGGTTTCTCCCTGGACGAGCGGTTCTCCGACGAGCGGGCCGCCTGCGTGGTCATCGGCGACGACATCTACGCGATGCTGCTGACCGAGGACTTCTTCGCCGGTGCCACCAGCAAGGAGATCGCCGATTCGCACAAGACGGCCGAGGCGATCTTCGCGCTGGGCGTGGAGAACCGGGAGCGCGTCGACGAGCTGGCCGACGCGGCGCTGGCCGCGGGCGGCTCGGCGGCCGGAACGCCCATGGACGAGGGCTTCATGTACAGCCGCGGCTTCCTGGACCTCGACGGCCACCACTGGGACGTGTTCTCCATGGACATGAACGCGGCCGTGCCGGAGGCTTGAGCCGCCGGGCGGCTCCTCCGCGCCCTGATGTCCCGCCATCGCACCGAACGCTGGAAGGAAGCACCGCATGCGCACGTTCAAGCTCCAGGTCCAGACCACCGTCGACGGCTACATGGCCGGTCCGGGCGGCGGGATGGACTGGATGACGTTCCCGTGGACCGACGACGTGAGCGCCTACATCGACGCGCTCACCAAACCGGTCGACTGCATCGTGCTGGGCCGCAAGCTCGCCGAGGGGTTCATCCCGGCCTGGGAGTCCGGCCCCGAGGGTGAGGACCAGGAGTCCATCGACTGGATGAACAACACGCCCAAGGTCGTGATCTCCAACAGTCTCACCGAGTCGCCCTGGAAGAACGCCACCGTCGCCGGCGGCGACCTGGCCGCGACCATCCGCGAGCTCAAGGCCCGGCCCGGCGGGGACATGATCGCCTACGGCGGCGGCACGCTCGTGTCGAACCTGATCGCCGAGGGCCTGCTCGACGAGCTCCACCTGTTCGTCAACCCGGTCGCGATCGGTGCCGGGATGCCGGTGTTCCCCGACGGCCGGCAGCAGCTCCGCCTCGTGGCCGCCCGCCCGTTCGGCTGCGGGATCACCGCGATGCACTTCGAGCCGCAGCGCCCCTGAGCACAGCCGCCGGAAACGCCGCCGGCCCCGCCGGGAGGGATCCCGGCGGGGCCGACGACGCGTGGGCGGTGTGCCGGTCGCCTCTCGGCGGAAGGCACAACGCGGCTCCAGCCGTACGGTAGTCCGCGAAGGCGTATAGGTGAGGCCCGGGGACACTGGGCACACCGTCCACGGAGAGAAGTAACCACCGCCTGCCGCCCGATGTTCCCGGTCCCCCGGCGGGTGCGTCCGGCCGGGGGACCGGCCGCCGGGCGGAGCCGGTCAGGCGCGCCGCACCTCGAACTGGAAGCAGCCGAACGCGACGGCGCGCACGTGCACCACCGCCACCTCCGGATCGTCCAGCAGCTCCTTCAACGCCGTCTCGGCGTCGGCCCCGGCGGCCAGGTGGCGCCCTTCGAGGATGTGCCCGGCGGCGGCGTAGGCGCGGAGCACGCGGGGCCCGCGGTGCGCCTGCGGCCAGCCCGGCCCGGATCCGGGGCCGGGGCAGCCGCCGGCGTGCAGGAAGATCGGGCCCAGCTCGTCGTAGGGGCCGGGGTCGGCGCCCGTCTCCGCCGCCCAGCGCCGCAGCGGCGCGTACGACACCAGCGCGATCCGCTCACCCGGGCGGGCCCTGGACAGGCAGCAGCGCAGCGGGCTGCCGCCGGCCTCGTCGACCGACAGCCGGGGCGGGCGGCCCGCGTCGTCGGTCTCCAGCAGGGATCTCACGGTTTCGGGGCCGATGGCCCGGATCTGGTAACCCATGCCCCCATGGTCGGCGGGATCGCCCGCCGGTACCGGCGGGCATCGGACCTGGCACCGGGATCCGGGCCGCGCGGCGGCTCCGGCGGAGGGATCGTCAGGTGCGGAACCTGGAGACCATGGTCTGCAGGTCGGCGGACATGCGGGCGAGGTCCTCGGCGGCCTGCTGGGCCTGGCTGACGCCGCTGCTGGTGAGCTGGACCGCGGCGGCCACGCCGGAGACGGTCTCGGCGATCCGGTCGGTGCCGGAGGCCGCCTGGGCCACGCTGCGGTTCATCTCGTTGGTGGTGGCGGTCTGCTCCTCCACCGCCGAGGCGATGGTGAGCTGGTAGTCGTTGATCCGCGCGATGATGTCGCTGATCTCGGCGATCGCGGCGACGGCGCTCTCGGTGTCGGCCTGGATGGCCTCGACCCGCCTGGCGATGTCCTCGGTGGCCTTGGCGGTCTCCTGGGCCAGGTCCTTGACCTCGCCGGCGACGACCGCGAAGCCCTTGCCGGCGTCGCCGGCGCGGGCGGCCTCGATGGTGGCGTTGAGCGCCAGCAGGTTGGTCTGCTCGGCGATGCTCGTGATCGTCTTGATGACCGAGCCGATCTCGGCGCTGGAGGCGCCCAGCTTGGCGACGGTCTCGTTGGTCGTACCGGCCGCGGTGACCGCCTGCGCGGCGACCTTCGCCGCCTCGCTGGCGCTCTGGGCGATCTCGTGGATCGCCGCGCCCATCTCCCCGGAGCCGGCCGCGACCGTGCGCACGTCGCCCGAGACCTGCTGGGCGGCGGCGGCGACCGTGCCCACCTGGGTGCTGGTCTCCTCGGCGCCGGCGGCGATCTGGCCGCTGGTGACGGTCAGCTCCTCGGAGGCCGAGGCCAGCTCGTCGGCGGAGGCGCCGATGGTGCGCACGGCCGTACGCATGTGCTCGAGGGCCTGGTTCAGCGCCTGGGCCATGCGGCCCAGGTCGTCGCCGGTGGTGATGTCGGTCCGCGGGGTCAGGTCGCCCTGGGCCACCGCGGCCAGCGCCTGGCCGATCCGGCGGACCGGCCGGGTGATGGAGCGGCCCAGCGGGATGCACAGCCCCACCAGCAGCACCGCGCCGCCCAGGCCGACCAGCAGCGAGACCAGCCGGGTCTGCGCGACGGTCTCGTCCATGCCGGTGCGGGCGGTCTCGATCGCGGAGTCCACGGTGGCGTGCACCGCCTCCAGCTTGTCGTCGACCGCGCCGTTGCGCTCGGCGATCTCGGGCTGGCGCTCCCGCACGGCGGCCTTGTCCTGCCCGGCCTGCTCCACGAACGCCGTCACGAAGACGCTGAACTCCTCGATGTCCGGGAGCACCGCGTCCAGGCGGGTACGGGCCTCCGGCGGCAGCGCGAGCGCGTCCAGCTGCGCCACGGCCTCGGTCACCGACGCCACGTCGTCGGGCATGTCGGCGGCCACGTCGCTCAGGTCCTCCTCGATCACCGAGCGGTAGGCGTTGACCTTCAGCTCCGACTCACGGGTGTCGAGGTGGTTGAGGGCGGCCTTGGCCTGCTCCAGGGTGCGCAGCAGCCCGGCCTCGGTGACCAGCTGGTTCTGGGAGTGCATGCCGATGCCCATCACGGCGCCGACCGTCACCGCCCCTGTCACGACGATCAGTGCGAGTCGCTGCGTGACGCTCAGGTTCGCCAGCCGTGCTGCCATGTGCTCTCCAGAATTCCCCGGGATGTCTCCCCTTCATCGGCAGCGCGACGATTGTGCTGAGGAACACACTCCCGCGGGCGCGGCGGCGGGCGGACCGGTACGGAGAAGGTCAGCCGGCCAGGGCGAGGCCGGTCCCGCCCGGGGCGGGGTCGGCCAGCACCCAGCGGCCGCGGCCGCCGCGCTTGGCCTCGTACATGGCGGCGTCCGCGTTGCGGACCAGGTCGCCGGGGGAGGTGCCCCGGTGGGAGACGGCGATGCCGACGCTGGTGCCCACGCGCAGCTCGTGGCCGCGGTAGCCGACGGGCTCGGCGACGACCCGCAGCAGCCGCTCGGCGAGTTCGGCGATCTCGGTGCCGGGGTGGGGCTGCGGGCACAGCAGGGCGAACTCGTCGCCGCCGAGCCGTACCACCAGGTCGTCCTCGCGTACGGCGGAGCCCAGCCGACGGCCGATCTCGACGAGCAGCGCGTCGCCGGCCTCGTGGCCGTGGGTGTCGTTGACCGCCTTGAAGCCGTCCAGGTCCAGGTAGAACAGCGCGTCGCCGGGAGCGCAGTCCTCCAGGCGGTCGAAGAGGGTGCGCCGGTTGGCCAGGCCGGTCAGCGGGTCGTAGGAGGCCTGGTAGGTGAGCAGCCGCTCGGCGCGCTCCTGCTGGCGCACCGCGGCGGTGAAGCGGGCGAGCACGAAGAAGCTGGCGGCGACGGTGGCGGCGAGCAGGGTCAGGCGCTCCCCGAGGGAGCCGGAGCTCTCGGCCACCGCGATGGCCGGGGCGGTGAGCAGGGCCAGGCCGAGGAAGAGGATGCGGGTCGGGTGCAGGGTGCGGGTCCGGCGGCCGGGCCGGGCCAGCTCTTCCCGCCCCGGGTGCATGACGGCGATCACCATCAGCGCGTTGGCGACCAGGATCACCCCGTTGACCAGCGGCGTCAGGTCCATGACGGTCCACATCATGCGCCCGATGTCGGCGACGAGCCGGCCGGCGCCCGCAGCGATCATCAGGCGGGTGGGCACGCCGCGCGTTCCGGGGGAGAGCACCAGCAGCAGCACGGCCGACATGATCACCACATCGGCGACCATGAAGGACGCCTCGAGCAGGACGCCGGCGGTGTACTGCCCGTCGCTCTTCTCCAGCGCCGGGGCGGCGATGAAGCGCCACATGCCGAGCGTCGCGGCGGTGGCCAGGGTCAGCATGTCCAGCAGCGCCTCGCGCAGCTGCCCGCGGGCCCGCCGCTGGGCCATCATCATGATGGCGGCGCCGATCGCGGCGTACCCGCCGAGCCAGGGCGCGTCGATCCAGCCGGTCGGGTCGGTCTCCGGGGAGATGTACCAGAAGGCCGACGCCGTCGCGTCGCCGACCAGCAGGAGCGTCTGGCCCAGGGCGATCAGCCGCCAGGGCCGCCGGTCGACGCGCGACCCCGGGGTCCCGGTGGTACGCGCCGCCGCCCACCAGGCGGCGGCGCACACGGCGGCGTAGCTGCCGAAGTAGGCGATCTCGCCGATCAGGGTGCCGGCGGTCATCGCGATGACGGCGCCGGCGGCCATCGCGGCCGCCACCAGCCACCAGGTACGGAGAGCGCTCATATCCGAGTGATCGGCCGACTACCGAGGGAGATGAGGCGATTTTCCCTGCCGGTGCCCTCCTCGCGGGCAGGGCGGTACGGCGGGAAGGAGGGGCGGAGCACGGCGCCGCCTGCTCGGGCCGGCCCTTTTCCCTTCCCGGGAGCGCCCCGCCCGGAGGAAGGGGAAAGGGGGGTGGGGGGCGGGGGGGGGGGGGCCCCCCCCCCCCCCCCCGCGGGGGGGGGGGGGGGGGGGGGGCGGGGGGGCGGCCGGGGGGGCGGGGGGGGGGGGGGGGGGGGGCGCGCCCCCCGGCGCGAGGCG
>NZ_JACHJJ010000037.1 GCF_014203605.1 Thiemannella venezuelensis | reverse complement strand
AACTCCGGCGGATAGTTGTTCGGCACAGTGGACTCCTTCTTCCGGGAACCAGGGTTCCCCAGAGGTCAGGTGTCCACCAAACCGGGTCAACTCCACCCAAGCCCGAGCCGCGTGATCAGACAATCCGGTGAACGTTCGTGGTCACCTCACCAAAGAGGGCTATGCGGCCTGTCCGCATCCGGCCGAGCGTGTCCGCGCAGCCCAGGGCGGTGATCACTCATCGTGATCACCCGAAGGGATGGAACGTCCCGGCGAGGTGACCAACACTGTCCTTCGGGCTGCGATCCGGCCGCCCGAACCTACCTTCGAGCCGGAAACCGATCCAGGAGAGGCCAATGGAGACACGGGAAGGGCAGCGGGCCATCTGGGCCGCAGGAGACTACCGGACGGTGGGGGCGCAGTTCCTCCTCGCCAGCGAACTGCTCACCGAGGCGCTTGACCTGCGGGCGAACGAACGGCTGCTCGACGTGGCCACCGGCACCGGCAACCTGGCGCTCGCCGCCGCCCGCCGGGCCGCCGCCGTGACCGCCCTGGACCTCGTCCCGGACCTGCTCGGCCACGCGCGGCGCCGGGCCGACGCGGAAGGGCTCGCCGTCGCCTTCCACGAGGGCGACGCCGAGGACTTGCCTTTCCCTGACTCCTCCTTCGACGTGGTGACCTCCGCGTTCGGTGTGATGTTCGCCCGCAACCAGGAACGGGCCGCCGCCGAACTGATGCGCGTCTGCCGTCCCGGAGGCCGGATCGGCCTGGCGACCTGGACCCCCGACAGCTACATGGGCCGCATGCTGGAGCTGAACACCCGGTACGTCCCCGTCCCGGAGGGCACGCACCCGCCCACCCGGTGGGGCACCCGAGAAGGGCTGACGGAGCTGTTCGGCTCCGGGACCGGGATCCACGCCACCCCCCGCACCCTGCGCTGGCGCTTCCCCTCTCCCGCCGAGCACGCCCAGGTCTGGGCGGAGGTGTACGGTCCGACCGCAACGGCCATGGACGCCCTCGGCGAGGAAGGACGGGCCGCGCTGGTCGGGGACCTACTGGCGCTGGCCGAGGAGCTCAACGCCGACACCACCGGAGCCCTGTTGCTGCCCTTGGACTATCTGGAGGTCGTGGTCTCTCTGTAGTGCGGTGACCACGAACGTTCACCGGGTTTGCCGATCACGCGGCTCGGGTCCGGGGACGGTCCCAGACGCTTCGGCCCCGCGTCGGGCACTCGTCGCCCGGTCAGTCGATGCGGCCATGCCAGCCCGTTCCTCCCGCCTGGGTCAGGTGAATCGTCCCGGCGGGATCGACGCGCGCCTTGGCACCGTACAGCGGGATGCGGCCGGTCAGTAGCCAGTCGCGGCGCACCTCCTCCAACAGGTCCCACAGCCGGCGCGGACCGGCCTGGTGGACGAGCGGCAACTCGCCGCCGCAGGCGCGGGCCCGCGCCCAGGACCCGTCGGCGTGCGCCATCCACGCGGTGCGCATGCCGTCGTCCTCCTCGTAGTGGTGCGCGATGCCGGGCACCGCGACCTCGAGCATCGAGGCGACCTCACCGAAGGGCGCCACCCGCCCGAGCGGGTAGCGGCCTCGGGTGATCTCCTCGCCGTCCTGGTCGCCGATGGCGGCGATCAGCGCCTGCTGGTCCGGTGGCAGCGCATCGCCGGGCAGGGCGGGCATGAACGTGATCCGTTCCCACTCGATCCGGCCCTCGGTGCCGCCGTCACCGCTCGCGGTCGCCGTCAGCAGCAAGCTGGTGCCGGAGATGACGGTGACGAGCCGGCCGCCGGGCCGCAGCGCGGCCAGCCAGGTCGGCGGGATCGGCCGGACCGCGGTCATGGAGACGATCCGGTCGTAGGTGCCCGGCAGCGGGCCGGTGCCATCAGCGCACAGCACCGGCGGGTGCAGGCCGATCGCGGCCAGGCGCGCGGCGGCGGCCGCGGTCAGGTAGGGGCCGACGTCGACGCTGGTGAGGTGGTCGTCGCCGAGCAGCTGGGCGGCCAGGGCGGTGCTGTAGCCGGAGCCGGTGGCGATGAGCAGCAGGTCGTCGCCGGCGTAGACCTGGCCGTGACGCAGCATCCGCATGACCAGACGCGGCATGGCCGACGACGAGGTCGGGGTGCCCGACAGGATCTCACCGGGCCGGGCGTGGTCGGCGTGCTGCCGGTCGATCTCGGTGACCAGCGAGGCGTCGCGGTAGGCCGCAGCCATCCAGGCCGTTTTGTCGTCGGCGCCCGTGCGGGCCTGCCAGGTGCCCCAGGTCGCGCCGTCGGGGACGGCCCACCAGCACGGCAGGAACACATGGCGCGGCACGGTGGCGAGGGGCTGATGCCACCGGGATCCGGCGGGAACGATTGCGGCGGCGAGATGTTCAGCGTGCTGACGCCAGGCCAACGGCTCCTCCCTCAGATGATGGTCACCGCGCCGACCATGAACTCAGCGGGGAGGCTCTGGGGCCCCGCTGAGCTCCACCGCCTCCTCACCACAGAGGATCAGCGTGCGTGGATCGCGGCAAGAGGAGAGGTATCAGTTTTCGCCGTCCAGCAGGTGCCGGTTGGCGGACTTCCCCTGGAGGGCCAGGTCCTCGATCTCGGTGACCGCGATCCCGGCCTGGGCGAGTTCCCCATGATCGTCGCCTGTGCCGTCAGTGACGGCCTCGCCACCGCCGCCGCCATCACCCGGATGTACGGCACCGCGACCGCGGACCTCACGCTCCGTCGGCGGACGCAGTCGTGCGCCCTGTTCGACCAGGAGTGGACCTGGCGGGAGCCCGGACTGGTGCGGTCGGCCAATGGCGGCCCGGCCCGGATGCTCCGCACGAGCCCCGGCAGGTCACCTTCGTCGGCGGAGTGGCGCAGCTGGGCACCACAGCCGGAGCGGCGTCGTGATCCCCATAGGCGGGCCCGCCGCCGACCGGCTCCGGGCGGCGATGTCCCTGCCCCGGACGTGACCGCCATGCGGCGCCTGGAACACCTCCTGCGGGAACTCCTGCTCCACCCGCAGACGGTCTACGACCACGACGTGAACCGCCTCGGCTTTTGCGGAGGTGATGTGCCCTGTCTTCCATGGAATCTGGCGTGGTCCAACCAGTCACCACCAGCCGATCGGCCATCACTGCCGATGAGGCCCTTCATCCCGAGCTCTATCGGCTGGGTTGTCGTTCAACGGATCATGCGGTCGAAAGCGTTCGGGGTGACGATGGGATGCCGTAGGCGCGGGTTTTGCGGGCCTTGCCGGAGAGCGTGTCGGGGTCGGCGGCGACCAGGAGGCGGACTTTTTGGTGACGCCGGGGTGGGGGACGTAGCCGGCCCGGCGCGCGCGGTTCTCCCAGGTTTCCCGGCCGTCGTCCATCTCGCCGGTGAAGACCACCAGGTCGCCTGGGTTCAGCTGGAAGCGGGAGAGCGCGGGGGAGGGCTTCTGGGAGGCGCGGTCGAGTGCCTCGTCGGCGGCGTCACCGGGCAGGCCGAGCAGGGAGGCGACGAGGTCGATCTCCTGTCGCTCGGCGTCGGTGACGACGCCGTCGGCCAGGGCGGCGTGCGCCAGGGCGGTCAGGTAGTCGCGGTGCAGCCGTTCGGCGTCGGCGCGGGTCAGGCCGAGGTCGGCGGTCAGTCGGACGAGGGCGTCGGCTTCGGAGGCGGAGACGTGCCGGTCGAGCAGGGCCTGGTAGAGCAGGGCCTGGTCGAGCAGGGCGAGGTAGGAGTCGGCGGCCGCGGGTTCGGGGACGCGGGGGAGCCGGTCGAGGATGCGGGTCAGGAAGTGGCTGTCGCGTTCGGCGGAGACGCCGCGCCGTACCCAGGGTGTTCCGGTGTCGGGCAGGCCGGGCCAGGAGGCTCGCGCCGCATCTGCGAGCAGGGAGCGCCACGGGGGAGTGGGGCCTGTCAGGGTGAGGTAGTGGCGCAGCAGGCCGGCGGCGGCGTGGGCGTCGACGAGCGCGTCGTGGTGGCCGTCCAGGGGGATGTCGGCCACGGCACAGCAGCCGGCGAGGTTGCGCGGAGCGTCGGGGAGGAAACGCGTGGCCTCGGTCATGGTGCACACGCCGAGATCGTGGTGGAGTGGCGTGCTCACGCCGAGGCGCTGGAACTCGTGGGACAGGAAGCCGAGGTCGAAGGGGAGGTTGTGGGCGACGGGGACGCGCCCGCGCAGCAGGGTGGTCAGGGTGGCAGCCGGATCCGTCCTGGCCCGCGCCGCCGCCTGGCTGGCAGTTCTGGGTGCCGGCGCACGCTCCGGCACCTTCCGCCGTGGTCCGCCGCAGCCTGTCCCTGCACCTGTGCCGGCTCCTGCACCGCCGTCTTCGCCGTGGAGCGGTCCGGCCAGGGCGCTGCGGCGGTGGGCGGTGGTCAGCGGGAGCCAGCCGAGGAGGTGGCCGTATCCGCCGCACAGGGACTCTCCGCCGCCGCACACGACGTGCTCGTCCGCGGTCGGTTCCACCTGGTAGGAGTCGTAGGCGACGTGCAGGCCGTACAGGTTGGGCGGTCGGGCTCCGGCGCGGGCGAGTTCGGCACCGATCTCACCGGGCGCCAGGTCGGTGAAGGCCATGTGGTCGATCGCGGCAAGCAGGGCCGGCAGGTGGACGGTCCGGCGGGGGCTGGTGGCCTCGGCGAGAAGATCACGGATGTCGGGCGGGAAACCGGAGTCGCGGAGGCTGCAGGCGTAGTCGCGTTCCTACTCGGCAGTGGGGGTGAAGCGGGCGGGGGCGAAGCCGACCTGGGCCTCGCCGCCGGGGACCAGGGTGCAGGTGGTGTCGTCGCGGTGGAACAGAGCGCGGCGGAAGCGCCGTCCGGCGTAGTCGGCCTGCTCCAGGCGGAGCAGGTCGGACGAGAGCTCCTGCGCTGGGCGTTCGACGTGGTGGAGGGCCTGGTGGTCGTCGAGGCCGTTCCAGTGGGTGGTGGTCAGGTCTGCCGGGGACATGCCGGACAGTCTGTCGAATCGCCTGTCGGCGCAGGTCGCGTGTTGAGCCGGGGGTGTGGCCCTGCGACGGCCATCGGGCGCACTGGATCTTCGGCAGTGACTTTTCGGACAGCGGTTCAGGAAGTGTCTGCAGGGTCGATGTCCGTGGAAGTTCCGGGTGGTTCTGCCTGCGACCCACGACGGCATCGACCACAATATGCACACAGACAGTGACTCTGTGTATGAGAAACGTGCGGTTTGCGTAGGTCACGTGAGAGTCGCGTGCCCCGTACTCCCGCGCGCCCCCCGGCAATGAAGGATGTTGAGGTTCGTGGCCCATCCCTGGATTGTTTACCTGCAGGCCTGCTTGGCCGTTCGCATTCATCGTGCGCGTACGGCTCCGACGCGCGGTGCCTCGGCCGTCGAGTGGGTGATCATCACCGCCATCATCGCGGGAGTTGCGCTGGGCCTGGCCACTCTGATCAAAACCGTGGTGGAGCAGAAGCAGGGCGAGATCCAGAGCAATCTCGGCGGTGGCGGCCGGCCCTGAAGCGAGCATGCCGGCGGCCCGGGCCGTTCGCCACGGGGGCCGCCGGCGTGTTCCCCGTCCCGCCTGCCGGGACGGCGTGCGGTCGGTCAGCGGTCGCCCGGCCGGCCGGACGCTTTGCAGCCGTCCCAGGTGACGCGGTTGTTCGCACCGGTCCGCCCGTGGCAGAGCTTGAAGACCTTGACCGAACCGAGGAAGGAACTGCCGGTGGCGCAGCTGCCCTACGGCGCCTGGACGACGAAGGAGTCCCTGGCGTCGACGGGGTTGTCGTTGTGCCACACCGCCTTGTAGGCGAGGTCGTCCACCTTGGCGTCGCAGACCTCGATCGTCGAACGGTCGGCGGGTTCCGGAGATTCACCGCCGCTCGAACGCCGTGGCGGCCGGCTGATCACGCAGGTAGTCGTAGTCGCTGAGCACGGGCCGACGCTCACCGTCCAGGATCACGACGGCCGGGCGGTCACGGGCGACGATGCTCTTCTCCAGTCGGCCGACCACGTCGGAGAGGAGGGCTGTCGTCTCGCCGTTCATGCCGCTCCCTCCGCTCCTGAACATCCGCTGCCGACATCGAACCATCATCCGGCGGGATACGTGACGAGAGC
The DNA here is from genome assembly GCF_014203605.1 of Thiemannella venezuelensis. Classification (GTDB taxonomy): domain Bacteria; phylum Actinomycetota; class Actinomycetes; order Streptosporangiales; family Streptosporangiaceae; genus Planomonospora_A; species Planomonospora_A venezuelensis. The sequence continues at coordinate 46,247 of NZ_JACHJJ010000037.1, read as the reverse complement.
ATGAGATCCGGATTATCCGCTGCTCGCCTGTTCACGGATGCCGTTCGAATGCGGCGGCCCCGTGCTTTCCCCGCCCGTGTTCCAGGAGCCGCCGTGCGCGCAGTGATCTGGCCTCTTTTGCTGGTGCTGCTGCTGGCCGGCTGCGGCGGCGGCCGCATGTCGGAGGGAGAGTTCGAGGACCGGGCCCGCGAGGTGGCCGAGCGCTGGCACGGCTCGGCGGCCGGCCGCACGTGGCGCGAGGGCTTCGTGCCGCTGGAGCACCTGGAGGCGGCGTCGGGCTGGAAACGGCTGCCCGCCTGGGCGAACCGGAGCGACCACAACGGCGCCTGGACCCTCGATACCGACCTGCCTGCGGAGACCCCGCCCGCCCGGCGGCTGGAATGGCCGGACGGTTCCACCCTGACGGTTCCGCTGGTCACGGCGGCGCAAGCGTACGAGGAGATCAGCAAGCCGGCCGGCCTCATCGAGGACGAGTGCCCGCCCGCCGGGTGCCGGAAACTGCACGTGACCGGCGTGAAGCTCGGCGACGTGCCGATGCGCACCAACCGGGGGACGATCCAGGTACCCGCCTGGCACTTCACGCTGAAGGGCCTCAGCGCGAGGTTCGTCCGCGTCGCCGTCCACCCGTCGGCGATCACTTCGCGTCCGGCGGCTCAGGGCGGCGGCGAGCACGCGGAGGTGATGGCGTTCGACCCCGTCCCGGGTAAGGAGCGGGACCTGCTACTGCGCTACCTGCACGGCGCCTGCGACCAGGCTCGCGGTGTCCGTGCCTACGAGACCCGTGACCTGGTGGTGGTCGACGTGGACGTCGAATCCACCGGCGACGGGGTATGCCCTGCGATAGGCAAGATCGACCGGATCACCGTCACGCTCGACGCGCCCCTGGGGGGTCGGCTCCTGCTCGACGCCGGGGACGGACTGCCGGTGCTGCCCAGCGCGTTGGCATCACGCTGAGAGCCTCGCCGTACCGGCCTGCTCGGGAGCGGGGGTGAAGCGGGCGGGGCCGAAGCCGGCCCGGACCTCGCCGCCGGGGACCGGGGCGTAGGTGGTGCCATCGCGGTGGAACAGGGCGCGGCGGACGCCTCTCTGCTGGTGCTCGGGGTTTCCCACCGGCGCAGAAGCGGTACGGGCCCAGGTATCTCAGGTCTCCGGCCGCCGCGACAGGCGCTCGTAGGGGCTGGTGAGGACCTGATCGTCTGGTGGGGGACACGACGTGGGCCGCATGATCGAACTGATGCGTTCGGCGATGACGCTGGCGGTGCTGGCCGCGCTCGGGGTGGCCGTGGCCGGGGCCGGGGCGACGGCCGTGGTCGCCGATGCCCTGCGCGAGAGCCAGTTGCGCCTGGCCGATGAGACGGTGCAGCGGCGCGTCTCGTTGATACGCGAGGTGATCGAGACCGAGACCGGCCGCTACGCCGATGCGTTGCGCCTGGTGGCCGCTGCCGCCGGTGCCGCCGACCCGCTGACCGGTACGGCGTTCGCCCGCATGGTGGAACCGCTGCGCCAGCGGCGCCTGCCCGGCGCCACCTCGATCACCTTCCTGGTGCCCGCCACCGACGCGCAGCTGCCCGCCGTGCAGGCACGCTGGCGGACGCGCGGGCAACCGGCGTTGCGGCTGAGGCCCGAAGGACACGTCGATGAGCACATCTTCTTCGTGCTGGCGCAGGAGATGGCGCCGGGCGCGGTCCCCGTGCTCGGTACCGATCTGACCGCGAGTGCCGCACCGGCCCGGGCGGCGGCCGAGGCCCGCCGCAGCGGCCAGGTCGCCGTCTCCGACGCCTTCCATCTGCTCGGTGATCGTGATCTGCCCGATGATCGGCGGCAGCTGTCGTTCGTGCTGACCGCCCCGGTCTACGGGTCCGCCGCCGGTGGCGGCCGCGGACGGCCGCTGGCGGGCTGGGTGATGCTGGGCCTGCGCGGTCAGGACTTTCTGGGCGCTGTGCTCTCGCGCATCGCCCAGGGGGCTGACGTGCACCTGCGCGCCCGCCAGAGCGACGCCACCTCGGCCACCGTCGCCTCGCTGGTCACCGCCGGTGGAAAGGAGTTGCACCGCAGCGTGCGCATCCCTGTCGCCCAGCAGTCCTGGCAGCTGGATGTGTCCATCGCGCGGACGCAGGTGCCGGGGGCCCGCGGCCTGGCCGGCACCGCCGTGATGATCGTCGGCGGCACGCTCAGCCTGCTGCTGACGATCTTGGTTTTCACCCTGGGCGGCGGCCGGGCCCGGGCCCGCGCACGGATCAAAGCGGCCACCGCCGACCTGCGTGCGGCCGAGACGGCCGCACGCGGCCAGGCGGAGCTCATGAGTGCGATCCTGGACAGCATCAGCGACGGGGTCGGCGTGATCGACGAGCACGGGACGTTCCTGCTGCACAACCCGGCCGCCACGACCATGCTCGGCACCGGAGCCGATACCGGTGAGATCGCCGCCTGGCAGCGCCACTACGGCCTCTTCACCCCTGACGGCACGGCTCCGTTCCCGACCGAGCAGCTGCCGCTGGTGCGGGCGCTGGCCGGTGAGCACGTCGAGCAGGTGCCGATGATGATCCGCAACGATGCCCGCCCCGGCGGGGCCGTCATCTCGGTGTCGGCCCGGCCGCTGGAAGCCGCTGGGCGAGCCGGTGCGGTGGCGGTCTTCCACGACATCACCGATCGCGCCCGCGCCGAGGAGGAACTGGCCCGCACGGCCGCCAGGTTGCGGGCCGCCCACGACGAGCTGACCGCCCAGAAGGCGTATTTGACCCAGGTCCTGGACGCCATCAACGTCACCGTGATCACCTGCGACGCCGACGGAGTGATCGTGCACGCCAACCGGGTCGCCCGCAGCGCCCTGCCCAGGGACGGCCGGACGCTGGTCATCGCCGATGCCACCCCGCTGCTGGCCGTGGCCTACCCCGACGGCCGCCCCGTCCCGCCTGAGGAGAACCCGCTGACGCGGGCCCTGGCGGGTGAGGACATCGACGGTATGGAGCTGATCATGACCCTGCCCGGCGGCGATCGGCACATCCTCATGGCCCACGCCCGGCCCCTGCGCGACGCCGACGGCCGCATCATCGGCGCGGTCGCCTCCTCCTTCACCATCACCGCCCTGCGCGAGCGTGAAGCCGAACTGGCCGCCTTCGCCGGCATCGTCGCCCACGACCTCAAGCGCCCCCTGGCCACGGTGCGCGGATTCGCCGAACTCCTGCACGAGGAGCTGACCGACCCCGCCGGACCGGCCGGTTCGCGTGCACCGGCGGCCGGCGCGGACGGCTCCAGCGGCATCGTGGCCGGTGACCATGCCCGGCACCTGGAGCGGATCCTGGCCGCGGTCACCGGCATGAGCCGCCTGATCGATGACCTGCTCGCCTACGCCACCGCTCGCGACGCCACACTGACCCTCACCAGCGTCGACCTGAAGACGCTGGTGCAGGAGGCCGTCGCCGAGCACCTGGCCGCCGCGGCCGCCGACCCGAACCTCCCGCCGCCGCGGGTGTATGTCGGGCCGCTGCCGGTGGTGTGCGCCGACGCCCCGCTGACCCGCCAGCTGATCAACAACCTGATCGGCAACGCGATCAAGTACACCCCGCCCGGCCAGGCCGCCCACGTCGACGTCACCGCCGTCCCGGCCGAGCCGGGCTGGGCCCGCATCGAGGTCGCCGACCGCGGCATCGGCATCCCTCCCGGCGAGCACGCCGCGATCTTCACCGGGTTCCACCGCGCGGCCACCGGCTACACCGGCACCGGCCTGGGCCTGGCCATCTGCAAACGCGTGGTCGAACGCCACGGCGGCACCATCACCGCACACGACAACCCCGGCGGCGGTGCCCGCTTCGTCTTCACCCTGCCCGCTCCGGACGGCCCCCAGCCCGGGGAGTGACGCCCACCGGTCGCCTGGGCTCCGGCCTCGGGGGCGCGGTAGAAGCCGCCGAAGACCCGCGCCGGATCGCCGGAACCGACATCCGTCCTCAGATCGTCAAAATCCGCGAGCAGATGACGTTGTCCGCGCAGGGTCCTGATCCGCCGGGGTGACCAGGACCCAGGGGAACCTCTCAAAGGGATCTCAGGGGTCGGCGGGCTTCCAGTCGTCGACGTTCTCCCGCAGCCAGTCGTGGGTGGCGTCGTCGATGTCGGCGTAGGTGATCCCCATCTCCTCGATGGGCCGTCCGACGGCATCCTCCCCGGCGCTGCCCTTCACCACGCTCAAGGTGGGCGGAGATCGCGGCGATCACCAGTTTCTCGTCATCGCCGCTGGCCGGGCGTGCCCATGCGTTGCTGGTGGCCGGAGGCCCGGACCTGGGCTTCCAGATGGCCGCCTCCAGCAGCCGGCTCGCCCACCTGGCCGTCGTCGACATCCTGCATGCCGCCATCGGCCTGTCGGCCCCGGCCCGCTCGCACGTCGCGATGCGGGCGGCCGCCGACCTCACCGGCGCCAACAGCATCCACGGCTGATTCCGTCCCTGGTCGCAGGTCGACCCGCCGTTGCGGCCCTTGGCGCAGAAGCGGCGCTGATGGCGCGGGGATCCGGGCCCGCCCCGGGAGGTCCGGCGGCGCTCCGATCCCCCGTTGACTGTCTTGTCCACCGTACAATACGATCTTCTTGGTCACTGTACAGGAAGTTCGCGGGGGATGCGGGGACCAGCGGATGCCGAATCCGGGACAGGTACCGAACCGTGCCCCTGCAGGGCGCGTGAGGGACGCGCGCCGAGGACGGCGGTCGCCAGGCCGCCGGCAACCGAAGGAGAGCAGGATGTCCGTACTGAACCGGGCCGGGAAGGCCGCGTCGGCAGCACCTACCGGGCGGCGAACGGCGTCGGCCGCCGTGCTGGCGGCGGCACTCGTGCTGGGGGCTGCGGCGGCTCCGGCCGGCGCGGCGGCACTGTCGCACTCGGCCACGGCGGCGGCCGCCCCCTCGGCCTCGGCCGGAAAATTCGGGCCGTTCGGATTCGGAGGTGTGCGACTCGGGATGAGCGTCAAGAAGGCCAGGGCCACCAAGAAGATCGTGTCCACCTTCGGCTCCGGCCCGTGCACGGCATGGGACCTGAAGGCATACCCGAGCGGCGGCGACGGTGTGGGCCTGTACATCTCCAAGAGGCACGGCGTGGCCGTGATCGCCGCGCCCAAGGGAGTGAAGACCCCCCGGGGAATCACGATCGGCTCCACCGGCAGGCAACTGAAGAAGGCCTACCCCGGGATACGGAAGGCGGTCAACGGATACGCCGTCATCACCGTTCCGGGCAATGCGAAGGCCGACTACCTCTTCCAGCTGTCGCGCGGCAGGGTCAGCGAAATGATCCTGGCCCTGAAGAGCCAGGACTGCACCAACTGACAGCGTTCTGAACCAACCGGCAGCGTTCTGACCACTCCGGGCGGCCCGGCGGGAATTCCCGCCGGGCCGGTCGGCTCCTGCTCACCCGGCCGCTCGTGCGCTCAAGCCGTCCAGGATCGCCTCGATCCCGGCCTCGAAACTCGCCTCCAGATCCAGGTCGCGGATCTGCCCGGCCAGCCGGTGGGTGCTGGGGAACTCGGCGGCGGGCAGCGCCGACAACTGGTCGAACTCGCTCTCGTCCGGCGGGCCGATGGTGGCGTTGACCTCGGCGAGCGTGAAGCCGGTGGCGTAGGAGAAGATCAGGGTGCCCGCCTGCACGATGCGCACCGGAGCAAGGCCGGCCTCCTCCAGTGCGCGGTACAGCTCCTCGTAGATCCTGTACTCCTGCACGGTGCTCTCCGGATAGGAGACCAGGTAGGGGAACAGCCGCGGATGGGCGTGCGCGACCTGCCGCAGGGCCAGGCACAGCGCCCGCACCCGGTCCCGCCAGGTGCCGGTGCGGGCCCGGGTGAAGTCCATCTCCTCCAGGACGGTCTCCACCACGCCGCGCAGCACCGCGTTGCGGGTCGGCAGGTAGTAGTACAGCGCGGTGGGGAACACGCCGAGGTCGGCGGCCAGCCGCCGGATGCTCAGTGCCTCCACGCCGGCTTCGTCGATCATTTCCAGGGCCCGTCGCAGGATCAGTTCCCGGGACAGCGGCTCTCGCTCCGGATCGGCCGCTTGGCGGGCGTGCGCTCCGGCTATCTCCTTGACCATGTTGTCCACCGTACAATAAATTCCCTATTGTTCACCGTACAGTGAGATCTACCAGGGATGATGTGAAACAGCATGCGCCTGAGCAGGAGAGGACTGCTGGCGGGGATAGCCGGGCTGTCCGCTGCCGCCGCCGGGACCGCCGCCGCCTACCAGGCCGGTGCCTCGTCGGCCCGGTACCGGACCGGGAACCGATGGGAGGTCGGCCGCGACGGCGGCCCCCCGCCGGGCGGCGTCGCGGGCGACGTCACCCGCGTCATCGTGATCGGGGCGGGGTTCGCCGGTCTCGCCGCGGCCAACGCTCTGACCTCGGCGGGGGTGGAGGTGCTGGTCCTGGAGGCGAGAGATCGCCTGGGCGGGCGGATCCGCACCGCCGAGATCGGTGGGACCGACATCGACCTGGGCGCCGCGTGGATCCACACCCCCCAGGGCAACCCACTGGCACAGCTGTGCGAGCGGACGGGCATCCGGCGGCTGCCGTACGCCCTGGACGACCTGACCGCCGGAGTCGCACTGGTGGACGGAGGAGGCGCGCAGGTGCGCGGATCCGGCCGATCGAGCCTGATCCGCAGCGCGGCCGGCTTCGAGGGCGCCGCGGCGAAACTCGCCGCCCGGTCCACGCCCTCCGGCGCTCCCACCGGCCCGGGGCGGGCCGCGGGGGGAGGGCGGGAGACGACTCTCGGCGGCCTCATCGACGCCTACTGCGCCGCAGAGCCCGACACCGGCCGCCGCGAGTGGATGCGGTTCATCCTCCAGACGGTCGTCGAGACGGAACTCGCCGCTCCGGCCGCCGAGCTGTCGGCTGCGGTGCTGGAGGTTCCCGAGCCGTACGGCGGCGGCGATGACGTCCCGGAAGGCGGATACCGCCGTCTGATCGCGGCGCTCACCCCCGATGCGGCCGTCCGGACGGGTGCGGCCGTGCGGACGGTCCGTGCCGACGGCGCCGGCGTGACCGTCGAGACGACCGACGGCCGCACCGAGCGCGGCTCGCACGTGCTGGTCACCGTTCCCCTCGGCGTCCTCAAAGCGGGGACGATCGGATTCCAGCCGGCCCTGCCCGCGTCGAAGGCGCGGGCCGTTGCGGCGCTCGGCTTCGGCGACTTCGAGAAGGTGGTTCTGCGCTACGGCTCCCGGCACTGGGACGAGGCCGCCACCGGGTTCCTGGTCCGGCACGGGGGCACCCCGCTGCGCGCCTGGATCGACGCCACCGGCCCGGCCGGCGCGCCCACCCTGGTCGCGCTGGCCGGCGGCCCGGCAGGGCGCGCGCTGTCCGCCCTGGCGGCGGAGGAGGTGCTGCGGCGCGCCCAGGACGTGCTCGTCACCGCGACCGGCGCGCGGCTCCCGGCTCCGGCGGCCTGGGCCGTCACCGGCTGGCGCAACGACCCGTTCGCCCGCGGCGCCTACACCCACCTCACCCCCGGCGCCGGCGTCGCCGCGATCGAGGAACTGGCGGTCCCCCTGGCCGGTCGCGTGCTGTTCGCCGGTGAGGCGACCTGCCCGGTGCGGTTCGGCCACGCCGACGGCGCCTTCGTCTCCGGCATCCGCGAAGCCAAGCGCCTGCTGGGGGCCCCGTCGGTGGAGCTGAGGCTCCAGGCCTGAGCTTCCCGCCGCCCGCAGCCCCGACCCGCGGGCCACGCCGGGAGTCGGCCGCGGCCCCGGGTCACCACCATCGCAGGTCTGCGCCGGTGGACGATGACGGAACGGGAAGGACGGGCACCATGCTGGACTCCGAGGGCATGATCGGCTGGTTGCCGGTGGAGATGGACCGGCCGCAGCCGCTGGGCGCGGTGGTATGGCAGGTCGCCGCCACGGTGGTGGCCGGTCGTCCGGTCGCCCTGGCCCTGCGGGAGGACCTGCTGGGCAGGTGGGACCTGGCCACGGGGGCGGACGGGCTGATCGGGAGGAGCGACGAGCCGCGCACGGCATGCGTGAGCGAGGACTCCTACGGCACCGGCGGCACCGTCACGACCTCGATCCATCCGTCGTCGATGCCCGTCACGTAACCGGGAACCTGCCCTGCCTCGCCCATCCCGATCGCCGGCTCCGCCTCCGCGGCGACGGCCCGCAGGAACACCGTCGTCTGTTCGGAGGCGACGGCCCGCCAGCGGCCGTAGGTGCGGAAGTTGTCCACCGTCGAATCCTCGATGAACCCGACCAGCCGCTTGCGGTAGTGCACGGGAACGTCCATGCCGTCCTTTCGAAGGTGACAGCGGGCTCGCCGTGGCGAGTCCTCACTGTCTCGAACCACGTTCTTCGGCCGGCCCCGGGGCGCCATGCCTTTCAGCAGGGATCCAGCACCGCGACGTCGGACCCGAAGCCGACCACCAGGCGATCCTGCGACGGTGCGGCCAACGCGGTGATGCGAGCCGGAAACACCAGCGCCGGGCCCGCCTGACGGCCGGTGGCCAGATCCCACGCTCGGAGTCGTCCGTACCCGTCGTGCCATTCGCCGCTGACGGCAAGCGGCCTGCCGGCCGCGGTCACCGTTGCCAACGCATGGGCTCTGACGTCATCGGCCACGGGTGCACCGACCTGCCGACCGGCTGCCGGATCCCAGAGCCGCACCGTGTGATCCCAGCCCTTGGTGACGACCACCGGCCGCCCGCCGACCGACGCCACCGCCGCCAGGGACACCTCGTACTCCTCCCCGAACGGCACCCCGATCCGACGGCAGGTGCTCAGATCCCACACCTGCACCGTCCCGCAGCCGTTGTCACCGTCGGCATCGGTCACGGTGACGGCGACCGGCCGGTCGTGGAGCGAGGCCGTGGCCACCGACACCAGGCGGCCCTCCTCGGCGAGCGGCGCCCCGACCTCGTGGCCGGTGGCCGGATCCCACAGCCGCACCGTGTCGTCCAGGCATCCGGCGATCAGCACCGGCCGTCCGTCCAGCACCGCGACGGCCATCGCCGGGGCGTAACCCGCGTCGGTGAGGATCTCCCCGACCTGCTCGCCGGTGGCCGGGTCCCAGACGCGCACCGTCCCCTCCGGGCCGCTGCCGGTGATCACCCGTGGACGATCACCGATCACGGTCACGGCCACCTGTCCGGCTCCGCCCTCGTCACGAACGGGCCTGCCGATCTGCTGCCCGGCGGCAGGCTCGCGCAGCCGTACCTCGCCGGCCTCGTCGGCGGTGACCATGAAACGGCCGTCCGCCGTCACCGACACCGCGCGTATCGCGGCATCGTGGCCTGGCCGGGCCTGCGGCGCCGCACCGGCCGTCCGGGACCCGGCAACCCAGGTCGGGCTCCATCGTGGCGGAGGATGGCCGTCCAGCCGGGTCGCGGTGATCCTGGACGCCAGCTCATCTCCGCCCAGCCGGGCCGCATCCAGTGCCAGGATCTGCCGACGGGCGGCCTCGGACATGCCGCGGTGCAGATGCGCCGAAGCGCGATACACCGCCGCGATCAGGCTGTCGTGCGCATCGGCAGTCTGCTCCAGCAGCGCGTCGACCTGTCCGGGAGCCGCAGTGATGAGGAACCGCATATCATCCAGCAGCCCGTTTCGCGCCTGCGGTCCGGGATGAGAACACTGGTCGGACATGACCGGCAGCATACCCGGATCGATCAAGGACGCCGCGGTGCTGGGGCCGGGCACCCAGGCGGCCAAGCGCGAAGGCGTGCGCTCCGAGCTCAAGCGGCTGACCGCGCGCTGAAGGCCCAGGTCGTCGCGTTCGCGGCGCGTCACATCGCGGCCGGCCAGGGTTCCCGTTGCCCCGCCAGGACGTTGCCGTAGTGCAGGTCCCAGTGCAGCAGGCGGTCGCCGGGCTCGACGACCAGCTCAGCCACGGCGGACGCGCGGGTGCGCAGCTTCGATCATTGATCGCCCCGGCCACTGCTGGTGGCCACGCGGGCCCACACGCCGGCGAACGTCGATCTTCCCAGGTCAACCGGTCTCCGAGGAGGAACCGCACCCGAACGGTTCACCCGTCCGGCTCCCGACCGGCCGATTCCTCTACCCGGCCACCGCGGTGGACTTGCGCTCGCGCCGGCCGGCGGCGCCACCGCCTCCCGGGCGGGTGTGAGACGATGCCCGGAAAGGCGACGGCGGAACGAGGAAACCGGTGCGACTCCGGTGCGGTCCCGCCACTGTGATCGGTGAGCGACTCCCGAGCGAGCCACTGCCCTGCGGGGTGGGAAGGCCGGGACGAGCGTCGACCCGAGAGCCAGGAGACTCACGCGGTCGCCTCCTCACCAGCCGGGGCGGATCTCCCCGAGAGAGGACGGGCGCCTGTGCCTGCGTGCGCGCACGTGCGTGACCTGGCCGCGATGGGAGACTACTTCGCCGTCGAGGCAGGACCTGCGGGGGAGGGATGGCGACCCGTCGGCGAGCTGATCCAGGACGCCGATCTGCTCGCCGCCCGCGTCGCCGGCGCCGCCGGGCGCCTCGGCACCGGTGAGCGCCGGGTGGCGGCGTCCATCCTGTTCCAGGGACTGGCGGCACGGTTCCTGTCCCCGCCGGTCGGGCTGCTGGTGCTGTACGGCGCGGCCGGCGGCTTCGATCCACAGAGGGTGCACTGGCGCCCGGTGCCGCACGGGCCCCTGCCGCTGCGGCTGGAGGAATGGCCCTTCCTGCCGGTAGCGCAGGGCGACGGCGCCGCCCTGCTCTACCGGGCGATCGTGGCGGGCTTTCTGGAGCCGCTGGCGGACACGGTCGGCCGCATCGTCCCGGTCGCGCCGGCGATCCTGTGGGGCAATGCCGCCTCGGCACTGGCCGGGAGCGTGCAAACACTGGCCCGGCATCGGCCGCAGCACGCCTCGGCCGCCCTGTCACTGGGGCGCGAGCTGCTGGCCATGGGACGTCTGCGCGGCCAGGGGACGTTCGCCACGCGGCCGTTCTTCACCCGGCGCACCTGCTGTCTCTACTACCGGGTGCCCGGCGGTGGCACGTGCGGCGACTGCGTGCTGCGCCACCGGCCCGTCCGGGGAAGGAATACGTGAAAAGGATCACCGTGTGCCGGGACTGCTGCTGCGGGAGTGCCCGGAAAGTGCCCGCCCTCGACCACGACGAGCAGATCCGCCGGTTGGCCGGGGTCGCCGAGGTCCGGGTGACCGGCTGTCTCGACGTGTGCGACCAGGCCAACGTCCTGATCGTGCAGCCGACGCCGGAAGGGCGGGCGGCCGGTGGCCGTCCGGTCTGGCTGGCCTTCGTCAACGACGAGAACGCCACCGCCGACGTCGCCGAATGGGTCCGCGCCGGTGGTCCCGGTCTGGTTCCGCTGCCGCCGGTCCTCGAACTGCACCGTTTCACCTCGCCCCGCCGCCGCCGTACCTCTCGCGACGGTGATCCTCCGGCAGCAGGCACCTCGATCCCGCGCCGGTGACACCGGTCCACCCCTGCCGGAGACGCGGTGCTCAGTTTTCGCGGCGCCGACCGTCATACCGGTGTGAGGTCCGGCGATCGGCGCCGGCGAGCGGTATCGGTGACAGGGAGCAGCTCGCATGACATCAGCAAGTCCGGGCGGTACGGAGGATCTGGTACCCGAGGCGCACGCGCCAGGAGGCGGTCGGCCGTACGGTGCCACCGCCGACCGGTACCGCGGCCTGGCCGCGGCCTTCACCGCGAAACTGGAAGGCGTCGGCGCGGACGAGTGGGACGGTCCGACGCCGTGTACCGACTGGTCGGTGAGCGACCTCGTGGGTCACGTGGTGGCGATGCACGAAGTCCACCTGTTCCAGGTGAACCGCCGGCCGCCTGCCCGCCCGGGCGTCGACCGGGATCCGCTCGGCGCCTTCGCGGTGATCCGGGATCAGGTGCAGGCCGACCTCGACGACCAGGAGCGGGCGGAGGAGAGGTACACCGGCCGGTTCGGCCGGTGGACCTTCGCCGAGGGAATCGATCGATCGATATGCACCGAGCTCGTCGTCCATGGATGGGATCTGGCCCGAGCCACCGGCCAAGACGACCGGATCGACCCGGTGGAGATCCAGCAGGTCCGGGCCTCGCTCATGATCGTCGGGCATGACGTCGTGCGGGGCATGATGGCGGGCCCCGAGATGGAGGTCGGCCCGGACGCCGACGAGCAGGCACGCCTGCTGGCCTACCTCGGGCGGCGGCAGTGACCGCCTTCGACGCGCCGGCCGCCGCGCCGGCGGTACCGGATCGCCCGCACCGGGCCACCGTGCGGGAGTGGCTCGGCCTGGCCGTGCTGTGCCTGCCGACCATGTTCGCGGCGGTCGACGTCAACATCACCTTCCTGGCGCTGCCGCACCTGAGCGCGGACCTCGGCGCGAACGGCACCGAGCAGCTCTGGATATCGGACATCTACGGCTTTCTCATCGCCGGCCTGCTGATCACGGCGGGAAACCTCGGCGACCGGATCGGACGGCGGACGGTGCTGCTCGGCGGTGCGGCGCTGTTCCTCGTCGCGTCGATCATGGCGGCGTACGCCGTCTCACCGGGCATGCTGGTGGGCGCGCGGGCGGTGCTCGGTATCGCGGGTGCCACCCTGATCCCGTCGGTCCTGGCGCTGCTGCGCGAGATGTTCAAGGACCCGAAGCAGATGGGCGCGGCCATGGGCGCGTGGGGCACCTCGCTGATGGCCGGCATGGTCCTCGGCCCGGTGCTCGGCGGCCTGCTGCTCAGGTCGTTCTGGTGGGGGTCGATCTTCCTCATGGCGGTGCCGGTCATGGCGCTGCTGCTGCTGGCGGCGCCGTTCCTGGTACCGGATTCCCGCGACCCGGACGCGCGGAGGCTGGATCTCGTCAGCGTGGTGCTGTCGGTGGCGGCGGTGCTGCCGTTCATCTACGGGCTCAAGACCCTGGCGCGCGGCGGTTGGGAGGCGGCGCCGGTGGCGGCGTTGGCCGCCGGTCTTCTGTTCGGGGTGGTGTTCGTCCTGCGGCAGCGCCGCGTCACCAACCCGCTGCTGGACCTCGGCCTGTTTGGCGATCGGGCGCTGTCCGCCACGCTGGTGCTCGCGCTGCTCATCGCGTTCGTGATGGGCGGGGTCGGCCTGATGGGGACGCTGTACCTGCAACTGGTCGCCGGCCTCTCGCCGTTCGAGACAGGGTTGTGGCTGCTGCTGCCGTCGGCGGTCATGATCATCGTCGGGAACGCGGCACCCGCGCTCGCGCGCAAGGTGCGCCCCGCGTACATTCTCATGGCCGGGTCGATCACCGCCGCGGCCGGCATGGTCGTGCTCACCCGGGTGCCCGACGCTTCCGGCCTCGCGGTCCTGCTCTCCGGGATCACGGTCGTGTACGTCGGCGGCGCGTCGGTCGGTCCGATGGCGCCGTTCCTGGTGATGTCGTCGGCGCCACCGCAGAAGGCGGGCGCCGCCGGCTCGCTGGCGTCGACCGCCGGCGAACTGGGTGTCGCGCTCGGCGTGGCGATCCTCGGCATCATCGGCACCGCCACCTACCGGACCCGGATCGACGTCCCCGACGGCGTGCCGCGAGACGTCGCGGCCGCGGCCCAGGACAGCATCGCCGGCGCGGTCGCGGCCGTGCCGGCGCTGCCGGCCGATGCCGGTACCGCCCTGCTGACCTCGGCACGTGCGGCGTTCACCGATGGACTGCATATCATCGCGATCGTGTCGGTCGTCATCTTCCTGGCGCTCGCGGCGGTCGCGCGGATCGGTCTCGGGCACCTGCCGTCCCTCGGCGACATGCCGATGCCGGGCACGCCGGCGGAGTCCGGCCAGACGGCGGAGGACCGCCGGTGAGCCCGGGGCAGGTGCTCGACGAGTCCGCGTTCAGCGGTCTGGTGCAGGCGCACCGGCACGAGTTGCGGGTGCACTGCTACCGGATGGTCGGGTCGTTCTCGGACTCCGAGGACCTGGTGCAGGAGGCCCTGCTGCGGGCATGGCGTAAGCGGGACACCTTCCAGGGGCGGTCGACCGCGCGGGCCTGGCTCTACCGCATCGCGACCAACGTGTGCCTCGATTTCCTCGACGGTGCCCGGCGCCGGCCGCGCGCCGAAGGAGGGGCCGGCGCGCCGGAAGCCGGATCGGTGGCGCGGTCACCGGATCTGATCCCCTGGCTCGAGCCGTATCCGGACCTGCTGCTCGACCGGGCCGCGCCGCACGACGCCGAGCCCGACGCCGCGGTCATCGAGAAGGAGACGATCGAGCTGGCGTTCCTGATCGCCGTCCAGCACCTGCCGCCGAGGCAGCGGGCCGTGCTCATCGTGCGCGACATCCTGGGCTGGCCGGCCGCGGACACCGCGGACATGCTCGGCCTCAGCGTCGCGTCGGTGAACAGCGCGCTACCCCGGGCCCGCGCCGCCCTGCGCTCCCACCTCCCGCCACGGCGGCTGGAGTGGGCGCCCGCCACGGATCCGACGGAGGCCGAACGCACGCTGGTGCAGCGCTACCTGGTGCTGCTGGAGCGGGCGGACACCGGTGCCATGGCGGAACTGCTCCACGAGGACATCCGCGTGACCATGCCGATGCCGCAGCCGTGCGAGTCCGGCACGAGGGAGACGCTGTGGGTCGGGCGTGAGGCGTTCGCCGCGGCACTCGCCGAGATCCTGGACCCGGCCGCACCGGGCTACCTGGGGCACTGGCGCCGGTTGCCGACCCGGGCCAACCGGCAGCCGGCGGTCGCGCACTACCTCCGCCGGCCGGGCGACACGCTGTACCGGGCACAGGTGCTGGAGGTGCTGCGGGTGGCCGAGGGCCGGATCGTGGAGATCACCTCGTTCGCTCCCGGCCTGCTCCCCGCGTTCGGCCTCCCCACCACCTGCTGAACCCCGCTCAGGGCCCGGCGGACTCCTGCGGCTACGGGGTCGGCCAGAGGATGAAGAGAGGGTGGGCGCGCCGGTCGGGCCGGTCGCCGATCTCCTTGATCGCCGCGCGGATCTCGTGCAGGTGCCCGGTGGTCATCTGCAGCGGGGGCTCGTCGGGCTGGTAGGTGGTGCGGATCGGGTAGTCCACGCCCGGTCGCCCGGTCATCTCGATGTGGCAGCCGAGAACGTGGGTGACCGGGCGGCGGTCGGAGAAGTCGATCAGGCGGTCGATGGTCCGGGCGAAGGCCGCCCAGTCCTGGATGTAGAGACGGCCCGGGTAGACCGTGTCGCCGGTGAGCAGGAACCCGGTCCACCGGTCGTAGAACGCAACCGCCGCCTCGTGGTGGCCCGGGGCGGCCAGGCACTCCAGCACACGGCCTCCCAGGTCGACCTGGGCCACGGCGTCGGGATCCTCACCGAACCCGAAGTACTCCCAGGCGGTGGCCAGGTCCGCGCCGACCACCGTGGTATCGGGGCGGTCGGCGAACTGGCCGTCGCCCGCGACGTGGTCGCCATGCGGGTGGGTGTGCAGCACCAGCAGGTGGTACTCCTCCCGGGGGTGGCGGGCGAGCCAGCCGGCGACGAGCCCGTCGACCACCCGGCGCAAGGGGAAGAACTCGGCGGACGCCGTGGCGCCGGTGTCGATCAGCACCGCCCGTGCGTTTCCGAACAGCAGGAACAGGAACGGCGCCTCGTAGTCGATCGCCATGTTCTGCCGCAGGATGAACGTGTGCTCGTCGTACGTGTGGACCTGGATGTCCGGATCGGTGTTGTGCTTGGCCGACGGTGAACCGTGAATCCACCGGACGTCCAGCGCACCAGGCCGTGGAGTCACCCCGGTGAAATCGATCAGGGGCATGCCCGCATCCATGACGTCTCCTCCGAGTGCGTCGTCTTTGCAGGCCGGGTACGGCGCACATCTCGTCCGGGGCAAGCACGTGCGGGCTTCCACGGCGACGGTACCACGACGGCGATCAAGCTGCGCTCCGCCGCCGCGGACCGCCCCGGGGCGCCCGGCGCCGCGGCGGAGCCACGTCGGAGGGGCACGGTCACCGACCGGCTGGAGCAGCGGCCCGGGCGCGGAGCCTGCGCAGCGTCCGGGCGTCTTCGAATCCCACCTCGCGCGCGGCGACCTCGGCCGTGGCGCCCGTCCCGAGAAGGTGCTCGGCACGCTCCAGCCGCAGGGCGGTCTGATAGGCCAGGGGAGTGAGGCCGGTCGCCCGGCTGAACAGCCGGGTCACGGTCCGTTCGCTGCAACTGGTGGCCTCGGCCAGCAGGCTCAGCGGCAGCCGCTCGGTGAAGCGGGTCTCGATCAGGTCCTGGAGGCGATGAACCGTCTCGTCCGCGTGCGAACGCCACCGGAACAGAGGACTGATCTGCTCCGCCGTACCGCCGCGGTGGAGGTGGACGAGCATGGCACGGGCCACCTGCCCCGCGGCGCGGGGGCCGTGGCGTGTGGTCACCAGGTGCAGCGCGACGTCGATTCCGCTGGCCACGCCCGCTGAGGTGACGATCCGGTCGTCCTCGATGTACAACGCGTCTCTGACGACCTCCGCTCGCGGGTGGAGGCGGGCGAGCTCGTCCTGGACGGTGTGGTGGGTCGTGCAGCGGCGGCCGTCGAGCAGTCCGGCGCGGCCCAGCGCGTCGGCGCCCGCGCACACGCCGGCGACCGTGCCACCTGATGCGTGGTGGTCGCGCAGGTGCCGCAACGTCGCGGTGCTCGCCGGGCGGGTCGGGCCGCGCCAGCCGGGCACGATGATCAGATCGTCGGGTGCCAGCGGCGGCCAGGCGGTCTCCGCCCGCAGGACGAGCCCCTGGACGGCGGCGGCCTCGCCGTCCTCGGCGACGTAGGTGAGGGTGTAGGGGTGGCCGAGGTCGTCGGCGGTGGAGAAGACCTGGGCGGGTCCGGCCACGTCGAGGAGGTGCACCCGCGGGATGAGCAGGAAGACGACTCGGGACATGGCCGGTACCTCCTAGTTTCCGGTGAGCTCGTCCACGGTCTTGACGGTGGCGAAACGGCCCGACAGAGCGTATGCGGTGCGGTCGATGATCTCTTCCACGCCGAGCGTTCGCGGGTCCTGGACGAGTTCGTCGAAGGGCACGTCGTCCGGGGCGTCGCGGTGCGGGATGGGCGTGGTCGCGGTGGCGTCGATGGCGAAGTCGACCTCGAAGCCCAGGTCGGAGGCGAGGCGCGTGGTGGTTTCGCAGCACTGCTCGGTTCGGATGCCGCAGACGGTCAGCTTCCTGATGCCGCGCTGGGTGAGGAACCGGTGGAGGCCGGTGGTGGTGAAGGCGTTGTGCGCGGACTTGGTGAGGACCGGCTCGCCGTCGAGAGGCCGGATGCCGTCCATCAGGCGGACGAACCCGCGGGCGGGGTCGAAGACGGAGCCCGACCCGGGGCGCGAGCCGAGCACCCACACGACCGCGTCTCCCGCGGTCCTGGCGGCGGCGGCCAGGCGGTTGACCTGGGGGACGATGTCCGGCCGCGAGGTGTGCCGCCAGTCGGGGAGCTGGAGGAAGGAGTTCTGGACGTCGATGACGACGAGGGCGCTGGTCATGCCTTTCAGCCTGGCCAGAGGGGGCCGCGAGCTGAAGGCGTCACCCGGTCAGACTCCGGACCGATCCGGACAGCCCGCTGCGCCGCGGCCGAAGTCGTCCGGATCGAGGGCGACCCGGACTGCGACACCCCGGAATTCCGCGCCCAGGTGATCGCCGAACTGCGGGCGGGAGCCGTACGGGGTGGCCTACCGGCCCGTCCAGGCGGGGGAGTCGTCCTCGTCCCACCGGATCTCGTCGACGACGTCGACCACGCCGTTGACCCGCAGCGCCATCCGTGCGGCGATCAGCGCCTCGCTGCGCCGCTCCATCCGGCCGGTCAGGGTCACCACGCCCCGGTGCACCGAGACCTCCACCTGGGAGGTGTCGGTCCACAGGGAGTGGTCCAGGATGTCCTTCCGGATCTCCTCGGTGATCGCCGCGTCCGGGCGGAGGAAGACCTTGAGCAGGTCCTGGCGGCTGACGATGCCCTGCAGGACCCCGTGTTCGTCGACGACCGGCAGGCGCTTGACGCCGCGCTCGTCCATCAGCCGCATCGCGTAGACGATCGCGGACTGGGGGCGGACGGTGACGGCGGGGGAGGTCATCAGCCCGGCGGCGGTGTCGCCGCGGGCCTTGCCGCGCCCGGAGGCGCCTTCCTGGGCGAGCCGGTGGCGCAGCCGGGTGCGCAGCGGGGGCCGGTAGCCCTCGCGGTGGTACTGCTCCTTGAACTCCTCCTTGTGCAGGAGATCCGCCTCGGAGACGACACCGATGACATGGTTGCCGGCGTCGAGGACGGGGACCGCGCTCACACCGTGGGAGACGAGCACCTCGGCGATGTCCTTGAACGGAGTGGCGCCGTCGACGGACACCACCTTGTGGGTCATGACCTCGCTGACCTTGACGCGCATCGTGTCCTCCTTGAGGGGTGGGGGTGCTCTCTCATTCCACCGCGCTCGCGGTCGCGCGGGCAGAGCCGGAAGTCCTCCGTCGCCGGGACATCGCGCCGCACCGGGGGGTCCTTGGTCCCTACGGCTTCCTGCACCGCTTTGCGGCAATGGTGGTGCCGACGATGGAGCCGATCACGCTGATGCCGCCCAGGACGGTTTCGAAGATCGGCAGGTTCATCGCGTTGTCCTTGGGCAGGGAGACCAGGACCAGGCGGCCGCCGCGCCGCAGGCAGGCGTGGGCCTGCTCCAGCACGCGCGGGCTGGCGGCCGGCACGATCGCCACGTCGGCCCCGCCCAGCGCCTGGATCGCGGTGACCGGGTCGTCGGTGGCGGCGTCGACGGTGTGGGTGGCGCCGAGTTCCTCGGCCAGGCGGAGCTTGTCGGCGGTGATGTCGACGGCGACGGTCTCGGCGCCGAAGATCTGTGCGTACTGCTGGGCCAGGTGGCCCAGGCCGCCGATGCCGAAGATCGCGGCGCGTTCGGACGGGAGCAGGCCCGAGACCTTGACGGCTTTGCAGGTGGTCACGTCTGCGAGGTCAGCGGGGCGGCTTCGGCCTCGCAGACGCCGCGGGGCTCCGGTCCGGTCAGGGGTGGGTTTCGACCCGGCGGCCGGAGATCTGCTCCACCGGGAGCACGATGTAGTGGTCCCGGCCGTCCGGCCGTTGCCCGTCCCGGGGCGTCCAGGGCGCCAGCGGCAGGTGGGCCAGGCGGCTGGACTCGCGGCCCTGCGGTACGGCGTGCGCGTGCCCGACCACGGTCACCGACCATCCCGTCCGGCCGGCCGGGTCGAACGCGTCGGCCTCCAGCGCCACGACCGCGTCGCGCACCGCGAGCGCCAGCTTGGACCCGGCCCTGGCGCGGACCACCAGCCGTTCGCCGTCCAGCATGTAGTTGACCGGCTGGACGGCCGGGAGCGCACGGTCGGTGAAGACGATCCGCCCGATCGGCGCCGAGGCGAGCAGTTCCAGGCACTCGGCCCGTGAGAGCACCCGCAGGCCCGTGGAGTCGACTTTCATACCTCCAGCATCGGCCTCGGACACTCCACCTCACCAGGGACGAAGGTCTCCCCGTTCACCGCGTTCGGCCTTCAGCCGGGTGGCCGGGAACATCCGCTCACCGATCTGCCGGTTGGTCAGCCCCTCACCGATCAACTCCAGGATCTGCCGCTCCAGCAGCGCCGCCACCCCGCGCCGCACCACCCCGTGGTCGTCCACCAGGACCACCCGGATCACACCCATACCCCTCAGCGCTCTTCACCGCGGCCGACCGGACCCCGGCCTTTAGACATCATTTTTCGCGAAAAACCATCAAACACGGAGGCGAAGGACCAAAGACCCGCCGGTTCAGGACGATGGCAGCGCAGAGGCGAGTCGTACGGCACTGCGGAAAACCCCACTCCAGCCGATGTACTGGGTGTCATCACGAAGAGGAATCCACAAGGAGCCGATCATGGCCACCATCGCAAGGCGCCCCCGGCCGCTCGACGGCCACACCGCCACCGCTCCCACCGCGACCGCCCCCGCCGGCACCCGCGCCGCCGCAGCCGCCACCCGCGCCCCCGCCGCCTACGCCTGGGCCGCCGCCCGGATCGCGCTGGGCTGGGTGTTCCTGTGGGCCTTCGCCGACAAGACCTTCGGCCTCGGCTTCGCCACCCCCGCCGCCAAGGCGTGGACCAACGGCGGCAGCCCGACCACCGGCTTCCTCAAGGGAACCGGCGAGAACGCCCTCGGCGGCCTCTTCGGCGGCCTGGCCGGACAGGCCTGGGTCGACTGGCTGTTCATGCTCGGCCTGCTCGGCGTCGGCACCGCCCTCCTGCTGGGCGCGGGCATGCGCATCGCGGCCGGCGCGGGCGCGGCCATGATGCTGCTGATGTGGGCGGCCCAGCTACCCCTGGACACCAACCCGTTCATGGACGACCACATCGTCTACGCCATCGTCCTGGCCGGCCTGGCCCTGGCCCACGCCGGTGACACCCTGGGCATCGGCGCCTGGTGGGGCAGGACCGCCCTGGTCAAGCGACTCCCCGTGCTGAAGTGACCGCCCGCACGACGCCCGTCCCCTGACCGAAGGGGACGGGCGTTCGCCATGAAGGGCGAAGTCCGGGAAAACGAAAAGGCCGGGACGATGCACATCCACCAGATCGAGTGCCTTCCGGCGGTCGAGGTGACAGCCGGCAGGTCCGTGGGAACCGTCCGCCGGAAGAACCGCTGAAGCCCCTTCTCCGCCGGCCGGCCGGCATCCGGCAGGAGCCGGTCGCCGGTCTGGCGCGTCGCAGCCCAGGAAAACATTCTTTGTCGGCTATCGGGCTTTCCGGAGTCTTGTCGAGCAGGGACCAAATCCCCTATGTGATCAAGGAAAATGCGGGCACCGTGAGTCCCATGGAGAAACTTCAGAGGATCGACGCCTACTGGCGCGCCGCCAACTACCTGTCGGTGGGGCAGATCTACCTGCTGGACAACCCGCTGCTGAACGAACCCCTGGCCGCCGAGCACGTCAAGCCCCGCCTGCTGGGGCACTGGGGCACCACCCCCGGCCTGAACTTCTGCTTCGCCCACCTCAACCAGGTCATCCTGGAACGCGACCAAGAGATGATCTACATCGCCGGGCCCGGCCACGGCGGCCCCGCCGCGGTCGCCCACGCCTGGCTGGAAGGCTCCTACACCGACCGCTACCCCGACATCCCGCAGAACGCCGACGGCATGCGCCGGCTGTTCCGCCAGTTCTCCTTCCCCGGCGGCGTACCCAGCCACGTCGCCCCCGAGACCCCCGGCTCCATCCACGAAGGCGGCGAACTCGGCTACGCCCTGGCCCACGCCTACGGTGCCGCCTTCGACAACCCGAACCTGGTGGTCGCCTGCATCATCGGCGACGGCGAGGCCGAGACCGGACCGCTGGCCGCCAGCTGGCACTCCAACAAGTTCCTCGACCCCTACCGCGACGGCACCGTCCTGCCCATCCTGCACCTGAACGGCTACAAGATCGCCAATCCGACGGTGCTGGCCCGCATCCCCGAAACCGAGCTGGTCAAACTCATGGAAGGGTACGGCTACCGCCCGCACATCGTGGCCGGCGACGACCCCGCCACCATGCACCAGCTCATGCAAGACACCCTGAACACCGTCTTCGACCAGATCGCCGAGTTCAAGAACGGCCACGCCGACCGCCTCCCCATGATCATTCTGCGGTCTCCCAAGGGCTGGACCGGCCCCCGCGAGGTCGACGGCGTCCGCGTCGAAGGCACCTGGCGCTCCCACCAGGTCCCCCTGGCCGCCGTCCGCGACGACGCCGCCCACCGCGCGACGCTGGAGCAGTGGATGCGCTCCTACCGGCCCGAAGAACTCTTCGACACCGACGGCCGCCCGACACCCGAGATCCTGCAGCTGGTACCGGCCGGACCCCGCCGGATGAGCGCCAGCCCGCACACCAACGGCGGAGAGATCCTGCGCCCGCTGGCCATCCCCGACTTCCGCACCTACGCCGTGGAGGTCAAAGCCCCCGCCGCCCAGCTGACCGAACCGACCCGCGTGCTGGGCACCTTCCTGCGCGACATCATGGCCGCCAACCCTCAGACCTTCCGCCTGATGGGGCCCGACGAGACCGCCTCCAACCGGCTCGGCGCGGTCTTCGAGGCCACCGGCCGCGCCTGGAACGCCGAACTCCTGCCCGGCGACACCGACCTGGCCCCCGGCGGACGCGTCATGGAAGTGCTCTCCGAGCACCTGTGCCAGGGCTGGCTGGAAGGCTACCTGCTCACCGGCCGCCACGGCCTGTTCAACTGCTACGAGGCCTTCATCCACATCGTCGACGCCATGTTCAACCAGCACGCCAAATGGCTCGACGCCTGCCGCGACATCCCCTGGCGCCGTCCGGTCGCCTCACTCAACTACCTGCTGTCCTCCCACGTCTGGCGCCAGGACCACAACGGCTTCAGCCACCAGGACCCCGGCTTCCTGGACGTCGTGGTCAACAAGAAAGCCGACGTGGTGCGCGTCTACCTGCCACCGGACGCCAACACCCTGCTGTCGGTCGGCGACCACTGCCTGCGCTCCCGCGACTACGTCAACGTCGTGGTCGCCGGCAAGCAACCCGTCCTGGACCTGTTCACCATGGACGAGGCCGTCGTGCACTGCACCCGCGGCCTGGGCATCATCGACTGGGCCTCCAACGACGCCGGAGCCGAACCCGACGTCGTGCTGGCCTGCGCCGGCGACGTGCCCACCCTGGAGACCCTCGCCGCCGCCGCGCTGCTGCGCGAGCACCTGCCCGAGCTGAAGGTCCGCGTCATCAACGTCGTGGACCTGATGCGCCTGCAGCCGCCGTCGGAGCACCCGCACGGCATGCCCGACGCCGAGTTCAACGCCCTGTTCACCCCCGACAAGCCGGTCATCTTCAACTTCCACGGCTACCCGTGGCTGATCCACCGCCTCACCTACCGCCGCGCCGGCCACCACAACATCCATGTCCGCGGCTACAAGGAGGAGGGCACCACCACCACGCCCTTCGACATGGCCATGCTCAACGACATCGACCGCTACCACCTGGTCATCGACGTCATCGACCGGGTCCCCGGCCTGGGCACCACCGCCGCGCACCTGCGCCAGCAGATGTCCGACACCCGCCTGCACGCCCGTGCCCACACCCGCGAGTACGGCGAGGACCCCGCCGAGATCCGCAACTGGACCTGGACGCAGTAGCCGGCAGGCCGGCACCGGCGTGAACCTTCGCCCCGGAGGGCTTCGGTCCCGTGCGTCCGACCGGGGCCGAAGGTCCTTCGAGGAGGTGCCGTTCGGTCCGGGCCCCGCGGCACCTCCGGTGATCTACTGAATCCATGGAAGACGTCGAGGTGAAGGTTTCGCACGGGCTCTCGCAGGAGGCCGCGACACGGCTGCTGACCGAGCATGGGCCCAACGCGCTGCCGCAGCCCGAGCCGCCGACGATGGCCGCCCGCGCGGCCCGCCAGCTCGCCGACCCGCTCTCGGTCCTGCTGCTCATTGCCGGCCTGATTACTCTGCTCGTGCTGCGCGAGATCCCCGAGGGCGTGGCCATCGTCGCCATCCTGGTGGTCAACGTCGTCATCGGAGTCACCCAGGAGAGCAAGGCCGACCAGGCGGTCCGCGCGCTGCGCACGCTCACCGCGCCGATGGCCAAGGTCCGGCGCGACGGGGTGCTGCGGCGTATCCCCGCCGCCGAGGTCGTGCCCGGAGACGTCGTCGAGGTCGCCGCCGGGGACCGCGTGCCCGCCGACGCCCGCGTCCTGGCCGCCGGCGCGCTGGCCGCCGACGAGTCCATGCTCACCGGGGAGTCCCTGTCGGCGAACAAGCACCCCTCCGGGCCCGCCGCGGACGGCACGCCGCTCGGCGACCGCAAGGGGGAGCTGTTCTCCGGAACGCTCATCGTGCGCGGCTCGGCGACCGCGCTGGTGATGCGGACCGGCGCGGACACCGAGATGGGCCGCATCGCCGCCGCGCTGGAGGGCGGCGGAAAGGGTCCTCTGGAGCGGGACCTGGCCCAGGCCTCCCGGCGCATCGGTGTCCTGGCCCTGGCCGCGGGCACCGTGATGGTGCTGATCGGCCTGACCCGGGTCAGCCAGGGCCAGGCCGCGCTGCTGGACATCATCCTGGCCGGGGTCGCCCTGGCCATCGCCGCCGTCCCCGAGAGCCTGGCCGCGGCGGTGACCACCGCCATGGCCCTCGGCTCGCAGCGCATGGCCAAGCTCGGCGTGATCGTCCGCAGGCTCTCGGCGATCGAGGCGCTCGGCGCGACCACCGTCATCGCCACCGACAAGACCGGCACGCTGACCACCGGACGCCTCACCGTCACCGATCAGGTGACCGTTTCCACTGCCGCCGATCAGGTGACCGCTCCCACCGCCGACGGCACCGGTCTGTGGCGGGCCGCGCTGCGCTGCAACGACGCCCGCGACGGTCTCGGCGACGCCGTCGACGTCGCCCTGCAGGCCGCCGCGACCGCCCGCGGGGTACGGTTGCCGCCCGGTGAGAAGCGCCTGGCCGAGCGCCCCTTCGACGCCGAGACCCGCTCCATGACCGTGATCACCGCCACCGGCGGCGGACCGCTGTTGACCGTCAAGGGCGCACCCGAGGTGGTCCTGGACCGCTGCGCGCCCGGCCCGGAGATAGACCGGCTGGCGGTCGCCGTATCCGGACTGGCCGGCCGCGGCCTGCGGGTCCTCGCCCTGGCCACCGCCGAGACCGACGACCTCGACGCCACCGGGCTGGCCCCGGCCGGGCTGGTCGCCCTCAGCGACGAGATCCGCCCCTCGGCCCGCCAGGCCGTGGCCGACTGCCGCGCCGCGGGCATCCGCGTCGTGATGGTCACCGGCGACCACGCCGACACCGCCCGCGCCGTCGCCGCCGACGTCGGCATCGAGCCCGACCCGGTCGTCACCGGCGCGTCCCTGGACGGCGCGGGCACGGATGGCGCGGGCACGGATGGCGCGGACGGCGCCGCCCGCCGTGCGCTGCTGCGCGAGGCCGGGGTGCTGGCCCGCGTCGACCCGGCCACCAAACTCGACCTGGTGCGCGCCCTGCGCGAGCACGGCGAGATCGTCACCATGACCGGCGACGGCGTCAACGACGCCCCCGCGCTGCGCCATGCCGACGTCGGCGTCGCCATGGCCGGCGACGAAGGCACCGACGTGGCCCGCGAGGCCGCCGCCGTCGTCGTCACCAACGGCGAGCTGGGCACCATCGTCACCGGGATCCGCGAAGGCCGCCGACTCCACCACAACGTCGCCTCGATGATCGGCTACCTGCTCACCGGGAACCTCGCCGAAATCTTCCTCGTCCTGGCCGGCCTGCTGCTCTGGCCCGAGCTCGTCATCCCGCTGCTCCCGGTCCACCTGCTCTGGATCAACCTGGTCCTGGACGGCATCCCCGCCATCGCCCTGGGCGTCGACCGGCCCGCCGGCGACCCGCTCGCCCTGCGCCCCCGCCGGGGCGGCCTGCTCTCCCGGCAGACCGTCACCCGCATCGCGGCGCGGGCGCTGCTCATCGGCGCACTCGTCTTCGCCGCCGTCGAGGTCGCGCGCGGCCTGGGCTGGAGCGACGAGCAGGTCCGCGCCCAGGCCGTCCTGGCCCTCGTCTTCGCCCGGCTCACCCTGGCCTACGTCACCCGCGCCCGCCGCTGGACGTTCGAGCACGGCTGGTGGCGCGGGCGCGCCGTACTGACCGCGGTCGCCGCCACCCTGGTGCTGCAGGTGCTGGTGACGCTGGTGCCCGCGCTCGGCGCGCTGCTCGCGCTGACGGCGCTGCCGCCGCTCGGCTGGGCCATGGCGCTGGCTGCGGGCCTGGCCACCCCGTTCCTGTGCGACCTGCTGCGCCTGGGCCGTCCCCGCGAGGAGCAGGCCCGTGCATGACGGCCCCGGCCGGCACCGCAGATCATCGGCTCCGCCCGCCGTACTCGGCCGGCGGGCCTTTGGTCCCCCCAGCGGGGACCGTCGGCCCCTTCACGCGCGGAGCGGTGGGCGAAACGCTGGAGGTGAACGGCAGGAGGCCGGACCGGCCCTCGGGATCCACCCTCTGGAAGGGTGCAGGCAAAGGAGATGAACTCCCATGCGCGCGCTCGTCGTATTCGAGTCGATGTTCGGTAACACTCAGACGATCGCCGAGGCGATCGCCGAGGGCCTGTCCACCCGCATGGACGTGGACCTCGTCGAGGTCGGTGAGGCCCCGAAGGCCGTCCCCGAAGGCGTGGATCTGCTCGTCGTCGGCGGGCCCACCCACGCTTTCGGCATGAGCCGGCCCGCCACCCGGCAGTCAGCCGCCCAGCAGGCTCCCCGCGGCCTGGTGTCCAGAGGGGGCGGACTGCGCGAGTGGCTCACCACTCTGACCGGCGGGGCTCAGGACGTGGCCGCCGCGGCGTTCGACACCCGGATCGACAACCGCTGGATCCCCGGCTCGGCCCGGCGGGGCGCCGAGAAACTCCTGCACAGGCGCGGCTTCGCGATCCTGACCGGATCGCAGAGCTTCTACGTCTCCGACACGCCGGGACCCCTGCTGGACGGGGAGGGTGAGCGGGCCCGCCTCTGGGGCGTGTCGCTGGCCGCGGCATGCCAGGCCGGCGTCCACCGGATCGCGTAGCGACCGGCCCGGTGCCGCTCCGGTCGGCAGAGAGTCCGGGCAGCGATCCTGCCGAGCGCCGACGCGGTGACCTCACCGGTCGTCCATCCGCCTGGGCGGGCGGCTACGGCCGATGGGCCCGCGGTCGTGGGCCCATCGGCCCTGGCCGGTGCGACGCCGCAGAGCTGGGATGAGAAAGAGCTCACGGAAGAGTAAAGGAGAAAAGCCATGTCCGACCCTGTCGTCGTGGGTACCGACGGTTCGGCCGCCGGCTCGGCCGCCGTGGAGTGGGCCGCCGATGACGCGGCGCGCATGCACACCTCGCTGCGTGTCGTCTTCGCCCTGGACCGCTCGCCGTACGACATCCCGAAGTTCTCCACCCGCCAGTGGGGCGACGCCCTGACCCGCAACGCGGAACAGGTCCTGGCGGAGGCCGGAGCCCTCGCCCGCAAGCGGCAGCCGGAGATCGAGGTCACCACCCGGATGGCCGAGGGGGCGCCTGCCGTTGTCCTGCGCGATCAGGCCGCCGACGCCGCCGAGATCGTGATCGGCAGCAGGGGCCTGGGCGGATTCGCCGGTGCCGTGCTCGGCTCGGTGAGCATGCACGTGGCCGGGCACGCCCGCGGGCCCGTGGTCGTCGTCCACCCCGGCCCGCGGACCGTCCGCGGGGAGGTCGTCGTCGGCGTCGACGACTCGCCCGAGTGCGATCCGGCCCTCGCCTACGCCTTCGAGCAGGCCGCGCTCCGCGGTGCCACGCTGCGGGCGGTCCATGCCTGGCAGGCGCCGGTGCACGCCTACGCTCCGGAGATCGTCTACGACATGGACGAGGTCCGGCAGGCCCAGCACCAGGTCGCGACCGGCAAACTCGCATCGTGGCGGGAGACGTATCCGCAGGTGAAGGTGGTCGAGGACGTCCGGTCCGCGCACCCGGTCGAAGCGCTGAGCGCGGCCTCGGAGGGGGCGGACCTGCTCGTTGTGGGCTCCCACGGCCGGGGAGCCCTCGGGTCGCTGGCCCTCGGCTCGGTCAGCCGGGGCGTCCTGCACCACGCCCGCAGCGCCGTGGCCGTGGTCCGCTCACCGCGCGCCTGACGTCCTCGGCC
This sequence comes from Thiemannella venezuelensis, assembly GCF_014203605.1. Taxonomy (GTDB): domain Bacteria; phylum Actinomycetota; class Actinomycetes; order Streptosporangiales; family Streptosporangiaceae; genus Planomonospora_A; species Planomonospora_A venezuelensis. The sequence goes on along the minus strand of NZ_JACHJJ010000037.1, from coordinate 18,799 downwards.
GCCGTGCCGGCCGAGGACGTCGAGAACCCGGAGAAGACCATCCCGCGCGCCATGGCCATCGGCACGGCCGTCACCGCCGTCGTCCGCATCGTGCACCGTCGACGGCTGCGGGTATGAGGTCGTCTACGGGGTTCGCCGCTGCTGATGGCCGGGATCCCCGGCTACGTCCGGCTCAGGGGCCGCGAGCGCACCCGTGGCGAGGCCGCCGGGGCGGTCGGGAAGACGGGCAGGCCCCGCTCGCGGCACCGTGAACGACTGGAAGAGGACATCATGATCGTTGTGGGGGTCGACGGCTCGCACGCCGCTCTGGAGGCGGTGGGCTGGGCGGTGCGGGAGGCCGGACTGCGCGGTGCGCGGCTTCGCGTCGTGCACGTCATGCCGGCCTGGGCGTTCGAGATGCCCGAGGACGTGCCGCACGCCGATGTGGGGCGGTGGATGCGCGACGGCGCCGCCGGCATGCTGGCCGAAGGGGTGGAGCGGGCCCGAGCCGAGGGACTGCCGGTGGAGGTGGAGTCGCTGCTGCTGCCGGGCGATCCGAGGCGGGGCCTGATCGAGGTCACCGGAGAGGCGGAGCTGCTGGTGGTCGGCAGCCACGGGCTGGGCGGCTTCCTGGGCATGCTGGCGGGTTCGGTGGCGCTGGGCGTGTGCGGGCACACCGCCTGCCCGGTGGCCGTGGTCCGTGCCGCGCCCGCCGGGCAGGAGCGGTCTGTGCCGGAGGGCCCGGTGGTGGTCGGGGTCGACGGCTCGCCGGTGGGAGCCGACGCGCTCGCCCTCGCCTTCGCCGAGGCCTCGGCGCGCGGGGTCGGGCTGCGGGCGGTGCACGCCTGGAGCGGGCCCGTGATCGAGGGGGCGCCGCACCTGCTGGAGAGCGCCGCACGGCAGGAAGGCGACGAGCAGCGGGTGCTGGCCGAGGCGCTGGCCGGTTGGGGTGAGCGCTATCCGGACGTCAAGGTCACCGCGCAGGCGGTCAACGGCCACCCGGTGGACGTGCTCAAGGACGCCGCTGCCCGGGCGGGCCTGCTGGTCGTGGGCTCGCGCGGGCGCGGCGACCTGACCGGTCTGCTGCTCGGGTCGGTCAGCCACTCGCTGCTGCACCACGCGGTCTGCCCGCTGGTCGTCGTCCCGCCACGATGACCTCCGGGCCGGGAACCGGCCCCTGATCGTCGGCTGGTCTTTCCGCCACCGGAGGTCGGCTGACGGTCGGCGGTACCACACGGCCACCACCGAAGGACGGCACGCCGTCCCCTCCTGAAGGAGCGCCACGGCCCGGCAGCCGGTTCCCACCCCGCAGGAGCAGGGTGGGAACCGGCACGGGTTCGGTGCGAAACTTCCTGCATGACGGAGAACGAGTCGCGGACGCTGCTGCCGGGGATGCGGCTGGATGAGCTGCTGGCGGAGTTGCAGGGCAGGCTGGCGGCGGTGCTGGCCACCCGCGACCGGGTGCACGCGCTGATGGACGCGGTCGTGTCGGTCGGCAGTGATCTGGATCTGGAGACGGTGCTGCGGCGGATCGTGGCGACGGCGACCACACTGGTGGACGCCTCCTACGGCGCGCTGGGCGTGGTGGGGGAGGAGAGCACGTTGGTGCAGTTCGTCCCCGTCGGGCTGAGCGAGGAGGAGATCGCGGCGATCGAGCACTGGCCGCACGGGCTGGGCCTGCTCGGTCTGCTGATCAAGGAGCCGCAGACGCTGCGGCTGGCGCGCATCTCCGACCATCCGGAGTCGTACGGGTTCCCGCCCGGCCACCCTCCGATGGGGTCGTTCCTGGGGGTGCCGGTGCGGGTGCGTGAGGAGGTGTTCGGCAACCTGTACCTGACCGAGAAACGCGGTGGTGGGGAGTTCGACGAAGAGGACGAGGCGATCGTGGTGGCGCTGGCCACCGCGGCCGGTGTGGCGATCGAGAACGCCCGGCTGTACGAGGAGACCCGGCGCAGGGAGACCTGGCTGCAGGCCTCGTCGGAGGTCACGACCAGCCTGCTGTCGGGGGCCGGGCCCGAGGAGGTGCTCACGCTGATCGCCCGCCAGGCGCGGCAGATGACCGACGCCGACCTGACCCAGGTCCTGCTGCCCGATGCCGGCGGACAGACGCTGCGTGTGGAGATCTCCGAAGGTTCCGCGGCCGATGCGGTGCGCGAGACGGTGTTCCCGGTCGACGGATCGGCGGCGGGCGCGGTCTTCACCGGTGGTGAGCCGGCGAACTACGCCAACCTGCAGGACGTCCCCTATCGGATCTCTCCGCTGCGCGAGTCGGGGTTCGGTCCCGGGCTGCTGGTGCCGCTGGGGGCGGCCCGGGCAGTGCGCGGGGTGCTGGCCCTGGTCAAGAAGCCGGGACGCAGTCCGTTCAGCCAGGCTGATCTGCGCATGCTGGCGGCGTTCGCCGGGCAGGCCGCGATCGCGCTGGAGCTGGCCGAGACGCGTAAGGACGCCGAGCGGCTGGGGCTGCTGGAGGACCGCGACCGGATCGCCAAGGACCTGCACGACGTGGTCATCCAGCGGTTGTTCGCGGTGGCGATGACGTTGATGAGCACGGTGCGGCTGGTGGAGCGCCCCGAGGCATCCGGGCGCCTGCAGAACGCGATCAACGAGCTGGACGAGACGATCCGGCAGATCCGCTCGACCATCTTCGCCCTGCAGACGACGGGCGATGAGGCCGCGCCCAGCCTGCGGGCGCAGATCGTGGAGCTGGTCGAGGGGGCCCGCGGGCACCTGGGCTTCATGCCGGGCCTGCGGATGGAGGGTCCGCTGGACAACCAGGTGCCCGAGCCGGTCACCGAGCACCTGCTGGCGGTGCTGCGCGAGGCGCTGTCCAACCTGGTGCGCCACGCCAAGGCGAGCAAGGCCGACGTGTCGGTGGAGGTCGCCGGCGGGCGGCTGACGCTGGTCGTGCGGGACGACGGGGTCGGCCTGCCGCCCGACGGCAGGCGCAGCGGCCTGCGCAACCTCGAGGAGCGGGCCGTTCAGGCGGGCGGCTCCTTCGAGGCCGCGGCGAGGGAGGAGGGCGGCACCCGCCTGTGCTGGAGCGTCCCGCTGTGACCGGAACGCCGTCCGGGGTCGAGCCACCGCCGGGGCGGGCCGACCGCCTTGCGTTCACTGCGGCTCCGGTGGCGGACAGGGTAAGGTCAGCCGCACCCGAGTGCCTTCTCCCGGCCGGCTGTCGATCGCCACGCTCCCTCCGTGCATCCGGACGATCTTGGAGACGATGGGCAGTCCCAGACCGGTACCGCCGATCGCCTGCTCTTCGGCTTCGGGAGCGCGGTAGAAATCCTCGAAGACGCGCCCCACGGCATCCGGCGAGATGCCGATACCGGTGTCCTGGACCTCCAGGGTGGGGAGGGGGTCGGCGCGAACGGTCACCGTGATCGTGCCGCCACCGGAGGTGAACTTGACCGCGTTGTCCAGCAGTTGAGCGATCACCTGTTGCATTCGCTGCTCGTCCGCCCAGACCGTCACCTCGGCCGGGGCGTCCAGGACAAGATCGTGACCCTTGTTCCGCGCTTTGGTGGCGGCCGCGTCGATGGCAGAGCGGGCCAGCCGGGACAGGTCGCATCGCTGCGGCCGGAAAGCCGCGGTGCGGGCGTTGAGGCTGGCCACCAGCAGCAGTTCATCGATCAGATGCAGGATGCGCTCACTGTTGCTGTCGATCACGGCCAGGAAGTTCCGCTCGGTGGGTCCGTCCAGGTCCCCTTCCTGGATCAGCTGAAGATAGCTGCGGATCGAGGTGAGCGGAGTGCGCAGCTCGTGGTTGACCGTTCGAAGGAACTGGTTCTTCAGCTCGGCCACCTCGCGCAGCCGAGTTATGAGCTCGTCGGCCTGACGGCCGTGGTGATGCAGTTCCAGCAACGCGGTGGCGCACACGGCGAGGATGTTCAGCGCCCGGTGCTGGGCGGTCGCCAGCCGGCGGGGCCGGTGATCGAAGACGCACACCACGCCCAGGGCGTGGCCCCGGCTGCTGATCATGGGGGCACCCGCGTAGAAGCGCACGTACGGCTCTCCGGAGACCACGGGGTCGTCGCGGAAGCGCGCGTCGGCCAGAGCGTCGGGCACCTCCAGCAGCCGGCGGATCTCGATGGTGTAGGGGCAGAACCGCACTCGCCGGTCCATATCGGTGGAGCTGGTGCCGACGTGGCCCTTGAAGTACTGCCGATCGCGGCCCGACAGGTTGACCAGAGCGATCGGCGCCTGGCAGACGTACGCGGTCAACTCGGCGATCGCCTGGAAAACCGGTTCCGCCAGGACGTCGAGAGCACCGAGCTCGTCGAGCTCCCGCAGGCGCTCCTCTTCGTCATGTGGAACCCGTCCCTCGCTCATGCGCATTCCCGTCCGCCGCCTGCACCCGGTTGGAGTCACCTGTATCCCGCCGAGATCATGCGGAGGGTGTGCCACGCCCCGAGCGGTGTGTAAAAAAGCAGATCAGAGTGGTGCCCGGCGAGCGCCGGACGCGCTGTCACCGGCGTACTCGCCGGGCCGGCACGGTGATCCGCCACGTTGCGGCCGGAGTTCCGGCGCCCGCGGGATGAATGACCGCTCCGGCGCTGATGCCGGCCCGGCGGCTCTTCCGAGCCTCAGTTGAGCTGCCATACGGCCAGGTTCAGCGCGCCGGCGTAGGTGACCCAGACCAGGTAGGGGGCCATCAGCAGCGCGGCCGGACGCTTGATCGGCCACATCAGCGCCATGGTGGCCACGATGGCGATCCACAGCAGGCAGATCTCGGCGAAGGCCAGGCCGTACTGCCCGGCGGCGAAGAACAGCGGGGTCCACGCAGTGTTGAGCACCAGTTGCACCGCATAGGCGGTCAGGGCACTCGACCAGCCCCGCGCCGTCCAGGCCAGCCAGCCCGCTACGGCGATCAGAACGTACAGCGCCGTCCAGACGGGCCCGAACAGCCACTGCGGCGGCGCCCACGCGGGACGCTCCAGCGCCAGGTACTCGGCGCCGGAACCGGAGGCGGCCAGCGACCCGGTGACGGCGACCAGCGCCACGGCGACCAGGAAGACCGGCAGCACGGCCCAGCGGCGGAGAGCGGAAGTGGTGACCATGCGCTCCCCGTGCCCCCGGGGCCGGACGATATGCCGCCGGAGCGGGATCGCCTGGCCGGCGCGTGCGGGGCGAGAACGCCGGCCAGGCCGATCAGGCGGGAGGCGCGGTCAGAAGTCGTCCGGAGTGCGGATGCGGTCCCGGCTCGGTGCAAGGCTCCGGACCTCAGCGGCCCGCCGCGGCGGCCGGGCCGCCGTCGCGGGTGGCCTGCCCGAACACCTCGTCCCTGACCCGGGCGAGTGCCAGGTCCATCGCGCCCACCAGCACCGGGTTGCCCCGGACGGCGGACAGCCGCACCCGCAGCCGCTCGACGCCGAGCACCCGCAGCTCGCGCTCGACGAGGTCGCGCAGCCGCTCGCCTCCGACGGACATCAGGTTCCCCGCCAGCACGACGAGACCCGGATCGACGACCGAGGCGATGGTCGCCAGACCGAGGGCGACCCGGGCGGCCACCGTCCGCAGGCCGGCGGCCGCCTCCTCGGCGGCCCTCCCGGTGCCCTCGGCCAGGCGCACAGCGGCCGCCACCGACTCCCGGAAGTCGGTCCCGTGCACGCCGTACGAGCGCAGCAGGTCCTGCACCGCCGGCCCGCCGACCAGCGCCTGGTAGCCGTGGTGCGCGAACCGGCCGCCGTCGCGGGCCGTGGCCGCGCCGGGGACGGGCATGTACCCCACCTCGCCGGCGCCGCCGAAGAATCCGCGGTGCAGCCGACCGCCGATCACGAGGGCGGCGCCGAGCCCCTCGTCGGCCCAGAGCAGCACGAAGTCCGGGCAGCCGGTCGCCGCGCCGTGCGCCTGCTCGGCGAGGGCGACGAGGTTGACGTCGTTCTCCACGTCGACGGTGACGCCGAGCCCGTCGCCGAGCGTGGGCACCAGGTCGGGGATCTGCCAGCCGGGCATGTCCTCGGCGGTGGCGTAGTCGAGCCTGCCGGTCGTGGGGTCGACGGCGCCCTGCACGCCGATGACGACGCGGCGCAGCGGACCGGGCGGCCGTGCCGCCCCGATCGCCGCCCGCAGCCGCTCGGCCAGGCCGCCGCCCTCCGGAGAGGGGGCGGGCGGGCCGGCCTCGCCGACGACGGCGCCGGTGATGTCGGCCACCTGTACGCCGATCCGCTCGGGTGTGACGTCCAGTGCGGCCACGTACGCGGCGGCGGCGTTGACCCGGTACACCTCGGCCGTACGTCCGGGCTGGCCCGCCCGGACGCCGTCGTTGACCACCAGGCCCGCCTCCTGCAGGCGGGCCAGGAGCTGGAACGCCGTCGGCTTGGACAGGCCGGTCAGCTCGCTCAGCTCGGGGCGGGTCAGCGGGCCTTTCTCCAGCAGGATGCGCAGCGCGGCGCGTTCGTTGATCGCGCGCATCAGCCTCGGCGTCCCGTGGACAGGGGGTTTCACGTCACCTCCGCGTGAGGGGCGTCACGTCGACGCCAACGTGAGAGCGTACAGGGCGATCGCCGCGAAATCGTCGGCCGGCTCGGAGGCCTGCCAGGAGCGCACGTCGTCGACGAAGCGGCTGCCGTGCCCGGTGAACCCCTCGTAGCGGTCCGCGCCGTCCGGCGGGCAGGGCGGCATCTCCTCGAAGTGCCCGCCCAGGCCGCCCTCGAACAGGCTCGCGCCGTTGGGTCCGTTGACGACCGCGCCCGTGGCGGGTTCGCCGGTGAGGTTGGCGATCTGGTGGTGCGGGCAGCGGATCGCGTTCTCGCCCGACCCGGCGATGAAGGACACCCCCCACGGGTTCGCGCCGAGTGCCCAGTTGCGCTGCTGGGTGCCGAAGGCGTCGTAGGCGCGGTCGCCGGTCACCGACCGGTACAGGTGCGCGGTGGCGGCCAGGCCGAACGCGTGCGGGACCGAGTCGAACGTGTCGTACCGCGCTCCGGCGCGGAACGGGTCCGTGGCGGAGCGGCGGGCGCCGATGTCGAGCTGGGCCTGGAGCCCGGCGACCAGGTCGGCCTCGGTGACGGCGAGCCCGCCGGTCCCGGCGGCCCGCATGGCCTTGACGAGGTCGGCGTGGGCCAGGGCGCTCACGTCGTACAGGTTGAGCGTGTCGCCCTGCTCCTTGTCGAGGTAGCCGCGCGCCCAGCGGGCCGACTCCGCCAGCCACCGCCCGGCGCGCGGGTCGCGCAGGCGCTGCGCGGCCAGGGCCAGCTCGGCGGCGCCGAGCTGCATGTCGTCGCGCCAGACGCTCTCGGGATAGAAGGCGTGCGGCAGGGAGGTGACCAGCCGGTCCACGCCGGTGGTCCTGGCCATCGCGTAGACGGAGGCGGCCTGGTCGAGCAGGTGGGCGGCGTGCCGGCGGGACGGTTCGAGCTGGGCGGCCAGGGCGAAGGCGGCGGCGGTGCGTCCGGCCAGGTTCGGGCTGATCGGCTCGCCGGGGGCGGCGGCGCGGAAGACCGGGCGGTGGCGGATGAACCGGTGCCCTTCGGCGTCGTCACCGTCGTCGGCCTCGGGCAGGCGCCAGATGTCGTGGTCGCCGACGAACGTGCCCTCGGCGTTGCCTGCGCCGATGCCGACCTGGATGTAGAGGGTCTTCGACTTCTCATCCCACATCTTGTCCAGATATTTCAGACCATGGACTGCTTCGTCCCGCAGGGCGCGGCCGGGCGCCCTCCCATCCCGCTGCGCGGCCCACAGCAGCGTGTCCACGTACGCCAGGATGTGGGTGAACTTGAGGTAGTCGCCCGCGTCGAACCAGCCGCCCTCGACGTCGACCGGGCCGCCGATCCTCGTCAGCTCGCCCTTGATCTGGTCGGTGTCGGGGCCGGTGAACTCGGGCCAGCCGTAGACGGAGGCGGCCCGGTCGTTGAGGTGGCTCGGTCTGCGCAGCGCGTCGGCGCCGTCGCGCTGCAGGCCGAAGAAGCCCAGCACCCCGGCCGCGGGATTCCGCGACGGCGCGATCTCGAATTCGGCCGATGTCGCCCCACCGGCCTTGATCCGGTAGCGGCCGGGGACGCGCAGCCGGGTCAGGTCGAGGTCGTAGACGTGCGGGTAGCGGTCGTTCCAGGCGCCCCGGTCGGGGCCCGCCTGCCCGCTGAGCGCCACCCGCCCGCGGCGGTCGACCACGGCGAACCGCCCCGCCCGGCCGCGGGTCATCAGGTAGGCGTGCTTGCTCTCGCCCGGCCGGTAACCGACCTGGTCCACCCGGATGAGCCCGGGCGGGTCCGCCTGGGCGGGGGCGACGTTCGCGGACGCCAGCAGCGCCAGCGCGAGTGCGGCAGGGACCAGTCTTCTCATCTGTTCCTCCTGAAGTGTTCACGAACCCGGGTCCGCGCGGTCTCGGCCGCACCGAGCAGGTCGAGTCCCGCCAGGGCGGCGCCCGCGACAGGCGGGAGGGAGCCGACCACGACCCGCGCGAGCGGCGCGGCCGCGCCGACCGCGGCCTCGATCAGGCCGTGCATGTACGGGTCCCGGGCGGTCAGCACGCTCCCGCCGAGCACCACCTCGGCAGGCGTGTCCAGCAGGTCGAGCCGCTCCAGGCACACCTCGGCCATCACGGCCACCTCCTCGGCCTGCCGCGCGACCACGCCCCTGGCCACGGAGTCGCCGTCGGCCGCGACGGCGAACAGGCCCGGCACCAGTTCGTGCAGCCGGACCGGGTCCAGTTCGCCGAAGTGCAGGGCGAGCACCACCTCCGCGACGCCGGTGGTGCCGAAGTGCGTGACGACCAGCTCCGCCAGAGCCGTCGCCGGGCCGCGCCCGTCCTCCATCCGGGCGGCGTGCCAGAGCACCAGGTCGGCCAGGTCCTCGCCGCCGCCCCAGTCGCCGCTCCGCCTGCCGAGCGCGGGGAAGCGCGCCACCTCGCCCGACGGGGAGACCCCGGCGGCGTTCATGCCGGCTCCGCACACCACGACGACGCCCCACGGCTGCGAGGCGCCCGCGCGCAGCACCGCGAAGGCGTCGTTGGCCACCGACACCTCGCCCGCGCAGCCGCGCGCCCGGAACTCCGCGCGCAGCGCCTCCTCCTCGGGAGGGAAGTCGGCTCCGGCCAGGAAGGCCGCCATCACGTCGGCGTACGGCGCGGCCATGCCGTCGCGCAGCGCGCCGGCTCCCCGCTCCACCACGTCGGCGGCGGCGCTCACGCCGGCGCTCTGCGGCACGAACGGGCCGGTCCGGCCCGTGGCGAGCACCGTTCCGTCCCCGGCCACCAGCGCGAGGTCGGTCTTGCTGTTGCCGCCGTCCACCGCCAGGACCGTCCTCACCGCGATCCCGCCCGGGGCGGGTGCGTACGGCCGGGCTCCGGCGGCGGCCCGGTCGGCGGCGGGTCCTCCCCCGACCGCGCGGACCCGCCGACCGGCCCGGGTGTGCACGTCGAGCCGTCCCCGGCCACGGCGGGTTTCACCCCTTCACCCCCGTCAATGTCACGCCCTCGATGAAGACCCGCTGGGCGAAGAGGAAAACGATGATCACCGGGGCGGTCACCAGCAGGGTGGCGGCCATGGTGAGGTTCCACTGCACGCTGTGGAAGGCCTTGAAGGTGGCCAGTCCGAGCGACAGGGTCCAGCCCTCCTGGTCGACACCGGCGTACAGCAGCGGTCCGTAGTAGTCGTTCCAGCAGTAGAAGAACGAGAACAGTGCCACCGCCGCGACTGCGGGGCGGGCCATCGGCAGGATGACCCTGAACAGGATCTGCACGTCCGAGCAGCCGTCCACCGTGGCCGCCTCGGTGTACTCGCGCGGGATCGTGATGAGGAACTGGCGCAGCAGGAAGATCGAGAAGGCGTCGCCGAAGAGCATCGGCAGGATCAGCGGCCACAGCGAGTCCGTCAGGTCCAGCCGCGCCCACACCAGGTAGATCGGCACCGCCACGACCTGCGGAGGCAGCATCATGGTGCTGATCACGACGAGGAACGCCGTCTTGCGCCCCCGGAAGCGGAAGCGCGCCAGCGCGTATGCCGCCGGAATGGACGACACCAGCATGAACAGCGTCGCCAGCGAGGCGTAGACGAACGTGTTGACCGTCCAGGTGAGCAGCTCCGAGTGGGTGAAGACGTCGGCGAAGTTGGACCAGTTCCACCGCTCGGGCCACAACGTGCTGGTGAGCGCCTGCTCGTCTGTCATGAGAGCGGTCAGCGCCACGAGCACGATCGGGCCGAGGAACATCAGCGCGAGCGCGATGGCCAGCGCGTGCCGGGCGATCCACATCAGGCGGCGCCTGAGTCTCACGATGCCACCTCCGCCTTGCCGAACCGGCGCAGCAGGATCAGCGTGAACAGCATCGCGACCGCGAACAGCAGCAGCGCGTGCACGCAGGCCAGCCCCATCGACCAGTCGCGGAAACCGGTGTGGAACAGGTGCTGGGGCAGGGTGAGCAGGGAGCCGTCCGGATAGCCGGGGGTGAACGTGCTGCCGGCCGAGTCGGTTGCGCCGGACGCCACCCGGGAGGCGATCATCGCCTGGGTGAAGTACTGCACGGCGTAGATCACGCCGGTGACGGCCGAGAACATCAGCACGGGGGAGATCATCGGCAGCGTGATGCTGCGGAACTGCCGCCAGGCGCCAGCCCCGTCGATCGCGGCGGCCTCGTACAGGTGCCTGGGCACGTCCAGCAGTGCCGCCAGAAAGATCATGATGGTGTTGCCGGCACCCCACAGGGCGAGCAGCGTGAGGCTGGGCTTGGCCCAGGCGGCGCTGCCGAACCAGTCGGGGCCGGTGATCCCGAACCACGCCAGCACCTGGTTGACCGGGCCGGTCGCCGGGTTGAGCAGGTACACGAAGGCGACCGTGCCCGCCACCACCGGTACCAGCGACGGCAGATAGAAGATCGTCCGTAGGATTCCGCCGCCGCGCTTCAGCTTGGCCAGCAGCTGTGCCACGCCGAGCGCGAACAGGACCTGGGCCGGGACCATGAACACCACGAGCCAGAGGGTGTTCAGGGCCGACTGCAGCACGCGGGCGTCGGAGAAGGCGTAGCGGTAGTTGTCCAGGCCGACGAACTCCAGCGTGAACAGGTCGTACCGGTGGAAGGAGAAGTACACCGTGGACAGCAGCGGATAGACGAAGAAGACGGCGACGCCGATGATCCACGGCGACAGCCACAGGAGGGCGCGCGCCCCCTCGCCGCGCCGCCGGTGCGGCGAGGGGGCAGCGGGGGAGGGCGCGCCGCCGCGCCGGCGGCGCGGCGGCGCGGTGCGGGTGGAGGCCATCATCAGCCCCCGGAGAGCTTCAGCTTGTCGTCGATCCGCTTGTCCACCCCGGCCAGGCCGGCGTCGAGGTCCTTGACCGCGCCCTTCTCCCACTGGGTGAGGAAGGTGGAGAAGGCGTCCTGGTTGAAGACGCTGTTGACGTTGGCCGGCAGCGTCGAGGTCTTGGGATGGGTGAAGATGCCGAGGAACGTGGCGAAGTCGTCGTCCCTGGCCAGGTCCGGGTGCTCCATGGCGGCCCTGGTGGTCGGCACGTTGCGCAGCGCGTTCGACAGCGTCACCAGCGACCCGGTGTCGGTGGTGAGGTGCTTGACCAGCTCCCAGGCGTGCTGCGGGTGCGCGGCGCCTCTCGGCACGCCGATCACGGTGCCGGCGGTGAAGCCGCTGCCGTACAGGTCGGGCTTGTCGTCGGCGACGGGCAGCGGGGCGGTGCCGTAGTCCATGTCCTTGGCGTCGGGGTCGTTGGCGATCATGGCGTTGCGCCACTCGCCGTCGAGGATCATCGCGACCTTGCCCTCGAAGAACGGGTGCTCGGCGCCCCACTCGTCGCCCAGTCCCTTGCGGAACTTCTCCAGCTTGTCGTAGCCGTACCAGTCGACCAGTTCCTTCTGCCAGCGCAGGAGCTGCTTCCACGCCGGGTCGGAGCCGATGGCCGAGGTGCCGTCGTCGTTGTACCACTTCGCGCCGACCATGGGGCCGAGGTGGCTGGGGGAGTTCTCGTAGTACTGGAAGCTCGGGATGAACCCGGCGACCTCGATGTTCCCGTCGGCGTCGCGGACCGTGAGCTTCTTGGTCAGCTCGGTCAGCTCCGACAAGGTCTTCGGCGGCTGCGCGCCCTTCATGAGCGCCTTGTTGTAGTACAGCCCGTACGCGTCCGCGAGCAGCGGCATCATGCACCGCTTGCCCTCGAACTCGGTGTACGCACGGGACGCGGCCGGCAGCACGCCCAGGTCGATGCCGTCCTGCTCGATGACCGGGGTGAGGTTCTGGAACGCGCCGCTCTTGCACCACTGGGCGACGTTGTCGGTGGTGAACGAGGCCGCCACGTCGGGCGCCTTGCCGCCGCGGATCGCCTGGGTGATCCGGTCGTCCTGGACGCCCTTCTTCATCGTGACCTTGATCTGCGGGAACTTCTTCGTGAAGCCCGCGACCGCCTCCTCGAACGCCTTCGTCTCGACGTCGGTGGAGAAGCCGTGCCACAGCTCCAGCGTGGCGGGGGGCAGCGCGTCGGCGGCCGGGCCGGTGCCGTTCGCGGTGGGTCCGGGCTGGGCGCCGAGCGGCGGCGGCGCCTCCTTGCCCGCGGTGCACGCGGTCAGCGACAGGGCCAGCAACCCGGCCGCCGCGAGAGGGACGAAGCGCACGAGGGTCTCCTATGGGCTGGTGTGGGGGGTTCGTCGTCCGCCAGAGTATTAGTAAGGTTTCCTAACTCAAGAAGGACGGTAGGTGGGTCCATCGATGCGGTCAAGTCTCGAAATCAACTCGTGACGTCACCTGTTCACTGCGTCCCGCAACCGCTTGGGCAGGATTCCTAATTAATGGAGGGGTGGTCGCCCTGCCTTACCCGGACGGCGGGCCGGTGCCGGGGCGGGCCTGCCGGCCATGGGCTCGCGCAGGCATCCGCGGGAGACGTCGGTCCTTGCGGCAGGTGACGTTCGGCCGGTGCCCGGGACTCTCCTGCGGGTGTGCGATGGAGGCGAAGGTAAAGGGATCCTCTGGGAGGAGGCCGGTCATGGCCGGACTGATCGTTGCCGGCGTCGACGGATCCGCGCCCGCGCTGGCGGCGGTGGAATGGGCGGCCGAGGACGCCGCGCGCGGCGGCGCGGCACTGAAGACGGTGGTCGGGACGCTGAAGAGCGAATCCGAGCGGGCCGGCACGATCGCGGTCGGCAGCAGGGGCGTCGGCGGCTTCGCCGGACTGGTGCTCGGCTCGGTGGGACTCGGCCTGGCCGGGCTGCGCGGAGTCCGGCTGCGGGCGATCCACGCCTGGCAGATGCCGGTGTTCTCCGCTTGCATCCTGGGCTACGGCCCGGTGCTGGAGGGGCTCTTCGAGGACGAGGCCCGTACGGCTCGGCGGTGCTGGGCTCGGTCGGCCACGGTGTGCTGCACCGCGCGCACTGCCCGGTCGCCGTCGTCCGGCCCCGCCGGGAGGAGCGATGAACATCGAGCCCGTGCCGCTCGTTTGAGACGGGAGGGCTCCCGGAGCCGTCCGGGCCGGGCATCCCACCGGTTAGAGTTCCCCGCCCCGGGGGAGATCCGGATCAGGGTGCGCCGAACCTCTGAAGGAATCCGAATCCGAGCTGGTTTTCCGTATTTCCACTGGGAGAAGTCCATGAGCGAACACACCACGGCCCCGGGCGACCTCGGCAGGCGGGTCGGCGCGCGGCGGGGGGACCTCGGCCTCAGCCGTGAGCAGCTGGCCGAGCGCGCCGGGATCGACACCGGTTACCTCGCCTACCTGGAGGAGACCGCGGCGTCCCCGACCAGTGAGACCGTGCAGAGCCTGGCCGCCGCCCTGGAGACGACCCCCGAGGAACTGCTCGGCGGCACGGTCGAGCTGCCGCCCGGGCGCGGTTCCGCCGCCGACAAGCCCTCGCTGGAGAGGCTCGATCCCAACGAGTGCCTGCATCTGATCTTCCCCGGCGGGGTCGGCCGGGTGGCCTTCGACGACGGCGGCGGGCCGGCGATCCTGCCGGTCAACTACCTGCTGCACGACAACGCCGTGGTCTTCCGCACCGCCGCCGGCGGCCCGTTCGACGAGAACCTGCGCACCGGCGTGGAAGGCGTCGAGTTCAAGGTCGCCTTCGAGGTCGACCGGATCGACGACCCCGGCCGGGAGGGTTGGAGCGTGCTCATCCGGGGCGGCGCGCACCTGGTCACCTCCGCCGAGGAGCAGGCGGTCGTGCAGGCGGCGGGCGTGCAGTCCTGGGTGGGCGGCGAACGCGACCTCTACGTCAAGATCATTCCCGCTGAGGTGTCCGGCCGCCGCATCCGGCACCACCCGTGACCTTCCGCCCGGACCGCGGACCTCTCCGGCAGGACTCTCCGGTGGCGGGATCCCCGCGCCGCCGGAGGGGAGCCCGTGCAGCGGACACGCCCCTTCCGTGCCCCGAGGGGTCCCGAGGGCTTGCCGCCGCGAGGAGGCCGACCGGCGGCGTGCCCGGCTGAGATGTGGGCGCGGCGGCACCGGCTGCACGACCGCGGGCTTGGTCCCGGCCGCCTGCCATCGCCTATGATTTAGATGAATCTCTAAGTAAGGGGCTACGCATGACCGCCGTCACGATTCAGTGCTGCGCGCCGATCGCCCGTGAGCCGCTGGGCGAGGGCGAGGCGGCCGAGCTGGCGGTGCTGCTCAAGGCGGTCGCCGACCCGGTCCGGCTGCGCCTGCTGTCGATGATCGGCTCGCATGCGGGCGGCGAGGCGTGCGTGTGCGACCTGACCGACGCCTTCGAGCTGACCGCTCCCACCATCTCCCACCATCTCAAGGTGCTGCGCACCGCGGGGTTGATCGATGGCGAGCGGCGTGGTACGTGGGTCTACTACCGGATCGTCCCCGCGGCGGTGAACAGGCTCGGCGCCCTGTTCGCGCCGCTGGGCGAACCGGCTCCCGGCCGCCCGGCCGACCTGGAGCTCACCCTCGTACGACCGCACCCGTGACCGGCGCGTCCGCCCCGCGGGCCGCACCGGGTGAGAGGACCGCGGACGGCGGCGTCAGGCGGGCAGCAGGTCGGCGATCAGCTTCTCGACGCGGGTGCGGATCTCATCGCGGATCGGCCGCACCGCCTCGATGCCCTGGCCGGCCGGGTCCGCCAGCTTCCAGTCCTCGTACCGCTTGCCCGGGAAGAACGGGCAGGCGTCCCCGCAGCCCATGGTGATCACCGCGTCGGAGTCCTGGACCGCCTCGGTGGTGAGGATCTTCGGACGCGCGCCGGTGATGTCGACGCCGACCTCGGCCATCGCCCGCACGGCGACGGGGTTGATCGTCTCGGCGGGCGCGGACCCGGCCGAGCGGACCTCGATCGCGTCTCCGGCCAGATGGGCCAGCCAGCCGGCGGCCATCTGGGAACGTCCGGCGTTGTGCACGCACACGAACAGCACGCTGGGCTTGTCGCTCATCTCTCGCAGTCCTTTCCGCAGGCCGCCGGGTGCGGCGGGTGAAGACGGGTCCGGCCGGTCACGACCGCGACGCCGGATGCGGCATGACCGCCTCCTGGTCCCGGCCCGCCGGAGCACGGCCGAACAATCCGGCCACCAGCAGCAGGCCGATCACCCCGCCGGCCAGCTGCGCGGCGACGAAGGCGGGCACCGAGGCCGGGGCGATGCCGGCGAAGGAGTCGGAGAACGCCCGCCCGACCGTGACGGCGGGGTTGGCGAAGGCGGTGGAGGAGGTGAACCAGTAGGCCGCGCCGATGTATCCGGCCACCGCCGCCGGGGCGACCGCGGTGCGGCCGGTCCGCACCAGGCAGAAGACGACCAGGACCAGGCCCGCGGTGGCCACGACCTCGCCCAGCCACAGGTGGGCGGCGGCCCGCTCGGTCGCCGCCCAGCTGACCGCGGGTCTGGCGAACATGGTGTTGGCCAGCACCGCCCCGCCGATCGCACCACCGCTCTGGGCGATCACGTAGGCGGCCAGCTCGCGGGTGCCCAGCCCGGTGCCGGAGCCGCGCGACTGCCACCACTCGGCGGCCGAGACCACCGGGTTGAAGTGCGCGCCGGAGACCGGCCCGAGCACGACGATCAGTACACCCAGGCCGAGCACCGTGGCCAGAGCGTTCTCCAGCAGCTGCAGTCCCGCATCGTCCGGGGACAGGGTCTGTGCCGCGATCCCCGAGCCGACCACCACCGCCACCAGCAGAGCGGTGCCCAGGAACTCGGCCAGGAGCCGGCGCGGCAGCGGAGTCACGCGGCCGCTCCGGCCGTGCCGGCGGGCAGGCTCAGCAGGGCCGACAGCTCGGCCAGCCGCTCGGGCACCACCCGGTAGTACACCCAGGAGGCGCGTCGCTCGGAGGTGAGCAGCCCGACCTCTTTGAGCACCTTGAGGTGGTGGCTGATGGTGGGCTGGGACAACTCGAAGGCCGCGGTCAGGTCGCACACGCACGCCTCGCCGTCGGCGTGGCTGGCCACGATCGACATGATGCGCAGCCGTACCGGATCGCCCAGCGCCTTGAACACCCGCGCCACGGCGGTCGACCGCTCGGCGTCGATCGGTTCGCGCGCCAGCGGCGCACAGCACTCCAGCAGCTCCAGTGGTTCCATCGTTCTCCCTGCCCAGGGCGGCGCTCCGACGGCTTCGTCCAGCATCTATATTGACATATGTCGATGGGTTGCCGGCCATTGTCGGTGCCTTCTGATTGTGTGATCGGCACAGATCGCAGGACAGGTCAGAGAGGCGGCGAAGGTGAAGGACCGGCAGCTCCCGGCGGGGGACGAGCAACGTTTCTGGGACCTGGTGGAGGCGGCGTGGGCACCCCTGGGGGCGGACGTCGGCCAGGCGCGGCGGGCGCTGGCGCATCGCACGCCCGACGCTGACGAGGAGCTTCACGGCGTGCCGCCGTTCTCCTTGGTCGAAGCCGCTCTGGAGGACTTCCTGGGCAACCTCGCCTCCCTCGGCGAGGGGCTGTCGGCGGAGGAGCTGACGGCGCTCGACCGGGTGGCCGAGCGCAAGCTCCATGACATCGACCGCGCGGACGTCCACGCGGTCACCGACGGCTCCGATGACGGCTTCCTCTACGCGCGCGGCTTCATCGTCGCGATGGGCCGCGATTTCCACGCCGCGGTGGCGGCCGATCCGCGGAAGGCGGTGCCGGACGCCGAATGCGAGGAGATGTGCTACTTCTTCGCCCACCTGTACGAGGAGCGTTACGGGGGCTTCCCGGACACCGGATCGGGGATCTCGCGCGAGTCGTGTTCGAACCCGGACGGCTGGCCCCGCTGACCCGCCGTCCGGCCGCACGGGCCGTCTCGGTGGAGCGGCCGCGGTCGGCGCCTGAGGACATGACGCCCGGTGGCGGTTCCGGGCCGGGCCCGCCGGCGTCCGAGCGCAGGTGGGTCAGCGGGGTACGGCACGCACCCATCCGCGGTCGTCGTCGAGGAATCCGGCGATGGTCAGTCCGGCCCGGCCGAGTTCGCGGCCGAGGCGGTCGTCGTCGGCGGTCTCGACGACGAACGACATCAGCAGCACCAGATCGAAGGTCCGGGGCAGAGCCAGGGTCTGGATCGGGGAGCAGACGATCCGGGTCCGGTGCCGTGGTAGAGCCGTAGCGGGGGCGCGGCTCCCATGCTGGGGCGTTCCCGGCTGCCCGCCGCGCTTCGCGCCCGCACCGTGTCCCGGTCACGGCAGCGGGGACCGGGGCCTGCCCGCAGGATCCGGACCGGCGCGGTGGCGGTGGCCGCGATGACGGCCGCGCAGGACCGCCACCTGGAGCAGGCTCATGGACGCCAGCGCCGTCACGCCCATGACGGCGGGAACCGGCCAGGCGACGGCCGCCGCGGTGTCGCCGAGGAGCACGGGTACCGCGCCGGCCGACCAGGCGATCCCCGCGCCGGCCGCGGTCGCCCGTACCCAGGCGCGGGTCGGTACGGCGGGCAGGGCGGCGCGCAGAGCCCAGGCCTGGGCCAGGCCGAGTGCGGCGCCTCCGCCCAGACCGGCGAGGACGATCAGCGCGGCCCGGGGCGGCGGTCCGAGCCGGGAGGAGTCGGCGACCAGGGCGGCGACCACCGCGGGAACGGCGAAGCCCGCGGTTCCCCCGATCGCGGCGGCGCAGAACCAGCGCCGCCACAGGCCGGTGGCGCGGGCGCGGGGGAGCGGGGCGCGCAGGCTGATGCGGATCGCTACCCCGTCCCGGGCCCAGGCCGACCGGGCGGCTCCGGCCGGACGGTCCGCGGCCATCGCCATGAGGGTGTCCAGGATCCGCCCGCTCTCCAGGGACGCGCGTGCGGTGCCGTTCCATTCCCGGCCCCGTAGCAGCACGCGGACCGGCGCCCCGTCGTGCAGGTTGCGCCACCACCGCCGCGTCCGGTGGCTGATCAGCAGCAGTTCTCCGTCTCGCTCCACGTAGCCGGCGGGAACGGTGATCTGCCGCCCGGACCGGCGGCCCCGAACCGTCAGCAGCAGCACCGAGCCGCTCAGCAGGTCGTGCAGCGTGGAGCGGAGCAGCCATCGCACCACCGGGTTGACCACGCGGTTCTGCAGGCCGTCCAGCCGCCGCCAGGCGGACCGCCCGGCGAGCGGACGCTTCAGACCGGCCGGACGCGCCGTATGCGTTGTCACGATGCCGCACCTCCCGGGATCGGCTTTCATCCGACCGCGGGACGGGCGTCCGCGACAGAGGCCGAAGGTCCCGGCGGCCGGAGACCTCCGGCCCTCCTTGCCGCGGTCCAGGGCCACACCGCGGCGGGACGAAGGGCCGCGCCGGACCGTCACCGCCTTCGGGAGAATCGGCGACCGGACCGGCCTCATCCGTTCCTGGTCGACGGTGATCCGCGGGCCTCTTCGGGCGGGGTCCGTGTTTTGATGGTTTTTCGCGAAAGATGATGGCTTAACGGCCGGGGGGTCCGGTCGGCGGCGGTGAGGGGTGCTGAGGGGTATGGGTGTGATCCGGGTGGTTCTGGTGGACGACCACGAGGTGGTGCGGCGC
>NZ_JACHJJ010000036.1 GCF_014203605.1 Thiemannella venezuelensis | reverse complement strand
CAGCCCGCCGCCTTGTGCGTACCGCATGACCTGGACGTACCGCCAGAACCCTGGAGGATCACATGATCGGAGAACATCACGAATTAAAGGTCAGTAATCACGCATTCGGGAGATACGGGATGGCAGCTGGACAGGGCGGCGATCTCTCGACAGGCCGGCGTGCCGCGGCGCCGATTCCGGTCCGGCGGCACGCAGCCTCAGCGCCGGGAGAGGCACCCGGCGGAAGATCGATCCTCAGCGGTGCCGCGGCGCCGGACCGGGGCGGTCACAGCGCGCATGCGGCACCGCCCCCACGGCAGGCCGGCCCTCCCCGGACGCTCACGCCCCTTCCGCGAAATCACGGAGCCCCTCAAGGTCGCCGATGACCACGGTCCGGTAGGAGGCCCGGATCAGATTCATTCGCTTCAGCTTGGCCACCGCCTGCCCGATCGCGTCCCGGCCGGCGCCGATCAGCATGCCGAGCTCGTCATGCGAGAGCGTGACGCCCGGCGTCAGGCCATCAGGCGCGACTCTCCCATGACGTTCGGCGAGCGAGAGCAGCACTCGCGCCAGCCGGACGGGCACCGGATAGCCGGTGAAGTCAAGCCGCCGCTGGTTGGCCCACTCCAGCTGATCGGCGATCATGCCGCTCAGCGCGGCCCATCCCTCCGGGTGCCGGTTGAGGAAGGCGACGAAGTCCTCACCCTGGACCGCGTGCACCACCACCTCGGAGCACGTGGTCGCCGTCGCCGACCGGGGCCCGCCGTGCACGGCGGCGAGCTCGCCGATGACGTCCCCGCACAGCCTGATGCCCAGCATGCTCTCGGCTCCGTTGGCGAGGCGCGCGGTGATCTTGACGCAGGCCGTCCCGTGCGGCCGCACTCGCCGGATGACGAAGGCGTGGCGGGCGGAGGCGTCACCTTGATGGAGCAGCACGGTCCCCGCGGGGATCCGGCGCGGGGGAGCCAGCGAGAGCAGCTCCGCGGTGGCGTCCGGGCTCAGCCGGGTGAGGAGAGTCCCCGCCGCCCACTGTTCCCCGTCACTCGTCCGCTGCTTGTCCAGCACATGGGCTCCCCGGTGCCGAGATCGTGCGTCCGGCCCTCGGCGATCCGCGAGCACCGCCCGGACGCACCCGCCCAGCCATTCTCAGCGGCAAATCGCCGACGCATTCCCCCTATTCATCGCCACCCGGTCGGCCCAACGTTACTCTGCGACGTCGAGATCCGAGGAAAACCGGCCAGGGGATCATCCTGGAGAGTCCTCCGCCGGGCGATTTTCTGTTGCCTTCCCGCCTGAGGCCTCCATACGGCCGCCTGTCGCATCCAACAGAATTCGCCCTCGAATGCAGGAACCGGTCACCTGACACCGTTTTATATCGATCTCATCGATGACTTCATTAAATGATCATATGCGGCGATGCGGACAATCAGGTCGACGTCACGGCCGCGTGGATCGTGGACGCCGGCCGGCGCCGACGCGGGCCGGCCGCCCGGGGCAGCGGCGGTCCGTGGCCGGATGCGAACGGTACGCGTCCTGCTTCGCCTGCCGTCCTACGGGAAATGATGCGGGCGTGACCCATACCCGCATCAGCGTCTCGGTGGAGGCGGAGGCCAGCCCGGCACGGGTGTTCGCCGTGCTGACCGACTGGCCCCGGCACGACGAGTGGATGGTGCTGACCCGCGCCCGCGTCACGGCCGGTGACGGCCGCAGCGCCGGGAGCGGGCTGGCGGCCTTCACCGGGGTGGGGCCGATCGGGTTCCTGGACACGATGGAGATCGTCGGATGGGACCCGCCGACGGCGGTGGCGGTCCGCCACACCGGACGGCTGGTGCGCGGCACCGGTGTCTTCCGGGTGCTGCCACGGCAGGGCGGAGGCAGCACGATCGTCTGGGAGGAGGAGCTCGACCTGCCGTTCGGCCCGGCCGGGCGGACCGGCTGGCGGCTGCTCCGGCCGGTCGGCGAGGCGCTGCTGCGGCTCTCCCTGCGCCGCCTGGCCGACCTCAGCGCGGACTGACTGCGACCGGCCGCGGCCGACCACGGATGCGGCGGGTGCGAGGGGCGCGGTCGCCGGCTCGGACACCGTGGCGAGCCGGGCCCGGCCGAGGACGGACTCAGGTCTCCGGGATGTCCCGGCCGGGCTCGCGGGTGGCCCGGCCGGCGGAGTCGTCGCGGATGACCTCACCGTGGATGACCGGACCGGAGCCGCCGGGCCGCGCGCGGGCGGCCGCACCGAACGCCTCGAAGGGGTCGAAGGGCGGCCCGGCCGCACCCGCCGCGCCGGAACGCGCACCCAGGCCGGGTCCTCCCCCGGCCCCGGTCAGGGTCCGGACCCGCCGGGCGAGGAACCAGGAGCCGAGCCTGCGCATCAGCGGCCGGGTGAACGGCAGCACGAGCAGGAAGCCGGCGATGTCGGTGAAGAAGCCGGGGGTGAGCAGCAGCGCGCCACCCGCGACGATCATCGCGCCGTCGGCGAGCTCCCGGTCGGGCATCCGGCCGCCGCCCAGCGCCGCCTGCAGGCTCTGCCAGGCCCGGCGGCCCTCGCGGCGGACGATCCAGGCGCCGAGAAGGCTGTCGGCGAGCAGCAGCGCGACCGTGAGCGGACCGCCGATGATCTGGCCGACCTGGATCAGGGCCCAGATCTCCAGGATCGGGACCACCAGGAAGGCCAGGAACAGGAGAAGGCGCATCGTTTCCTCGCTAGGCGGAAGCCGTACGACAGTGACGCCGTACGACAGTGACAACGTCCGCGGGCGCCGCCGCGTTCCGCCCGGCGCCGTCCCGCCGCGTGTTCTCTCCCGGCGTGGACACGGGACGCCCGGAGGCCGCCGGCGCGTGCCCGGAGAGGCTCAGCGCGTACGGCTCAGCCGCCGGGGCAGGCCGGTGACCCCCCACACCGTGACCCGCCACAGGGCCTCGGTGATGACGCTCCGGCTCATCTTGCTGGCGCCGACCGTGCGCTCCACGAAGGTGATGGGCACCTCGGCCACGCGCAGGCCGTGCCGGACCGTGCGCAGGGTCAGGTCCACCTGGAAGCAGTAGCCCTGCGAGTCGACGTCGTCCAGGCCGATCTTCTCCAGGGTGGAGGCCCGGTAGGCGCGGAAGCCCGCGGTGGCGTCGCGGACCGGCACGCCCAGCATCATCCGGGTGTAGACGTTGGCGCCGCGCGACAGGAACTCCCGGGAGTGCGGCCAGTTGACCACCTTGCCGCCGGGGACGTAGCGCGAGCCGATCGCCAGGTCGGCCCCGCCGGACAGCGCCCGGAGCAGCTTGGGCAGTTCCTCCGGCTGGTGGGAGCCGTCGGCGTCCATCTCCACGAGGACGTCGTAGCCCTCGGCCAGGCCCCAGCGGAAGCCCGCGATGTAGGCGGCGCCCAGACCCTGCTTGCCCGGCCGGTGGAGCACGTGCACGTGGTCGTCCCGCTCCGCGAGCCTGTCGGCGATCTCGCCGGTGCCGTCGGGGCTGTTGTCGTCGGCGACCAGCAGGTGGGCCTCGGGGACCGCCGCGCGCACCCGCTCGACGATCGCCGGCAGGTTCTCCCGCTCGTTGTACGTCGGGACGATGACGAGCACCCGGCCCAGCATCCGCTCCATCACGCGTCTCCCACCTGCTGACCACCTTCTCGGTTCGCGGAGGGCGCGGGGCCGCGCTTCCGGAGCACCGGGACCGCGCCCAGCGCGAGTGTACCCACCAGTATCAAGGCCTGCTCGGGCAGCGCGCCAACCCTGGTGGCCACCGTGGTCGCGGTGCGGACCGGGACGGTCAGCACCGCCATGTCGGGGACCAGCTCGCGGGTCTGCCAGACCACCTCCCCCTCCGGGGTCACGGAGGCGGAGATGCCGGTGATCGCCGCGGTGACCACCGCGCGGTTGTGCTCCACGGCGCGCAACCGGGACATGGCGAGCTGCTGGGCCGGCAGGTTGGTCAGCGCGTAGGTGGCGTTGTTGGTCTGCACCACCAGCGGGCTCCCGCCGGCCCTGGCGGTGCCGCGCACGACGCCGTCGAAGGCGACCTCGTAGCAGTTGACCGCCCCGACGGTCACCGGCCCCAGCTCCAGGTCGCCGTCGCGGGTGCCGGGCACCGACTGCTTGCCGACCAGCCCGGCCCGCTCGAACAGGGCGAGCACGAGCTCCTTCATCGGGGTGAACTCCCCGAACGGCACCAGTTTCTGCTTGTCGTAGTAGGCGCCGGGGCCGGTCACCGGGTCCCAGACCAGGCTGCGGGTGGCGCGGTTGCTCTCCCCGATCCCGACCACGGCGCCGACCAGGACGGGCACCCCGATGTCCTTGACCGCCGCGTCGATCTCCCGGCGGGCGAGGTCGCTGCGGTAGGGGTCGATGTCGGTGGAGTTCTCCGGCAGCACGACGACGTCCGGCCTGGGCATCCTGCCCTCCCGTACGGCCCGCGCCATCTCGTGGAGCTTGGTGGTGTGGTTGCGCAGGACCACGGCGGGCTCGTCCCCCAGCGGGTGCATGCCGCGGCCGGGCACGTTGCCCTGGATGACCCCGACGGCCACGGTCCTGCCCTCGTCGCCCGGGCGGGGCACCGCGAAGGCGGCGGCCGGTACGGCCAGCGCCCCGGCCAGCGGCAGGGCCAGCGCCCGCCCCCACCGGGGCGGATCCTGCGGCGCCCGCACGCCGCCGGAGGCGGGCGGCCGGACGGCGGCGAGCGGGGGCGTCCGCGAGGCGGCGAGGGCGATGAGCCCGCCGCAGAGCACGGTCGCGAAGCCCACCAGGGGGGCCCCGCCGAGCGCGGCGTACGGGGTGAAGACCGACTCGCCCTGGCTGAAGGCGACCCGCACCCAGGGGAACCCGCCGAAGGGGAAGGCGCCCCGGGCCCACTCCATCGCCGTCCAGAGCGCGGCGCTCCACAGCGGCCACAGGGGCAGCCGGACGACCAGCGCGGCCCCGGCGGCCCACGCCGCGTAGAAGAGGCTCTCGATGGCGACCAGGCCCAGCCAGGCGTCCGTGCCGATCGGGCTGACCCAGTGCAGGCCGGGCAGGAGGAGGCCGAGCCCGGTGACGGCGCCGAGCCAGGCGGCGCGGCGGGGGCGGGAGCCGTACACCGCCAGGAGGGCGAGGGCCGCGCCGGGCGGGGCGAGGAACCACAGGCCGAGCGGGGGGAAGGCGAGATAGAGCAGCAGACCTCCGGCCGCGGCGGCCGCCGCCCTGACGAGGGCGTCGCGCCGGGGGGCGCCGCCCGGCCCGGAGACGCCCGCGGGCTCCGCCGCCGGTCCGTTCCCCACCGGTCCGTCCCCCATGGGGGGAGCCGTCTTCTCCTGGACCACGGGCGGGGCTCCTTGCGATGGCGGGCGGGCTCACCCGAACGCTACCGCCCCGCGGACCCGCACCGAAAACGGCAACGGGGTGGTCTCCAGAGCGGACGGATGCCCTGGAGACCACCCCGGCACCTGCGGCGCGGCACGGGAACGGGAAAAGGGTCCGGACGAACCCTTCGGACCGGCTTCCGTCCCGTCGGCGGCGGGCGCGGAGTGCCGTTGTCTACTGGGTGTCCAGACCCCTCCTGGGTCCAATCCCCCGCCCGGCTGGGGTGCCCCGACCCGGCGGACCTCCGGTTCTGCACCTGGCTGTACGGGCGGAGCGGTGCTCCGCCGCGGACGCAGGAACCGGCGATGCCGGGGACGGCCAGCCGGCAGTCCCGTGCTGGACTGGGCAGCAAACTACCGACACCGGTCCAGATGTCAACCCCGTCACCACCTGCGGAAACGCCGGGTTTCCGCAGCTAGGACATGATCGACGAGAGCTTCCAATGCTCTCATGCGATCCGGCGTCGCTCAAGCCGGGCGAGCGGTTCGGGCAAAGCCGTGGTGTGGATCACACCGAGGCGCTGGGTGGCGCGGGTCAGGGCGACGTAAAGGTCGCTCGCCCCCCGTGGGGACTCGTCCAGGATCAGGGCCGGTTCCACCACGATGACCGTGTCGAACTCCAGCCCCTTGGCGTCGGCGACGCTCAGGACCGCCGCGGAGGCGTCCAGCGCGGCCGTACCGGGCCCGGAGACCGCCCCGGGGACCGCGGCGGCCACCGCCGCGCCCAGCTCGTCCTTGAAGGACTCGGGGACGAGCACGGCCAGGCGCCCGCCCTCGGCGACCCCGGCCCGCACCGCGGGCACGAGCGCCTCGACCGGGGAGGCGGACCAGGGGCGCTCGCCGGTCTCCCGGACCGAGGACGGCGCGCTCAGCCCGGGGCCGACCAGCGGGAGGACCGCGGCGGCCACGGCCATCAGCTCGGCGGGGGTGCGGTAGTTGACGGTGAGGCTCTCGGCGCGCCAGCGCCCGGCCACGTAGGGGTCGAGCACCTGGCCCCAGGAGCGCGCCCCGGCCGGGGCCGCGGTCTGCGCCAGGTCGCCGACGATCGTCATCGACCGGGTGGGGCAGCGGCGCATGACCATCCGCCAGTCCATCGGCGAGAGCTCCTGCGCCTCGTCCACGATGACGTGGCCGAAGGCCCAGGTGCGGTCGCCGGCGGCCCGCTCGGCGGTGGTGAGGTAGAACTCGTCGCCCAGATGGCGCGCGGCGAACTTCTCGGCGTCCATGATGTCGGACAGGCCGGTCAGCTCCAGCACCTCCTTGGCGTAGGCGAGCTGGGCCCGCCCCTCCTCCTGCTCGGCGGC
The DNA here is from genome assembly GCF_014203605.1 of Thiemannella venezuelensis. Classification (GTDB taxonomy): domain Bacteria; phylum Actinomycetota; class Actinomycetes; order Streptosporangiales; family Streptosporangiaceae; genus Planomonospora_A; species Planomonospora_A venezuelensis. The sequence continues at coordinate 55,717 of NZ_JACHJJ010000036.1, read as the reverse complement.
GCGGGCGGCGGCCTGCTCCTCCTCGGCCATCCACGCCCCGGCCCGCAGCACCGCGGGGTCGATGTCTCCGAGCAGTTCGGCGGCCTCGTCCAGCAGCGGCACGTCGGACTCGGCCCACCAGTCCCCGCCCTTGCGGGGCGGCTCGCGCAGCAGCAGTTCGCGCTCGGCCGCGCTCAGCTCCGCGGCGGCGTAGTCGAGCCGCTCGCGGGAGGTGAACAGCCCGATGAGCAGCTGCTGGGGCGTGGTGTAGGGCCAGAGGCGGTTCAGCGCGGCCTTGACCGGCTGCTCGGTGCGCAGGTCCTCGCGGAGGTCGGCCAGCTCGTCGTCGTCGATCATGCCCTTGCCGAGCTGCTTGGCGGCCTGCCGGGCGAGCGCGTTGAGCAGGTGCCGGACGAAGACCGCGCGGGCCTCGTTGTGGGTCCTGCGCGAGCGGGCGGCCCGGTTGCGCGCGGCGTCCAGGGTGCGCCCGTCGAGGCGGAGGGTGTAACGGTCCAGTTTGATGTCGATGGGCTTGCGGGGCACGCGCTGGCGCTCCCGCACGGCCCGCGCCACCACCTGGGCCATCCGCTCGTCGCCCTTGAGCGCGGCCGTCTCGGGCCGCTCCCTGACCGCGGGGGTGACGCCCGGGTACAGCTCGCCGACGGTGGACAGCAGCACGTCGGTCTCGCCCAGGGAGGGCAGGACCTGCTCGATGTAGCGCAGGAAGGTCAGGTTGGGGCCGAGGATGAGCACGCCCCGGCGGGCCAGCTTCTCGCGGTGGGTGTAGAGCAGGTAGGCGGCCCGGTGCAGGGCGACCACGGTCTTGCCGGTGCCGGGACCGCCCTGCACGACCAGCACGCCGGACAGGTCGGAGCGGATGATGCGGTCCTGCTCGGCCTGGATGGTGGCCACGATGTCGCGCATCCTGCCGGTGCGGCGGGCGCCGATGGAGGCCAGCAGGGCGGCCTCGCCGTTGAGCGTGGCCACGTCCTCGTCGGTGAGGCCGTCGAGGTCGAGCAGGTCGTCGTCGACGCCGATCACGGTGCGGCCCTTGGTCTGCAGGTGGCGGCGGCGGGTGACGCCCATCGGGGCGGCGGGGGTGGCGCGGTAGAAGGGCTGCGCCACCGGGGCCCGCCAGTCGATCAGCAGCCGCCGCTGCTCGTCGTCGGCCAGGCCGATGCGCCCGATGTAGAGAGAGGTGTGGTCGGCGTTGTCGAGTCGCCCGAAGCACAGGCTGTTCTCCACCGCCCAGAGCCGGGCCAGCCGCTCGGCGTACATTCCGGCGAAGGTGTCGCGCTCCGAGCGGTTCTGGTGGGTGCCGCCCCCGCCCTGGGCCAGCACTCCGTCGAGCTGTCGCTGGGTGCGGTCACGCAACAGGTCGAGCCGCTCGTAGAGGGAGGTGACGTACTCCTGCTCCCTGGCGAGCTCGATTTGACGGGGTGCCGTCGTTCCATTATCGTTGATAGTAATGGGGTACTCCGGGCTAAATTAGCTAATGTGCTGAGCTGGCTGATTGTGCTGGTTGTTGTGACAAACCATCACCCTAGCAGGTCCGTTGAGCCGTCCGCATTCCCCTCCTCCCCGTCCCGCCATCACAGGTTGGTTGCGGCGCCCCTTCCCCGCTTGACGGCATCGTCCCGGGATCCCTAGATTCGTCGTGAATTAGGAAACTTTCCTAACTGTAAGGACGGACGGATCAGGAGGGGCTGTGACACAGCCGACACCGGGCACCCCCAGCCTGCTCCGCGCGATCAACGACCGCGCCGCGCTCCAGGCCTTCCTGGAGCGCGGGCCGCTGACCCGCCCCGAGATCGGCAGCCTGACCGGCCTGTCCAAACCCACCGCCTCCCAGCTCCTCACCCGCCTCCAGGAGGCGGGCCTCGTCGTGCTGGACGGCGTCCGCGAGGGACTGCCGGGCCGTACGGCCGAGGTTTACCGGCTCAACCCGGCCGTCGCCTACGTCGCGGCGCTGGACGTCACCCCGTCGCACATCGACGCCCGGGTCGCCGACATCACCGGCGCGGTCACCGGTGAGTACCGGCTGCCCCTGGCCGCGCCCTCCGGCGGCGCGGCCGGAGCCGCGGCGGAGGACGTGGCGGAGGACGTGGCGGGGCAGGTCCGCGCCGCCCTCGACGGCGCAGGCGCCCCCGCCGGCCTGCGGCGCGTGGTCATCGGCGTGCAGGGGGCGATGGACCCCGGCACCGGCCGGATCGGCTACGCCACCGCCGCAGAACTGCCCGGCTGGCTCGGCCCCGGCCTGGTGGCCCGGCTCGGTGACCGCCTGGGCGTGCCGGTCGCCGTGGAGAACAACGTCAACCTGGTCGCCCAGGCCGAGCAGGTGCACGGCGTGGCCCGGGGCCGGCAGGACTTCGTGCTGCTCTGGGCAGGCGAGGGCCTCGGCTCGGCGCTGGTGCTCGGCGGCCGGCTGCACCGGGGCGCGACCGGCGGCGCGGGCGAGATCGGCTACATGCCCGCCCCGGGCGCGCCCACCGCCCGCGAGACCGGGCGCTACGCCGACCACGGCTACCAGGCCCTCACCGGCGGCCGTGCCGTGCTCCGGGTCCTCAGGTCGTACGGCGTGCGCGCCGGCACCCTCCCGCAGGCCGTGCGCGAGGCCGTGCGGACCGCGGAGGGCGGCGGCGAACGGGCCGCCGAGGCCGGGGCCGGGCTCCGCGACGTCGCCGCCCGGCTGGCCGTCGGGCTGGCCGCCGTCACCGCGGTCGTCGACCCCGAGATCGTCGTGCTGACCGGGGGGACCTTCCTGGCCGGCGGCGAGACCCTGCGCGCCCTCGTCGAGGAGGAACTGCACGCGCTCACCATCCCGCGGCCGCCGCTGCTGCTCTCGGCCGTCGAGGGCAACCCCGTCCTCGCCGGCGCGCTGGACCTCGCCCTGCGCACCACCCGGGACGAGGTCTTCGGCTCCACCCTTCCCGTCTGACCCTCCCGGTCTCCCGCGCGGAAGCAGATACCGGCCCTTCGAGGCCCAGAGGCTCACAGGAGCGAGAAGTTGAAACTCACCGTTGTCGGGGGCGGCTCGACGTACACACCCGAGCTGATCGACGGGTTCGCGCGGCTCCGGGACGAGCTGCCGCTCACCGAGATCGCGCTGGTCGACCCGGACGCCCGCCGGCTCGACCTGGTCGCGGGCATGGCCCGCCGGATGCTGGCGCACGCCGGGCACCCGGCGAAGGTCGTCGCGACCGCCTCGGTGGAAGAGGGGGTCGCCGGGGCGCGGGCCGTGCTGCTGCAGTTGCGCGTCGGCGGCCAGGCGGCCCGCGACGTCGACGAGACGCTCCCGCTGGAGTGCGGCTGCGTCGGCCAGGAGACGACCGGCGCGGGCGGCCTGGCCAAGGCGCTGCGCACGGTCCCGGTGGTGCTGGACATCGCCGAGAAGGTCCGCGAGCACGCGCCCGGCGCGTGGATCGTCGACTTCACCAACCCGGTGGGCATCGTCACCAGGGCGCTGCTGGACGCCGGGCACCGGGCCATCGGCCTGTGCAACGTGGCGATCGGCTTCCAGCGCCGCTTCGCCGCCAAGCTGGGCGTCGCGCCCGAGCGGATCTCGCTGGGCCACGTCGGGCTCAACCACCTGACCTGGGAGCGGGCCGTCTATCTCGACGGCGAGGACGTGCTGCCCGCGCTGCTGGAGTCGCACGGCGGGGAGATCGCCGACGACATCGGCCTGCCGGCGGACCTGATCCGCCGCCTGGGCGCGGTCCCCTCCTACTACCTGCGCTACTTCTACGCCCACGACCTCGTGGTGGAGGAGCAGAGGGCCAAGCCGTCGCGGGCGGCCGAGGTCGCGGCGATGGAGGCCGAGCTCCTGGAGCTGTACGCCGACCCGTCGGTGAACACCAAGCCCGCGCTCCTGGAGAAGCGCGGCGGCGCGTTCTACTCCGAGGCCGCGGTGGCGCTGATCGCCTCGCTGCTCGGCGACCGGGGCGACACCCAGGTGGTCAACCTCCGCAACGGCGGCGCCCTGCCGTTCCTGGCCGACGACGCGGTCGTCGAGGTGCCCGCGCGGATCACCGCCGCCGGGGCCGTGCCGCTGGCCGTTCCCGAGGTCGAGCCGCTGTACGCCGGGCTCATCGCGCACGTCACCGCCTACGAGACGCTGGCGCTCCGCGCCGCGCTGCACGGCGGCGCGGACCGGGTCGCCGACGCGCTGCTGGCCCACCCGCTCGTCGGGCAGGCCGCCCTCGCCGGCGACCTGGCCGGGCGCCTGATCGAGGCCAACCGCAGGCACCTGCCCTGGGCCGGCGAGTGAGGACGGTCCTGGCCGTCGACGGCGGCAACAGCAAGACCGACGTCGCGCTGGTCGGCGAGGACGGTTCCGTCCTCGCCACCGGCCGGGGCGCGGCCTTCCAGCCGCAGAGCACGGGCGCGGGCGCCGCGGTCGACGTGATCGGCGAGACCGTGCGGCGGATGCTCGGCCCGGAGGCGGCCGCGCCGTACGCCGACCACGTGGCCGCCTACGTGGCCGGGGCGGACCTGCCGGTCGAGGAGGAGACGCTCCGCGACGAGATCCTCGACCGGCGCTACGGCCGGGAGGCGGTCGTCGGCAACGACACCTTCGCGCTGCTGCGCTCCGGGGCGTCCGGCCCGTCCGGGATCGCCGTGGTCTGCGGGGCGGGGATCAACGCGGTCGGGGTCTCCCCCACCGGCGAGGTCGCCCGCTTCCCCGCGCTCGGGAAGATCACCGGCGACTGGGGCGGCGGCATGGGCCTGGGCGAGGAGGCGCTCTGGCACGCCGTGCGCGCCGAGGACGGCCGCGGCCAGGCCACCGCGCTGGAGGCCGCGGTGCGCGAGCACTTCGGCGCCCGCACCGTCGAGGAGGTCTCCCTCGGCCTGCACTTCGGTGACCTGCCCTACGCCCGGCTGCACGAACTGGTGCCGGTGCTGATGTCGGCCGCCGCCGCGGGCGACGAGGTGGCGCGCTCCCTGGTGGCGCGCATGGCCGAGGAGGTCACGGTGCTCGCGGTGGTCGCCCTGCGCCGCCTGGACCTGCTCGGCAGCCCGATCGAGGTGGTCCTGGGCGGCGGCGTGCTGACCGCCCGCGACCCGCTGCTCACCGGGATGATCGAGGAGCGCTTCGCCGAGCGGGCCCCGCAGGCCAAGCTGGTCGTCGCCGACGTCCCGCCGATCGTGGGCGCGGCCCTCCTCGGCCTGGACGCCCTGGGCGCGGGCGGGGAGGCCGAGGCCCGCCTGCGGGCCGGTTTCCGCACCATGGCGTGACCGTGGCGTGACCGCGGCGTGAGCCCGCGCCGGGGATGCCGGGCTCCGGTCCGGCATCCCCGGCGCCCGGCGGAGCGGGCGGTTATCGGCCCCGTGCCGAGGAAGCTGAGGGCTTTCTCGCGGCAGCAACTTTCCTGCACCTTTTGCGCACTTCTCCCGCCACTTCCGGCGGGCTTACTGAAGGGGAACGGCCGAACCGCGGCCACCGCTCTTCCAGCCAAGGGGCGCCCGGAAAGCTCGCAAAGGACCACCGAAATGACCGCCATCGCCACCCTCGCCACCGTCTTCCGCATCCTGACCGTCGCCCTCGGCCTCCCGCTGGCCGCCGCAGCGGTCATGGCGTTCGGCGACGTGGCGGGCGAGCGGTCGTTCACGACCCACCCGCAGGGCCAGGTCGAGGCGGCGGCCCTGCTGACCGTCGAGGACCTGCTGCAGCTGACCGAGAAGGAAGTCATCGAGAAGCACAAGACCAAGAACGCCTCCAAGACCCGCGCATAGCCCGGCCGGGACCCCTGCACGGTCTCCCCCCGGCGGCACGTCCCGCCCCGGCCCCGGCGCGATCGGCCCCCGGAGACGGGCGGCTACGTCTTCTCGTCCTCCACGCCGGCCTCGATCAGCTCGGGGGCCCGGTGCTCGTACGGCGTGCTGAGGACCACCGTGGTCCGGGTGGAGACGTTGGCCGCGACGCGGATCTGGCTGAGCAGTTCCTCCAGCGCACCGGGCGAGGCCACCCGCACCTTGAGGATGTAGCTCTCGTCCCCCGCGACGCTGTGGCAGGCCTCGATGGCGCCCAGGTGCGCCAGCCGCTCGGGGGCGTCGTCCGCGGCCGCGGGGTCGATCGGCTTGATGGAGACGAACGCGGTGAGGGGGAGCCCGACCGCCTCGTGGTCCACCAGCGCCGCGTATCCGCGCAGCACCCCGCGCTTCTCCAGCCGGCGCACCCGCTGATGCACCGCCGACACCGACAGCCCGGTCTCCCGGGCGAGGTCGGTGAAGCTCATCCGGCCGTCCTTGGCCAGCAGTGTCACGATCCGGCGGTCGATCTCCTCCACCCGCCCAAGGTAGCGTGAACCCGGACAGCCCGTGACCGGCCCATGGTCACGATTGCGAACGAAGACCGTTCCCGTTCCGGTGGGAACAACTCCGGCCCCGGATGCGTCTATAGGGATGGCCGCGCGGGCGACGCCGTCCCGGCGGCCCTCACCGCAGGATGCGGTGCCCGGGGAAGGGCACCCGGTGTTCGTCCCGATTGGAGGTCCCGCGTGGACCTGTCCGTGATCCGCCACAAGGGCTCCGCCGTCCACCGGGTGAGCGGAGAGATCGACATCGCCACCGCGCCCGCGCTCCGCGCCCGCCTGCAGAACGCGCTGACCGCCGGCGGCAGGCTCCTCGTCGACCTGTCCGGCGTCACGTTCATGGACGCCCGCGGCCTCAGCGCGCTGGTCGCCGTCAACAACAGGGCCCGCGAGCTCGGCGGCGCCGTCCACCTCGTCGGGGTGCCCGCCGCCGTCCGCCGCCTCCTCCGGCTGACCGGCCTGAACGGCCTGTCCAGCCCGGAGCCCGCCCTGCTCTGCGCCTGAGGGGTCCGGGGCCTGGCGGGTCCGGACGCCGGCGGTCGCGCCACTTCCGCCGGACGGGCTGCTGACCCCTCCCGGGTTCGACGCACGTTTCAGGCGCCGTCCGCGACCGGGTAGCGGGCGGCCGGGGGACCGCCGGGAGCGGCCAGCAGGTGCGCGGTGGCCGGGAACAGCGGGGAGGGCAGCGCCCCGGGCGCGAACCACCGCCATGACCGGAAGACCCGCGGCTCGGTGACGACCGGCTCCGTCGCGCCCAGCGCCATGGCCACCGCCGCCGTGACCCGTACCGCGCCGCCGGGGTGGTCCAGCACGACCGCCACGGTCCGCGGCGGCCCGGCGTCGCGGATGCCGGTCTCCTCGCCCAGTTCCCGTACGGCCGCCGCCTCGAAGCCCTCCCCCGCCTCGACCGCGCCGCCGGGCAGGCACCACGACGGGTCCTCACCGTCCTTGATCCGCTCGCCGAGCAGGATCCGCCCGTCCGGCGCGGTGAGCACGACACCGACACCGACGATCCGGTCATCCGTCATCGAGGTTCCGTCCATCCCCGGATCCTCCCGCATTCCCGCCCGGCGCGCTCCTGCGGCCCCCGCCACCGGCCCGGTCTGAACCGTGCCGGTGCGGTCCGTACCGATACGCTGGTCCGTCATGCGCATCGCACTGATCGACTCCGGACTCGGACTGCTGGCGACCGCCGCGGCGCTGCGCGCGGCACGGCCGGACGCCGACCTGATCCTCTCGACGGATCCCGGCGGCATGCCGTGGGGGCCGCGCACGCCCGAGGACGTGACGGAGCGGGTGCTGGCCGGGGTCCGCGCGGCGGCCCTGCACCGCCCGGACGTCGTCACGCTGGCCTGCAACACCGCCTCGGTGACGGCGCTGACCCGCGTACGGGAGGAGTACGAGCCGGGCGTCCCCGTCGTCGGCACCGTTCCCGCGATCAAATCGGCGGTGGCCGCCGGCGGGCCGATCGCCGTCTGGGCCACGCCCGCCACCACCGCCAGCGCCTACCAGCGCGACCTCATCGGCCGCTTCGCCGCCGGCGTCGACACCACCGCCGTGGCCTGCCCCGGCCTGGCCGACGCCGTCGAAGCCGCCTCCGGCGACGGGATCGGCCGCGCGGTGGCCCTCGCCGTCGCCGCCACCCCGCCGGAGGTGTCCGGGATCGTGCTCGGCTGCACCCACTACGACCTGGTCGCCGAGCACATCCTGGCCGCCTTCGGCCGTCCGGTGCGGTTGCACACGTCGGCGCCGGCGGTGGCCCGGCAGACCCTGGCGCGGATCGGCGCCGGACCCGAGCCCGAGGCCCCGGCCACCGGCACGCTCACCGTCCTGGCCGGCGGCCGCCCCGCGGAACTCCCGCCGCAGGCGCTGGCCTACGCCGAAGGGCGGCTGCTCGCGTCATGCCGGGCGCCGGGCCCGGCGGGCGCCGCCCTCTCCTCACCGTAAAAAATGCTCGAAAAATCATCCGCCTTACTCCTTCCTCCCGTATTTGCGGCTCCGCCCCCTGCGACAATGTAAGCGAGCACCTGCCGAGACCCTCGGGCACCGCCGACCTGCGGCAGGACGTCCCGAGGGGCCCGGCGGCGAAGACCACCGGTTCTCTCTGGACGGGACGGCACCGGGATGGACGCCATCGTGAGCGTGAGCACGGATGATTCGGACCAGCTCAGAAGCCTCTCCTCGTGGCTCGAACCGGAGCCCGAGCTGCGCGGCCGGGTAGGCGCGGTCGAACGCGACCCGGCCCCCGGAACGCTGGGGCCGGTGACCGAGGCCCTGCAGATCGCGCTGGGGTCGGGAGGAGCGGTCGCGGCCCTGTCCGGGGTGGTGGTCGCCTGGCTCGGCTCCCGCCCCGGCGACGTCACCGTGAAGCTCGTCCGGGGAGAGGACCAGATCGAGGTCAGCGCCGGACGGGTCCGATCGCTCGACGCCGGGAAACTGGTGGACCTCACCGCGGAGATCGCCAAGGTCCTGGAGGATCCGGATGACCGGTGAGGCCCCCGCGCCCGCCGGGCGGGAGGACCGTGCGCCTCCTCCGCCCACGCTGCGGGACGTTCCCGACCTCGCCCTGGCCTCTGCCGGCACCAGGGTGCTCCTGGCCGGGACCGCGCTGCACCGGACCGGGTCGCGGCTGCCGCCCGTCCCCGCCGTTCCGGCGACCCTGCGGGACCTCGGCCGGTGCCTGGTGGAACGGGCCGGCCTCGCGCCCGGGGCGCTGACCGTCCGCCTCGACCCGCCGACCCCCGCCGACCTCGGGGAGGCCCTGGCCGAGGCCGCGCAGGACGCCACGTCCACCCTGATGTTCTACTACGTGGGCCACGGCCTGGTCGGCTCCGAGAACGAACTGCACCTGGCGACCCGGGCGACGGCCGACCTCACCCGGGGCATCCCCGGCTACCAGGCGCTCCCCTACTCCTCCGTGCGCCAGGTGCTGGCGCGTTCGCCCGCCGGGCTCGTCATCGTGGTCCTCGACTGCTGTTTCTCCGGCCGGGCGCAGGGCGCGGCGTCACGCGCCGTGGACCAGGTCTTCGACCGCACGGGCTCGGGGGCCTGCCTCCTCACCTCCTCCAGCGGGAACCAGACGTCGTGGGCGCTTCCGGAGGCCCGGTACACCGCCTTCACGGGCGAGCTGATCCGGCTGCTCGACGAGGGCGACCCGTCGGGCCCGCGGATCCTCACCCTCGACCACGTCTACCGGAGTCTCGCCCGCACGCTGCCGGAGAAGGGCTTCCCCCCTCCCCGGCGGCAGGCCACCGACCTCGGCGACCACCGCGCCTTCGCCGTCAACCCGGCCTACCTGACCCCCGTCCCGCCTCCCGCCCCGCCGCTCGCGGGCTCCCGGGACGAGGAGAGCCCCTACCGCGGCCTGGCCGCGTTCGGGCCCGAGGACGCGGACCTGTTCTTCGGGCGGGACGAGCTGACGCGCTCCCTGCTGGAACGGGTGACGCGGCGGTTCCGGACCGGCGGCCCCCTCGTCGTCACCGGTCCGTCCGGGTCGGGGAAGTCCTCGCTGCTGCGGGCCGGTGTGATCCCCGCGCTGCGGTACGGCAGCGCCGGCGAGACGTGCTGCTTCGTCCTCTCGCCGGGTTCCGACCCGCTGGGCGAGCTCGTCCGCAGGCTCGCCGGCGGGAGCGGCGCGGACCACGCCCGCCTGCGCGCGTCGGCCGAGGACGACCCGCGCGCCGTCCGCCGCCTGCTGCCAGGGCTCCCGGGCCGCGCCCTGATCGTGGTGGACCAGTTCGAAGAGGTCTTCACCGCCTGCCGGGAGTCCGAGCGCCGCCGGTTCCTCGAGGTGCTCTCCGAGCTGTGGCGGCGGGAGGACGACCGGTCACCGCCCGCCGCGGTGGTGCTGGCCGTCCGCGCCGACTTCTTCGGCCACTGCGCGGCCTACCCCGCCCTGCTGCCGGCCCTGCAGCGTCCCGAGATCGTCGGCCCCATGACGGCCGGGCAACTGCGTGCCGTCATCGAGCAGCCGGCCGCCCGGTCGGGGCTGGCGCTGGAGAGCGGGCTGACCGAACTCCTGCTGGACGATCTCGGCGCCGACGAGGTGACCGGAGGCCGGACCGGCGGCGCCCTCCCCCTGCTCTCGCACGCGCTGCTGGCGACCTGGCAGCGCCGTACGGGCGGCATGCTCACCCTGGCCGGTTACCGGGCCTCCGGAGGCATCGCGCGCTCACTCGCCCTGAGCGCGGAGGAGACCTTCCACGCGATCGGGCCGGGCGCGGAGCGCATCGCGCAGCACCTGCTGCTCCGGCTGGTGCGCCTCGACGACCGGACGGACGACACCCGGAGGCGGATACCGATCGCGTCTCTTCTCCAGGAGGCCCCCGAGGAGCGGAACGCCGCGCGCGCCGTCCTGGGGGAGTTCGTGCGGGCCCGTCTCGTCACCGTCGACGAGGAGAGCGCGGAGATCACGCACGAGGCGCTCATCCGGGCCTGGCCCAGGCTCAAGGGCTGGATCGACACGGACCGGGCGAACCTGCTCGTGCGCCAGCGCCTCGCGGAGGACGCCGATACCTGGTTGCGGAACGCGCGCGACCCGGCCTACCTCTATCCCGACAGCCGCCTGGCGGCCGCCCGGGCCGCGGTGGAGCGGGACGGCGGCCCGGCCGCGGGCGAGCGGGCGTTCCTGGAGGCGTCGGCCCGCCGGGCCCGCCGCCGGAGGCGGGTCGCGACCGGTGTCATCGCCGCCCTGACCGTTCTCCTCCTCGCAGCGGCCTCGGCCGGTGTGTACGCCCTCCAGCAGGGCCGGGAGGCGCTCCAGCAGCGCAACCGCGCGGTGGCGCGCCAGCTCGCCGACGTGGCGACGACGATGCCGGACAAGACGCTGAGCGGGTCCCTCGCCCTCGCCGCCTACCGCCTCGCCCCGCTGCCCGAGACCCGGGGCGCCGTGCTCAGCGCCAGGACCTGGCAGCTCGGCGCACGGGTGCCCGGCCATACGGGTTTCGTTTGGGACGTCGCCTTCAGCCCGGACGGCCGGCGGCTGGCGTCCGTGTCCGACGACCACACGGTCCGCGTCTGGGACGTGCGCGACGCGGCGCGTCCCCGGCAGCTCCATGCCCTGACCGGTCACGCGGCCGGCATCCGCGGTGTCGCCTTCCGCCCGGACGGCGCGGTGATCGCGACCTGCGCCGCCGACGGGACGGTGAAACTGTGGGAGTCCGGAGGCGCACGCCCGCCGCGCGAACTCTCGTCGTTCCGGCAGGGGGAGCGGATCCTCTGGTCCGTCGCCTTCAGCCCCGACGGCAGGCTGCTCGCCCTGTCGTCGAAAGACCACACGGCCGCCGTCTGGGACGTGGGCGACGCCGCGCGCCCGCGCCCCCTGGCCGTTCTGCGCGGCCATACCGACCAGGTGAGCGACGTGGCCTTCGGCCCGGACGGGCGGACCCTCGCCACCGCCTCCCTCGACCTCACGGCCCGGGTGTGGGATGTCTCCGAACCCGGCCGTCCGAAGCCGCTGTCCGTCCTGTCCGGCCATCTGAAGCCGCTGGAGGCGATCGCCTTCGCCCCCGGCGGGCGCACGCTCGCCACCGGGGCGACCGACGGGAAGATCATGATGTGGGACCTGCTCGACCCGGCACGTCCCAAGAGGACGGCGACGCTCACCGACGCGGGCGTCTTCGACATCGCCTTCAGCGGTGACGGCCGCACCATGCTGGGGTCGTCGTACGACAAGCACACCTGGGTATGGCACGTCCCGGACACCGGGCCGCCGTTCCTGGTCAGCGGCCTGGCGGGCCACACCAACTCCGTCTTCGCGGTCACGATCCGCGCAGACGGGCTCGTCGCGACCGCCTCGGCGGACCAGGGCGTGCGCCTGTGGCGGATCGGCGCGTCCGGCGGCGTGCCCCGCCTCCCCCGGCTGATCTCGCACACCGCGGCCGTGGAGGACCTCGCGCTCAGCCCGGACGGCCGCACCCTCGCCGACGCGGCCGACGACAACACCGCCCGGCTGTGGGACGTGCGCGACATCTCGCGCCCCCGGCCCCTGGGGAGGGTGGAAGGGCATCGCGACATCGTGGCCCGGGTGGCGTTCAGCCCGGACAGCCGGCTGCTCGCCACGGCTTCCTGGGACACCACCGTGAAACTGTGGGACGTGACCGACCCACGCCGTCCCTCTCTCCTGGCCACGCTCCGGCCCGGCGCGCAGAACGCCTCCTCCGTCACCTTCAGCAAGGACGGGCGCTTCCTCGTGACCGGCGTTCAGGACCCCGCGGTCCACGTGTGGGACATCGGCGATCCCGCACGCCCCAAGAACGTTGCGACTCTGACCGAGCTGCCGGAGAGAGTGACCGACATGGCGGTGAGCCCCGACGGCGGGACACTCGCCATGGCGACGACGGACAACCGGGCCTACCTCTACGACGTGCGGGACATGCGGCGGCCGGTCAGGTTCGCCGCACTCACCGGCCACGCCAATGGACTCGACCGGGTGGTGTTCGCTCCCGGCGGCCGCCTCGCCACAGCGTCGAGCGACAACACCGCCCGGCTCTGGGACGTCTCCGATCGGACCCGTCCCCGCGCGCTCGCCGTGCTCACCGGGCACACGGCGCCCGTTACCGGGCTCGCCGTCAGCCGTGACGGCCGGACGCTCGCGACAGTGGGCAAGGATGAGACGCTCCGGCTGTGGGACATCACCGACCCCTCCCGCCCCCGTGTGGAAACGATCATGCGCAGGGCGGAGGAGGCGATGACCGCCGTCATCTTCGCTGGTCCGGAGGACACGCTCCTGACAGGGGCGATGAACGGCAAGGTGCAGACGTGGACGACGGATGCCGACCAGGCGGCCCGCTACATCTGCGGGGTCGGGGGCGCCCCCGTCAGCCGGCGGGAATGGGCGCAATACGTGCCGGACCTGCCCTACACCCCGCCGTGCGGATGATCGCCGCGCCGGTCGGGGACGGGCCGGTCAGGGGCGGGGGCCGGCGAGGGCGCGGCCGATGACCAGGCGCTGGACCTGGTTGGTGCCCTCGACGATCTGCAGGACCTTGGCCTCGCGCATGTAGCGCTCGACCGGGAAGTCCTCCACGTAGCCGTAGCCGCCGAGCACCTGGACCGCGTCGGTGGTGACCTTCATGCACATGTCGGTGGCGAACAGCTTGGCCATCGCCGCCTGCGTGCCGTACGGCCGGCCGGCGTCGCGGGCGCGGGCGGCGTCGAGGTAGAGGGCGCGGGCCGCGGCGATCTGGGTGGCCATGTCGGCCAGCATGAAGGAGACGCCCTGGAAGTCGACGATGCGGGAGCCGAACTGGCGGCGCTCCCCGGCGTACGAGACGGCGGCGTCGAAGGCGGCCTGGGCCAGGCCGACCGCGCAGGCGGCGATGCCGAGCCGGCCGCCGTCCAGGGCCGCCATGGCGATGCGGAAGCCCTCCCCCTCGGCGCCGACCAGCGCGTCCGGCGCGAGGCGCAGGCCGTCGAAGCGGACCTGGGCGGTCGGCGAGGACTTCATGCCCATCTTCCGCTCGGGCTCGCCGAACGACAGCCCCCCGGACAGGTTCGCGGCGGAGGCGGGCACGTGGAAGCAGGAGATGCCGCGCGCCCCGTCGGGGGAGGTGCGGGCCATGAGCGTGTAGAAGTCGGCGACGCCGCCGTGCGTGATCCAGGCCTTGACGCCGTCCACGGCGTAGCCGCCGTCGTCGCGGACGGCCTTGGTGGTCAGGGCGGCGGCGTCGGAGCCGGAGTGCGGCTCCGACAGGCAGTAGGCGCCCAGCAGCCCGCCGCCGAGCATCTCCGGCAGGAGGCTCTCGCGCTGGGCGTCCGTGCCGTAGGCGGCGACCGGGAAGCACGACAGGGTGTGCACCGACAGGCCCAGGCCGACCGCGAGCCAGCCCGCGGCGAGCTCCTCGATCACCTGGAGGTACACCTCGTACGGCTGCGCGGCCCCGCCGTGCTCCTCGGGGTAGGGCAGGCCCAGCAGCCCGGCCGCGCCGAGGGTGGTGAACACCTCGCGGGGGAAGCGCCGGGCGGACTCGTCGGCCGCCGCGCGGGGCGCGACCTCCTTGCCGATCAGGTCGCGGACCAGGTCCAGCAGGTCGTGGGCCTCGGGGGTCGGCAGGACACGGTCAACGGACATCTCCGCACACTCCAGATCACGGGCCCAGGTCGTGGGCGTGGAACACGATGAAGACGGGGCGACCGGGATCGCCGGTCACCCCGATTCTGGCACCGGGCGCCCGCTCCCCGGACCGCCGGGCCCGGGGTCCCCGCCCGCCGGATCCCGGGGCCGGTCGCGCCTCCTACACGACGACGAGCTCGCGGGGGCGGTGGTTGACCCGCTCGCCGCCGTCCTCGGTGCAGACGAGGATGTCCTCGATGCGGGCGCCGTGCGCGCCGGGCAGGTAGATGCCCGGCTCGACGGAGAAGGCGAAGCCGGGCGCCAGCGGCTCGGCGTTGCCCGTCACGATGTAGGGCTCCTCGTGGGTCTCCAGGCCGATGCCGTGGCCGGTGCGGTGGATGAAGTACTCGCCGTAGCCCTCGGCGGCGATCACCTCGCGGGCGGCGGCGTCGATCTCCTCGCAGGGCACGCCGGGCCGTACGGCGGCGCAGGCGGCCTCCTGGGCGCGCTGCAGCACCTCGTAGTACTTCACGAAGCCGGCCGGGGGCTCCCCGACCGAGTAGACGCGGGTGGAGTCGGAGCAGTAGCCGCTGGGCATCCGGCCGCCGATGTCGACCACGACCGGCTCACCGGCCCGGATGACCCGGTCGGACAGCTCGTGGTGCGGGCTGGCGCCGTTGGGCCCCGATCCGACGATGACGAAGTCGACGGTCGCGTGCCCGGCGGCGATGATCGCCTCGGCGATGTCCCTGCCCACCTCGCGCTCGGTCCGCCCCTCCTTCAGGAAGGCGGGCACCTGCGCGTGGACGGCGTCGATCGCGGCGCCGGCCTCGCGCAGCGCGGCGACCTCGGCCGCGCTCTTGCGCATGCGCAGGCCCCGCAGGACGGTCCCGGCGAGCACCTGCTCGGCGCCGGGGAGCGCGTCACGGAAGCGCAGCGACTGCATGGCCCACATCCGGTCGGCCAGCCCGACCCTGGCGACCGCGCCCAGCCGGGCGGCCACGGCCGTGTAGGGGTCGTCGGTCTCCTCCCAGGGCACGAACTCGATGCCGAGCCGGGACGCCGGGGAGTGCTCGGCCGCGGCCAGCTCCAGGCGCGGCACCATCAGGAAGGCGTCGCCCCGGGCGGGCAGCACCAGGCAGGTGAGCCGCTCCAGCGGCAGCGCCTCGTAGCCGGTCACGTAGCGCAGGTCGGGCCCGGGGGTGAGCAGCAGGGCGCCGAGCCCGGCGGCGGCGGTCGCCTCCTGCGCGGCGGCCAGGCGGGCGACGGGGTACAGGTCAGAGGACTCCTTTGTCACGTGGACCAATCTAATCCGGCGGCGATCGGCGGCGCACCGGCCCCGGCGCCACGGCTGAAATCCCGAAAGGTTGGCGCTGGTACGGGCCCGTCACTACACTCCGTGCAATGACGTTCACGTTTCGCCGACGGAGCGTCCGCGTCACCCTCTCCGCCCGAAGGCCCCGAAGGCTCCGGGCCGCGAGGGCGGGGCACCACCCCCGCAGGGCGGTCCCGGAAGCATCCGCCGGTGTCTCCGCCCACTCCCGCGAGCAGGCGGCCACACCCTCGGCACGAGCAAGGACGAACCATGCAGACCGTACGCCCGGCCCTCCCCGGTCCGGAGACCCGCGCGTTCCCGGCGGTGATCAGGTGACCGGTCCGGCGTCCCCGGCCGTCGTCCCGGCCGTGGAGCGGCCCGGCGGCGCGCCGGACGCGCGCGCGGCCGCCGAGAGCGGGCTGCTGGCCGCCCGGCTGGCCTGCGCCGAGCAGGCCGCGTCGGACTCCCGGCGACGCCTGCTGGAGATCAGCGAGCAGGCGGCCGAGGAGCGGTACGTGAGCACCGCCCTGCGCGAGGCGGTCATGCCCGGCCCCGGCGCCACGATCGATCTCCCGCACGCCCGCGTCACCGCACGCTACGTCCCGGCGAGCGTCCGGACGGGGCTCGGCGGCGACTGGTACGACGCCGGCCTCCTGCCCGACGGGCGGGCGGTGCTGGCCATCGGAGACGTGGCGGGGCACGGGCTGCCGGCGATCGGCCGGATGGCCCGGCTCCGCCACGCCCTGACCGGCCTGGCCATGACCGGCGCGTCTCCGGGGCGGCTGCTGTCCTGGCTCGACGGCCTGGTCCTGCACCGCATGCCCGAGACGACGGCCACCGCGGTCGTCGGCCACCTCGACCCGGCCACCGGCGCGTTCACCTGGGGGCAGGCCGGGCACCCGGCGCCGATCCTGGTGCGCGACGGCGCCGCCGTCCAGCTCGACCCGCCCGCGGGGGTGCTGCTCGGCAGCGGCTGCGGCCTGCCGTACGAACCGGCCGAGGTGCGGCTGCGCGAGGGGGACCGGCTGCTGCTGTTCACCGACGGGCTGGTCGAGCGGCGCGCCCGCGACATCGACGAGGGCCTCGCGCTGGTCCTGCACGCGGCCGAGGGCCTCCCCCGCGGGGACCTGGGCGCCGGGCTGGACCGGCTGATCGAGACGGCCTGCGGGAGCGCCCCCGAGGACGACGTCTGCCTGCTCGCGGTCGACGTGCTCGGATAGCGCCGGGACGGCGCCGCGTCCGCGGGCCGGGGCGCCCCGGCCGCCGGACGGCCGGCCAGAGGGGGCGCGGGCCGCCGGGCGCCTTCCCGGGGAGCCCCGAATGTCGGCGCGGGTTGGTTGAATGAGGGGCATGCCCGGACTGATGATCCTTGACACGCCCTCCCTCTACTTCCGCGCCTTCTACGGGGTGCCGGAGTCGGTGGCCGCCCCCGACGGCATGCCGGTCAACGCGGTCCGCGGCCTCGTCGACATGATCGCCATGCTGGTCCGGGACCACTCCCCCGGCGCGCTGGCCGCCTGCATGGACGCCGACTGGCGGCCCGCGTTCCGGGTCGCGGCCATCCCGTCCTACAAGGCCCACCGGGTCGCGGCGGACGGCGGGGAGGAGGTCCCCGACACGCTCGCCCCGCAGGTTCCGGTGATCGAGCAGGTCCTCGACGCGGCGGGCATCGCCCGCCTGGAGACGGCCGGATACGAGGCCGACGACGTCATCGGGACGCTCACCGCCCGCGCCTCCGGCCCGGTGGACATCGTCACCGGCGACCGGGACCTGTTCCAGCTGGTGGACGACTCCCGGCCGGTCCGCGTCCTCTACACCATACGGGGGATCAAGAACATCCAGCCCGTCGACGAGGCCGCCGTCGCGGAGCGGTACGGCATCCCCGGCCGCTCCTACGCCGACTTCGCCGTCCTGCGCGGCGACCCCAGCGACGGGCTGCCCGGCGTGCCGGGGGTCGGCGAGAAGACCGCCGCGGCTCTGATCACCAGGTACGGCTCGCTCGGGGCGCTGCTGGAGGCCGTGGAGAAGGGCGCCGCGGGCGCGGCCGAGGGCCTGACCAAGGGCCGGCAGGCCAGGCTCGCCGCCGCGGGCGACTATCTCGCCGTCGCCCCCGGTGTGGTCCGGGTGGTCTGCGACGCGCCGGTCCCGGAGACCGACCTCGCGCTCCCCGCCGGGCCCCGGGACCCGGAGGCGCTGGAGGCTCTCGGCGCCCGGTACGGCCTCGGCGGCCCGCTCAAGCGCCTGGCCGCCGCCCTCTCCTGGGAGGGGTGACCCTCTCCGGGCACGCCGGGCCCGGCCGCCCTCCGGGCCCGGCGTGCCCGCCCGGCTCAGCTCAGGCGGGCGAGCGCCGCACGCGCCTCGGCGGCCACCGCCCGCCGGGCGCCCCCGTCTCCGAGCTCCAGGACGTGCCGGAGCGCCAGGCCGTAGGCGTGGTCGAAGGCCTGCGCGGCGGGGAGGCCGATGTCGGGGACGATCCCGGTGCCCTCCCAGTTGGTGCCGGTGACCGGGTTGATCGCCCGGCCGGAGGGCACGGCCGACTTGAGGTGGGCGTCCACCCGGTAGCGCACGCCGGGGTGGGCCCCGCCCCTGGTCCGCTCGCCGACGACGGTGGCGCGCCCGCGGGTCTGCAGGTTGTAGGTGAACTCCTCGGCCCCCGAGAAGGTGGTGCCGCTGGTGAGCACGTAGACCGGTTTGCTCCCGCCGAAGCGCGGCCCGGGGACGAACGGCAGCGTCCAGGACTGGGCGGTCTCACCGCTCGGGCGGTCGTAGATGTCGTTGAGGTGGGTCGGCTCGTCGAACAGGTAGCTGCACAGCAGTGCGACCATCCTCGGATCGCCGCCGCCGTTGCGGCGCACGTCGACGATCAGCGCGTCGGTGGAGGCCAGCAGGTTCATCGCGGCGACCGCGGCGTGCCCGGCGAGTTCCGCCGCGACCATCGCCCGGGTGTCGAGGTACCCGACGTTGCCGTCGAGCCGCTCGGCACGCGCGAAGCCGTACCCGCCGAGCTCTGCCTCGGCCCGGTAGAGGGCCTCGTCGAAGAACTCGGCCGCCTCCTGCTCGGGGATCGGGTCGACGTTGTGGAGCAGGCGCAGGTGCCTGTCCCCGTTGACCGACTGGAGGTCCTCGGTCACCGCGGCGGCGAATGCCTCGTCGTCCGGCAGGTCCGCGTAGCGGCCCTCGGCCAGGCGGGCGCGGAGCACGTCGGCGATTTCGCGGGCGACATCGGGGAAGACGTAGTACTCCAGCAGCTGGGCGGAGATTATGTCGATATGGAGGGATCTATCAACTTTGAGCATGACCTATGACCTTATGGCGCATCCGAGAGGGATGGCGAGCCGTTTACCCCGGCGCTCAGGGTGTCCGATAGGGGTGGCACGACAGGGAACGGTAGGTTGATCACCGTGCCGTACACGAGCCTCCGGGTGTCCGGAGAGTCCCGTCCCCGACTCGACGACGGTTTCGAGCGGATCCGCCGGGAGCTGAAGCTGCCGGCGGAGTTCCCCCGCGCCGTGACAGACGAGGCCGAGTGGGTCGCCGAGGTGCCCCGGCTGCCCGCGCTCGACCGGACCGACCTGCCGTTCATCACGATCGACCCGCCCGGCTCCATGGACCTCGACCAGGCCCTGCACCTGGAGGAGCGGCCCGGCGGCTACCGCGTGTGGTACGCCATCGCCGACGTCGGCGCGTTCGTCCGGCCGGACGGGGCGGTCGACCGCGAGGCGCGCGTCCGGGGCGAGACCGCCTACCTGCCCGACGGGCGGATCCCGCTGCACCCGCCGGTCCTGTCGGAGGGCGCGGCCAGCCTGCTGCCCGGTGCGACCCGCCCGGCCGCGCTGTGGTGCGTGGACCTGGACGCCGAGGGCCGGACCGTGGGCGCCGACGTGACGCGGGCGCTGGTGCGCAGCCGCGAGCGGCTCGACTACGACTACGTCCAGACGGCCGTGGAGACCGGCACCGCCGACGGCACGCTCCGGCTGCTGGCCGAGATCGGCAGGCTCCGGCTGGCCCTGGAGCGGGCCCGGGGCGGCGTCGCGCTGCCCACCCCCGAGCGCAAGGTGGTCCCGGACGGCGGCGGCTACCGGGTGGTGGTCCGCAAGCCGCTGGAGTCCGAGGCCTGGAACGCGCAGATCTCCCTGCTGACCGGCATGGCCGCCGCCGCCATGATGCTGGACGCCGAGATCGGCCTGCTGCGGGTGCTGCCGCCCGCCCCGGAGTCCGAGGTGGCCCGGATCCGCCGGATGGCCGACGCTCTGGGCGTGCCCTGGGCGGCGGAGGCCTCCTACGGCGAGGTCGTGCACGCCCTCGATCCGGCGGTCCCCGCGCACGCCGCTTTCCTGCAGGAGTCGACGGCGCTGCTGCGCGGAGCCGACTACGTGGCGTTCAACGGCGAGCCCCCCTCCGAGGCGGGCCACGCCGCGGTGGCGGCGCCGTACGCGCACGTGACCGCCCCGCTGCGCCGCCTGGCCGACCGCTACGCCACCGAGGTCTGCCTGGCGGTCGCGGCGGGTGAGCCGGTCCCCGACGAGGTGCAGCGGGTCATGGTCGGCCTGCCGGAGACGATGCGGGCCACCGGGCGGCGGGCGGGCGCGGCGGAGCGGGCGTGCGTGGACCTGGTGGAGGCGTTCGTGCTGCGCGAGCGGGTGGGCCAGACGTTCGACGCGGTGGTGATCGACACCGAGGAGGGCCGGCCGGGGGGCCAGGTGCAGGTCGCCGACCCGCCGGTGGTGGCCCGCTGCGACGGCGAGCGGCTCCCCCTGGGCGAGCGGGTGCGGGTACGGCTGACGCGCGCCGACCCCGTCACCCGGGAGGTGCGCTTCAGCGCCGTCTAGGACCGTCCGGGGCCGTCCAGGACCGGTTCCGGAGGCCGATCGCGCTGCGGGCGCCGCCGCCGGACGCCCTCCGGATCCGCGGAGGCGGTCGCCCTCACAGCAGCGTCCCTCCGGCGGCCTCGAACGCGGCGAGGGCCCGGTCGATCCGGGCGAGGGTGTCCGGGTGCAGGGTGAGGCCGGCGGCCGCCGCGTTCTCCTCGATGTGGGCGGGGGTGCGGCTGCCGGGGATGGCCACGACGTGCTCGTCCTGGTGGAGCAGCCAGACCAGGGCGAGCTGGGCCGGGGTGATCCCCAGGTCGACCGCCAGATCGCGGACCGGGGCGTACCGGTCGTTGTTGACGGCGAGGTTCTCCGCGGAGAAGCGCGGCGCGTTGTGCCGGAAATCGCCCTCCCCGAGGCCTCCCACGGTGCCGGTGAGGAACCCGCTGCCCAGCGGGCTCCAGGCGACGACGCCCACTCCCAGCTCGCGGGCCGCGGCGAGCAGGCCGGCGTCGACCGGCCGCCACATCGACCACTCGTTCTGCACCGCCGCGATCGGGTGCACCGCGTGCGCCCTCCTGAGCTGCTCGGCGGTCACGTTGGACAATCCGAGGTTCCTCACCAGACCGTCGCCGACCAGCTCCGCCATCGCCCCGACGGTCTCCTCGATCGGCACGGCGGGGTCCGGGTAGTGCAGGTAGTAAAGGTCGATCACGTCGATGCCCAGATTCGCCAGGCTCCGCTCCGCGTACCGGCGTACCAGCCGGGATTCGCCGTTCACCCTCAGCTCGCCGAAGGCGAACCCGACGGGGAAGGTCCTGCTGTCCTCTCCCTCCGGTACGGCCAGGCCGAACTTCGTGGCGACGACCACCTCCTGGCGCCGTCCCTTGACGGCCCGGCCGACCAGGCGCTCGTTGTGCCCGCCCGCGCCGTAGGCGTCACTGGTGTCCACATGGGTCGCGCCCGCGTCGAGCGCCGTGTTGATCGCCCTTTCCGCGCGGTCGTCGTCGATCTCGCCGTACATGCCCGGGGAGAGCACCATGGCGCCGAATCCGATCGCCGGCACCTTCAGGTTTCCGAGTTCGCGTGTCCTCATGCCATCGATCATGGGATCCGCCCCTCCTTGCCGTCCAAGACCTTCTGCGATAACCACTGGTTATGGACGTGCATCTGCGTGAGCTCCGCTACTTCGTCGCCGTGGCCGGGGAGCTCAACGTCACCCGCGCCGCCCAGCGGCTGTTCGTCTCGCAGCCCGCGCTGTCCAAGCAGCTCAGGGCGTTGGAGGGGCGGCTCGGCTTCCCGCTGTTCGACCGGGTGCACAGCGGGGTGACGCTCACCAGGCAGGGCCGGGCGCTGCTGCCGTTCGCCCGCGAGCTGCTGGAGCGGTGGGACGAGGGGGTCGGGGCCGCGCGGGCGGCGGCGCCCAGCGGCACGCTGGTCGTCGGCATGCAGACCGCCGTCGGCAGGGGAATCCAGCAGGAGGCCCTGCGGAGGTTCCGGGAGGCGATGCCGGGGTGGGAGGTCTCACTGCGGCTGGTCAACTGGACCGACCCGAGTGGGGGGCTGGCCGACGGCAGCTCCGACGTGGCCTTCGTCTGGCTGCCCGCGGCGCCGGGCCTGGAGACCCGCGTGCTGTCCGTCGAGCGCAGGGTCATCGCCCTGCCGGACTCCCACCCGCTGGCCGCCAGAGCGGAGATCCCCTTCGCCGAGCTGCGGGACGAGCCCTTCATCGCGCTGCCCGCGGCCGCGGGCCCCCTGCGGGACTTCTGGCTGGCCCGGGACGCCAGGGAAGACGACCCGGTCGTCGCGGTGACGGCGAGCACCGCCGACGAGACGTTCGAGGCGATCACCAGCGGCCTCGGGGTCGCGCTGCTCGCGGAGGGCAACGCCTCGCTCTACAAGCGGCCGGGCATGGTGTACCGGCCGGTGGGCGGGCTGGCCCCGGCCGAGCTGGCCGTCGCCTGGCGCAAGGGCGACCGCCGCCCCCACGTCCGGGTCTTCCTCGACGCCCTCCCCCGGCCCTCCCGGGCCCAGGCCTCCCCCGGCGCCCCATGACCGGCGGCCACGGGCAGCGGACGGCCGGGGGCGGCCGGAGCCGCCGCCGCGGGTAAGCAATACGCTGCGATCCGGGCGAACCGCCGCCGAATCGTCACACGGGAGACGCCGATACATGCATGCGCCGCCATCGCCATCCGGGACGGAGCGGGCCGACGGGCCGGCCGTCCGGATCGGCGCCCTCGTCCCGCTCACCCGGCCCGGCTGGGCCGAGGCGGGCCGGCACCTGCTCGCCGGGCTCGAACTGGCCGCCCGCGAGGTCAACGACGCCGGCGGGATCGCCGGAAGACCGCTCGAACTGGTGGTCCGGGACACCGCGGCCGATCCGCAGAAGGCCGCGGCGGCCGTGGACGAACTGGCCCGCCTGGGCGTGGCCGCCGTGGCGGGGGAGTACCACAGCGTCGTCGCCCGCGCCGCCGCTGCCAGGGCCGACGCCCTCGGCCTGCCGTTCCTCTGCTCGTCGGCGGTTCTCGACGCGCTCACCGAGCAACCGACGGAGTGGGTCGCGCGTCTCGCCCCGGCGCAGTCCCACGGCTGGCGGATCTACGCGGACTTCCTCCTCCGCGCGGGCCACAGCCGGATCGCCGTAGCAGCCGACCCGAGTGTCTACTGGGCGTCCGGCACCCGCATCCTGCGCGACCACCTCGCTCCCCGCGGCGGAACCGTCATCGAACTCGACATGCGGGCGCTCACCCCGGCGGCCGTGTGCGGCGAGCTCCTCGGCAGCCGCGCGACGGCCCTCCTCCTCCTGGTCGGCCACCCGGAACCGGCGGTGCCGATCGTCACGGCCGTCCGCCGCGACCGGCGTCTCGCCGACGTCATGATCGGCGCTCCGGCCGGGCAGCCGGAGTTCGCCGAATGGGCGAGGCTGCTGGGCGACGACGGCGCCGCGATCCCGTTCCTGCGCTACCTGCCCGGGCGTCTCGGCCCACTGGGTGCGCGGGTCGAGGCGGCCCTCCGCGAGCGGCTGGGCGAGGCGCCCTCTTTCGTCGCCTTCGAGGGCTACGACACGATCGTCGTCCTCGCCGATGTGCTGCGTTCCCACGGCGCGGACCGGGAGCGCACCGCCGGATCCTGGCCGCTCGTCGCAGTCGAAGGCACCCGCGGGCGGATCCGGTTCTCCCGCATGCCGGGCATCGGCGTCCGGCAGTGGGCCTGGGCGCCGGTCCAGGTCGTCGATCGGGATCCGGCGGAACCCGATCGCTTCCGGATCCTCCACTCCGGCTGAGAGCGCGGGGGTCCGACCCGCCCGCCTCCCGGCGCCGCGCCCCACCGCAGAGATCGCGCAGGCCGTCACCCGGCGGCCCGCCGCGCGTCCACCTCGATCTCGATCTTCATGCGGGGGTCGGAGAGGCCGCACACGAGCATCGTGGCAGCGGGCCGCACCTCGCCGAAGCACCGGCGCAGGACCGGCCAGCAGGGCTCGAAATCGGCCCGGTCGGGCAGCAGGTACCGCACCCGCACCACGTCGGCGAAGGTGCACCCCGCCTCGGCCAGCGCGCTCCCGATGTTGCGCAGGCACTGCTCCGCCTGCTCCACCACGTCGTCGGAGATGGTCATGGCGGCGTAGTCGAACCCCGTCGTCCCGGACACGTGGACCCGGTCGCCGTCGACCACGGCACGGGCGTAGCCGATCTGCTCCTCGAACGTCGAGCCGCTGAGGATCGCGCGTCGCTCTGTCATGCGCCGAACGTTAGGTGAGCAGTGAAGATACGTCCAATACGGTCACATGCATGGTCTGATATCTCTAGGCGTATGGAGCGCCCCGAACTCCCTCTCCCGCAGCTGCACGCCTTCGTCGTGCTCGCCGAGGAACTCCACTTCGGCCGTGCAGCCGCCCGCCTGGGCGTCGCGCAGCCCCCGCTGAGCCAGCAGATCCGCCGGCTGGAGGACCGGGTCGGCCACCCGCTGTTCAGCCGCGGACCGGGACGCGTCGCCCTCACCCCGGCCGGCCGGGAACTGCTGCCCGCCGCCCTCCGCGTCCTGACCGGTCTCGCGGACGGCCTGGCGGCGGCCCGGGCCGTCGGCGGCGGCCGGGCCGGCCGCCTGCGGATCGGGTTCTCCGCCTCCCTCGCCCTGACCGTCCTGCCCGGCCTGCTGCACACCTTCCGGGAGCGGTTCCCCGCCGTGCACCTGGACATCCGCGAGATGACCACCGCGCCGCAGATCGCCGCCCTGCACGACGGGAGCATCGACGTCGGCCTGCTGCGCGAACCCCCGTCCGACGAAGCGGAACTCGTCTTCGCGACGGTTCTCCGCGAGCCCTTCGTGGCCGTTCTGCCGTCCGCGCACCCCTTGGCCGCCCAGCGGGCCGTACCGGTCGCGCACCTGGCCGGCTCGCCCTTCGTCCTGCTGCCCCGCGCCGCCGGCCCGCGGCTGCACGACCAGATCACCGGCCTGTGCGTCGCGTCCGGTTTCACGCCCCGGATCGTCCAGCACGCGGTGGAGTGGCAGACCGTGTGCGCCCTGGTGGGAGCCGGCCTGGGCGTGTCGCTGGCCCCGGCGAGCATCCGGCGCATCCGCCTCAGGGGCGTCGCCTTCCGCGGGATCGAGCCCGGCACCGCCCGCACACGGGTCGCCGTGGCCTGGCGCCGGAACGACCGGACCCCTCTGGTCGCGAACCTGCTGGCGGCCGTCAACCCGCTGGACGGGCCGAGCGCCGGGGACGGTCCCCTCCCCGGGTTCCCCGGCACCGGGCCGCCGGCCCCGGACTGAGGCGGAGCCGTCCCCGGCTCCCGATCAGGGCCGGCCCGGACGGGCGAGGCCGCGCCCGGGGCTCCGGGCGCGGCCTCTTCAGCGGGGGTCGGGTCTTTCTGGCGGATGTGCTCCTTTCGCAGGCGGATCCGACGGGTGGGTCTCGGGGGCCGGTCCGGCGGGGCAGGTCCGGATCGGCCCGACGGGGCTGATCGTGCTGAGGGAAGTGGGCCGACAGGATCGTGACAAGGGGATTTCCGCGACGGCCCACCGGAAAACAGACCCGATGGTTACGTTGTGCTCACTCTGAGTCACCAAATGTCATCCGGCGGGCCAGAGCCGGGGCCCCCGGGAGCCTCCGCCCGGACGGCTCCGGTGACCGCGGCGCGCTCCACGGGCGATCCGCGAAAGAGCGCCGCCGGGACGCCGACGCGCGAGGACCCGTCACGCGGAGTGGCGCGGACGCCTCGGGAGGCCGCGCACGACATGCCGGTCAGCCGACGGAGGAGTACGCCACCACGCCGCGGCGGAGGGCCTCCATCGCCTTGCCCGCGTTCTTCCTGATCCTGCTGTCGCGGGGGGCCGCGTCGGAGACCTGGCCGAGCAGGTCCAGCAGCTGCTTGACCCAGCGCACGAAGTCGCCCGCGGCCAGCTCGGAGCCGTTGATCCCGTCGCCGAGCACGGCGTCCAGGGTGTGGCCCTTGGCCCAGCGGAAGGCCGCCCAGGCGAAACCGAAGTCGGGTTCCCGGATGAACGCCAGCCCGTGGTCGCTCTCGATCGCCTCCAGCTCGCCCCAGAGGCGGACCATCGCGGCCAGGGCCTGCTGGGCGCCGCCCGCCGGGATCCGCGGCTGGCGCGCCTCGTCGGCCTGGCGGGACTCGAAGACGAGCGAGGACACGCACGCGGCCAGCTCGGCCGGGTCCAGATCGTCCCAGAGCCCGGCGCGCAGGCACTCGGCGGTGAGCAGGTCCAGCTCGGTGTAGAGCTGGGCCAGGCGGCGGCCCTCGGCGGTGACGGTCTCGCCGTCGAGGTAGCCGAGCTGGTCGAGCACCCCGCAGACCTTGTCGAAGGTGCGGGCGATGACGTGGGAGCGCCCCTCGACCCTGCGGCGCAGGCCCTCGGTCTCGCGCAGCAGCTTGTAGTAGCGCTCGGCCCAGCGGGCGTGGTCCTCCCGCTCGTCGCAGCCGTGGCAGGGGTGCCGGCGGATCTCCTTGCGCAGGCGCAGGATCTCCTCGTCCTCGGCGGCGTGGTCGCGGGCACGCGGCGGCTTGCCGAAGTCACGGTCGCCGATCTTGGCGTGCATGGAGGAGACCAGGTTGGCCCGTTCCTTCGGGGATCGGGCGTTGAAGTTCTTCGGGATGCGCAGGTGCTCGACCGGCTCCACCGGGACCGGGAAGTCGGCCGGCGAGAGCTTCTTGACCTGCTTGCCGATGGTGAGCACCAGCGGGGACGGGCCCTCTCCGCGGGAGTTGAGGCCGGGATCCAGCACGACCGCCAGACCGGCGCGGCGGCCTCCGGGCACGCGGATGATGTCGCCGGGGCGCAGCGCCTCCAGCGAGCGCAGCGCCTGGAGCCTGCGGGCCGCGCCCCGCTGGCGCGACAGCTCGGCCTCGCGGTCCGACAGGGCCCTGCGCAGCGCGGCGTACTCGGGGAAGTCGCCCAGGTGGCAGGTCATCGCCTCCTGGTAGCCCGCCAGCGCCTCCTCGTGGCGGCGCAGCTGCTTGGCGATGCCGACCACCGCCCGGTCGGCCTGGAACTGCGCGAAGGAGGACTCCAGCAGCGTCCTGGCCCGCTCCCTGCCGACCTGGCCGACGAGGTTGACGGCCATGTTGTAGGAGGGGCGGAAGCTGGAGCGCAGCGGGTAGGTGCGGGTGCTGGCCAGGCCGGCGACGTGCAGCGGGTCCATGCCGGGCTGCCAGTGGACCACCGCGTGGCCCTCGACGTCGATGCCGCGCCGTCCGGCCCGGCCGGTGAGCTGGGTGTACTCGCCGGGGGTGAGGTCGGCGTGGGTCTCGCCGTTCCACTTGTCGAGCTTCTCGATCACCACGGAGCGGGCGGGCATGTTGATGCCCAGCGCGAGGGTCTCGGTGGCGAAGACCGCCTTGACCAGGCCGCGGGTGAACAGCTCCTCGACGACCTCCTTGAAGGTCGGGAGCATGCCCGCGTGGTGGGCGGCCAGGCCGCGCTCCAGGCAGTCGCGCCATTCGAGGTAGCCGAGCACGGCCAGGTCCTCGTCGGGCAGGTGGGCGGTGCGCTCGTCCACGATCTGCCGGATCTCGTGGCGCTCGGCTTCGGTGGTGAGCCGCAGCCCGGCGTAGACGCACTGCAGGACGGCGGCGTCGCAGCCGGCCCGGGAGAAGATGAAGGTGATCGCGGGGAGCAGCCCCTCCGCGTCGAGCCGCTCGATGGCCTCGGCCCGGTTGGGCGGGCCGGGGCGGCGCGGGCGGGAGTAGCCTCGGCGGCCCCTGCCGTAGGCCTGGCGCTCCTCGTCGCGGGCCAGGCGGAGCAGGTTGGGGTTGACCAGCGGCCGCTCGCCGTGCTCGTCGGTGACGAACAGGTCGTAGATGCGGTGGCCGACGAGCATGTGCTGCCAGAGCGGGACCGGGCGGTGCTCGTCGACGATGACCGAGGTGTCGCCGCGGACGGTGCCGATCCACTCGCCGAACTCCTCGGCGTTGCTGACCGTGGCCGACAGGGCGACCAGCCGCACCGACTCGGGCAGGTGGATGATGACCTCTTCCCAGACCGCGCCGCGGAACCGGTCGGCCAGGTAGTGCACCTCGTCCATGACCACGAAGCCGAGCCCCGCCAGGGTGGTGGACCCGGCGTAGAGCATGTTGCGCAGCACCTCGGTCGTCATGATGACGATCGGGGCGTCGCCGTTGACGCTGTTGTCGCCGGTGAGCAGGCCGACCTTGGCGGCGCCGTACCGTTTGACCAGGTCGTTGTACTTCTGGTTGGAGAGCGCCTTGATCGGGGTGGTGTAGAAGCACTTGCGGCCCTGCTCCAGCGCCAGGTGGACCGCGAACTCCCCGACGACGGTCTTGCCCGACCCCGTGGGGGCCGCCACCAGGACCCCGTCGCCCGCCTCCAGCGCGCGGCAGGCGTCGAGCTGGAACTCGTCCAGCTGGAAGTCGTACAGGCCGCGGAACGAGGTCAGCGCCGGACCGCTCTCGGCCTGGCTCTGACGGAAGGCGGCATAGCGTTCCGCGGGCGTCGTCATACCTTCAGCCTACCGATATCGCAATTCCGGTCGGTCCGCCGTGCGCTCCCCTGCGGGGCCTCAGGTCAGCACCCTCAGCGCGCCGGGCACGGCCTCGCAGACCAGGGGGGTGGGGCCGATCCGCTCGCCGTCGGCGTAGGCGACCACGTCGGGGGCCTCCAGCGCCACCCTGCGGGCCCTGGTGACCGTGACGGCGGGGTGGCCGACGTGGGTGCCCTTGTAGACGCTGGGGAAGGCGCGCAGGAACCGGCCCTTGGGCACCGCGCCGAGGATCATCACGTCGAGCAGCCCGTCGTCGGGCAGGGCGTCCGGGCAGACCCGCATCCCGGCGCCGTAGGAGCGGGTGTTGCCGACCGCGACGAGCATCGCCTCGCGCTCCACGACCTCCCCGTCGAGGTCGATCCGGAACGGGATCGGCGTGAAGTGCCGCAGCTCCTCCACCAGCGCGAGGAGGTACTTGGCCATGCCGGGAGGCCAGGACAGCCGGTTGGCCCGCTCGTTGACGCGGGAGTCGAACCCGCAGCACAGCACGCTGGCGAACCACTCGTCCCGGCCGATCCTGGCGGCGTCGACCGTGCGGGACCGGCCGCGCAGCACGACGTCGGCGGCGGCCAGCGGGTCCTTCTTCGGCAGGCCGAGGGCGTCGGCGATGTCGTTGCCGGTCCCGGCGGGGATGATGCCCAGCGGCACGTCGGTGCCGGCGGTCGCCTGGACGGCGAGGTGGACCAGGCCGTCGCCGCCGAAGGCCACCAGCGCGTCGGGGCGCTCGGCGACGGCGGTGCAGGCGCGTTCCAGGGCGTCCTGGGGGGACTCTCCGACGAGCACCGAGACCTCGGCCCCGCCCTGCCGGAGCCGGTTCAGGACCGGGGCCAGCAGGCCGCGCGAGCGGCCGCCCCGGGCGGCTGGATTGACGAGGACGGCGATCTCTCCGGGCACAAATCGGAACTTATCGCCTACCGGGCCGGATCGGTGCCGTTCGTGTTCAAATCGAGAGGAGAGTCATCTTCCGGGAGGTCGGCCGCCTCCGGGACGCCGGAGGCGTCGGGAAGGTCGGAGGCCTCGTCGTCGGAGAGGTGGGAGTAGTCCTCGCCCTTGGAGCGCCGCTTCTCCCGCAGGTGCATGACCCCCTCGGCGAGGGCGAACAGGATCACCATCGGCAGCGCCAGCGCGATCATCGTGAACGGGTCGCCGCCCGGCGTGGCGATCGCGCCGAAGACGAACATGATGAAGATGACCATGCGCCGGTGCTTGGCCACCGTGGCGCGCGGCAGGACGCCGATGACGTTGAGGAAGACCATCAGCAGCGGCAGCTCGAAGGAGATGCCGAACACGATGAGCAGCACCAGCGCGTAGCCGAGGTACTCGTCGAGCGTGATGGTAGGGATCGCGTTGTCCGGCGCGAAGCCGAGCAGGATGGCCAGGCCCGTGTCCATCACGAAGTAGGCCAGGGCCGCGCCGGCCAGGAACAGCGGGACGGCGATCGCGAGGAACGTCAGCGAGTAGCGCTTCTCGTTGCGGTACAGGCCCGGCGTGACGAACGCCCAGATCTGGTAGAGCCAGAGCGGCGACGTCGCGACCAGGCCGAACATCGCGGCGACCTTGAGGTTCACGAAGAACGACTCGAACACGCCGAGGATGAGGAACGTGCACTCCCCGCGCAGCTGCTGCGACTGCTGGAGGCTGCAGTAGGGCGCGGAGATGAAGCTCCAGATCGGGTCGAAGAACACGAACCCGAGGATGATGCCCGCGAGCAGGCCCAGCAGGGCGATGACCAGCCGGTTGCGCAGCTCGCGGAGGTGCTCCATGAGCGGCATGCGGCCGTCGGCCGCGTCCTCGGACGACACGGACCCGTTACGGCCCGGCTTGGGCCATTTCAGCAGTGCCATTCGCGAATCCCGCTCCGAGGAGTGAAGTGATCAGGTGGTGGACCGGAGCCTACTGCGGCTTCTGGGCACCGGCCTGAGCGCGCAGCTTGGCGGCCTGCTCCTCCAGGACGCGGGCCTGCTCCTCCGCGGACGGCTCCGCCGCCGGCGCCGGGGTCGCGATCTGCTGCGGGGCAGGGGCCGCGGGCTGCGCCTGCACGACCGTGGCGGTCGCGGTGGTCGCCTCGTCGTCCTCGCGGAGCTTGGAGGTCTCCGCCTTGAAGATGCGCAGCGAACGGCCGAGCCCGCGAGCGGCCTCCGGCAGCTTCTTGGCACCGAACAGCAGCACCAGGATCAACCCGATGATGATCAGCTCAGTGGGTCCCAGGTTGGGCATGACACATCCTTAAGCCGAGCGACGTGCAATCTCTGTGCCGATCGTACGCTGCCCGGAGCGCACTCTCATCCCTTCCGCGCCTGAATTGTCCCTTATCACTGGACGATCCCCTCTCCTAGAGCAGGGAAACCGGCGGTAACGATTCGGCCCGGCCCCGGGAAAGCGCCCCGGGGACCGGCGCCGGCCCGCAGGACCGGCCCGCGGCGGCTCAGGAGACCGACTCGTAGCGGCTCAGCGCCGCCGCCGCGGCCTCCCGCACCGTCCCGGCCAGCGAGGCGGGGGAGACGACCCTGCCGGTGTCGCCCAGGCGCAGCGCCAGCCGGAGCAGCCAGCCCTGGTCCCGGGCGCGCAGCGCCACCCGCAGCCGGCCCTCGCCGAGCTCCTCGACGCGCTCGCACGGGTAGTACTCCGCCACCCAGCGGCCCGCCGGGGTCAGCTCCAGCTCGACCAGCTCGTCGGTGGGCGAGGGCCGGAACACCCCGGGCGTCACCTCGTCGGGCACCGCGTCCTCCGGCGGGGCCGCTGCCACGTCGAGCATCTCCACCGAGAGCATCCGGTCCAGCCGGAACAGGCGCACCGCCTCAGCCCGGTAGCACCAGCCCGACAGGTAGGAGCGCCCGTCCACCACGACCAGCCGCATCGGGTCGACCTCGCGCGGGGTGACCTCGTCGCGGCCCGGCACGTAGTAGCGGATCGAGAGCCGCCTGCCGCGCCGCAGCGCCTCGTTGACCGCGGGCAGCGCGTCGGGGGTGGCGTCCACCTCGACCGCGACCTGACTGCTGACCGTCGCGGCGCCCTCCCCCGCGGCCTGCTCGAACTTGGCGATGACCCGGGAGAGCGCGTCGCGCTCGCCGAACTCCGGCATCTCGGCGAGCATCCGCAACGCCACCAGCAGCGCGCTGGCCTCGTCCACACCCAGCCGGAGCGGACGGGCGATCGTGTCGGCGTTGTCGATGACGATCTCGCCGCCGTCCCAGGAGACGTCGATGAGGTCGCCGGGGGTGTGTCCGGGCAGCCCGCACATCCACACCAGTTGCAGGTCGTCGATGAGCTGCTTCTCACTCAGCCCGAAGATCTTCGCGACCTCGGGCACCTGCGCCCCCGGATGGGACATCAGGTAGGGCACCAGGGCCAGCAGCCTCGGCAACCGATCCGCCGTGCTCATTGGTCGCTCACCGCTCCTCGTCCGCCACGCGGACCGCTCGTCCCTCGCGGCCCGCTCCGCTCACCGCGCCGGGCCGGCTCCTGCTCACCGCTCCGTCGCCCGCCATGCCGTACCGGATCATGCCAGGACTCCCTTCAGGCGGCGGATCACCGCGTCGCGGGCGTCCGGCGGCCCGACCACCTCGGCGTCGGCGGCGAACCCGGCGACCCACCCGGCGAGCCGCTCGGGGTCGGCGAACGTCAGCTCCACCTCGTCCCAGCCCCCACCCGCCGGCCGTACGGCCTTCGCCACCTGGCGCAGCCCCTGGCAGGTGCCCTCGCGGACCCGGATGACCGCGGTGCACTCCACCAGCGGGCCCTCCTCCCGGTAGCCGACCATCCCCTTGACGTCGACGTCCTCGGGCACCGTCACGGTCCCCGGGCGGCCCGCCGGGACGACCGGCCCGCTGATCCGGCTGAGCCGGAAGACCCGGGGCGCGTCGCGGTCCCGGTCGTGGCCCACCACGTACCACCGGCCGCGGCGGCTGACCACGCCCCACGGCTCGACCGTGCGGGTCAGCACGTTCTCCCCCGCCGCGACGCGGTAGGGGAAGCGGACCGGGCGGCGGTCGCGCACCGCCTCCCACAGCGCGGGGAAGGACGGGTCCTGGGTGTCGACCCGCAGCTCCAGCGCGCCGCCGAGCATGCCGCCGGTCTCGTCGGTCTCCACTCCCCCGGCGCGCAGCTTCAGCAGCGCCCCGCTGGCCGCCTCGGCCAGGCTGGCCCGCTGCCAGACCCGGGCGGCCAGGCCCACCACGGCGGCCTCGTCGGGCTCCAGGGTGATCTCCGGCAGCTCGTAGGCCTGGCGGACGATCCGGTAGCCCGGGTCCTCCTCCCACGGGTCCTTCTGGACCTCGATCGGGATGCCGATCTCGCGCAGCTCGTTCTTGTCGCGCTCGAACATCCGCTGGAAGGCCTCGTCGTTGGCCGAGTCGTAGCCGGGCACGGCCTGGCGGATGTGCTCGGCGCTCAGCGGCCGCCTCGTGGCGAGCAGGCAGATCACAAGATTCAGCAACCGCTCGGTCTTCCGGCGCGACATCCGGCCTCCCTCCCTGTTCAAATGACGCTACTCTGCCCCCCGTGATCAGATGGCGCAGGGGCGAGGTCGTGCGGGTCCGGCGCGAGTGGCCCGGGGCGGTGGAACTCGACGTCGCCACCGAGGAGGGCGGCGCGCGTGCGCTCGCCTATCCCGCCCTGGTGGGACGCCCCGAGCCCGGCGACACGGTCCTGCTGAACACGACCGCGCTCGCGATGGGCCTCGGTACGGGAGGGTACGCCATGGTGGTGGCGATTCCCGACCGATTGCCGGAAGATCCAGACGGACCCGGACATCTGGTGAAGGCACGCTACACCCCTCTGCAGGCCACCGTGCTCGGCGCGGACGAGCAGGACTCCCCGCACCACGGGCTCCTGCGGGAGGCCGACTCCCTCGGCGGCATGCCGGTCGTGGTCGCCGACCTGCACTCGGCGCTCCCCGCGGTCCTGTGCGGCCTGTACGGCACCCGCCCGCACGCCCGCGTCGCCTACGTGATGCTCGACGGCGGCGCGCTGCCCGCCTGGTTCTCCATGTCGTGCGCCCGGCTCAAGGAGGCGGGCTGGCTGGGCGGGACGGTGACGGTCGGCCAGGCCTTCGGCGGCGACGTGGAGGCGGTCACCGTGCACACCGGGCTGCTGGCGGCCCGGTACGTCCTGGAGGCCGACGTCGCGATCGTCACCCAGGGGCCGGGCAACCTGGGCAGCGGCACCCGCTGGGGGTTCTCCGGCGTCTCGGCCGGGGAGGCGGTCAACGCCGCCGCGGTGCTCTCCGGCCGCCCGGTCGCGGCGCTGCGGGTCAGCGAGGGCGACCGGCGCGAGCGGCACCTGGGCCTCTCCCACCACTCGCTGACCGCCTACGGCCGGGTCGCCCTGGCCCCGGCGCTGGTGGCGGTGCCGGAGCTGCCGGGCGACTTCGGCGCCCGGGTGGCCGAGCAGGCCCGGCCGCTGGGCGGGCGGCACGAACTGGTCCCGGTCTCCGTCGACGGGCTGCACGAGGCGCTGAAGGGCTCGCCGGTGCGGCTGTCCACCATGGGCCGGGGCCTGGAGGAGGACCTGGCCTACTTCCTGACCTCGGCCGCGGCGGGCAGGCTGGCGGCCTCCCTGCTGGACCCGGACCGGCCTTCGGAAGACCCGGCGGACCCCGTCTCACCTCCGCCTCCGGCGGACCCTGCCTCACCCCCGCCTCCCGGCTCGTAGAACTCCTTGAAGGTGAAGGCCTCCGGCGTGGGGCCTTCACGCCGGAGCAGCTCCAGCCGCTCCATGCCCTCCTCCAGGGAGGGGACGTGCCCTTCGGGGATCCACCACATCACCGAGTACGGCTCCGCCATGTGCAGGAACCACTCCCTGCGCCGCTGCAGCACCGGCAGGTGCACGCTGCGGTAGACGAAGTTCCACAGGGCCTCGCGCGACACCCAGACCGAGAAGTTGATCACCAGGTCGTCGCCGTAGCCGTGCTCGACCGTCTCCCGGGGGTCCTCGCTCGCCTTGAGCCGCCAGACGAAGCCGGGCGCGGCGTCGGAGACCTCGTTCACCGGTCCGAGGAGGTCCACGAACTCGGCGATCTCGGGGGAGTCCAGGGGCGCCCGCAGGCGCGCGACGTTCAGCTGTGCCAGATGCATGCGCTCAGCAGACCATCCCGGGACCTTCTATGTCAATTTTCATTATTTATAGAGAGGCTCACACAGCACTCCCCCGGCCTCGGATCCAGCCGGGCCCGCGCCGGATCGTCCCCGATCCCCTCCAGCAGGCCCTGGCAGAGCGCCAGGTTCATCGAGCAGACCAGCAGCGGGTGCTCCTGGGACAGCACGTGGAACGGGCAGTTGCGCAGGCGCAGGCGGCCGTCCTCCTCGTAGGGCTCGTAACCGCGCCGCCGCAGCGCCTGGGCGAGGTCCTCCCCGCGGTCCGCGAGCCTGCCGCCCGCCCGCCGCGCGGCCTCCTCCGCCCGCTCGTCCCCGCCGAGCACGTCCACCACCTCGGCCAGCACCAGGGCGAGCGTGCGGTAGTCCCGGGCCGGGACGCTCACCTGCCACTCGCCGGCCGCCCGCCGGTAGACCTTCGCCGGCCGCCCGCTGCCCGGCCCCGTCTTCTCGCCCAGTCGCTTGAAGCCCGCCTCCAGCAGCCCGGCCTCGACCAGTTTGTCCAGGTGGAACGCGGCGAGGGTGCGCTGCACCCCCACCGCCTCGGCGGCCTCGTTCCGCCCGACCTCCCGCCCCCGGGAGACCACGTACTCGTAGACCGCCCGCCGTACGGGGTCGTGCAGGGCCGCCACGGCGCCGAGATCGTCGCTGCTCACAGCCCGGAGTCTAGGCCCGCCCGGCGGGCACGCCGGACTCCCCCTGCGGCTCAGTAGGCCGCGAGGACGTCGACGACGAAGACCAGGGTGTCGGCGGGCTTGATCAGGGGAGGCAGGCCCTTGTCGTAGCCGAGGCCCGGCGGGACCACCATGGCGACGCGGCTGCCCACCGGGACGCCGGTCAGCGCCCGGTCCCAGCCCTTGATGACGCTGCCGTTGCCGATCGTGAAGGCTCTGGGCTGCCCGGCCGCCCAGGTGGACTCCGCGGAGCTCTCCGATCCCCAGACCCTGGCCTCGTACTGGGCGACGATGAGCTGCCCGGGCTGGACCTTCGCCCCCCTGCCCTGGACCAGGACCTCGGTGCGGAGCCCGGCCGGGGGCTCGTCGTCCGGCAGGGTGAGGGCCGGGCGCTCGCCGGGGCCGCCGGTGATCTTGACTCCGGCCAGCTCGCCGGGGCCGCCGGTGCCGGTGGCCGCGGCGCCGGGCGAGAAGGCGCCGAGCACGTCGATCACGTAGAACAGCGCGTCGCCGGCGCCCATCCCCCCGGGCGGGTTGGGGCCGTACCCCTCCCCCGGCGGGATGGCGGCGACGACGCGGCTGCCCACCCGGTGACCGCGGAGCGCCTTGCTCACCCCGGTGATCGACTGGTTCAGCGGGAAGGAGGCCGGAGCCCCCTGGTTGAAGCTGGAGGCCAGCAGCCGGTTGTCCTCGCCGTCCCACACGTGCGCGGTGTAGTGGGCG
This sequence comes from Thiemannella venezuelensis, assembly GCF_014203605.1. Classification (GTDB taxonomy): domain Bacteria; phylum Actinomycetota; class Actinomycetes; order Streptosporangiales; family Streptosporangiaceae; genus Planomonospora_A; species Planomonospora_A venezuelensis. The sequence goes on along the minus strand of NZ_JACHJJ010000036.1, from coordinate 19,748 downwards.
ATGACCAGGTCGTTCGCCTTGATCACGTTGCCGGTTCCGGTCATCTGCTCGCCGACCTGCAGATCTGCCGGGGGCTCGCCGCCGGGGAAGGTGATCGTCGGCTTGGCCCCGAAGGAGCTCTCCGCCCGCACGCTCTGGGCCGCCCCGCCGTCCCCGGCGGTGCATCCGGCGGCCGCCGCGAGCAGGAGAACCGCCGCGGGGGCGGCGAGGGGCCGGGCGGAGGACGCGCTGGAGCGCCCGGCGGCCGGTCCGACAGACGTCCCCGCGGGCGTCCCGGCGGAAGGCCCGGTGAAGAGCGCGGTGAGCAGGGCCCGAATACGCATCCGACTCCCCTGGTTCGACGGGTGCGATCACCATAACGCCCTATTGGGAGGAATGTCAGTAGCGCGGAGAGGCCCGGTCCCGCCGGGAGGCGGGACCGGGCCTCTCACGAACCGCCCTGGGGACCGGGCCGCCCGGACCGGCGCCGCCGGATTCCGGGCCGGGGCCCGCCGGAAGAGGTCTTCCGGCGGTCTCCGCGGACGCCCGGAGGCACCGCGCCCCGCACGCGCCCTGACGCCCGGCGGGGCCCTTCAGGCGGTCAGTAGGCGCCGACGATGTCCACCAGGAAGACGATGGTGTCGGTGCCCTTGATTCCCGCCTGCGCGTTGCCCTGCTCGCCGTAGCCGAGGGCCGGCGGGATGCTCACCAGCACCCGGGTCCCGACCGGCAGGCCGACCAGCGTGTCGTCCCAGCCCTTGACGACCTGGCCGACGCCGATCGGGAAGGTCGCCGGCTCGCCCCGGTCCCAGCTGCTGTCGAACTGCTTGTCGGTGCCCCAGATCTTGCCGATGTAGTGGGCCATGAGCTTCTGCCCGGACTTCACGACCGGGCCGGTGCCCTTGATGACGACCTTGCTGACCAGCTCCTTGGGGGCCTTCTCGCCGGTCTTCGTCGTCAGCGTGGGGGCCTTGCCGGGCTCGGGGTTCTTCACCGTGACCCCCTTGACGCCGGGATCGACGGCCTTGCCCTCGACGGTCACCGGCGCCGGCGCCTTCGGCTCCAGCCCGACCATGTCCAGCACGAAGACCTGGGTCAGCTTGTCCTGCCCGTTCTGCTTGGCGGTCTCGAGCTGCTCCTTGCTCAGGCTGTCGGGAGCCACCACCGCGAGGTGGCGGCCGCCGGGCTTGGCCCCGACGAACACGTCCTTCAGAACGGTCGGCAGTTTCTCGCTGACCGCGATGGTCTCCGGGCTGCCCGCGTCGTAGGTGGAGCCGACGGCCGGGTTGGTCTTGCCGTCCCAGGTGAAGACCGTGTAGTTGACGACGACGCTGTCACCGACCTTGAACTCCGCGCCGGAGCCGTCCTTGACCGTCGTCTCGGAGGACTTCGTGGCGGGACTGCCCGACGGGAACACCACCGCCGGCTTCTTGCCGATGTCACCCGTCACCTTCAGGCCGCCGGCGCCGGCGGCGGCCTGGTCGGGCGCCTCGGTGCCGCACGCTGCGGCGAAAAACAGGGGCACTGCGGCCAGTACGGCCAAGCTGCGGCGGCGCATTCGGTATCCCTCAAGCAGACGTCAGGTTCGCGCCACCCTATCCGACACCGGCATACGGGCGAGGTAAGGAGAACACGGCCGCACCGCTCCCCGGCCGCCGGACCGGCCCCGATCCGGCGGCCGGCACCCGCCGTGGACCGGACCCGGTCCACGGCGGCCCGTCACATGCCCGCGATCAGCTTGTCCACCCGCTCGTCCACGCTGCGGAAGGGGTCCTTGCACAGCACGGTGCGCTGCGCCTGGTCGTTGAGCTTCAGGTGCACCCAGTCGACGGTGAAGTCGCGCCGCTTCTCCTGCGCCCTGCGGATGAACTCCCCGCGCAGCCGCGCCCGGGTCGTCTGCGGCGGCACCGACTTGGCCTCGAAGATCTTCAGGTCGGAGGCCACCCGCTCCACCGCGCCGCGCTTCTGCAGCAGGTAGAACAGGCCGCGGCGGCGGTGCACGTCGTGGTAGGCCAGGTCGAGCTGGGCGACCCTCGGGCTGGAGAGCGGCAGGTCGTACTTCCTGCGGTAGCGCTCGATCAGCTGGTACTTGGTCACCCAGTCGATCTCCCTGGCGACCAGGTCGAGGTTGCCGGTCTCCACCGCCCTGAGCGTGCGCTCCCACAGTTCCAGCACCCGGTTGCTGATCTCGTCGCCGCCGCGCCGGTCGACGAAGTCGCGGGCCTTGGCGAGGTACTCCTGCTGGATCTCCAGCGAGGACGCCTCCCGCCCGTTGGCCAGGCGCACCCGGCGGCGGCCGGTCATGTCGTGGGAGACCTCGCGGATGGCCCGGATCGGGTTCTCCAGCGACAGGTCGCGCATCACGGTGCCCGCCTCGATCATGCGCAGCACCAGGTCGGTCGCGCCGACCTTGAGCAGCATGGTCGTCTCGCTCATGTTGGAGTCGCCGACGATGACGTGCAGGCGGCGGAAACGCTCGGCGTCGGCGTGCGGCTCGTCACGCGTGTTGATGATCGGCCGGGACCTGGTGGTGGCCGAGGAGACGCCCTCCCAGATGTGCTCGGCCCGCTGGGAGACGCAGTAGACCGCTCCGCGCGGCGTCTGCAGCACCTTGCCCGCGCCGCAGACGATCTGCCGGGTGACCAGGAAGGGGATCAGCACGTCGGCCAGGCGGCCGAACTCGCCGTGCCGTCCCACCAGGTAGTTCTCGTGGCAGCCGTAGGAGTTGCCGGCGGAGTCGGTGTTGTTCTTGAACAGGTAGATGTCCCCGGCGATGCCCTCCTCGCGGAGCCGTTTCTCGGCGTCCACGAGGAGGCCCTCCAGGATGCGCTCGCCCGCCTTGTCGTGGGTGACGAGCTCCACGACGTTGTCGCACTCGGGGGTGGCGTACTCCGGATGGCTGCCCACGTCCAGGTAGAGGCGGGCGCCGTTGCGGAGGAAGACGTTGCTCGAGCGCCCCCAGGAGACGACCCGGCGGAACAGGTAGCGTGCGACCTCGTCGGGAGACAGCCTCCGTTGCCCCCGGAACGTGCAGGTGACGCCGTACTCGTTCTCAAGCCCGAAGATGCGACGGTCCATCATTCTCCTAGCGAGGGGACCACCGGGTTCACCCGGCGGAGGAATCGCTTCCCGGTTGTGATCCTTGTGTTCGAAACGGTCAGGGCCAGGCCGTCGCCCACCGCGGCGGAGGGAGGCGGGAGACTGCTTCCGCTCGGGGAACGGCAGGAGTCACCGCTTCACACTATTCGCCGGACTCTTCGGGTGGGTAGCGATCATCGGGGTTTTCGGTCGTGGATCTTATGCCCCTGCCACCGGTGGTGTAAGCGGGTTCACGAGGGAGATTTCCCTCGCCCGGCGCTCCGCCGAGGTGACCCGCGCGGGAGCGGCGCGACCGGAACCGCGTGACCCGGCAGGGGTACGGCGGGCCCGCCGTACCCCTGCCAGGCGCGTCAGGCGCCGGAGCCGGTGTCGATCTCGCCCTCGGGCCCGGTGGCCGGAGGGGAGCCCGCGGCCCCCGGGGAAGGCGTCTCCGGAGCCGCTCCGGGCGCTCCCGGGGCCGCCTCCTCCGCCGCGGGAGCCTCCTCCGGAGCGGAGGACCTGGACGCGGCCTCGGCCAGGAGCCTCTCCAGTCTCGGAGCGCCGATCCGCTGGAACTTGCGGTGCGGGCGGTTGCGGTCGAGCACCGCGACCTCCAGCTGGTTGACCGGGGGGCGCTCGCCGCCCGGCTCGGTCAGCGCGACCAGCGCCGTCTCCAGGGCCTCGGCCAGCCCCATGCCGTCGCGGTAGCGCTCCTTGAGGCGGGTCGAGACGGCCTCGGCCTGGCCGCCCATCGCGGCCAGGCCGTGCTCGTCGAAGACCGAGCCGTCGAAGGTCAGCCGGTAGATCGCGTCGCCCTCGGGGGTGTCGCCGACCTCGGCGACGACCACCTCCACCTCCATCGACTTGATCGACTCGGTGAAGATCTGCCCGAGGCTCTGCGCGTAGAGGTTGGCCAGGCCGCGCGCGGTCACGTCCGTGCGGTCGTAGGTGTAGCCGTTGATGTCGGCGTAGCGGATGCCGCCCAGCCGCAGCGCCTCGAACTCGTTGTAGCGGCCGACCGCGGCGAAGCCGATCCGGTCGTAGATCTCACTGATCTTGTGCAGGGCCCGGGAGGGGTTGGGCGCGACGAACAGGATGCCGTGCTCGTACTGGAGCACGACCACGCTGCGGCCTCGCGCGATGCCTTTGCGCGCGTAGTCGGCCTTGTCCCGCATGATCTGCTCAGGGGACGCATATCCAAAAGGCATGGACACCGGGGTGGTCTTCCTCTCGTGTTAGCGCAGCGGGGCGACGGGGCCGTCGGGGTCGGTCATCCGGGCGTCCACCGTCGTGCGCACGTAGCCGGCGACCTCGTCGTCGGGCAGGCGGCGGAAGCCGTCGGCGGTGATCACCGCGACCACCGGCCAGATCCTGCGGGTCACGTCGGGCCCGCCGGTCGCCGAGTCGTCGTCGGCCGCGTCGTAGAGCGCCTGGATGAGCGTGAGCACGGTGTCCTCGGGGGAGGCGCCCTCCCGGTAGAGCTTCTTCAGCGCGCCGCGCGCGAAGATCGAGCCGGAGCCGATCGCGTGGTGCTGGAACTGCTCGTAGGGGCCGCCCCCGACGTCGTAGCCGAAGATCCGGCCTCCGTCGATCTCGGGGTCGTAGGCCGCGAACAGCGGCACCACGACCAGTCCCTGCATCGCCATCGCGAGGTTGCCCCGGATCATCGTGGCGAGCCGGTTGGCCTTGCCGGCCACGGAGAGCGTGCGGCCCTCCATCTTCTCGTAGTGCTCCAGCTCCACCCGGTAGAGGCGGGCCATCTCGATGCCGGTGCTCGCCGCCCCGGCGATGCCCATGCAGGAGTGGTCGTCGGTGCGGAAGACCTTCTCGATGTCCCGCTGGGAGATGATGTTGCCGGAGGTCGCCCGGCGGTCACCGGCCATCACCACGCCGCCGGCGCAGGTCGCCGCGACGATCGTGGTGGCGTGTGGAATCCGGTCGCCGACCGGGGCCGCCAGAGTGTCGTTCCGGCCGGGCAGCAGCTCCGGCGCGTAGGACCCGACGAACTCGGTGAACGAGGAGTTGCCGGTGTTCGTGAAGATATGACTCACCATGCCGGCGGGCAGGTCCCTGTGCGATGCCACGCGACTCCCTCCAAAGGTGCATTCCTTTAAGGTCCGACCCTACTCACGTTGCTGTGCTGCATGCACTTCCCTCGATCAGCCCAGCGCGAACCATCTCCGTTCATGCCCCGGAATCTTTACGCATGGATACGCCCGTGTAATTGTCGAGTTGTCGTGACATTCCGCACCCTCCCTGGGGAGGCCACCGTGAGACTCCCACCCCGATCCGGGACGGCCGCGACCCTGACCGCGGCCCTGGCCGCGGCCGTCCTGGCCCTGGCCTCCTGCGGATCCGGCGCCCCGGCCGCGGACGACCCCGTCACCCTGACCATCACCGCCAACGCGATCTCCGGCGGCAAGAACTCGGCGAGCGCCGACTGGATCAAGCAGTGGGTGATCCCCCGGTTCGAGGCCGCGCAGAAGGCCGCCGGGCGCGACGTGCGGGTGCTGTTCCAGCCCAACGGCGTCGACGACGAGCAGTACAAGACCAAGGTCGCGCTGGACCTGAAGTCGAGGACCGGCGCCGACGTGATCGACCTCGACGGGATCTGGGTGGGCGAGTTCGCCCAGGCCGGGTACATCAAGCCGCTCGCCGAGGTGGGCGGGACCGGGGTGGAGGCCTGGGAGGGCTGGAGCCAGATCCCGCAGGCCGTACAGGGGTTGGGGATCTTCGACGGCAAGAAGTACGGCCTGCCGCAGGGCACCGACGGCCGGGTCCTCTACTACAACAGGCAGCTGTTCGCCAAGGCCGGCCTGCCCGACCCCTGGCAGCCGACGAGCTGGCAGGAGATCATCGACGCGGGCACGGCGCTGAGGAGGCTGCCCGGCGTCACGCCGATCCAGATCAACGCGGGCACCGCTATGGGCGAGGCGACCACGATGCAGGGCGCGCTGCCGCTGCTGGCCGGGACCGGCACCGAGATCTACTCGGGCGGCAAGTGGACCGGCGCCTCCCAGGGGCTCAAGGACGTGCTGGGGTTCTACCGGCAGGTCTACGGCGGCGGCCTGGGCGACCCCAGGCTGCAGCAGGAGGCCAAGGGCCGCGACAAGTCCTTCGCCGAGTTCGCCGAAGGGCGGATCGGCATCCTGGCCGAGGGCGACTACTTCTGGCGGGCCGTCGTCGAGCCGCAGGCGGGCGTGGCGCCGATGGCGAACCGGGACGAGGTCGTCGGCTACGCCAAGATCCCTGCCAGGGAGCCCGGCGCCGGGGTCCGCGGCCAGGACTTCGTCAGCATGTCCGGCGGGGCCGTACGGGTGCTGAACCCCTTCTCCCGGAACCCGCGGCAGGCGTGGGAGCTGCTGTCGTTCATGCACTCGGCCGAGGCGGTCAAGGCCGAGCTCGCCGGGGCGGCCCGCGTCACCTCCCGCACCGACGTCAACGCCGAGGTCCTGGCGGGCGACCCGATGCTGACGTTCATCTCCGAGGAGGTCCTGCCCGTCACCGCCTACCGCCCCGGCCTGGCCGTCTACCCGCAGGTCTCGGCCGCGCTGCAGGAGGCCACCGCGGCCGTCGTCTCCGGCACCGCGCCGGACGAGGCCGCGAACGCCTACCGGGCGAAGGTGGAGGGGATCGTCGGTGGCCCCGGCAACGTCGCCGACTGACCCGCCGCCCGCCGCGGGAGACCGTACGGCGCCGCCCGCCCCGGCGGCGGGCGGCGGAGCGGACCCGTGACGGGCCCCGCGGCGGGCACGGACGCGGCGGGGCTGGGCAGGGCGCGGGCCGTCGGGTTCGTGCTGCCCGCGCTCGTGCTCATCGGGGTGTTCCTGGTCTTCCCCGCACTGTGGACGATCTACCTGGGGATCACCGACTACCGGCTGACCGGGCTGGCCGCCGCCGACCCCCGGGTGGTGGGGGCGGAGAACTACACCACCGCCCTCGGCGACGACCGGTTCCGCACCTCGCTCTGGCTGAGCGTGCAGTACGTGCTGGGCTCGGCCGTGATCGGCCAGGCCGGGCTGGGGTTCGCGATCGCGTGGATGCTGCGCGGCCGGCGGGGACCGGTGCGGCGGCTCGTCGAAGGGCTCGTGCTGCTCTCGTGGATCCTGCCGAGCTCGGTCGTGGCGTTCCTCTGGATCGCCCTGCTGGACCGCGACGGCGGCACCCTCAACGCCCTGCTCGGCACCCCCGGCGCCGCCTGGCTGCTCGACCACCCGATGCTCTCGATCATCGTGTTCAACACCTGGCGGGGCACCGCGTTCTCGATGATGCTCTACGCCGCCGCGCTGGAGAGCGTGCCGCCGTCCCACCTGGAGACCGCCAGGCTGGCCGGGGCCTCGACCCTCCAGCAGCTGCGCGACGTGGTCCTGCCCCGGATCAAGGGCCACATCCTGACCAACATGCTGCTGATCAGCCTGTGGACCTTCAACGACTTCACCCCGTTCCTCATCACCGCGGGCGGCCCGGAGGGGCGCTCGGAGATCCTGCCGTTCTACGTCTACACGACCGCGCTGCGCGGCGGGCAGCTCGGCTTCGGCGCCGCCGTCTCCTTCCTCATCCTCCTGATCAACCTCGTGTTCGCCCTGGCGTACCTGCGCCTGCTCCGCAACCGGAACCGCGACCACGACCACGACCACGACCGCGACCGCGACCGCGACCACGAAGACGCCGCGCTCCCCGGCCCCGGACCCGCCGCCGTTCCCGGACCCGCCGCCGTTCCCGGGCCCCCGCCCGCTCCGGGCTCCGGGCGCGCTCCCGCCTCCCGGGAGGCCGCCGGGTGAACGCCGTCCGCCACGCCCTCGGCCGGATCGCCGCGGCCGCGTTCCTCGCCCTCGCCGCCGCCTTCTTCGCCCTGCCGATGCTCTGGCTGGCCTCCGCCCCCTTCGACGCCAGCCCCTCCATCACCGTCTCCGTCCCGGAGTTCACCCTCGCCAACTTCCGCGCCATCCTCGACAACCCCTACGCGCTCGGCTCCATCGGCAACTCCGTCATCCAGGCCGGCGGCGCCGCGGCCATCGTGGTCGTCCTGGCCTCGCTGGCCGCCTACGCCCTGTCCCGCGTCCGGGTGCCCGGCCGCGACGCCCTGCTGTACGTGCTGCTCCTGCTCTCCTCCGTCGTCACCGGAACCGCCGCGATGGTGCCGATCTTCGAGCTGGCCACCCGGCTCGGCCTGGTCGACACCCACCTCGGCGTGGTCCTCGTCGTCTCCGGCGGCCTGCTCCCCGCGGCGATCTTCATCCTGAAGGACTTCATGGACGCCACCCCCACCTCCTACGAGGAGTCCGCCCGGGTGTTCGGCGCCTCACCGCTGCAGATCCTGCGGCACATCGTGGTCCCGGTGGTGCGGCCCGGCCTGGCCACCATCGCGGTCTGGGCGGTGGCCAGCGTCTGGGGCGGCTTCCTGATGCAGTACATCCTCCTGCGCGACCCGGCCAAGTCCCCCAGCGCGGTGATCCTCTACACCCTCTACACCGAGGGCGGCCAGCCCAACCTGGACCTCATCTCCACGTTCTCGCTGCTCTACTCGCTGCCGGTGGTGGCGATGTACCTGTTCGTCAGCGGCCGGTACGGCTTCCGCCTCCACGGAGGGCTCAAACAGTGACGATCTCCCTGCGCGGCCTGACCAAGGTGTTCCCCGGCGGGGTCCGGGCGCTGGACTCCCTCGACCTGGAGATCGGCGAGGGCGAGTTCTTCGCCCTGCTGGGGCCCTCCGGCTGCGGCAAGACCACGCTCCTGCGCAGCATCGCCGGGCTGGAGACGCCCACCTCCGGGGCGGTCGCCATCGGCGGGGCCGACGTGACCGCGCTGCCGCCGGGCCGCCGCGACGTCGCCATGGTCTTCCAGGACTACGCCCTCTTCCCGCACATGGACGTCACCGCCAACATCGCCTACCCGCTGCGCATCAAGAAGGTCCCGCGCGCCCGCCGCGAGGCCGCCGCCGCCGAGGTCGCGGGGCGGCTCAGCCTGGCGGAGCTGCTCGGCCGCCGCCCCGGGCAGCTCTCCGGCGGCCAGCAGCAGCGCGTCGCGCTGGCCCGCGCCATCGCCTGCCGCCCGAAGGTGTTCCTCTTCGACGAGCCGCTGTCCAACCTCGACGCCCGCCTGCGCCTGGAGGCCCGCACCTTCCTCAAGCGGCTGCAGGACGAGCTCGGCGTCACGACCGTCTTCGTCACCCACGACCAGGGCGAGGCCCTCGCCCTGGCCCACCGGATCGCCGTCATGGACGCCGGGAGGATCACGCAGGTGGGCGCCCCCTCCGAGATCTTCCACCGGCCCGCCACCCCCTTCGTCGCCTCGTTCATCGGCTCCACCCCGATGAACCTGCTGCCCGGCAGGGTCGTCGTCGGGGCCTCCGGTCCCGCCCTCCACGTCGCGGGGGCCGTACTGCCCGCCCCGCCCGGCCTGCCGGACGGCGAGGAGGTCGTGTACGGCATCCGCCCCGAGTACACCGACCTGTCGGCCGCCCCGCGCGAGGACGCCTTCCCCGGCACCGTCGCCGTCCTGGAGAACCTCGGCACCTCGACCCTCGTCACCCTGGAGAGCGCCCGGGAGGGCGGGGACGGGCTCGTCCAGGTCGTCGTCCCCGAGGGACAGGAACCCCCGGTCGGCGGCGCGGCCTGGGCCGTGCCCCGGCCGGAGCGCGCGCTGGTCTACCGCGGCGACCGGCTGGTCGGCCCCCGGGGCGGGCCGGCATGAGGGGACCGGCGGGAGGACGCGTGAGGACGCGTGGCGGGGGACCGTCCGGCACGGGGGCGCCGGCATGAGAGCGCTGCGCCGGACCGGCCGCTGGACCCTCGCCGACCGCGTCGACCGCCCGGTCCGCGGCGTCCCGTTCGAGCTGCCCGCCGACGCGCGCGCCTTCACCGTCCGCCTCGCCTACGACCGCGCGGCGGGCGTGCTCGACCTCGGCTGCCTCGGGCCGCAGGGCTTCCGCGGCTGGTCCGGAGGGGCCCGCTCCGAGTACACGATCGCCCCGTCCTGGGCCACCCCCGGCTACCTGTCCGGCGAGCCCGAACCCGGGACCTGGCACGTCCTGATCGGCCTGCACCGCGTCCCGCCGGACGGCCTGCCGTACCGGCTCCGGATCATCCCCCACCTGTCCCCGCCCGCCGTCCCGCCGCCGCTCCGGCGCGGGCTGCGGCCCCCTCCCCCGCCCCGCGCGCCCGCCGCGGCCCGGCGCGGGCTGCCCGGCCTCGGCGGCCTGCGCTGGCTCGCCGGGGACCTGCACGCCCACACCGTGCACTCCGACGGCTCCCTCACCGTCGCCGAGCTGGCCTGCCTGGCCGCCGACCGGGGCCTGGACTTCCTGGCCGTCACCGACCACAACACCGTCAGCCACCACGCCGAGCTGCCCGCCGCCGCGGCCTACGCGGCCATCACCCTCCTGCCGGGGCAGGAGATCACCACCGACCCCGGTCACGCCAACGCCTTCGGCGACCTCGGCTGGATCGACTTCCGCGAGCCGCCCGGCGCGTGGGCGGCCGCCGTACGGGAAAGAGGCGGAGTGATGTCGATCAACCACCCCGTCGCCGCGGACTGCGCCTGGCGCCACCCCATGGCCGAACGGCCCCCGGTCGTCGAGGCCTGGCACCGGAGCTGGCTCGACCGCACCTGGGGCGCGCCGGCGGCCTGGACCCAGGCATGGACGGAACACCCCGTGCTGATCGGCGGCAGCGACTACCACCGGCCAGAGGAGGGGCACCCGCCGGGCGAGCCGACCACCTGGATCCTCGGCGGCGCCTCGCCCGGCGGGCTCCTCGAAGGGCTCCGCGCCGGCGCCACCGCCGTCTCCGCGGCCCCGGACGGGCCGCTCCTGCTCCGCCACGGCGGCGACTTCCTCGTCCTGGACGCCGACGGCCTCGTCCTGCGCGGCCCCGGCACCCACCGGGTGATCGTCGGCGACCGGGTCGTGCTTCCCGCCCGGCCGGGCCCCCACCAGCTGGAGACCTTCCGCAACGAGGTGATGGCCCTGTGCACGTGACCCCCGCCGGAACCGCGAGCCCGGTGACCACCGCGATCGTCGGGCTGGGCGTGGCCGCGCAGGTGATGTACCTGCCGCTGCTGGCCAGGCGGCCCGAGCTGTTCCGCGTCACCGCCGTCTGCGACCTCGACCCCGCCCAGGCCGGGCGCATCGCCCGGTACACCGGCGCGCTGCCCTTCTCCGACCCCCAGGTCATGCTCGGCCACGGCGGCTTCGACGCGCTCATCGTGCTCACCGCCGGGTCCCACGGCCCGCTCGTCGCCGCCGCGCTGGAGGCCGGGCACGCCGTCCTGTGCGAGAAGCCCCTCGCCTACAGCCGCGCCGAGGCCGCCGCGCTGAAGAACGAGGCGCGGCTGATGGTCGGCTACATGAAGCAGTACGACCCGGCCGTCCGGCGCGCCGTCGCCCTCCTCGACGGGCGCGCCGTCCGCCACCTCGACGTCACCGTGCTGCACCCCACCGGCGAGGCCCAGCTCGCCTTCGCCCGCGTCCACCCCTCCCGGCCCTCCCCCGAGGCCCTGGAGCCGTGGCTGCGCGCCGACTCCGGGGCGCTCGACGCCGCCCTCGGGCCCGCCGCCCCCGAGCGGTGGCGCTCCCTCTACGCGAACGTCGTCCTCGGCAGCCTCTGCCACGACCTGGCCCTCATGCGGAGCTTCAGCGGCCCGCCCGCCACCGTCGAGCACGCCGCCGTCTGGGACGGCCCCTCCGTCGAGGTCTCCGGCGCGCTCGACCGGGGCCGGTACGGCCTGCGCTGGCACTACCTGCCCGGCCACCCCGCCTACCGGGAGACCGTCACCGTCCACCACGAGGACGGCTCACTCGAACTCGTCTTCCCCTCCCCCTACCTGATGAACGCCCCCACCCTCCTGACCGCCACCTCCCCGTCCGGGACGACCGAGGTCAGGGCCGTCCACCGCGACGTGACCGAGGCCTTCGAGCTGCAGCTGGAGGCCTTCCACGCCCTGGTGACCGAGGGGACGCCGCCGCTCACCGGACGCGACGGCGCCCTCGCCGATATCGTGACCGCGCAGCGGATCGTCGCAGCGGCCGCCGGAGACGCCATCGGAGGAGAGGCACGTGACTCCTGACCCTGTCGCCGACACCGTGGGCCCCGACACCGTGGGCCCCGACATCGTCGTCGTCCCGCACACCCACTGGGACCGCGAGTGGTACCTGCCGTTCCAGCGCTTCCGCCTCGGCCTGGTCCGCATGCTCGACGAGGTCCTCGACACCATGGCCGCCGACCCCGGCTACCGCTTCACCATGGACGGCCAGCTCGCCGCCCTGGAGGACTACCTGGAGATCCGGCCCGAGCGGCTCCCCCGGGTCCGCGCCCTCGTCGCCGAGGGCCGCCTCGCCGCAGGGCCGTGGCTCATCCTCGCCGACCAGTTCCTGTGCGCCGGGGAGACCCTCATCCGCAACCTGGAGTACGGCATGCGCGGCGCCGGGGCCCTCGGCGGCGCGATGCGCGTCGGCTACCTGCCCGACCAGTTCGGCCACTGCGCCCAGATGCCGCAGATCCTCCGCCAGGCCGGGCTCGAGCACGCCTGCCTCTGGCGCGGCGTGCCCGCCCGTGTCGACCGTGACGCCTTCGCCTGGACCGGGGCCGACGGCACCGCCGTCCGCACCCAGTACCTTCCCGGCGGGTACGGCAACGCCGTCGCCCTGTTCAGCGGCCCCGCCGAGGCCCTGCCCGACCGGCTGGCCGCCTTCGCCGGGAAACTGCGCCCCTGGCACCCCGAAGGCCCGCTGCTGGCCATGTACGGCGCCGACCACAGCGCCCCGGCCGCGGACATCACCGCCGCCGGGCTCCGCCTGGCCACCCTCGGCGAGTACGTCACCGCGCACGATCCGTCCACCGACGGCCTGCCCGCCGTCACCGGCGAACTGCGCTCCCACGCCCGCGCCAACATCCTGCCCGGCGTCATCTCCGCCCGCATCCCCGCCAAACGCGCCATGGCCCACGCCGAACGCGTGGTCACCCGCTACGCCGAACCCCTCGCCGCGCTCTGGATGCCCGGCGACACCGCCGCCGCCAAGCTCCTCGACATGGCCTGGCGCCGCCTCATCACCTGCAGCGGCCACGACTCCATCACCGGCTGCGGCGCCGACGAGACCGCCCAGCAGGTCGCCGCCCGCATCGCCGAGGCCGGGCAGATCGGCCAGGCCGTCGTCGACATGGTCAGCGCCTCCCTCGCCGACGGGGCCGCCCGCGACGTCCTCGTCGTGGTCAACCCCTCGCCGTTCACCCGGACCGCGCTGGTCCTCGCCGACCTTCCCGAGAGCCGGGCCCGGCTGCTCGGCCCGGGCGGCGAGCCGGTCCCGCTGCAGCGCCTCGAACTGGCCCCCACCCTGCTCGACGAGACCGTCATGGACGACCTCACCCGGCTCCTCGGCCGGATCCACGAGCGCGAGCTCTTCGGCCAGGAGATCGTCTCCTGGGGCGTCTCCGGAGACGCCCCGGACGTCCCGGAAGGCGCCCCGGCCGGGTCCGGGAACGTCTTCACCCTCGTGGTGGGCCGCCACGCCACCACCGGCTACGACTACGCCGACCTGCGCCGCACCGTCCTGGAGGCCGCCGCCCGCCCCGGCCCGTGGCGCGTCCGGACCCTCGCCGAGCCCGTCGTCACCGTCGCCGCCCACGTCACCGTCCCCCCGCTCGGCCGCGCCGTCCTCACCTCCGCGCCTCCGCCCGCCACCGCCACCGGCACCGGCACCGGCACCGCAGCCTCCTGCTCCGCTCCCTCCTCCGCCCTGTCCCGCCCCGCCGACGGCACCCTCGACAACGGCCTGCTCCGCGTCACCGTCGCCCCCGACGGCACGCTCTCCCTCTTCTCCGCGGGCGCCGAGGTCCACGGCGTCGGCCGCATCGCCGACGGCGGCGACGCCGGTGACACCTACAACCACGCGCCGCCCCGCCACGACGTCCTCGCCGACGCGCCCTCCTCCGTGGAGGTCGAGAGCGTCCACGCCGGTCCCCTCGTCTCGGTGCTGGAGATCCGCCGCACCTACGACTGGCCCGCCGAGTCCTCCGCGGACGGCCGCGCCGCCACTACCGAGGCCGTCACCGTCACCACCCGCGCCGAGCTCCGCGCGGGCGAGCCGTACCTGCGGCTGGAGACCTCCTTCGACAACCGCACCCGCGACCACCGCGTCCGCTGGCACGCGCCGCTGCCCCGGCCCGCCGCCGAGTCCTTCGCCGAGGGGCAGCTGGCGGTCGTACGGCGCGGCCTGACCGGCGAGGGCGGCTGCGGCGAGGAGCCCCTGCCGACCTTCCCCGCCGAGGGATTCGTCTCCGCCGGAGGCCTGGCCGTCCTGCTCGACCAGGTCACCGAGTACGAGCTGACCGGCGGGGAGCTCGCCCTCACCCTGCTCCGCTCCGTCGGTCACCTGTCGAAGAACCGCAACGCCTACCGCGACGAACCCGCGGGGCCCCAGCTCCCCACGCCGGACGCCCAGTGCCCCGGTCCCACCGCCATGCGCTTCGCCGTGCTCCCGCACGCGGGGACCTGGGACGAGGCCGGCCTGCCGCGCCTGGCCGAGGAGTACCGCCACGAACTGCTCGCCGTCCCCGGCTCCGGCCGCGGCCCCGCGGGCCCCGGCTCCGCCCCCGGAGAGCCCGGGGGCACACCTCGCACCGGAGCTCCCCCCGCCACCCTCGGCGAGGACGCCTCCCTCGAAGTCACAGGCACCGGCGTGGTCCTCACCGCCCTGCGCGAACGCGACGGCACCCTCGAACTCCGCCTGGTCGCCGAGCACCCGGCCGCCACCGAGGCCGTCGTCCGCGGCCCCTTCACCGCCGCCCGCCGCGCCGACATCCTCGGCGCGGCGGGCGAGCCGCTGGAGATCACCGGCGGCGCCGTACGGCTACCGCTGCGTCCCTTCGAGATCGCGACCGTCCACCTGACCCCGGTCCGCTGACAGACCGGCCGGCATCCGATCGGCCCCGGCGGGGGTGACGCCGGGGCGGGTTTCCGGGGGACGGCTGCGCTCGCCGCCGGAGTTCTTCACTTCGACGGTCCGCACGGCCGAGGCGCGAGACGGCCTGCAGTGATTTTCCGGCCCGTCCCCGGTGGCGCGATTCTTGCCGGACTCGTCAAGCGGTCCGGTTTCCTGACGCTCGGGACACGATTCCGTCCCGTCCGGAATCCGGGCCTCCGGCCGATGAGGACCGGCCGCTTCGCCGGTCTCCGCCCGCCCTCTCGGAAAGGCGCGACGCTCCGCTCGCGGAGGCGCGGTTTCCGGCGCAATGCCGGCCCGCCGGCCGGCTCCACCCTCCCACCCGTGTCCTCTTTGCCCTACTCTCCGCCTTTTTGGACGTAAGAGCGCACAAATTCCTCTGCGTTCTCTTCGAGGACTTCGTCGATTTCATCGAGAATCGCATCCACGTCGTCCGAGAGCTTCTCGTGACGCTCCTGGACGTCGGTGGTCTCCTCGACCGCCGCCTCGTCGACCTCGCGGTCGCTCCGGCCGGTCTGCTTCTGCCCGCCGGTGTCCTTGCTCGCCATCTCGGCACCTCCGCCTGGGGGACGTCTGTAGTTCATATCTTCCCCGAACCGGCAGACATTTCGCGCGGATCACTCCACGATCTTCGGCGGCCGCCCGGGGTTCCTGCCGCCAGACAACCTCCCCCGGGACCTCGGAGGCAAATCCCGCCACTTGACTGGATAGTTTCACTATCCAATAATTGGCTAGCATAACTATCCAACGGGAGGGCCTCCCATGTCGCCGTCGTCCCTGAGCACCGCCGGCGTGCTCCTGATCACCGTGCCGGCCGTCGCCTTCGGCGGGGTGTCGCTGCTCGCGCACATCCTGCGCGACCTCCCCGGCTACCTGGACAACCCCGTCCGCAGGAGTCTGTGGCGGGCCGGGCACGCGCATGCGGGCGTGCTGGTGCTCTTCGCGCTGGTCGCGCTGCTCTACCTCGACCAGACCGACCTGTCCGAGGGGATGAAGGGTCTCACCCGGGTTCTGATCACGGCGGCGCCGATCGCGATGCCGCTCGGCTTCTTCCTGTCCGTGGTGCGCCCCTCCGACACCAGGCCGAGCAAACTGATCTGGCTGGTCCCCGCGGGCGGCGCGTCCCTGGCGGCGGGAACGCTGCTGCTCGGGATCGGTCTCGTCTGACTTCCTTTACGACGTAGATTCACTCCTGCCGGCCGGATATGCCGATCCAGGATCGTTCCAAGTAGGACTTAGGCCCCGATTGCTGAGATCATGCCCTGGTGAGCACCATCATCGACAGCCGCTACCAGCTCATCGCCCCGGTGGGAAAGGGCGCCACAGGCGTCGTGTGGCGCGCCTACGACCTGCTGCTGGAGCGCGACGTGGCGCTCAAGGAGATCGCGCTCCCTCCGGGTTCGGGCATGCGCGAGCGGCGGCGGAAGGTGGTCAGGGAGGCCCGGATGGCGGCCCGGCTGAGCCACCGGGGCATCGTGACGGTGCACAACCTGGTCGAGGAGGCCGAGCGGCTCTGGATCGTGATGGAGTTCCTGGAGGCGCTGACGCTGCACGACACGCTCGTGCAGGCGGGCCCGCTCCCGGCCGAGCTGGTGGCCAAGCTGGGGCGGCGCCTGCTGGAGGCGCTGCGGCACGCGCACGACGGCGGGGTGGTCCACCGGGACATCAAGCCGGCCAACATCATGCTGACCGGCGACCGGGTGGTGCTGGCCGACTTCGGCTTCGCGGCGTTCGAGGGCGCGGCGACGACCTCCATGCGGGGCACCCCGGCGTTCATCGCCCCGGAGACCCTCCAGGGCCGGGGAGGGACGCGCGAGGCGGACATGTGGTCGTTCGGGGCGACGCTGTACATGGCGGTGGAGGGCAGGACCCCGTTCCGCACGGTGAACTCGATGGCCGCGCTGATAGAGGCGCTGCAGGAGCCGCCGCGGGAGCCGCGCCGGGCGGGGGCGCTGGAGCCCGTGCTGCGGGGACTGCTGCGCAAGGACCCGGCGGCCCGGCTGAGTTCGGAGCAGACATATGCGATGCTCGTGAACCTGCGGCGGCATAGCGCCGCGTAATGCGTTTTCCGGACCGCTCTTCCGACCACCCGGCCGGGACGGGAAAGTGAAATAATGCTCTGCCCGCGCATGCGACTGAATTGTTATGGATAATGCACGGCGCCCTCGCGCCGTGCACCGTTCCAGATGAAAATATGAATCGATCGTGAGGCCCGGTTTCCGGGTGTGTCAGGTGGTTCATGGGGACGGGGATGGAGAATCCACAACTGCTCGGGGGGCGTTATCGGCTGCTTTCTCCTGAGGGCAGGGACGGCGTGGGCATCATGTGGCGCGCACATGATCTGCGGCTCCGCCGGAACGTATCGATCAAGGAGATCCAGCCGCCGTTCCGCGCGGAGGGCGCGGATCTGAAGGACGCACGGCGCCGCGCGCTGCGGGAGGCCCGTTCCGCGGGGCGGCTCAGCCATCCGGCGGTGATCTCGGTGCACGATCTGCTGGAGGAGCGGGGGCGGCTCTGGATCGTGATGGAGTCGCTGGAGGCGCTCACCCTCGAGGAGACGGTCGGGCATCTGGGCCACCTGCCGATCCACTGGACGGCGTGGATCGGATTCCAGCTGCTGGCGGGGTTGCGGCACGCGCACGGCGCGGGGGTCCTGCACCGGGACATCAACCCCGGCAACATCCTGCTGACCGGTGACCGGGTGGTGCTGTCGGACTTCGGCATCGCGGCGCTGAACGGGGATCCGAGCGCGTCGACGACGGTGCCGATCAGCGCCGCCCCGTCCTACGTCGCCCCGGAGCGCCTGCGGGGCAAGCGGGCGACCCCGGCGGCGGATCTGTGGTCGTTCGGGGCGAGCCTGTACTTCGCGGTGGAGGGCCGTCCCCCCTACGAGGGGCCGGACGCGCTGGCGGTGCTGGGCAGGGCGATGGCCGGGGATCCGGCTCCGCCGACGAAGGCGGGCCCGCTCCGCAGGGTCCTGAAAGGGCTGCTCCGGCGCGATCCGGCGGATCGCGTCACCGCCGACCACGCCTCGCGCATGTTGTCGGAGATCCTCCGGCTGGAAGGGGTGGCGGTCGCGCCGCCCCGGCTCCCGGCGACCCGGCTCCCGCCGGGCACCTTCATCGTGTAGGACCGGAGAACCCCTCAGGAGCGGCTCCCGCGCGCCGATGGACACATCCGAGGAAGAAACGACGGCGCCGGTGTGGGGAGCTGCGGCATGAGAGTCAGGCAGTGGCGGCACGTCGCGGTGCCCCGCGGCGTCCTGGTCCGCACCCTGGCGGATCCGCTGTCGTCCGTGCTCGCCGTGCTCACGGTGTTCTCCGCGGTGTGGTTCGCCCTCAACTTCGCGCGCCCCCTGGCGTCTCCCGTGGTGGCGTGGGTGCCGGTGCCGCTCTCCTTCGCCCTCGCCACGCTGATGTCCGCACGTGTCGCCCGGACCACCGCCCTGGCGGCGTCCGCGCGGTCGTTCTGGCGGCGTCTCAGCGTCGGCCTGGGTCTCATCACGGTGGCGCTGGCCTGCAACGCGCACGACGCGCTGACCGGGCCCGGCGCGCAGACCCAGCACGTGGGGCCGCTGACCATCGGGCTGTACCTCTGCGGCGTCCTGGTCGCGCTCTGGGCGCTGATGCGCCTGCCCGGGGCTCCGCGCTCGCGCAGGGCCCAGCTGACCCTGGGGCTCGACGCGGGCGTCGTCATGCTGGCCGCGGGGCTGTTCGCGGGCTATTTCGCGGTGAGCAGCTCACCGGATCTGTCCGCTCTCACGGGTTCGGTCTGGTGGGCTCTGACGGTCATCACGCTGGGTTTCGTCACCCTTCTCGCCGCGATCAAGCTGGCGCTGGCGGGAAGCGACTCGCTGGATCGCGGTGCTCTCTCGGTGCTGGGCCTGGGGGGTCTCGTCGGCGCGCTGGGCGGTGCGCTCATGCCCCTGGTCCAGTCCAAGCCCTACCTCCACGTCGGCCATGTCAGTGTCCCGATCGCCGCGTTCCTCGTCGCCGTCTCGGCCGGGATGCAGCGGCGGGCCGCGACCCGGCCCGCTCCGCGCCTCCGGCGGCGGCGGCCGTTCAGCCTGCTGCCGTACACCGCGATCGCGGCGACGGACGTCCTGCTGCTGGTCTCGACCTGGGCGGCGGGCCCGGAGATCCGCGTGATCGTGGTCGGCGCGATCACTCTCACCGGGCTGGTGGCGGTGCGCCAGATCGCGGCCTTCTACGACAACGCGAACCTGCTGGCCCGGCTGGACACGAGCATCCTGGAACTGAGCAGGCACGAACAGCGGTTCCGTTCGCTCGTGCAGAACTCCTCCGACGTCATCACGATCACCGACGCCGACGGCAGGTACGTCTACATCAGTCCGAGCGTCGAGAGCATCCTCCGCATACCGCCCGGCCGCTGGATCGGCCGGCACGTGAGCGCGTTCGTCCACCCCGACGACATGGGGACCGTGCGGGAGATGGGCGAGCTGGTCAGGCAGGCGCCCGGCAGCACCGCGACCTACCAGGCCCGCATGCGCCACGCCGACGGGAGCTGGCGCTGGGCGGAGATCGTCGCCACCAACCGGATGGACGATCCCAGCGTGCGCGGCATCGTGAGCAACACGCGTGACATCACCGAGACCCGGCGCTTCCAGGACCAGCTGGCCCATGAGGCGACGCACGACGCGCTGACCCGGCTGGCCAACCGGGCCCTGTTCACCGAACGGGCCGAGGGCGCCCTGACCGAGACCGCCGGCCGCGGGGTCGCCCTCGCCCTGATC
>NZ_JACHJJ010000035.1 GCF_014203605.1 Thiemannella venezuelensis | reverse complement strand
CACGATGCCGTTGTGGGGGTGGGGGGTGAGGTCGGCGTGGATGAGCAGTTGGCCCAGGACGGAGACCAGCGGGCTCAGCAACGCCAGCGCCAGGAAGATCCTGGCTCGCCCCCTGCCGCAGACGGCCGCCGGCCGCTCCCGGCGGGTGCCGGCGACGCTCGGGTGCAGAGCCGCGGCCCCGACCAGGACCGCCCAGCCCAGCCAGCCGACCGTGGCGGCGGGGCCGACCGGGCGGTCGGCGACCTGGTCCAGCAGGTAGGCGCCGTCGGCGATGAACAGCACGATGTAGGAGGCGCTCAGCAGCCTGAGCCAGGGCGCGCGGTCGTGGTCCAGGGCCATGCGCGCGATGACGCCGCAGGCGAACAGGTCGATGACCGGGGTGGCCAGCGCGAGGAAGAACCCGGTGCCGGGGCGGTCGCCCTGGCCGACGGCCGGGCCGAGGAGGAGCGCCCACAGCGGCATGGCCACGCCGACGCAGATGATGCCGCCGTCCAGGAGACCCGCCCAGCGGACGCCTCGTACCTGCAGGCTCAGGAAGACCAGGGCGACCAGGGACAGTCCGTAGGCGGCCAGCGTGCCGAGACGGTACAGCTCCATCGACACGGCGCTGTGCAACCAGACCCAGCCGATGCCCCAGCCCAGCGTGGTGGCGGCCCAGGCGAGCACGACGGCGGCGCGCATCAGCCGCCACGGCCGGGACCCGCCCAGGCCGTGGCGGTGGACTCCGGCGACGACGGCCAGAGCCGAGACGCCCTGCCCCAGTCCCCGGCACAGCACGTCCAGCACCGGCGAGAGGCCGGTCGTGATCGGCGCGGTCACGGCCACCAGCCCGCCCAGCAGGAGGAAGGCCGGCCAGACGCGTGGGTGACCCGCCAGCCGCGATCCGGCGCGGAACACCGTCCGCATGCTCTGGTTCATGCCGCCTCCCCGAAGAGTTTCCGGCCGCGGGTTACGGAGCGGCCGCCGGCCGGCAGGTGTCGGCCAGCCGCTGGGTCAGCCGGGCGGAGAACGCGGCGTCGCCGTCCAGCCGCCGGTCCAGCTCGCTGATCTGACCCCCGGTCAGTCCCGGATACTCGGGAGCGGCGGCGTAGGCCTCGGCCATCTCCTTGGGGTCGCTGTAGACGGTCGACTGCACGGCGCACAGGTGAGCCGCGGTGGCGGCCAGGTAGATCTCCTCGGGAGTCCGCGGCGCGTCCGTCCCGGCGGTCTGCTCCCCGGTCCGCTGGGACCGGGCGTCGGCCACCGGCTCGGCCGTGCCGGCCGGTGCGGCCGGGACACCGCCCGATACGGCGGCGGCGGGCGCGGCGGCGGATCTGAGCACCACGGTCACGATCACGGCGGCGGCCAGGACGAGCGGGACGGCGATGGCCAGGGCGACGGTACGGCGCTTCACGTGGAGACCTCTCATGGCGGATGGCGGATGGCGGATGGCGGATGGCGGTCGGGACGGCCGGGCCCTCGGGGAAGGCCCCGCAGGGCCCGGCCGGGACGGCGCTACCGGACGGTGAGGGTCAGCTCGCCGTCGTAACCGCCGCCGGTGTAGGTGGCGCGCACCGGCACCCGGTAGGTGCCGGCGGCCAGGCCGGAGGCGTCCAGGCGGACGGCGGCGTAGTCCTCGCGCGCCACGGCCAGGGTCGAGCCGGTGTGCAGGCCGGCCGAGGTCCTCTCGCCCGGGTAGACGACCTCCAGGCCCTGCGGCGCCGTGAGGGTGAGGCGGAAGTCGCTCAGGCCGCTCCTGCGGCCCTCGAAGGCGATCTTCTCCCAGGAGGGGGCGTCCTTGGACACGGTGACGGCGCCGGTCTTCTGCACCACCGCGACGCCGGAGGCCGAGGCGACCGGCAGCGTCGCGGTGACGGTCTGGCCGCCCTTGGGGCCCTTGCAGTCGAACTTCTCCACCACGGCGGGGTCGTCCTTCTTGGCCTGGCCGGGCGGCAGCCGGGTGTAGGAGACGTTCAGCGTCACCTCCACCGGCCCGGAGGCGCCCGCAGGGACGCTCACGTTGAGCGCGGTGAAGTCCATGGCGTCGGCGGCCAGCTTGTCGGCCTCGTACAGCGAGGTGTAGGTGGCGGTGTTGGCGGGGTAGCCGATGGTCAGTCCCGGTGCCGACGCGGTGACCCTGACGTCGCACACGTCGGTGGTGGCCTTCCACATGGCGCTGATCCATCCCTGCTGGCCGGGCAGCATCGTCGCCAGCGCCGGTACGACGAGCTGCATGCCGTCGTCCTTGGCCGCGGCCTGTGCGGACAGGGCGGGTACGGCGACCAGGGCCGCGGCGGTGGCGGTGGTGGCCAGCACGGCCGCAAGGCGAGAGAGGGCGGGCATGAGATCGTCCGTTTCTTTCATGGAGTTCTGACCCCCTCTCATCGGTCAGCAGGCCGCACAGCTGATGCAAATCATCAGATTCGGGGCATGCTCGGCCGCGGCCGGTGGGTGCGGGCCGGCGGAGCGGTTCGCGCGGTCCGCGGGCCGGCGACCGGCGGGCCCGGTACGGCGGCCTGTGTCATCCAGTACGCCGGGCGGGCGTGGCAGGGCGAGTGCGCCCGCGGTGCCGTACGGTTGCCGCCGTGTCCGGGCCGCACGACCGGCCGACCCGGACAGGAGGCGCCGGCGCGGACGACCGGGTGCATGACCGGATAATGCTGAACTCCGCACCATGATCCGTCAAAATGGTGGTCACGGGGAAGGAGAGGCATGAGTGTGATGAAGGCCGTGCCGGCGGAGCCGTTCCGGCTCAGGCGCGACGGAGGGCGGCCGCCCGGGATCGCGGTGCTGGAGCGTGAGCTGGACCGGGTGCCGCTGAGCACCGTACTGGCCAAGGCCAACCGGGTCGCGGCGAGGAGGGGCGCCAGGGGGACCGGGGCGTTCGGCTCGATGAAGCCGCGCCCGGCCGACTGGTACTGCTTCGACGCCGGGGACAACGACGTCACCGACTGGTACCCGCAGGGGCTGACCGGCTCCGCCGACGCGGGCGTCGCGGGGAACGTGTACGTGGTGAGCTGGTACTTCAAGCCGGCGGACGCCCCCGAGCGGGGGATCCGCCTGTCGTTCCTGAACGCGCAGACCCTGCGGTACCGGCACGTCCTGCTGGTCGGGGTCGGGCCCGACGGCGGCATCGTCCCGATCGACATCCACGCCGGGGGCGTGGCCTGGTACGGCGACCTGCTCTACGTCGCCGACACGACCCGGGGGTTCCGGGTCTTCGACACCCGGCACATCTACGAGGTGAACGGCGAGGACGGGGAGACGATCGGCAGGAAGGACGGGGTGTACAACGCCTTCGGCTACCGCTACGTGATGCCGCAGACCGGCGCCTGGACCTCGACGACCGGCACGGCCCGGTTCTCCTTCGCCGCCGTCGACCGGGACTCCGCGCCCGATCTGCTGGTCTCCGGCGAGTACGTCGACGAGCCCGGCCGGACGGGGCGGGTGGCGCGCTGGCCGCTGGCGGCCGACGGGACCCTGCGCGCCGGAGGCGACGGCGTCGCCGACGCCCTCGACGCCTACGCCCTGCCCGGGGCGAAGATCCAGGGGGCGCTCTCCCGGGGGAGCACCTGGTACCTCAGCCAGTCGGCGGGCGCGTCGGGCAACGGCACCCTGATCGTGGCCGGGGAGAAGCTCGCCCGGCGGCCGTACCCGATCGGCCCCGAGGACCTCACCCGCGTCCGCGACCAGGTGTGGAGCGTGAGCGAGTTCCCCGGCAGGCGCGTGGTGTACGGCGTGCCGCTCTGACCCGTTCCCCGCCCGGCCGGCGGCGCCCTCAGTGGATGGCGCCGCCGACCAGGCGCAGGTCGTCGTGGAGCAGGACGGCGGCCGTCACGATCGCGGTCAGCGCCTCGGCGACCAGCGCGACCGGCATGGAGGGCTCGGCGTGGTCGAGGACCTGCTCCGGGGCGTACGGCACGTGCACGAAACCCCCGCGCAGCTGCGGGAACTCGGTGGCGATCAGGTGCATGAGCCCGTAGAAGACGTGGTTGCAGACGAACGTCCCGGCGCTCTGCGAGACGCTCGCCGGGATCCCGGCCTTCCTGGCCGCCGCCACGCAGGCCTTGACCGGCAGGGTGGAGAAGTAGGCGGCCGGGCCGCCGGGGACGATCGGCTGGTCGATCGGCTGCTCGCCCGCGTTGTCGGCGATGCGGGCGTCGTCGAGGTTGATCGCGACGCGCTCGACCGTGACGGCGTGGCGGCCGCCCGCCTGGCCGACGCAGACGACCACCTCGGGGCCGTGCTCCACGATCGCCTCGCGCAGGCGCTCGGTGACCTCGCCGAACACGCAGGGAAGCTGGACGGCGCGCACGCCCAGCTGCACCGCGTGCAGCTGCTCGACCATCCGGACGGCCTCCCACGACGGGTTGACCGTCGCGCCGTCGAACGGCTCGAATCCGGCGAGCAGGATCCTCATCGCCGGACCGCCGGGAGCGAGAGGTTCCCGTAACCGGCCGGTGTCGATTCCTCCGTCATAAGACAAACACTACTTAACGGGGACGAGCGTGACGGCGATGGGGCGGTGGTCGGAGTGGTGGACGTTGACATTGGCCTGGTCCCGGCCGGTGAAACCGGGCGTGACCAGCACGTGGTCGATCTGCTCGACCGAGCCGCCGGGGGAGGGGATGGTGGTGAACGGCCGGACCGGGGCGATCGGGTCGGTCAGCCCGGCCGCCAGCAGCACCCGCCAGGCGGGGTCCTCCGGCTCGATGTTGAGGTCGCCCGCGACGACCACCGGGCGGTCCTCGGCGGCCCGGCGCACGATGCCGGCGAGCTGCTCCACCTGGTCGAGCTCGCGCCAGCCGGGCGGCGGCTGCAGGTGGGTGCCGATCAGGACGATCTCCCGGTCCCCCCACCTCAGCCCGACCTCCAGCGCCTGCGCGCCGGTGGGGCCGCCCTGGACGAGCACGTGGTTGCGGACCGAGGTGACCGGCAGGTTCGTCAGCACCGCGTCGCCCCACACCTCGTCTGCGGCCGGTGCCCAGACGAACCGCATGCCGAGCCGTTCGGCGATCAGCCGCACGTCGTCGTGGCCGCCGTTGAGCAGCCAGCCCCGGTCGGCCTCGCTGAGCACGATCACGTGCGGACGCATCCGGCGGAGCGTGTCGGCCTGCTGCTCCAGGGAGAGGCGGCCCGGCTCGCCGTACCCCATGCGGATGTTGTAGGCCGCGACCCGCAGGCCGTCGTCCGCCGGTCTCCAGGCGGGGACCGGTCCCCGCCAGAGCGGGACGGCCGCCACCAGGCCGGCGGCGGCCAGCGCCGCGACCGGCGCCCGCCACCGGGCGGCCCGCCCGGTGCCCGCCGCAGGGCCCGCCGCGGGGCCGGGTTCCAGGCGGCGGGCGGTCCCGGCCAGGGCCAGGGCGGCGACCAGCAGCGCGGCGGCGACCGGCACCCAGTCGTTGGGCAGGTAGAGGTCGTAGGCGGCGTAGTAGCCGAAGACGAGGACGACGAACAGCAGCATGCCCCCGGCGGCGGCGAGGCCGCGCCCGGCGGGCCGGTCGGGACCGCCGGGGGCCGGGGCCGTGGCCGCGTAGGCCAGGCAGGCGACCAGGGAGAGCTGGCCGAGCACCTGCGCGGCGACCATCGCCTGCGGGGACACGCCGTGGATCCCGCCGATCGTCAGGTGCAGGAGGGCGAAGGCGGCGGCGGAGGCGACCAGGACGGCGCCCGGCACCAGCGGATGCCGCCTCCACGGTGCCGCGGCGGGCCGCAGCGAGAGCACCGCGAAACCCGCCACGATCGCCGCCGTCCACGCGGGGGCCTCCGCCGTGGACTGGGCGTAGGCGGTGTTGCCGGTGTACAGGCCCCACAGCAGCAGTGCCGGGCCGACGGCCAGCCAGGCGCGCGGCGCGGCCGGGTTCGCCTTCTCGGGAGGCCGTGACGTGCCGTCGCCCCCTCCCGGCCTCCGGGACCGGAGCAGGAAGAGCGCGAACAGGGACAGTTCGATCAGCAGGAGCACCCACGGGACCGGTCCCGGCCGCCACATCAGGTCGATGCCGTCCAGCGCCGCGTGGAACACGGTGGAGGCCGCGAGCCCCGCGGCCACCCCGGCCAGCGCCGGCCGGGCGTCCCCGGCGGACATGGCGGTGGCGACCAGCCAGACCAGTCCCGCCAGCAGACCCGCGCTGGCCGTGTACAGCTGCGGGTCCCCGCCGCCGGTGAGCTGCAGCGCGAGCCGGGCGGCGAGCAGCAGGGCCCCCGCGCCCAGGGCGATCCGCGGCGCGGGGACCAGGCGGGCCAGCGGCACCGCGAGGAAGGCCGCGGCGAACCAGGCCACGGCGTACAGGCCCATCAGCTCGGCCGGCGTGCTGCCCGCCCGGCCGAACAGCGTGATCAGCGACGGCAGGAAGACCCGCAGCACGTCGGCCAGCACGACCACGCCGAGGGTGACGTCCAGGCGGATCCGCATGCCCACCTCCAGGGAATGTGAGCAATCCTCGCCTCTTTGGGGGGTGCTGGCAAGGGCGGCCGCCGCCCGGTTCCGGGCCGCGAAGCCGTACTCTTCCCGGAACCGCACGATCCGGAACCGCACGTGCCGCGGGGTCAGGCTCCGGCCGAGCCGTCGAGGTAGCGGAAGGCCTCGTGCGCGGAGCGCACGCTGTCGCGCAGCGCCTCCTCCAGCCTGCCGGCGTCCCGCGACAGCTGGTCGATCTCCGGTACGGCGGAGGCGTCGGCGCCCGTCTCGGCGAGCAGCTCCTCGTACCGGGGCAGCCGGGAGCGGAGCAGTTCGACCTGCTCGTGGGCGCGCAGCGCCCGCTCGGCCTCCGCGACGTGGCGCGCGTAGCGCTCCAGGGCCTCCACCCGGGCGACGACGGCGGCCTCGCTGGCGGCCAGCGCCCGCTCCAGCGGTTCCATCGCCGCGACCACCTCGGCGGTCCTCCCGCCCCCGGCGAGATCGCGGTGCTCGCTCCGCAGCGCCGACAGCTTGGCCAGCAGCCGCGAGATCTCCCACTCCTGGGCCGGCAGCATCACCGAGTTCCGCACGTCGTCGAGCAGCCCGCTGACGTTGATCCCGGAGCCCAGCACGGAGCCGACCGCCTTCCTGGTCCGCTCGCGCAGCAGCTCGGCGGGGAGGTCGAAGTCCTCGGGCAGCAGGTAGCGCCCCTCGTACCAGCGGGCATGGCGGTAGACGTCGTACTCGCCGGCGGTCTCCTCCTCCAGGGGCTCCTTGGCGGCGAGGTGGCCGGTGAAGGCCACGAAGGCGAGCAGCGCGGTGACGAACATGAAGATGTGCCCGCCGCCCGTGAGGAAGACGACGGCCAGCAGGCAGAGCGCGGCGGCCACGCCGGAGACCTGAACGGCCCGGGTGGCGAGCTTGGACGAGCCGGCCGGGGGCTGGGGGGTCCATCCGGCCCGGATGCGGGACAGCAGGGGCCCGTTCCGGCGGAACAGGTCGGCGACTTCCGCGGGAACCCCCGGATCGACCACCACATGCTGCACCTGCCGGCTCCCCCTCTCGTCGAACCGTAGTCAGGAAAGCTTATATT
Organism: Thiemannella venezuelensis; assembly: GCF_014203605.1. Lineage (GTDB taxonomy): Bacteria > Actinomycetota > Actinomycetes > Streptosporangiales > Streptosporangiaceae > Planomonospora_A > Planomonospora_A venezuelensis. The sequence continues at coordinate 67,593 of NZ_JACHJJ010000035.1, read as the reverse complement.
TTCGGCTATCCATCGAGATAGCGGAATGCCTCGTGCGCGGAGCGCACGCTGTCGCGCAGCGCCCGCTGCAACTGGTCGGCGTCCTGGGCCAGGTGCCCGATCTCCGGGGCGAGCAGCGTGCTCGCCCCGGTCTCGGCGACGAGCTGCTCGTACTCCGGCAGGTGGGCGCGGATCTCCTCGATCTGGTGCTGGGAGAGCAGCGCGTGGTCGGCCTCCGCGACGTGGCGCGCGTAGCGTTCCAGGGCCTCCACCCGGGCGGCGACGGCGGCCTCGCTGGCGGCCAGCGCCCGCTCCAGCGGTTCCATCGCCGCGGCCACCTCGGGGGTCCTCCCGCCCCTGGCGAGATCGTGGTGCCTGGTCCGCAGCGCCGACAGCTTGGCCAGCAGCCGGGCGATCTCCCACTCCTCCGCCGGGAGCATCACCGAGTTCCGCACGCTGTCCAGCAGCCCCAGGCCGTTGACCCTCGACCGCAGGATCCGGTCGATCGCCTGCTGGACCCGGCCGAGCAGCTGCCGCGACGGAAGGTCGAAGTCCTCCAGCACCAGGAAGCGGCCCTGCCACTGGCGCGTGTGGCGGTACAGGACGCGCTCCAGGGAGTCGGCCGGGGCTGGCCGCTTGGCGAGGTACAGGACGAGCAGGACGAACGCCTCCACCATCATCAGCAGGATCAGCGGCGTCGCCGCCGCGCCCACCGCCGCGACGGCCGCGACCGTCAGCAGCCCCGTCGCGCCGAGGACCCCCAGGGCCGCGCCCCCGACCCCGCTCCGCGCCTCGGGGTTCCAGCCGCTCCGGAAGCGGGAGAGCAGCGGGCCGTTCCGGCGCATGAGGTTGGCCACCTGCGCGGGTACCTCCGGATCGACCACCACACGCAGCACAGGCTCGCCCCCTTCGCCGAAGCCGAAAACTCACCCATCACCGCGATTGCGGATAATGCGTGCTTCTATGGTGCATCGTGATGGGCGCAGCTGACGCCCGCCGGACGAAGAAGGACCGCGATCGCCCGGCCCCGGCCGGACCGGGCGGGCTCCGGGACCGTCACCTACCGGGCGGGGCGGCCCGCCGTACCCCCGCCGAGGGCCGTTCGGCGTCCTTGCGCACGGTGAAGCCGCCGCGGCCGTCGAAGCGGACCGAGAGGAGCGCGTCGAAGCCGTCGGCCAGGAGCGGGCGGCGCAGGCGGCCGAGCGTGGCGAAGACGCCGACCTCGGGCACCCTGGCCCTGCCCTCCCGTGCGGCGTTGCGCTCCAGTGAGCCGGCCACGTCGGGCGGGAACCAGTAGCAGACCACCAGGGCGCCGTGCCGCCCGGCGGCCTCGACGAGCGGCCGCCATTCCCCGGGCGAGGGATTGGTGTTGTCCACCGCGACGTCGCGCCCCTCCTCCAGCGCCTCGTGGACCAGCCGGAGCTGCCGATCCTGGCGCCTGCGGGCGTTGCGGAAGTCGTCCTTGCTCACGTGGACGTGGGTCGCCGCCAGGACCCGCCGGTAGAAGGTGGTCTTGCCCGACCCCTGCAACCCGACGAGTACCGCCACCTCCGGATCGTTCATCCCCTCATTCCACCAGGCGGGAAGGCCTGTCCGGGGGAGGGCGCCGGGCCGCCCTCCGACGGGTCAGTCGGTGCCGGATTCCATGGCGGCGTGGTCGAGGAGCTCGTCGGCGTCCGGGACCTTGCCCCGGGAGGCGATGGCCTCCGCGCCGCCCTCGGGCATGGCGCCGATCAGGCCGGTCGCGGCGGCCTGGGCGGCGCCGATCATGGGCTGGGGGCTGCCGAGCATGCCGAGGCCGACGTACTGCTCCAGCTTGGCGCGGGAGTCGGCGATGTCGAGATTGCGCATGGTCAGCTGGCCGATGCGGTCGACCGGGCCGAAGGCGGAGTCCTCGGTGCGCTCCATGGAGAGCTTGTCCGGGTGGTAGCTGAAGGCCGGGCCGGACGTCTCCAGGATGGAGTAGTCCTCGCCGCGCCGCAGCCGGAGGGTCACCTCGCCGGTGACGGCCGTCCCGACCCAGCGCTGCAGCGACTCGCGCAGCATCAGCGCCTGCGGGTCGAGCCAGCGGCCCTCGTACATCAGCCGTCCCAGGCGGCGTCCCTCGTTGTGGTACCCGGCGACGGTGTCCTCGTTGTGGATGGCGTTGACCAGCCGCTCGTACGCGGCGTGCAGCAGCGCCATCCCGGGGGCCTCGTAGATGCCGCGGCTCTTGGCCTCGATGATCCGGTTCTCGATCTGGTCGGACATGCCCAGGCCGTGCCGGCCGCCGACGGCGTTGGCCTCCAGCACCAGGTCGACGGCGGACGCGAACGTCTTGCCGTTGATCGTCACCGGCCGTCCCTGCTCGAAGCCGATCGTGACGTCCTCGGCGGGGATCTCGACGGCCGGGTCCCAGAACCGCACGCCCATGATCGGCTCGACCAGCTCGATGCCGACGTCGAGGTGCTCGAGCGCCTTGGCCTCGTGGGTCGCGCCCCAGATGTTGGCGTCGGTGGAGTAGGCCTTCTCGGTGCTGTCGCGGTACGGCAGGCCGCGGGCGAGCAGCCACTCGGACATCTCCTTGCGCCCGCCGAGTTCGGTGACGAAGTCGGCGTCCAGCCAGGGCTTGTAGATCCGCAGGGACGGGTTGGCGAGCAGGCCGTACCGGTAGAACCGCTCGATGTCGTTGCCCTTGAAGGTGGAGCCGTCGCCCCAGATCTGGACGTCGTCCTCCAGCATCGCCCGCACCAGCAGGGTCCCCGTGACGGCCCGCCCGAGCGGTGTGGTGTTGAAGTAGGCGCGCCCTCCCGACCGGATGTGGAACGCCCCGCAGGCCAGCGCCGCGAGGCCTTCCTCCACGAGAGCCGCCCGGCAGTCGACCAGCCGCGCGACCTCCGCCCCGTAGGTCGCGGCCCGCCCGGGCACCGACCCGATGTCGGGCTCGTCGTACTGCCCGATGTCGGCGGTGTAGGTGCAGGGCACCGCCCCCCTCTCGCGCATCCACGCGACCGCCACCGAGGTGTCGAGCCCTCCGGAGAAGGCGATTCCGACGCGCTGGCCTACCGGAAGGGAGGTGAGTACCTTGGACATGCGAATAGGCTTGCATAAAATCGCATGTTCATGCAACACGTTCTCAATCCTTGGACGCGAGGAGTGACCGGGTCTCCGGCCGTCCTCCGCGGACCGGCCGACGGAGGGGCCGTCGGGCGCGGCGGGGGGCGGAACCCCGCGGCGGGGGGACGGGGACGGCAAAAAGCCCCAGTCTCACGATCTGGTCGTGAGCTGGGGCTCTGCTCTCTGCCCGACCAGGCGGGCCTGGTCTGTCATGGAGCGTGGTGGACGATACAGGGATTGAACCTGTGACCTCTTCCGTGTCAGGGAAGCGCTCTCCCGCTGAGCTAATCGTCCTCGGGTGAACCAGAGCGGAAGACGGGATTCGAACCCGCGACCCTCACCTTGGCAAGGTGATGCTCTACCACTGAGCCACTTCCGCGTGCCCGCGTCGGGTCACCCCGCGCGGCACCTGCATCACTTTACCGGATCCCGGGGGATCCGGTGTTCGCGAGCTGAGGTGGAGACGGGATTTGAACCCGTGTACACGGCTTTGCAGGCCGTTGCCTCGCCTCTCGGCCACTCCACCAGCCAGGTCCCGGAGGACCTGCCGGAGCGGAAGACGGGATTCGAACCCGCGACCCTCACCTTGGCAAGGTGATGCTCTACCACTGAGCCACTTCCGCGTGCTCCCCGCCGCTTTCGCCCGGGGCACGGGAAAACTCTAGCGCCTTTTCGGGAGTGCGTGCGCGCACGAACGATCCACCGGGTCCCCGGGCAGGCCGGGAACGGGCCGCGATTGGGTCTTGATCCGCGGGAAACGGAGGCGCACGCTCGGAGGGAACGCGGGGGACGGCCGGAACCCGGGAGGCGCCTCGTGACCGAACATCCGCTCGGAGTCAGCCGTCCGGCGCTCACCGTCGCCGATCTTCCCGAGCCCGAGGAGGTCTTCGGGGTCGCCCGGCTCGGCCCGAAGGAGCTGCTGAAGTTCGCGGTCGGCCCCAGCCTGATCGCCCTGGGCATCTCCATCGGAAGCGGAGAGTGGCTGCTCGGCCCGCAGGCGGTCGGGCAGTACGGCTTCGTCGGGGTCGGCTGGGTGATCCTCGTCTCGGCGGTCCTGCAGACCTTCTACAACGTCGAGTGCTCCCGCTACGTGGTCGCGACCGGAGAGGTGCCGGTCGTGGGCTGGGGCCGGGTGCCGCCCGGCTACCTGCTCTGGGTGCCGCTCTCCGTCTTCGTGGTGATCTTCGCCTTCATCGCGGGCGGCTGGGCGAGCGCCGCCGGGCAGGGGGTGTACGCGCTGGTCCACGGCGCGGTCCCGCCCGCCGGCGCGGGGGAGCCCAAGCTGTGGGCGATCGCGCTGCTCGTGCTGGTCTTCCTCATCACCGCGTCCGCCCGGCGGATCAGCCGGGCGCTGGAGCTGGCGAACTGGATCCTGGTCGGTTCGATCCTGGTCGCCCTGCTCCTCATCGACCTGTTCGTGGTCCCGTTCGGCCAGTGGTGGGAGGCGATCCGCGGCTTCGTCACCCCGGCGGCCCCGCCCGCCGGGATCACCGCGACCCAGCTCGGCGCGCTGGCCGGGTTCACCGCCCTGGCCTCCGGCCTGAACTGGTACGTCATGGGTCACTACCGGGACAAGGGGTACGGCATGGGCCACCGGGCCGGATACATCTCCGGCCTGCGCGGCGAGCGCCGCGAGCTGCTGGCCAGCGGCGTCACCTTCCCCGAGGACGCCCGGAACACGGCGCTGTGGAAGCGCTGGTACCGCCTGCTGATGCTCGACATGTGGGGCGTGTTCTTCGTCGGGGCCATCCTCGGCATGCTGCTGCCCACGATCCTCATGGCGCGCGCGGTCGAGCTCTCCGGCCGGCGGCCCACCCAGGCGGACGTCCCGACCTTCGTCGCGGGCGTGCTGCGGGCCGAGTACGGCCCGGCGATGTTCTACGTCGCCCTGGTGCTGGGCGTGCTGATCCTGTTCTCCACCCAGCTCGGCATCTTCGAGGCGATGGTCCGGGTGGCCACCGACGCCGCCCACGCCACCAGCCCCCGGCTCCGGGCGCTGATCGAGGGAGACCCCCGCCGGTTCTACTACCCGTTCATGATCGTCCTGCTGGTGGTCATCGGCGTCATCATGTACCAGGCGCTGCCGGTCAGCCTGGTCCAGTGGTCGGCGAACATGTCCAACCTGGGCGCGCTCATCTACCCGTTCCTGCTCATGTACCTCAACAGCCGCCTGCCCCGCCCCGCCCGCCCGCGCTGGTGGCACTACGCGATCCTCGTCCTCAACTTCCTGTTCTTCGGGTTCTTCTTCGTCAACTTCATCGCCGACTTCGTGGGCGACCCGCTGGTGACCTTCTGACGCGCCGGGAGGCCGGCCCCGGAGGTCAGCGCGGCAGGAGGGTGACGTCGGAGGCCTTGACGAACATGAACCGGTGCCCGAACTGGATCTGGTGGTAGACCGTCTCCCCGCCGACCACCAGGTGCCGGGAGGCGTCGAAGGTGACGGCGCGCAGGTAGGAGCCGCGCCGGGTCAGGCCGACGCTGTAGAGCTGACCGGCGGGCAGCGAGTACTGCAGCGGGACGAGCCGCTGCGGCTCGACCCCCTCCGGGTAGGCCGACCGCTCGGGGTAGGCCCTGCCGTACAGCCTGACCGAGGACAGCCCCGGCCGGGGCGTCACCAGCGGGCCGGAGGCGCGCACGGAGGTGCGGGCGCCCTTCGGGTCGTGGAACCAGGCCTTCTGGCCGAGGTACCAGATCGCCGTCCAGCCGTTCTCGCGGCCGGCGCGGGCGTAGCGCTGGCCGGCCGAGGCGCGGGCGGCGTGGTCGTGGACGTTGCGGGTGGAGCCGCCCGTCGGATGCCTGCCGACGTCCTTGACCAGCGGCGCGTCGGCGGAGGGCGCGGTGTGCAGCCAGACCGAGGAGGCGCCCTGCGGCGGGCAGGCGCCGGATCCGCCGCAGCCGGTGAAGCCCGGCCGGTGGGCGGCGTAGTCGGGCAGGATGATCACGGAGTGCCCGCGGGGGCGGGCCGCGCGGTCCAGGGGGCGGCCGAGCAGTTCGAAGTAGCGGGCCCAGTCCCAGTAGGGCCCCGGGTCGGTGTGCATGCCGCGCACCGTCGCCCGGGTGGTGCCGGGCACGTTGTCGTGGCCGACGATGTGCGCCCGGTCGAGCGGCACGCCGTACGTGCGGGCGAGGTGGCCGACCAGTTTGGCCGAGGCCCGGTACATCGCCTCGGTGTACCAGGCGCCGCCCCTGGCCACGTAGCCCTCGTGCTCCAGGCCGATGGAGCGGGAGTTGACGTCCCAGTTCCCCGCGTGCCAGCCGATGTCCCGGCCGCGCAGGTGCTGGGCGACGAGGCCGTCGCGGGAGCGCAGGGTGAAGTGCCAGCTCAGGTAGTGGGGGTTGCGCACCGCGTTGACCATGGAGCGGTAGCTGCTCTCGCCGTCGTGGACGACGATGTAGTCGATCTCCCGGTGCCCTTCGTAGCGGTCGTGGTTGCCGTACCGGCCCTTCCCGATCCGCTGGTAGGGGGCGGGGAGCCACCGGCAGGCGACCGTGGGAGGGCAGTCGGGGCCGGGCGCGGCGGGGGGCCGGTGCAGGCCCAGCCGTCCGGACGCGGGCGCCGGCGGGACCGCCGACGGGTCCGGGGGCAGGACCATCGGCTCGCCGTCGTCGGTGGTCCGCGCGGCCCCGGCGCGGATCGTCGCGTACACCTCGTCGGCGAAGGCGGCCGCCGCCCCGGGGTCGTCGGAGGCCGCGTAGCGGGCCACCGCCCCGTACCAGCGGACCGGTTCGCCGCCCGGGGGCGCGCCCTCCCTCCGCCGGTACTCGGCCAGCAGGGCGGCGCCGCCGCGGATGTTGGCGGCCGGATCGGCGCGGAGCCGCTCGGGAGGGATCCCGGTCAGCCGCGAGGCCAGGCGCAGGGTGTCCGGCGGGGGAGCGGCGGCCGGGCCGGGCCGCCGGGCGGGCCGGGCCATCGGCCGGGTTTCGTCGCCGCGCGGGTCCTCCCCGCTCCCGTGGACGTGGCCGCCGTGATCGCCGTGGTCGCCGGTCTCTCCGGATGCTCCGGCGCCCTCGGGTGCTCCGGTGCCTCGGGGTACGGCCAGGCCCGCGTCGACCAGGTGCATGGGGCCGTACCCGCCGGCGACGCTGGGCAGGCCGTCGTTGCCGTCCCAGCGGGACTCCAGGTAGGAGACGGCGAGCAGCACGCTCTCCGGCACGCCGTACGCCCGGGCGGCCTCGGCGAAGGCCGCCTGCCTGCCGCCGGGCGCCTCCGGCCGGGGATCGGCCTTCCCCGGGGCGGCGGGGACGATCACAACGAGAGCGGCAAGGACTGCGGTGCCCGCCAGATGTCGCATATGTAGTTCCTCCCGTCCCGATCACTACCCATGGTCGCCATTGACTACCGAGAGTCACGAAAGCGATATGGATGAAAGAGGAAGTGGTCAATCCCTGCCCGAAATCGGGCAGAAAACTTGGTAAATCGTCTCTGTGCTGCATATCGTCCTGCTCTGTGTCCACCACCTGGCATCCGCATGAGGATCTGATCGCCCACCTGACCCGGACGAGCGCGCTCGGGCCCGGGGAGGCGGCGCGGGTGGTGGCGGACGTGCTGGCCTACTTCTCCGAGCCGGTCGAGGAGTTCGTCCGGCGGCGCCACGCCGAGCTCAAGGGGAAGGGGCTGGTCAACGACGAGATCTTTCCCCGGATCGCCGCGGAGCTGCCGGGCCGCCGGGTCGCGGCGCCCGAGCTCTCGGTGCGCCAGCTCCGCAGGATCGTCTACGGATGACCGGGTAGCTGGATGAAAAGGCATAAATCAGCACGTGACGTCCATGAGAGGGGATGGCTGAAAAATGTGCGGAATCGTGGCCTATGTAGGGCCGAAGGATGCGGCGCCGATCCTGCTGGAAGGCCTGCAGCGTCTGGAGTACCGGGGCTATGACTCGGCCGGCGTGGTGGTCTCCAACAAGGGCCTGAAGGTGCGCAAGGTCAAGGGCCGGGTCGCCGACCTGGCGGCGGTCGTGCCCGCCCGCTTCAAGGGCGCCACCGGCATCGGCCACACCCGCTGGGCCACCCACGGCGTGCCCAGCGACGAGAACGCCCACCCCCACCTGTCGAACGACGAGCGCATCGCGGTGGTGCACAACGGCGTCATCGAGAACGCCGACGAGCTGCGCGCCAAGCTGGAGGCCGACGGCGCGGTCTTCCTCTCCGAGACCGACACCGAGGTGCTGGCCCACCTGATCGCCCGGACCACCAAGGAGTCCGACTCGCTGGAGGACGCCGTGCGTACCGCGCTCAAGCGGGTCGTCGGCACCTACGGCATCGCCGTCGTCGACGCCGAGCGCCCCGGCGAGGTGGTCGTGGCCCGCAACGGCAGCCCGATCGTGCTGGGCATCGGCGAGAAGGAGATGTTCGCCGCCTCCGACGTGGCCGCGCTGGTCCGCTACACCCGCCAGGTGGTGCACCTGGAGGACGGCGAGCTCGCGGTGCTGCGCGCCGACGGCTTCCACACCTTCGCCAGCGACGCCCGGGAGACCGCCAAGGAGCCGCTGACCGTCGACTGGGAGACCGGGCACTACGACACCGGCGGCTACGAGCACTACCTGCTCAAGGAGATCTCCGAGCAGCCCGACACCGTCGCCCGCACCCTGCGCGGCCGCCTCGACGAGCGCTTCAACGTCGCCCACCTGGGCGGGCTCAACATGGACGCCCGGGAGGTCAGGTCCTTCCGCCGGGTGAAGATCATCGGCTGCGGCTCGGCCTACTACTCCGGCCAGATCGGCGCGCAGCTCATCGAGGAGCTGGCCCGGGTCCCGGCCGACGCCGAGCCGGCCAGCGAGTTCCGCTACCGCAACCCGGTCGTGGAGCACGACACCCTGTACGTGGCGATCAGCCAGTCGGGCGAGACCTACGACACGCTGGCCGCCGTCCAGGAGCTCAAGCGCAAGGGCGGCCGGGTGCTCGGCATCGTCAACACCGTCGGCAGCGCCATCGCCCGCGAGTGCGACGGCGGCGTCTACCTGCACGCGGGCCCCGAGGTCTCGGTCGCCAGCACCAAGGCGTTCACCTCGACCGCGGTGGCCTTCGCGCTGCTCGCCCTGCACATGGGCCGGGTGCGCGACCTGTCGCCGGCCGACGGCCGCCGCATCTGCGAGGGCCTGCGCCGCCTGCCGGACCAGATCAAGGAGATCCTGGCGCTGGAGCCCGAGATCAAGGAGCTGGCCGCCAAGTACGCCGCCGCGCCGAGCATGATGTTCATCGGCAGGGTCCGCGGCTACCCGGTGGCCCGCGAGGGCGCGCAGAAGCTCAAGGAGGTCTCCTACGTGCACGCCGAGGCCTACCCGGCCAGCGAGCTCAAGCACGGCCCGCTGGCGCTGATCGGCCCCGAGATGCCGACCGTGGCGATCGTCCCCGACGACGAGCTGCTGGACAAGAACCTCACCACGCTGGGCGAGATCCAGGCGCGCGGCGGCAAGGTGATCATGGTCGGGCACCGGAAGGCCGACCCCAAGCTGGCCGACGACTGCATCGTGCTGCCCAAGAACGAGGTCGAGCTGGACCCGATCCTGCTGGGCATCCCGCTCCAGCTCTTCGCCTACCACGCCGCCGTGGCCCTGGAGCGGGACGTGGACAAGCCCCGCAACCTGGCCAAGAGCGTCACGGTGGAGTAGCCGCCCCCGACCCCGCCCGATGGCGGAGCGTGACCGACTTGTAACCTGCAGGTACCGGAAGACCCTGGGAAAGGGGCGCCGATGCGTCGCAGGAGGTTCCTCACGCTCACCGCGGGAGTGGCGGCCGCCGCGGCCGGGTGCGGCCTGACCGGCGCCGGAGGCGGGGCGGGAGTGCCGATGACGGGCAGGCTGTCCGTCGCCGTGCCGCCGGTGCGCGGGCAGCGCTGGGCCCGCCTCGCCCGGGCCCTGGCCGAGGTCGCGGCCGGCGACGGGCTGGCCGCGCAGGCCGGGGTCGCGTCCGGCGGCGGGCCGGACGCCGGCGGCGGGACCGGTGGTGCGCCGGTCGCGGCGGCGGGTGCGCCGCCGGTCGCGGTGGCCGGTGCGGGCGGCCGCCCCGGTGCGGCACCCGGCGCGCCCGGCGTCTCGTTCGCCATGGAGGGCAGGCTGCTGCTGACCGGGATGGCGGTGGTCACCGCGGCGGAGCTGTCGGGCGGTCCCTCGGTCGCCGGCCAGGCGACCCCGCTGGCCCGCCTGGTCGGCGACTGGGCCGCGCTGGTCGTCTCCACCGGCTCGCCCCTGCGCTCCTTCGAGGACTTCGCCGCCGCCCTCCGGCGCGACCCCGCCGGGCTCGTGGTGGGCGGCCGGACGGCGGGCGGTCCCGACCACGTCCTCTACGGCCTGATCGGCAAGTGCCTCGGGGTGGACACCCGGCTGCTCGACTACGCCGGATACCCCGGCCTGGCCGACGCCTCCGAGGCCCTGCACGGCGGGCGGACCACCGCGCTCCTGGGCCCGGCCCGCTCCTTCGCCGCGGAGGTGGCCGCGGGCCGCCTGCGTCCGCTGGCGGTCTCCGCCGCGGACCGGATCGACGGCATCGACGCGCCGACGCTGATGGAGCTGGAGATCCGGCTGGAGTACAGCGACTGGTACGGAGTGCTCGGCCCCCGGGGGATGGACGACGGCGACCGCGCCGCCGCCGTCGCGCTCTGCGACCGCCTCGACGCCTCCCCCCGCTGGCGGGACCGGTGCGCGCGGGAGGGCTGGGACCGCGTCCACCTGAGCGGGGACGACTTCCGCACGTGGCTGGCCACCGAGACCCGGCGCACGAGGGAGGCACTCCACGAGTTCGGGCTGCTGAGCGCATCCACCACAGGATGAGCGCATCCGACACAAGTTGTGGGACCGGTTGCGCCGAGCGCCACTAGATGTAGGATCCTTCCTCGTTGCTGGTTCGCCCCGAGAGGGGCGGGGAAAGAGGGAACCCGGTGCGACTCCGGGACTGCCCCGCAGCGGTGAACGGGAACGACCGCCGTCATGGATGAGCACTGGGGAGACCTGGGAAGCGACGGCCAGTAGGAACAGGCACGGCGCCCGTGAGTCCGAAGACCTGCCGGTGACGCGTGGAGTGCGGCGAGAGCGCGCGGGCGGGCGGTGAACCCCCGGTCCCGTGCGGGCCCGCCGTGCGCGACCACGCCGAAGGAGTCCAGGGCCTCGAGGGAGGGCCCGCGGACGGGGCGGTCCCGGCGCATGCCCGCGGGCCGCGTCAGCCGTGTGCCCACCCGCGAGAGCCGTACCGCACGGGGAACGCGAGGGGTGGCACGTGACACAGACCGTGGCCGAGACGAATGCCGGGACGGATGCCGGGACGGGCGCCGGGACGAACGCCGGAGGCTCCGGGCAGAGCCCGGCCGAGCGCCGGCTGGCCATCGAGGAGGCCGCCGCCCGGGTGATCACCGACCCGGAGAACTCCCGCACCGCGGCCCGGCTGCTGGCCGGGCTGATCGCCGACGAGGCCGCCGAGCACGGTGTGCGGACCTTCTCCGAGTCCGTCGCCGCCACCCACGCCGCCGGGCTGGTCGCCGAGCGGACCGCCGCCTTCGTCGCCGCGCACGCCGCCGAGCTGGACGCCCTGATCACGGCGGAGACCGCGTTCGAGTACTTCGGCCTGCGCACCGTCTACGACCGCTACCTGCTGCGCCACCCCGAGACCCGCAAGGTCCTGGAGCGCCCGCAGCACTTCTTCCTCCGGGTGGCCTGCGGCCTGTCGGAGACCGTCGCCGAGGCCGCCGAGCTGTACGGCCTCATGGCGAGCCTGTCCTACCTGCCCAGCTCGCCCACCCTGTTCAACTCCGGCGCCCGCCGCCCGCAGCTGTCGTCGTGCTTCCTGCTCGACTCGCCGCGCGACGAGCTGGAGGCGATCTACGAGCGGTACGGGCAGGTCGCGCGGTTGTCGAAGTACGCCGGAGGCATCGGCGTCTCCTGGACCCGGGTGCGCTCCCGGGGCTCGCTGATCCGGGGCACCAACGGCCACTCCAACGGCATCGTCCCCTGGCTGCGCACCCTGGACTCCAGCGTCGCGGCGGTCAACCAGGGCGGCCGCCGCAAGGGCGCGGCCTGCGTCTACCTGGAGACCTGGCACGCCGACGTCGAGGAGTTCCTGGAGCTGCGCGACAACACCGGCGAGGACGCCCGCCGCACCCACAACCTCAACCTGGCCAACTGGGTCCCCGACGAGTTCATGCGCCGGGTCGAGGCCGACGCGGAGTGGTCGCTGTTCGACCCCAAGCAGGTCCCGCACCTCACCGACCTGTACGGCGCCGCCTTCGACGAGGCCTACCGGGCCGCCGAGGCCGAGGGCATGGCCGTCCGGCGGATCCCGGCCCGCACCCTCTACGGCCGGATGATGCGCACGCTCGCGCAGACCGGCAACGGCTGGATGACCTTCAAGGACGCGGCCAACCGCACCTCCAACCAGACCGCCCGCCCGGAGAACGTCATCCACCTGTCCAACCTCTGCACCGAGATCCTGGAGGTCACCAGCGACGCCGAGACCGCCGTCTGCAACCTCGGCTCGGTCAACCTCGCCGCCCACCTGGCCCCGTCCCCGGAGGGCGACGGGCTGGACTGGGCGCGGCTGCGCCGTACCGTGCGGACCGCCGTGCGCTTCCTGGACCGCACCATCGACCTGGGCTTCTACCCGACCCCCGAGGCCGAGGCCGCCAACCGGCGCTGGCGGCCGATCGGGCTGGGCGTGATGGGCCTGGCCGACGTGTTCTTCGCGCTGCGCCTGCCGTTCGACTCGCCCGGGGCGCTGGAGCTGTCCACCCGCATCGCCGAGGAGATCGCCCTGGCCGCCTACGGCACCTCCGCCGACCTGGCCGCCGAGCGGGGCAGGCACCCCTCCTACGGCGACACGCGGGCCGCCGGGGGCGTGCTCCACCCCGACCACTACGGCGCCGCCCGCTCGGCCGAGTGGGACGCGCTCCGCGCGAAGATCGCCGAGACCGGGCTGCGCAACTCGCTGATGATCGCGATCGCGCCGACCGCCACGATCGCCTCCATCGCCGGCTGCTACGAGTGCATCGAGCCGCAGGTCTCCAACGTCTTCAAGCGCGAGACCCTCTCGGGGGAGTTCCTCCAGGTCAACCGCTACCTCGTCCGCGACCTGCAGGCGCGCGGCCTGTGGACCCCGCAGGTCCGCGACGCGATCAAGCGGGCGGACGGCTCGGTCCAGGACATCCCGGAGGTCCCGGCGGACCTGAAGGCCCTCTACCGGACCGCGTGGGAGCTGCCGCAGAAGGCGCTGATCGACCTGGCCGCCGCGCGCACGCCGTACATCGACCAGTCGCAGTCGCTGAACCTCTTCATGGCCACGCCGACCATCGGCAAGCTCTCCTCGATGTACGCCTACGCCTGGAAGTCCGGCCTGAAGACCACCTACTACCTGCGCTCGCGGCCCGCCACCCGGATCGCCCAGACCACCGTGGCCCAGCCGGCCGCCGCGTCCGCCGCCGACCCCGACGCCGTCGCGTGCTCCCTGGAGAACCCCGAGTACTGCGACGCCTGCCAGTAGACGCCCCCGGGCGGGCGGCTGCCGCAGCCGCCCGCCTGCCCGCAAGAGAACTTCCCGAGAGGCCTTCCCCGATGTTGCTCGACCCCGGCATGGACCTGACCCTGCGCCCCATGCGCTACCCGGACTTCTACGAGCGGTACCGGGCCGCCATCCGCAACACCTGGACGGTGGAGGAGGTGGACCTCCACTCCGACCTCGCCGACCTGGCGAAGATGACCCCGCAGGAGCGCCACCTGATCAACCGCCTGGTGGCGTTCTTCGCGACCGGCGACTCGATCGTGGCCAACAACCTGGTCCTCAACCTCTACCAGCACGTCAACGCGCCCGAGGCGCGGCTCTACCTCAGCAGGCAGCTGTTCGAGGAGGCCGTGCACGTGCAGTTCTACCTGACCCTGCTCGACACCTACCTTCCCGACCACGACGAGCGCGCCAAGGCCTTCGCCGCGGTCGAGCACATCCCGTCCATCCGGGACAAGGCCGAGTTCTGCTTCCGCTGGATCGACTCGCTCGGCGGGCTGCGGAGACTGGAGTCGCAGGACGACCGGCGGGCCTTCCTGCTCAACCTGATCTGCTTCGCCGCCTGCATCGAGGGCCTGTTCTTCTACGGCGCGTTCGCCTACGTCTACTGGTTCCGCTCCCGCGGCCTGCTCGGCGGCCTGGCCACCGGGACGAACTGGGTGTTCCGTGACGAGTCCATGCACATGGAGTTCGCCTTCAGCGTGGTGGACACCGTGCGAGCCGAGGAACCCGAGCTGTTCGACGACAAGCTCGGCGCGCAGGTGACCCGGATGGTCGAGGAGGCGGTCGCGGCCGAGCTGGCCTTCGCCGCCGACCTGTGCGGCGAGGGCCGGCCCGGGATGAGTGTCGAGCAGATGCGGCGGTACCTGGAGTACGTGGCCGACCAGCGCCTGGCCCGTCTCGGCCTGCCTGCCCGGTACGGCACCGCCAACCCCTTCGCCTTCATGGAGCTCCAGGACGTGCAGGAACTGGCGAACTTCTTCGAGCGCCGAGTTTCGGCCTACCAGGTGGCTGTTGAGGGGAATGTCACTTTCGACGAGTCCTTCTGAATATGTGCCACCCATAGGGGCACCCACCTGTCGGTAAAGCCGACGGGAGGGGCGCTGCCGGTGTCCGACTGGATGATCATGCTCGTGTCCGTGCTGGCCGCCGTCGCGGCCGTGGAGGCGGTGCGCAGGGTGCTGCGCTCCCGGCTGATCGGCGAGCGGTGGGTCCTCGCCGGTCCGCTGGTACGGCGCTGCACCTGGCCGGGGTTCGCCACGGCGGTCGCGGCGACCGTGTACACGTTCTACGAACCCGGGATGGCCGACGCGGCGGCCGACTCCGCGATCCAGCGGGCCGTCGGCCTGGCCATGATCGCCGCCGTCACCTGGCTGGTGATCCAGGCCGCCTACGCGGTCACCGACGTCGTCCTGGAACGGCTGATCGCCGTCGAGGGCGAGCGCAACCGGCGGGCCCGCCGCATCCGCACCCAGATCGCGCTGGTCCGCCGGGTCGCCACGGCGGTGGTCGTCGTGGTGGCGCTGGGCGCGATGCTCTTCAGCTTCCCCCAGGTGAGGGCGCTGGGCGCCGGGCTGCTCGCCTCCGCCGGGATCGCGGGCGTGGTGGCCGGCATCGCCGCCCAGTCCACTCTCGGCAACCTGCTGGCCGGGCTCCAGCTCGCCTTCAGCGACGCGATCCGGCTGGACGACGTGGTCGTGGTCCAGGACGAGTGGGGCCGGATAGAGGAGCTGACCCTCACCTACGTGGTCCTGCGCCTGTGGGACGAGCGGCGGCTGGTCCTGCCGGTCTCCTACTTCACCTCCAACGCCTTCGAGAACTGGACCCGGCACGGCAGCCGGGTGATCGGCACGGTGCTGCTCCGGGTGGACTGGTCGGTCCCGGTGGAGGAACTGCGCACCGAGCTCTACCGCGCGCTGCGCGAGCACCCGCTCTGGGACCAGAAGGACTGGGTCCTGCAGGTCACCGACACCCTGCCCAACGGCCTGCTGGAGGTGCGCGCGCTGATGAGCGCCGCCGACTCCGCCAGCGCCTTCGACCTCCGGTGCGACATGCGCGAGCACCTGGTGACGTTCATCCGGGAGAAGTACCCCGAATCCCTGCCCCGGCTCCGGGTCGAGACCCCCGCCTAGGGCCCGCGCCCGGGGCCGCGGGCCGTGCTGCGGCGCCGTACGACCCGCGGGCGGGGGACATCCCGGGGCGGATGTCACGGGGCATGGATGACCGGCACGTCCAGCGCCCGCACCGCGGGACTGTCCGCGCCCGCATCGGTGATCACTCCGGCGATCTCGGCCAGGGGCAGCACGGCGAACCGGGACGCCGCGCCGATCTTCTCCGAGCTCGCCAGCACGTAGGTGTCGGCGGCCTGGCGCGCCAGGGCGCGCTTCATCGCGGCCTCGTCGGCGTCGCCGGTGGTCAGCCCCGCCTCCGGGTGGACGCCGGTCACGCCGAGAAGGAAGAGGTCGGCGTTGATCCCCCGCACGGCCTCCATCGCGGCGGCGCCGCAGGCGACCATCGAGTGCTTGAACAGCCGCCCGCCGATCAGGTAGACCTCCACGTCCCGGTGGTCGGCCAGCGCGACGGCCACGGTCGGGCTGTGCGTCACGACGGTGGCCCGCAGGTCGGCGGGGAGCGCCCGCACAACGGCCAGTGCGGTCGTGCCGCCGTCGAGGATCACCGTGCCGCCCGGCTCGACCAGCGCGGCCGCGGCGGCCGCCACCCGTTGCTTGCCGGGCACCTGGACGTCCTGGCGCGCGGCGTAGTCGGCCACCGCGGGCGACGCGGGCAGCGCGCCGCCGTACACGCGCTGGCACAACCCCGCCGCGGCGAGGTCGCGCAGGTCACGGCGGATGCTGTCCTCGGACATGCCGAGCTCGGCGGCGAGGTCCTTGGCGATGATCCGGCCGTCCGTGCGCAGGCGTTCGAGGAGCAGGTCACGGCGTTGGGCGGCAAGCATGCACGTTTCTCCTTGTTTTTTCCGATTGTTGCACGATAGGGTCGGTGCCATGCTCATTCTGATCGCAGGCCCCTATCGCTCGGGCACCGATGACGACCCGGAACTGATGGCGCGCAACCTGGCCCGGCTGGAGGAGGCGGCGTGGCCGATCTTCCGCAGCGGTCACGTGCCCATGATCGGCGAGTGGGTCGCACTGCCCGTGCTGCGCGGCGCGGGCGGCACCGGACCGGCCGACCCGGTCGCCGGGCAGATCATGTACCCCGCCGCGGAGCGCCTGCTGCGGCACTGCGACGCGGTGCTGCGGCTGCCCGGCGAGTCCGCCGGCGCCGACCAGGACGTGCGGATCGCCCGGGAACGCGGTCTGCCCGTCTACCGCCGCATCGAGGACATCCCCGGCTACCTGCCCGCTCAGGAGGCCGTTTCCTGAGCCCGGCCCTCATGGCCGGGCTCCCGGAGGGCCGCCGCGCGCCGTGCGGTGCGGGGCGCTACTCCTCGGTGCCGGGGTACTGGAAGACGTCGTCGAGCGGGGCGCCGAACACCCGCGCGATCTGGAAGGCCATCTCCAGGGAGGGCGAGTAGCGCCCGTGCTCGATGGCGATGACGGTCTGCCGGGTCACGCCGATCCGCTCGGCGAGCTCCGCCTGCGTCATCTCTCCGTGCGCGAACCGCAGGGCGCGGATCGAGTTGGTGACCTTGGTGGGCTTTCCCATGCCTACAGGCCCCGGCGGTAGGCGACGAGCTTCACGCAGGAGCCGACGAGCGCCGACAGGACGAACGCCGCGTACATCGCGTTGGCGATCCAGAAGTGGTCGGCCTCGGCCACGGCCAGGCCGAACGGCGCCAGCATGGCGATGGCGAAGGCTCCGCCGCCGACGTACTCGCCGAACCGGTTGATGTCCTTGTCCCGCGGGTCGCTCCGGTGGCTCTCGCTGGGTTTCACGATCTCGACCGTGATGCGGCCGACGATCGCCGCGGCCATGGCGATGCCGATGCTCCACAGCATCGGCGGCACGTAGGCCACCTCGGCGAGGGGGACGCCGTCCGCCCGCCCGAGGATGACCGCGAGGTAGACCCCGTAGGTGCCGAGGCTCACCACGAGATAGACCCACACGCCCTTCTCTTCGTACGACACGTTCGCTCCACGGATAGGGGACCCGACATGGCCAATGTAAGGCATAGTCGACATGAGGTCAATTATTCTTGACATCGCGCCCATCGTGAACCCGGGCGGGGAGGGCCAGGGGGCTCAGGCGGTGTTCGACGGGCGGAGCACCCGGGCGGCACCGGCGATCAGGGCGGTGGCCAGGATCCAGCCGGAGGCCACCAGCGTCCAGGCCAGCCACCGGGTCCACCCGGCCGGCTCCCAGGCTCCGCGCTGCTCGAAGACGCTCACCGGGACCAGCAGGTCCAGCGTGTAGACGAAGGCGCTGAAGTCCCGGACCTCGTCAGGGTCGATCTTCACCGGCGGTACGGCGGAGAAGACCGCGGTCCCGGCGGCCAGCAGCACCACCGCCCAGAGCCCGGCCAGCCAGGGGCGGTAGCCGTACCCGACGGCGACGTCCAGCATCCGGCCCCAGAACCGGCCGGTGGACCTGAGCGTGCCCCGGTGCTCGCGCTGCTTGGCCAGCAGCACCCGGCGGGCGTCCGGTTCGTGGCCGATCCGCCGGTACCAGGCCGCCAGTTGCTCGTACGGCTGCGGCCGGTAGCCGCCGGGGTCCCGGGAGACCCAGGACAGGCGCTCGGCGACGCTCCACGAGCCGCGCAGCGCCTCGTAGGTCAGGCCGTTGAGGTGCACGTGCTCCGGATACGACGTGAACCGGTCCATCAGCACGCCGACCCGCGAGTAGCTGAGGCTCGTCTCGCCCTCCACCGCCGACGGCCTGAGGATCAGCTCCTCGACCTGCATGTGGCTCAGGTGCAGCGCCCGGCCGGACGCCTTCAGCACCGCCTGGTCGAAGGAGAGCACGCCGTTGACCCGCGCCCCGCGCAGCCGTACGGTGCCCACCGCGGTGAAACCGGCGCTGAACTCGGCCGCCGAGGCCTCCAGGAAGTCGGCGTAGACGGCGTACGGCCCGGCGGCGGGCGTGGCCGGGGCCTCCGCGGGTTCGGCCGCGGGTCCGGCGGTGGGCCCGGCCGCGGGTCCGGCGGTGGGCCCGGTTGCGGGGTCGGTGGTGGACCCGGTTGCGGGGTCGGTGGTGGGCCCGGTTGCGGGGTCGGTGGTGGACCCGGCGGTGGGTACTGTCGCCGTGATCGACGCCTCCTGCAGGTACAGGCCCCCGTGGAACTTCGCCCCCACCATGCGCAGCCCGCCGACGGTCTGCAGGCCCCGCAGGAACGCGCCGCCGTCCACGACCAGCCCGCCGGCCCAGATCGCCCACCGGTGCCCGTCGTCCAGGCCGCGCTCCCGGCGCTCGGCCTCGCTGTACGGCTTCCTGATGTCCTCCATGGGCGTCCCCGTCCTGTCCCCCTCCCGGGGCGGGCTCACCTGCGCCCTGGAGAGCCGGAGCTGGCCGGTGATGTGGGCGTTGTCCAGCCGGAGGCCGCGCAGGGTGGAGCCGTCGAACTCCAGCAGCCCGTCGACGGTGCTGCGGGCCGCCCGGACCCGGCCCAGGGCGCAGCCGCGGAAGCGCAGCCCCCGGGTGCTCGCGTCGCTGAGGTCGACCACCCCCGACAGGTGGCAGTTGAGCAGATGGAGCTTGGCCCCGACGGCGGCGTCGGACAGGTCCAGGTCCCCGGTGACGTGGGCCCCGGCCAGCCGCAGGCCGGGAGTCTTGCCCGGCTCCGCCTCCCGTGCCCCGAGCAGCAGCGCCACCAGGACCTCCGCCCGGACCGTGCGCTCGGGACCCCACGCCGCCCCGCACGCCGGGTCGTCGGCCGCGGTGTCGCCGGTCCGCAGATCCACCCACACGCCCGACGGGTAGGCGTCCCACAGGCGCCGCTCGGCCGGGCTCAGCCGCCCGAGCGGGCGGATCGGCCGCGTCCTGCGCGCGGCGGGGGATGGGGGCACGGGATCTCCTGACCTCTCACCGAAGGACCGCGGGGGACCTGCCCGGTCTCCGCTCGCGGAGACCGCGGGGCCCGGATCATGATCGCAGACGTGGGCCGGGAGAATCTATCCCGTGCAGATCTCCGAGGGTTTCGCGCTGTCCACCGGCGACCGTGCCGAGCACGTCGCCACGCTGCGGATCGACCGCCCGGACAAGCGCAACGCGATGAGCGCGGGCATGTGGCGGGCGCTGCCCGGCATCCTGGCGCCGCTGGCGGCCGATCCGGACGTGCGGGTGCTCGTGCTCACCGGCGCGGGCGGGACCTTCTGCGCCGGTGCGGACATCTCGGAGATCGCCGGCCTCGCCGAGGACGGCGACGGCACCGGGGCGACCGTCACCGCCGAACGGGCGCTGGCGGACTTCCCCAAGCCGGTGATCGCGATGATCGAGGGCTTCTGCGTGGGCGGGGGCTGCCAGCTCGCGCTCGCCTGCGACCTGCGCCTGGCCGCCGTCGGCGCCCGCTTCGCCATCACCCCCGCCAAGCTCGGCATCGTCTACCCGCTCCCCTCCACCCGCCGCCTGGTCCGGCACGTCGGCCCGTCGGCCGCCAAGCTCCTGCTCTACTCCGCCGACCAGATCGACGCCGCGCACGCCCTGCGCATCGGCCTGGTGGACGAGGTGCTGCCGCCCGAGGTGCTCGCGGAGCGGGTGTACGGCCTGGCCCGCACGATGGCCTCGCGCTCCCAGCTCACCCTGGCGGCCAGCAAGGAGATCGTGGACGGCCGCGCCGACGAGGCCCGCTTCCGGCGCTGGCAGGCGGAGTCGGCCGACGAACTCGCCGAGGGCGTCGCCGCCTTCCTGGAGCGCCGCCCGCCGGATTTCCCCTGGTCCCGATAATTCACACTATTTTTAGTGATCGGGATTTCCTGCTTTTACCGGAAGCGATCGTGTGAGTTTTCTTCGCATCGGCTGGAGATCTGCTCCAAGGAGAGGGGAATTCCTCTATCGGGCCGGGGGAGCGCGGACGCCATGTTTCGGGTTCTCCCAGATGAAGCCTGCCGTTCCTCCAAGATGCTTCCGGTGAGGACCTCCCCAGTCCCCTCCTCACCAGCGTGGCCCGGCTACGCTGAACGACACATTCGGAGGAAGTTTTCGTGCTCACCCTTGAAGAGCGGGTCTCGTCTCTGGAAGAAGGTCTCGTGGAACTCAACGCCCGATGCGCCAGACGGGGGGTCGACCGCACCATCGAGGCGGTGAGCCCTGCCTACGAGAGGATCGAGGAGATCCACAAGCGGCTCGTGCGCGTGGAGACGACGGCTCGGGAGACCAGGAACGAGGTCGGCTTCCTGAGAGACCACATGGTCGCCTTCACCGGCCGGCTGGACCGGATGGAGGTCCGGATCGACGAGCTCGACGAGCGTCTGTCCGGCCGGATCGATGAACTGTCCGGCCGGGTCAACGAGCTCGACAACCGCCTGTCCGGCAGGATCGACGGGCTGAGCACCCGGGTCGACGGGCTGAGCGCCCGGATCGACGAGATGAGCACCCGGCTCGACGCCCTGGCCGAGTCCAACACGGCGATGTTCCAGGCGATCCTGGAACGGTTGCCGGAGAAGGCCGCCTCGTAGGACGGCCGATCGCGGGGGACACGGCCGACCGGCACGTGAGCCGTGTCCCCCCGACCGGCCGAGACGCGGCAGAGGCCCGGTCCCCGGAACGCCGGGGCCCGGGCCTCTGCGTTTTCGCAGGTGAGAGGCTCCCGGTTTCCCGAACCTTGACGCGGGCGGCGCGTACGGCCCGGCCCGGCCGGGTATCGCAGCTTTCGCCGCTCTCCCCGTCGCTCCGCCTCGCCGCGGTGCCGTCGCGGTGGTCATCCCACAGCGACCAGGAGAGGCACCGGACATGACGACCTTCCCGACGGCCGTCCGGCGGCACGGACCGGGTGGGCTCCGATGACGAGCACCCTTCCCCGGGTGACGCCCACCCCGTCGCGGGCCCCGCGGCGCCCGCCCGTCCGGCCGGCCGCCCTGCTCGGGTTGGTCGCCGCGCTGTACGCGGCGGCGCAACTGGTGATCGTCTCCGCGGGCATGGGGATCGGCTGGGACGAGGCGATCTACGCCAGCCAGTTCTCCGGGCACGCTCCGCCCGCCGAGTTCAGCGCGCCCCGCGCCCAGGGGATGCCCCTGCTGGTCGCGCCGGTGACCGCGCTGACCGACTCGGTGACCGTCCTGCGCCTCTACCTCACCGCGACCTCCTCGCTCGCGCTGTTCGGCGCCTTCCTGATCTGGACCCGTGTGCGCCCCGGGTACACGGCCCCGCTGGCCGCGCTGCTGTTCGCGGGCTGCTGGCTGTCGCTGTTCTACGGCAACGAGGCCATGCCCAACCTGTACGTGGCGCTCGGCGCGGTCGCCGCCGCCGGCCTGCTGTGCCTGCCCCGCCGGAGCCGGGCGGCGCTCGCGGGCCTGGGCGGGACGATGGCCGCCGTGTCGCTGATCCGTCCCTCGGACGCCCTGGTCATCGCGGCGCCCCTGGCGGTCGCGGCGCTCGTGTCCCGCCCGCGCCGCCTGCGGGCTCTGGCGGCGCTCGCCGCCGGGACGGCCGTCGGCTGGGGGGAGTGGCTGATCGAGGCGGAGCTGAGGTACGGCGGCGTCGCCGCCCGGATGCACGGCGCGGAGGAGGCCAACCTGACCGGCCTGGCCTTCTCCCTCGTCGAGCACGCCCGCGCGCTGGACGGCCCGTCGCTGTGCCGGTGGGGCACCGACTGCGGGGACGTCTCCCCGCCGGCGCTGGTCTGGTGGCTGGCGATCCCGCTGATGGCCGCGGTCGGCCTGCACGCGGCCTGGCGGGAGCGGGAGCGGCGCAGCCCGGGGCCGCTGCTGCTGGCGGCGGCGGTCGCGTCGGCGACCGCGGCGCCGTACCTGTTCTACGTGGGTTACGCCGCCCCGCGCTTCCTCATGCCGGTCTACGCCCTGCTCGCCCTCCCGGTCGCCGCGGGCATGATCGCGCTGACGCGGCGGGGCCGGCCGCCGGCGCGCCGTGCCGCGGCGGTGTTCGCGGCCGCGGGCCTGCTGGCCCACCTCGTCCTCCAGGGCGGCTACGCGTACCACATGTCCGCCAACGCCTACGAGGACCGGGAGCGGGTGCGCCTGGCCACGGAGGAACTGCGCCGGATGGGCGTGCGGGGACCGTGCATGGTCTACGGGCAGTCGGGCGTCCAGATCGGCTACCTGCTGGGCTGCCGCTCGCGGGGACTCGCCCGCGGTTTCCACCGCCGGCCACCCGCCCCGGTACGGCGGGCCGTCGAGGCCGGGGAACTGGTGCTGCTGGTCTACCGGGGCGCCACGCCGCCCCGGTACGCCGACGGCTGGCACCACGTGGAGCTGCCCGGCGGCTGGCGGGCGCGCTTGTCTCCCGCCCGGGGCGACTGACCTCCCGCACCGGGCGGGGCGCCGGCTACGGGCGAGGGACCGGCCGGCCGCCGGAGGCCGCGGCGGAACGCGGGGAGCCCAGGCTCCGGGACAGCGCCCGGGCCGTGGCGAGCAGCGCGGGGGACAGCGTCCGGGCCTCGGCGCCGCCGGCCGGTACGACGACAGACAGAGCCGCCACGACACGGTCGTCCCCGCCCCGGACCGGCGCGGCCACGGCGACCAGCGGGCCCGGTTCCGACCGCTCGACGACCGCCAGTCCCGTCCTGCGCACCTCCGCGAGGGCCCGCCGGAGGGCGGTGGGGGAGACGGGGACGCCTTCGGGCTCGTGCACCAGCGGCCGGTCCAGGACCTGGTCCTGGAACTGCGCCTCCGCGTGAGCCAGCAGCACCAGGCCGACGCCGGTGGAGTGCAGGGGCAGCCGCCCGCCGACGCGGTAGAGCACGTTGACGGCGGCACGGGCGGACAGCCGCTCGACGAGCAGCGCCTCCGCGCCGTCCCGTACCGCGAGCAGGACGTGCTGGTGGGTCGCCTCGTGGAGGTCCTCCATGTACGGCAGGGCCGCCTCGCGCAGCCCGTGCCCCCGGGGGGCGAGCGAGGCCATCTCCCACAGCCGCAGGCCGATCACGTACCGGCCGTCGGCGTCGCGCTCCAGCGCGCCCAACTGCACCAGGCGCCGGGCCAGCCGCAGGGCCGTGCTCGGCGGCTGGCCGCTGGCCCGGCTCAGCTCGGCCAGGGTCATGGAGCGGCGGGCCGCGGTGAAGGCGGCGAGCAGGGCGAAAGCCCGGTCGACCACGGGCTCGCCATGCGCCGGCCGGCGGCCCCGGGGCGCGGGGGAGGCACCGGCGGCGTTCGTCACCTGTGCAGTGTGCCCTACGGCGTGACCCGCGGCGTCCCCTGCGGCGGCCGTACGACGCGCTCGGAAGGGGCGGCGCCGGAACGGCGAGCGTATGCCGTTCAATGGAATCCCGCCTGGTGCCGGCGTTTCCAGCGCCCTATTTTTGCCGGTCGACGGGCGTGATGCCCGTCACGTGGACGATCGACTCGATGCGCACCCGGCCTCCGCCGCCCCGGGCGGCGCCACCGAGGCCTTCCCCCGAAACCCCTGACGAGGAGCCACCGCCCCATGAAACCGGCCACCACCGGACCCGTGCCCGACCGGCCCGACGCGCTGACGGCCCAGGTGCTCGACTCCCTCCGCGGTGAGGACGAACGGCTCCGCGAGCTGATCGCCGGAATCGTCACGCACCTGCACGCCTTCGTCCGCGAGACCAGGCCCACGGAGGCCGAATGGCTGCGCGCCATGGACTTCCTGGTCCGCACCGGGCACGCCTGCACCGACAGGCGCAACGAGTTCATCCTGCTCGCCGACATGCTCGGCCTGACCTCGGCCGTCGACGAGGTCAACCACGTCGGCCCGCCGACCATGACCCCCAGCTCGGTCGAGGGCCCCTTCCACTCTCCCGCGCCGCCCCGCCCGATGGGCGCGTGGATCGCCGAGGGGCCCGAACGCGCGCGGGGCGAGGCCGCCGTCGTGCACGGCCGGGTCACCGACTGCGACGGACGGCCCGTCCCCGGCGCCGTGCTCGACATCTGGCAGGCCGACGACACCGGCCTGTACGACAGCCAGGACGACGAGCAGCCGGAGGGCAACCTGCGGGCCCTGCTCACCACGGGCGACGACGGCTCCTACTGGTTCCGCACGGTCAGGCCGAGCAGCTACCCGGTGCCCACCGACGGCCCGGTGGGCGAGCTGCTGCGGGCGCTGGGCCGCCACCCCATGCGGCCCGCCCACATCCACCTGCGGGTCGAAGCGGACGGGCACCGGCCGCTCACCACGCACCTGTTCGCCGCCGGTGACCCCTATCTCGACTCCGACGCCGCCTTCGCGGTGAAGGACGCGCTCGTCGCCCCCTTCCGGCCGTGCGCCGACGCCGGCAAGAGGGCCCGGTTCGCGATGGAAGGCCCGTTCCTGGAAGCCGGGTTCGACATCCGGCTGGTCGCGGAAGGAGAGACGCGTTGAAGCTCATCGGCATGGTCAGCGGTGGCGGGGACCGCGGCAGGCGGCAGGTCACCGTCGGCGTCGTGGCGGACGGGGCCGTCACGCCCCTGGCGGAGGTCGCCGACTTCTACGCGGATCTGCCGCACTGGCTGGACACGGCTCGCGCGGCCGGCCGGGGGACGGTGCCGCTCGCGGAGGTGGAGCTCGCGCCGCCCGTCCCGCCGTCGGCCCGGGTGCTGTGCATCGGGCTCAACTACCGGGCGCACGCGGCCGAAGGCGGCTTCCGGCCGCCGGAGCACCCGACCGTGTTCGGCCGGTGGACCGCCTCGCTCTCGGTGACCGGCACGCCGGTGCCGGTGCCCACCAACGAGCCGGGACTGGACTGGGAGGGAGAGGTGGCCGCGATCGTCGGAGCCAGGCTCACCGACGTGGACGAGAGCGCCGCCGAGGCCGGCGTTCTCGGCTACGCCGCCTTCAACGACATCACCGCCCGCACCGCCCAGAAGCTCACCACCCAGTGGACACTGGGCAAGAACGCCGACCTGAGCGGGCCGATCGGCCCCATCGTCACCGCGGACGAGGCCGGCAGCCTCACCGACGGCCTGCGCCTGGTCACCCGGGTCAACGGCGAGATCATGCAGGACGGGAACACCCGCGACATGATCTTCACCGTCCCGGAGCTGCTGTCCCGGATCAGCGCCACGATGACGCTCCACCCCGGCGACGTCATCGCCACCGGCACCCCGGAGGGCGTCGGCTACGTCCGCACGCCGCCGAAGCTGCTGGCGCCCGGCGACGTGGTCGAGGTCGAGATCGAACGGCTGGGCCTGCTGCGCACCCCCGTGACCGACGCCTCCGCCAGGAGCGGCGCATGACGCGCTCCCCGGCTTCTCCGGCCTCCGCCTCCCCGGCTCCCACGACGCAGGTGCTGATCGCGGGCGGCGGCCCCGCCGGGCTCGCGGCGGCCGTCGAGCTCGGCAGGCGCGGGATCCGCGCCTGCGTGGTCGAGCCGCGCCTCACCCTCGACGACGACCGGCCGCGCGCCAAGACCACCAGCATCCGCACCATGGAGCACCTGCGCCGCTGGGGTCTGGCCGACCGGCTGCGCGCCGCCGCGCCGCTGCCGGTCGCCTGGTCGCAGGACGTCATCTTCTGCACCGCCCTGCTCGGTACGGAGCTCACCCGCTTCCGCAACGCCTTCGGGCTGTACGCGGACCGCGACGAGCGGATGGCCGAGTCCGGCCAGCAGGTGCCACAGCCGGTCGTCGAACGGGTGCTGCGCAAGGCCGTGGCCGAGCTGCCGTGCGTCACGTTCCTGACCGGCCACACCGTCACCGCGATCGACCAGGACGCGCGCTCCGTCCGCGCCACGGTCGCCGACAGGGGCGGCTCCACCTCCGTGATCGAGGCGGAGTACCTGCTGGGGTGCGACGGCGCGGGCGGCGTCAGCCGCCAGGCGATCGGGGCGTCCTACACCGGATCCTCCGGCGAACGCCCGAACCTCAGCATCGTCTTCCGGGCGCCGGGCCTGGACAGGAGGATCACCATGGACCCGGCCGTGCAGTACTGGGTGGTCAGCCCGGAGGTGTCCGGGCTGATGGGCCGCCTGGACCTGCAGGACCGGTGGTGGGCCATCGTCCAGCGCGTCGACGTCCGCACCGGCGCGCCGGACCCGGAGGCGCTGGTGCGCTCCCTCATCGGAGCCGGAACCGGAACCGGAACCGGAGCCGGAGCCGGGATCGGGGCAGGGGCAGCGACAGGGGCAGCGACGGCGGCCGGGTACGACGGGCCCGTGCGCGTGGTCGGCACCGACCCGTGGGTCGCCCGGATGCTGCTGGCGGACCGCTACCGCTCCGGCCGCGTCTTCCTGGTCGGCGACGCCGCCCACCTCAACCCCCCGTGGGGCGGGCACGGCTTCAACACCTGCGTCGGCGACGCGGTGAACATCGGCTGGAAGCTCGCCGCCGTGCTCCAGGGCTGGGGCGGGCGGGAGCTGCTGGACAGCTACGAGGCCGAGCGCCGCCCGGTCGCCGCCCAGACCATCGCCGACAGCGCGGCCCAGGAGAAACTGCTCGCGCCCTCCTTCGCCGGCCGCCCGCTCACCGGCACCGGTCCGGAGGCGGAACGCCGCCGCGCGGAGACGGCCGCCGCGCTGCGGGCCAAGGACGGCGAGTTCCACAGCGAGGGACTCGTCCTGGGATACCACTACGCCGGCTCCCCGGCCGTCGTCGACGACGGCTCGCCCGTTCCGCCCCACACCCCGCAGGCGTACCGCGGCTCGGCCCGGCCGGGCGCCCGCCTGCCGCACGCCTGGCTGCGTGACGGACGCTCCCTGTTCGACCGCCTCGGGGAGGGCCTCACCCTGCTGCGCCTGTCGGCCTGCGCGGACCCCGCCGCCCTGGAGCGCCAGGCCCGGGCGCGCGGCGTGCCGTTCACGGTGGTCGACCTGACGGAGGAGCCGCTGTCCGGCCGGTACGGCGCGCCGCTGGTCCTGGTCCGCCCCGACCAGCACGTCGCCTGGCGCGGGACCGGCGACGCCGACGGCGGCCGGATCCTGGATGTCGTCCTGGGCAGGTCGTGAACGGCGCCGGGGCCGCCCCGGCCGGCCTGCGGCGGCGGTCCCGGACCGCCCGGCGCGTCCGCGGCGGAGGCCCGGGAGGCGGCCTCAGCGGTCGATGATCTCGTTCTTGCCGATGACCACGACGCCGCCGCGGGTCACCGCGAAGCGGTTGCGGTCCTCCTCGAGGTCGAAGCCGATCCGGGCGCCGTCGGGGATGATCACGTTCTTGTCGATGATGGCCCGGCGCACGATCGCGCCCCGCCCCACCTTCACGCAGCCCATCAGCACCGAGTCCTCGACCGTGGAGTGGGAGTGCAGCACCACGCCGGGGGAGAGGACGGAGCGCTCGGCCAGGCCGCCGGAGACGATCACGCCGGGGGAGACCAGCGAGTCGATCGCCCGGCCCACCCGGTCGCCGTCGTTGTGCACGAACTTCGCCGGGGGGAGCGGGTCGTGGCCGGTGTAGATCGGCCAGCGGTCGTTGTAGAGGTTGAAGACCGGGTGCGCCGAGATGAGGTCCATGTGGGCCTCGTAGTAGGCGTCCAGGGTCCCGACGTCGCGCCAGTAGCCCCGGTCGCGCTCGGTGGAGCCGGGCACCACGTTGTCGGCGAAGTCGTAGACCTCGGCGCTGCCCGCCTTGACCATCATCGGGATGATGTTCCCGCCGAGGTCGTGCTTGCTGGTGGGGTCGAGCGCGTCCTCGCGGAGCGCGTCGATCATCGCCTGGGTCCTGAAGACGTAGTTCCCCATGGACGCGTAGACCTGGTCCGGCGCGTCCGGCAGGCCGACGGCGTCCTTCGGCTTCTCCCGGAACGCCGTGATCCGCCGCCCGGCCGGATCGGTCTCGATCACGCCGAACTGGTCGGCGAGCGAGAGCGGCTGGCGGATCGCCGCCACGGTCACCTCGGCGCCGGAGTCGATGTGCTGCTCGACCATCTGCCGGGGGTCCATCCGGTAGATGTGGTCGGCCCCGAACAC
Source organism: Thiemannella venezuelensis (assembly GCF_014203605.1). Lineage (GTDB taxonomy): Bacteria > Actinomycetota > Actinomycetes > Streptosporangiales > Streptosporangiaceae > Planomonospora_A > Planomonospora_A venezuelensis. The sequence goes on along the minus strand of NZ_JACHJJ010000035.1, from coordinate 39,131 downwards.
GATGACGTGCTCGGGGAGCTCGTCGTAGATGAGGTTCAGGTTCTGGAACAGCGCGTCGGCCGACCCGGAGAACCAGCGCGGCCCGAGCCGCTGCTGCGCGGGGACCGGCGTGACGTAGTTGCCCAGCATCGCCGAGAGCCGCCAGGTGCGCGAGATGTGCCGGTCGAGGCTGTGGTTCTTGTACTGCGTCAGCACGACGATCTTCAGGTAGTGGCCGTTGGCCAGGTTCGACAGCACGAAGTCGATCAGCCGGTAGATCCCCCCGAACGGCACCGCGGGCTTGGCCCGGTCCGCCGTGAGCGGCATCAGCCGCTTGCCTTCACCACCGGCGAGCACGATCGCGAGGACTCTCATGGCAAGGACCTTAACCCGCCGGGCAGGGCTGAAACACTAAGCTGCGCTCATGCGCGTCGATCTGCTGAGCCGTGAATATCCTCCGGAGGTCTACGGCGGGGCGGGGGTGCACGTCGAGTACCTCGCCGCCGAGCTGAGACGCCTGGCCGACGCGCGTGTCCGCTGCTTCGGGGCGCCGCGCTCCGAGGCCGGCGTCGAGGCCTACCGGGTGCCGGGCGGGCTGGAGACGGCCAACGCCGCGCTGCAGGTGCTCGGCGTGGACCTGGAGATGGCCGCCGGATGCGAGGGCGCCGACCTGGTGCACAGCCACACGTGGTACGCCAACTTCGCCGGTCACGTGGCCAAGCTGCTGTACGGCACGCCGCACGTGGTCACCACGCACAGCCTGGAGCCGCTCCGGCCGTGGAAGGCCGAGCAGCTCGGCGGAGGGTACGCGCTGTCGTCGTGGGCCGAGCGGACCGCGCTGGCGGGCGCGGACGCGGTCATCGCCGTCTCCGAGGGCATGCGGCGCGACGTGCTCGCCTGCTACCCGGAGATCCCGCCGGAGCGGGTCTCGGTGATCCACAACGGTATCGACACCGCCGAGTACGCCCCCGACCGCGGCACCGACGTCCTGGAGAAGCACGGCATCGACGGGCGCAGGCCGTACGTGGTGTTCGTCGGCCGGATCACCCGGCAGAAGGGACTGGTCCACCTCCTGCACGCCGCACGGGACTTCCACCCCGACGCGCAGCTCGTGCTCTGCGCGGGCGCGCCCGACACGCCCGAGATCGCCGCCGAGGTGACCGGCCTGGTCCGCGGCCTGGACCGGGACGGCGTCGTCTGGATCTCGGAGATGCTGCCGCGCCCCGAGGTGATCCAGATCCTCACCCACGCCACCGTGTTCGTCTGCCCGTCGGTCTACGAGCCGATGGGCATCGTGAACCTGGAGGCCATGGCCTGCGAGACCGCCGTGGTGGCCACGGCCACCGGCGGCATCCCCGAGGTCGTGGCCGACGGGTCGACGGGCCTGCTGGTCCCGATCGCCCAGTCCGCCGCGGACGGCACCCCGGACGACCCCGCCGCCTTCGCCGCCGACCTCGCCGAGCGGGTCAACCGGCTGCTGGCCGACCCGGCGCTCGCCGCCGAGCTGGGCCGGGCCGGCCGGGCCCGGGCCGTGGAGCACTTCTCCTGGGCCCGGATCGCCGAGCGGACGATGGACCTCTACCGGTCGGTCGCGCCGTCCGCGCATCCGTGACGCGGGACCCGGCCCGGGCTCAGTCCTCGGCGAGGACGCTTCCGTAGGCCCGGGCCGCCAGGTCGGCGATGAGGCCGTGCGACCCGAGCGGGTCGGCGCACTCGGCGCCGATCGCCGCGGCGGCCGCACTCACCAGGCCGGGGTCGGCCTCGTGGCCGATCAGGCACGGGGACAGCGCGATCCGCTCGGCGCCGACCCCGCGCAGCCGTTCGGCCGCGTCGGCGACGGCGGGCGCGCCGTCCAGGGAGGCGACCAGCACGGGGAGGGTCAGGCGAGAGGCCAGCAGCACGGCCGTCGGCTGCGCCTCCGCCGCCGCGCTCTCACCGCCGACGGTGGCCAGGATGACCGCGTCCACCGGGCTGGAGATGTTGAGCAGCCGCATCCGGTCGGCGCGGGCGAGGCCCTTCTCGGAGAGACGGATGTGCAGCGCCTCGGCGAGCAGCGGATGCGGCCCGAGCGAGGCGGTGACCGTCACGTTCGCCCCGCTCTCCTCGACCGCCCTGGCGATGAGGCGATCGGCGGCGGCGAGCGGCCCGGTCAGCAGGGGCACCACGATGGCGGCCACGCCGTCCGCGGGCCTGTCGCCCGCGGCGGCCTCCAGTTCGGCGGTCAGCTCCTTGGCGTCCTCGCCGAGGCCCGCCAGGCGGACCTCGATCTGCGGGTTGTCCACGCGGACCATGGCCGCGAGCTCGGCGGCGGCACCCGACGCGTCGCCGGGTACGGCCAGCACCAGCGCGGGCGCCTCGGGCGGGAGCTGGGAGGGCACGGGCCGGCGGTGCCGGCCGGAGGGCCGGGCGGCGCGCCCGCGCACGGGGAGGCTGGAACTCTCACTCACACGCGCGAACTCTAGGCCCATTTCAGACGCTTTGTCATTGAAAACGGCAGCAATTCCGTCACAACCTGCTGACGCACTGGCGAACACGCTTCCCGCCGGCGACTCCCGCCCCCCGATTATGCCCGCACGCGGGCTCCGCGCGGGAGGAAACCGCGCTCCCCGGGATCGGCCCGCCGGCCGCGCGCCCCGCCGCGCCGGTCGCGGGGGAGGGGAGGGGCTCAGTCGTCGCGGTGCCCCTCCCACTCGTCCTCCAGGGCCGAGTGCACGACGGAGTCGCGCCAGGCGCCGCGGGCCCGCACATGGTGCCGGATCCTGCCCTCCTCGACCATCCCGGCGACCAGCATCGCGAGCTGGGCGGCGGTGTTGGCGGGGGAGCGGGCGCCCCAGATGCGGTGCAGGCGCAGGTGCCGGAAGCCGAACGTCAGCAGCAGCCGGATCAGGTCGGTGCCGATGCCCCGGCCCCAGTGGTCCGGGCGCAGACCGAGGCCGATCTCCGCGCTGTGCGGGTGATCGGCCTCGATGTGCAGCCGGGCCACGCCGATGACCTCCCCGCTCTCGGTCTCGGTCACCGCGAGCACGTAGAGCCGCCTGGGGGCCGCCCCGGCGGCGTCGAGCGCCTCGGCGACTATCTCCTCGACCTCCTCGCGGGTGCGCGGGTCGAACGGCAGGTGCTCGGTGGCGGCGGGGTCTCCGTAGACGGCGTGCAGCGCGTCCACGTCGGCGGTCGTCACTTCCCTCAGCCCGAGTCTCTTGCCGGAGATCTCAACAGGACGCATGCGCCGACGCTAACGCCTCGGCAGTCCCAGGGCTAGAGATCGTTCCGGCTGGCAACTAATCCCCTTTTTCGCACAATGTCAGGGTGACGGCCGGGGAACGGCCCCCGCAGGCGTCCCCCGGCCGCCGCCGAGGTCGGCGTCCCGGGTCTCCGGGGCCATGAGCAGCCCGGCGGCGGTGACGGCCAGCGTCGCCACCACGTACAGGGAGACGGCCAGGGTGGTGCCGAAGCCCTCGAACAGCCGCAGGGCGATGATCGGGGCCAGCGCGCCGCCGAAGATCCCGGCGACCTGGTAGCCCATCGAGGCGCCGCTGTAGCGCAGCCGGGTGCTGAACAACTCGGCGATGAACGCCGCCTGCGGGCCGTACATCGCGGCGTGGCAGGCCAGCGCCACGATCGAGGCCAGCGCGATCACCGGGAAGGAGCCCGTGTCCAGCAGCGGGAAGAAGGCGAACACCCAGACCGCCGCCGCCACCGCCCCGGCCAGGTAGACCGGTCTCCTGCCCACCCGGTCGGAGAGCGCGCCGAACAGCGGGATGAGGAAGAGCTGCACGGCCGAGCCGATCAGCACCGCGTTGAGCGCGACGCCGCGGTCCAGGCCGAGCGTGTCGCTGACGTAGGAGAGGCTGTAGGTGACGAACGTGTAGAAGGCGACGTCCACGCCGATGCGCGCGAGGAACGCCGAGGCCAGCGCCCGGGGATGGGTGCGGATCACCTCCAGCAGCGGCATCTCCGCCTTCCGCCCGGACTGCTCGACCTCGGCGAAGAGCGGCGACTCCACGATCCGCAGCCGGATCCACAGGCCGACGAGCACCAGCACGCCCGAGAGCAGGAACGGCACCCGCCATCCCCACGACAGGAACGCCTCGTCCGGCAGGAGCGCGGACATCGCGCCGAGCACGCCCGCCGCCAGCAGGTTGCCCGCGGGCACGCCGACCTGCGGCCAGCTCGCGTTGAAGCCGCGCCGGGCCGGATGGCCGTGCTCGATGGACATGAGGACGGCCCCGCCCCACTCGCCGCCCAGGCCCAGGCCCTGCACGAAGCGCAGGGCGGTCAGCAGCAGCGGAGCGGCCACGCCGATCGTGGTGTAACCGGGCGCCAGGCCGATGAGGAACGTCGCGGCCCCCATCAGCAGCAGGGTCACCACCAGCACGTTCTTGCGGCCGACGCGGTCGCCGAAGTGGCCGAACACGATGCCGCCCAGCGGCCTGGCGACGAACCCGACGGCGTAGGTGAGGAACGCCAGCAGCGTCCCGGTCAGGGGTTCGAAGGTGGGGAAGAAGAGCTTGTTGAAGACCAGGGCGGCGGCCGTGCCGTACAGGAAGAAGTCGTACCACTCCAGTGAGGTGCCGATCAGGCCGGCCACGATGACCCGCCTGGCCTGGGAGCTCGCCATCGCATGCGCTCCTTCGTGAATGGGGGTTGGACTTCAACATAAGTATTGTTCAACAATTCGACAAGGGACTTGTTGGATGATTCTCTTGGGCCGTGGACAACGCCGTCGCCGAACTCACGCACGACCGCGACCGCCTCGGGCGCAGCAGCACCGCGGAACGGGTCGCCGACATCCTGCGGGACCGGATCGCCGAAGGGCTCTTCGCGCCCGGCCAGCGCCTGTCCGAGGAGGCCATCGGCGCGGCCCTCGGTGTCTCCCGCAACACCCTGCGCGAGGCCTTCCGGCTGCTCGGCCACGAGCGCCTGCTGGAGCACCGGCTCAACCGGGGGGTGTTCGTGCGGGTGCTCTCGGCGGAGGACGTGGCCGACCTCTACCGGGTGCGCCGGGTGATCGAGGGCGCCGCCGTACGGCACAGCCCGGACGCCGCGCCCGGGGCGTTCGCCGCGATCCGGGAGACCGTCGCCGAGGCGCGCCGGGCCGCGCAGGAGGACCGCTGGCAGGACGTGGGCACCGCGAACATCCACTTCCACCAGGCCCTGGTCGCGCTCAACGGCAGCCCCCGGCTCGACGAGACCATGCGCCAGCTCCTGGCCGAGCTGCGGCTGGTGTTCCACGTCATGGAGAACCCGCGGGAGTTCCACGAGCCGTTCGTGGCCCGGAACGCGGAGCTGCTGGAGCTGATGGAGTCCGGCAGGGCCGAGGAGGCCGGGCGCGCGCTGGAGGCCTACCTCGACGACGCCGAGAAGCTCCTCGTCCGGGCCTACACGCCGCGATCCTGACCCTTCCCGGATCCCCGGGGCGAGAGCCCCGCACGGGGCCTCCGGCGACCCTCGCCGGGCACACGCACGACCCCGGCAGGCGGCGCGCGTTCCGTCCGCCGGGGCCGGGTGAGCCAGAATGAGCGGATGACCTCACCCGACGTGAACGTCCGCGTGATCACAGGCCCCGGGCTGGTCGCCGATCTCCCGCTGCTCGCCGAGGTCGCAGACCGGGAGTTCGCCGCGCTCGGCGTCCGGGGGACGGTCTCGCCCGCCCCCGGTCCGTCCGAGCTGGAAGCCGCTCTGGAAGCCGCCGCGGACTCCTCCGAGGTCCTGGTCGTCCTGCCCGGCCCGGACCCCGGGGTACGGGCGCTCATCCCCGCCTGCCCCCACGCCGTCTGGCTGGATCTCGCCAGAGCCGTCCCCGCCCCGGGCGAGCAGCCCGGAGCCCTCCGGCCGGCCCGCACCGTCCCCGGGCAGCCGGAGTTCGCCGCGGAGAGCGGAGTGGTCGTGCGCTCCACCCATCTGCACGGCCGGGGGGTCTGGGGGCTGGCCTGGGCGATCCGGCACGCCGTGCACCGGCGGTGGTGGCCGGCCCGCAGAGTCGCCTACGGAGCCCATCCCGACCAGTGGGCCGAGGTACGGCTCCCGTGGCGGTTCCGGGCGGCGGGTCCGTGGACGCGCTCGGAAACGGACGCCGCCGCGGTTCCGACGGCGGTGCTGCTGCACGGCGGTTACTGGCGGTCGATCTGGGGCGCGGACCTGATGGACGCGCTCTGCGCCGACCTGGCCTCGCGCGGCTTCGCGTCGTGGAACCTCGAGTACCGCCGTCCCGACCTGCACGGCTGGGCCGCGACGACCGAGGACGTCGCCGCAGGCATCGCCCTGGCCGCGCGGGAGGCGCGGGGCCCGCTCGCGGTGATCGGCCACTCGGCGGGCGGGCAGCTCGCCCTGCGCGCGGCGGCCGACGACCGCGCGGGCGACCGCCGGATCACCCTGGCGGTCTCCCTCGCCGGGGTGCTCGACCTGGCCGAGGGCGACCGCAGGCACCTCAGCTCGGGCGCGGTCGCCGCCGCCCTCGGAGGATCGGCCGGCGAGGCGCCGGAGGTCTACGCGCGCTCCAGCCCGATGGAGCGCCTCCCGCTCGGGGTGCCCCAGCTCGTCGTGCAGGGCGGTGACGACGACCTGGACCTGGTCGACCTGGGCCGCCGCTACGCGCGTGCCGCTCAAGAGGCAGGTGATGAGGTGATTTATCTGGAAATGCCCGGTGACCACTTCGACGTCATCGACCAGGCCTCACCGATCTGGCGCGATGCCGTCAGGATGATCGCCGACCGCTGCCGGTGACCGGAAGCCGTACGGACCCGGCGGCCGCGCGGTCTCCGTGAGCGGGCCTCACCCGGAGGTGAGCGGTCTCCAGGGGACGGGGCTGGAGAGCACCATCATGCTCGACGGGTGCCCGTACGGCGCCAGCCTGTCGATCAGTTCCTCGAACGCGGTCATCGAGGCCGCCGCCACCCGGATCAGGCAGCAGGTCTCCCCGGTCACCCGGTGGACCTCCAGGATCTCCGGCCACGCCAGCGCCTGCTCGTCGCGGAGCACGCACCGCGGCCCGTAGCACGACATCCTGATCAGCGCCGCCACGCCGCGCCCGGCCAGGGCCGGATCCACCCGCGCGTGGTAGCCGGTGATCACCCCGGACTCCTCCAGCCGCCGCACCCGCTCGGCCACCGCCGGGGCCGACAGGTGCACCCGGCGGGAGAGCTCGCTGTAGGACAACCGCGCGTCCGCCTGCAGCTCCGCCAGGAGCGCCCAGTCCATCGCGTCCATCATCACACTCCGTCACCGCGTAACCCGGATGCCCGATCGGCTTTCTGATCCGAAGGTCATCCGCAAAATCGCCTTTATTATATTATTTCCTGATTCTCTAATTCGGACCACCATGGAAGGAGGAAACGTACGAGGAGGAAAACCCCAGTGAACGGCATCCAGCAGCGCACCGAGCAGGACCGGGCCGAACGGGCCAGGGCCAACGAGGGCCTGCCCACGCTCGGGTTCGACTCCGCCACGCCGTACGACGACTACGTCGGCACCGCGACCCTGCACCGGCTCCAGCGCACCGTCACCGACGCGCCGGAGGAACTCGCCTTCCTGGTCACCACCCAGGTGATGGAGCTCTACTTCGGCCTGCTCCGCTCGGAGTGGCGGCTCGCCCAGCGGCAGCTGGACGACGACGACGCCACCGCCGCGACCGCGACGATCAAACGCACGGTCCACCACTTCGAGGCGCTCAACGCCGCGTGGGCCTCGCTGAGCTGGCTCACCCCGGCGCAGTTCAACCAGTTCCGCGACGCGCTGGGCGAGGCGTCGGGCTTCCAGTCGGCGCTCTACCGGCACGTCGAGTTCCTGCTCGGCAACAAGTCCGAGGCGCGGACCCGCCCGCACCGCCGCAACCCCGAGGCGTACGCCGAGCTCATGGAGGCACTGGCCCGGCCGAGCCTGTACGACTCGGTGCTGGCCTTCCTGGCCCGCGCCGGCCACGCGGTCCCCGGAGAGGCGGTCGCGCGCGACTTCGCGGCCGACTACCAGCCCAGCCCGCAGGTGGAGGCGGTCTGGGTCGAGGTGTACGGCGGGCCGCTCGCGCCGCTGGCCGAGGCCCTCACCGAACTGGCCGAGCAGTTCTCCGACTGGCGCTACCGGCACCTGATGGCGGTGCGCCGCTCGATGGGCGGCAAGCCGGGCTCCGGCGGGTCCAGCGGGCTGAGCTGGCTGGAGCGGAGCATGCGGCGCGAGATCTTCCCGGAGCTCTGGACGGCCCGCACGCTCATGTGAGGCGAGGACCCGGGGCTCCGCACAGCACGATCACGTGAGGTGGCGGAGCGGGTGCCCCGCTCGCGTAGTGCTGCCGCCGCGGTGTGAGAATCCTGTGAGATCCGCACCGTCAGGTGCCCGGTGCCGCTTGCGCACCGCTGTGACGTCGCCGAGACGCGAACGGCTCACAGGAAGCTCACAGATCTTCTCCGGGACCGCGCAGCTTCCTGCCGCAGGATTCGTCACATGATCGAGTTGCGAAGGCTGACCAAGCGCTACGGCGAGGTCACAGCGGTGGAGGACCTGAGTTTCGACGTCAGACCGGGGGTGGTCACCGGATTCCTCGGCCCGAACGGCGCGGGCAAGACGACCACGATGCGGATGATCCTGGGTCTCGACGCGCCGACGAGCGGCACGGCCACGATCCGGGGGCGCCGCTATGCGGACCTCGCCTCGCCGATGCGCGAGGTCGGCGTACTCCTGGACGCCCGCGCGGTGCACCCCCGCAGGAGCGTCCGCAACCACCTGAAGTGCCTGGCGCAGAGCAACGGCCTCGCGCGGAGCCGGGTCGAGGAGGTGCTCGGGCTCGTCGGCCTCACCCGGGTCGCCGACCGGGCCGCGGGCGGGTTGTCCCTGGGCATGGGCCAGCGGCTCGGCATCGCCGCGGCCCTGCTCGGCGACCCGGAGGTGCTGATGCTCGACGAGCCGGTCAACGGGCTCGACCCGGAAGGCATCGTGTGGATCCGCACCCTCATGCGGGAGCTCGCCGCCCAGGGCCGCACGGTGCTGGTCTCCAGCCACCTGATGAGCGAGATGGCGCTGACCGCCGATCACCTGGTCGTCGTCGGGCGCGGCCGGCTGCTCGCCGACGTCGAGTTCGACGAGTTCATCCGGTCGAGCTCGCGGGAGAGCGTGCTGGTGCGTACTCCGGACGCGGAGGAGCTCGCCTGCCGGCTGCGCGACGCCGGTGCGGCCGTACGGCCGGGCGCGGAGGACACGCTGACGGTGGAGGGGACGGAGAGCGCGGTGATCGGGAAGGTCGCGATGGCCCACGGAGTGGTGCTGCACGAGCTGACGCCGCACCGGATCTCACTGGAGGAGGCGTACATGGAGCTCACCCGTGACAGCGTGGAGTTCGGCGCCGCCGAAGGGAGCGGGCGATGACCGTCCCGACCGCGGCTGTGCCGACCGCGTCCCCCGCCGCCGTCCTGCGTTCGGAGTGGGCCAAGTTCCGCACCACCCGCGCCACCGGATACGTACTGGCCGGCGCCTTCGTGATCGCTCTCTGTTACGCCTACCTCTTCGGCACCGCGAACGGCAGGGCCTACGTGGGCTCCTCTCCGGGGGAGCAGGCGTCCTTCGATCCGCTGGAGACCGCCTTCCGCTCTCTCGCGCTCGCGCAGCTGCTCGTCAGCGCCGTCGGCGTGCTGGCCGTCACCTCGGAGTACGCCGCGGGAACGATGCGGACCAGCGTCACCGTCGTGCCCCGGCGCGGACGCCTCCTGGTGGGCAAGGCGGCCGTCGTCACCATGATCATGCTTCTCTGCGGCCCGCTCATCACTCTCGGATCTTTCCTGATCAGCCAGACGATGCTCGCCGCCCAGGGCGCCCCGAGCGCCTCCCTGACGAATCCGGGCGTACCGGGGGCGATCATGGGTGGCGGGCTGTATCTGACCCTGATCGGCCTGTACGGCGTCGCCATGGGCTTCCTGCTGCGCAGGACGGCGGGGGCGGTCGCCCTGGGGTCGTTCCTGTTGCTGCTGCCCGCCTCGGCTCCCCTCTTCCCCGAGTGGCTGGCTGAGTGGGCCGTGAGGTACTGGCCGAGCAGCGCGGGCATGGGCATGTTCTCCCCCGCTCCGTCCTCCGGCAGCCTCCCGCCCCACATGGGATTCGTTCTGCTCGCCACCACCGTGCTGGCCCTGCTGACGGGTGCGTCCGCCGTCTTCCGCTCGCGGGACGTCTGAGACGGCGTGCCGATCTTTATTCTCGAAGGGAGCGCCCGTTCCGAAGGGAACGCGGCCGGAGAGAACCGGTCCCGAGGGGAGACGAATGGACGGACACCGGCTACTGGTCGTCGACGACGAGCCCGTGGTGCGGGAGTTGCTCTCGGCCACCCTGCGCTTCGCCGGTTACACGGTCGGCTCCGCCGCCACCGGCTCCGAGGCTCTGGAGGCCGCACGGCACGACCCGCCCGACCTGGTCCTGCTGGACGTGATGCTGCCGGACCTGGACGGCTTCGAGGTCGTCCGCCGCCTCAGGGAGCTTCCCCGGCCGCTGGGCTCCGGCCGTCCGGGCCGGATCCCCGTGCTGTTCCTCACCGCCCGCGACGCCGCGGCGGACAAGGTCAACGGGTTGCGGCTGGGCGGCGACGACTACGTGACCAAGCCGTTCGACCTGGAGGAGCTGCTCGCCCGGATCCATGCGGTGCTCCGCCGTACCGGACTCGCGCCCGGCGACCGGACGCTGCGGGCGGGCGACCTGGAGCTCGACCCGGACGGCCGCCAGGTGTCCCGGGCCGGGCGGCCGGTACGGCTCTCGCCCACCGAGTTCCGGCTGCTGCACTACCTGGTCCTGAACACGGGAAAGGTCGTCTCCAAGGCGCAGATCCTCGAACACGTCTGGCGGTACGACTTCGCGGGGGACTCCAGCATCGTCGACACCTATGTGAGCTACCTGCGGCGGAAGATCGACACCGTCGAGCCCAAGCTCATCCACACTCTGCACGGGGTGGGGTACGTGCTGCGCAGGCCGAGGGCATGACCGGGGACGCGGGCGTCCCGGCGGGCTCCGGGCCGGGACGGCGCAGGGGGGTCCCCACCGGCGGACCCCTCCCCGGGGCGCCTTCGCCCCGCGGACGTCCGCCGAGGGGTCTTTCGCTCAGGGGCCGCCTTCTGCTGATCACCACGGCCCTGCTGGTGACGGGGCTGGTGGTGAGCGGCACGGTCGCGATCGCCGCACTCCGCTCCCACCTGGTCAGCCGGGTGGACGGGCAGCTGAGGCCGCTCGCGGCGCTGCTGGCGCGCGTCTCCCCCGAGCTGGTGCCGCCCGCCTCCCAGGAAAGCGGACGGGCCGCCCTGCGCATGCTCCCCGGCATGGACATCCTCGACCAGGTCCACATCACCTACCTCACCCCGGAAGGGAACATCCGGTATCGGACCGGTCTGGCGGCACGGGGACAGGAGCTGCAGCCGCGGCTCCCGCCGCTCGACGCCGGTGCCGTCACCGGGCTCGGCGGACGACCCTTCGACGTACCGGGGCAGAGCGGTGACGCGCCGCGCTGGCGGGTGGTCGCGGTGCCACGGGCCGCGCAGCAGTCGCCCCCGGGACAGGCGCTCCCCGCGGAGAGCGGCAGCGTCGTCGTGGCCGCGTCGCTGGAGGGCGTGCGGTCCACGCTCACCCGGCTGGCCCTGGTCTGCCTCGTGACGTCGGTCGTCCTGCTCGCCCTGCTCGCCGCCGCCGGCTGGTTCGCGGTCGGAAGAGGGCTGCGGCCGCTACGCGGGATCGAGGAGACGGCGGCCGCCATCGCCGGAGGCGACCTGTCACGGCGGGTCCCCGGCCTGGCGGCTCCGGGCACCGAGGTGAGCCGCCTGGCGGCCGCGCTCAACGGCATGCTCGGCCAGCTTGAGAGAGCCTTCGCCGGCCGGGAGGCGTCGGAGGCCCGGATGCGGCGCTTCGTCGCGGACGCCAGCCACGAGCTGCGCACACCGCTGTTCGGGATCAAGGGCTTCGCCGAGCTGTACAGGATGGGCGGCCTGTCCGACACCGACCGGGCGATGAGCCGTATCGAGAGAGAGGCGGGACGTCTCACCCGGCTGGTCGAGGATCTGCTCCTGCTGGCCCGCCTGGACGAGAGCGACGGCATCCCGTCGATGGAACCCGCCCCGATGGACCTCCGCACCCTCGCCGCCGACGCCCACCATGATCTGCACGCGCTGGACCCCACCCGCCGGGTCACCCTGACCGGCCCGGACGGCGGTGCCCCCGGGAAGGCGCCGGTCCGCGGGGACGAGGCCCGGCTACGGCAGGTGACGGCCAATCTCGTCGGCAACGCCGTCGCCCACACCCCGCCGGGCACGCCCGTGCGGATCGGTGTCGGCACGGTCGGGGGCGAGGCCGTACTCGTGATCGAGGACACCGGCCCGGGGATGACCGCCGAGCAGGCGGCCCGCGCGTTCGACCGCTTCTACCGCGCGGACGGCTCGCGCAGCCGTACCGCGGGAGGCGGGACCGGCCTGGGCCTGGCCATCGTCCACTCCATCGTCACCGCCCACGGCGGCCGGGTGGACCTCCGTACGGCCCCCGCCCGGGGCGCCTGCTTCCGGGTGCTCCTCCCCGCCGCCCCGGACGCCGTCTCGTGACCGTCCTGCGCCCGCACGCAGGGCGGCGGTGAGGGCCGCGATCGCGGGATGGGCGCCGGCGCCGCGGCGGAAGGCGATCAGGGTGCGGCGGCGCATGGGCAGTTCGGCGAGGCGGACGCCCTCCGGCGGGCCGCCGACGCCGAGCCCGGGCACCAGGGCCACTCCCTGACCGATCGCGACCATCGCCAGGACCGTGCCGAAGTCGTCGACGTGGTGCCGGATACGAGGGGCGAACCCGGCGGCCTGGCAGGCCCGGACGGTCATGGCGTGGCAGAGCGTGCCCGGCGTGGACGCGATCCAGGGCTCGTCCCGGCAGGCGAGGAGCGCGGCGTGCGCCGCGGCGGCCCCGTCCTCGGGTCCGCCGCCCCCGCCCGCCGCGGGGACCGCCGCGCCGCCGCGGGGCGGGAGGACCGGATCGGGGGAGGCGGCCGGGGCGCGCGGGGTGGCCAGGTACATGGGTTCCTCGAGGAGGGGGCGGGAGTCGAGGGCGAGGTCGGGCTCGGCGGGGACGAAGTCGTACTCGTGGACCAGGGCCACGTCCAGGTCTCCGGCGCGCAGGCGGGGGGCGACCTCGGCCGGGTCGATCTCGTCGACCATCGGCTCCAGGGACGGGTGCTCCCGGCTCAGGGCGGCCAGCGCCGGAGGCAGGAGGGCGCGGGTCGCCGTGGGGAAGGCGCCGATCCGGAGGGGCCCGGCCAGGCCCGCCCGGGCGGCGGCCAGCTCGGCCGCCGCCCGCTCCAGCCGTTCCAGTACGGCCTCCGCGTGCCCGACCAGCGCGATCCCCGCGGGGGTGAGCACGACCCGGCGGCCGGTCCGCTCCAGCAGCGCCACCCCGGCCTCCCGCTCCAGGGCGGAGAGCTGCTGGGAGACCGCCGACGGGGTGAACATCAGGGCCTCGGCCACCGCGGCGATCGTTCCCCGGTGGGAGAGTTCGCGGAGCAGGCGGAGCCTTCGCACATCGAGCATCAGTACAGCTTAACGTTGCAGGAAGAAACGCGAACTGGACCTGCACGATCGGCGGCTGTCAGGCTCACGTCATGAACCTCTCCGGTGTCTACGTCCCCCTGATCACCCCCTTCGCCGAGAGCGGCGAGATCGCCGCCGACGCGCTCGGGGAGTTGGCGCAGGCCGTACTCGACGACGGGGCGGCGGGCCTGGTCGCGCTCGGCACCACCGCCGAGGTCGCCACGCTCGCGGCGGAGGAGCGGCGGGCGGTCGTCGAGATCTGCGGCCGGGTGTGCCGCGAGCGCGGGGCGACGCTGATCGTCGGGGCCGGGTCGAGTGACACGCGCGGCTCCGCCGAGGCGCTGCTCGCCCTCAAGGGCGAGGCCGACGCCGCGCTGGTCACCGTGCCGTCGTTCGTCCGCCCCTCCGAGGCCGGGGTGCTCGCCCACTTCACCGCGCTGGCCGAGCGGACCCCCGTGCCGCTGATCGTCTACAACATCCCCTACCGCACCGGCCAGTCCGTGGGCGCCGCCGTGATGCGCGAGATCGGCGACCTGCCCATGGTCGCCGGGGTCAAGCACGCGGTCGGCGGCATCGACGCCGACACCGTCGCCCTGCTGGCCGACCCGCCCGCGGACTTCGCGATCCTCGCCGGGGACGACCCGTTCTTCCCCGCGCTGCTCGCCCTGGGCGCCCCCGGCGGCATCCTCGCCTCCGCCCACCTGGACACCGCCCGCTTCGTCGAACTCGCCGAGGCCTGGCGGGACGGGGACGTCGCCCACGCCCGCCCCCTCGGCCACCGCCTGTCGGCCATGTCGGCGAGCCTGTTCACCGAGCCCAACCCGACCGTCCTGAAGGGCGTGCTGCACGCCCGGGGCCGGATCCCCACCGCCGCGGTACGGCTCCCGCTCCTCCCCGCCCGCCGCGAGTCGGTCGAGGCGGCCCTGCGGCTGCTGTGACCACCGGGGCGCTGTGACCACCGGGGCGCCGGGACCGGGGTCAGACCATCTGGCAGCCGGGGCACCAGAAGAGGTTGCGGCCGACGAGCGCCTCGGTGCGGACCTCGGTGTCGCAGACCAGGCAGGGCATGCCCGAGCGGCGGTAGACGTAGACCTCGCCGCCGTGGTCGTCGACCCGGGGCGGGCGGCCCATCGCCTCGGGCGTGTGCTCGGGCCGTACCGTGTCGATCCTGCCCGCCCGCACGCCGTCGGCCATGAGGACCACCAGGTCGGCCCAGATCGCCTCCCACCGCTCGCGGGACAGCTCCCGGCCGGGCGTGGCCGGGGCGACGCCCTGGCGGAAGAGCACCTCGGCCCGGTAGATGTTGCCCACTCCCGCGACCACCGACTGGTCCATCAGCAGGGCGCCGACGGACGTGCGGCTGCGGGAGATCCGCCGCCAGGCGAGGTCCGGGTCGGCGTCCGGGCGCAGCGGGTCGGGGCCGAGCCGGGCGTGCAGCGCCTTGACCCCGGCGGGCTCCAGCAGCTCGCAGGTGTTGGGACCGCGCAGGTCGGCGTAGTGGCGCGCGCCGGTCAGGCGGAGCCGCACCTCGCCGACGGGCGGGGGAGCCGGCACCGGGGCGAAGGCGTACTTGCCGTAGATGCCCAGGTGGACGTGGAGCCACCGGTCGTCGTCGAAGCCGAGCAGAAGGTGCTTGCCGTGCGCGTCGGCCTCCCGGAGCACCCGCCCGTCGATCCGCAGGGCCCCGGCGGCGAACCTGCCCTGGGGGCTCTCCGCGCGGAGGGTCTGGCCGCCGAACAGCCGCCGGTGCTCGGCGGCCAGGCGGTGGATGGTGTGTCCTTCGGGCATGGTGCAGGTTATCCGGTCTTCCCGGTGTTCCCGGCCCGCCCGGCGGGTTCGGCCGGCCCGGCCGCCGCGGGAGCGGTCGCGGGTGTGCGGCGGGCGGACGTGCGGCCGGCGAGCGTGTGCGCGGCCGCGGCGAGGGCGGCCCCGGCGGTGTAGGCCACCAGGTCGGCGGCGCCGAACGTGCTGCCGAGCACCAGCCTGGCCAGCACGCTCGCCTCCGACAGCGCGGCGGGCACCGGGGTGAGCTGGGCCAGCTCCACGGCCCAGCTGAACGCCAGTGCCCCGGCCGCGGCCCGCACCGGGGCGACGCGGGGCAGGACGAACACGATCAGCGTGTGGACGAGCACGGTGTAGAGGGCGTCGCCGCCGTACTCGGCGAACCAGCCGCCGGCGACCGCGCGCAGGGTCAGTCCGGCGGCGACGGTGACGACGGCCGCCAGCGCGGCGGGCAGGCGGGTGCGGAGGGCGGGAGGCACCGCTCCACGATAACGACCGTCGGGAGCCCTGCGGCCCCGCCCCCGGCGGAG
Organism: Thiemannella venezuelensis; assembly: GCF_014203605.1. Taxonomy (GTDB): domain Bacteria; phylum Actinomycetota; class Actinomycetes; order Streptosporangiales; family Streptosporangiaceae; genus Planomonospora_A; species Planomonospora_A venezuelensis. The sequence continues at coordinate 23,329 of NZ_JACHJJ010000035.1, read as the reverse complement.
CAGCCGTGCGCGCCCTCCGGCGGCTCGCCCATCCGGCCGGCCGCGCCCCTCGGGAGGGATCAGGGCAGCGGCGGGAGGCGGGGGCCGTACAGCCAGGAGGCGAAGAACGTCTCGGACGACCGCGGGGCGTACTCCCGGACGAGGTCGGCGAACATCTCCGTGGTGACCGAGCCGTGCCGGTTCTCGCCCGTCCAGGCCCGCAGCATCGAGAAGAATGCCAGGTCGCCGAGGGTCGTGCGGAGCGCGTGCAGGGTGAGGGCGCCGCGCTTGTAGACGCGGTCGTCGAACAGGCGGCGCGCTCCGGGATCGGCGAGCACGAAGTCCTGGGGCAGGGCGGCCAGGCGGCGGTGCCAGTGGGCCGCGTGCTGGGCGGAGGACGGGCCGCCGGACACCTCCGACCATATCCACTCGGCGTAGGCGGCGAAGCCCTCGTGCAGCCAGATGTCCCGCCAGTCGGCCACGGTCAGGCTGTTGCCGAACCACTGGTGCGCCAGCTCGTGGGCGACCAGCCGCTCCTGGCCGCGCGCCCCGTCCACGTGGTTGGCGCCGAAGATCGACATGCCCTGCGCCTCGACCGGGATCTCCAGCTCGTCCTCGGTCACCACGACGGTGTAGGAGGCGAACGGGTACGGGCCGAACCGCTCGGTGAAGGCCGCCATCATGCGGTCCTGCCGCCCGAAGTCGTTGCGCACCCGGCGGGCGAGCTTGGCCGGGTGGAACGCCCGCATCCGCGGTCCCAGCCCGGTCTGCTGGTAGCGGCCGATCTGCACGCTCGCCAGGTACGGCGCCATCGGCTCGGCCTGCTCGTACACCCAGGTCGTGGCCGCCGCCGTCCGCCGCCGCTCCACCGGCTCCCCGGTGGCGACCACCGTGTACGGCGAGGCGGCGGTGACCTCGATCCGGTAGGAGGCCTTGTCGTCCGGCCGGTCGTTGCAGGGGAACCACGACGGGGCCCCGGTCGGCTGGCCGGCCACGATCACGCCGTCGGCGAGCTGCTCCCAGCCGAGCCCGCCCCAGGGGCTGGAGACCGGCCGGGGGCTGCCCGCGTAGCGGACCTCGACGGTGAACGGTCCCGGCCGCAGCCGCACCGGCGAGACGCGCAGCTTGCCCTCGCGGTGGGTGAAGCGCGCGGTCCTGCCGTCGACCAGCACCTTGCCGACCCGGAAGGCGCCGAGGTCGAGGGAGAGGCGGTCCAGCGGCCGGACGGCCACCGCCGAGATGCGGGCGACGGCGTCGAGCCGGTTGTTGCCGACCCGGTAGTCCAGGCAGAGGTCGTAGTGGCCGGTCCGGTAGCCGTCGTCGCCGTGCGCGGGGAAGTAGGGGCGGTGGGTGGTGCTCAGAACTCGACTCACGTCCTCGGGGTATGGGCCGTCCATGCTGCGATCGGGTTGCCGAACCAGCGTGTCCCCGGCGGCACGGACTCGCCGCGCATCACCAGGGACGCCGGGCCGACGACGGTGTCCTCCCCGACCGTCGCCGCGGGCAGCACCACCCCGTGCGGGCCGAGCGTCGCACCGTTCCGCAAGACGACAGTATCGATGCTCATGACCCGGTCGTGGAACAGGTGCGTCTGCAGGACGCACCCCCGGTTCACGGTCGCGCCGTCGCCCAGGGAGACCAGGTCGATCTCGGGCAGCCAGTAGGTCTCGCACCACACCCCCCGCCCGATCCGCGCGCCCATCGAGCGCAGCCAGGCGTTGAGCGGAGCCGTGCCCAGCCACGGCCGGGCGAACCACGGCGCGGCCAGCACCTCCACGAAGTTGTCGGCCAGCTCGTTGCGCCACACGAACGAGCTCCACAGCGGCCGGTCGCCCGCGGAGATCCGGCCGACCACCAGCCACTTGGCGGCGGAGGCGACCGCCGCGGCGAGCACGCCCGCCCCGGCCGCCACGACGCCGGTCAGCGCCGCCGTGACCGCGAGGCCGTACCCGCGCAGCAGCCACTCCAGCGCGGCGACCACGAGTACGGCGAGCGCGACCGTGGCCATCGCCGGGACGAGCCGGCACAGCTCGACGGCGGCGCGGGCCGCCTTCAGCCGCGCCGGCGGGTCGTAGGTGCGGCTGCGGTCGCCGTCACCGGCGGTCCGGCGCAGTTCGACGGGGGGCATGCCCAGGTAGGACGAGCCCGCCTTCGCCTTCTTCGGCGCCGCGGACAGCACCGCGACCAGCCCGTCCCTGGGTACCTTCCGGCCGGGTGCGGTCATCCCCGAGTTGCCGAGGAAGGCGCGCTTGCCGATCCGCACGCGGTCCACCCGCAAGCGCCCGCCGTCCAGCTCGTACGGGGCGACCATCGTGTCGTCGGCGAGGAACGCTCCGTCGCCGACCGAGGTCATCGAGGGCAGCGCCAGCACGGTGGACAGCTCCACGTCCCGGCCGACCTTCATGCCCAGGGCGCGCAGCCAGGCCGGGGTGAGGGCGCTCGCGTACAGCGGGAAGAGCCAGACCCGGGCCGTCGCCATCAGCCGGCCGGTGGTCCACGCCTGCCAGGCCTGGCGGCCGTGCACCGGGTGCAGCCCGGCGCGCAGGTCCACCGACAGCAGCCGCACCGCGGCCACGAGGGTCAGCGCGAAGGCCGCCATCGAGGCCACCGTGGCGAGCGGCACGGCGTACAGGGCGTCGGCGAGGGTGCCGCGGGCCAGCAGGAGCAGCCCGGGGACGGCGGCGGCGACCGGGAGGAGGCCGAGCGCCAGCGCGGTGAGCCCGTAGACCGCGGCCCAGCGCCGGGAGCGCGGCGGGCGGGCGGCGGAGGAGTGGCGCGCCTTGCCCGTCCGCACGGCCGGCACGCCCGCCCAGCGCTGACCGGACGGGACGGGGCCGGCCACCGCCGAGCCGGGGAGGACCTGGGCGTTCTTCCCGATGCGCGCGCCGGGCAGGAGCGTGGACCGGGCGCCGACCACGGCGCCCGCGCCGATCCTGATCTCGCCGACGTGCACCCGGTCGCCGTCGATCCAGTACCCGCTCAGGTCGACCTCGGGCTCGACCGCCGCGTTCCTGCCCAGCTTGAGCATGCCGGTGACCGGCGGCGCGGAGTGCAGGTCCGCGTCGGCGCCGACGGTCGCGCCGAGCGCGCGGGCGTAGTGGGTGAGCCAGGGGGCGCTGGAGACGTCGGCCACGCCCAGCCGCTCGGCGAGCCGCTCGGCGAACCAGAGCCGCAGGTGGACGGCGCCGCCCCGGGGGTGGGCGCCGGGCTCCAGCCGGCGCAGCAGCAGCCGGGCGCTCCCCGCGGCCAGCGCGATCCGCCCGGCGGGGGTGACGAAGAGCAGGCCGCCCAGCAGCACCTGCCACCACGGCACGGCCGGCGCCCACGGCAGGCCGGCGACGTTGTTGAACGCGGCCAGGCCGACCAGCCAGCGCATCCCGCCCGCGGTGAGCAGGACCACGGTCAGCAGCGACTGCACGAGCGCGGCGCGGCGCGGCATCGGCGTGACGACCCGGCCGGTGGCCGCGGACTCCATGGCCTCCACGGCCTCCGGGGCGTCCAGTGCGGACAGGTGCGCGGCGAGCGCGCCGAGCGTCGGATGCTCGTAGACGTCCCCCGTGGTGACCGACGGGTAGCGCGCCCGCAGCGCCGAGACCAGCCGGGCCGCGGCCAGGCTGGTGCCGCCCTCGGCGAAGAAGTCGCCCTCGGTCACGCCGAGCACGTCACGCCAGCGCTCCGCCACCCACGGGTCGACGCCCGGGTCCGTCCCGGGTCCGTCCGCGCCGTCCGCGCCGGGCGGCGGCCAGGGGAGGGCGTCGCGGTCGATCTTGCCGGAGGTGCGGGTCGGCAGGTCGTCCACCAGGGCGAGCCGCGGAACCAGCGCGGCGGGAAGGGTGTCCCGCAGCCGGTCCACGGCCTCCTCCTGGTCGAACCCCTCGCCCGGCACGACGTAGCCGACGAGCAGCTGGTGCCCGCCGCCGGTCGTGCGGACGGCCGAGGCCGCCCCGGCGACGCCGGGCAGCGCCTGCAGGGCCGCGTCCACCTCGCCCAGCTCGATCCGGCGCCCGCCGAGCTTGACCTGCTCGTCGGCCCGCCCGCCGAAGACCAGTCCCTCGGGCTCGGCCCGGACCAGGTCGCCGCTGCGGTAGGCCCGCGCCCAGCCGAGGGACGGAAGGGGGGCGTACTTCTCGGCGTCCTTGCCGGAGTCGAGGTAGCGGGCCAGCCCGACCCCGCCGATGACCAGCTCGCCGGTCTCGCCCATGGCGACCGGCTCTCCGGCGGCGTCCACGACCGCCAGGTCCCAGCCGTCCAGCGGCAGCCCGATCCGGACCGGCCCCTCCCCGGTCAGCGGGGCCGCGCACGCGACCACCGTGGCCTCGGTCGGACCGTAGGTGTTCCACACCTCCCGCCCGGGTACGGCCAGCCGCTCGGCCAGCTCGGGCGGGCAGGCCTCACCGCCGAAGATCAGCAGCCGGACGTCGTCGAGGCTCTCCGCCGGCCACAGCGCCGCCAGAGTCGGGACCGTGGAGACGACGGTGATGCCCATCTCGGCCATCCACGGGCCGAGGTCCATGCCGGTACGCACCAGTGACCGGGGCGCGGCGACCAGGCAGGCGCCGTGCCGCCAGGCCAGCCACATCTCCTCGCAGGAGGCGTCGAAGGCCACCGAGAGCCCGGCCAGCACCCGGTCGCCGGGGCCGATCGGCTCGTCCTGCAGGAAGAGCCGGGCCTCGGCGTCCACGAACGCCGCCGCGCTGCGGTGGGTGACCGCGACCCCCTTGGGCCTGCCGGTCGACCCCGAGGTGAAGATGATCCACGCGTCGTCGTCCGGGCCGGGCCGTACGGCTCCGGCGCCCTCCGCCGGCCGGGCGGCGGAGAGGGGGGCCGCGGGCACCGTCCGGTCATCGGTCCCGGGGGCTTGCGGGGCGCGGCCCCAGGGGTCGAAGACGACGACCTTCTCGCCCTCGACGACGGCCGCCGACACCCCCGCCTCGGAGAAGACCAGTTCGGCCCGCTCGTCGGGGTCGTCGGCGTCCACCGGGACGTAGGCGGCGCCGACGGTGAGCACGGCCAGGATCGCGACGTACAGGCCGGTCGTGCCCGACGGGACCCGCACCCCCACCCGGTCGCCGCGGCCGATCCCGGCCTCCCGCAGCTCGGCGGCGAGCCGGTCCACCTCGCCGCGCAGGCCGAGGTAGTCGAGCCGGGTCCGCCCGTCGTCGAGCGCGGCCGCGTGCGGGTGGCGCCGGACGGTCTGGTCGAGGACGTCGATCAGCGTCCTGCAGGCGGGGGCCGTCCCTCCGGGGAAGACCGCCTGCCGTAGCGCATGCGGAACATCCAGGCCGTTGACGCCCAATCTCTCTCCCAGTCGCGTGACCGTGACCCCCGTCAGACTACGCGCGCGGTCCGGACCGCCCTGGGATGCCACTCATTAGCTCCGTATGTCAACGGCCACCGGGGTTGCGGCTATTCCTGGCTGCCGAGTGAGATATCTCCCTACATATAAGGCTCTTTGTAATTGGGTCGCTACTCAGCGCGATATAGCATGATTCGGGGCAAACAGCCTGATGGCCCCTCACCAGCGCGGTGGGCACGCGTCCGCCGCCCGTCCGAGGAAGCTGGTCATTCATGGGAAGTGTCACCTTGCCGGATGCCGGGCCCGCCATCGCGCCGCCTCCGGCGCCCGAGCCGGCCGCCGGCCTCCTCCGGGAACCCGCGCCGGCCGTCTTCCCGGAGCGGGTCTCCGGGCCTGCCGCCGAACCGCCCCTCGCCGTCCCGCCGGCGGATCCCGTCCTGGAACTCCTGGTCGGCCCCGGGACGGACCGCACGGTCGTCACGCTCGTCGGAGACCTGACGATGTCGACGGCCTGCATCCTCGGGCGCGTCCTGAGCGATCTGGTGGACCAGGGCCACCGCTTCCTCGTCCTCGACGCCCGCGCCCTCGGCTCCTGCGACGGCGCGGGATGGACGCTGCTGCTCGGGATCCGCTGGCGGCTGGCCACGGTCTCGGGACGCCTCAGGATCACCGGGCTCGCCCCGCGGCTCATGAGCTCGTGCGTGCGGCTGGAGCTCGCCGAGGTGTTCGAGCTGGACGAGGCCTGACCGCCCGACGGCCGCCGCGCCCGGGTCATCCCCGGCGGAGCTCCAGGACCAGGGAGCGCAGCCAGGGCTCCGCGAAGGCCGGTTCGGCCGCGACCCGGCGGGCGAGCGCCTCACGCGCCTTCCGGCCCCGGCCCCGCTCCACGAGGCCGGCGGCCCGGGCGAGCGCGGAGAGGGCCTCCTCGTCGCGGCGGGGTACGGCGGCGGCCTCATCGGACCAGAGAGCGCGCGGGAACGACGGTGTGATCTTGTGTTGCTCGTTGCCGAGGTAGCTCCAGAGCCAGGGCTCGACGGACACGCCCGCCACGGCCCTGCGGGGCAGGTCGCCGGTCCAGGAGGCCTCCTGCCACCAGCGCCAGGTGTTCGGGCTGCTCTTCCTGCGCGAGGTGATGCCGAGGAAGCGCAGCTTGAGGCGGATGACGTCCCAGTTCTCGCGCTCGTCGCCGATCCAGTCGCGCAGGAGCCCGTACAGGTTGGCGAAGGTGGCCCCGCCGTACACCAGGTCGGCGAAGACGACCGGGCGCCTGCGGCGGGCCAGGCCGTACGGGGTGATGCCCAGCCCTTCGAGGTCGACCCGGAGCCGCCGCACCTCGGCGGCCTGGAGGGGCTCTTCGAAACGGCAGGAGAACGGGAGCAGGTGCAGCCGGTCCCGGTGCGAGGTCCGGGCCAGGGCTCCGGAGAGGAGGTCGTGGACGCCGTCGGCGGAACGGCCGGCGAAGTACAGGTCACCGCCGGCGCTGCGGGCCAGGACCTCGGCGGCGCACTCGATCAGTTCGGGAAGGTAGGGCAGTTCGTCCTCGGGACGGCCGTCCAGGAGGCCGCCGAGCCGGTCGCGGCCGGTCAGGTCCCAGCGGAACGGCCGGTTCGGAACCGTCACGGGCTCTGCATACAGGGCACGTTCATACCGACCAGCGTGACCAACCGGACTCCCGCCGGGCAACCGAATTAACCGGCGGGAGCAGAGCCGCGTCGCGGCCCGGCCGGGTGCGTCTCAGCCGTAGCGTTCGGCGAGCAGATGGAACGCCTCCTTCGGCTCCCACGAGGTCCCGCCGGTCATCCGCACGATGCCGTAGCCGGCCGTGTCCAGCTCGCCGGGCATGTTGTACTGGGCGAAGGTGTTGACGAACACGCTGTCCACTCCCTCCTGCCGGAACACCTCCAGCACCTCCCGCAGGTAGGCGGCCTGCTCGCCCTCGTCGCGGTGCAGGGGCCGGGCGAGCCTCAGCGGCCGGTGGCCGTCGTACTCCACCACCTCCGTCCCCCGCGCCCCGAGATCCCCGGCGCCCCGGAACGTCATGCATCCCACCTCGGTGATCGCCACCGGCTTACCCTGCGCGACCAGGCTGCGGACCCCCTCGCGGTACCGGTCGGCGACCTCCGCCGACCGGTACAGGTCCACTCCGACGAAGTCGAACGGCTGCCAGTCCACCATCTCGAAGGGGATCGCCGCATACGTGATCCTGCCGGCGAACCGCTCCCTGACCACCGCCACGGCGTCCTTCAGGAACGCGTTGACCAGAGCAGGCACCTGCCCGAGGTGCTCACGCAGCTTTTCCGGTACGGCGAGCAGCTCCATCCGCTCCCCGATCGTCTCTCCGGGCAGGAACCCCCGGTTGAGCAGGCTGTGCTCCGCGCCCGCCACGAACACCGCGTCGGTGCCCCTGATCCGCTCGGCGCAGTCGGCGAACAGGCCGAGCAGTTCCTCCGGCGTCAGGTCGCAGGTGAAGGGAGAGAACCACACCTCCAGCCCGGCCCCGGCCGCCTCGCGGGCCGCCGCCTCGAGCCTGCCGGGGTCCGAGCCGATGATCCTGACGGCCGTGCAGTGCAGGTCCCGCCTGATCACGTGGAGTTCGTGCCGTACCGCGTCGAGGTCGAACACGTCTCGCGTGTTGTCGCCGCCGATCACGATGCCGGTGTCGTACACGATTCCCTTGCCGCGCATGCCTCTCCCTTCCAAAGGGTACGGTACGTACCGTACCCTCATGGGCGTGAGACGTCGGAGTCAAGAGCTGGAGCAGGCCATCCTCCAGGCGGCACGGGAAGAGCTGCTCGAATCCGGATACGCGGGGCTGACGATGGAGCGCGTGGCCAGGCGGGCGGGCACCAACAAGAACGCCCTCTACCGCCGCTGGCCCAACCGCGCCGCGCTCGGCGTCGCCGCCTACCGCGAACTGCTCGCCGCCCAGCCGGAGCTCCCCGCCACCGGCAGCCTGCGCGGCGACGTGCTGGCCCTGCTGCGCGCCGCCAACAGCCACTGGTCGTCACCGCTCGGCGAGGTCCTGCGCGGCCTGCTGTCCGGCGCCGGACAGGACCCCGAACTGCTGGCCATCCTGCACGCGCACGCCACCGACGGTGGCGCCGGCATGTGGCAGACCGTGCTCGGGCGGGCGGGCATCCAGACCACGCCCAGGGTCGCGACGACGGCGATGGCGCTGCTGCGCAACGAGTTCGTGACCCGCGGCACGCCGACGGTCCCCGACGAGGTCCTCGTGGAGATCGTCGACGAGGTCTACCTGCCGCTGGTCACGAGCCCGGCCGGCGCCGGAAGCCGACCCGATGGGTGATCACACGGACGCCGGACAGCGGTGTCGCATCACGGGCCTGCTCCCGGTGCCGTAGGGGCGGCGCCTGCTCCTCCCGGTGCCGTACGCGCGAAAACCCCCGGCCGGACGACCCGGACCCGGTATGACAGCCGCTGCCCGTTCTCACACCGCCCGGGCTCCGACGGCGTCGGCGAGGGCCGGCGGGAGCGGGTACGGACGTTCCTCCGGGAGGAGCGCCGCCGCCCGGTCGCCGCTCCGGACGGCGGCGTGGACGTCGCGGACGCGATCAGTGACGTCGGTGATCGAGACGGTCCACTCGTCGGCGTAGCGGTGCACGGCCTCGCGGGACAGGCCGATCTGGATCGACCGGTACGGCAGGGGGTTCAGCCCCAGGTCGCGCTCGGGATCCCACTGGACGCGGACCGGGCTCCGCCGCAGCCGCTCCGCCCAGGCCGCGCGGTCGGCCGGACCGGCGTCGCGGCCGTGGTGGCTGGGACACGAGTGCGCCAGCGCCCACTCGAAGCCGTCGCGGGCGATCTCGACGGCCAGGACGCGGGCCTGGCCGGGCTTGGCGGCCCAGCCGCAGCGGTACATCATCCACAGGAACGACGGCTTGATCCAGGTCATCCGCTCCCGCTTGAAGGGCGGGACGAACCGCTGCGCCGCGACGGCGGGGCCGGCGATGTCCGGGTCGTAGGCCTGGTAGACGGTGATCGTCTCCTCGGTGTAGACGGCGCGGATCTGCCGGTAGGGCGTGCTCACGCCGTTCAGTCTGGTGAGGCCGGTGCCCGCCGGGCAACGGGATTACCCCGCGCCCGGCCGGCGCTCACCGCGGCCGCGGCGCGTCCTCCCCGGCCAGCACGGGGACCACGAAACTCTCGATCATGGCCCGTTCGTCGGCGTCGTCCTCGCCGGGCGTGGTCAGCAGGGACACGATGACGCGGACCAGCCAGCGTCCCCGCGCCCGGGTGCCGGGATCGGCCGGGTCGCCGAGGAACGCGGCGCCCATCGCCTCGATCACCGGGGAGGAGCGGGCCAGCTCGGCGGTCAGGGCACCGTCGGCGTGGGTGAACCACGCCGCCAGCACCGGGTTGCCCCGCACCGCGTGCAGGACGGCGGGCAGCGCGGCCGTGAGCCGCTCCCGTGGGTCGGCGAGACCGCGGACCCGCTCGCCCACGTCGCGCGCGACGCGCCCGGCCTCGCGGTGGACGTAGGCCATGCGCAGCGCGTGCCGGTTGTCGAAGTAGCGGTACAGCGTGGCCCGCGAGCAGCCGGCCGCCTCGGCGATGTGCGCCATCTCGGTGGCGGCGACGCCGCGCCGGAGGAAGACCTGCTCGGCGGCGGCCAGGATGCGCTCGGCCGCCAGTCCGGCACGCTCGTCCCGCAGCCATGGCGCGCTCATGCGGGCCGCCCGGCGGAGAAGGGCAGCGACCGGTAGCGGCGGACGAAGTGGCCGGGCGCGAAGACCCCGCGACCGGGGTCGACGGTGAAGTCCGGGAAACGGATCAGCAGCTCCTCCAGGGCGATCCGGGCCTGCAGGCGCGCGGCGGCGGCGCCGAGGCAGTGGTGGGCGCCGTGGCCGAAGGCCAGGATCCGGCCGGGGCGCCGGGTGACGTCGAGCCGCTCGGCGTCCGGGCCGAACTCGCGGGGGTCGCGGTTGGCGGAGGCGTACAGCAGCATGACCTTGCGCCCCGCCGGGATCACGGTCCCGGCGATCCGCACGTCGCGGGTGGCGGTCCTGGCGAGCCCCTGGACCGGGCACGTCAGCCGGAGCAGCTCCTCGACCGCGCCCGGGATGAGCCCGGGCTCGCGCGCCAGCAGCGCGCGCTGCCCGGGATGGGCGGCCAGCAGCTCGCAGGCGCCGCCGAGCAGGCCGGTGGTGGTGTCGTTGCCGCCGGCCACCATGGTGAAGGCGAAGCCGAGGATGCGCAGCAGGCCCAGCGGGTCGCCGTCGCCGTAGACCGCGACGAGCGCGGAGACCGTGTCGTCGCCGGGCTCGTCGCGGCGCCGCCGGGCCAGATGGGTGAAGTAGTCCAGCAGCTCGGCCACGGCTCCGGAGGCGGCCAGCGGGTCGCCGTGGGAGCCCGCGGCCACGATCTGCTCGGTCCAGCCGTCGAACCGGGCCCGGTCCGCCTCGGGCACCCCGAGGTAGTGCGCGACCACGAAGCTCGGCAGCGGCTTGAACAGCTCGGAGACGATGTCGGTCTCGGCGGCCGGCCCGCGGGCCAGGACGCGGGCGACGCGGTCCAGGCGCCCGGCCACGAACCGGCGCACGGCCGGCTCCACCCCGGCGACCCTGCGCGGGGTGAACCCCCGGCTGACGAGCCCGCGGAACTCGGTGTGCTCGGGCGGGTCCAGCATCACCATCGGCGCCGCCTCCCGCAGGCCGAGCCGCTCCCGCTCGCCGTACGTGAAGGTCAGGCCCTGGGCGGAGGAGAAGGCCGAGGTGTCACGGGCCGCCGCCCACACCTCGGCGAAGCGCGACAACACCCAGTAGTCGCCTTCGGCGACGTGGTGCACCGGATCGTGGTCGCGCAGGCCGGCGTACATGGGGAAGGGATCGCGCCACGACTCCCCGGACCGCACGGTGAAGGGCTGCGCCATCTCGGTCGGCATGTCGTGATGGTGAGACGTATATCGGCATACGTCAAGATCTGGACATCGGTGATCGGGTGATAGACAGGACACCATGCGACCCGAGCCCGGTCAGGTACTGCACTTCTCCGAGGACCCGCGGATCACCCGGTTCGTCCCGCACGTGGCACCCACCGCGCAGCAACCGGAGGCGTACGTGTGGGCGGTGGACGCCGACCGCTGCCCCGACTACTGGTTCCCCCGCCAGTGCCCGCGCGCCATGGCCTGGACCGCGCCGGGCACGACCCGGGCCGACCGGGAGCGGATCGTCGGCCCCGGCTGCGGGCGGCGGGTCCACGCCATCGAGTACGGCTGGCTGGAGGCGTTCCTGACCGTCCGCCTGTACGGCTACCGCCTGCCCGCGGAGAAGTTCACCCCGTTCGGGGAGCCGGTCCCGAACGCGATGGTCGCCACCGAGCCCGTCGAGCCCCTCGGCCCGCCCGAACCGGTCGGCAGCCTGCCGGAGTTGCACCGGGAGGCCGGGATCCAGCTGAGGCTCCTGGACAACCTGTGGGAGTTCTGGGACGCGGTGACCGCCAGCACCCTGGAGTGGAGCGGCATCCGCCTGCGCAACGCCCGCCCCCGGCCGCCTGGCCACTGAGCCCCGGCGGACCGGGCGCTGCAAGCCCGGGGTAACCCGGGTGCAAGCCGCCGGTTCTACCGTGCGGATGTGTCCAGACGACTTGTTCTCGGTGGCGCCGCGGTCGCGGCGGGCGCCACGCTGATGCTCCCGTCCGTTCCGGCTGCTGCCCAGGCGGTCGCCCCGGCCCAGGCCCCGGTCTCCGCAGCCCCTGCGACGCCGGCCGAGAAGCTGTTCGGCGCGTGGGTGCGCGGGGACCGCCGCGCCGCCGCCCGGGTGGCGACGCCGTCCGCGGTGAACTCCATGTTCGCCTACGCCTACCGTGCTCCGGACGAGTTCGCCGGATGCTCCGGGAACGCCTGCCGGTTCGTGCACACGAGCGTGAACGTGCCGGGCGGGCTCGACGGCGTCCTGATGATCGTGTCCGGGTCGAAGGTGACGAAGGTCTACGGATCCCGCCACTTCACCACCCCGTCCGCCGCGGCCAAGCACCTGTTCTCGGCGTGGAAGAAGAACGACCGCAACCAGGGCCTGGAGGCCGCCCGCCCGGCCGCCGTGAACAGACTGTTCCGGGTGAGGTTCGACCCGAAGGGCGTGCCCTACTTCTTCCAGGGCTGCTCGCCGGAGCCCAAGGGCCACTCGTGCGCCTGGTCCTACGAGGGCGGCGCCATGTTCATGCACGTCCGCGGGTCGAAGGCCACCGGCTACGACGTCCGGTCGATCGGCTACGTCGCAGACTGAGCCACCGGCCGGACGGGCGGGTCCAACGGCGCACCCGCCCGTCCGGAACGGTCCCGGACGGGAGCAGGCGTGCGGGGACCGGCCGTGCACGGTCCTACGCCGGGGTACCGTCCACCACTCGGTGAACTCGGGGCGACCGCGGCACGGAGCGGTCCTCAGTGGTCCTGGAACACCTCGGTCACGTCGGTGACGGTGGCCGCGCGGGTCGCCCAGGTGGTCAGCAGGGCGGAGTCGGTGCAGGCGGTGATCCGCTCGCGCTGGTCGGGGCCCGGCTTCAGCCCACGGGCCTCCAGGACGGCGAGCACCATCCCCGCCAGTTCTGCCTTGGCGCGAGCCTCGAAGCGAGCTTCGGCGCGAGCTTCGGCGAGGGCTTCGCGTTTGCGCAGGAGCCGTTCGAAGGGGCTCTCGGTTTCGGGCGTCATGGTGGTCATGATCTCCTCCAGGTGCGCGCGGACCGGCTCAGGGAGCTGCCCGTGCAGATAATCGTAGTAGACGGAGCCGCGGTCGTCGGGGACATCGGCCAGGGCGGTGCCGACGGTGGTGACGGTGTCGAGGTCGTCGGGATGGGTGAGGGCGGCCAGGACGGCGACTTCGGGGGAGGCCAGCACGTCGGCGGTGTCGCGGGGCAGGGGGAGTTGGTCGGGGCCGATGACGATGGGGCACAGCAGCATGCAGGAGTCGGGGGGCTGGATGGGCTGGTTGTAGCGGGCGGCGATGGTTCTGCTGAGGCAGATGACGATGAGGATGACGGCGCAGCGGTGGCGGCCCATGAGGCCGCCGACGTAGGCGGCCCAGGACCAGACCTTGCGGGAATCCCAGGCGCGCTGGACTTCCACGATGAGGAACCGGCGGTCGCCGTCGGGTCCTTGCAGGGAGATGACGGAGTCGGCGAGGTACTCGGCGGGGAGGCGTTCGTTGAGCTCGACCGATTCGAGGCGGGCGTCGTGGTAGCCGTCGGCGGTGGCGCGCAGGCCCAGGGCGAGGAGTTCGAGAGCGAAGATGGGGCGGCGGCGGACCATCTCCAGGGGCATCTCGTGTTGGTGGCCGGGGGACACGGGATCTCGTTTCTGTTCGGAGTGCGCCGGAGGGTGATGGATACCGTACTCTCTGTACTCATCCGGTGCGGCGTTTTAGCGAACTCGTGTTCCAGTTTCGGGTTCCGGGATCGCCGGGCCCGATGTCCCGGGGCGGCTCGCCGTGCCCTCTTCGGCGGATGCTCCGCCTTCACGGTGGCCGGAACCGGTGACGGAGAGCATGCCGAGGTCGTCGCTCGGAGAGGGGCGCAGGCGAGGGGGAGGGGAATGCTCCCGGCCGGGGTCGGCCTGCTCCCTGTGTCTGAGGAACAGAGAAACCCCCAGGCGGCAGGCCTGGGGGTTTCGATGGTGGACGATACAGGGATTGAACCTGTGACCTCTTCCGTGTCAGGGAAGCGCTCTCCCGCTGAGCTAATCGTCCTCGGGTGAACCAGAGCGGAAGACGGGATTCGAACCCGCGACCCTCACCTTGGCAAGGTGATGCTCTACCACTGAGCCACTTCCGCGCGCCTGCCGGGATCTTTTCCGTTCCCGCGGCGACGAGAGAACTCTAGCGGGTTTTCCGGGTAGGTGCGTAACCGGGCGTCCGGCCGGCCCGGCCCCGCCGCACGGGGACCCGGTTCGTCTCACCGGGTCCCGTGCGGTAGAAACACGAGGTGGAGTCGTTGAAGCTGGGTTCGCTGGAGGTCTGGCCGCCGGTCGTCCTCGCGCCCATGGCGGGGATCACCAACGCGCCGTTCCGCACGCTCTGCCGGGAGCAGGGCGGCGGATTGTTCGTCTGCGAGATGATCACGACGCGGGCGCTGGTGGAGCGCAACGCCAAGACGCTCAAGATGATCCGCTTCGAGCCCCAGGAGAGGCCCCGGAGCATCCAGCTCTACGGGGTCGATCCGGTGACGGTCGGCCGGGCCGTGCGGATGGTCGCCGAGGAGGACCTGGCCGACCACGTCGACCTCAACTTCGGCTGCCCGGTGCCCAAGGTGACCCGGCGCGGGGGTGGCTCCGCGCTGCCGTACAAGCGGAACCTGCTGCGCGCCATCCTGCGCGAGGCGGTGCGCAACGCCGGGACGCTCCCGGTGACCATGAAGATGCGCAAGGGCATCGACGACGACCACCTGACCTACCTGGACGCCGGGCGGATCGCCGTGGAGGAGGGCGTCGCCGCGGTCGCGCTGCACGGCCGCACCGCCGTCCAGCACTACGGCGGGACGGCCGACTGGGAGGCGATCGCCCGGCTGAAGGAGGCGGTCACCGAGATCCCGGTGCTCGGCAACGGCGACATCTGGAGCGCCGACGACGCGTTGCGGATGATGGAGGCGACCGGGTGCGACGGGGTCGTGGTGGGCCGGGGCTGCCTGGGCCGCCCGTGGCTCTTCCGCGACCTGGCCGCCGCGTGCGACGGGAGCGCCGAGCGGGTACGGCCGGCGCTGGGCGAGGTCGCCGCGACCATGGACCGGCACGCCGCGCTGCTGGCCGAGTGCTTCGGCAGCGAGCCGCACGCCGTGGCCGACTTCCGCAAGCACGTCGGCTGGTACCTCAAGGGCTTCACCGTCGGCGCCGACCTGCGCCGCCGCCTGGCCACCTCCGGCACCCTCGGCGAGCTGCGCGCGGGACTGGCGGAGCTCGACCCCGCGCAGCCCTGGCCGGACGGCGTGGACGCGCCGCGCGGCAAGACCCACGCGCGCGACCGGGTGCACCTGCCCGCCGGCTGGCTGGACGACCCCTACGACCTCGCCGTGCCGTGCGCGGACGCCGAGCTCGACACCTCCGGCGGCTGACGCGGGCGGCCGGAGGGCACCCAACGTGATCATAATGTGATCTCGTTCTGACGGACCGGCGTCAGCTCTCTGGGTAGCTTGCCGTCAACGGCACGGCGGCTCACCCGGGAGCGGCGTTTGACGGGCAGCACAGCGGCACCACCGCCATCATCGCCCTCGCCTGAGGCGCTCATCGCGGAACTCGACGCCGAGCGGCCCGCACGGCTCCTGCCCGGCGTGCTCTCGCGGGCCGTCATCGTCCTCGCGCTGGGCCTGTCCCTCTACGTGCTGTGGCAGACGTTCTTGCCGGGGTCCGTCCTGCCGTACCGGATGGTGTTCCTCGCGGTCGTGCTCCCGCTCGTCTTCGTCTGCTACAAGCCCCGGCGGCGCGGCGGCGACCGGCCGGGCGCGGCGGACTGGGCGCTGGCCGCGCTCTCCCTGGCGGCCTGCGGCTACCCGGTGGTGGTCTTCGACGACTTCATCCGGCGCACGTTCGACCCCACCGTCCTGGACACGGCCGCCGGTGCGGTCATCTGCCTGCTGGTCCTGGAGGCGTGCCGGCGGACCGTCGGCTGGATCCTGCCCGCGGTCTGCCTGGCCTTCCTCGCCTACGCCTACTACGGCGGCTACCTGCCCTTCGACTGGCCGATCGGGCACCGCGGCTACGACATCGACCGGATCATCGTCTCGTTCACCATGGGCACCGACGGCGTGTACGGCGTGCCACTGGACGTCGCGGCGACCTACATCATCCTGTTCACGATCTACGGGGCCGTCCTCGACCACTCCGGCGCGGGAAAGTTCTTCGTGGACGTCTCCCTGGCCGCGTTCCGGCGCTCGCGGGCCGCGCCGGGCCGTACGGTGACCCTGGCAGGGTTCCTGCTCGGCACGGTCAGCGGCTCCGGCGTCGCGACGACCGTGAGCGTCGGCAGCGTCGCCTGGCCGATCCTGCGCCGGGCGGGCTACCCGCGCGAGCAGGGCGGGGGAGTGCTCGCCGCGGCGGGCATCGGGGCGATCCTCTCCCCGCCCACGCTGGGCGCGGCGGCGTTCATCATCGCCGAGTACCTGCAGGTCGGTTACCTGACGGTGCTGGTCTACGCGCTGATCCCCACGCTCCTGTACTACCTGGGCGTCTTCCTGGCGATCGAGATCGACGCCCGCCGGTACGGCACGCGCGCCGTCGAGGTCGACGCGCCGCGCCTGTGGCCGCTGCTGCGGCGGTTCGGCTACCACTTCAGCTCGCTGTTCGTCATCGTGGTGCTGATGGCGCTCGGCCAGTCGCCGTTCCGCGCGGTGGTGTACGCCACGATCCTGGCGTTCGCGCTCTCCTTCCTCGACGCCGGGCACCGGCTCACTCCCCGCAGGGCGGCCCGCTCCCTGGCCGAGGGGGCGCTGGGCGTGCTGCCGGTCGCGGTCACCTGCGCCGCCGCCGGGATGATCGTCGCCGTCGTCACGCTCACCGGGCTCGGGCTCAAGGCCAGTTCGCTGATCGTCGGCGTCTCGGGCGGGGTGCTCGCGGTCACCGCGCTGATGTGCGCGCTGGCGGTGCTCCTGCTCGGCCTCGCCGTACCGGTGACCGCGTCGTTCGTGATCGCGGCGGTCATCATCGCGCCCGCGCTGAAGGACCTCGGCGTCGCCCCCGCCGAGGCGTACATGTTCATCTTCTACTACGCGGTGCTGTCGGAGGTCAGCCCGCCGACGGCGCTGTCGGCCTTCGCCGCCTCGGCCGTCACCGGCGGCAACGCCTACCGGACCATGCTGGCCACCTGGAAGTACACGCTCCCGGCCTTCCTGGTGCCGTTCGCCTTCGTGCTGACGCCCGGCGGAGCGGGCCTGCTCGCCCAGGGGCCGGTGGGGGAGGTCCTGCTCGCCGCGGCGGTGTCGGCGCTCGCCGTGGCCGCGCTGGCCGCCGCCACCGGCGGCTGGCTCGCGGGCCCGGCCGGGGCGCCCGTGCGGGCGCTGTGCGGGGTGGCCGCCGTCCTGCTGCTGTTCCTGTCGCCCGTCCCCGTGCTGGCCGGGGCCGGCGTGCTGGCCCTGGCGACCGCGCTCCACCTGGCGCTGCGGAGGCTCTCCCGCCGCGGGCCCCCGGAGAACACGTCCCCGGAGAACACGCCCCGGGAGGACCCGTCCCCGGGGGAGCCCTCCGCGCGCACCCCTGCCGAAAGTCCGTCCCGCGAGAACGAGAGGCCCGACCGATGAGACGTCTCACCGTCCTGCTGGCCGCCGGAACGCTGCTCCTCAGCGCCTGCGGCGGCGACAGGTCCGCCGAACAGGCCGCCGACCGGACGACCGGCGGGGGAAAGCGCCTGTCGATCGCCACCGGCAACACCACCGGCGTCTACTACGTCCTCGGCGGCGGCCTGGCCGACCAGATCGGCAAGAACCTCCCCGGCTACCAGGCGACGGCCGAGGCGACCGGAGCCTCGGTGGAGAACATCCAGCGCGTCGTCAAGGGCGACTCCGACATCGCCTTCACCCTCGCCGACTCCGCCGCCGACGCGGTCGCGGGCAAAGGCTCCTTCACCTCGCCGCAGCCGATCCGCGCCATCGCCCGGCTGTACGACAACTCCACCCAGGTGGTCGCCACCACCGAGGCGAACGTCACGTCCGTCGCCGACCTCAAGGGCAAGCGGGTCTCCACCGGCTCGCCGAACTCCGGCACCGAGGTCATCGCGCTGCGGCTGCTGAAGGCGGCGGGACTCGACCCCGACAAGGACGTCACCCGCCAGTCCCTGGGCCTGCCGGAGAGCGTGCAGGGCATGAAGGACGGGAACCTGGACGCCCTGGTCTGGTCGGGCGGCCTGCCCACCCCGGGCATCACCGATCTGTTCACCAGCATGAAGGAGAAGGTCGCCTTCGTCCCGCTCGACGCCTCGCTGCCGGCGATGCAGGCCGAGCACGGCCAGGTCTACGCCCAGGGCACGATCGGCAAGGACGTCTACTCCACCCCGGGCGACATCCCCACGATCGTGGTCCCCAACCTGCTCGTGGTGAACGAGACGATGGACCCGGCGCTCGCGGAGAGCCTGGCCAGGCTGCTCTTCGACCGCAAGGCCGAGCTGGAGCGGGTCCACCCCTCGGCCAAGAGCATCACCCGTGAGAAGGCGCCCATGACCGAACCGGTCCCGCTCCACGACGGCGCCGCGACGTACTACGGCTGAGCCCGGACGGGCGGGGCCGCACCGGAGGCGGCCGGAGGCCGGGGCTCCCGGGCCCTCCGGCGACCGCCCCGCCTCGGCCTCAGGTGACGACGGAGCCGCCGCTGCGCCAGTAGACGTTGTTCTCGCGGGTCAGCATGCCGTCGTCCACCAGGTATCGGCGGAGCGCCGCGTAGTCGTCGTGGAAGGCGCGCAGCGCCACGTTGACGGCCTTCTCCGGGTAGCGCACGCCCGGCTCGAAGACCTGGGCGATGTAGTTCAGCACGATGAGCTGCTTGTCGCGCTTGGTGGGGATGGCCCGCAGCCGCCCGTCCACGAGGAAGGCCCGCAGCACCTTCTCCTCGGCGGAGACGGGTTCGGGCGGCGGGGCGGAGGCGTGCAGCAGCTCGCGGAAGCGCTCCCGCCGCAGCCGCCACCCGCCCTCTCCGTCCTGTACGGCCAGCCCGCCGCGCTCCAGCCGGTTCAGCGCCAGCAGCATCGCGTCCTGGTCCAGCCCCGACTCCTCGGGCCCGCGCTCCAGCGCCAGCGCCGACAGCACCCGCAACGTGTCGTCCTGATAGAGCAGGCCGAGAACCTGCCTGATCGCCTCATCGCTCATGGACCGCATCCTTTCGGCTTCCCCGTCCTCCCGCCATCGGGAATCCCATCGGTGAGCTCCGGCGGACGGAGTCTCACCAGGGCATCTCGCCGGTGGGATCTCGCCTGTGGGATCTCACAGCCGGTTGAGCCCGACGACGTGCAGGACGGCGCGCCCCTCCTCGTCGGAGGCGGCCAGGTCGACCTGGGCGTCGATGCCCCAGTCGCCGTCGCCCGCCGGGTCGGCGATGACCTGGCGGACCTTCCACAGCTCCTTCTCCTCCTCGATCCGGAGCAGAGCCGGGCCGCGGGCGTCCGGACCGGTGCCGACCTCGTCGTGGTCGGCGTAGTAGGCGTCCAGCGCGGCCGGCCAGTCGACGTCGGGGGCGAGCCCGGCCAGCTCCTCCTCCTTCTCCAGGGCGACCAGCTCGACCAGGCGGAACATGGCGTTGCGGACCAGCACCCGGAAGGCCCGCGGGTTGCCGGTGACCGGGCGGGGCTTGGTCTCGATCTCCTGCTCGGCCTCGGGCAGCAGGGACGGGTTGGCCAGCTTCTCCCACTCGTCGATCAGGCTGGAGTCGACCTGGCGGACCAGCTCGCCCAGCCACTCGATCAGGTCGACCAGGTCCTCGGTCTTCAGGTGCTCGGGGATGGTCCGCGCCAGCGTGCGGTAGGCGTCGGCGAGGTAGCGCAGCACGGTGCCCTCGGAGCGGGCCAGCTCGTAGTGGGCGACGTACTCGGTGAAGGTCATCGCCTGCTCGTACATGTCGCGGATGACGCTCTTGGGGCTCACCGTGTAGTCGGCCACCCACGGGTGGCCGCGCCGGTAGGTCTCGTAGGCGCCGAGCAGCAGGTCGGCCAGGGGCATCGGATGCGTGATCTCGGCCAGGAGCTCCATCCGCTCCTCGTACTCGATCCCGTCGGCCTTCATCTCCGCGACCGCCTCACCCCGCGCCCGCTTCAGCTGGGCGGCCAGGATCTGGCGCGGGTCGTCCAGGATGGACTCGACGATCGAGACCATGTCCAGGGCGTACGTCGGAGACTCCCGGTCCAGCAGCTCGAAGGCGGCCAGCGCGAACGTCGACAGCGCCTGGTTGAGCGCGAAGTCCTCCTGCAGGTCGATGGTGAGGCGGGCCCTGCGCCCCTGCTCGTCGGGCTCGGCGAGCTGCTCCACCACGCCGCCCGCCAGCAGCGAGCGGTAGATCGCGATGGCCTGGCTGATGTGCCGCCGCTGCCACTTGCGGTCCTCGTGGTTGTCGGTCAGCAGGTGCTTCATCGCGGCGAAGCAGTCGCCCGGCCGGTTGATGACCGCCAGCAGCATGGCGTTGCTGACCTTGAAGCGGGAGGCCAGCGGCTCGGGCTCGGCCTCCTGGAGCTTGGCGAAGGTCTCCTCGCTCCAGCCGACGAAGCCCTCCGGCGGCTTCTTGCGGGCGTAGCCGCGCCGCCGCTTCGGGTCGTCGCCGATCTTGGCCAGGGCCTTCTCGTTCTCGATGACGTACTCGGGCGCCTGGCAGGCGACGTAGCCGATGGTGTCGAAGCCGGCCCGGCCCGCCCGCCCGGCGATCTGGTGGAACTCCCGGGCGCGCAGCCGCCGGACCTTGCTGCCGTCGTACTTGCTCAGCGCGGTGAACAGCACCGTGCGGATCGGCACGTTGACGCCGACGCCGAGGGTGTCGGTCCCGCAGATGACCTTCAGCAGCCCGGCCTGGGCCAGCCGCTCCACCAGGCGGCGGTACTTCGGCAGCATCCCGGCGTGGTGCACGCCGATGCCGTGCCGCACCAGCCGGGACAGGGCCCGGCCGAAGTTCGTGGTGAACCGGAAGTTGCCGATCAGCGCGGCGATGGCCTCCTTCTCGGCCTTCGAGCACATGTTGATGCTCATCAGCGACTGCGCCCGCTCCATGGCGGCGGCCTGGGTGAAGTGCACCACGTAGACCGGGTACTGGTTGGTGGAGAGCATCTCCTCCAGCGTCTCGTGCAGCGGCGTCATCCGGTAGGAGTAGACCAGCGGGACCGGGCGTTCGGCGTGCTTGACCACCGAGGTGGGACGGCCGGTCCGCCGGGTCAGGTCCTCCTCGAACATGCTCACGTCGCCGAGGGTCGCCGACATCAGGACGAACTGCACGTCCGGCAGCTCCAGCAGCGGCACCTGCCAGGCCCAGCCCCGGTCCGGCTCGGCGTAGAAGTGGAACTCGTCCATCACGACCTGGCCGATGTCGGCCGCCGCGCCGTCGCGCAGCGCGACGTTGGCGAGGATCTCCGCGGTGCAGCAGATGATCGGCGCGCCGGGGTTCACGCTCGCGTCGCCGGTCATCATGCCGACGTTCTCGGTGCCGAAGACCTCGCACAGGTCGAAGAACTTCTCCGAGACCAGCGCCTTGATCGGCGCGGTGTAGAAGGTCCGCACGTCCCGGGTGAGCGCGGTGAAGTGCGCGCCCGCGGCGACCAGGCTCTTGCCCGATCCCGTCGGGGTGGCCAGGATCAGGTTGTTGCCGGAGACGACCTCGATGAGGGCCTCCTCCTGCGCCGGATAGAGGGTGAGCCCCCGCTCGGTGTTCCACTCGACGAAGGCGTCGAAGATGGCGTCGGGATCGGCGTCGATCTCTTCTGGCAGGCGGTCTACAAGGCTCACGGTTCCCATCCTGCCGAACAACCGGCGGTTGTCGAACCGCCGGGGTGGTCCGGCCTCCCGAGGCGGTGCCCTACCGGCGGGCCGAGCGGGTCAGCAGCAGGCCCGCGCCGAGCGCGGCCGCGCCGAGCACGGGCGCCGGGCCGGGGACGAAGCCGAACAGCGTGAGGGTGAGCAGCCCCGCACCGGCCAGCGCCGCCGCCACCGCGATCCTGACCGCCCCGCCCCGGTACGGCGCCGCGGCCGGCGGCTCCTCGAACCGGGCGAAGACCCGCAGCAGCGGCCCCATGACCACAGCGAGCACGACGAGCCAGTGCGGCCAGCCCGAGAGCCAGGCCGCGCCCCCCGGCTCCGGGGTGGACACGCCCAGCCCGACCACGACGATCGCGGTGACCGCGAACAGCGCGCTCATGTGCCACAGGTAGACCGTCATCATCCTCGGCCCGGCCCAGCCGAGCACCCGCGCCACCCCGGGCCACGCGGCGAAGGCGGTGATCTGCCCGCGCAGCGCCGCCGCCAGCCCGATCTGCCCGATCCCGACCGCCAGCAGCGCGACCGTGGGCGGCGCCATGTTGGACACCGCGGCCCCCGGCATGCCGATCATGCTGCCCGGGTAGGGGCCGAACGCCACCAGCAGCGCGGCCAGGCCGTACCCCGCCGCGGCCATGGCCCACGGGCGGCGCAGGCGGCCGTCGGCGTAGAGGAAGCCGAGCTGGTGCACGGCCAGCCAGACCAGGCCGATGTTCACGAACCCCACGACCTCCAGGCCGCTGGTGAAACGGACCACGTCGACCGCGACGGCCCCCGCCGCCAGCGCCGCGGGCACGCGCAGGCCGTACGCCGCGTTGAGCCTGAGCATCAGCGGCGTCGCCGCCACCGCCACGAGGTAGATCGCCAGGAACCACAGGAGCTGGCCGGCCAGGCGCGCGGCCGTGACCACCGGCTGCTCGGGCAGGCCGAGCGCGAGCAGCAGGTGGGGCAGGGGGAGCCAGACCGCCGCCAGCGGCAGCACCGGCCAGGCCAGGCGGCGCAGCCGGGCCGCGAGCCAGACCGGGCCCGCGGTGCCGCGCCGGACCGCGCCGCGCCGGCTGATCGCGTTGGCGGCGCCCCCGGCGAAGAACACCAGCGGCATCACCTGGCTGATCCACGTGACGACCCACGCGTTCCCCGACGCCAGCGCGTTGCCGGTGGTGATCTCACCGCCGGCGAAGGAGAGCACCGGCATGCTCCAGTGCTGGAGCACCACCAGTGCGATGCCGAACAGGCGCAGGACGTCGATGAACACGTCCCGGCCGGGCGGCGCGAGCGGCGGGGCGCAGGACCCGGACGGCGGGGGCGGTGCGGAGGGCCGGGCGAGCGGCGCGCGGGCTCCGGCCGGAGCGGGGCGGGTCAGGACGGTGGCCATCGGTCGTCTCGATTCCTCACGGGGGCAGTGATCCGAGACTGTCGCGGCGACCCCGGGCGGCGCAGTGACGGCTACGGGCCTCTTCGAGTCAAGATCACCCCACCGGGGAGGGTAGGGCCAGCCCTACCCCGGGATGCCTGCCCGCAGGGTCGATCGGATCCGCCGGGGGCTCGTAGCGTTGGCTCCATGAGATCCCTCCTGCGCCGCATCGGCATCGACACCCGCTACCTGCTCCTGGGCTTCCCGCTCTCCGT
>NZ_JACHJJ010000034.1 GCF_014203605.1 Thiemannella venezuelensis | reverse complement strand
GCGGCGTCGCTGGCCACCCGGCTGAAGACCGAGCGCGGTGATCGTGAGGACCGCCGTTCCTGGTGAGCGCGCACACCCGCCGCCGGCGCCGGGCGGCCTCCAGGAAACCGACGAAAGTCCTTGCCGCCGGGGACCTCCGCCTGCGCCGATCGTGCGCCTGCCGGCCGACCATGGGAGTACAGCCGCTCCCGAGGAGGTCCCACCATGAGCATGACACTCGAATCCACACACGTGGCGCACGACGGCGGTGCCTGGCGCGGCTTCCGGCGGGGTGTCTGGTGCTCGGCCGTCGACGTGCGGGACTTCGTCCGCGCCAACCACACCCCCTACACCGGGGACGAGGGCTTCCTGGCCGGGCCGACCGAGCGCACGCTGGGCGTGTGGAACCGCCTGACCGCGATGTTCCCCGAGGAGCGGCGGCGCGGGATCCACGACGTGGACGCCTCGACCCCCTCCTCGATCACCTCGCACGCTCCCGGCTACATCGACCGGGAGCGCGAACTGATCGTCGGCCTGCAGACCGACGCCCCGCTGAAGCGGGCGATCATGCCCAACGGCGGGCTGCGGATGGTCGAGAACGGCCTGGCGGCCTACGGGTACACGCCCGACCCCCGGGTGAGCGAGATCTTCACCAGATACCGCAAGACGCACAACGCCGGCGTCTTCGACGCCTACACGCCGCGGATCCGGGCGGCCCGCCGCGCGCACATCGTCACCGGCCTGCCCGACGCCTACGGCCGGGGCCGGATCATCGGCGACTACCGGCGCGTCGCCCTCTACGGCGTCGACCACCTGGTCGCGGCCAAGAAGGCCGAGCTGGCCACCCTGGACGAGGTCCCCTCCAGCGCGGACGTGATCCGCGACAGGGAGGAACTCGCCGAGCAGATCCGCGCGCTGGGCGAGCTGGCGGAGATGGCCGCCTCCTACGGCTTCGACATCGCCGGACCCGCGGGCACGGCCCGGGAGGCCGTCCAGTGGCTGTACTTCGGCTACCTGGCGGCCGTCAAGGAGCAGAACGGCGCCGCCATGTCGCTGGGCCGTACCTCCACCTTCCTGGACGTCTACCTCCAGCGCGACCTGGAGGAGGGCACGATCGACGAGACCCGCGCCCAGGAGCTGATCGACGACTTCGTGATCAAGCTGCGGATCGTGCGGTTCCTGCGCACCCCCGAGTACGACCAGCTGTTCTCCGGCGACCCGACCTGGGTCACCGAGTCGATCGGCGGCATGGGCTCCGACGGCCGCACCCTGGTGACGAAGACCAGCTTCAGGTTCCTGCAGACCCTGCACAACCTGGGGCCCGCACCCGAGCCCAACCTGACCGTGCTGTGGTCGCCCGGCCTGCCGGAGGGGTTCAAGCGGTTCTGCGCCCGCACCTCGATCGAGACCAGCTCGATCCAGTACGAGAACGACGAGCTGCTGCGCCCCGAGTACGGCGACGACACCGCCATCGCCTGCTGCGTCTCGGCCGCGCCGGTGGGCCGGCAGATGCAGTTCTTCGGCGCCCGGGTCAACCTGGCCAAGACCCTGCTGTACGCGATCAACGGCGGCAGAGACGAGATCACCGGCGAGCAGGTCGGCCCCGCGCTCCCGCCCCTCACCGGCGAGTACCTCTCCTACGACGAGGTCGCCGCGGCGCTGGACCGGATGATGGACTGGCTGGCCGAGACCTACGTCGACGCGCTCAACGTCATCCACTACATGCACGACAAGTACGCCTACGAGCGCATCGAGATGGCGCTGCACGACTACCCCGTCAAGCGGACCCTGGCCTGCGGCATCGCGGGTCTGTCGGTGGCCGCCGACAGCCTGTCGGCCATCAGGTACGGCGGCGTGCGGGTCATCCGCGACGCGACCGGCCTGGCGGTCGACTACGCCGTCGAGGGCGACTACCCGGCCTTCGGCAACGACGACGACCGGGTCGACTCCATCGCGGCCGGGCTGGTGCGCAGTTTCATGGACAAGATCCGCTCTTATCCGTCCTACCGCGGCGCCGAGCACACCCAGTCGGTGCTGACCATCACCTCCAACGTGGTGTACGGCGAGCACACCGGCAACACCCCCGACGGCCGCCGCATGGGGGAGCCGTTCGCGCCGGGCGCCAACCCGATGAACGGCCGCGACCGGCACGGCATGGCCGTCTCGGCGCTGTCGGTCGCCAAGCTCCCCTACGACCAGGCCAAGGACGGCATCTCCCTGACCAGCACGGTGACGCCGGCCGGGCTGGGCCGTACCGCCGCCGAGCGGATCGGCAACCTGTCCGGCCTGCTGGACGGCTACTTCGACGCGGGCGGCTTCCACATGAACGTCAACGTCCTCAACCGCGACATCCTGCTCGACGCGATGGAGCACCCCGACAAGTACCCCCAGCTCACCATCCGGGTCTCCGGATACGCGGTGAACTTCGTCCGCCTGACCAGGAAGCAGCAGCTCGATGTCGTCAACCGCACCTTCCACGGCGCCGTCTGACGGTGTCCGGCCCGGCCACCCGGCCGGGCCGGACACCGGGCCGGTGACCGGGTCCGTCCACTCCTGGGACATCTCCACCGGGGTGGACGGGCCCGGCACCCGTTTCGTGGTCTTCACCGCCGGCTGCCCGCTGCGCTGCCTGTACTGCCACAACCCCGACACCTGGCAGCGGCGCGGCGGCACCCCGACCACCGCCGACGAGCTCATGGCCCGCATCGGGCGCTACCGCAGGTTCATCGAGGTCTCCGGCGGCGGCGTCACCCTCAGCGGCGGCGAGCCCCTCCAGCAGCCCGCCTTCACCGGCGAGATCCTGCGCCGCTGCCGCGAGCTGGGCCTGCACACCGCCCTGGACACCTCCGGCTTCCTCGGCGACCGCGCCACCGACGCGATGCTCGCCGACACCGACCTCGTCCTGCTGGACGTCAAGTCCTGGGATCCCGCGCTCTACCGGCGCGTCACCGGCAACCGCCTGGCCCCCACGCTGCGCTTCGCGCGCCGCCTGGCCGAGCTGGGCACGCCTGCCTGGATCCGGTTCGTCCTGGTCCCCGGCCTGACCGACGCCGAGGACAACGTCGAGGGGCTGGCGGCGTTCGCCGCCGCGCTGCCCAACGTCGAGCACGTCGACGTCCTGCCCTACCACCGGATGGCCGAGCACAAGTACGCCGAGCTCGGCCTGCCGTACCCCCTCCCGGACATCGAGCCGCCGGACGCCGCGCTCCTGGAGCGGGTCCACGCGCAGTTCCGGGCCCACGGTGTGACCAGCCGCTGAAGCACTCGGTCGAGGCACTCGGTGAAGCACTCGGTGAAGCACTCGGGTCCGGCCGTCAGCGCGACGGCTCCCAGCCGCGCCGGGGCGCCCGGGCACCGGTCGGCTGCTCGGCGCGGCTGCGGTACACCACGTACGGCCGGGTCAGGTAGCCGACGGGCGCGGTGAGCATGTGCACCAGCCGGGTGAACGGCCAGACGGCGAACAGCAGCAGCGCGCTGAGCGCGTGCAACTGGAACAGCAGCGGCGCTCCGGCCATCAGCGCCGGATCCGGCTGGAAGTAGAAGATCGACCGGAACCACGGCGAGATGGTCGTGCGGTAGTCGTAGCCGCCGCCGACGATGTTGGCCATCACCGTGGCGGCCAGGCCCAGCACGATGGTGACGGCCAGCACGGCGTACATGAGCTTGTCGTTGCGGGTGGTGGCGGTGAACACCGGGCCGACGGTGCGGCGCCGGTAGATCAGGATCGCCAGCCCGCCGAGGGTGGCCACGCCCGCGATCGTGCCCAGCACGACCGCGACGACGTGGTAGGCCTCCTCGCTGACGCCCGCCGCCTCGGTCCAGCTCTTGGGGATCACCAGCCCGCCGATGTGGCCGAGCAGCACCACCAGGATGCCGAAGTGGAACAGCGGGCTGCCGATGCGCAGCAGCCGCGACTCGTACATCTGCGACGAGCGGGTGGTCCAGCCGAACTTGTCGTAGCGGTAGCGCCACACGTGCCCCAGCACGAACACCGTCAGCGCCACGTACGGCGCCACCACCCACAGCACCACGTCCAGTGCGTTCACCGGCTTGCCTCCATCACCGCGTAGGGTTCGAGTCCGACTTCCTCCGCCGGCGGCCCCTCGGCCGCCAGCCGCAGCGCCGCCTCCCGGTCGCGCAGGCTCGCCGGGCCGAGCGTGGCCAGCACCGCGGCCACCACGCCGGCGTACGGCGACTCCTCGGCCTCCAGCGCCTTGCGCAGCAGCTCCACGCCGGCCCGGTTCTCCTGCAGCAGCCGCCGGCCCTGCCGTACGGCGCCGCGCGCCAGCAGCTCGCACACCACCGCCAGGTGGTCGGGCAGCTCCCCGTCGGCGAGCTCGAACCCCGCGCTGCGGAAGGCGTGCTTGAAGCGCAGCAGCGCCGCGCCGCGTTTGCGGGTGTCGCCGTAGGCGTAGTAGGTCAGGTACGGGCAGCAGCGCCGCTTGAGGTCGAACGTCGCCACGTAGTGGGCGGCCAGCTCGGCCCGGCCGGTGGCCGCGGTGTGCTCGAGGAAGGCGGCCAGCCGCGTCCGGACCTCTCCCTCCGGCAGTCCGGCCACCGCCTCGGCCAGCACCCGCCGCTCGCCGTACAGCCGCTCGTCGGGATAGCCGAGCAGCACCGAGGCCACCATGTGGGCGGTGCGCAGCGCACCCTCGTCCAGCACCGTCATGATCTCTCCTCGCCTGCGTCCGTGTTCCCGGCGGGAGCCGCCGCGACCGTGCTCCGGGGGCCGCACGGCCGCGTCCTGCGGATCCTCACGGCTCCTCCTTCCTGCCGTTCTTCGGGAACAGCCCGTCCGGGGTGCCCTTGCCGTCCCAGTTCAGGAGGTTGACCCGGCCGCGCAGCTCGTTGGCGTCCTCCAGGTCGCCGCCGCGCTGCCGCTCCTTGAGCGCGTGGAAGTTCTCCACCGCGATCGGGGCGGGCGTGCCGGAGGCCTCACCGAACGGGCCGCCCATGCCGGGCCCGCCCTCGTAGTCGAGGCTGCAGCCGCCTCCCAGCTCCTCCAGCTGCGCGCCCTGCTCGGCGTGGGCCTTGGGGATGACGTAGCGCTCGGCGTAGGGGGCGAGGGCCAGCAGCCGGTGCATGTCCTCGACGCCCTGCCCGGTCATGCCGACCGCCGCGGCGATCGACTCGTCGGCCTCCTGGCCGAGGTTGAGGCGCCGCATGTAGGAGCGCATCGCGGCCAGGCGGCGCAGCACCGCCCGCACCGGTTCCGGATCCCCGGCGGTGAACAGCTCCGCCAGGTAGCCGACGGGGATGCGCAGCGCGTCGATCGCGCCGAACAGGTTGCCGGCGTCCTCGCCGTCGTGGCCGGTGCCGGACAGGACGTCGACGACCGGGGAGAGCGGTGGGATGTACCAGACCATCGGCATGGTCCGGTACTCCGGGTGCAGCGGGAGCGCCACGCCGTACTCGAAGATCAGCTTGTGGATGGGGGAGCGGCGCGCCGCCTCCAGCCAGTCCTCCGGGATGCCCGCGGCGCGCGCCGCACTGATCACCGCCGGGTCGTGCGGGTCGAGCATCACGCTCTTCTGCGCCTCGAACAGGGCCTTGTCGTCGGCGACGGAGGCCGCCTCGGTCACCCGGTCGGCGTCGTACAGGATGATCCCGATGTAGCGGAGCCGGCCCACGCACGTCTCCGAGCAGACCGTGGGCAGGCCCACCTCCACGCGCGGGAAGCAGAAGGTGCACTTCTCGGCCTTGCCGGTGCGGTGGTTGAAGTACACCTTCTTGTACGGGCAGCCGGTCACGCACATCCGCCAGCCGCGGCAGCGGTCCTGGTCGACCAGGACGATGCCGTCCTCACTGCGCTTGTAGATCGCCCCCGAGGGGCACGACGACGCGCAGGAGGGGTTGAGGCAGTGCTCGCAGATGCGCGGCAGGTAGAACATGAAGGCGTTCTCGAAGTCGAGCTTGACCTGGTCGGAGACCTTGCGCAGCACCGGGTCGGACGGAGCCAGCTCCGGCCCTCCCGCCAGGTTGTCGTCCCAGTTCGCACTCCAGCTGATCTTCGTGGGCTCGCCGGTGATGAGCGAGCGGGGACGCGCGACCGGGGTGTCGGCCTGCATCGGCGCGGAGAACAACCGGTCGTAGTCGTAGGTCCAGGGCTCGTAGTAGTCCTGGATCGACGGCATCAGCGGGTTGGCGAAGATGGAGAACAGCTTCTTCAGCCGGCCGCCGGCCTTCAGCTTCAGCCGGCCGCGGGCGTTGAGCTCCCAGCCGCCCTTCCACTTCTCCTGGTCCTGGTAGGTGCGGGGATACCCCTGCCCGGGCCGGGTCTCGACGTTGTTGAACCACACGTACTCGGTCCCGGCCCGGTTGGTCCACGCCTGCTTGCAGGTGACCGAACAGGTGTGGCAGCCGATGCACTTGTCCAGGTTCATCACCATGGCGAGCTGTGCCATGACGCGCATCAGTAGTCGACCTCCTGGTTGCGGCGGCGGATCACGGTGACCTCGTCACGCTGGTTACCGGTCGGCCCGAGGTAGTTGAACGCGAACGACAGCTGGGCGTAGCCGCCGATCAGGTGCGTGGGTTTGATCATCAGGCGGGTGAGGGAGTTGTGGATGCCGCCGCGCTTGCCGGAGATCTCGCTCTTGGGCACGTCCACGACCCGCTCCTGGGCGTGGTACATGTACACCGTCCCGGCCGGCATGCGGTGCGAGACGATCGCCCGGGCCACCACGACGCCGTTGCGGTTGACCGCCTCCACCCAGTCGTTGTCGCGGATCCCCGCGCGGGCGGCGTCGGCCGGGCTCATCCAGATGTTCGGCCCGCCCCGCGACAGCGTCAGCATCAGCAGGTTGTCCTGGTACTCCGAGTGGATCGACCATTTCGAATGGGGCGTCAGGTACCGCACGGTGATCCCGTCGAGTCCCTGCCCGCCGCTCTCGCCGATGCCCGGCTCCCCGAACAGCGCCGTCATGTTCAGCGGCGGCCGGTAGACCGGCAGCGCCTCGCCGACCTCGTGGATCCAGTCGTGGTCCAGGAAGAAGTGCTGGCGGCCGGTGAGGGTGTGCCAGGGCTTGCGGTGCTCGACGTTGATGGTGAACGCCGAGTACCGGCGCCCGCCGGTCTCGCTGCCCGACCACTCCGGCGAGGTGGTCACCGGCACCGGCCGCGCCTGCGTGTCGGCGAAGGTGATCTGCTTGTGCTCGTCGGCGAGCCCGTCGAAGCTCGTGCCGGTGCGCCGGCCCAGCGTGGCGAAGCCCTGTGCGGCCAGGTGGCCGTTGGTGGTGCCCGACAGCGCCAGGATCGTCTCGCACATGTCGACGTCGCGGGCCAGCGACGGACGGCCGTCGGCCACCCCGCCGCGCACGGTGCCGTTCAGCCGGCCGAGCCGCCCGATCTCACCGGACACGTCGTAGGTCAGGCCCTTGGTGGTGGTGCCGAGCCTGTCCAGCAGCGGCCCGAGCGCGGCCATCTTCTGCGCGACCGCGCCGTAGTCCCGCTCCACTGTCACGATCTTCGGGAAGTCCCTGCCCGGCACGGGCGTACGGCCCTCGGCCCGCCAGTCGCGCACCACGCCGCCCGGCGTGGCGAGCTCGTCGGGCGTGTCGTGCAGCAGCGGCACCGCCACCAGGTCCTTGCGCACGCCCAGGTGGGTGGCGGCCAGCGTGCTGAACGCCCTGGCGATCGCGGTGAACGCGGCGAAGTCGGTGCGGGTCTGCCAGGGCGGGTCGATCGCCGGGCTGAAGGCGTGCACGAACGGGTGCATGTCGGTCGAGGACAGGTCGTGCTTCTCGTACCAGGTGGCGGCCGGCAGCACGATGTCGGAGAACAGCGTCGTCGACGTCATCCGGAAGTCCAGCGACAGCAGCAGGTCGAGCTTGCCCTGCGGAGCGTCCTGCCGCCAGCGCACGTCATCGGGGCGGTGCTCGGGCGCGGCCTCGGTGGCGCGCAGCGAGGAGTCGGCGCCCAGCAGGTGCCGCAGGAAGTACTCGTTGCCCTTGGCCGACGACCCCAGCAGGTTGGCCCGCCACACGGTCAGCACCCGCGGCCAGTTGGCGGGCGCGTCGGGGTCCTCGCAGGCGAAGCCCAGCTCGCCGGAGGCGACCTGGGAGGCGATGTACGGCCCGGCCTCCTGCCCGGAGGCGGCCGCCTCCTCGGCCAGCTCCAGCGGGTTGCGGTCGAACGTCGGATACGACGGCATCCAGCCCATCCGGGCCGAGGCCGACAGCAGGTCGGCGGCGGCCTTGCCGGCGAACGCGCCGCCGCCCAGCGGCGAGGAGACCGCGCCGGCGTCGTAGGTGTCGTAGCGCCACTGGTCGGTGTGCAGGTACCAGAAGGCGGTGCCGATCATCTGCCGGGGCGGTCGCGACCAGTCCAGGCCGAAGGCCATCTGCGCCCAGCCGGTGACCGGGCGGCACTTCTCCTGCCCGACGTAGTGCGCCCAGCCGCCGCCGTTGACGCCCTGGCAGCCGGTCAGCGTGGTCAGCGCCAGGAAGGAGCGGTAGATGGTGTCGGAGTGGAACCAGTGGTTGGTCCCCGCCCCCATGATGATCATCGATCGGCCGCCGGACTCCTCGGCGTTGCGGGCGAACTCGCGGGCGATCTTCACGGCCTTCGCCGCCGGCACGCCGGTGACGGCCTCCTGCCAGGCCGGCGTGTACGGCGCGGACCCGTCGTCGTAGGAGGACGGCCACCGGCCGGGGAGATCCTCGCGGCCCACGCCGTACTGGGCGAGCATGAGATCGAAGACCGTCGTCACCAGGCAGCCTGCGACCTGCCGGACCGGTACGCCGCGCAGCGCCACGCCGTCGCCGCCGCCCTGGTCGAACCGGGGCAGCGCCACCGCCACGGCGGGCCTGCCCTCGCCGTCGTTGAGCGTCAGCGCCGGGTCGACGCCCCCCAGGTCGAGGTTCCAGCGCCCCTGCCCCTCCTCGGAGTAGCGGAAGCCGAGCGAGCCGTTGGGCACGACCGGCTCACCGGTGACCGCGTCCAGCAGTACCGTCTTGAACGCCGCCTCCTGGCCCTCCTCGCCGAGGTCGGCGGCGGTCAGGAACTTGTCGGGCACGTACGCCCCGCTCTCGGGGTGCTCGCGGAGCCGCACCAGGAACGGCAGGTCGCTGTGGCGCTTGACGTAGTCGACGAAGTACGGCACCTGCCGGTCGACGAAGAACTCCTTGAGGATCACGTGCCCCATCGCCATGGCCAGCGCCCCGTCGGTGCCCGGATGCGGGGCCAGCCACTCGTCGGCGAACTTCGTCGCGTCGCTGTAGTCGGGGGTGACCACCACGACCTTCTGCCCGCGGTAGCGGGCCTCGGTCATGTAGTGCGCGTCCGGCGTGCGCGTCACCGGCACGTTGGACCCCCACAGCATCAGATAGGCCGCGTCCCACCAGTCGGCCGACTCCGGCACGTCGGTCTGGTCACCGAACACCTGCGGCGAGGCCACCGGCAGGTCGGCGTACCAGTCGTAGAACGACAACATCGTCCCGCCGACCAGCGACACGAACCGGGCGCCGGAGGCGTGCGAGACCATCGACATGGCCGGGATCGGCGAGAACCCGGCGACCCGGTCCGGTCCGTAGGCCTTGATGGTGTGCACGTGCGCGGCGGCGATCATCTCGGTCGCCTCGTCCCAGGTGACGCGGACCAGGCCGCCCTTGCCGCGGGCCGACTGGTAGCGGCGCCGCTTGTCCGGGTCGGCCGTGACCTCCGCCCAGGCCGCCACCGGGTCGCCCAGCCGCGCCTTCGCCTCCCGGTACATCTCCACCAGCACGCCGCGGGCGTAGGGGAAGCGGACCCGGGTGGGGGAGTAGGTGTACCAGGAGAACGCCGCCCCGCGCGGGCAGCCGCGCGGCTCGTACTCCGGCCGGTCGCCCCCCACACTGGGGTAGTCGGTCTGCTGCGACTCCCAGGTGATGATCCCGTCCTTGACGTAGACCTTCCACGAGCACGAGCCGGTGCAGTTCACCCCGTGCGTGGAGCGCACCACCTTGTCGTGGCTCCACCGGTCCCGGTAGAAGGCGTCGGCCTGCCGGCCACCGATCTGGTGCAGCGTCCGCAGGTCATCGGAGACCGTCCCGGCGCGCAGATGCCGGCCCAGCCGCAGCAGGGCGTCGTCGACCGGCCCGTCCATGCCCGCCATATGTACTCCTTCATCTCTCAACACAGACCGGACATCCCCGGCGTTCCCTGTTTTATGGCCGCCAGGCGAGGAAAGGTGCGCCCGGCTGCCGCCATGGGCCCGGGCGGCCGGTTTCTCAGTGTTCGGTGCGTTTCGGTGCGATGGAATGAATTCTTCCGGGGTGCCATATCCCGGACTCAGGGTCTTTAGTCCCTCGAAACGGGTCCGAAGACCCCAAGGCCCAGGCGGACGACGGGCAGGGGTCAGGTGCCGGGCAGCGCGGTGGCCAGCAGGACCACGCCGACCGATCCCACCAGCGCGGCCACCGCCATGACCCGCGCGAGGGCGGCCCGCCCGGCGCCGGCCGCCCACCCGTGCAGGCCCGCCGCGGCCATCACCGCGCAGAACAGCGCCAGCTTCGCCGCCAGGATCCGCCCGTACCCCGGCTCGGCCAGCGACGCCCAGGTCACACCCCCGCGCCAGGCCAGGGCCACCCCGCTGCCCAGCTGCACCGGCAGGAACACCGCCGCGGTCAGCAGCCCGAACCGCCGCCCCACCGCGCCCATCACCCGCGCGCGCCGCTCACCGTCCAGCAGCCGGCGCACCAGCGGCAGCACCACCAGCGAGACCGCCACCTGCCCGCCGACCCACAGCGCCGCCCCCATCACGTGCGCGAACCGCACCACCGACCACCACGTCACGACACACCCGCCCCGAACAACCCCGGCGGCAGTGTCCGCACCCGCCCGCTCCTCACGGCGCTCCCACCTCGAACAGGCCGTGCGCCCCGCCCTCGGCCTGGCGCATGGTGTGATCCACCACGGGATACGTGCCCGGCTCGGGGAAGACCAGCTCGGCGAACCCGCCCTGCGCCGGCGCCAGATCCAGCACCTGAGCGCCGCCCGGGTCGCCCGCGCGCAGCAGGTAGGCGCCCTCCTTGTAGACGGTGTCGAACGGCGCCCCCACCACGTGCAGCGCGGTGCCCGAGCTCGGCCCGGCGGCCACCGCCCAGATCCGCACCCGCTCACCCGCCTCCGCCCTCAGCGGCGCATGGTCGTAACCGGCGGCGGTCCCGTTGAACATCCACCCGTCGGGGCGGCCGGCGCGGATCTTGGCGACCTGCCCGTCGCCGCCCGGCTCGCCCAGGTACAGCTCGCCCTGCACCAGCAGGAACTCCCGGTCCGCCTCCGGCAGATCCGGCGGGTCGACGACCACCGCCCCGTACATGCCGTTCGCCATGTGCTGCGTCATCGGCATCGTCGAGCAGTGGTAGAGCCACGCCCCGGCGTGATCGGCCCGGAAGCGGTAGGTCAGCCGCTCACCGGGCTGGATCGTGCGCATCACCCCGTCGGGCGCGTTCGCCCCGGCGTGGAAGTCGACGCCGTGCCCCATCGTGCCGCCGTTGACGAACGTCACGGTGAACACGTCCCCCACCGTGCCGCGCAGCACCGGTCCGGGCACGGTCCCGCCGAACGTCCACACCCGTTGCCGCACCCCGGGCGCCACCTCCCGCTCCGTCTCCTGCACCCGGATCTCGACCCGGTGCTCGGTGCCGCCGGGCGCGGGCTTCACAGCCGCGTCGTACGGTGTCCACCCCGGTGAGAAGGGCGCGGCCAGATCCAGCCGGGCGGGCGCGCCCGTGTCGCCGCCACCGCCGACGGTGCCGTCGGCCGCCTGTGGACCTCCGCCCGTGCTGTGCCCGGCATGTCCGGTTCCGTGCCCCGTGCCGCTGCCGGCCCCGGTCGTGCCGTCCGCCGTGCCGGTTCCGGACCGTGCCAGGGCTCCGGTCGGGACGATGCGCATCGTCATCCCCGCGGCCCGGTGCCCGGCCACCGTGCACCAGCCGTCCACCGCCGCACCGAGCGGGGCGAGTTCCAGCGTGGCGCTCTGCCCGACGGCCAGCAGCGGGGTGCGCTCACCCGTCGCCAGCCGCAGGTCATGCCGCTGGGCGTCGGTGTTGGTCACCCGCAGTGTCAGCACCGTGCCCACCGGCGCCTCGATCACCGACGGGCGGACGCTCATCCCGGCCAGCGTCACCTCGACCGTCCGCGCGCCGGTGGCGGTGACGGCCGTGGCCGGACCGGGTCCGCCCGTCGTCGCCACGACGACCGCCGCGGCCGTCAGCAGGCAGCCGGCGACCACCCCGGCGAGGGCGGGCGAGACCGCCGTGCGTCCCGGGCCGCCGCCTGCGGGCTCCGCCCCGGCCTGCGGGACGGCGAGCGCACGGGAGCGGAGCAGCGCGACCACCGCCAGCACGACGAACGCCGCCACCGGTGCCAGCACCAGCGCCCACCCCAGCAGCACCACCGGTGCCGGAACCGGCAGCGTCAGAAGCACCACCCCGGCGTTCAGCGCGGCCACCCGGGCCACCCAGCCGCGCTCCAGCAGCGCCGCGTTCTCCTTGAACCGGGCCGGGCCACCGCCCAGCACCGCGGGCAGCAGGTGCAGCAGCGACCCCACCAGCACCTGGACGACGAACCCCACCAGCACCGCGGGCAGCAGCGGCTCCAGCGCATGGCCCACCTCGTCGGCCGGACGCGTGGCCGCGATCACCAGGTTCACCGCGAGCGCCACCTCGAACCAGACGATCGCCGCCCCCAGCATCCAGGCCGCCCCGGTGTGCGGGCGCCGCTGCCGTACGGCCTCGGCCAGCGGCACCGCCGCGGCCAGAGCCCCGGCCGCGTACATCGCGGGCCCGGCCGCCGCCGCCCACCGCCAGCCGGCCAGCAGGCCCGCCACGGCCAGCGCCAGCCCCGGCACCGCCAGCCGCAGCCCGACCGCCGACGCCCTGCGGGTCCGCTCCGACATGCGGGTGCGCAGCACCGTCGGCCACAGCGTGAACAGCGTGCCCAGCACCGTCAGCCCGACCCAGCCGAACAGGTTCACCTCGGCGTGCGCGGCGTGCAACCGCTCGTGCACGCCGCCGTGCCCCACCTGCGCGGCCAGCAGCCCGCCCAGCGTCCCGCCGACCGCCAGCGCCCCGGCCGCGCACACGTACCAGCCGATGACGTGCCCGAACCGGCCGGGCAGCGCCCGCCGTACCAGCCGCACCAGCACGGCGGCGTGCCACAGCACGACGACCACGACCACACCCGCCCCGGCCGCCGCCACCGGCCACGGCCCGACCGCCACCCCGTACAGCACCGCCGGCGTCGCGGCGTTGAGCAGCGCCAGCCGGGCCAGGCTCCAGCGCGGCTCCGGCGTCCGCGCGCGCAGCAGCGCGACGGTGAAGTGCTCGCTCCAGATCAGGACGGCGGTGCTGACCGCGCCCAGCAGGAACACGTGGATCAGCAGCCAGCGCGGCGCCGGCAGCACCTCGCCGGCCAGCGCCGCGGCCACCGTCAACCCCAGCCAGCCCACCACGACCGCGTTCGCCCGCAGGTGCCACGAGGCACGGCGCGGAACGGGAGCGGCGGGCGGAGGCCCTTTCTCGATACGTACTCCGACCGAGGTCACCCCGGTCACCTCCCTGAAGGCGACCGGGTGCGCGAGCGCGTCACCGCGACCGCGCACCCGGCGAACATGAGCAGAGCGACTTCGGCGAGCAGGCCGCCCGCCGCGCGGACCGCGCCCGCACCGGCCAGATCGCCGGCGACGCGAACCGCCACCGCGGCGTGCAGCAGCGCCAGCGGCGCATACAGCACCGGCCGGTACGGCAGCCGCACCCGCAGCACCGCCGGCAGGATCACCGGCGCGTGCCCGAACACCATGGACATCACGAATCCGAGGAACAGGGCGTGCAGCGCCGCGTCGTACAGGTACGGCCCGGCCCGCAGCCCGGTGGCCGCCCACAGGACTCCGGCCACGGCGAGCCAGCCGTACCCGGCCAGCAGGCACACGGCCGCGTACCGCGGCAGTCCCCGCCCGCGCACGGTCCGCCGGGCGACGTCGTGCCAGGCCAGCCAGGCGGCCACCGCCGCCATCGCCGCCCCGGCCAGGCGCGTCCCGGCACCCGGCGCCCACACCGAGCACGCGGCCCCGGCGCCGAGCACCGCGGCGGCCGCAGTCAGCCCGCCGGCCGCCTCGCGCCGCAGGAACGCCACGTGGGCCAGCTCCAGCCGCTCCCCGGCGATGGTCAGCACGTGGAACGCGACGAACCACACCACCAGCTCGTGCACCGGCCGCCCGCCCAGCCACAGCAGCCCGCCCGCGTACCAGGCCAGGGCCCCGGCCAGCTGGATGACCGCCGCGCGGCTGAGGCGCCGGCCCAGCAGCGCCAGATAGATCCCGACGAGCCAGCCGCCCCCGGCGGTCAGCGCCAGCCGGCCCGCCTGCTCGGCCCCGGCCGCCAGGGCCGCCGCGCCGAGCGCCGACAGCGCCGGGGCGGCGTACCCCCACGGGCGTCGCAGCGCGACCGCGCGCTCCAGGCCGATCAGTGTGCCCAGGAACCCCAGGGCCATCAGCGGTCCGTGCTGCTCGGCGAGGGCCGCCGGGGCGGGAGCTTCGGGGACCAGCAGGGCCAGCCCCCCGTAGAGGCCGGCCAGGAGGGCGGCGGCGGCCCCGGCCAGCAGGGGGAGCCGCGCGACGGCCGGGCGGGATCCGGGGACGGCGGCCGGGCCGTCGGGCATGGGCGGGCGGTGCCCGGACGGGCGCGCCGTCGTAGGTTCTGGGGCCACGACCGGGTTCTCTCCGCTGATCGTCATTGGGGAGGGGGCGTCGTCCACGCTAGTGCGCGCCGGTCCGGGGGAGCCGGGCTCAAAGGCCGCCGTGGCAGGGACCAAAGTCCTTTCTCCGCCGTCGCGGCCCGCGGCCCGCGCCCGTTCGCGCTCCGCCCGGCCGGGGCCGGAGGGACTTTCGGCCGGGATATCGGGGACCGGCGGCCCTGCCCGGCGCCGGTGCCGAGGCCGCACCCTTTCCTTGCGGCTCTTCTCAGGGGCCTGCGGCCCGGTCCGGCAGCGGATCCGGCCGTGCGTGGACCGGTCGCGGGCCGCCGTGACCTCCACGGATCTCGTTGTGGACCGGTAAGGAGTGAACCTGTGGACGGTACGCGGGGGCTGGCGCTGATGCTGCTGCTGGGCGGAACCGGAGTGGCCATGCTGACGGCCGGCGCCGTGATGACGGTGCGCGGTCTGCGGGGCAAGGAGGAGATCCGCGACGAGCTCATCCGCCAGAAGATCACCTTCCCGGACAGGGGGCTGCCCGCCGGGCACGGCCGCTACGCCGGGCACCGGGTGGAGAACGGCACGCAGGCGCGCGTCTTCTCCGAGATGATCGGCGGCAACGTGCGCAAGGCCACCGGGGGGCGCAGCTACTCCGAGGTCAGCGCCGACCTGCACGCCGCCGGCGGCGACGACGAAGGACTCGCCGTGCTGCGGCAGACGGCCTTCATGGGCGAGACGCTGCGCGCCTCCCTGATGAGCGCCTACCAGGCCTGGCAGGTCACCTCTCTGGCCGTCGGCCTGGGCGCGGTGCTGATGGGAGCGGGAGCGGCGCTCGCCGCCGCCGGCACGATCCTCGCCTCCGGACAGTGACCCCCGGGGCGTGCGCCGCCGCGCGGACCGTCCTGCCCGACCCCTGACCGGGCGGTGGCCGGGCAGGTGACCGGCGGCCCCGGCCTTCGGGACTTTGGTCACTACGGCGCCTCCGCATCCGCCCGGTTGAATCTTCCGGATGCCGTTTTCTCCCGGGCCGGACTCCGAACGGGTCACGCCCCGGACGAGCAGGAGGGTTCCCTTTTGACGATCACCGAGCCGCCCACCGCGCCTCCGGCGGGGCTTCCTTCGATCATCCAGGGCGGGATGGGGGTGGCCGTGTCCGGGTGGCGGCTGGCGCGGGCCGTGGCCCGGACCGGCCAGCTCGGCGTGGTGTCCGGTGTCGCGCTCGACGTCGTGCTCGCCCGCCGGCTGCAGCACGGCGATCCCGGCGGCGAACTGCGCCGCGCCCTGGCCGCCCTGCCGCTGCCCGGCGTCGCCGAGCGGATCCTGGCCCGGTACCACGTGCCCGGCGGCATCGCCCCCGGCACGCCGTACCGGCCGGTGCCGCGGCTGGGCCTGCGGCCGCACCGCGACCGCACCGAGCTGACCGTCGCGGCCAACTTCACCGAGGTGTACCTGGCCGGGCAGGGCCACGACGGCCCGATCGGGATCAACTACCTGGAGAAGATCCAGATGGCGACGCCCGCCGCGGTCTACGGTGCGATGCTGGCCGGGGCCGGCTACGTGATCATGGGCGCGGGCATCCCCTCGGAGATCCCCCGGCTGCTGGAGGCGCTGGCCGCGCACCGGGCCGGTGAGGTGTCGGTCACGGTCGCCGGCGCGGTGTCCGGGCAGCGCCACACCGCGGGGATCGACCCGGCCGCCCTGCTGGCCGGGACCCGGCTGCCGTCGCTGCGCAGGCCCCGGCTGCTGGCCGTCGTCTCTTCCGACGTCCTGGCCGCCTACCTGGCGCGCCGGCCCGAGACCAGGCCGGACGGGTTCGTGCTGGAAGGACCCGCCGCCGGTGGGCACAGCGCCCCGCCGCGCGGCAGGATGCGCCTGGACGGGAGCGGCGAGCCCGTCTACGGGCCACGCGATGTGCCCGACACCGGCAGGATCGCCGCACTGGGGCTGCCGTTCTGGCTGGCCGGCGGCCACGCCGGTCCCGGTGCGCTGACCCGGGCGATGCGGGCCGGCGCCACCGGCATCCAGGTCGGCACCGCCTTCGCGCTGTGCCGGGAGTCCGGCCTGGACGCCCGGCTCCGGCGGCGCCTGCTGGGCGAAGCCGCGGCCGGCGCGCTGACGGTCCGCAACGACCCGCGCGCCTCCCCGGCCGGCTTCCCCTTCAAGATCGCATCGGTGGACGGCACCCTGGCCGACGACGCCGTCCACGCCGCCCGGCCCCGCCTGTGCGACCTGGGGCACCTGCGCACGCCCTACCTCAAGGCCGACGACACCGTCGGCTACCGCTGCCCGGCCGAGCCCGTCGCCGCCCACGTCCGCAAGGGCCGGCCCGCCGCCGACACCGACGGGCGCCGCTGCCTGTGCAACGGCCTGGTCAGCGCGATCGGCCTCGGCCAGCACCGCGCGGACGGCTACGCCGAGCCGCCCCTGCTGACCCTCGGCACCGACCTCGGGTTCCTGCGGGCGCTGCCGGAGGACTACACGGCCGCCGACGTCGTCGGCCATCTCCTCGGCACCGGCCGGGCCGCGCGGGTCACCGACGAAGGGAACACCGGAACGTGAACGAGACGGTCGACGGACAGGCCGCGGCCGTTCCCGGAGGAGGGGCCTTCGCGCCCGCCTCCGGGAACGCCGGCGGTACGGGGGCACCGGGCGGGACCGGCGCCGGACGGCGGTCCCGCCCGGTGCGCCACGTCCACCGCGACGTCGCCGACGCGCCCTTCATCGTCATCTGGGAGGCGACCCGGGCCTGTCCTCTGGCCTGCCTGCACTGCCGGGCCGAGGCCGTCCCCGAGCGCGACCCCTCCGAACTGACGACGGACGAGGCCGTGGAGCTGATGCGGCAGATCACCGCTTTCGGCCGCCCCGCCCCGCTCTTCGTGATCACCGGCGGTGACCCCTTCGCCCGGCCCGACCTGTACGAGCTCATCGGCCGCGCCCGCGAACTCGGCCTGGCCCCGGCCGTCTCCCCCTCGGCCACCCCCACCCTCACCGCCGACGGCCTCGCACGCCTGCGCGAGGCCGGCACGAACGTCATCTCCCTGAGCCTGGACGGCGCCACCGCCGCCCGCCACGACGACTTCCGCGGCTTCGCAGGGGTGTTCGGCCGGACCCTCCAGGCCTGGCAGCAGGCCCGCGAGACCGGTCTCAAGGTGCAGATCAACACCACGGTCACCCGGGCCAACCTGATGGACCTGCCCGACATCGCCCGCCTGGTACGCGACCGCGGAGCGCTGCTGTGGAGCCTGTTCCTGCTGGTGCCCACCGGCCGGGGCCGCAGCCTCACCTCCCTGACCGCCGCCGAGACCGAAGACGTGCTGAACTTCGCCTACGACATCGCCGAGACTGTCCCGGTCAAGGCCACCGAGGCCCACCACTTCCGCCGTATCGCCGTCCAGCGCCACATCCTGCACGCCCACGGGGCCGACCACGTGACCGGGCTCGGACTGGGATCGCTGTACCGGACCCTGCTGCGGCGCGCCGTGCACTCCGGCCTGGTCCGCGCCTCCCGCACCCGCCGCCCGCCGATCGACGTCAGCGCCGGCCGCGGCCTGGTCTTCGTCTCCCACACCGGGCAGGTGTCCCCGTCGGGATTCCTGCCGCTGCCGGCCGGTGACGTGCGGGAGCGCCCGCTGACAGAGATCTACCGCTCCTCGCCGGTGTTCACCGCGCTGCGCGACCCGGACCGGCTGGCCGGACGGTGCGGGGCCTGCGAGTTCCGCACCGTGTGCGGCGGCTCGCGTTCACGCGCGTTCGCCCTCACCGGCGACGCGCTGGCCGAGGAGCCCTGGTGCTCCTACGTCCCGGGCAGCTTCCCCTATCCGCAGGAGCTGGCGAGGCTGCTGCGACGCGCCTGAAGGGGGCGGGCCCGGATCCTCCCGGGCCCGCCCCCTTCAGGCGCGGCGGTCAGCCGGGCTGTCGCAGCCGCCGGCCGGAGACCTGCTCGGCGGTGATGACGATGAAGTGGTCGCGGCTGCCCGGCACCCACGGCGTCAGCGGCAGCTCGGCCAGCCGGGCCGTCTCCTGGGGGTCGTCGACGGCCCGGGCGTACCCCACGGCCGTGACCGACCACCCGGTGCGCCGTTCGAGGTCGAAGTCGTCCACCTCGAAGGCCACGATGGTGCGGCGGGTGGCGGCGGCCAGTTTGGAGCCGACCGTCGTACGGATGACGATGTCGGTGCCGTCGAGACAGAAGTTGACCGGCTGTACCGCCGGGAGGGCGCGATCGGTGAAGACGATCCGCCCGATCGGGCAGGAGGCCAGCAGGTGCATGCACTCGTCGTGGGAGAGCACCTGCAGGCCTGCCGAGTCGAGTCTCATGCTTTCCAGCCTGTCAGAGTGACTGCGGGGGAGATTAGAGGCGAAAGTCCTGCGATGCTCCCCCGCACCGGAGCGCTGGGGGAGCATGCGGTCGTCGCGGCCGGTCCCGGAGGTTCACCGTGACGGCGCCGGCTGCTGGACCGTGCGCTGCCGGGTCGTGGAACGGACCACGGTCACCGTCAGCAGCAGCGTCAGCAGCGAAACTCCCGCCAGCAGCGCCAGGCCCAGCCCGTAGGAGCCGAGCCGTCCGTAGATGAAGCCCATCACCAGCGGCGGAACGAACCCGCCCAGGCCGCCGGCGGCGCCGACCAGGCCGGTGACCGAGCCCACCTTGTCGGCCGGAGCCACCGCGGCCACCAGCGCGAAGACGGCGGCGCTGCCGGCGCCCAGCGCCGCGGCCATGGTCAGGAACGCGATCGTGCCCAGAGGCATCAGGCCGGGGGTGAGCGCCTGGACCGAGGCGCAGGCGGCGACCACGGCGAACACCGCGACCAGCACGGGCAGCGGTCCGAACCGGTCCGACAGCCAGCCGCCGATCGGGCGCATCACGACCGCCAGCACCACGAACCCGGCCATCCGGTTGGCGGCGTCGGCCTGCTCCAGCCCGTAGGCGGTCTGCAGGTAGGCCGGCAGGTAGACGGAGAACGCCACATACCCGCCGAAGGACACCGCGTACAGGATGCACGCCTGCCAGGTGATCGGCAGTTTCGCGGTGGCCGCCAGGCGCGCCATCAGTGGCTGGGTGGGGACGGTGCGGCCCGGTGCGTCGCGCAGCAGGAACCACGCCACGACGGCGTAGACGGCCAGGGCCGCGGCGGTGAGCAGGAACGGAGTGGCCGCGCCGCTGGTCTTGACCAGCTTGACCGTGGTCAGCGCGCTGATCGCGGTGCCGCCCATGCCCATGCCGAAGACGCCGATGGCGAGGCCGCGCCGCTCCGGCGGGAACCAGGCGCCCACGAACGGCACGCCCACGGCGAACGCCGTGCCGCCGATGCCCAGGAAGAACCCGCCGGCCAGCAGCGCCGCCAGCGAGCCCTGCCCGGCCACGCCGATGAACAGCACCGGGACGATGGTCGCGGCCGAGACCAGCGGGAACATCACGCGACCGCCGAAGCGGTCGGCGAGCGCGCCGACGGGGATGCGGCCCAGCGAGCCGACGATCACCGGGACCGCGACCAGCAGCGCCTGCTCGGAGGCCGACAGGCTCAGCAGGTCCTTGAAGCGCGGCCCCAGCGGGCTCAGCAGCGCCCATGCCCAGAAGTTCACCGCGAATCCCACGGTGGCCAGCGTCAACATCAACGCCGGCCGGCGGTCGGCCTCGCCTGGTGTTTTCCGATCGATGCTGTCAGTGCTCATCTCATCCGTCCTCGTGGCACCGGCTTGTTCCCGGGCGCCGTGATCGATGCGGTCCGGCCCGGCGGGTGAAGGCGTCACCCCGCGGGCCGGACCGTCTGACCTGGGGGGAAGCGCGGGTCATCCGCTCTGCTCAGATGTCCGACGGTTCACCGGCCGCCGGCCCCTCATCCGAGTGGCCGTGCGCCGGGTGCGTCCCTCGTCCGTGAGCGGTCGCTACCGCTGGACCGGCCTCCCCCGCAGGTGGTTTCCGTTGCTCTATCCCATCTCGGACCCCTTATGCCCTGCTAGAGGCCAAGGTCCCGCCGAACGCGGTCCTTCTGCCCGCCGTTCCCGCCCGCGACGCCCGTCCCGCCACCGGAGCGCGCGCCGGAGGCGGGGGATCCGCTCCCCGGTCAGGGGCGGCCGATGCGCACCCGCCACACCTGCGGGCCGGACTCGGCGTACTCCCACGTGAACGCGCCGGGGTGCTCGGCGGCGAACTGGTAGTACAGGGGCTTGGGGTCGTGGTCGTTGACGAGCACGAACGCCGTGCCCGCGGGCAGCCCCCCGAACGCGGCGAAGATCTGCGCGTGGCGCCGGGCCGGGACCATCCGGCGCACGTCGAGCTCACCGGCGACGGGTTCCGGGCCGCCGGCTCCGTTCCCGGCCGTGTCCCCCGTGGTGTCCCCCGTGGTGTCCCCCGCGGTGCCCTCCGTGGTGCCCCCCGCCGCGAGTTCCCGGGCGCCGCACCCGCAGCCGCCGCATCCGCAGCCCTGGGGCCCGGCCGGCTCACCGAGGATCTCGTGCATCCCTTCGAGCAGGGCGGAGAGATCGACGCCGGCGTCGGCGAGCGCGGGCAGCAGGAGCGC
This sequence comes from Thiemannella venezuelensis, assembly GCF_014203605.1. GTDB lineage: Bacteria > Actinomycetota > Actinomycetes > Streptosporangiales > Streptosporangiaceae > Planomonospora_A > Planomonospora_A venezuelensis. Next base: position 55,352 of record NZ_JACHJJ010000034.1, on the reverse strand, counting down.
GTTCTCCTTGTCCAGGTGCGACTGGAACAGGGCGTCCAGCGCGGCGGCCGCGGCGACGATCTCCCCCCAGGTGCCCGCCCGCTCCAGTTCTCCGGCCCGCTCGCGCAGCAGGGTGTGCTCGTCGCGCATGGCCTGCGCGAGCAGTCTGGTCGCGGGCAGCGCGTCGGCGACGCGGTACAGCGTCTCCTCTTCCGCCGCGGCGTGCGGGAGCACCTCCTCGGCGCAGAAGGCGGCCAGCACCGCCTGCCGGGCGGACGGCGAGACCAGTTTGTCGATGGAACGCGCGATGGTCACGGTGTGGTCGGCCACCGTCCTGCCGAGCCGGTCGTGGTGGGCGCGGATCCTCGCCAGGACGGCGTCCTGCGGGGTCGTCTGCACGGTCATGGGGGCTCCTTCTCGTCGTCCGGCCGGCGGCCGGCGGTGGTCGTGGGTTCTGGGACGCCGCCCCGGGCTTTCCCGGGGACGGAGCCGCCTCGGGGGCCTACGCGGTGAACAGCGGAGTGCTGAGGTAGCGCTCGCCGGTGTCGGGGAGGACCACGACGACGAGGCGGCCCTCGTTCTCCGGCCGTGCGGCGACGGCGGTGGCGGCGTGCAGGGCGGCGCCGCCGGATACGCCCGCCAGGATGCCCTCGGTATGGGCCAGCCGCCGGGCCGCGTCGCGGGCGGCGTCCACGCCGACCTGGAGCACCTCGTCGTAGACGCCGGTGTCCAGCACCTCGGGCACGAAGCCCGCGCCCAGTCCCTGGATGCCATGCGGTCCCGGATCTCCTCCGGAGAGCACCGGGGACTCGGCGGGCTCGACCGCGACCACCCGCACGTCCGGTTTCTTCTCCCGCAGGAACCAGCCCACCCCCGTGACGGTGCCGCCGGTGCCGACGCCGCAGACGAGGACGCCGACCTCGCCGCCGGTGTCGTCCCAGATCTCCTGGGCGGTGGTGCGCAGGTGCACGTCGGGATTGGCCGGGTTGGCGAACTGCTGCGGCATGAACCAGCCGTGCTCGGCGGCCAGCCGGGCCGCTTCGGCCACCGCGCCCTTCATCCCGGAGGCGGCCGGGGTGAGGACGAGGTCGGCGCCGTACGCCGCGAGCAGGGCCCTGCGCTCGACGCTCATGCTCTCGGGCATGGTGAGCGTCAGCCGGTACCCCTTGGCCGCGGCCGCCATGGCCAGGCCGATGCCGGTGTTGCCGCTGGTGGGTTCGACGAGGTGCGCGCCGGGAACGAGGCGGCCGGTGTCCTCGGCCGCCTCGATCATCGCAAGGGCGATGCGGTCCTTGACGCTGCCGCCCGGATTGGCGGACTCCAGCTTGGCGACGAGGCCGCCGGGCAGGCCGGCGCCGAAGCGCGAGAGCCGTACCAGCGGGGTGCGGCCGACGAGGGACAGGACGCCGGGATGGATCGCGGGCATGGTGGTCATCTCCTGGTGGTGGCGCGGGAGAGCGAGCGGACGTTCGAGGCGGCGGGAGTGACGGAGGAGGGCGGGGCGCAGGCCCGGGCTCCGGCGGGCACGTCTCCCAGGACCAGGGCATGGGCGCCGACCACCGCGTCGTCGCCGACGTGCACGCGGCCCAGGATCGAAGCCCCCACACCGACGACGACCCGGTCGCCGAGGACGGGATGCCGGGCGGAGCCCTTGGCGTCGGCGTGGAAACCCCGGCCGCCGAGGGTGACATGGTGGTAGAGCGTGACGTCGTCGCCGACCACGGCGGTCTCGCCGATGACGACGCCCGTCCCGTGGTCGATGAAGAGCCGCCGCCCGATGCGGGCGCCGGGGTGGATCTCGACGCCGGTCAGGAGCCGGGCGAGCTGCGAGATGAGACGGGGCGCGAAGGGCACGCCGCGCAGGTGCAGCCGGTGGGACAGCCGGTGGGCCCACACCGCCCACAGGCCCGGGTAGAGCACGGCCTCGATCGTGCGGCCGCCGTGCAGCGCGGGGTCGCGGCGGCAGGCGGCGCGGAGGTCTTCGAGCATGGAGGGCGTCCTCGGCGAGATGTCGGTGATGGTGGGCGCCGGCCGGTCGGGCAGGGGATCCGCCGGGGCCTCGGGGAGGCGCCGGCGGGCCGCGGGAAGCGGCCGGACGCCGGAAGCCGCACGGTGTCAGGCCGCGGTACAGCGCTCGTCGAAGACCCGGCGGATGTGGAATCCGCTCATGGGGATCGCGAACCGCGATCCGGCCAGGCGGGGCGGATACGCATCGGACATGGCCCAAACGCTAGGCGCGGCCCCCCGCGGGGCGGCACCGCCGCAGGTCACCCCCGCGCAGGACCTTTGTCCCTGGAAGCCAGGGACCTCCGGCCCGGAAGACCGGCCCGCCCGGACCTCAGGGCGCGGAGGTCGTGTCCGGGGACCGCCTCCGGTCGAGGGGCACCCGCCAGCGCAGGCGGCTCCCGCCGCCCTCGGCCCGTTCGGCGGTGAACGTGCCGCCCAGGCGCGCCGCCCGCTCGGCGAGGTTGCGCAATCCGCTGCGGCGCCCGCCCTCGGGGATGCCGACGCCGTCGTCCTTGACCTCCAGCAGCAACGTGCCCTCGCTGACCCCCACCAGGACCTGGGCCCTGCCCGCCCGCGCGTGCCGGGCGACGTTGGACAGCGCCTCCCGCAGCACCGCCCGCAACTGCTCGGCCAGTTCCTCGGGCACCGTGTTGTCCAGCGGGCCCTCCAACCGGATCCCGGGCATGAAACCGAGCTGCTCGCGCGCCGCCTCCACCAGCTCCGTCACCTGGCCGCGCAGGCTGCGGACGGCGCCGGACGCCGGCGGCGGAGCCTGCAGCGCGAAGATCGTGGAGCGGATCTCCTTGATGGTCTGGTCCAGCTCGTCCACCGCGTGCTGCAGCCGGCCCGCCGCGGTGGGGTCGTCCACCCTCTTGACCATGCTCATCAAGGTCATGGCGACCGCGAACAGCCGCTGGATGACCACGTCGTGCAGATCCTTGGCGATGCGGTCGCGGTCCTCCAGCAGGCCCAGCCGCTCGGCGTCGCGGCGCGCGTCGGCCAGCTCCAGCGCGACCGCCGCCTGATCACCCAGCGCCTCGGCCATCCGCAGGTCCGCCTCGTTGAACGACGGCGACCCGGCCTGTTTGGCCAGGCCGAGCACGCCGCGGACCGCTCCGGCCTTGCCCAGCGGCACGGCGATCGCCGGTCCCAGCGGCACGTCCCGCAGGTAGGGCGGGTAGGCCGTGTGCTCGCGCAGATCCGGCGTGCTCTGCGTCTCGCCGGTGCGCAGCGCGGCGCCGGCCGGCGAGTCCTCCGGCGACAGGTCCTGGCCGCGCAGGTGCTCGGCGCCGAGCCCTCCGGCGATCTCGATCCGGATGCCCTCGCCGTGCGGGAAGCTCACCGTGACCGTGTCGGCGTGGGTCAGCTCCCGGGCGCGCCGGGCCATGGTGGCCAGCACCTGGCCGGGATCGTCACCCGAGAGCAGGCCGGTGGTCATCTCGGTGGAGACCCGCAGCCAGTCTTCGCGCCGCCGGGTCTCGTCGTACAGCCGGGCGTTCTCGATCGCCACGCCCGCGGCCGTGGCCAGCGCGACCACCACGGCCTCGTCCTCGTCGTCGAAAACGCCCCCTCTGGCCTTCTCGGTCAGGTAGAGGTTGCCGAACACCTCGTCGCGGACCCGGATGGGCACACCCAGGAAGCCGCGCATCGGCGGGTGGCCCTCGGGGAAGCCGTACGACTCGGGGTGGTCGGTGATGTCGGCCATCCGGAGCGTCTGCGGCTCCTTGACCAGCAGCCCGAGCAGGCCCTTGCCGTGCGGCCAGTGGTCGACCCGCGCGATCTCCTCCTCGGTCATCCCCACCGGGATGAACCGCTCCAGCGTGCCGCCCTCGCCGACCACGCCGAGCGCCCCGTAGCGGGCGTCGACCAGCCGGGTGGCCGCCTCGATGATCCGCCGGAGCACGGTCTCCAGGTCCAGGTCGCTGCCGACCGAGACGACGGCCTCCAGCAGGGCGTGCACCCGGTCCCGGGTCGCCAGCACCGCCTCCAGCCGGTCCTGCAGCTCCGACAGCAGCTCATCCAGCCGCATGTGCGGAACCAACGGCCTGCCGCCCACGCCCACTCCTTCACGTCCCGGGCCGATCCTCCCCGGACCAGTCTTCCACCCCGCGCCGGCGGGCGGGGAAGCCGGTGCCCGGCCTCGCTCCGCTCCGGCGGACACCTCCCGGTGCGCTCGGGCCGGCGCGGGCGGGCCGGGGCCCGCCGGGATCCCGTCGCCCGGCGGCTCAGTGCGGTGCCGACGGATCGACCGGCAGGCGTACCGTGAAGACGGTGCCGCCGCCCTCCCTCGGCGCGGCGACGATGCCGCCCCCGTGCGCCTCGACGATCGATTTGGTGATGGCCAGGCCCAGGCCGGTGCCCTTGATCCCGGAATCCACCGCGGTGGAGGCGCGGAAGAACCGGTCGAACAGCCGCGGGTACTGCTCGGCGGGGATTCCGATGCCGGTGTCGGCGACGGTCAGCACGACCGTTCCCTTCCGGCCGTCTCCCTTCCGGCCGTCTCCCTTCCGGCCGTCTCCCTTCCGGCCGTCTCCCTTCCGGCAGGCCCCGTTCCCGGTGCTCTCCCCGTCGCAGCCGGCGGTGACGGTGACGGTGCCCCCGTCGGGGGTGTACTTGATCGCGTTGGAGAGCAGGTTGTCCAGCACCTGGCGGAGCCGCATCGGGTCGCCGTGCACGGGCAGGTGGCGGTCCAGTTCCGTGACGACGGACAGGTGCCTGGCCTCGGCGGCGGCCCGGTGCTCGTCCACGGCCTGGTTCACCAGCCGGGTCAGCGAGAGCGGGCGGGGGTCGATGCCGACGTGGCCCGCGTCGAGGCGGGCCAGGTCCAGCAGGCCGTCGACCAGGTGCTGGAGGTGGGTGCTCTTGCGGTCGATCACGTCGGCGAACACGCGCTGCGCGTCGTCCAGGCCCGGATCGTCCAGGAGCAGTTCGGCGTAGTTGCGGACCACGGCGACGGGGGAGCGCAACTCGTGGCTGACCACGGCGACCAGTTCGTCCTTCATCCGGTCCAGCTCCCGCAGCCGGCGGACCTGCTCGCGCTCCCGGGCGAGCAGGCGTTCGTGATCCTCCTGCAGCTTGCGCCGCTCGGTGATGTCGGTGGAGACGCCGTCGGCGAAGAGCCGGCCGTTCTCCCGGTACGGGACCGTCCGGCTCCAGACCCAGCGGGTGACGCCGTCCAGGCCGGTGAGGCGGTACTCGGCCCGGGCGGGTCTCCCGGTACGCATCACGGCGTGCATGTCGGCGTAGTCCTGCCGGTCGTCGGGATGGACGTGTTCTTCGACGAAGGTGACCGCGTCGAAGCTCTGGGGGAGCTGACCGCCGAATATCCCGGTGGTGTTCCCGCTCAGGTAGAGCACGCGCACCCGGTCGTCGTCGATCTCGATGGTCCACACCAGGTCGTCGACCTGGGAGACGACCTGGTCGAAGCGGCGGCGGCTGGCGGTCAGGGCCAGCGCGAGGTCCTCGGCCCGGCGGCGCTCCATGTACCGGCCGACGTGGGCGCACACGTCGCCGAGCAGGTCGAGCAGCTCGTCGTCGGGCTCCTCGACGGTGTCGGAGAAGAAGGTCAGTACGGCCAGCACCCGTTCGCCGCTGTGCACCGGGAGCCCGACGGCCGTGCGCAGGCCGGAGCCGAGCGCCTCTTCGAGGCGGACCATGACCTCCGGTTCGGCGCGCAGGTCGCGGATCCAGAGCGGGCGGCCGGAGTCCTGCACCCGCCCGGGCAGCCCCTGCCCGGAGCGCAGGGTCATCGGGTCCTCGCCGGTGAAGTCCGGCAGCTTCCGGCCGGGCCGTACCCAGGATCCGGCGCGGGTGATGCGGGTCTCCCCGGGGGCGATCTGCCAGTACTCGCCGCAGGTCCAGCCGAGCGTGCCGGTGATCGCGCCGATCACGCCGTGGGCGGCCTGCTCGGCGGAGCCCGCATCGGCCAGTGCCTGCGTCACGGCGTGCCGGATGCTGCGGCGCAGCTCGACCCGGCGCTGGACGGTGACGTCGTGGGCGGCGGTCACCGCGCCGAGGTTGCGTCCGCCGGGGGCGGTGAGCGGATGGCCGTTGACGAGGAACCGGCGCGGGGGCCTCCCCGGGGTGCGGACCACGACCTCCTGGCCGGTGAACCGCTCCCTCATGGCCCGGACCAAGGGGAGTTCGTCGACCGCCAGCAGGTGCTTCCCGTCGGGGTGGAACAGCTGGTAGACCCGCGCCCACTGGCTCTTGTCCGCCAGTGTCTCCTCCGTCTGGAGGGCTTCCCGCATCGGCGTGTTGAAGCGGGCGATCCGGCCCTCGGCGTCACAGGCGGCGACCGGGACGTCGAGGCTGTCCAGCAGGGCCGACAGGAACGTGCGCTCCTCCTCCAGCTCCTGCCGGGCCCTGCGCTCGGCCGACCGGGAGGCGATCTCCGCCTCCGCCATCGAGGCCAGGTCCTCCAGCGTCTCCAGCTCGTCGTGCCGCCATGAGTGGGAGTGGTCGTCGATCACGCACAGGGCGCCCAGCGGCCGGCCTTCGGGCGAATGCAGCGGCATGCCGGCGTAGGCGGTCAGTTCTCCGCGGGAGACGGCCCCGATCCCGCGCCACCGCTCGTCGCGCCGGGCGTCGGCCACCAGCAGCGGCGCGTCGTCGACGATCAGGTGCCGGCACATCGACTGCGACAGGGGCGTCTGCCGCCTGGACGGGGACCCGTTGATCCCCGCGGAACTCAGGATGATCTGCCGGTCCTCGGTGATCAGCGTCACCATCGCCGCCCGCACGTGCAGCAGGCGGATCGCCATCCGGGTCACCTGGTCCAGGAGCGGAGCGCGGGAAGTCTCCAGCAGACCCGTTTCGCGTAGCGCCTCAAGCCGCTTCGGATCATGGATTTGGTCTTCCGTCTTCACGGTCTCATCTCCCGTGGATCACTCGACGGCGATTCTTATAGAGACAAGACGTTCCTACCCTTATCGCACTCAACATCCCATTTATTGATACTTGTTCTAATGTTGTCCTGCCGGTCGGCCGGCCCCGTCCGTACGGCCCGCCGCGCCGGAGCCGGGAATCCGCCCTGGACGGGCGGTCCCCGCGCCCCTCGCGTCACGCCGCGTGCCGTACGGGGGAGACGGCGGTCGCGCCGGGTCAGTCACGCGGGAGGACCAGGCCGGGACGGAGGGCGAGGAGTGCGCCGAGCGCGGCGTAGCCGATGAGCAGGTGCCCGCCGCCGACCCAGCGCGACGCGCCCTCGCCGAACGCGATGAACAGCGGCACCGTCACCACGCCCCAGCTCTCCGCGATCAGCGGCCACCAGCGCAGCGGCCCCCGCCACCGGCCGGCCGCCGCCAGTTTCACGCTGATGATCATCATTCCCAGCATGGACAGCGGCCAGAAGGCGTCGAGGACGCCCAGTGCCATGTGGTCCTGGGCGGGCTCGGGGAGCAGCCCGTGCAGCAGCGACCACACACTGGCCAGGCCGAGCAGGACGAGCTCGACCTTGAGCATGACCCTGGAGGTCCGCGACAAGCCCGTCGCCCGGGTCCGGATCTGGATGGTGAGCAGGGCGAACACGCCCGCCTGGAAGGCGAGGCCGGTCAGGTCGCCGACGCGTTCCGCGAACCCCTCGTTCACGGTTCCGAAGAGGAAGATGCTCGTGGCCCAGGCCAGGGTGCCCGCGGTGAGCGCGAGGCCGAGTCGGCGCACGGCGGAGGGGGTGATGCCGCCGGGGGCGGACGGCCGGTCGTGGGCGGGAACGTCGGTCCTGGCCCTGGCCGGGGTGGTGCTGATGTGGGTGTTCATGGCCGTTCCTTTCTTGTCGTGGCACCAGCCTCCGCGCCGGGAGACCCGGGCGGGCAGAGGCCGGTGTCCCGTTCCGGACGGGACCGGTGCCCCGAGACCAGAGGGACACGAATCGGGTGTAATTCGTGTCATGACAGATAAGGGACGAGTAGCGTTGTCGGTCGTGCCTGCCGTCGCCGGCCTGGTCATCGCGGTCGCGACGGTGGCGCTGGACGTCCGCGCGGGCGGAGTCCCGGTGCCGGACGCGGCGGGGCTGGAGCCCGGCTGGCCTTCGGCGCTGTCGGGGCTGGCGATGCTCGTGCCGGGCGCGCTGCTGTTGCGCATGCTGCCGCGCCACGCCGTGGCCTGGGTGCTGACCGGGTTCGGGCTGCTGTGGCTGGTGGACGGCCTGGCGGTGAGCTGGGCGGTGCACGCCGTCTACGTGGTGCCGGGGACGCCGGGCGCGTCGGCCGCCTACTGGTTCTACGCCCGTTTCGGCGCCACACTGCTGCTCGGGCTGCCGATACTGATCCTGCTGTTCCCGGACGGGCGGCTGCCGGCGGGCCGGGTCTGGCGCGCGCTGTCGGTCACGAGCCTGGCGTTCACCGGGCTGCTGTCCGCTCTGGTGATCACGGCGCCGGCGGCGGTTCTGACGCGGTTCCACGGCGTCCCACTGCCGCCCGAGATCGCCCGACTGGATCTCGACCCGCTGGCGATCGCACTGCCGTACGGGTTCTGGGAGCCCGCGCTGCAGGTGGCGTACCCGTCGATCCTGGTGAGCCTGGTGATCCCGTTCGCGGTGACGGTGAGCCGTTACCGGGCGGCCGACCCCGAACGGCGAGCCCAGATCCGGTGGCTGATGTGGGCGGCGCTGGTGGACATGATCGTGCTGCTGCTGCCGCTGCGGGTACCGCCCGAGGTGCCGGTGGCGACGTTCGTCCTGGCCATCGCTCTCACATCGGCGGCGGTGGTCGTGGCGGTCGCCAAATACCGGCTGTACGACATCGACAGGCTGCTGTCGGCCACTGTGGCCTACGGGGCGCTGGCCGCGCTGGTGGTGCTGGTGGACGTGGCGGTGTTCACGGTGGCGGGCAGCGTGCTCGGCGAGCGCGACTCCGCCCTGGCCGCGATCGCGATCGTCGCCGTGCTCTACGCGCCGCTGCGCGGCTGGCTGTGGCGCGGGGTGCGACGGCTCGTACGCGGGACGGGACACGATCCCTACGCCGCGGTCTCCACACTGGCCGAGCGGCTGGAGCTGGCGACCGATCCGGACGAGCAGCTGATCGCGGTCGCGACGACGCTGGCCCAGGCGTTCCGGCTCGTCTACGTGCGGGTGGAGATCGAACGCCCGAACGGAGACCGATCCGTGGTGGAGCACGGCACGCCCCGCGGGCCCTCGGTGTCGCTGCCGGTGGCGTACCGGGGCGAGGTCGTGGGGCGGCTGGTGCTGTGCCGTACCGACCTGAGCGAGGGCGACCAGCGGCTGCTGGGCGATCTCGTACGGCAGGCCGCCGCGGCCGCCCGGGCCACCGAGCTCAGCGCCGACCTGCAACGCATCCGCGCCCAGATGGTCCTGGCCCGAGAGGAGGAGCGCCGCAGACTCCGCCGCGACCTGCACGACGGGCTGGGCCCGACCCTGGGCGCGCTGCGGCTGCGCGTCGAGGCGGCGCGCAATCTCGCGGCCACCGATCCCGCCCAGGCCGACCGGTTGCTGGAGCAGACGGCGGGCGAGGTGTCCGGAGTGCTGACGGAGGTGCGCAGGCTGGTGCACGACCTGCGCCCGCCGGCGCTCGACGAGCTGGGCCTGCTGCGCGCGATCGAGCAGCAGGCCGGCAGGTTCCGCTCGGCCGCACTCGACGTCCGTGTCACCGGCGACGGCGCGCTGGACGCGCTGCCTGCGGCGGTGGAGGTGGCGGCCTACCGTATTGTGTCCGAGGCGCTGGCCAACGTGGTCAAGCACGCGGGCGCGGTGCGCTGCGACATCACCCTGCGTGTCCGGGAAGGCGCGCTCGACGTGGCGGTACGCGACGACGGCACGGGAATCGCGCCCGACGTGGTGGCCGGGGTCGGCATGCAGTCGCTGCGTGAGCGCGCGGCCGAGCTGGGCGGGGACTGCCGGGTGAGCTGCCCTCCGGGCGGCGGGACCCTGGTCGGCGCGCGGTTGCCGATAGAGGAGGTGGCGGGTGTCTGAGGAGGCCATCCGCGTGTTGCTGGCCGACGACCACCCGGTCTACCGGGACGGGCTCGCGGTGCTGCTCGGCTCCATCCCGGGCATCGAGGTGGCGGGAACGGCCGCGGACGGCGCGGAGGCGGTCGAGCGCGCCGCCGGCCTGCAGCCCGACGTGATCGTGATGGACGTGCGGATGCCCGGGCTCGACGGCATCGAGGCCACCCGGCGGATCGTGGCCGACAGCCCGCACATCGGCGTCGTCGTGCTGACCATGTCGGAGGAGGACGCCACCCTGTTCGCGGCCATGCGCGCCGGCGCCCGCGGTTACCTGCTCAAGGGAGCCGGTCAGGCGGAGATCGTCCGCGCGATCACCGCCGTCGCGCACGGCGAGACGATCTTCGGCCCGGCCGTCGCGTCGCGGGTGGCCGAGTTCTTCCAGAACCCCGCGGCCGTCGGCAACCCGGTGTTCCCGCAGCTCACGTCGCGCGAGCGGGAGATCCTCGCACTGGTCGCGGCCGGCCGGTCCAACGCGCAGATCGCCTCGGCCCTTTTCCTGTCGCCGAAGACGGTGCGCAACAACGTTTCCAACATCTTCGCCAAGATGCACGTCGCCGACCGCGCCGAGGCCATCGTCCGGGCCCGTGACGCCGGTCTCGGCCGTTGAGGCGAGCGGCGGGACGGCGCCTCGGGGCCGGGATCACGTGTCCGGGTCCCTCGGGGGGAACCGGCCCCGTCATTCCGCGGCCGGGGGTACGGCGGGCGTGACCGGGGCCGGGCCGTTCACCGGCCCGTCCGGGCCCTCGGGCGGATGCCGCGGCGGGCCTTGAGGTGACCGGCCAGGCGCCGGGCCAGGTGCGCGGCGTCGCGGCCGACGCCGCGCAGGGTGTTGGAGGAGGGGCTGCGCTGCCATTCCAGGCCCAGGAAACCGAGCCCGGCGTGGACGGCGGACAGGCCGCCGCGCCGGAGGGGGCGGCCCAGTCCGTCCAGGGCGCCGAGCGCATGCAGGTAGGGCAGGTGGGGCCGGTATCCGGTGGCGAAGATGACCGCGTCGACGTGCTCCCGGGTTCCGTCGGCCCAGATCACCTCCTCGCCGGCGAAACCGGTGAACATCTCCCGCCGGTCCATCCGTCCCTCGGCCAGGGCACGGCGGTAGCGGCCGTCATCGAGGACCGGCGTGGTCGGCGGGGAGGCGATCAGGCGGGCGGGCAGCCGGTCGAAACCGGTCACGGTGAACCAGAAGTGCAGGTCACGTCCAAGGGGGCGCTGGTCGACGAAGCGGATCGCCGTGCGAGTCGCCAGGGTGACCGCGGCGACGGGGGCGAGGTCGTGGGCGATCTGGACGGCGGAGTTTCCCGCGCCGACCACCACGATGCGCCGGCCGGCGTAGGGGGACGGGGCGCGGTAGGCGGCGGCGTGCAGAATCCGTCCCGTGAAGCGCTCCTGCCCCGGGAGGGCGGGCAGGCACGGGTTGCCGAAGGAGCCGCTCGCGGCGATCACCGCGGGTGCGGGCAGGGCGGTGCCGTCGGCGAGCCGGACGACGAGATCGCCGCCCTCGGCCCGCACCTCGGTGACGGCGGCACCGGTGCGGATCTCGGCGTCCAGGCCGGCCGCGTAGCGCTCCAGGTAGGCGACGACCTCGTCGCGGTGCGGGTAGCGGTCCGGATCCCCTCCGAACGGCGCGCCGGGCAGGGCGCTGTGGCGGGCGGGGGAGAACAGGGTGAGGCTGTCGTAGTAGGCGGGCCAGGATCCGGCCGTGCGCGGGCCGGCCTCCAGCACCAGCGGGCGCAGGCCCGCGTTCAGCAGGGCGTGGGCGGCGGCCAGGCCGGACTGCCCGGCGCCGATGACGGCGACGTCGAAAGGGGGAGTGCTCATACGTTCGCATCATATTGTCATTTCGCGAAATGACAATATGAAGATGATGGGTGATGCTATGACCGTGAACACCGACGGGATCGAGCTGACGGACGCGGCCCGCGCCCTGCTCAAGGCTCTGGCCAGCGACACCCGCCAGCAGATCCTCATGCTGTTCTCCGGCGGAGCCGAGCTGACCGTGGGCCAGGTCGCCGAGCGCCTGAACCTAGCGCAGTCGGCGGCCTCCGCCCAGCTGGCGACCCTGCGCGAGGGCGGTGTGCTGGCCGCGCGGCGGGAGTGGAAGACCGTCTACTACCGCGCCGACCCGCAGCGGATCGGCCGGGCGCTGGGCGACCTGCAGGCGTGCCTGCGCGCCTGCTGCCCGCCGGCCGACCGCCCGTAAGGCCCGGATCCGGCCGGTCAGCCGCCGCACGGGCAGGGGGCCGAGGAGGGCCGGACCGCCCGCACGTCGCCGCGGACGTCGGTGACGACCTGGCAGCAGGCCAGCAGCAGGGCGCGCAGCCGGGCCCGGGCGCGCTGGACGCGCGACTTCATCCCGGGTACCGACAGGCCGAGCCGCCGGGCGGCTTCGGCCTGGGTGAGGCCGTCGTAGTCGACCAGCGCGATCGCCTGGCGGTCGCGCTGGGGCAGTCGTGCGAGCATCGGGGCCAGGCATCCCGCCAGCGCGGTCAGCGCGCCGGGGTCGGCCGTCTCGGAGGTCAGGCCGCGGTCGAAGGCGGCCCTGGCATGGGCGCGGTCCGCCCGGGCGGCCGCGCGACGGTGGTCGATGATCGCGTTGCGGGTGATCTGGTAGACCCAGGCCTCCAGCCGCCCGGTGTCGCGGAGGCCGGCGGCGCCGCGGCCGATGCGTATCAGGACCTCCTGGACGATGTCCTCGGCCTCGTCGGGCCGGTCGAGACGGGAGGCGACGAAGGCGACCAGCCGGGCGCGCATCTGGATGACCGCCGCCGTGGGGTCGGCCGTGTGCCGGGTGTGCGGTGTCACGATCTTCCTCTTTCCGGGGTGTCCGGGACCGGACCTCCTCGGTCCGGTCCCGGGCTCGTGCGGGTGTTACCGGCAGCCGCAGCCGCCGGGCGCCGGAGCGGCCGCCTGGTCGTTCGGGGCGCCTGCCGCGGTTCCGCAGCAGGCGCCCTTGTCCTCGGGCGCGCAGCAGGTCTGCAGGGCGGTGGCCGGGCAGCAGGCCGTGGCGGGCGCCTCGGCGGCCGGGGCGGTCGTGGTGGTGCCGGTCGTGGTGGTGCCGGTCGTGGTGGTGCTGGTCGTGGTGTCGGTCGTGGTCATGGTGGTCGTCCTCTCGTTCGGGTGGACACGTCACCGGGGTAGACGGCGGACCCGGGGAACGGATGCACCTGGGTGATCCGGCTGATTAGACCAGCACCTAATTTGACATTTCTCTAATCAGAGTGGCAGGCTGACATTGATTAGACAAGCTTCGAAACAAGGAGTGCGGGATGCGATTCCTGCTGCGCCGCCGCCGTCCGAACGCCGCGACCGTCGTCTTCGACGAGGTCACCGGTGCCGTCTGCGACCCCGCCTGCCGGGCCGAGGCCGTCATGGAACGCGCCCGCGCCACCGTCTGGCTCACCCGCTGAATCCCGCCCGCAACCCGGCCGTCCGTACACCCCAGGAGGAGAGATCATGAACAGTGGATGCTGCGGCCCGGCCGCCCCCGCCGAGCAGACCGCGCAGACCGTGCAGACCGTACCGGCCGTCCGCGACGAACAGGCCGGGCGGGCGGTCCGGGCCCGGGCTGTCGACCCGCGCCTGGACGCCCTGCCGGTGGCGGTGATCGGCGCGGGTCCGGCGGGCCTGGCCGCCGCCGCGCACCTGGCCGCCCGCGGCCTGGACTTCCTGCTGCTGGAGGCCGGACCCCGGGTTGGCGCCTCGATCGCCCGGTGGGGGCACGTGCGGACCTTCAGCCCGTGGAAGTACGACATCGACGCCGCCGCCCGCCGCCTGCTGGAGGCGACCGGCTGGAACGCCCCGGATCCGGACTGGCTGCCCACCGGCGCCGAACTCGTCGAGCGGTATCTGGCCCCGCTGGCCGCCCATCCGGCGATCGCGCCGCAGCTGCGGCTGAACGCGCGGGTGACCGGGATCAGCCGCACCGGATTCGACCGGGTCCGCACCACCGGCCGCGAGCAGGCCCCCTTCCTGGTCCGCCTGGCCGACGGCGGTGAGATCACCGCCCGTGCGGTCATCGACGCCTCCGGCACCTGGGCCACCCCGAACGCGCTGGGAGCCTGCGGCCTGCCCGCCCACGGCGAGGCCGAGGCCGAGGCCGCCGGATTCGTCGACCACGCCCTGCCCGACGTGCTGGGCGCCGACCGCGCGACCTACGCCGGCAGGCACACCCTGGTCGTCGGCGCCGGCCACTCGGCGGCCACCACCCTGCTCGCGCTGGCCGCCCTGGCCGGGGACGTCCCGCAGACCCGGATCACCTGGGCGATCCGCGCCGGGTCGGCGGCCCGTGCCTACGGCGGCGGCGCGGCCGACGCGCTGCCGGCCCGCGGCGCGCTCGGCACCCGGCTGCGCGAACTCGTCGAGACCGGTCGCGTCACGCTGCTGACCGGTTTCTTCACCCACTCGGTCACCGTCGACGGCGGGGCCGTGACGGTGGTCGGCCGGGATCCGTCCGGGAACGAGCAGAAGGTCGCCGCCGACCGGATCGTGGCCGCCACCGGCTACCGGCCCGACCACTCCATCGCGAGCGAACTGCGTCTGGACCTGGACGCGGTCCTGGGCTCCACCCGCGCGCTGGCGCCGCTGATCGACCCCAACCACCATTCGTGCGGCACCGTGCCCGCGCACGGCGCCGACGAGCTCGCCCATCCCGAGCCGGGTTACTACGCCGTCGGGGTCAAGAGCTACGGCCGGGCCCCGACCTTCCTGATGGCCACCGGTTACGAGCAGGTCCGCTCGGTGGTGGCGGCCATCGCCGGAGACTGGGAGGCCGCCCGCGACGTGCGGCTGGAGCTGCCCGAGACCGGCGTGTGCTCGTCGAGCCTGGCCGAGGCGCAGGAGGCCCGGGTCGGGCTGGCCACCGGGGTCGGCGGCGGCCTGTCGGCGGCTCCGCTGCCCCTGGCGGGAGTCGGGGCCGCCGGGAACGAGGGCGGCTGCTGCGGCTGAGCCGTGCCGTGATCCGTGAGGAGAGAACCGGGAGGAAACGATGTCCCAGAGGTGTCCGATCGTGCCGCGGACCGCCGGGGCGGCCGGCGGCGCGCGGCTGGTCGCGGCGCTTGCGGTCACCCAGACCGCCGGGTACGGCGTGCTGTACTACGCCTTCGCCGTCCTGCTGGTCCCCATGAGCCGCGACCTGAACGCGGACACCGCCCAGGTCGCCGGAGCGCTGACGACGTCGGTGCTGACCGCGGCGCTCGCCGCGCCGCTGGTGGGGCGCCTGCTGGACGCGCGCGGTGGCCGGACCTTGATGACGGCCGGGTCCGTGCTCGGCGCGGCCGCCGTACTGGCCTGGTCGCAGGTCACCACCCTGGCGCAGTTGTACGCGGTGCTGGCCGTGGCGGGCGCCGCCTCGGCGATGGTGCTGTACGAGGCGGCCTTCGCCGTCCTCGTCGCCGTCACCCCGCCTGCGCGCCGATCCCGGGCGCTGTTGGCGGTCACCATCGTGGCCGGATTCGCCTCCAGCGTCTTCCTGCCGCTGACCGGATTCCTCGTTCAGGCGTACGGCTGGCGCACGGCCCTGGTCATCCTCGCCGCCGTCTACGCGGTGCCGGCCATCCCGTTGCACGCGGCGGTCCTGCCCCGCCGAGGGCCCGGTGGAGAGCCCGGTGGAGAGCCCGGTCACGGCGCCACCGGGCCGGAACCGAGGCCGGGCCGGTCCGAGATCGTGCGCGCCGCGCTGCGGGGGCGGGCGTTCTGGCTGCTGGCCGCGGCCTTCCTCGCCCAGACCGGTGCCGTCGCGGTGGTCGCCGTGCTGCTGGTCGCCTACCTCGTCGTCCTCGGCCATCCCCCGGTGTTCGCCGCCACCGTCGCCGGACTGCTCGGCGTCCTGTCGGTCACCGGCCGCCTGGTCGGCACCGCCCTGTCCGGACGGTGGCCCGTCGCCCGGGTCACCGCCGCCGTATTCGCCCTGCAGGGCGTCGGAGCGGTCCTGCTGCCGGTCATCGGCCGCGGCCCGGGGGGCGCGATCACGGCGGTTACCCTGTTCGGGCTCGGCTTCGGGGTGGCGACCATCGCCCGGCCCGCCCTCCTGGCCGACCGCTACGGCACCGCCGCCTACGGCGGTGTCAGCGGAGCCCTGGCCCTGCCCGTCACCGCGGCCAAGGCCGCGGCTCCGCTGCTGGCCGCCGCCGCGGTCCCGGTGATCGGCTACGGCGTGGTGATGTCGGCCGTGGCGCTGGCCTGCGGGCTGGCCGCGGTCGCGCTGACGGCCTACCACCGCGTACCGCTCAGGCCGGTGCCGAAGTAAGGGGTTCCGTCATGGCCTGGGCCTCGCCCGGGCCGGTGCCTGCTGCGCGCCGCCGTCTCACGGCGGTGTCTCACCGGCCGGCGACCGTGCTGCGCCGCTCCATCAGCACGACGTCCCGCCAGACGCCGTGGTGGCGGCCGAGGCGTTCGCGCACGCCCACGGTGCGGAAGCCCAGGGCCTCGTGCAGACGCAGGCTGGCGGTGTTCTCCGGGAAGATCCCGGCCTGGATCGTCCAGACGCCGGCGTCCTCGCCGGCGGCGATGAAGGCGGTCAGCAGCGCGCGGCCGATGCCGTGGGTCCGGCGACCGGGATGGACGTAGACGCTGTGCTCGACGACCCCGGCATAGACGCACCGGGACGAGACAGGCGAGGCGGCCACCCAGCCGAGGACGCGTCCGGTGGCGGTGTCCGCGGCGACGTGGCTCAGGCCGGGCAGCTTGCCGCGGCTGAAGGCCTCCCAGCCGGGCGCGGTGGTCTCGAAGCCGGCGTCGCCGGTGTCGAGCCCGGCCTGGTAGATCGCCAGGACCTCGTCGGCGTCGGCCTCGCACATCGGGCGGATGGCGACGCCGGGCGGAGCGGCGGTCCCGCCCGCCGGAGGCAGGCCGCCGGATCCGCCGTCGGCCTCACCGCCGGGCACGGTGCGGGCCGGATGGGAGCATCGCCCGGCCATCTCGTCGCGGGTCATCGCCGGTCCTCCTTCACTCGCACGCCGGGGCCGCCGGCACCGGGTTGCCCATCACCACGTCGGCGGCGGTGGGGAAGCGGCCGACGCAGTTCTCGTTGATCCGGTAGAGGCTGGAGGCGCCCCGCCTGTCCACCAGCACGAACCGGACCTCGGCCAGGATCTTCAGGTGGTGCGAGACCGTCGACTGGCCCACTCCGGAGACCTCCACGATCTCGCCCACGCTCATCGGCCGCCGCCGCCGGGCCAGCAGCGACACGATCTGGATGCGCGTGGCGTCGGCCAGCGCCTTGAACCAGCTCGCGTACTCCTCGGCGGAGGCGCGATCCAGCGGTTCCACGTCCTCATTCATCGATTATCGACGATATTCGATTATTCAATGCCCGGCAACCCCGCTCCGCCGTCGGCCGGGGAACGGGAGGACCCGGGCGGAGCGGTCCCGGGACGCGGGGATCCCCTCAGCCGCTCCCGGACCCCAGGTGAAAGCCGCTCCGGGGAATCCCGGATGCCGTTCCGTAAGATGACCGTTGACGAGCTGCGGCGCGGCGGCCTGACCGGCGCCGACGTCCGGCAGCGGGCCGGCCTGCCGCTGGAGGACCGCCGGGGCTCCGGCGCCGGGCACCCGGCCTGACGGACCCGGTCCCGGCGGCGACACGTGAAGGCGGCGACACGATGACCACGATCCACGTCGAGGTGGTGGAGACCTCCTCTCTGGGCGACCGCAGTCATCTGGCTCACGACGGGCGGGTCGCGCTGGTGGTCGACCCGCAGCGCGACATCGACCGGATCCTGGCCCTGGCCGGCCGGCTGGGCGTGCGCGTCACGCACGTGGCCGAGACGCACCTGCACAACGACTACGTCTCCGGCGGTCTGGCCCTGGCAAAGGTGACCGGCGCGGCCTACCTGGTCGCCGGCGCCGACGCCGTCGGATTCGACCGGCTGGCCGTGGCCGACGGCGATGAGATCCCCCTTTCGGAGGGAATGCGGGTCTCCGCGGTGGCCACGCCGGGCCACACCTTCAACCACCTGTCGTACATGCTGACCGGCCCGGACGGACCGGTGGGCGTGTTCACCGGCGGATCGCTGCTGTTCGGCACGACCGGCCGTACCGACCTGCTCGGCGCCCGGCACGCCCGCACCCTGGCCCACCGCCAGCACGCCTCGGCGCGCCGCCTGGCCGACCTGCTGCCCGACGGCGCGCACGTCTGGCCCACCCACGGATTCGGCAGCTTCTGCTCGGCGGGCCGGTCCGACGCATCCGCCTCCACCATCGGCAGGGAGAAGCAGGCCAACGCGGCGCTGCGGCTGGAGGCCGACGACTTCGTCGCCCGGACCCTGGCCGGTCTGGACGCCTACCCGGCCTACTACGCCCACATGGGCGCGCGCAACACGACCGGCGCCGACCTGATCGACCTGACCCCGGCCGAGACCGCCGGCGCGGATCGGCTGCGTGAGCGGATCGAGGCCGGAGAGTGGGTGGTGGACCTGCGCTCGCGAAAGGCCTTCGCCCACCGGCATCTGGCGGGCACGATCAGCTTCGGCCTGGACGGGCCGATGTCCACCTGGCTGGGCTGGATGGCCCCGTGGGGTGCGCCCGTCACGCTGCTGGGCGAGACGGCCGAACAGGTCGCCGCCGCCCAGCGCGAGCTGGCCCGCATCGGCATCGACCGTCCGGCCGCCGCCGCGACCGGCGGCCCCGAGCGGTGGGCCGGCGGAGAGGAGAGCCGCCTGGTCGGGCTGACGGTGGCCGCGTTCGCCGACCTGGCCGCCGTCCGCGCCGGCCGTTCCCCGCGCCGCCTGCCGGCCGCCGACGTCGTGCTGGACGTGCGGATGGGCAACGAGTGGCGGGCCGGGCGCATCGAGGGCGCCGTCCACATCCCGCTGCCCGACCTGCCGGACCGGCTGGCGGAGGTGCCGGAGGGGACGGTGTGGGTGCACTGCGGCTCGGGCTACCGGGCCGCCGCCGCCACCAGCCTGCTGGTCCGCGCCGGACGCCGGGCGGTGCACATCGACGACGCCTACGCCGAAGCCGCCGCCGCGGGTCTGGCCGTCACCGGTCCCGAGGACTGACCGGCGTGGTCGCCTCCCGGCTGCCCCGGAGATTCGACCCCCGCACCCTGCCCGCAGAGCTGAGGGACCTGGCGGACGAGCCGCTGAGGCTCATCCTGCTGCGCAGGGCGATGTACATCGCCGTCGAGGGCTTCCTGCCCTACTGACCGGCTCCTATACCGAAAGAACGCCGGGCGTGCCCGGCCGTACGGTCGTCACCAGCACCGTCAGGTTCAGAGGCTGGGGCAGCAAGATCACGATCAAGGCGCCGCCCGCCCGCTCCGTCATCGGCTTCGAGGACCTCCTGCAGATGGAGGGGGCGATGCCTGCGACGCCCCGGCTGCCCGTCCCCGTCCCGCTCCCCGGCCGCGAACGGTGAGCACCTCGCCGCTGCGGCCGCAGGTCCCTTCCGGCTCCGGCCGCCCGGGCCGTCCGGTCCGGGCGGCCGTACGGAACGCCTCGATGCGGTCACGGAGGTGTCACCGGTTCGCGGATCATGATCAAAGGGGACGAAGTTGACATTCAGCTAGGTAAGGCTAACCTAATCTCCGTGACCGAGAAGATCTCGCTGCGCGGAGCCGACCTGCGTCTCAGCTACCATGGCGCCACCGCCGTCGAGAGCGGCCACCTCACCTTGAGGCAGGGATGCGTGACGGCCCTGGTGGGTCCGAACGGCAGCGGCAAGTCCACCTTGCTGCGAGCGCTGGCCCGGCTCCACAGGCCGACGGCGGGCACGGTGACGCTGGCCGACGGCGCGTCCGCCCTGGACATGCCGGCCCGCGACTTCGCCAAGCGGGTCACACTGCTGGCCCAGAGCCGTCCCACGCCGTCCGGAGTCAGGGTCCGGGATGTGGTCGGATACGGCAGGCACCCCTACCGGAGCCGGTGGCGGGCGGACGACCCCGACGGCGAGGCCGCGGTGGCCAGGGCGATGGAGCTCACCGGCGTCACGGAGATGGCCGACCGCCCGGCGGACGAGCTGTCGGGCGGCGAACTGCAGCGCGTGTGGCTGGCCACCTGCCTGGCGCAGGACACCGGCGTCCTGCTCCTGGACGAGCCCACCACCTTCCTGGACCTGCGCTACCAGATCGAGCTGCTGGAACTGGTGCGCGACCTGGCCGATGAGCACGACGTGGCCGTCGGCGTCGTCCTGCACGACCTGAACCAGGCCGCCGAGCTGGCCGACCACGTCGTCCTGCTGCACCGCGGCCGCGTCCGGGCCGACGGGCCGCCCGCCGAGGTCCTCACCGAGGAACTGCTCACCGACGTGTACGGCATCCGCATCGAGGTCACGCACGACCCGAGGACGGGGACGGTGATCACCCGGCCGATCGGCCGGCACACCAGAAGCGTCTCTGCAACAACCTGACAGGAATACCATGAACCCCCTGCGCACCGCCCTCGTGGCCGTGGCCGCCATCGCCGTGCTCGGCGCCTGCGGCACCACCGAGACCGCCGCCCCGGCGCCGGCCGCTTCCGGCGGTACGGCCTCCGCCGCCCCCATCACCGTGACCGACGACCGAGGCAAGCAGATCACCCTCGACCGTCCCGCCGTCAAGGTGGTCGCCCTGGAGTGGGGCGAGGCCGAGATGGTGGTCGGCCTCGGCGTCATGCCGGTCGGAGTGGCCGACGTCAAGGGTTACGGCACCTGGGTGACCGCGGCCAAGCTCGACCCCTCGGTCAAGGACGTCGGCACCCGTCAGGAGCCGAGCGTCGACTCCATCGTCGCCCTCCAGCCGGA
Organism: Thiemannella venezuelensis; assembly: GCF_014203605.1. Lineage (GTDB taxonomy): Bacteria > Actinomycetota > Actinomycetes > Streptosporangiales > Streptosporangiaceae > Planomonospora_A > Planomonospora_A venezuelensis. The sequence continues at coordinate 34,690 of NZ_JACHJJ010000034.1, read as the reverse complement.
CCTGATCGTCATGGAGGCCAAGCGCGACTCCGCGCTGGTGTCGCAGCTGGAGAAGTTCGTCCCCGTCATCGTGATGACCGGCAGCGACGCGAAGGACAACCTGGGCCGGATGCGCAAGGACCTCAAGACGATCGCCACCGCGCTGGGCAAGACCGCAGAGGCCGACAAGCTCCTGGCCGACATGGACGCCGCGCTGGCCGACGGCAAAGCCAAGCTCGCCGCCGCGGGCTTCGCCGGCAAGCCGTTCGTCATGGCCGACGGCTGGAAGGACGGCAGCAAGATCTCCATTCGTCCGTTCGGCAAGGGCGCGCTGGTCTCCGACGTCGCCACGCAGCTCGGGCTGACCAACGCCTGGACGGGCGAGGTGGACCCGGTGTGGGGGCTGGGCAACACCGACGTCGAGGGCCTGACCGCGCTGAAGGACCCCGACACCCGCTTCTTCTACAACGCCTCCGACGGCGTCGACGTCTTCGCCGACGGGCTGGCCTCCAACGCCATCTGGAAGAAGCTGCCGTTCGTCGAGAAGAACCAGGTCACCAAGCTGCCCGACGGCATCTGGACCTTCGGTGGTCCGCTGTCGTCCAAGCAGTACGCCGAGGCCGTCGTGAAGGCCTACACCGGTTGAGCACCTCGGTCCAGGCCCCGCCGGCGCCCGCCACCACACCGCTGCGGCGGCTGGGCGGCGCCGGCGTGGTCCTCCTGACGCTGGCGGCGGTCGTCCTGGCCGCCGCGGTCCACATGACGCAGGGCACGTCGTCGATCGGCGCGCTCGACCTGCTCCGCCTGCCGTTCGGCGACGGCGAGAGCGAGGCCGCCCGGATCCTGGTGGCCTCCAGGCTGCCTCGGTTGCTGGCCGGTGTCACCGTCGGCGTCGCCCTGGGCGTGGCCGGCGCGCTGCTGCAGTCCGTCTCCCGCAACCCCATGGCCTCGCCCGACACGCTGGCGGTCAGCTCCGGCGCCTATTTCGCGGTCGCCGCGGCGGCCGCCTTCGGCCTGACGCTGCCGCTGGCCCTGTCGGGCATACTCGCCCTGCTGGGCGGGCTGGCGGCGGCCGCCCTCGTGATGGCGCTGGCCGCGGGCGGCCGGACCGGCACCACCCGGCTGATCCTTGCGGGCTCGGCGACCGCGCTGGCGCTCCACTCGCTCACCAACCTGGTGATGATCCTCTTCGAGGAGGAGACCACCGGCCTGTTCGCCTGGGGCAGCGGCTCGCTCGTGCAGAGCGACCTGGAAGCCGTCACGCAGATGGGGCCGCTGATCCTGGCGGCCCTGGCCGCCGCCGTACTGGCCGGGCCGAGGCTCGACATCCTCGGCCTGGGCGACGACACCGCCACGGTGCTCGGCGTCAACGTCAGGCGGCTGCGCCTGTGGGCCACACTCCTGTCCGTCGTGCTGGCCGCCGCCGCGGTGACCGTCGCGGGCCCCGTCGGGTTCGTCGGCCTGTGCGCGCCGGTGATCGTCAGACTGCTCCCGGGCGTGCACGGCCACCGGACGACGCTGCCGCTGACGGGCCTCGTCGGCGTGCTCGTCGTCCTGGCCTCCGACATCGCGCTGCGCGCCGTCTTCGGCGGGCAGGCGGGCGTGGACGTGCCGCCCGGCGTGGTGACCACGCTGCTGGGCGCCGTGGTGATGGTGTGGCTGGCCCGCCGCTACCGGGACGCCGGACCGACCCGCCAGCCGCCGATCGTGCGCGTCGCGGCCCGCTCGCGCGCGGCCTTCCTGACCGTGGCGGCGGCCTGCGCGGTCCTGCTCGCCGGAGCGGTCTTCCTCGGCATGCTCGGCGGCGACACCTGGGTCCTGGGCGGCGACCTGGTCAACTGGCTGAACGGGCGGACCGGCCGCGGCCTCACCTTCGTGCTGGACCAGCGCTATCCCCGGGTCCTCGCCGCGGTGCTCGCCGGCGCCGCGCTGGCCGCCGCGGGCACGGCCGTCCAGGCCGTGTGCCGCAACCCGCTGGCCGAGCCCGGCGTGCTCGGCGTCACCGCCGGTGCGGGCGTGGGCGCGATCTCGCTGCTGGTCCTCGTGCCGCTCGCCGGGATCTGGCCGATGTCCGCGGCGGCCATGACCGGAGCGCTGGTCGCCGCCGCCGTGGTGTACCTGCTGTCGTGGCGAGGCGGGCTGAGCTCCGACCGCCTGGTGCTGATCGGCGTCGGCGTTCAGGCGGCGTGCACCGCCATCACCGTGATGATCATCGTGAAGGCCGACCCGTGGAACACCGCCATGGCCCTGACCTGGCTGTCCGGCTCCACCTACGGCCGCCTCCCCGTCCAGCTCGTCCCGGTCGCGCTGGCCCTGGTCCTGGTGGTCCCGCTGATCGTCTGGCTCCGTCGCGACCTCGACCTGCTCGCCCTGGACGAGGACACCCCCCGCATCCTCGGCGTCCCCCTGGAGCCGGTACGGCTGGCCGCCCTGGGCGGCTCGGTCCTGCTGACCGCCACCGCGGTCTCCGCCGTGGGCGTGGTCGGGTTCGTGGGCCTGATCGCCCCGCACGCCGCCCGTGCCCTGGTCGGGGCGGGTCACGCCCGCGTCCTTCCCGTGGCGGTGCTCCTCGGCGCCCTGCTGGTGAGCCTGGCCGACACGCTGGGACGCACCGTCATCGCCCCGGCGCAGGTGCCCGCGGGGATCGTCACCGCCCTGCTCGGCACGCCGTACTTCGTCTGGCTGCTGTGGCGCTCGCGCGCGCAGGCGGACCGCTGACCGGCGGACCGGGACCCGGCATGATCGGGGCAGCCGCCAAGGCCGGCCTTGCTAACAAGATCGGCGAGGGTGCCATGGCGGAGACCGGCATGACCGCGCTCCGCGTCAAACCCGCCGTCTCCGAACCGCTCACCCTGCGCGTGCTGCGGAGCGAGCGCATCTCTCCCGACTTCATGCGCGTCACGCTCGGGGAAGATCGCGTTCTGCGGTTACCGGCGGGCGGGTGAGGCCGGGTCCGGGCCGGTCCCGCGCGGGCCGGCCCGGACTCCCGCTCAGACGAGGTCGAACCGGTCGAGGTCCATGACCTTGTTCCACGCCTGGACGAAGTCGTTCACGAACTTCTCCTTCGCGTCGTCGCTCGCGTAGACCTCCGCGAGCGCACGCAGCTCGGAGTTCGCCCCGAAGACGAGGTCGGCGCGGCTGCCGGTCCACCTGACCTCGCCCGTGGCGAGGTCGCGGGCCTCGAACGTGTTCTCGTCCCCGGCCACCGGCTTCCACTCCGTGCCCAGGTCGAGCAGGTTGACGAAGAAGTCGTTGGTCAGCGAGCCGGGGGTCGCGGTGAGGACGCCGAGCGGCGACTGCTGGTGGTTCGCGCCCAGGACGCGGAGGCCGCCGACGAGGACCGTCAGCTCGGGGGCGCTCAGGTTGAGCAGGTTCGCCCGGTCGATCAGCAGGTACTCGGCCGGAAGGCGGTTGCCCTTGCCGAGGTAGTTGCGGAACCCGTCGGCGGTCGGCTCGAGCGCGGCGAACGACTCCGTGTCGGTCTGGTCCTGGGAGGCGTCCACGCGGCCCGGCGTGAAGGGGACCTCGACGTCGAAGCCGGCGGCCTCGGCGGCCCGCTCGACGCCCGCGCAGCCGGCGAGCACGATCAGGTCGGCGAGCGAGACCTGCTTGCCGCCGGTCTGGGCGGCGTTGAAGGCGTGCTGGACGCCCTCCAGGACGCTCAGCACCCTCGCCAGCCGGTCGGGGTCGTTGACCTCCCACCCGCGCTGCGGCTCGAGGCGGATGCGCGCGCCGTTGGCGCCGCCGCGCTTGTCGCTGCCGCGGAAGGACGCGGCCGACGCCCACGCGGTGGAAACGAGCTCGGACACCGACAGGCCCGAGGCGAGGACCTGGCCCTTGAGGGCGGCGACGTCCTCGGCGTCGATGAGCTCGTACGTCCGCGCCGGGAGCGGGTCCTGCCAGATCAGCGTCTCGGACGGGACCTCCGGGCCGAGGTAGCGCACGACCGGGCCCATGTCGCGGTGGGTCAGCTTGAACCACGCCCGGGCGAAGGCGTCGGCGAACGCGTCGGGGTTCTCCAGGAAGCGGCGCGAGATCTGCTCGTAGACCGGGTCGAGGCGGAGCGCGAGGTCGGCCGTCGTCATGCCGGGGGCGTGGCGCTTCGACGGGTCGTGGGCGCCGGGGACGGCGTCGGCGCCGGCGCCGTCCTTCGGCATCCACTGGTGCGCGCCGGCCGGGCTCTTGACCAGCTCCCACTCGTAGGCGAAGAGGGTCTCGAAGAAGCTGTTGTCCCACTGCGTCGGGGTGGGGGTCCAGGTGACCTCGATACCGCTGGTGATCGTGTCACCGCCCTTGCCGGTGCCGTGGGTGCTCTTCCAGCCGAGACCCTGGTCCTCGATCGAGGCGGCCTCGGGGTCGGGGCCGACGTGCTCCGACGGGCCCGCGCCGTGGGTCTTGCCGAAGGTGTGACCACCCGCGATCAGGGCGACCGTCTCCTCGTCGTTCATCGCCATCCGGCGGAACGTCTCACGGATGTCGCGGGCCGAGGCGAGCGGGTCCGGGTTGCCGTTCGGGCCCTCCGGGTTGACGTAGATGAGGCCCATCTGGACCGCGGCGAGGGGGTTCTCCAGCTCCCGGTCGCCGCTGTAGCGCTCGTCGGCGAGCCAGGCGGTCTCGGGGCCCCAGTAGACGTCCTCGTCGGCCTCCCAGACGTCCGCGCGGCCGCCGGCGAAGCCGAAGGTCTTGAAGCCCATGGTCTCCAGGGCGACGTTGCCGGTGAGGATCATGAGGTCGGCCCAGGAGATCTTCTGGCCGTATTTCTTCTTGACCGGCCACAGCAGGCGGCGGGCCTTGTCGAGGTTGGCGTTGTCCGGCCAGCTGTTGAGCGGGGCGAAGCGCTGCTGACCGGCGCCGGCACCGCCGCGGCCGTCGCTGATCCGGTAGGTTCCCGCGCTGTGCCACGCCATCCGGATCATGAGCGGGCCGTAGTTGCCGTAGTCGGCCGGCCACCAGTCCTGGGAGGTCGTCAGCACCTCCGCGATGTCCCGCTTCACGGCGGCGAGGTCGAGGCTCTTGAACGCCTCGGCGTAGTCGAACTCCTCGCCGAGGGGGTTGGCCACGGCGGGGTTCTTGGCCAGGATCTTCAGGTTGAGCCGCTCCGGCCACCACTGGCGGTTTCCGCCGCCCTGGGTCGGGTGCGCGGCGCGACCGTGCGCGACCGGGCAGCGGCCCTCGTCCTCCGGCTTCGGGTCGGTGACGATTGCATCATGGTTCTCGGACATGGGAATCCTTCTCGGACTAGGGGGATCACGGTGCTCAGGAACTGCGGGCGGTGGAACAGGCGGGGCACAGGCCCCAGTAGGTGACCTCGGCTTCGTCGACCACGAAGCCGTGGTCGTCGGAGGCGGTCAGGCAGGGCGCATGACCGACCGAGCAGTCGACGTCGGAGACGGCACCGCACGACCGGCACACGACGTGGTGGTGGTTGTCCCCGACGCGTCCTTCGAACCGGGCCGGGCTGCCGGCCGGTTCGATGCGGCGCACGAGACCCGCGGCGGTGAGCGCGTGGAGGGCCTCGTACACGGCCTGGAGGGAGACGTGACCCACACGATCGCGCACCCCGGAGGCGATCGCCTCGACGTCGAGGTGGTCACCGGCCCGGACGGTCTCGAGCAGGGCCACGCGGGCGGCCGTCACCCGAAGGCCGGCACCGCGCAGTTCCTCGGCGGGGGTCGGGGTCCTGGGTGCGATCATGGCGTCAAACCTAACGTCATAAACACGAACGATACAAGATAACGAACAATGCCAGTTTAGTGTCGTGCCGGTGAGCTCCGTTCCGTCGCGGCGCAGCGGGGGGTGAGGCACAGCGGGGGTGCGGCGGGACGCGGGGTGGCGCGGCGGGACGCGGGGTGGCACGGCGTCCGCGGTCGCCGGTCGTTCGGCCGGACTCCTGGCTTAACCAGTTACTTCGCGGACGTGCGACTCCGGTCCTGCCGTGTCGGCGGCGCGGTCGTGCGGCTGGTTTCCCCTGGGAGGAAAGCCGGATTCACTCTCCGGAGGCGACCGGAGGAACGCCGGGAATCACCGAGCCGATGCCGCGGCCGAAGCATCGTTGACAACGTTGCCATCGACTGCTTGTATGTGGCTTTCTTATCCGGTTAAGTCGCATCGTGCGACCAGTGATCCTGCGTCCATGCGTCCAGTGATCCTGCCCCCGACACCAGGAGGACGTGTGAACGGGCGTCTCACGGCCACGGCGGCCGCCACCGGTCTGCCGGCCCGCGCGTGCGCGGCCGAGGCACGGCGATGACCGCTCTGGCGGTGGACGTCGGCGGGACCAAGTTCGCCGCGGCGGCGGTCGGCGCCGACGGCGAGATGCTGGCCCGCTGCGAACTGCCGCTGCGCGGCGCCTCCTGCCCTGAGGACAGGCTGTCGGAAGTGATCGCGGAGATCACCGGCCGCGTGCCCGCCGGCCGCATCGAGGCGGTCGGAGTGGGCTCGGCGGGCCCGCTCGACCTGCAGGCGGGGACGGTCAGCCCGGTGAACATCCCCGGCTGGCGCGACTTCCCTCTGGTCGGGTTCCTGGAGCGGCTGCTCCCCGGCCGCCCGGTGCGGCTCGCGGGCGACGCCCAGTGCATGGCCCTGGGCGAATGGTGGCGCGGCACCGCCCGCCCCCGAACCATGCTGGGCATGGTGGTCTCCACCGGTGTCGGCGGCGGGCTGGTCCTCGACGGCACGCCGTACCTGGGACCGACCGGGAACGCCGGGCACATCGGGCACATCACCGTCGATCCGCACGGGCCCGCCTGCGCGTGCGGCGCGACGGGGTGCACGGAGACCTTCGCCAGCGGTCCCGGCATGGTCGGCTGGGCCCGGGACAACGGCTGGACCGGAGAGGACGCCGAAGCGCTCGCCGCCGCGGCGGCCGGGGGAGACCCCCTGGCGCGCCGCGCCTTCCAGCGCGCCGCCGACGCACTCGCGACCGCGATCCTCACCACGGCGGCGCTGTTCGACCTCGACCACGTCGTCATCGGAGGAGGCGTGGCCGCCGCGGGCCCGATCCTGTTCGACCCGCTCAGGCAGGCGGTCGCCAGGGACGCCGGACTCGGCTACCTGCGCCGCCTGCGCGTGGAACCGACACGCCTGGGGCGCGATGCCGGGCTCCTCGGCGCCGCGGCCCTCGTCCTGCCGGTGCCGGCCCGAAGGGCGTCGTGCACCTGAGCTACGGGCTCGCCGACGGCGCGCCCGGGACGGGGGACATGAGCGCACCCGATCGCGGTGCCGGGCGCGACGGCTGACACCGCCCCGCGCCGGCCGCGTCCACCCGCGCGGACGCGGCGCCGGCCGCGTCCGCCGCGGGCCCGGTGAGCACGCCCGCGGCACCGTACGGCCCCGGGAGGGATTTGCTCAACTGCAGTACCGGAACGCCGATGCAACCGGTGCGGGAGCGCCGACAGGCAGACCCGTGGCAGCGGGAGTCGCGACAGCCGGAACAGCGGCCGCCGCGGCTACCGGGGAACCTTTCGCAAGGACGCGCTATGGACGTACCCGACCACCGAGCGGAGCAGGACGATCCCGCCGAGACCATGGCCGTCGACGGCCGGATCCAGCACTGCCGCGCGTGCCCGCCGGCCGGTTCGGGCACGCCGGTGCCGTGCTGCGCCGGCTTGGAATCGTGGTGGCGGCTGGACGAGCACCAGCGCGCGGACATCTCGGCGGAGTTGCGCAACGCGATCGCGGCCATCTACGCGGCCAGTGAGAACCTGCTGGATCTGCCGCTGCCGGCCAGCCTGCACGAGCAGCTGCTGGCCGTGATCCACAAACGTGCCGCTCAACTGCGCGAGCTGCTGGAAGGCACCGCCTGGGCGGGCCTGTGAACCCGGCCGGGAGACGGCGCGCCGAGCAGGTCGGCACGGCGCCGTCAACTCCGGCCGCAGCCTGCCGATGGTGAGAATCGTGGGAAGCATGATCAGACATCGGTTCGGGCGTGCGGCCCGGTCCGCCGGCGCGTTGACGGTCCTGGTGGCATCGCTGGTCGCGGTGGTGGGAGCGGGGCTGTCGGCCGGGGCCGGCGCCGCGCTGCGGACCGCGCAGCAGCACGCCGCCGACGAAGCCGCCGACCGGCGGATGGACCTGGTGCGCGAGGCGGTGGCCGCCGAGACCACCCGCTACGTCGACACGCTGCGTGTGGTGGCCGCGGCGGCCGGGGCGGCGGACGCGCTGACGCATGCCGGGTTCACCCGGACCGTGCGGCCGCTGGAGCAGATGCGCCTGGCCGGCGCCACCTCGATCGCGTTCATGGTGCCGGCCACCGACGAGCAGATCCCCCGCGTACAGGAGCTCTGGCGCGGCCGCGGTGTGCCGGACCTGGTGCTCGACACCGCCGACACCCGGCACGAGCACGAGCACGAGCACATCTTCTCCGTCTTCAGCCACTCCCTGGACGGAGTCACCACCCCGGCGATCGGCATCGACCTGACCCGCGCCCCGGCTCCGGCCCAGGCCCTGGTCGAGGCCCGGCGCAGCGGCCAGGTCACCGTCTCCGACCCCTACCGGCTGATCCGCGACGCGCATCTGCCGGTCCGGCAGCGGCAGCTGTCGTTCGTGCTGACCGCCCCCGTCTACGGGCCGGCCCCGGCCGCGGGAACTCCGCGGCCGTTCCGCGGCTGGATGCTGATGGGCCTGCGCGGCCAGGACTTCGTCGGCGCCACCCTGCACCGCCTCACCCGGGACGCCGCCGACGTACGGCTCCGCGCCCATCACAGCGACGGCACCGACGTGACGGTGGCCACGCTACGGGCCGCCGCCGGGCGGCGCCCTCTCCACCGCACCGGCCAGGTCCGCGTCGCCCAGCGCCAGTGGATCCTGGACCTGGACGTCGTCGGCGCCCGGCCGCCCGGAGCGGGCGGCGTCCTGCCCGCGGCGGTGGCCGGCTCGGGGATCGCGCTGAGCGCGCTGCTGGCCGTGTCGATCCTCACGCTGACCGGCGGCCGGGCCCGTGCCCGGGTGGCGGAGGCCACCGCCGAACTGAGCGCCGCCGAGGAATCCGCGCGCCGCCGGGCCACCCTGCTCTCAGCGGTCCTGGACAGCGTCGGCGAAGGCGTCGGCGTCGTCGACGAGCACGGAGCCTTCCTGCTGCACAACCCGGCCGCCAAGACCCTGCTGGGCATCGAGCCCGACAGCGACAGGATCAGCTCCTGGCAGAGTCACTACGGCATCTTCACCCCCGACGGCGCCGCGCCGTTCCCCACAGGGCGGCTGCCACTGGTGCGCGCCCTGGCCGGTGAACACGTCGAGCAGGTACCGATGATGATCCGCAACGCCGCCCGGCCCGACGGGGTGATCATCTCGGTGTCGGCCAGGCCGCTGGACCTGGCCGCCGGGCAGCCGGGCGCGGTGGCCGTCTTCCACGACGTCACCGCCCGGGCCCGCGCCGACGCCAGGCTCGCCGAAGCCGCCGTCGCCCTGCAGGACGAGCTGGCCCGCCACGAGGCCGACCAGGCCGACCTGCGCGCCGCCCGCGACGAGCTGGCCGCGCAGAAGGCCTACCTGACCCAGCTCCTGGACGCCATCAACGTCAGCGTCATCACCTGCGACACCGACGGAGCGCTCGTCCACGCCAACCGCATCGCCCGCGCCGCCCTCCCGTACGACGGCAAGCCGCTGACGATCGGTGAGGCCACCCTGCAGCTCCGCATGACCTACCCCGACGGCACGCCGATCCCGGTGGAGGAGGCCCCCATGGCCCGCGCCCTGCGCGGCGAGCGCGTCGACGACCTGGAGGCCGTCGTGACCGGCCCGGACGGCGTCGAGCGGGTCATCATGCTGCACGCCCGGCCGCTCCGGCACCCCGACGGCCACATCACCGGCGGGGTCGTCTCCTCATTCACCATCACCGCGCTTCGCGAGCGCGAAGCCGAGCTGACCGCGTTCGCCGGCGTCGTCGCCCACGACCTCAAACGGCCGCTGTCGGCGGTGCGCGGCTTCACCGACCTGGTCCACGAGAACCTGTCCGACCAGGCGGGCCAGGAGGAGAACGTGCGCCACCTGGACCGGGCCCTGGCCGCCACCAAACGCATGAGCCGGCTGATCGACGACCTGCTGGCGTACGCCACCGCCCGCGACGCGACCTTGACCCCCGTCACCGTCGGCCTGAACAAGCTGGTGCGTGAAGTCGTGGACGAGCACCTGACCGCGGCCGCCGCCGACCCCTCGATGTCCGCCTCGCAGGTGTACATCGGGCCGCTCCCGGCCGTATGCGCCGACCTGCCGCTGATCCGCCAGCTGCTCGACAACCTGATCGGCAACGCGATCAAGTACACCCCGCCCGGCCGCGCCGCCCACGTCGACATCACCGCCGCGCCGACCGGCGACGGGCGGATCCGCGTCGAGATCGCCGACCGGGGCATCGGCATCCCGCCGGGCGAGCACCAGGCCATCTTCACCGGATTCCACCGGGTGGCCACCGCCTACAGCGGCACCGGGCTGGGGCTGGCCATCTGCAAACGGGTCGTCGAACGCCACGGCGGAACCATCACCGCCACCGACAACCCGGGCGGCGGCGCCCGCTTCGCCTTCACCCTGCCCGCCGGCGTCCCGGGGCGCCCGAAGCACTCAGGCGGCCCCGGGGACGCTCAGGCGAAGTAGACCTTCCGCAGCGGCTCGTCGATGGACCAGGTCGTCCGGTCGCCGGCCACGAGGCCGACCAGCACGCCGGGCCGCAGTTCGAGGGAGGAGCCGTCCTCGAAGGCCACCCTCCCCTTCCCGGCCAGCACGAGGAAGACCTCGTCCACCTCGGTGTCGGTCGCCACTCCGGGGGCGATGTCCCAGACCCCGATCTGGACTCCCTTGAACTCCGTCAGCGCCGTGGTCAGCGTCTCCGACTCCTCGCCCGGCGCGGCGGGCGGCAAGGACGGCATCCCGGAGAGGAGGTCCGCGCTGAGCAGCCGCCGCGAGCTCGTCGTACCGTCGCCGCGTTCCATGAGTCCTACCCCGATTCCGTTCCGTGCCGCGCTGCGCCGGGGCGCCTCGCCTGGTCCCGTCCGGGGCCGCTGACCGCTCGACCGGCCGGACGGCGGTCCATGCTAGCGAACGCCCGGCCGATCCCCGCGGGCGGTGACCGGTCCGGCATGCCGCTCGGGGGCCCGCTGCCGAAGAATGGCGGCATGAGGATCAGAGATCTGCGCAATCTGGGACCCAAGAGCGAGGCGTGGCTGGAGACGGTGGGCGTCCATGACGCCGGCCGGCTCGCCGAACTCGGTGCGGTGGAGGCCTACCGGAGACTGCGGGACGCCGCCGTCCCCGGATTGTCGCTGAACGCGCTGTGGGCGATGGAGGGCGCGCTGGCGGACGTCGACTGGCGCCTCATTCCCGCCGAGCGCAGGCAGGAACTCGTGGCCGAACTCGCCGAAGGATGAACGGGCGCGTGCGCGCCTTGCCGCCGGACGGCGCCGGCCGCCTCCTTCCCGGCCGGTCCCTGCCGGGAAGGGGCCGCCGTGCCGTGGACCGCCGCCGGCAGGTCGAGGCAGGCCCGGCCGCGCGGCCGGGCGCGGGTGTTAGGCGCGTGAGGATGCGGGCACGTTCGGGGCATGCCAGAGGAAGCGAACAACACGCCGCCCGCGCAGAGCCAGCCGTACCCGGGCCACAGCGGGCGGATGACGCCCGAGCCCCGCGACGAGATGCGCGACTACACCGGCAGGGACCTGCTGGCCGGCCGGCGCGCGCTGATCACCGGGGGTGACTCGGGCATCGGCCGCGCCGTCGCCGTCGCCTTCGCCAAGGAGGGCGCCGACGTCGCGATCGCCTATCTCGTCGAGCACGACGACGCCAACCACACCAGGAAGCTGGTGGAGGCCGCCGGCCGGCGCTGCGTGCTGATCCCGGGCGACCTGAGCGACCGCGACCACTGCGCCTCGGCGGTGGAGCAGACGGTGGCCGAGCTCGGCGGCCTCGACATCCTGGTCAACAACGTCGCCTACCAGGCGCCGGTGGAGTCGCTGGAGGAGCTGACCGACGAGCAGTGGGAGCACACCTTCGCGGTCAACATCCACAGCTACTACCGGGTCACCAAGGCGGCCCTGCCGTACCTGCGCGAGGGCAGCGCGATCATCAACACCTCCTCCGTCAACGGGCTGCGCGGCAACAAGACGCTCCTGGACTACGCCGCCACCAAGGGAGCGGTCAACGCCTTCACCTATTCGATGGCGCAGAACCTCCTGGAGCGGGGCATCCGGGTGAACGCGGTGGCGCCCGGGCCGGTCTGGACGCCGCTGATCCCGGCGACGTTCCCCGAGGAGAGGGTCGAGGAGTTCGGCAAGCAGGCGCCGATGAAGCGGGCCGCGGATCCCGACGAGATCGCGCCCTCCTACGTGTTCTTCGCGGCCGGGCGGCTCTCGTCGTACTACACCGGCGAGGTCCTCGCCCCGATCGGCGGGGAGACCCTCCCCGGCTGATCGGCGGCTCCGGTACCGGCCCGCCGCTCGACGGGCGGCGGCGGGGGCCGAACCGGGTCGAACGGGTCACCATCACGGATCCGAAGGCGACCGGCGTCTACGCGGTCATCGTGGTCAGGAAGAGCGGCGAGGGAGGACTGACCCTGGTCCGCACGTGATCCCGCCCGGACGGTGTACGGCCCCGCGCCGGGCGCGGGGCCGGCTTTCGGTAGCGTCGGGGCCATGCAGCTTCATGTGGGATGCGCGATGTGGACGCACAAGCCGTGGCAGGGACGCTTCCTGCCCCATCCGCTTCCCCAGGGGGAGCGCCTGCGGGCCTACGCGACCTGGTGCAACGCGGTGGAGGGCAACACGACCTTCTACGCGACGCCGGCCAGGAGCGCCGTGGAGTCGTGGGCGCGGCAGACCTCCCCGGACTTCCGCCTCGTGCCCAAGCTGCCCAGGTCGATCACGCACGAGCGCCGCCTCGCCGGCGCCGACGAGGAGCTCCGGTCGTTCCTGGACGCGATCGAGCCGCTCGGCCCGCGGGCGCGGACCCTCTGGATCCAGCTGCCGGGCTCGTTCGCCCCGGCCGACCTCGGCGCCCTGGCGGTCTTCCTCCGCGGGCTCCCCGGCGCGTACAGGTACGCCGTCGAGGTGCGCCACCGCGCGTTCTTCGACGACGCGAGGTCCGCGGGACTTCTCGAGCGGGTCCTCGCGGGCGCCGGAGCCGAGTGGATCCCCTTCGACACCACCGAGCTGTTCCGGAGCCCGCCGGACAGCGACGCCGAGCGGGAGGCGTGGGCGAAGAAACCGCGCCTGCCCCGCCGGTCGCGCGCGCTCACCGACCGGCCGATCGTCCGCTACATCGGCCGGGACGACACGGCGCGCACGGTGGAGGGATGGCGGCACTGGGTCGGCGCGGTCACCGAGTGGCTTCGCGAGGGCCGCTCGCCGACCGTGTTCGTCCACACCCCCGACAACGCCGAGGCGCTCGCGCTGGCCCGCCGGTTCCACGACGACGTGCGGGCGGGGCTGCCGGAGGTCGAACCGCTGCCCGAGCCGATGCCCGCCGAGCCGCTGACCCTCTTCTGACCGGCAGGGCCTCCCGGGTGCCCGTCACCGGAGCCGCCGGGCAGCGGCGGGAGCGGGCTCGCGCGGGTGCCGTCCGCGGGAGCGGTCAGAGCTTCGCCGCGGCCGGCGGGGCGCCGCCGTGGACGAGCCTCGGCGGCGCCCCGCCGAACAGTTCGCTGACGGTGACGAACCGGTAGCCGCGCGCGGAAAGGCTCTTCAGCACCCGCGGGATCGCCTTCACCGTCGTGGGGTGGATGTCGTGGAACAGGATGACGGCCCCCGGCGCCGCCGCCTTGACGGCCCTGCGCGCCACCGCGGCGCTGTCGCGGTGTCTCCAGTCCTCGGTGTCCACGTTCCACAGGACCATGGGGCGCGACGTCTGCTTGCGGACGAGGGCGTTGAGGGCTCCGTACGGCGGTCGGACGATCTTCGGTACGATTCCCGCCGCCGCCTTGACGGCCTGGTCGGTGCGGGCCAGGTCGCGCCGGATCTCGGCGGCCGGCAGCGTGGTCAGGTCGCGGTGGGACCAGCTGTGGTTGCCGATCTCGTGTCCCGCCTCGGCGGTCCGCCGGACCACGCCGGGGTTCGCCGTGACGCTCTGCCCCACGACGAAGAAGGTGGCGCGGGCGCGGTACGCCGCGAGGTGGCGCAGCAGCGTGTCGGTGTACGGGCCCGGACCGTCGTCGAAGGTGAGGGCCACGCACTTGTCCCGGCGGCAGTCGGCCGGTCCGGCGGCGTGTACGGCGAGTGCCGGGCCGCCGTCCGGTGTGCCGCCGTCCGGTGTGCCGCCGTCCGGCAGCGGCGGCCGTACGGTCTGGGCGGGCGGCGCGGCCGGGGTCACCGCCCGGGTCGCGGCCGCCCCGCTCCCGGCGGGGCCGGTCTCCCCGCCGGTGCCGCACGCCGCCGTCAGGCCCGCCAGGGCGAGCGCGGCCGTCGGCCACAGCCCCGCCCTCGGCCGCAGTCCCGCCCTCGGCCGCAGTCCCGCCCCCGGTCGCACCCGGTGCGACCTCCCCGTCCCCGCCATCGTGCCCTCCCCCTGCGCCGGACCCGGCGCGTTCCGGTCCCCTGCGAACGGCCCGGAAACAGGGTGGTTCGTGGACCGTTCCAACCGGTTGGACAACCGCGGGCCGCATATGGTTCGCAGTGGGTCTGTTCCCGGATGAAAGAAGGCTTAGGCGGCGCGTCCGGGGCTACTCGTTCAGCGACAGCCCGAGGGTGCGTTTGAGGACCTTTCCGGTGGGGGTCATGGGCAGTTCGTCGGTGAACGAGACCCGGCGGGGGTACTTGTAGGCGGCCATCCGCTCCTTGGCGAAGTCGCGCAGTTCGTCGGGGCCGACCGGCGCGCGCAGCGTCACCACGGCCGCGACCTCCTCGCCCAGCTCCGGGTGGGGGATCCCGACGACCACCGCCTGCCGTACGGCGGGGTGCTCGTACAGGACCTCCTCCACCTCGCGGGGGTAGACGGTGTACCCGCCCCGGATGATCACATCGCGGCGGCGGTCGACGAGGAAGAAGAACCCGTCGCCGTCGACCCTGCCGAGGTCGCCGGTGTGGAACCAGCCGTCGCGGATGACCTCCGCGGTCGCGGCGGGGTCGTTCCAGTACCCCTTCATCACGTTCGGGCCCCGGACGATGATCTCGCCGACCTGGCCGTGCGGCAGCTCGCGGCCGTCCTCGCCGACCACCTTCATCTCGACGTCCTTGACGGGCCAGCCGATGGACCCGGGCCTGCGGCCGGGGCCGGCGCGGTTGGTCGCGGCCACCGGGGAGGTCTCGCTGAGGCCGTACCCCTCCACGATCGGGCAGCCGAACCGGGTCTCGTAGGCCCGCAGCACGTCGAGCGGCATGGCGGCGCCGCCGGAGACGCAGACGCGCAGCAGCGACATGTCGGAGGCTCCGGGGTGGTCGAGCAGCGCGATGTACATCGTGGGCACCCCCTGGAAGACCGTGACCCCGTCGCGCCGGATCACCTCCAGGGCGCGGCCCGCCTCGAAACGCGGCAGCAGCGTGAGGCGCGCGCCGGCGTGGACGGCCGCGTTGAGCGAGCAGGTCTGGCCGAAGGAGTGGTAGAGCGGCAGCGCGCCGAGGACGACGTCGTCCACCCCGAGCGCGTGCATGCGGGAGACCGTCGCGGCGTTGCTCCCCAGGTTGGCGTGGGTGAGCTCGATGCCCTTGGCCCGGCCGGTCGTTCCCGAGGTGTAGTGGATGACCGCGGTGTCGCCGGCGGACCTCGGGACGATCTCGCGTTCGGCCGCCATACCGCCCAGCAGGCGGGGGAACTCCCCGGGCACCACGAAGAAGCAGTCGGCGCCGGTGCCCGCGGTCCCGGCCTCGGCGGTCTCGGCGAAGGCGTGCCAGGCGATCAGCAGCCGGGCCCCGCAGTCGCCGACGTAGGCGGCGATCTCCCGTTTCCGCAGCAGCGGGTCGAGCGGGACGACCACGGCTCCGGTCCGCAGCACCCCGTAGTAGACGACCGCGAACTCCGGGACGTTCGGCAGCATGACCGCCACCCGGTCGCCGGCGCCGATACCGCGCCGCCGCAGCAGCGCCGCGACGCGCGCGCTCATCAGCTCCATCGCGCCGTAGGTGAGCTGCGCCCCGTCGAGCGTGACGGCCGTCCTCCCGGCGAGTCGCTCGGCGGCGAGCCGGAGCCGGTCAGCGAGGTTCATGGAAACGACCGTACGTCCGGCCCGTGCGGCGATCATCGGTCGTGGCCGCCAGTCTTTCCCGCCGGGAATCGGTGCCCGGCGGCAGCGAGTCGTGGAGCGCGATCGCGACGAGCAGGTCGACGAGATCGCTGATCCGGCGCAGGTTGCGCCCGGTGCGCGCGCGGATCCGCCGCAGGCGGTACTGGGCGGTGTTGGGATGGATCTGCAGGTGCTCCGCCGCGGCGCGCAGGTTCAGGTCGGCGGCGGCGAAGGCCCGGATCGTGGCGGTGAGCACGCCGCCGCGCGCCCGGTCCTCGGCCAGGAGCGAGGTGATCCGCGGATCGACCAGGTGCCGGGCGGTGTCGTCGGCTCTCAGCGCCAGGTACTGGAAGGGCGTGATCCTGGGGAGCGCCGCCATGCCCCCCTCCTCGGGGAGGAACTCCAGGACGGCGCGGGCCTCCTGGTAGGCCTGCGGGATCCGGGAAGTCCCGGTGATCACGGTGCTGACGCCCATGGCCAGGACGATCTCCTCCCCGAGCAGGTTCTCCCGCACCGCCTGGAGCCGGTCGCACAACTCCTGTGGGCCGGTTCCCGGGCCGAGCACCGGGACGGCCACGATCTCCGAGTGCCGTACGACCGACAACGTCCTCATCCCGTTCCCCCAGGTCCGCGCGATCGCCGCGCACGCCGCGTGCCGCGCGTCGGCGCCGCGGTCCGGGCCGGCCGGTACGGCCTGCCCGCAGGACCCGGGAGCGTGCGGCAGCAGGACCGCGATCACGACGAGCAGCGGGGCGGCGGCGTCGGGCGCGAGGCCGTGCGCCTGGGCCACGGCGAGCTGGCGGCCGCGGGTGGGCGCGCCCCCGGCGAGGAAGGTCTCCAGCAGGTCCCGGCTCTCCCGCACCGCCTCGGCGGCGGCGTACTGCTGGAACTCCATGTACGCGTTGGCCGCGTGCGTGCTGGCGAGGTCGCAGTACCGCATCAGCGGGGCCGCCAGCGAGAGCGCGGCGTCGTGGCCGGCGGACGAGCGCCCGGCGCGTTCGATGACCGACTCCCAGAAAACCTGCTGGCCGACGCGGAAGGCGTTGATGTAGTCGGCCAGGGCGACCCCGGCCCGCGCCCTCCGCATCGCCGCCCGGCGGGTGAAGGCGATGTCGTCGGGCATCACCGTGCGGTCTTCGAGCAGCACGGCCAGCTTGCTGCGGTAGTGCCGGGCGACCTGGTCCCGCACGTCGGCGTGGAACGCCTCGTCCTGGGCGGCGTAGGCCGGGATCTCGGCGCGCATCGCCCGGACCGCGGCTCCGGCAAGCTCGTCCAGGTCGTCGAGGATCTCGGCGAGGATGCGCGCGCGTTCGGCGCTGACCGCTTCCGCGGGGGTGAGCGTTTCCGTGCTGAAGCCACCGGACATGTCGGGATGATCCCTGGCCTCGGGCAGACGGTCAACGACTTGTGACAGGTCCGAGACGCATGCTGTGCGCGGCGGACAACAGCTCCGCCGCATCTTGGGCGGCCGTGCCCAATGCGGCCTCCGGCGGGCGGAACCTACGCTGACCACGACTTCAGAACATTGTTCTTCCCTGGGCCCGACAGGAGGCCGGATGCTGGAGGTACACGGTCTCACCGTCCGCTTCGGGGGCATCACGGCCCTGGACGGCGTGGGCTTCTCCGTGCGGCGCGGTGAGATGACCGGGCTCATCGGACCGAACGGCGCCGGCAAGACCACGCTGTTCAACTGCCTGACGCGGCGGTACGACGCCGATGCGGGAACCGTGCGGTACGAGGGGAAGGACCTGCTGGCCGTACCGCCGCACGCGATCGCGGCCGCGGGCATCGCGCGCACGTTCCAGAACCTCGGCCTGTTCCCGCACATGTCGGTCCGCGACAACGTGCTGGTCGGCGCGCACCACCGCGGCGGGGCCGGGTTCCTCACCGCGTCGCTGCGGCTTCCGCGGGTCCGCCGGGAGGAGGCCCGGCTCCGCGCCGAGGCGGACGGGGTGCTGGACCGGCTGGCGCTGACCCGGGTCGCCGACCATCCGGCGACGGGCCTGCCGTTCGGCACGCTCAAGCGGGTGGAACTGGCCCGGGCGCTGGTCGGCCGCCCCGAGCTGCTGCTGCTCGACGAACCCGTCAACGGGCTCAACTCCGCGGAGGTCGGGGAGTTCGCCGGCACCCTGCGCGCGATCCGCGAGGAGTTCGACGTGACGATGGTGGTGGTCGAGCACCACATGGGCTTCGTCATGGGGACCTGCGACCGGGTCGTCTGCCTGAACTTCGGCCGGAAGATCGCCGAAGGGCCGCCCGCCGAGGTCCAGCGCGACCCCGAGGTCATGCGGGCCTACCTGGGGACGACCGGATGAGCGGCGACGCCTTCCTGGCCGTCGAGGGCCTGCACGCCGGCTACGGGGACGCCCGGGTGCTGCACGGCGTGGACCTCACCGTGGGCCGCGGGGAGATCTGCGCCATCCTCGGGCCCAACGGAGCGGGCAAGACGACCCTGCTGCGGGCGCTGTCGGGCATGATCCGGGTACGCGGCGACGTCCGGCTCGACGGGACCGGCCTGGCCCGGCGCTCACCGGACGCGCTCGCCCGGCAGGGCGTCGCGCACGTGCCCGAGGGACGCGGCACGTTCATGCCGCTGACGGTCGAGGAGAACCTGCGCCTGGGCGCCTTCGTACGGCGGGGGCGCGGTGCGGTCGGAGCCGACCTGGACCGCGTCTGCGCCTACTTCCCGGTGCTGCGGACGCGGCTGAAGCAGGTGGCCGGCAGCCTCAGCGGCGGCGAGCAGCAGATGCTGGCGATCGGCCGGGCCCTCATGCTGCGGCCGCGGCTGCTCCTGCTGGACGAGCCGTCCCTGGGCCTGGCCCCGCTGGTCACCGAGGAACTGTTCCGCATCGTGCGGGCGGTCAACGAAGAGGAGCGGACCACCGTGGTCGTCGTCGAGCAGAACGCCCATCTCGCCCTTGGCGTGGCCCAGCAGGCGCACGTCCTGGAGAGCGGCCGGATCGTCCTGTCGGGATCGGCGGAACGCATCCGGGCCGACGAGCAGGTCGCCCGGTCCTACCTCGGATACCGGGTCTAGCCATGGTGGGCTTCCTGCAGCAGGTCGTCGAGGGGCTCGGCGCGGGCGCGATCTACGCCAGCCTGGCCCTGGCACTGGTGCTGATCTACCAGTTCACCGGGATCGTCAACTTCGCCCAGGGCGAGCTGGCGATGTTCTCCGCCTACATCGCCTGGCAGTTCACCGCGGCGGGCCTGCCGTTCTGGCCGGCTCTGGTGCTCACGCTGGCGGTGTCCTTCGCGGGCGGCATGCTGATCGAGCGGGTCGTCATCCGCCCGGTGGAAGGCGCCCCCGAGCTGACCGTGGTGATCGTCACCGTGGGGCTGTTCATCTTCGTCAACGCCGCCGCCGGATGGATCTGGTCGTTCCTCATCAAGGACTTCCCCAACCCGTTCCCCGGCGGCGCGCTCGAGGCCGGCGGGCTCAGCGTGGGGTACTCGACGCTGGGCGTGATGGCGGTGGTCGCCGTGGTCATGGGCCTGCTGTACCTGCTCTTCCAGCGCACCAAGGTCGGCCTGGGGATGCGAGCGGTGGCGGCCAACCCCACCTCGGCCCGGCTCGTCGGCATCAGGGTCGGCTGGACGCTGGCGCTCGGCTGGGGACTCGCCGCCACCGTCGGCGCGGTGTCGGGGGTCCTGGTGGCGCCGCTGCTCTTCCTGGAGCCCAACATGATGGGCGGTGTCCTGATCTACGCCTTCGCCGCGGCGACCCTCGGCGGGTTCGACAGCCCCGGGGGAGCGGTGGTGGGCGGCCTGGTCGTCGGCGTCGCCGAGACGCTCGCCGGCGCGTACGTCGACGTCATCGGATCCGACCTCAAGGTGGGCGTGCCGTTGATCATAATCCTCTGCATCCTGCTGCTGCGGCCCCAGGGACTGTTCGGCCGGGCGGCGGTGGAGCGGGCATGAGCGGGCGGGCGGAGGTGACCGAGAAGCCCGTGCGGGCCGACGCGCCCGGCCGGGGACGGGCCCTGGCGCGCATCGCCGCCGGGCGCCGGCGGTGGATCGTGGCGGCGGCGCTGCTCGCGGTGGCCTGCTCCCTGCCGTTCCAGCTCGTGCCGTTCCGCGTCTTCCAGTTCACCATGGTGCTGGTCTACGCGGTGGCGCTGCTCGGCCTGAACCTGCTCGTCGGCCACGCCGGTCAGATCTCTCTCGGCCACGGCGCCTTCTTCGCCGTCGGCGCCTACGGGACCGCGATCATGCTCGACCGGTGGGACGTGCCGCACGTGCTGACCCTGCCGGCCGCCGCCGCGACGGCGTTCGCGCTCGGCCTGGCGCTCGGCCTGCCCGCCATGCGCCTGCGCGGGCTCTACCTGGCCCTCGTGACACTGGCCATCGCGATCTTCCTGGTGCCGCTGCTCAAACGCTTCGAGTCGGTGACCGGCGGCTCCATGGGACTGACGCTCGGCAAACCGGCGCCGCCGGCCTGGACGGGACTGGCCGAGGACCAGTGGCTGTACTTCCTGGCGCTGGCCGTGGCCGTCGCGGCCTTCCTGCTGGCCCGCGGCCTGCTGCACTCGCGGGTCGGCCGGGCGCTGCACGCCGTCCGGGACAACGAGGCGGCGGCCGAGGTCATGGGCGTGCGGCTGTCGTTCTACAAGACGCTCGCCTTCGCCTGGAGCGCGATGTTCGCGGGGGCGGCGGGCTCCGTCTACACCTGGGTCATCGGATTCGTCTCGCCGGACTCGTTCGCGGTCACCCTCTCGATCACGCTGCTGGCGGGCATCGTCGTCGGCGGCCTGGGCTCGTTCTCGGGACCGCTGCTGGGCGGGCTGTTCGTGATGTTCGTGCCCGGCATCTCCCAGGACGTCAACGACGCCGCACCCGGCGTCATCTTCGGCCTGCTGATCATCACGGTGATGTACGTCGCTCCGACCGGTCTCGCCGGCCTGGCGGGCCGCGTGGCGCGCTCGACCAAGAAGATTCTCCGGAAGGAGTAAGAAATGCGGCGATCTGCCATCGGCTGTACGGCGGTGACGGCGGTCCTGCTGCTCGCCACGGCGGCCTGCGGAGGGCGGGAGGAGACCGGAGGGGGCGCGACGACGGCCGCGGGCCAGTGCCAGGGCCAGCAGACCACCGGCATCACCGACACGAGCATCAAGCTCGGCGGCATCTACCCGCTGTCGGGGCCGGCCTCCGCGTACGGCGACATCCCCAAGGGCATCAAGGCCTACTTCGACTACGTCAACGCCGAGAAGAACGGGATCGGCGGGCGCAAGGTCGAGTTCGTGGTGCGCGACGACGGCTACCAGCCGCCCAAGGCCGTCGAGGAGGCCCGCAGGCTCGTCGAGCAGGAGCAGGTGTTCGCCCTCTTCCAGACACTGGGCACGCCCTCGACCACGGCGACCTGGGACTACGCCAACCAGCGCAAGGTTCCCCAGGTCTTCGTCGCGACCGGTGCGTCGAAGTGGGGCACCGACACCGCGCATCCGTGGACCATCGGCTGGCAGCCGAACTACGTCTCCGAGGCCCGCGTCTACGCGCAGTACCTCAAGCAGGAGCGCCCCGAGGCCAAGGTGGCGGTGCTGTACCAGAACGACGACTTCGGCAAGGACCTGTTCGGCGGGTTCAAGCGCGCCATCGACGGCAGCGGGGTCACGGTGGTCGCCGAGCAGAGCTACGAGGTCTCCGACCCGAGCGTCGACCCCCAGATGCGCAACCTCGCCGAGTCCGGGGCCGACGTGTTCCTCAACATCACGACGCCGAGGTTCGGCTCCCAGGCGCTGGCGGCCGACGCCAAGAACACGGGATGGAACCCGCTGCACATCGTCAACAACGTCGCCGCCTCGATCACCGTGCTGCGGCCGGTCGGCTTCGAGAACGTGCAGGGCATCGTGTCCGCCACGTACTACAAGGACCCCAACGACCCGCAGTGGAAGAACGACCCGGAGATGGTGCTCTACTACGAGAAGATGAAGCAGTACGTCCCCGAGGCCGACCCGACCGTTCCGTACCACACCTTCGGGTGGGCGGTGGCCAGCAGCTTCCACAAGGCGATGGAGGCGGCGAAGTGCCCGACGCGCGAGGGGCTGCGGGACTCCGTGCGCGCGCTCGGCGGCGTCCAGGTCGGCATGCTGCTGCCCGGGGTGACCATGACCACCGGTGCGGACGACGGATTCCCCATCGAGTCCATGCAGCTCATGGAGTTCAAGGGCGAGCGGTGGGAGCTCTTCGGCGACGTGATCGACACCCGCAAGGAGTTCGGCCCGCTGACCGACTGAGGTCCCGGACCGGTTGGCGGATCTCGTCGCGCCGCCCGGAGCCCGCGGCACGGCCGGACGGCACGCGGTCGATCAGGACTCCGGGCGGTGGCCCGGCGAGAGCAGGGCGGGCAGGGCGGCCACGCTGGGGAGCAGATGGGTGTGGCGGACGGCGCCGAGCGCGGTGGCGTCCTGCCCGCCGGTGAGCACCCCGCTGAACCTGATGTTCACCCAGCGTCCGGACGGCGATCTCGTCATCGGCGACACCCACGCCTACGCCACCACGCCCGACCCCTTCGGCTCCGACGAGCTCGACCGGCACGTCCTGGCCGAGACCGCGCGCCTGCTGGGCGCCGGCCCCCTCGCCGTGCGCGAGCGCTGGCGCGGCGTCTACGCCTCGGCCCCCGAGCCGTTCCTCGTCAACCAGTCGATCAAGCTCTTCCGGTTCGGCGAGATGATCACCCACCTGGCGGTGGCGATGGTGCTCGTCGTCGCCGTCGACCGGCTCTCGGCACACGTGCGCCGCAGGATCGGCGCCTGATCCACGCCCGGCCGTACGGCCGTGGACCAGGCGCTCCGGTACGGCGGCGCCCCCGGGGCGCCCGGTGCTGTCCGCGATGCCCCACCTGCGCGGCGGCTACACGGGCGCACAGGTGGGGGCGGGCGGGGTGTTGACGCCGTTCCAGGAGGCCAGGAAGCCGAAGGCGGCCGACGCGCCGGGGGAGAGGGCGCCGTTCCAGCCGGAGTTCCGCACGCTCACGGCGGTGCCACTCACGCTCAGCGTGCCGTTCCAGATCTGGTCGATCCGCTGGCCGTCGGCGAAGGTCCACCGGACCGTCCAGGCGTTCATCGCGGTGGTTCCGGTGTTCTTGACCGTGACCTCCCCCTGGAAGCCGCCCGGCCACTGGCCGACGGTCGTGAACGTCGCCGTGCAGCCGCCCGCCGGCGTGACCGTCGGGGTCGGCGTGGGCGTCGGGGTCGGGGTGGGCGTGGGCGTCGGGGTGGGCGTGACCGTCGGAGTGGGCGTCGGGGTGGGGCCGGACAGGAGGTCCGCCAGCGCCGGATACCACCGGTCGGAGATCTTCTGGTTGCCCGCCTCGTTCGGGTGCACCCCGTCGTAGGTGTCCGTGCCCGTGCCGAACCCCGTCCACTGGTCGACGACGACCACCGGCGACTGCCGGGTGGAGACGGCCGAGGCCCAGGCCGGGATCGCGTTGTTGAGGTTCACGGCGCGCTGCCCGCACGCGGAGCAGGTGGGCGGCTCAAGCGGAATGATCTTGGCGACCAGGATCTTCATGGCCGGGTTGCTCGCCCGCATCTGGTCCACCAGCTTCGTGTACGCGTCGAGGATCGTCGCGGGCGCGATGCTGCTCCACACGTCGTTGGTGCCGAAGTGCATCATCACGACGTCGGGCCGGGTGGCCGCCAGCCAGGCGGGCAGCTGGTTCTGCGCGGCCACGGCGGTGACCAGGGCGCCCCCGTGGCCCTCGTTCTCGCCGTCGTGGGGCACCCCGCAGCCCTGCGCCGGCAGGGTGCCGACGAAGTCGACGTCGGTGTACCCGGCGTCCTGGAGCCGGTTCCACAGCAGCGCCCGCCAGCAGCCGGGGGACCCGGTGATCGAGTCGCCCAGAGGCATGACCTTGATGGTGTCGGCGCCGGCGGGCGCGGCGGTCAGCACCGCCACGCCCGCCGCCAGTGCCAGTAGCGCCATCAGCACGGCGCTGGTTCTCCGCATCGTCTGCTCCCGTCCTCGGCTCCGCAGATCGTAGGAGCGGCCTGCGGCAGCGGGAAGGCGGCCGGTCGCGGGCGACCGCGCGACCTGCGGCGACGCCGGAACCGGCATGTAAGTTTCAGCGCCGTCCGGTACGGCGCCCGCGATTCTCCGGTTGCCCCGCGGGCTGCCGGAGCGCGACGGCTGACGGCGAACGTGCCCGGCCAGAGGGACGGCAAGGGGAGTGGCGTTTGCAGGGCATTGCCGTGAGCGATATTCATTGCTCACGGCAATGCCGGGGAGACGGACGGTCTCTCCGTGGGTCCGGGATCGAGGATTCCCGCTTCCTGCTGCTCCGGTGGGACCCGTGGAGTCCCCGGGAGACCGCGTTCACGACCTCCCGGCGCGGATGCGGTGCCGGACGGTCGCCGCTTTCCGCGGCGGGGGTCAGCGGCTCCGGCAGCGTCCGTCCGGCTACGCGGCCGCCGGCCTTTCGGAACTCCCCTCATCGCATCCGAGTGGGACGGGTACGGCCCGCGCGGTGGCGCGGGCCGTACCGGAGGGGCCGTGCGGGGTGCCGGTCAGCCGATGCGTCCGGCGCCCGCCCGTGCGGGGACGATGCCGCGCAGCGCGCGGGCGGGGTCGACCCGGGTGACCAGGGCGGGCGTCCAGCCCGCGTCGGTGCCGAGGTCGGGGTCGTGCGCGGCGTTGTGGGCGGCGACCAGGTCGGCGGGCCTGCCGTCGACCAGGTTGTCCCTGGCGGTGATCGCGGTGCCCTTCAGGACCGAGAGCACCTTCTCGGCGGGGATGCCGTCGAAGGCGTTGGCCTGCGCGTAGACCTGCGAGCCGAAGCCCACGCCGATGCTGTAGAGGTAGATGTCCGAGCCGGTGTAGTAGTTGTTGTAGACGTGCACCTGGCCGAAGCGCACCCGCGGGGTCCGCTGGCCCAGGCCCTCGAAGTGGTTGTGGTGCAGCGTCACCTTGAGCTTGTCGGCCTCGGCGTACCTGGTCGGGTTGTCGGTGTTGCCGATCAGCATCACCTTGTCGTGGCCGCTCAGGTGGTTCCACGACAGCGTCACGTGGTTGGAGCCGCGGACCACGTCGAGCAGCCCGTCGTGGACCTGGTACGGCCTGCCGAAGTACAGCGGCTGGCCCGAGTCGGGGTTGTCGCCGTCGTTGAGGGTGTTGTGGTCCAGCCACACGTGGGTGGAGGTGGAGACCTCGACGTTGTCGAAGGAGGCGTTCCAGGCGCCCCCGTCGCCGTCGGTCGGGTCCCACTGCGGGAAGCAGTCGGAGGTGTCGGTGATGGTGAGGTTGCGGACGATGACGTTGTCGGCGTTCGTGATCCGGATGCCGAAGCTCTTCAGCGCGGCGTCGCGGCCCAGGCCGACGAGGGTGACGTTGGAGCCGAGGGTGATGGTGACGTGCTGCGCCATCTTCTCGTAGGACGCCTTGCGCGCGTCCTCCAGCGGGCCCGAGGGGACCTTGTCCCGGCCCCAGACCGCCGGGTCGTAGGCGGCGAGGTAGGCCTGGAGGCTGTAGCCGCCCGTCGCGTAGCTCGCGCAGGTGAGCGGGTTGCCCGCGTCGTCGGTGTCGGCGTCGATCGCGCCCTTCACGTAAATGATCTTCGGGGTGTTGTCGGCGGGGTTGCCGATCGCGGCGAGCAGCTGCGCCCTGGTGGAGACCGTGTAGATGTTCTCGGGGCGGGCGGCCGAGCCGCCGGTGGTGCCGGTGCCCGCCGCGGCCCAGCCGTCGTTCTTCGGGAGCACCTGGCGGCCGAGCTGCTGGTCGGAGCGGGAGGGGAAGCTGCGGAAGGGGTCCCAGCCGTCGGTGCCCCTGAGGTAGTCCTCGGGGTCGAACCGCTCGGCCTGCTCCCTGGTCAGCTGCGGCCGGTCGTTGTTGACCGCCGCGCCCGGGCCGCGGTTGAGGTACTCCGAGAGCCGGGCGTCCCGCCAGTTCAGGCCGGACATGTCGGTCCAGGGCGCGTCCTTGAACTGCTGGCCGAGCCAGGACTCGCGGATCAGGACCTGCCCCCGGGCGGTGGCCGAGCCGCCGGCCGGCCACGGGCGGCCCAGGTGGACGGTCTTGGCGGGGGCGTCGCTGACCAGGTGGCTGCGGTAGATCATGAAGCCGTAGGGGTTGGAGATCTCCGTGCTGGCCGCGGTGACGTAGCCGTTGTTGCCGTCGGCGGCACCCCGGTTGAGGGACTTGATCACGCAGTTGTGGAACAGCGCGGTGGCCCGGCCGAAGATGAAGTCGACGTCGCCCTCGACGTAGCAGTTGCGGAAGTACTGCCGGGCCACGGTGCCGGCGGTGGCGGTGTTGGCGTAGAGGGTGTCCTGGTTGCCGATGAACCGGACGTTCTCGTAGACCTGCCGGTCGCCGGTGGTCCGCACCGCCACGGCCTGGCTGCTGCCCTTGGCGGCCTCGTCGTAGGAGTTCTCGAAGGTGAGGTTGCGGGCGGTGAAGTCGGGCGCGCTGATCACGTAGGAGGCGCTGCCCGAGGTGCCGTAGGTCCCGGAGCCGTCGGGCTTAGGGGTGGAGGCGGCGGCGTCGAAGGTGAGCACGACCTTGCTCGGGTCGCCGGTGGCGCCGACCAGCGAGATGTGCGGCTTGTCGGCGGGGATGAGCACCTGCTGCCTGTAGGTGCCCTCGCGGACCAGGATGGTGACCGGCCTGGTGTTGCCGGCCGGGACGGCGTTGACGGCGTCCTGCACGGTCCGGTGGTCGCCGGAGCCGTCGGCCGCGACCACGATGGTGGCGGAGGGGCCGGCGGTGGAGGACCCGGTGGCGGAGGCGGCCGGTGCGGCCGCTGCGGTGATCGTCAGAACGATCACCGAGGGGAGTGTCAGAAGTCGCATGTGCAACCTTGAGGAGGAGCGGCAATCGGTTGCATGAAACGTTGACGTAATCCCTAATTCACGTCAATAGATCCTGAGAAATAGCGCATGTGGATTACAAGCGGTTGCATCAATCCTTGAATTCGGGCATGACCGCGACCCCGGAAGCGGTGAGCCCGCCGGGGTCGCGAGGGTCGGATCGGGGTGCGGAGCCGGAGCCTCCAGGGGAGAGGGTCTGGTCGGGCAGGGGCGGGCGGGACGCCGGCGCGCCCTCGGAGCACCGCCGGGGCGGGTCGCCCCGGCGCGCCGTCAGGGCTGCGTGAGCACTCCGTCCAGGCGGCGGGGGAGCCGCCACGGGTTGCCGTCCCGCAGCGCCTCGGGCAGCAGGTGCGCCGGGCAGTTCTGGTAGACGACCGGCCGCAGGAACCGGAAGATCGCCGCGCTGCCGACCGAGGTGGTCGACGGTTCGGTGGTCGCCGGGTACGGCCCCCCGTGCTGCTGCGCCCAGCCGACCGCGACCCCGGTCGGGTAGGCGTCGAAGACCAGCCGGCCCGCCCGGTCCCGCATCACCGCCGTGATCCGGGAGGCCAGCTTCTCCTCCTCGGGCTCACTGTGCAGGGTCGCGGTCAGGTTGCCGGGGGCGGCGGCCAGCGCCTCGGTCAGCTGGTCCTCGCTGTCGTAGGTGAGCACCACGGTCATCGGCCCGAAGCACTCCTCCATCAGCAGCTCGGTGCTGTCCAGGAGGGAGATGGGCCCGGTCATCAGCCGCGCCGTCACCTGCCGCTCGTTGTCGCCCACCTGCCCGGTGGCCGCCACGCGCAGGCCCGGGACGGCCTCCCGCTCGCTCGCGCCCGACTCGAAGCTCTCCCTGATGCTGTCACCGAGCAGCACCTGCGGGCCCAGCTCGGTGAGGTGCCCCGCCATCGCCTCGACCAGCCCGCTGCCCTCCGGGGCCAGGACGAGGCCGGGCTTGACGCAGAACTGCCCCGCGCCCAGCGTCGCCGAGGCCACGAGTCCGGCCGCGATCTCCTCGGTGCGGCGTTCCACCGCGCCGGGCGTGATGACGAACGGATTGAGGCTGCCCAGCTCGCCGTAGAACGGGATCGGCTCGGGACGGGCCTTGGCCACGTCGTACAGGAAGCGCCCGCCGCCGATCGACCCGGTGAACCCGACCGCCTTGACCAGGGGATTGTTGACCAGCGCGACCCCCGCTTCACGGCCGTGGACGAGCTGGACGACCTCGGCGGGGAAACCCGCCGCGCGGGCGCCTTCCTGGAGGGCGGCCAGGGTCAGCTCGGAGGTCTCCGGGTGCAGGGAGTGCGCCTTGACGACGACCGGGCAGCCCGCGGCCAGCGCGCTGGCGGTGTCGCCGCCGCCGACGCTGAAGGCGAAGGGGAAGTTGCTGGCGGAGAAGACGCCGACCACGCCGACCGGGATGTTCATCCGGCGCAGGTCCGGCTTGACCCCGTCGGCGCCGTCGAGCCGGACGTCGAGGAAGGAGCCCTCGCGCAGCACCTCGGCGAACAGGCGCAGCTGGCCGCTGGTCCGGGCGACCTCCCCGGTCAGCCGGGGCAGGCCGAGCGCGGTCTCGGCGTCGGCGGCGGCGACCAGGGCGTCCACCCGCTCGTCCAGGGCGTCGGCCATGGCCGAAAGCAGCGCGGCCCGCCCCTGCGGTCCGGCCTCGTCCAGCCGGGACAGCAGCTCGTGGGCGCGGCGGCAGGCCAGGCCGAGCTCCTCGGCACTGGTGGAGGCGAACTCGCGGCGCCGCTCACCCGAGCGGGCGTCGATGCTCCACACGGACATGACAGGTCTCCAATCCATGAGGTCGGCTTGGGGGGTACGGACGGCGGGCGGGAGCAGGTCGCCCGCCGCCTCCAGCAGCAGCCGGGCCGCCTCGATCGCGCCGCGCCCGGTGAAGTGGGTGTCGTCGGCGCTGCCGTCCGGGTAGTTGGGGTGCGGGGCGAGCCAGAGGAACAGCTCCTTGGTCGTCTCCGGGCCGAGCTCCCGCCAGCGCCGGAGGCTGGCGGCCTGCAGGTCGACCAGCGGCACCTCTTCGGCGGCGGCCAGGGCCCGCATCGCCTCGGGGTAGGAGCCGTGCGTCCCCTCCGGGCCGCAGGTGCGCCGCTCCACGGAGGTGACCAGCACGGGGCGCGCGCCCCGCTCGCGGGCCCCGTCGATGTAGCGGCGCAGGAAGTCCCGGTAGCCGGTGAACGGCGCGGAGAAGCGGCCCTGGTCGTGCTTGGGATCGTTGTGGCCGAAGCAGATCAGCAGGAGGTCGCCCGGCCCGATGGCGGCCATGATCCGCTCGTACATCCCCAGGCGCTCGATCGAGCTGCGCGCGCTGGCGCCGGGGATGGCCTCGTTGACCACGGGCACGTCCCAGAACAGCGGGAGCGCCTGTCCCCAGCCCGCCTGCGGCGCGAGCGTGACCGGGTAGGTGGCGGCGGTGGAGTCGCCCGCGACGAAGACCTTCACGGCGCCGTCTCCGCGGTCCCGGCCGGGTCCGGCAGGTCCGCCGCCGTTGCCGCCAGCTCCGCGGCGGCGGCCCTGTCCAGCCGCCCGTCCGCCACGGCCGTCACCACCCGCCGCCGCAGCGTGTCCGCGAC
This sequence comes from Thiemannella venezuelensis, assembly GCF_014203605.1. Classification (GTDB taxonomy): domain Bacteria; phylum Actinomycetota; class Actinomycetes; order Streptosporangiales; family Streptosporangiaceae; genus Planomonospora_A; species Planomonospora_A venezuelensis. The sequence continues at coordinate 5,210 of NZ_JACHJJ010000034.1, read as the reverse complement.
GGCCAGCGGCCGGTCCCAGGCCAGCGCGGGGCCGACCCCGGGATACTCGGCGACCCGCACGAACCACGGGTCCACGGGCCCGGCCTGGACGAAGACCAGGCTCCAGGCGTCCGAGACCAGCGCCAGCCAGGGTGTGCGGCTGCCGTGCACGGCGGTCTCGCCCTCGCCCTCGCCGGTGAACACGGCCAGGCCCGCCGCGTCCTTGGGGGCGCGCCAGAAGAACCCGCCGTACCCGGCCCCGGGCCGTCCCTTGCACGCCGAGCTCTTGATCTCCAGCGGCTCGCGCACGGTGAGCGCGAAGGAGAAGTCCAGCGCCCACGCACCCGCCGGGGTCTTCCCGGCCACCGGTCGGGCCAGCACGGTCCGCTCCTCGCGGGCGACGGTCGCGCCGTCGGGACCGATCCAGGTCAGGAGCTCCCCGAACCCGCCGGGAAGCTCGTCGAAGGCGTCGTGCCGCTGGCGGCCGTGATCGTCCAGCCAGGTGGCGCCCCGGTCGCGGACGAAGGTCCGGCCACCCCAGAAGTTCACCCCGCCGACGTCCGCGACGGCCAGGCTGACCCCCAGGTGGTGGACGTGGTCGTCGGGGCGGTACTCGGTCACCGCCGTGCCCGCGAGCGTGCGCACCGGGTGCAGGTACGGCCGCGGCGCGTCGGCCGGCGGCAGGTCGGGCTCCCACACGTAGGAGGCCACCGGCGTGCCCGCGACCCGCAGTTCGCGGACGGCCGTGCCGCCCGCCCGCTCCCGTGCGGCCGTCTCGTCCGCGTGCGTCTCCCGCATGACCGTCTCGCTCCCCTGCGCTTGTCCGGTGGTCGTCTCATCCACGTGCGGCTCCCGGGGCGGCGGCCGGCTCCGGGGCGGCCGCCCACGGCGTGCCCAGCTCCGAGAACAGGGCCATCCGCTCGGCGCTGAGGTCCGTCAGCTCCCGGATGCCGGGCAGCTCGCGCCGGTCGGGGTGGAGCGTCTGGTGCCCGTCGGAGATCGGCAGCGGGTCGGGCGCCAGCCGTACCGCCTCCATGAACTCCATGAACGCGCCGGTGCGGGCCAGCGGGACCAGCAGCTCCGCGCCGGTCCTGACGTGCTCGACGAGGTTCTCCAGCAGGTTCGCCCGGGGGTGGACGGTCCCGTCGAGGTCGTCGGTGGTGTAGGTCAGCCGGGCCGTGCCCGCCGAGCCGTGCACGATCAGGTACGGCTCGCTCCGCCCCGTCGCGCACAGCGTCACGGCCACCGTGATCGCCCGGCCGTCCGCCAGGCGGATCCGGGCCGCGGCGGTGTCGTCGGCCTCGATCGGGTTGGCGTGGAACAGCTCCAGCTCGACCGAGGCGACCGAGCCGAGCTCCTCGGCCCCGGCGACCGCCAGCGCGGTGGCCGTGGCGTGCGCGAACGGGTTGGTGAGCGCGCCGTCCACCACGTCCTGCCCGTCCAGCCGCCGCCGGCCGGACCAGGACGAGCGGGTGAAGTACTCGGCGGGCCGCTCCCAGGCCCCCGCCACCCCGATGCCGCGCACCTCGCCGAGCCCGCCGGAGGCGATCAGCTCGCGCAGTGCGGGGACCGCGGCGGAGCCGAGGCTCTGGAAGCCGACCTGGCAGGCCAGGCCGGTCTCCCCGACGGCGGCGGCGATGCGCTCGAAGGCGGCCAGAGAGGCCGCGGGGGGCTTCTCCAGCAGCAGGTGGGAGCCCGCGCGCAGCGCGGTCACCGCGAGGTCGGCGTGGGTGTTGATGGGCGTGCACAGGATCGTGATCTCCGCGCCGGTGCGCTCGACCAGCCCGGCCAGGTCGTCGGGGTGCGCCTGCGCGGGAGAGCCCAGGCCGTGCAGCCACTCCGCCTCCACGGGGCGCACGTCGCAGACCCCGGCCAGCTCGACCAGGCCCTGCGCGGTCAGGCGGCGCAGGTTCTCCAGATGCGAGCGGCCGTGGCCGTACGCGCCCGCGAGCACAACCCTGGTCACGCCGGGATTCTCCCCGCCCATCGCGCTGCCCGCCACCCTGCCCGTCATCGGAGTTGCCATCAGGTCCGTCACCGGTCCGGTCACCGGGCCCATGTCAGCCCCAGCCCCGGGTTGCCCGCCGAGCGCAGCTCCGCGCCGCCGATCCGCACCGGGTACGGCTCGGCCAGCAGCCCGAGGTCGGTCAGGGAGGCGTCCTCGACCAGCTCCACCATGGCCGGGTGGTGCAGGGCCAGGGCCAGCTGCCCCGACAGCTCGGTCAGCAGGTGCGGGTAGACGGGCACGTCGAAGGCGCGGGCCAGCTCGGCCACGCGCAGGAACGGGGTGATCCCGCCGACCCTGACCACGTTCGGCTGGAGCACGTCGCACGCGCCCGCGACGAGCAGGTCGCGGAAGCCGTGGACGGTGTAGACGTTCTCACCCGCCGCCACCGGCACGCCGATGCTCCGCCGCAGCTCGGCGTAGGCGGCGACGTCGTCGGCGGGCAGCGGCTCCTCGATCCAGTGCAGGCCGTACGGCTCCAGCGCGGCGATCGCGCGGCGGGCCCGGTGCAGGTCCCAGCGCTGGTTGGCGTCGATCATCAGGATCGTGTCCGGGCCGATCACCTCGCGGACCGCGGCGACCCGCTCGACGTCCTCGGCGAGGTCGGGCCTGCCCACCTTGATCTTGACGGCGGGGTGGCCCGCGGCCTTCCAGCGGCCGGCCTGCTCGACCAGCTCCTGAAGGGAGTAGTGCAGGTTGACGCCGCTGCCGTACACCGGGACGCTCTCCCGGCGCGGGCCGAGCACCTCGGCCAGGGGCGACGCCCCACAGCGCAGGTCCCACAGCGCCAGGTCGACCCCGGCCATCGCGACCGTGGCCAGCCCGCCGCGCCCGGCCTCGCTCAGGTGCACGGCGAGCCGGTCCCACACCAGCTCCGGGTGGGCGGGCAGGCCGGTCAGCGCCTCGCGGACGTCGTGGTCGAGCAGGGCCTGCACGGCGTGCGCCCCGATCTGCGGGGTCCAGGAGAAGCCGGTGCCGGTCCGCCCGTCCTCCAGCTCGACCTCGCACACGATCACGTGGTTGTACGGCACGTCCGCACCCCACGGCCGGCGCAGCGGCGCCGACCGCAGGGTGGTCCGCAGGTCCTTGATCATGCGCCCACCAGGGCGAGGCCGTGCTTGAGCAGCCCGTCGAGCTCGGCCAGGTGCTCCGGGGTGAGGTCGGTCAGCGGGGCGCGGACCGGGCCGACGTCCAGGCCGCGCAGCCGCAGCCCGGCCTTGACCAGGGAGACCGCGTAGCCCGGGGCCTTGCTGCGCAGCTCGACCAGGGGCGCGTAGAACTCCGTCAGCAGCCGGTCGTCGCCGTTGAAGTAGGCGGTGGCGATCTCGGGGGCGAAGGCGAACACCGCCGAGGAGTACAGCTCCACGCCGAGGCCGCGGTAGGCCGGCATGGTCAGCTCGGCGGTCGGCAGGCCGTTGAAGAAGGTGAAGTCCGGGCCGATCTCCCTGCGGACCGCGAGCACGGTGCGCTGCATGCGGTCGATGTCGCCCAGGCCGTCCTTCAGGCCGAACACGCCGGGGATGCGGGCCAGCTCCACCACCGCGGCGGGGTCGAGCACCACCGGGCCGCGCTGGTAGACGATCACGGGGAGCTCGGCGGCGATCGCGCGCACGTACGCGGCGAACCCGGGCCCGGAGCTCGGCGCCAGGTAGGGCGGCATGAGCAGCAGGCCGTCCGCGCCCGCCTCGCGGGCGGCGCGGGCCTGCTCCAGGGCGGCGCCGAGCGGGCCGCCGGCCCCGGCCAGCACCGGCACCGCGCCCTGGGCCTCCTTGACCGCCACCTCCACGGCGCGGGCGTGCTCGGCCTGCGACAGCGCGGCGAACTCCCCGGTGCCGCAGGCCACGAAGACGCCGCCGGGGTTGTGCGCGAGGTTGCGCCGGATGTGCTCGGCGAGCACGTCCTCGGCCAGCGCGCCCTCGGCGTCGAACGGGGTCACGGGGAAGAACAGCACTCCGCTGAGATTCATGGTGTCAGTCGCTCCTTGCGTCAGGAAAGATCAGGAAAGTTCGGTGCGCCAGCTGCGCTTGGCCTGCCAGCCGAGCAGCTTCTCGGCCTTGGCGGAGGAGAAGGCGGGGGCGGTGCCGGTGAGGGTGTCGGCGAAGCCCGCGGTGGAGGGGATGACCTGCGGCAGCAGCTCCGCGAGCGGCTCGCGGGCCAGCGCGTCGGCGGCCCCGGCGAAGAAGGTCTCGCCGTTCGGCAGCCCGGGCAGCTTGTCGAGCAGGGTGATGAACAGGTCGGCCGCGTCGCGGGCGTCGATGTAGTTGAACAGCGAGACACCGGCGATCTCGGGCCGGTCCAGCCGCTCGGTCACCGTGTGGCCCGACTGGGTCGGCGCGCCCTCCCACTCCTCCGGCGCGATCACGAAGCAGGGCCGTACCGCCGCGAGCTTCGTGCCGGTGGCGGCGCGGGCGAAGGAGCGCATCGTCTCCTCGGCGACGTGCTTGGACAGGTTGTAGGCGTTCCACGGCCGTGCCGGGTGGTCCTCGTCGAGGGGCAGGTAGGCGGGGGTCCAGCCGCCCGGCGCGCCGTACCCGATCACGGTCGGGCTGCTGGCGACGATCACCTTGCCCACGCCCAGCGCCACCGCCGCGTCGCACACGTTGAAGGCGAGCTGGGTGTTGGTGCGGAAGGTCACCTGGTCGCTGTGGCTGAACGGGGTGGCGATGGCGGCCAGGTGCAGCACGGCGTCCGGCCGGAACCTCGCGATCACCTCGTACGCCTCGCCGAGGTCGGTCAGGTCGGCGGGGAGGGTCGCGGCGGCGTCGGCGGGGGTGCCCGGCGCCCGGTCCACTCCGATGACCTCGTGCCCCGCCGCGGCGAGCGCGGACACGACGCTGCGCCCGAGGCGCCCTGCGCTCCCGGTGACAAGAGTTCTGCTCACGGGTTGTCTTTCCCTTCTGGCAGCCTCCGGGGAACCCGGGAGACTGCAACCAGTTGCACTGCACAGTGTCGTCATCTGGCCGAAACGTCAAGAGCTAATTTGCCGCACCCCTGTGAGCTGCAGGTTTCTGTCAGGATCTTCGTGAGGCTTCTAGCAACCGGTCGCAGCATCGCTGTCATCGCCCTCAGCCGTCTCTGGTAGCGGCGCAACCGCCTGCGTTACGGTGCGCCGGAGTGCGGGAGGTGGGTCATGGCGGTGACGATCCGGGATGTGGCGCGGGCGTCGGGGGTGCATGTCTCGACGGTGTCGCGGACGTTTTCGGCGCCGCATCTGGTGAATGCGGAG
>NZ_JACHJJ010000033.1 GCF_014203605.1 Thiemannella venezuelensis | reverse complement strand
TCCCGGCGTCCGGGGCGTTTCGTTCGCTTCGTTGTGTCTTTATTCTTTCAGACCGGCTTTTCCGTGTCAATTTGACCCGTTCGAGCTGATCTGTCAGGAATTCCGACCACCCCGTTTCCGGGGCAACCCCTCTAACTTACCAGCCATTGAGCGGCTCTGCGAACCGATCTCTGAAGCCGTTGGTTTCAAGGGGATGCCGACAAGCGCGGCACAGCCACACCAAGGTCACCTGAGTGGTTGGGGTGGTTTGCGCCGGGCCTCGCCGACGACAAAAGATTAGCAGTCCCCGGTGACCGCTCGTGACGGAACCGCGAATCCGGCCAGTCCCGAACACCGTGTACGTCGGACATGACAACGGCTCAGGTGCCACGAACCGTGCATTCCATCCGTTCACGCCACATACTCATCCCGTCTTCCGGGACGCGACGCGACGGCCCGCGGCAACCGGAGCCTGGAGCGGCCGGAAACATAGACTCGGCGGGGTGAGCAGCGAGACGCCGCCTACGGCGAAGAAGGTTCCCAGCGAGCGCGTGCACCACGGGGACACCGTGGTCGATGACTACGCATGGCTGACCGTCAAGGACGACCCCGAGACGATCGCCCATCTCGAGGCCGAGAACGCCTACACCCAGCGGATGACCGGCCACCTGGAGTCCCTCCAGGAGACGGTCTTCCAGGAGATCAAGAGCCGGACCCTGGAGACGGACCTGTCCGTCCCCACCCGCAAGGGCGAATGGTGGTACTACTCCCGCACCGAGGAGGGCAAGCAGTACGGCATCCAGTGCCGGGTGGCCGCCACCGGGGAGAACCCTCCCGAGCTGAAGGCCGGCGAGCCGCTCCCCGGCGAGCAGGTGATGCTCGACGGCAACGAGCTGGCCGGGGAGAGCGACTTCTTCGCCCTCGGCACCAGCTCGGTGAGCCCGGACGGCACCCTGCTGGCCTACTCCGTCAACTTCACCGGCGACGAGCGCTTCACCCTCAAGATGAAGAACCTCGTCACCGGCGAGACCCTCCCCGACGAGATCCCCGGCATCTTCTACGGCGGCGCCTGGTCCGCCGACGGCACCACGTTCTTCTACACGACCGTCGACGAGGCATGGCGGCCGGACAAGGTCCACCGCCACGTGGTCGGCACCCCGGCCGCCGACGACGTGGTCGTCCACGAGGAGACCGACGAGCGGTTCTGGATCGGCGTCGGCCTCACCCGCAGCGAGCGCTACCTCGTCCTCTCCGCCGGAAGCAAGATCACCAGCGAGGTCCGCATCCTGGAGGCGGACGATCCGGCCGGCGAGTTCCGCGTCGTACGGCCCCGCAAGACCGGTGTCGAGTACGGCGTCGACCACGCGGGCGACCACTTCCTGATCCTGCACAACGCCAACGCCGAGAACTTCGAGCTGGCCACCGCCCCGATCGACGACCCCGGCACCTGGACGCCGCTGATCGAGCACCGCGAGGACACCCGCCTGCTCGACGTCGACGCCTTCGAGGGCCACACCGTCGTGCACTTCCGCCGGGACGGGCTCACCGGCGTCCGCGTCCTGCCCGCGGGCGGCGAGCCGTACGAGATCTCCTTCCCCGAGCCGATCTACGACGCGGCCCCCTCGGGCAACCCCGAGTTCGTCACCGGGCGGCTCCGGCTCGGCTACACCAGCATGATCACTCCGCCCTCGGTCTACGACTACGACCTGCGGACGCACGAGCTGATCCTGCTCAAGCGCAAGCCGGTGCTCGGCGGTTACGACCCGGACGACTACGAGCAGTTCCGCGAGTGGGCCACCGCGCCGGACGGCACCCGCGTCCCGATCTCGATCGCGGTGCGGAAGGGGAGCCCGCGCCCCGCCCCCACCCTCCTGTACGGCTACGGCAGCTACGAGATCTCGATCGACCCGTCGTTCTCGGTGGCCAGGCTGAGCCTGCTGGACCGGGGGTTCGTCTTCGCCATCGCGCACATCAGGGGCGGCGGCGAGATGGGCCGCCGGTGGTACGAGGACGGGAAGTTCCAGCAGAAGAAGAACACCTTCACCGACTTCGTCGCCTGCGCCGAGCACCTCAAGGAGAGCGGCTGGTCGTCCGACGTCATCGCGCGCGGCGGCTCGGCCGGCGGGCTGCTGATGGGCGCGGTCGTCAACCTCGCGCCGGAGGCCTTCGCCGGCGTGGTCGCCCAGGTGCCGTTCGTGGACGCGCTGAACACGATCCTCGACCCGTCGCTCCCGCTCACGGTCATCGAGTGGGACGAGTGGGGCGACCCCCTGCACAACCCGGACGTGTACCACTACATGAAGTCCTACACGCCGTACGAGAACGTGGACGGGCGGGTCTACCCCCCGATCCTCGCGATCACGAGCCTCAACGACACCCGGGTGCTCTACCACGAGCCCGCCAAGTGGATCGCGAAGCTCCGCGACACCGCGCAGGGCGGCCCGTTCCTGCTCAAGACGGAGATGGGCGCCGGGCACGGCGGCCGGAGCGGCAGGTACGACGCCTGGCGCGAGGAGGCCTTCGCCCTCGCCTGGATCCTCGACACGGCGAAGGCGGCGCAGTGACCTCCGGCGACCACTACAGGGCCGCGGACGACCGCTACGACGGGCGGCAGCCGTACAACCGGGTCGGGAAGAGCGGGCTCAAGCTGCCCGCGGTCTCGCTCGGGCTCTGGCACAACTTCGGCGACGACAAGCCGCTCGGGGTGCAGCGGGACATCCTGCGCAGGGCCTTCGACCTCGGAGTGACCCACTTCGACCTGGCCAACAACTACGGCCCGCCGTACGGCTCGGCGGAGACGAACTTCGGGCGGCACTTCCGCGAGGACTTCGCACGCTACCGCGACGAGCTGGTCATCTCGACCAAGGCCGGGTACGACATGTGGCCCGGTCCGTACGGCGAGTGGGGGTCGCGCAAGTACCTGCTGGCCAGCCTGGACCAGTCGCTCGGGCGGATGGGCCTGGACTACGTCGACGTCTTCTACAGCCACCGGTTCGACCCGGACACTCCGCTGGAGGAGACGATGGGCGCGCTGGACCACGCGGTCCGGTCCGGGAAGGCGCTGTACGCCGGGATCTCGTCCTACTCGCCGGAGCAGACCGCCGAGGCGGCGCGGATCCTGCGCGAGATGGGCACGCCCCTGCTGATCCACCAGCCGTCCTACTCGATGCTCAACCGGTGGATCGAGGGCGGGCTGCTGGACGTGCTGGAGGCCGAGGGCGTGGGCTGCATCGCGTTCTCGCCGCTGGCGCAGGGCATGCTGACCGACCGCTACCTGAACGGCGTCCCGGAGGGCTCGCGCGCCTCGCTGGGGCACTTCCTCAAGCCGGAGATGCTCACCGAGGAGACCATGCGGCACGTCCGCACGCTCAACGGGATCGCCGCCGCGCGCGGCCAGTCGCTGGCGCAGATGGCCCTGGCCTGGGCGCTGCGCGACCGGCGGGTGACCTCGGTGCTGATCGGCGCGAGCAGCGTGGCGCAGCTGGAGAACAGCCTCGCGGCGGTGGGGAACCTCTCGTTCACCGCCGAGGAGCTGGCGGCCATCGACAAGGACGCCGTCGAGGCGGGCGTCAACCTCTGGGCCGTCTGAGGCCTCCCGGGCCGCGGGCCCGGCGCGGAGCCCGTACGGCGCGGCCGTACGGGCTCTACAGGGCCTCGTTGCGCTGCAGGTAGGTGAACGAGGCCCAGCCGGGCAGGACCGGGAACCAGAACGTGAGCAGCCGGAACAGCAGCACGGCGGAGGTGGCGACCCCCGGGTCGAGGCCCGCGAGCCGGAGCCCGCCGATGAGGGCGGCCTCCACCGCGCCCAGACCGCCGGGGGTGGGGGCGGCCGAGCCGATGGCGTTGCCGGCGAGGAAGACCACGGCGACCGCGGCGAAGTTGAGGGAGCCGCCGAAGGCGCGTACGCACGCGTCGAGGCAGACCACGAAGAAGACCGTCAGCAGCAGGGTGCCGCTGAACCCTTCGGCGATCTTCCGGGGGGACTGGAGCACGTCCAGCAGGCGCGGGAGGACCCCGGAGAACAGCGAGCGCAGGCGCGAGGTGATCGGCCGGCGCAGCTTCGGCACGCCCAGCACGATGACGAGCACCGCCGCCACGGCCAGCAGCACGAACACCAGCGTGCGGGACGGGGTGAAGGACGCGGCCGTGCTGGAGCCGGTGATGTAGGCGAACAGCAGCAGCAGCGCGATGTGGAAGGCCAGTCCGGTGACCTGGGAGGCGCCCACGCTGGCCACCGCCTGGCCCGGCGGGACGCCGCGCTTCTGCAGGTAGCGGGTGTTGATGGCGACGCCGCTCACCGCGGCGGGGGCGACCAGCTTGACGAACGACCCGGCGAACTGCACGAGCACGGTACGGCCGAGCGGGAGTTTCTCCGGCACGAAGCCCATGAGCATCAGCGCGGCGGCCACGTAGCTCATCATCGCGGCGGCGAACGCGATCCCGGTCCAGCCCCACTCCGCCGAGGTGATCATGTCCAGGTTGATCTGGGTCAGGTAGTAGACCACGAAGTAGGCGGCGAAGGCGCTGGCGATGATCGTGACGAGGGTCCGGGGGCGGAACCGCTCCAGGCGGACTTCACCGGCCTCGACCTTGGGTTCGAGCCCGACGATCTGCTCGCGGATCGCGGCCAGCAGTTCCTTGTTCCTGGTGAGCGCCGCCCGGGTCTCGCGGGTGAGCGCGATCCGCTGCAGCAGCGGGAGCGCGGCGGCCAGCGTGTTCGGCCCGGTCACGGCGGCGGCGGCGCGCACCGAGCGCTCGGCTCCGACGCGCAGGCCGAGGTAGGTGAGCAGCTGGGCGATGTCGAGGCTGAGCAGCAGGTCGCCGGCGGCGATCTCGCCGCTGCGGGCGTCCATCAGGACGACCCGGCCCTCCCCGTCGACGTGGATGCCGTCGCCGGTCAGCCGCCGGTGGGCGAGCCGCTGGACCTGCAGGAGCAGGACCTGCTCCCAGATCTGGGCGAGCAGGTGGTCGTCGATCTCCTCGTCGGGGATGTCGTCCAGGGCCCGGGTGGGGACGTGCTCGTAGACGAGGAGCGCGGCCTCCGGGCCGATCTCGCTGGTGCCGACCAGCCGGGGGCTGCCGACCCCGGCGGCCTGGGTGGCGTAGGCCATCAGGGCCTCGCGCTCCAACTCGGCGCGGAGCGAGCGGATGGCCCGGCGGCGGGTCTCGGAGTTGAGCCGGATCCGCCGCCAGAGGCGGTAGAGCAGCCCGGCGACCTGGCGGTCGCGGTCGAGGACGGTGACGTCGAGCCGGGTGCCGTCGCGCAGTCCGATGGCGTACCTGCGGCTGCCCTGGTGGTCGTCCTCCAGCCGGCGGGCCTTGACCGGGTGGAAGCCCAGCTTGCGGATCGCGGCGACGATCATGCTGCCCGCCGGGCGGGTGTTGGGGCTGCCGACGCCGTACAGCGTGGCGTAGCCGACGGCGAGCCCGACGACGATGGAGACGACGATGCCGAGGATCGTGGCGGCGACTCCGGCGAACAGCGCGACCGCGTTGACCGCGACCGCGGTCCACAGGGCGGCGCGCCAGGTGGGGCGGCGGGAGATCCGCATCGCGGTGACGTAGGCGATGACCGAGGTGAGCAGGGTGTTGAGCGGCTCGACCCCGGTCCGGCCGCCGGTGAGCAGCAGCCGCAGGTCGTCGGGGCCGGCGGTGAGGATCCACTCGCCGAGGACGAAGGACAGGACCATCCCGGCGATGGCGGCGAACAGCCCCTCCGCGACCCGCAGGCCGTCGCGGTGGAGCACCCGCTCGACCGCGTAGGCGGCCGGGATGGCGAGCATGGCGACGCCGCCCAGGCCGCCGACCAGGCCGCTCAGCAGGAAGGGGACCCGCCTGGTGCCGTCGGCGACGTCGGCCTCCAGGCCGTTGAGCGTCTGCTTGGCCACCAGGGCGAGCAGGACGACCGCGGCCAGGCCCAGCAGCGTGACCAGGAAGCGCAGCGCGTCGGAGGGGCGGCGGATGCGCTGCGGGAGCAGCGGCTCGACCACGAGCACGACGGGATCGCCCCCGGTCCGGGGCGCGGCCCCGGCCGACGTCGTGTCGTCGCGTTCCTTGATGTCCTTCACCGCCAGCGATTCTGCCCGTTTTCCATTACAAGTGCGTCACCGATCTTCCCCTCAAGTGTCCGCAATCGGAGTCGTGCGCATCTCACCGGCCTCCGACGGCCTTGACGGCATAGCTCCTATTCTGATCTCCGGCCTCGGAGGGCGGGCACCCGGGCACCCCGGGCATCCGCACGGCGCGGCGGCGGAACGGCTCCGGCGCGCCGGCCCGGCTCCGGTCCCGCCGCCGGAGCGGATCCCGGACGCGCGGTCCGCCGGCATCCGGGCCCCGCCCGGTCCGGCACCGCCGCCATCACGTACGGCTCCCATACCGAGAATTGACTTTCCGGTCTGCGCCGGTGCCGGACCGGGCGGGCGGCGGGCTGGAAGGCTGGTCCTCATGTGCCATCGCCCGACCGCCCCTCGTCCGGCCGCGAGCCGCCATCCCCCTGTCACCGGCCGCCGGCCGCCCGGTCCCGCGCGCTCACCGCGACCGGGATCCTTACGGCAGGGGCACCGGCGGCGTCAAGTACGCCCGGAGAACGCCCGGAATGCTGATTCGACTCCGCTCGATAACAAATGTCGGATAGACCTTACAAGATCCTATTCTCCCCACTAAGTTCCGGTTTATCGCGATCACGGGGGATTTTCCTGCTCCAATGGCGTTAGAGGAGTTTCGCATGCGCTCACGCGCGCACAAGGGCCTGCTGGCCGCCGTCACCGCGGCCTCGGCCCTGGTCCTGCCCGTCATCTCCGCCACCCCGGCCAGCGCCGACCCCGACCCCAAGGTGCTCAGCCAGACGGTCAAGGGCCCGGCGGCCAAGCGGCACCTCCTGAAGTTCCAGCAGATCGCCGATGCCAACGGCGGCACCCGCGCCTCCGGCACCGCCGGCTACGACGCCTCGGTCGCCTACGTCGCCGACCGGCTCCGCAAGGCCGGTTACGCGGTCACCCTGCAGGAGTTCGAGTTCCCGTTCTTCCGGGAGATCACCAAGTCCACTCTGAACCGGGTCGCCCCCTCCGCGAAGAGCTACGTCCGCAACACCGACTTCAGGGTCATGACCTACTCCGGCTCGGGCAGCGTCACCGCCGCCGTGCAGGCCGTGGACGTCATGATCCCGCCGAGCCCGACGCCCAACACCTCCACGTCCGGCTGCGAGGCGAGCGACTTCGCCGGGTTCACCGCGGGCAACATCGCGCTCATGCAGCGCGGCACCTGCAGCTTCCTGGTCAAGGCGCAGAACGCCGTGGCCGCCGGGGCCAAGGGTGTGATCATCTTCAACGAGGGCCAGGCCGGCGAGGGTGCGAACGACCGCCGCGTCCTGCTCGGCGGCACCCTGGGCGAGCCCACCGTGAACATCCCGGTCGTCGGGACCACCTACGCGACCGGCGAGGAACTGGCCGCCGCCGGCACGACGGTCACCCTGACCACCGACACCGAGAGCGACCCGCACCGCAAGACGCACAACATCCTGGCCGAGAGCCGCTGGGGCGACCCGTCCAAGGTCGTCATGGCCGGCGCCCACCTGGACAGCGTCACCGAGGGCCCCGGCATCAACGACAACGGCTCGGGCAGCGCGGGCGTGCTGGAGACGGCGCTCAAGGCGAACCGCTTCCCGACCGTGAACAAGCTCCGCTTCGCCTTCTGGGGCGCCGAGGAGCTGGGCCTGCTGGGCTCCGAGCACTACGTGGCCAACCTCTCCGCCGAGGAGAAGGCCAAGATCAAGCTGTACCTGAACTTCGATATGATCGCGTCGCCGAACTACGTCTTCGGCATCTACGACGGCGACGACTCCGACGCCGAGGGCGCGGGCCCCGGTCCGGAGGGCTCGGACAAGATCGAGAAGCTCTTCGAGTCGTACTTCAAGGCGGTGCGCCAGCCGTACACCGGCACCGACTTCACCGGCCGCTCGGACTACGGCCCCTTCATCGAGGCGGGCATCCCGGCGGGCGGCCTGTTCACCGGCGCCGAGGGCATCAAGACCGCCGAGGAGGCCCAGAAGTTCGGCGGTGAGGCGGGGGTGGCCTACGACAAGTGCTACCACCTGGAGTGCGACACCATCGCCAACGTCAACGACAAGGCCCTCGCCGTGAACACCGGCGCGATCGCCACCGCGACGTTCGTCTACGCCTACAGCAGGGACCTGCCCGGCGGCGGCACCCCGGGCTCCAACCAGCCGGGGACCGGCGGCGGCGGTCACGACCACGAGCACGACCACGTCGGCGTGCCGATGTAGCACCCGCGGCACCGCTCCGCGGCGAGGGGGTACGGCCGGCCCGGCCGTACCCCCTCCCCGTGCGCGCACGGCCCCGGCCGCCCCGGCCCCGGCCTCTTCCCGCACGCGGGTAAAGTCGGAGCATGACGGGTGGTTTGCGAGTTCTGGGGGCGTGTCCGCTGGACTGCCCGGACACGTGTTCGTGGGTCGTGACGGTCGAGAACGGCGAGGCCGTGACGATGCGCGGCAACCCCGACCACCCGTACACCCGCGGCGCGCTGTGCGTGAAGGTCAACCGCTACCTGGAGCACACCCGCGCGGCCGACCGCATCCTCCACCCGATGCGGCGGATCGGCCCCAAGGGCTCGGGCAGGTTCGAGCGGATCTCGTGGGACGAGGCGCTGGAGGAGATCTCCGTACGGCTGCGCGCGATCGTCGACGAGCACGGCGGCGAGGCGATCTGGCCCTACAACGGCACCGGGAGCCTGGGCTACCTGCAGGGCTGCGAGGGCGTCGCGGGCCGGCGGTTCTGGAACGTCCTGGGCGCCTCCCGGCACTTCCTGAACATCTGCTCCACCGCCGGCAACGTCGGCCTGACGCAGACCAACGGCACCCCGGGCGGGATGGACCCCGAGACCTTCGCGTCGTCGAAACTCGTCCTGCTGTGGGGCACCAACACGCTGACCAGCGGGCACCACCTGTGGAAGTTCGTCCAGGACGCCCGGGCGGCCGGGGCGCACGTGGTGGCGATCGACCCGATCCGCACCCGCACCGCCGAGCAGGCCGACGAGTACCTGCCGATCCTGCCCGGCACCGACGCGGCGCTGGCGCTCGGGCTGCTCCACGTCGTGCTGGAGGAGGGCGCCGAGGACCGCGACTACCTGGAGAACCGCACGGAGAACTGGGCGGAGTTCCGCGAGGAGATCCTGCGCCACCCCCCGGCGCGCGTCGCCGGGATCACCGGGCTGCCCGAGGAGGACATCCGGGCCCTGGGCCTGCGCCTGGCGCGCACCCGGCCCACCGGCATCCGGGCCACCATGGGCATCCAGCGGCACGCGGGCGGCGGTGCCGCGATGCGCGTGATCGCCGCGATCCCGGGGGTGACCGGCGACTGGCGCCACCCCGGCGGCGGGGTCGCCTACTCCACCAGCGGGCACGTCCACCTGAACATCGACACCCGCGACGACCTGCTCGCCCGGCCGGTCCGCACGCTCACCATGACCCGCCTCGCCACCGAGCTCGACGAGTCGGTGAAGTGCCTGTGGGTCTACACCGCCAACCCGGTGGGCTCCTCCCCCGACCAGAACCGCATCCGCGAGAGGCTCCTGCGCGAGGACCTGTTCACGGTCGTCATGGAGCAGTTCCCGACCGACACCGTCGACTACGCCGACATCGTGCTGCCGGCGACCATGCAGACCGAGCACCTGGACCTGCACGCCGGTTACGGGCACATGTACCTGATGTGGAACGAACCGGCCGTCAAGCCTCCGGGTGAGTGCCTGTCCACCACCGAGACCTTCCGCAGGCTGGCCCGGCACCTGGGCCTGGACGAGCCGTCGCTGTACGACTCCGATCTGGAGCTGGCCGAGGAGCTGCTCTCCTCGGGGCACCCGTCCCTGGACGGGATCACGGTGGACCGGCTGCGCAAGGAGGGCTGGGCCCGGCTCAACGTGGCGCAGCCGTTCGTCCCGTTCACCGACGGCTTCCCCACCCCCTCCGGCAGGCTGCGCCTCCCCCGGGAGGCCGCCTACGTCCCGCCGCACACGGCCACGGCGGCGCGGGAGCCGTACCCGCTGACCCTGGTCACCCCGGCCGCCCACACCTTCCTCAACACGACCTTCGGCAACAACCCCGAACTGCTGCGCCGGGCCGGGGGCCCGCGGGTCCTGGTCAACCCGGCCGACGCGGCGGCCCGCGGCCTGGCCTCCGGGCGGCGGGCCCGGGTGTTCAACGGCAGCGGCGCGTTCGAGGCCGAGGTGGAGATCAGCGACCGGGTACGGCCCGGCGTGGTGGCGGCCCCCAAGGGGAACTGGCCCAAGCTGAGCCCGGGAGGCGCGGGGGTCAACGCGGTGGTGGACGCGCGCGACGCCGACCTGGGCAGGGGCGCCGTCTACCACGACAACCTCGTGGAGATCGAGCCGGTCTGAGACCGCGGACCCGGGTCCGGGCGGGTTCTCCCTGCCCCGGGTCCGGGCGGGTTCTCCCTGCCCCGGGTCCGGGCGGGTCCTCAGCCGAGAATGAGCTTGTAGCCCTCGTGGGAGGCGGCGAAGCCGAGGGAGTCGTAGAAGCGGTGGGCGTCCTCGCGCCGCTTGTCGGTGGTGAGCTGGACCATGGCGCAGCCGCGCTCGCGGCCCCGCTCGACCGCCCACTCGATCATCTGCCGGCCGAGTCCCCGCCCGCGCAGCGCGGCGGTGATCCGTACGGCCTCGATCTGCAGGCGGAGCGCCCCGCGCCGGGAGATCCCCGGGATGTAGGTGAGCTGCATCGTGCCCACCACCTCGCCGTCCCGCTCCGCCACGACCAGCTCGTTGTTCGGATCGGCCGCGATGGCCTCGAAGGCGGCGCGGTGCTCCGGACCGTACGCGCCGGTGCGGGCGGCGGCGATGGAGTCATCGGCGATCATGGCGACGACGGCCGGAAGGTCTTCGAGGCGGGCGGTGCGGAAGCTGATCGACATATCGGCCAACCTAGCCGGTCCGGACCGCCCGCTCCCTGCGGGCCGCCCGGACGCACGTACGGCGGAGCCCCCGTCCCCTCCGGAACGGGAGGGGACGGGGGCTCCGGCGACCGCGCGGCTATCCGATGTCGGTCTTCGGCTTCTTCCGCTTCTTGACCTTGATGATCTGGATCTTCTTGACCTGCTGCACCCTGGGCGGGGTCTTCGCCTTCGCCTTGGGCTTGGGCTTCACCGTGGGCGTGGGCTTGGGCTTCGCCGCGGGGGTGGCCGCGGAGGTGCAGTTGCCCAGCAGCACCGAGATCTCGTTGCCGGCCATGTTCGCCACCGCCAGGTCGGTCCTGCCGTCGGCGTTGAAGCGACCGCTCACGAAGGAGCCCACCGCGCCGCTCGTGGAGAAGGGAACGGGCGTCCGGAAGGTGCCGTCGCCCTTGCCGGGCAGGATGACGCCGCCGGTCATGGTCTGCGCCGCCAGGTCGATCCTGCCGTCGCCGGTGAAGTCACCGGTCGTGAACCATCCGCCGGCGTTGTTCACGGTGTAGGGCCGCTCCGCCTGGAAGGTGCCGTCGCCGTTGCCGAGCAGGACGACGCCGCCGCCGTTCATCACGCCGGCGGTGACCAGGTCGGTCCTGCCGTCGCCGTTGACGTCGACCGGAACGGCGATCCACGGGTTCGTCCCCGCGGTGTACGGGACGGCCGCCTGGAAGGTGCCGTCGCCGTTGCCGAGCATGACCTCGACCGTGTTGCCGCCCAGCCCGCCGGTGTTGCCGTACGCCAGGTCGGCGTAGCCGTCGGCGTCGAAGTCGCCCACGGAGACGTGGAACGCGTTCTGCCCGGGGTTGAGCGCGACGGGCGGGCCGAAGGTCCCGTCGCCGTTGCCGGGCATGAACGCCATGGCCCCGCCTCCGCCGTTCGTCACCACCACGTCGAGGGAGCCGTCCTCGTTGAAGTCGCCCACGGTGGTGAAGGCGGGGTTGAGGGGCGCGGGGCTGGTGACGGCCGCGTCGAAGCTCCCGTCGCCGTTGCCGGGCAGGACCCGGACGGTGTTCGCGCCGTTGTCGGCGACCGCGATGTCGGGGTTGCCGTCGGCGTCGAAGTCGCCCATGGAGAAGTAGGGCGCCATGAGTCCCCCTCCTCCTCCGTCTACAGTGCTGACCGACGGGTGGAAGGTGCCGTCGCCCTTGCCGAGCAGGGCCTCGAAGGAACCGCCTCCGAGGGTGTTCGAGACGAGGTCGGCCCTGCCGTCGCCGTTCAGGTCGGACACCAGTATGTAGTACGGGGCGGTACCGGCGGCGTAGTCGACTCCGCGGGCGAATCCGGGGGTGCAGGAGGCGGCCAGCGCCGAGGCGGGCGCGGCCGCGGCGGCCAGCACGCCGGACGTGAGGGCGACAGCGGTGAGCAGGGCGGTCGCGCGGCGCCGGCCGGGCATGCCGGACGACTTCGAGATGGACGTGGTCAACGAGAGCTCCTCCATGAGCGGTGAATGCCGTACGCGGCCCTCCGTGGACACCTGCGCAGGCGCGGTAACCCCCTATCGACGTGGGAGGAGGTGCTCATGAGGTTTTCCGGCGGACCACCGCCGGGGCGGGAGCGCGGCGGCGGTCCGGCCGGCCGCGCGGTCTCGACCCTGAGGCCCCGGCGCGGCCACCGGGGTAAGAACCAGGGTTTCTCCCCGATGTGGACAGAGGGCTCCAAAGGGCACTGTGGATGTCATGAAAGACGAACTGACTCGACGTGACGAGATGTCCCTCGCCGGAGCGGCCCTGCAGGGGGCGCCCTGGAAGGCCGCCGCGGTGACGGGCGGAGCCGTGGCGGCGACCAGCTACGGCCTGGGCTGGATCCTGCCCGGCAGCCCCGACCTGACCTGGGCGCTCTGCCTGGGCATCAGCCTCTTCTCGCTGGTCGCGGCGGTCGGTTCGGTCGCCAAGCCCGGCTCCGGGGACCGGGTGACCCGGCAGGCCCGGCTCTGGGCGCTGCGGCGCCCGTGGCGCTTCTCCCTCTACCCGGCCCTCGGCGCCGCCGCGCTGATGTACCCGGTGCAGCTCGTCATCGACGGCGAGGGTCCGTTCAGCGCGGCGCTGGACGCGCTCCAGGGCGGTGTCGTGGTCTATCTGATCACCGCGGTGCTGGCGCTGACCATGAAGGGGCGCGGGCAGTCCTCCCTGCCCTCCGGCCGCTGACCGGCTCCGGCCGGAACCTGTCGCGCGCGGGTCCGGGCCGCGGGCCGGCCCCCCGCCCCGCGGCCGTCCTCAGGACCGTTCCGCCGCGGCCTTCAGGTTCTCCAGGGTCCGGCGCATGTTGGCGGCGTTGTGGCTCGCCCGGTCCGCCACTCCGGTGGCGAGGCGCCCCACGACGCGCATGAACGGCCCGCGGGTGTCCCAGGTCCGCTGCTCCACCCGGCAGCCGTCCGGGGTCCGCGTGATCTCGAACCGCCAGACCGCCACGTCCAGCACACCGCCCGCCCGCACGTGGTAGGCGAACGCCCGGCCGGGGTCGGCGGCGGTGATCGTGCAGACCGTCGACCAGCGCCGCCGGCCGTTGCGGTTGCTCCCCCGGAACCTGGCTCCGGCGCGCGCTTCCCTGACCGGTCCGACCCAGCGGACCCTCTCGCACTCGACGTTCCAGCCGCTCATGCCGGTGACGTCGGAGACCAGGTCGTACACCGCCTCGGGCGGCGCGGAGATCTCGATGCTCGCGGACGCGCTGGGGGCACTCATGACCGCAGCATGACCCGTAGAACATCATTCCGGCAAGAGCGGGCTCCGGCGGCGGCCCACCCGGCCGGGACGCGGACGGACCGCGTTCCGAAGGCTCAGCCCTGCTTCGCCTCGGCCTCGCTCCGGCAGACGCAGAACTCGTTGCCCTCCGGGTCGAGCATGGTCACCCAGCCGCCGCCGTCGGCGTTGCGGCGGTCGGCCTGGACGGTGGCGCCCAGCGTGAGGAGCCGCTCGACCTCCTGGTCGCGGGTCGCGCCCTCGGCGCCGGTGACGTCCAGGTGCACGCGGTTCTTCACGGTCTTGCCCTCGGGGACCTTGATGAAGAGCAGGTTGGTCTTCCCGACGAGGAGCACCTCGTCGTCGTCCTTCCCGGTCTCCGGATGGAAGGCGAGCCCCGCGGCCTCGCTCCAGAAGCTCGCCAGCTCGTACGGCCGGGCGCAGTCGAAGGTCACGTAGTCGATGTGAATCATGCGTACAACCAACCGCGACACCACCAAAACCGTCAAGCAGGTTTCATAACCTTCTATACGCCTAAGCCGGTTACCCGATATCCCGCTCCGGCGAGGACCCGCACCGCCGCGGGCGTCAGGCCGGGTCCCACCAGAGCGTGACCCACTGGTCCCGCGGCACCGGCCACAGGTCCAGCTCGGCGACGGCCGCGACGACCTCCTCCGCCCGCCCGGGGTCGAGGCAGAGCCTCCGGCAGGCGCTCTCGGCCAGCTCCGCCACGCCGGAGAACCGGCTCAGCGGCGCCAGGCGCTCCTGGCGGCGCACGCCGTACCCCAGCCGCTCCGCGAGGGCGGCCACGTCGTCGGCCGTGGGCCGCTCGGGGCGGACGATGCCGTGGAAGTGGGCCCAGAGCGGGTTGAGCCAGCTCATCGGGTGCCGGTGCGAGAGCTCCAGGACGACCCGGCGGCGGGCGTGGCCGGTCAGCTCGGACAGGAATCCCGCGAGGTCCGGCACGTTGTAGACGACGTGGGCGGCCACCGCGACGTCGGCCGCGGGCGTCTCCCCCGCGACGTCGGGCCAGCGGCCCCGGATCGTCCGGGCGGGCACGCCCAGCGCCCCGGCCCGGGACGCCAGCTCCGCCAGCATCGCCTCCGAGGTGTCCACCGCGACCAGCTCGCCGAGCGTGCCGGAACCGCCGCCCCCGCCCCTCACGGCGCCGAGGCGGGCCAGCGGGAGCGAGGCCGCGCCGGTGCCCGCGCCCACGTCGAGGACGCTGCCGCGCTCCGGCAGCGCCTCGGCGATCCGGGCCAGGGTCGGGCCCTCCGGATCCGCCAGCGCCCGGTCGGTGCGCCCGGCGAACCGGGCGGGCGAGTGCTCCCACGGATCGGCCGGCGCCTTCGCGGCGATCTCGTCGGGGATGCCCCACTCCGCGAGCTCCGCCCGCCAGCGCTCCGCCAGTCCGCCCAGGTCGTCCATACCGACGAGCGTAGAACGCGCGATCTCAGAAGAGCCTGCCGAACTGGTCGATCAGCGTCAGGACCGAGAAATATCCGAAGAACGCGAAGGTCAGCAGCACGATCACCAGGCGGTAGCCGCGCACCCTGATGGCTTCGGGCAGCAGCTTCCGGTTGAGGAGCGCCAGCAGCGCCGAGTAGAGGAACATCATGATCCCCCCGACGCTCGCGGAGATCACCAGGAGCGTGATCGGCTGGTCGAAACCGATCGTGAGCATCGCGATACCGAAGAGCACGATGAACCAGACGACCAGGCTGTAGACGCGGCTCTCGGTCCACCTCGCGCTGTTCGGCAGGTAGACGGTCTTGACGTTGTCGGCGACCATCCGGGCGACGTAGTCGCAGATGCCCATGCTGGCGGCGAAGAGCGAGAGCGCGCCGATGGCCCAGAAGAAGGTGCCGAACCACGACAGCCGCTGGTTGAGCACCTCGCCCTCGGTCCGCAGGAAGGTGACGTTGTTCGCGGTCTCCGCGCCGAAGACCGTGGAGTAGGCGAGCATCGACATCAGGAAGATCGTGAACACGGTGATGGCCACGAACGAGACGAGCTGCTCGATGTTGGCCACCCGCCACCACCCGCGCCAGCGGGCCAGGTTGGCCTCGTCGGGCTCGAAGGCGTAGCCGGTGGCCGGGGCCGCCTGGTCCTCGCCGGTCACCGGGGAGACCAGGCGCGGGATGCGCGCGCCCATGCCCATGTTCTTGTCGCGGATCCAGTTGCTCTGCACGAGGTTCTGGCCGCCGCCGGCCCCGGCGAAGGCCATGGCTCCGAGCACGAGGGCCGCCCCGAGCTCCGCGGGGACCTGTCCGATGTGGGCGACCGCCTCGCCCAGTCCCCGGTAGGCGTCCCCGGTGATGGCCAGGAACAGCGCGATCACCAGGAAGACGACGACGGCCCCGACCTTGACGAACTGGGTGGCCTCCACGGTCCGGTAGATGACCGGCGAGAGGGTGAGCGCCGCCCCGATCAGCAGCAGCTCGACCACGGCGATCACGGTGACGTCCCCGCCGCCGACGGCGTAGGTGAGCACGGTGGCCGAGCCGGTGGCCCAGCCGGGCCAGATGTTGGCCAGCACCGCCATGAGGGCGAACACCAGGCCCCAGTGCCGCCACAGGCGGCTGAACCCGGTCAGCGCGGTCTCGCCGGTGGCGAGCGTGTAGCGCTCGATCTCCATGTTCAGGAAGTACTGGGCCACCACCCCCACCACCGCGGCCCACAGGAAGACCAGGCCGACGTTGGCGGAGATGTAGGGCCAGATGACGAACTCGCCGGAGGCGAGGCCCACTCCCGCCGCGATGACTCCCGGCCCGAGCACCTTCCGCAGCGGCTGAGGGTCCGGGAGGTCAGCCGGGCGGAGCCGAGGAAGCGCCATAGGAACCGTCTTCCCCCGGCCGATGTGACAAACGTCCCCGTCGCCGCTGTTTTTCAGGGGTTACTGGCGGGTAGCATTGTCGGTAAGGTTACCGACCAGTACGTCCCGAGTCCCGGTTCCCCGGTTTCAAGGAGCAGAGCCCATGGGCCACTACAAGAGCAACCTCCGTGACCTGGAGTTCAATCTCTTCGAGATGTTCGGACGCCGGGACATCCTGGGCGCCGGCCGTTTCGCCGAGATCGACGAGGACATCGTCCGCAGCATGCTCGACGAGCTGAACCGCATGGCCACGGGAGTGCTGGCCGACTCCTTCGAGGAGGGCGACCGCACGCCTCCGGTGTTCGACGCCGCGACCGGCGCGGTGACCATGCCCGCGGGCTTCAAGAAGTCCTTCGCCGCCTTCCGCGACGCCGGCTGGACCAACCTCGACCTCCCCGCCGAGATGGGCGGCCCCGGTGTACCGCGCAGCGTGGCCTGGGCCCTGGCCGAGCTCATCCTGGGCGCCAACCCGGCGATCTGGATGTACTCCAGCGGTCCCGGCTTCGCCCACATCCTGCACACCGTCGGCAACGACGAGCAGAAGCGCTTCGCCGAGCTGGCCATCGAGCGGCAGTGGGGCGCCACCATGGTGCTCACCGAGCCCGACGCCGGCTCCGACGTGGGCGCCGGCCGGGCCAAGGCCGTCCAGCAGCCCGACGGCACCTGGCACATCGAGGGCGTCAAGCGCTTCATCACCAGCGCCGAGCACGACATGGCCGAGAACATCTTCCACCTGGTGCTGGCCCGCCCCGAGGGCCACGGCCCCGGCACCAAGGGCCTGTCGATGTTCCTGGTGCCCAAGTACCACGTGGACCTGGAGACCGGCGAGCTCGGCGAGCGCAACGGCGTCTACGTCACCAACGTCGAGAAGAAGATGGGCCTGAAGGTCTCCACGACCTGCGAGCTCACCTTCGGCGACAAGCACCCGGCGATCGGCACGCTGATCGGCGACGTGCACGAGGGCATCAAGCAGATGTTCCTGGTCATCGAGCAGGCCCGCATGATGGTCGGCACGAAGGCCATCGCCACCCTGTCCACCGGCTACCTGAACGCGCTGGAGTACGCCAAGTCCCGCGTGCAGGGCGCGGACCTGACCCAGATGGCCGACAAGTCCGCCCCGCGCGTGACGATCACCCACCACCCGGACGTGCGCCGCGAGCTCATGCTGCAGAAGGCGTACGCCGAGGGCATGCGCGCCCTGGTCCTGCTCACCGCCACCTACCAGGACACGGTGCAGATCGCCGAGTTCGAGGGCCGCCGCGACGAGCACGCCGAGGCGATGAACGACCTGCTGCTCCCGCTCGTCAAGGGCGTCGGCTCCGAGCGCTCCTACGAGCTGCTCGCCCGCTCGCTGCAGACCCTGGGCGGCTCCGGCTACCTGCAGGAGTACCCGATCGAGCAGTACATCCGGGACGCCAAGATCGACTCCCTCTACGAGGGCACCACCGCGATCCAGGGCCTGGACCTGTTCTTCCGCAAGGTCCTGCGCAACCAGGGCGCCGCGCTCGGCTCGCTCTACGCCGACGTCAAGGCCTTCGCCGCCTCCGAGGCGGGCAACGGCCGGCTGAAGGAGGAGCGCAAGCTCCTCGGCGAGGCTGCCGACGAGGTCAAGGCCATGGCCGACACCCTGGCCGGCTGGGCGCTCGGCTCGCTGGAGAAGCCCCAGGAGGTCTACAAGGTCGGCCTCAACAGCACCCGGTTCCTGCTCTCCCTGGGTGACCTGGTGATCGGCTGGCTGCTGCTGCGCCAGGCCGAGATCGCCCTGACCGCGCTGGGCTCCTCCGATGAGGACAAGGCCTTCTACACCGGCAAGGTGGCCGCCGCCTCCTTCTTCGCCCAGACCGTCCTGCCCCGCCTGGCCGCCGAGCGCCGCGTGCTCGCCGCCACCGGCCAGGACCTGATGGAGCTCCCGGAGGACGCGTTCTGAGCCGGTCGGCCTAGACCGCCTGCTCCCGCGGCAGGTCAGCACCGAGGGGCGGTCCCGTTCGTACGGGACCGCCCCTCAGCGGTGTCCGCCCTCCTCCCGTACGGCGCCCCCGTACGGCGCCGCCGGGCGTCAGCCCTGCCGCATCTCCGCCAGGAGCTGGGAGAACTCCGTCCGCAGGCGGCCGGCCTCCGCGGCCAGGTCCTCCGACAGGCGCTCGATGCGCGTGGCCACCCGCCCGGTCGCCTCGGCCGAATGCCGCACGCTCACGCTGCTCGCGTCCCCGCCCCCCGCGATGGCCGCGGCGACCTCCTCGGTGCTGGTGCCCAGGCTGCGGACGGCGCCGGCCATGCGGTCGATGACCTCCGCCGCCCCCTGCGAGGTGCTCTGGATCGCCTCCACCTCGCG
Organism: Thiemannella venezuelensis; assembly: GCF_014203605.1. Lineage (GTDB taxonomy): Bacteria > Actinomycetota > Actinomycetes > Streptosporangiales > Streptosporangiaceae > Planomonospora_A > Planomonospora_A venezuelensis. Next base: position 59,863 of record NZ_JACHJJ010000033.1, on the reverse strand, counting down.
GGCGATCTCGTCGGTGGCCTGCGAGCTCTGCTGCGCCAGCTCCTTGACCTCGTTGGCCACGACGGCGAAGCCCTTGCCGATGTCACCCGCCCGGGCGGCCTCGATGGTGGCGTTGAGCGCCAGCAGGTTGGTCTGCGCGGCGACCCGGCGGATCACCTCCACCACGCCGCCGATGGTCTCGGCCGCCGTCATGAGACCGTTGACCGTGCCGCCGGCGCTGACCGTCTCGGTGGCCGCCTGCGCCGCCGTCGCGGTCGACTGGTCGGCCAGGTGGGAGATCTCCCGGACGGTTTCGGCCAGGCCTCCGGTGGTGGCCCCCAGCTCCCCGGCGCCGGCCCGCATCGCCAGGACCGCCTCATCGAGCCGGGCGACCACCGTGGAGACGGTCCCGTCGAGCCGCTCGGCCAGCGCCTCGGCGGAGCGGCGGCGGTCCTCCTCGGCCCGGGCCCGCAGCTCCTCGTGCTCGCGCTCCAGCGCCCGCTTGCCGGCGAGGCCGTCCCGCAGCACGCCCAGGGCCGCGGACATCCGGCCGATCTCGTCGCGCGACGCCGGCGGCAGCGCCACCTCGGAGTCGCCGTCGGCCAGCTTCCTGGCCGCGGCGGTCAGCGCCCGCACCGGCCGCGAGATGCCGAGCCCGACCAGGACGAGGACGAGGACGACGGCGGCCACGACGCCGCCGGTCTGCACGACCGTGTCGCGCTCCTTCTCCAGGACGGTCGCCTGCATGTCGTCGATGTAGACACCGGTGCCGACCACCCAGCCCCACGGCTCGAACCCGGCGACGTACGACAGTTTGGCGACGGGCTCCTCCTGGTCCGGCTTGGGCCACTGGTACTCGACGAAACCCGCCCCGTCGGCACGCACCACCTTCACGAACTCGACGAACAGCAGCTTGCCGTCGGGATCCGCGTTGGCCGACAGGTCCTTGCCGTCCAGTTCGGGCTTGATCGGGTGCATGACCATCGTCGGGCCCATGTCGTTGATCCAGAAGTAGTCGCCGTCGCCGTACCGCATCGCCCTCACCGCGGCCAGCGCGGCGGCCCGCGCCTGCTCGTCGGTCAGAGCGCCCTTCTCCGCCTGGTCGTGGTATCCGGCGATGATCGAGTGGGCCGTCTCCACCAGGTTCTGGATCTTCGTCTTGCGGGCGGCGAGCTCGGTGGGCCCGATGTCGGAGAAACGGGTCATCCCCACGGTCAGGACCCCGATGACGGCGACCAGCACGAGGACGGCCAGTTTGGCCAGGATGGGGATGTTGCGGAGTCTGAACACGGCGGTGCCTTCCGGGCGGTCTGTTACCCCTCTCTCGGCACATCGCCCGGCGAATTGAGTGATTTCCGTTACATCCGGCCGGTGATGCGCCCACCCGAACCGAAAAACGAGAGTTGACGAGGCCCGTTGTTATTCTCATACTGAGATCATCTCAATCTGAGAAGGACGGGCGATGAGTGAAAGTGAGTACCTGGAGGCCTACGACCCGCGCGCCTTCCCGGCGGTCGCCGTGACGGTCGACGTGGTGGCGCTCACGATCATCGGGGGCGTGCTGCACGTGCTGCTGGTCGAACGGGGGGAGCCGCCCTACGCGGGACGGTGGGCACTGCCCGGCGGCTTCATCCGGCCCGGCGAGGACCTGGACCAGGCCGCGGCCAGGGAGCTGGCCGAGGAGACCGGGATGGCCGACCGGGTGCACATCGAGCAGCTCGCCAGCTACGGGGCGCCGGACCGCGATCCGCGGATGCGGATCGTCTCGGTCTCCTACCTGGCCTTCGCCCCCGACCTGCCCGACCCGCAGGCGGGGTCCGACGCCGCCGACGCCGCCTGGTACGGCGTCGACCGCCTGCCGAAGCTGGCCTTCGACCACGAGCAGATCCTGGGCCACGCGCTGGAGCGCGCCCGCTCCAAGCTGGAGTACACCCCGCTGGCCACCGCGTTCGTGGGCGAGACGTTCACGATCTCCGAGCTCCGGCGGGTCTACGAGGCCGTCTGGGGGGCCCCGCTGCACGCGCCCAACTTCCACCGCAAGATCCTCTCGGTCCCCGGGTTCGTGGAGAGCACCGGGGAGACCACCGAGAGCGGCGGGAGCAGGGGCGGCCCCCGGGCCAGGCTCTACCGCGCGGGAGACGCCCGGCTCCTCCATCCCGCTCTGCTGCGACCGGAGCGGGAGGAGGAGATCCGGTGACCGCCGCCACGACCCGATCAGGAGGGGAGGCCCGGTGACGACGGACGAGGCGATCGCGCTCGTGAACGCCGCGAGGGCGCCGGAGGACCTGTTCGGCGGCGACGCGCCGAACCGGGACTACCGGAGGCTCGCCCGGCTCCTCCATCCCGACCTCGCCGCGGGCGCGGGGGCCGCCGCGGCCTTCGTCAGGCTGGCCGAGCTGTGGGCGGCCCGCGGGGAGACCATCCGCACCGGGCGGGGAACCTACCGGATCGGCGGTGTCTTCCGGCGGGGCGCCACGGCCGTGCTCTACGAGAGCGGCGGCGACACCCTGCTCAAGCTGCCCCTCCGCCCGGCCGACAACGACCTCGTGCGGCGCGAGGCCGCGGCGCTCAGGACGATCGAGCACGAGGGCGATCCGCGGCTGCTGCCGTACGTGCCCCGGCTGGTGGAGTCGTTCCGCTACCGCTCGGACGGCACGGTACGGCAGGCCTGCGTGATCAGTCGCGTGCCGGACGGATTCCTGACGCTGGCCGAGATCGCGCGGCGGCGCTCGCCGCTGGACCCGCGGGACGCGGCGTGGATCTGGCGGCGGCTGCTGGTGGCGATCGGCACGGCCCACCGGGCCGGGGTCGTGCACGGCGCCGTCTTCGGCCACCACGTGCTGGTCCACCCGGTCGAGCACGGCCTGGTCCTCGTCGACTGGAGCCAGTCGGTCCCGCTGGGCAGCCCGCTGACCGCCCTGGTCTCCCGGCACCGCGACGAGTACCCGCCCGGCGTGTTCGCCAGGGAACCGGCCACCGGGGCACTCGACATCCGGCTCGCCACCCGCTGCGTCGCCGGGCTCATGGGGCTCGGCCCGGACGGTGCGCACGGCACGGACCGCACGGGCGGCTCCGGCCGCTTCCCCTCGCGGATGCGCGCCTTCGTCCGGGGGAGCCTGCTGAGTCCTCCGCGCGACGCCTGGCGGCTCCTGGCCGAGCTCGACGAGCTCCTCGGCGATCTCTACGGGCCCCGGACGTACCGGCCCCTCGACCTCTGACGATCTCTCCACCCCGGAAAGGGGACCCCTCCATGGGAAGCGGAATCTGGTCCACCGACGTCTACTCCGCCGCCAAGAGCTTCCGCGACGCCAGCGGCGCCAGCGCCTTCGCGCACAACGACAGCGGCGCCCGGACCGTGCACGACGATCTCAACCCCTACGGCGTGGCGGTCCGCGAGAGCCGCGACTCCGACGAGCACCCGGCCTCGCTGGCCATCGCCGTGCTCTTCGACGTCACCGGCTCGATGGGCGGCGTGCCCCGCACCCTCCAGAGCAAGCTGCCGGACCTGCTCGGCCTGCTGCTCCGCAAGGGCTACGCCACCGACCCGCAGATCCTGTTCGGCGCGATCGGCGACGCCACCTGCGACCGGGCCCCGCTGCAGATCGGGCAGTTCGAGTCCGACAACCGGATGGACGAGCACCTCGGCAACATCCTGCTGGAGGGCGGGGGCGGCGGGCAGCTCAGGGAGTCCTACGAGCTCGCGATGTACTTCATGGCCAGGCACACCTCGATCGACTGCTTCGAGAAGCGGGGCCGCCGGGGCTACCTGTTCATCATCGGCGACGAGATGCCCTACCAGCGGGTCAAGCGGCAGGAGGCCGGCGGCGTGATCGGCGACCGGCTGGAACGCGACATCCCGATCGCGGACATCGTCGCCGAGCTGACCCGGAAGTACGACGTCTACTACATCATCCCCGCCGGGGCGAGCCACGCGGGCAACGGCGAGATCCTGGCCGCCTGGCGCAAGCTGCTCGGGCAGAACGTGCTGGAGCTGGACGACCTGGACGCGGTCTGCGAGACCATCGCGCTCACCGTCGGCCTCGGCGAGGAGGCCATCGACCTCGACGCGGGCCTCAGCGACCTGGACGAGCTCGGTTCGGCCGCCGGCGCCTCGGTGGGCAGGGCCCTGGCGGGGCTGGACCGCGGTGCGCTCGTGACCGGCGGTGGACTCGTGGCCGGCGACGTGCTCGTGGCCGGCGGCGCGCTGACCGCAGGCGGAGCACCCGCGGCCGGCGACGGCCGCGGGCGCGGATACGCCCACGACGACGACCACGGGGAGAGCGGAGTGACACGGCTGTGAGGGACCACGTCATCGTCGTCGATCTCGGGTACGGCGACGCGGGGAAGGGCGGCGTCGTGGACTGGCTCTGCGCGCAGGGCGGCGTCACGGCCGTGGTCAGGTTCAACGGGGGCGCCCAGGCCGCGCACAACGTCGTCCTGCCCGACGGGCGGCACCACACGTTCTCCCAGTTCGGCTCCGGCACCCTGCGCGGCGTCCCGACCCACCTGTCCCGGTACGTGGTGGTCGACCCCTTCGCGCTCTCGGCCGAGGCCGGCCACCTGCGCCGGATCGGCGTCCCGCACCCCTACGGCATGATCACGGTCGACCGGGACGCCCTGCTCGCCACGCCGTACCACGTCGAGGCCGGCCGGGCCCGCGAGCTGGCGCGCGGTGAGGACCGGCACGGGTCGTGCGGGATGGGCGTCGGCGAGGTGATGGCCTACGCGACGGAGAACCCGTTCGTGGCGCCCAAGGTCGGAGACTGCGAGCGGCCCGGGCTGCTGGCGCAGAAGCTCGGCCTGCTGCGCGAGCGGCTCGGGGTGGACGGGCCGCCGGTCGCCGACTGCGTGGCCGCCTACCGGGCGTTCTCCGACCGGGTGACCCTGGTCGACCCGTCCTACGTCAGGGGGCTGGTGCGCAGGCGGCCCGTGGTCTTCGAGGGCGCCCAGGGGGTGCTGCTCGACGAGTGGTACGGCTTCCACCCCTACACGACCTGGAGCACGACCACCTTCGAGAACGCGTTCTCCCTGCTGGAGGGGGCGGACGCCGTACGGCTCGGCGTGCTGCGCACCTACACCCCGAGGCACGGACCCGGGCCGCTGGTCACCGAGGACCCGCGGCTGCGCCTGCCCGAGCCGCACAACGGGACGGGCCGCTGGCAGGGGCCGTTCAGGACCGGCCACTTCGACGCCGTCGCGCACCGCTACGCGCTGGCGGCGGCGGGCGGCGCGGACGTCCTCGCCCTCACCCACCTGGACGCGCCGGTGTCGCGGATGTGCGACTCCTACGACACCGGGGAGCTCCCCGTCGGCGGGAAGAACGACCTGGAGGGCCAGGCCGCGCTGACCGCCCGGGTGCTCCGGGCCCGGCCCCGCTACACCGACGGGATCACCGACTGGCCCGCCGCGGTCTCCGAGGCGCTGGGCGTGCGCGTCTGGCTCGGCTCCTCCGGCCCGACCGCCGCGGCCAAGTCCCCGGTCGCCGCCGCTCCGCCCCGCCGGAACGGCATGCACGTCATGAGGGGCCTCCGGTCGCTGCGTGAGCCGCCGCGCTCCCGGCCCTGCACCGAGCCGGGCCGCGGGGCGTCCGCCCAGTAGGGGCTCGGCGACCGGACCGGCACCGGCCGCGAGCCACGCGTCGGCCGGGAGCAGCGCCCACCGGACGGCGCTCACCGGACGGCGCCCACCGGACGGCGCGCCGGGCGCACCGCGACGGCGGGACCCGGGCGGGACAGCGGCCGAATATGGTGAACCGCGTTCTAGTCCGGATAACCTGGGGATATATGGACGGGCGGACCGGACCGGGTTTCGCGGGCCGGATCTCCGCGCTCGTGGCCTTCGTGCTGCTCACGTCCGCCGTCGCCGCCGTCTATTTCGGCCTGGGCTCGCTCGGCATCGACAAGCTGGTCGCCGCGCTGGCGGCCGGAGCGCTGTTCCATCCGCTCCGGCTGCGCCTGCTGGAGCTGACCGACCGGCTGCTCACGGTCGAGCGCGACCCGTACCGGCTGGCCGGGCGCCTGGCGCAGGGCGTGCAGGCCGCCAGCGGGCCCGGCGAGGCGCTGGCCTCCGGGATCGCCGCCGTCAGGCAGGCGTTGCGGGCCGACGGCGTACTCGTCGAGGTCGAGGGCGTCAGGCTGGTCGACGGGACCACCGGACCGGACGGGACCATCGGACCGGACGGGACCACCGGACCGGACGGGGACGGCACGCGGACCGCGCCCCTCGCGCCGCTGTTCACACCGCTGGTCTGGCACGGCCGGCCGGTCGGCGGTCTCACGGTCTGGGGCGCCAGACCCGACCGCGAGCTGCTGGATCTGCTGGCCAGGCACCTGGCCGAGGTGGCGCACGCCGTCCAGCTCACCGGCGACCTGGCGCGCGCGCACGAGCGGCTGCTGGCCACCCGCGAGGAGGAGCGGCGGCGGCTGCTGGGGGTGCTCGACGACGGGCTCGGCAGCACCCTGGGCACGCTCGTCGCCATGGTCGCCGAGGTCCGCGCGGCGCCGGCCGCGGCCGGCGCCGGCGACCTGCTGCTGCGGGCGCGCCGTCAGCTCGCCGAGTCCATCGAGAGCGTGCGCGACCTGGTCTACGGGCTGCACGCGGCGGCGGCCCCGCCCGCGCCGCCGCGCACCCCGGCCGCCCCCGTCCGGCACGTTCCCGAGCCGACGCCGCTGCCCGTCTCGTGGCGCCGCCGGACCGCCGTCGCCGCGGCCTGGGCGGGGGCGGTGCTGGCGCCGCTGGCCGTGTGCATGGCCACCTGGCTTGCCTGGAAGAACAGCTGGGGCGGCGTGCTGCAGGTGCCGGTCGACCCGGTGGGACTGCTGTTCCCCGCCGCCGGCGCCTTCCTCATCACCTACCGCCCGCGCCTGACGGTCGCGTGGCTGCTGTGGGGGACCGGCGTCAGCTGGGCGCTGTACGAGCTGGCCTACAACATCGCGTACTGGATCCACCTGCACGACCCCGGCCACCCGCTGCTCCCGCTCACCGGCTGGCTGGGGCTGTGGCTGTGGATGCCGCCCGTCTCGGCCATGGGAGGCCTGCTGCCCCTGCTCTACCCCGACGGACGCCTGCCGTCCCCGCGCTGGCGCCCGGTGCTGTGGGGGGTGGTCGCGCTGGGTGTGACCCACTCCTTCCTCATGGCGTGCATCCCCCAGCCCGAGCTGGAGCTCGGCATGCCGTTCGACAACCCGCTGGCGATCGACGCCCTCGGCACGCTGCCGTGGACCGTCGAGACCCACATCGGCTGGGCCATGCTGCCGCTCTACACGCTGTCGGCGGTCTCACTCGCCTTCCGCTACCGGGCGGCCGACCCCGGGGTGCGCAGGCAGATCGCCTGGTGCGTCGGCACCATGGGCGCGTTCATGGGCTTCTGGGTGGCCAGGACGCTGTTCTCGGTGGACGGCGAGCACCTGGCGCTGGAGATGATCCAGCTCCTCATCGCCGGCGGCGTGCCGATCTCCATCGTCGCCGCCGTGCTGCGTCACCGCTTCTACGGCATCCGCGTCGTCCTCAACAGGACCCTCGTGTACGGCACGCTGACCGTCGTGCTCGCCGCCGGCTACACCTTCATGATCTGGACGGGCGACAGGCTGGCGGGCGGCTTCGGCCCCGCCGCCGGGCTGGTCGCGGTGATGTCCGTCGGCGCGCTCTTCCAGCCGGTGCGCCGGCGGCTGCAGGGACCGGTCGACCGGCTGTTCGGCGTCGAGCGCGACCCGTACCGGGCCGCCGACCGGCTCAGCCGTACCGTGCAGGAGGCGGGGGACCCGGCCGAGGCGCTGGCCACCGCCGTGTCGGTGCTGCGCTGGTCGCTCGGCGCACGGGGCGCGGGCGTCGAGGTCGACGGCGAGCTGTTCGCCGACGGCGCGCTGGGCGACCGGCCCCGCTCGCTGCCGCTCGTCTGGCACGGCGAGGACGTCGGGCGGCTGCTGGTGCCGGGTCCCAGGAAGGGCGGGGAGTCGCTGGCCGTGATGTCCACCCACCTGGCGGAGCTGGCCCACGCCGTACGGCTGGCCGCCGACCTGCGGCGCTCGCGCGAGCGGATCAGGGCGGCGCGCGAGGAGGAGCGCAGGTGGCTGGGCCGGGAACTGCACGACGGGCTCGGACCGGCGCTGACCGGCGCGGTCCTCATGCTCGACGCCGCCAGGCGCGACCCGGCCGGCGGACGTCCGCTGCTGGCCCGGATCGAGGCCGACCTCGCCGCGACCGCGGTGTCGGTTCGCGAGCTGGTGGCGGGGCTGCGCCCGCCCGTGCTCGACCACCTGGGGCTGGAGGGTGCGCTCAGGGCGGCCGCGCAGGTGCCGGGGGTACGGGTCGAGGTCGAGGTCGAGGTCGAGGCGGGGGGCGACCTGCCGCCGTCGCTGGAGCTGGCGGCCTACCGGATCGTGCAGGAGGCGCTGACGAACGTGCGCAGGCACGCCCGGGCGGACGTCGCGCGGGTGGTCGTGACCCGAGCCGGCGACGGGCCCGGGGACGGGCCGGGCGGCTCCGGCGGCCTCGGCGGCGAGCTGGTCGTGCGGGTCGAGGACGACGGCGTCGGGATGCCGGCCAGGCACACGCCGGGCGTGGGCCTGGCCTCGATGCACGAGCGCACCGCGGAGGTGGGCGGCACGTGCGCCGTGCAGGCGCGGCCGGGCGGCGGCACGGTCGTGACGGCCCGGCTGCCGCTGGCGGCGGCCGGGGTCGCGGCGCGGCCCTGACGGCCGCGGCGTCAGCCGCCGACCGTGTACTGGATGGCGGCGCGGGAGGCCAGGATCGGCTTGATGTGCTCGGCGATCACGGCCTGGTGGGCCGGGTGGTCGCGGTAGACGAGGTAGTCGTCGACGCCGTCGAAGTCCGCGATGAGCGCGAACTCGTGGTTGCCCGGGTTCACTCCCGCGTCGGTGCCGAGGGTGTAGGCCCGGATCTCGGGGATGATCTCCGGGAGCCTGCCGAGCTCGGTCGCCACCGCGGCCCTCTGCTCGTCGGTGGTTCCCTCTGCCCAGGTGAACAGCACGATATGGCGGAACATGGCCGTCCTCATCAGTTCTGGGAGTAAGCCGTCCGGCAGACTCCCGGTGGTGACCACCGGCAGGTGAGCACGCTCTCGGTCGGGTGCCCCGCCAGCGTACGGCGGGGGCGGGAGCGGCCGTCTCCCACCCCCGCGGTTGCGCGGGTCAGCCCCAGGCGAGCATGCGCAGGGGGTCCTGGAGCATGGCGCCGACGTCGCGGAGGAACAGCGAGCCCAGCTCGCCGTCCACGATCCGGTGGTCGAAGGAGAGCGCGAGTGTGCACACCCTGCGCGGCACGATCTGCCCGTCCACCACCCACGGCAGCTCCCTGACCTGCCCGAAGGCCAGGATCGCGGACTCGCCCGGGTTGAGGATCGGGGTTCCGGCGTCCACCCCGAACACGCCCACGTTGGTGATCGTGAACGTTCCCCCGGACATGTCCGCGGGCTGCGTGCGGCCCGCCCGCGCGGTCTCGGCCAGCGAACCGAGCGCCGCCGCCAGCTCGGGGAGCGACAGGGCGTGGGCGTTCTTGATGTTGGGCACGAGCAGGCCGCGCGGGGTGGCGGCGGCGATGCCGAGGTTCACGTAGTGCTTGACCACGATCTCCTGGGCCGCCTCGTCCCACATCGAGTTGATCATGGGATGACGGCGGGCGGCGACGAGCACCGCCTTGGCGACCAGGAGCAGCGGCGAGACCTTGACCTCGGCGAAGTCGGGCAGCGCGCGCAGCCGCACGACCGCCTCCATCGTCGCGGTCACGTCCACCTGGAGGAACTCGGTGACGTGCGGCGCGGTGAACGCGGAGGCCGCCATGGCCTGCGCGGTCGCCTTCCGCACGCCCTTGACCGGGATCCGCTCCTCGCCGCCGGCCGGTACGGCGTGCGCCGCCGGCCGCGCGGGCGCGGCCCCGGGACCGGTGTCCGCGGCCGCGTGCACGTCGTCCCGGGTGATCGAGCCCTGCGGCCCGGTCCCGGTCAGCGCGGCGAGGTCCACCCCGAGCTCCTTGGCGAGCTTGCGCACCGGCGGTTTGGCCAGCACCGCGACCCGGGCCGCCCCGGGCCCGGAGGCGGCCGGGGCCGCAGGGAGCGCGGAGGCCGCGGGCGGCTGCTTGCGGGGGCGGCGCTTGGCCGCCCCCATCTTGACGCCGTAGCCGACCAGGACGGGCTGGCGCTCCTCCTTGGGCGGCGCGGGCACCATGTCGTCGGCCAGCGCCTGGCCGCGTCCCGCGGGCTCCGCCGCCCGGCCGTCCTCCCCGCCGGACAGCGCCTCCCCGCCGGCCGGTCCGCCCGCACGGCCGGCCCGCGCCCCGGCGGCCTGCGCCGGGGACGAGCCGTCGTCCACCGCGATGATGGGCGTGCCCACGTCGACGGTCTGCCCCTCCTCGACCATCAGCGCGGCGACCACGCCCTCGAACGGGCAGGGCAGCTCGACGATGGCCTTGGCGGTCTCGATCTCCACGATGGTCTGGTTGACCTTGACCGGGTCGCCCGCCTTCACGTGCCAGCGGACGATCTCGGCCTCGGTCAGCCCCTCGCCCACGTCGGGGAGCTTGAACTCCTTCATCCGTCTCCCCTCTCAGAACGCGAACGCGCGGTCGACGGCGTCGAGGACCCGGTCCAGGTCGGGCAGGTAGTGCTCCTCAAGCCGGGAGGGCGGGTACGGGGTGGACGGGCCGCCGACGCGCAGCACCGGGGCCTCCAGGCTGTAGAAGCACTCCTCGGTGATCCGGGCGGCGAGCTCGGCGCCGAACCCGCCGAAGACGGGCGCCTCGTGCACCACGAGGCACCGCCCGGTGCGCCGTACGGAGTCCGTGACCGTGGCCGCGTCCAGCGGGTTGAGCGAGCGCAGGTCCACGACCTCCAGTGAGCGGCCGTCCTCCTCCGCGGCGGCCGCGGCCTCCAGGCAGGTCTTCACCATCGGCCCGTAGGCCAGCAGGGTGACGTCCGTGCCGGGCCGTACGATCCGGGCCCGGTCGAAGGGGAGCCAGCCGTCCGCGGCGGAGGTGTCGACCTCGGCCTTCTCCCAGTAGCGCCGCTTGGGCTCGAAGAAGACGACCGGGTCGTCGCAGCGGATCGCCTGCTGGATCATCGTGTAGGCGTCCACCGGGTTGGAGCAGGCCACCACCCGCAGGCCCGCGGTGTGCGTGAAGTACGCCTCGGGGGACTCGCTGTGGTGCTCCACCGCCCCGATGCCGCCGCCGCACGGGATGCGCACGACCACCGGGAGCTTGAGCGCGCCCAGCGAGCGCAGCGGCATCTTGGCGAGCTGGGTGATGATCTGGTCGGCGGCGGGGAAGACGAACCCGTCGAACTGGATCTCGCAGACGGGCCGGTAGCCGCGCAGCGCCAGGCCGATGGCCGTGCCGATGATGCCCGACTCGGCCAGCGGGGTGTCGATCACCCGCTCCTCGCCGAAGTCCTTCTGCAGCCCGTCGGTGACGCGGAAGACGCCGCCGAGCTTGCCCACGTCCTCGCCCATGACGAGGACCTTGGGGTCGTCCTCCATGGCCTTGCGCATGCCCTCGTTCAGGGACTTGGCCAGGGTGAGCGTCGTCATCGGCTGCTCTCCTCGCTCTCGAACCCGGCGAGGTAGGCGGCGAAGGCGGCCCGCTCCTCGTCCATCAGGCGGTGCGGCTCCGCGTAGACGTGGTCGAAGATCGCGAGCGGCTCCGGGTCGGGCATCGCCAGGCAGCGCCTGCGCACGTCCCTGCCGAGCTCGTCGGCCTCGGCGTCGATCTTGTCGAAGAACGCCTGGTCGGCGAGCTGGTTCTTGAACAGGTAGGCCCTGACCCGCTCGATCGGGTCCTTGAGCTTCCACGCCTCCAGCTCGTCCTGGACCCGGTAGCGGGTCGGGTCGTCGGAGGTGGTGTGCGCGCCCATCCGGTAGGTGAAGGCCTCGATCAGCATCGGGCCCTGCCCCTCGCGGGCGTTCTTCAGCGCCTGGCGGGTCACCGCGAGGCAGGCGAACACGTCGTTGCCGTCGACCCGGACGCCGGGGAAGCCGAACCCGCTGGCCCGGCGGTAGAGCGGGATGCGCGACTGCTTCTCCAGCGGCTCGGAGATGGCCCACTGGTTGTTCTGGCAGAAGAACACCACGGGCGCGTTGAACACCGACGCCCAGATGAACGACTCGTTGACGTCGCCCTGGGAGGTGGCGCCGTCGCCGAAGTAGACGATCGTGGCGGCGCCGTCCTCGCCGACGGCGCCGTCGCGCTGCACGCCCATGGCGTAGCCGACGGCGTGCAGGGTCTGGCTGCCGATCACGATCGTGTAGAGGTGGAAGTTGTGCTCGGCGGGATCCCAGCCGCCGTGGTTGACCCCGCGGAACAGGCCGAGGAGGTTCACCGGGTCGACCCCGCGGCACCAGGCCACGCCGTGCTCGCGGTAGGTCGGGAAGGCCATGTCCGCGTCGGTGAGCGCCCGGCCCGAGCCGATCTGCGCGGCCTCCTGGCCGAGCAGGGAGGCCCAGATGCCCAGCTCGCCCTGGCGCTGCAGGGCCACGGCCTCCAGGTCGACGCGGCGGACCAGGACCAGATCGCGGTAGAGCCCGCGGACCTCCTCCGGCGTCAGGTCGATGTCGTAGTCGGGATGCTCGACCCGCTCCCCCTCGGGGGTCAGCAACTGGACGAGCTCGGGGGGTGCTTGCGCACCACGAGAGGCGTCGGCTGTCACGTGCCGCTCCTGTGTGCTCGGGGCCGTCCGAGCGGGTTCGCCGCTCTTGTCCGGCCGGTTAGCGACGCATTCGATCCTTCTGGTAGTGGTTCGTCTGCGTTTGTGGACATCGTGGCAGAGGTCACATACCTACGCGCAAGACCTGACGGGACCTCCATGCCCTCCCCGTTCCCCCTCCATCCGTTTTTCACCCTCTCGGGAGGTACGGCCCCCGCGCGGAGGCGCCCCGCGGCCGGGAGCGCCCTCCTCCCGCGAGGCGGGCGAGGCCCCCGGCCGGAGAGGCGCGGACCGCACGGGAGGACCCGGGGACGGGCCGTCCCGCGCGACCGTTACGCTTGAGGCGCCCGACCGTCCCGCTACACCTGGAGGAACACCGTGGCGCGCGTCATCGTCGACGTCATGCTGAAGCCCGAGATTCTCGACGCGCAGGGCCAGGCCATCGCCCGCGCGCTCCCGCGGCTCGGCTTCTCCGGTGTCTCCGCGGTGCGGCAGGGCAAGCGGTTCGAGGTGGAGCTCGACGGCCCGGCCGACGAGGCGGCGATTTCGGACGTCCGAAAGATGGCCGAGACCTTGCTGGCCAACACTGTCATCGAGGATTTCACGGTCACCGTGGCGGAATGAACCGTCACACAGAACACACGGGTTTCCGATTGGCACGCGCCAATTCGATGGCGGCGCGCGTCGAACACCACGGCTTGACCAACGGCAGATAACATCACAGTTATTTTGCGGTTAGGCCGGATTCGGGGCGGGAAACCTTCACAAGGTGACGTCTGGCCCCGGGAGGAATCCGGTGGATATCGAGTTCTCGTTGGCTCTGCCAAGAGAGGCCATCGGCATTCCCATGGTCCGCAGAGTGCTCGGCGACTCCCTCCGCTCGCTCCACGTCACCGAGACCTGCGTCTCCGACATCCTGCTCGCGGTCAGCGAGGCGTGCGGCAACGCGGTGCGCCACGGCGGCCCGGCCAACCGCTACCAGGTCGAGGCCGCGATCGGCTACGGCCGCTGCGACGTCCGCGTCATCGACGGCGGGCACGGCCAGGTCCGGCTGCCCGACCGCTACCCCTCCTCCGACGTCGAGAACGGCCGCGGCATCCTGATCATGCAGGCCGTGGTGGACGAGCTCTCCTTCGACGCCGCCCCCGGGCGGGGGACCACCGTGCACCTGCGCAAGCGCCTCGACCTGGACGAGGAGGCCGTCCCCGCCCGTTCCCGGCAGCTCGCCTCGGTCTGATCCCGCCGGTCCGCCCGGCCGTTCGTACGATCCTCCAAAGCCGGAGCCGGTCGTCCGGGGATGGATGGTGCGATCCGACGGGTCCGGGTGCGATCCGCTCACCGGGAGCGGATAGCCTGGGCGCACCGCCGCAGACCGCCGTCCGCCGTGTGAGACGCCGGCGCGGCGCTCGTTTGTGGAGGGGAACGCTGCCATGAGTGCTGCCCGCGTGGGCGTCGTCACTTTTCCCGGAACTCTTGACGATCAGGACGCGGCCCGCGCCGTACGCCACGCGGGGGGCGAGGCCGTCCCGCTCTGGCACGCGGACGCCGATCTCAAGGGTGTGGACGCCGTCTTCCTGCCCGGCGGGTTCTCCTACGGGGACTACCTGCGGTGCGGGGCCATCTCCAGGTTCGCGCCGCTGATGGAGGAGCTGATCCCCGCCGCCAGGGCCGGGCTCCCCGTCCTGGGCACCTGCAACGGCTTCCAGATCCTCTGCGAGGCCCACCTGCTCCCCGGCGCGCTGATGCGCAACGCCGGGCTGCACTACATCTGCCGCGACCAGGGCATCCGCGTGGAGAGCACCGCCACCCCGTGGACCGCGGACTTCGCCGAGGGCCAGGAGATCGTGCTCCCGATCAAGCACGGCGAGGGCCGCTACGTCGCCGACGAGGCGACCCTGGCGGCGCTGGAGGCGGGCGGCCAGGTGGTCTTCCGCTACGCCGGCGGCAACCCCAACGGCTCCCTGAACGACATCGCGGGCATCCGCAACGAGGCCGGCAACGTCGTCGGCCTGATGCCCCACCCCGAGCACGCCGTCGAGGACCTGACCGGGGCCCCGAGCACCGACGGCCGCGCCTTCTTCACCTCGATCCTCAAGAAGCTGGTGAACGCGTGAGCGAGCGAGCCGACAGACACAGCAGCGTCGCGAACGCGGCCGGCGGAGGAGGTCGTGTGAGCCCCGACGTGAGCCTCGACACCGTCAAGCGCGCCGCGGACACGCCGGACGAGCGCCAGCCGTACGCCGAGCTGGGCATGAAGCTCGACGAGTACGACCGGGTCCGCGAGATCCTCGGCCGCCGCCCGACGAGTTCCGAGCTGGCCATCTACAGCGTCATGTGGAGCGAGCACTGCTCCTACAAGTCCTCCAAGGTGCACCTGCGCCAGTTCGGCACCAAGGCGCCGGAGTCCGAGGCGCTGCTCGTCGGCATGGGCGAGAACGCCGGCGTGGTGGACATCGGCGACGGCTGGGCCGCCACCTTCAAGATCGAGTCCCACAACCACCCGTCCTACGTCGAGCCGCACCAGGGCGCGGCCACCGGCGTCGGCGGCATCGTCCGCGACATCATGTCGATGGGCGCCCGGCCGATCGCGGTCATGGACGCCCTGCGCTTCGGCGGCGCCGACCAGGCCGACACCCGCCGCGTGCTGCCCGGCGTGGTCGAGGGCATCAGCCACTACGGCAACTGCCTGGGCCTGCCCAACATCGGCGGCGAGGTCGTCTTCGACCCCTGCTACATCGGCAACCCGCTGGTCAACGCGCTCTGCGTGGGCCTGCTCCGCAAGGACCAGATCAAGCTGGCCACCGCGCCCGGCCCGGGCAACAAGGTCGTGCTGTTCGGCGCGCTGACCGGCCCCGACGGCATCGGCGGCGCGTCGGTGCTGGCCAGCGCCACCTTCGAGGACGAGTCGCAGGCCAAGCGGCCCAGCGTGCAGGTCGGCGACCCGTTCATGGAGAAGCTGCTGATCGAGTGCTGCCTGGAGCTGTACCAGGCGGACGTGGTCGTCGGCATCCAGGACCTCGGCGCGGCCGGCGTCTCCTGCGCCACCACCGAGCTGGCGGCCAAGGGCACCGGCGGCATGGACGTCCAGCTCGACCTGGTGCCGCTGCGCGACCCGTCGCTGCGGCCCGAAGAGATCCTGATGAGCGAATCGCAGGAGCGCATGATGGCGGTCGTCGCCCCCGACGACATCGACGCCTTCATGGCGATCTGCGCCAAGTGGGACATCCCGGCGACGGTCATCGGCGAGGTCACCGACTCCGGCCGCCTGGTCATGACCTGGCACGGCGAGACCATCGTGGACATCCCGCCGGGCACCGCGGCCGACGAGGGCCCGGTCTACGAGCGCCCCTTCACCGAGCCCGCCGGGCAGGCCGCGCTCAACGCCGACTCCCCGGCGGAGCTGCCCCGCCCCGAGGACCTGCGCGCGGCCCTGCTCCAGCTGCTCGGCTCGCCGAACCTGGCCTCGAAGGAGTGGGTGACCTCCCAGTACGACCGGTACGTCCGGGGCAACACCGTGCTGGCCCAGCCCGCCGACGCCGGGATGCTGCGGATCAGCGAGGCCATGCCGGGCGCCGAGGAGACCACCCGCGGCATCGCGCTGGCCACCGACGGCAACGGCCGCTACGCCCGCCTCGACCCCTACGCCGGGGCCCAGCTCGCCCTGGCCGAGGCCTACCGGAACGTCGCCGTGACCGGCGCCACCCCGCTGGCGGTGACCAACTGCCTGAACTTCGGCTCTCCCGAGGACCCGGAGGTCATGTGGCAGTTCGCCGAGGCGGTGCGCGGCCTGGCCGACGCCTGCAAGATCCTCGGCGTCCCGGTGACCGGCGGCAACGTCTCCTTCTACAACCAGACCGGGACCGCCGCGATCCACCCGACCCCGGTCGTGGGCGTGCTGGGCGTCATCGACGACGTGGCCGGGCGGGTGCGCAGCGGCTTCACCGGCGAGGGCGACCGGGTCGCCCTGCTCGGCGAGACCCGTGAGGAGCTCGGCGGCTCGGAGTGGGCGCACGTCGCCCACGGCCACCTCGGCGGCCTGCCGCCGGTGGCCGACCTGGAGGCCGAGCGGGCCCTCGCGCGGGTGCTCACCGAGGCCGCCTCCCGCGGTCTGCTGACCGGCTCCCACGACCTGTCCGACGGCGGCCTGGCCATCGCCCTGGCCGAGGCCTGCCTCGCCCAGGGCGTCGGCTGCGCGGTCTCCCTCCCGGGCGGCGACGCCTTCACCGACCTGTTCAGCGAGTCGGCGGCCCGCGCGCTGGTGACCGTGGCGCCGGAGTCCTTCGACGCCTTCGCCGAGCTCTGCGCGGCCCACGAGGTCCCCTGCTACGGCCTGGGCACCACCGGCGGTGCCTCGCTGACCGTCGAGGGCGTCCTGGAGATCCCGGTCGCCGAGCTCCGCGAGGTCCACACGGGCACCCTCCCGGCCGTCTTCGGCTGATCCGCGCACGGAGAAAGGGGTACGGCTCGCCCGAGCCGTACCCCTTTCGCGGTTCTTCCGTCGGACGGTGTCCGGCCGGGCGGGCATCCCGGCCCGGGACCGCCCGGGAAAGTTCAGGAGAGCAGTTCCTGCATCGTGACGGTGACGGGAAAGGGCACTGCGAGCCGGAGCTTCTCCCTCTCGATGAGGGTCGGCACGTAGGCACCCGTGGTGTGGTCCAACTCGTATACGTAGGCAGCGGGACGGTTGTCCTCGTTCTCGATCCGCCAGAAGTGACGGATACCGGCCTGCGCGTACCGCTCCGGCTTGACCTTCCGGTCGCGCTCCTCCGAGTCGGGTGAGACCACCTCGACCGCGAGGACGACCTCCTCAGGCCGGTATGTCGTGCGCTCCAGTCCCGCCCCGGACGGTTCCCGGACGACCATGACATCCGGCTCCGGCCGCTGACGCCGTCCCAGCGTGACCGTCATCTCACGCACCACGTCGAGCCCTTCCGGTGCCGAGGACCGCAGCACCCGGGTGAGATTGTCGATGACCCTCATGTGGAACTTGGTCTGGGGGGACATCACGATGAGGGCTCCATCGACGAGTTCGAGGCGGCGCGGCGCTTCGGGGGGGAGCCTGTCGAGGTCCTCGGCGACCCAGCCGCGAGCCGGTGGATAGAACCAGGAAGGCAGCGTTTCAGCGGTCATCTCGTCCCCCTCCGAATCCGTGCCCACTTTACGGTTCACCTCCGTTCACCTCAGGTCTTTCCGCGGACAGCCCTCCCGCCCACCTTCTCATTTCCGGCGAACGATTACATTCACCCGGCTCGTCCCGCCCTCCCGACCGGCACCCGCCCGAGGAGACCGTCCTTCGACACACGGAAGGGGTACGGCTCGCGCGAGCCGTACCCCTTCGTCGTTTTCCGAACCCGCCGGTGACCGGGCTTGCGCCGGGCGGGAAGACCACCGTCTCACCGCCGGTCCGCCGCCCGGAGGACCCGTCCCCGGGTTCCGGTGGAGGTCAGCCCATGCAGACCGCGTAGGCGCTGCCCTTGCTGGTCACACCGGCGACGGTCCAGCCGGTGGGCGCGCCGCCGGAGGAGGGCGCGCTCTTGGTGATCTCCCCGACGATGCCGCTGATGCTGTAGCCGCCGCCCGTGGCGACCTGGCCCTGCCCGCAGTTCACGGTCACGCTGCCGCCCCAGGCGGGGAAGTTGAACGACTCGTTGACGACGGTGACCTTGGGGGTCGTGGAGCCGCCCTGGCCCTTCAGGAACTCCCAGAACTGCTGCAGGGTCTTGCCGCCGTTGCCCGGCTGCGCCTTCCAGACCTCGTAGGCGTTCTTGCCGTCGGGCCCCTGCGGCCCCTGGGGGCCGGGGTCGCCCTTCGGGCCCGTCTCCCCCTGCTTGCCGGGAAGACCGTCCTTGCCGTCCTTGCCGTCCTTGCCGTTCTGGCCGTCCTTGCCGTTCTGGCCGGGCTCGCCCTTGGAACCCTGGGCGCCGGTGTCACCCTTGGGACCCTGCGGGCCGGTGTCACCCTTGAGGCCCTTGTCGCCCTTGTCGCCCTTCAGCCCGGTGTCACCCTTGAGACCCTGGGGTCCCGGCTTGCCCTGGGGCCCGGCCGGACCCTGCGGGCCGGCGGTGGCGATGCCCTGCTGGCCCTCCGAGCCCCACGTCACGCGGATCTCGGTGGTCCGGCACTTGGCCGTCGGGTTGACGATCCGTGCGTAGCGGGTCTTCTTGTTGACGCAGGCGTGGATCTCCTCGCCAGCGGTCGCGGCGACGGCGCTGCCGCCCACCGTGAGCATCGTTCCGGCCAGCACTCCGACGGCTACGACACTGATCGTGCGCCCGCCCGGCAACCTGAAAGCCACGGGGCTTCCTTTCTGCGGCACCAGAGTTCCTGGTGTGTCTTGAGAGTCGCATGTTGCACGTTTGAACCGTTCCAAACGTTGACGCGTCAAACATCACGCTTTGGTCGCAGAAAAGTGAACAGACGGTCACCTGAGATCTCCGAGCGGTGGGCGGAGCGGTCGCGCCGTTGGCAGCACCGGCGGCGTGCCGGGATAATCGGACCGTTCGGGGGAACCCCGCCCGGTGGGCGGGGGCGGACGACACAGGGGGTCGCACGACTCCCGCCGAATACGGAGGCCACCGTGCCGACGAACGACCCGACGGCCGTCACGATCGCGGACAGCGCCGGGCGACAGCCGTACCTTCCCCCGGCCACGCAGCCGGTCCGCGCGGTGGTCTGGGTGATCCACCTGGCCCTTCCGATGCTCGGGCTCTGGCTGCTGATCGCCAACCACGACGCCATCAACGTCAAATGGCAGCACAATCCCAGCCACTTCTGGCTGATCATCGCCGTGGCCGGGGTCAACCTGGTCCTGGGCGCCATGATCAGCCAGGCGTCGGCCCGGCGCTCGGACGCGAGACTGCTCCTGGTCTCGCTGGTCTTCCTGAGCAGCGCCGGCTTCTTCCTGATGCACGGCCTGGCCACCCCGAAGATCATCCTTCCGGCCGGGAGCTACGGGTTCGACCTGTCCCAGCCGGTCGGCCTCCTGCTCGCCTCGGGGTTCGCGTTCGCCTCGGGGCTCCCGCTGAGCGAGCGCGCCGCGGCCGCCGTGCTGCGCTCGCAGGTCTGGCTGCGCGGCGGGCTCGTGCTGCTGCTGGCCCTCTGGGGCATGCTCTCGCTCGTCGACGGCCTCACCCCGCTCAGCTCCAGGCCGCCCGAGCAGGGGGCCGGTCTCGGCGGCGCCGAGCTGCTCGGGGTGGTGCTGTACGGCGCGGCCGCGGCGATGCTCTTCCGGCTCCACCGCAGGCGCCCGGCGGCGATGCTGATCAGCATGATCACCGCCTACGCGCTCCTCGCCGAGGCGATGATCGCCGGGATGTACCGCCACAACTGGCACCTGTCCTGGTGGCTGTGGCACCTGCTGCTCACCTTCGCCTTCGTCTTCGTCGCCTACGGCGCCCACATCCAGTCGCGCCGTGAGGGCTCGACCGCCGGGCTGTTCGACTCGATCGCGCTGGCGGCGACCGTCCGGAGGATCAGGGCCGAGTACGAGCAGGCGCTGGAGGAGCTCGTCGGCCACCTGCGGCGCAGGGCGGACAGCCGGGCGCCGGTCGCGACCCGGCTGGCGGGCAAGTTCGGGCTCACCGAGGCGCAGGCCGCGGTGCTCGACAGGGCGGGCGCGGCGCTGGCCAACGAGCGGGAGCTGTCCGAGCGGCTGTCCGCGCTGGTGGACCTGGGCAACCGGGCCCGGGTCGGCCTGCCCGAGGACGAGCTGCTCGTGCAGTCCCTGGACCGGGTGCGGCAGGCCTACGGGGACGTGCGGATCGCCCTGGTCTCCGACGAGCGGGTCGCCTTCGGCTCCACCGAGTACCGCCGGGAGGACTTCCCCTCCGGCGGGCCGATCCGGCTCGGCGACGCGGTGGTCCACCCGCTGACCGTCAAGGGGCTGCTCGCCGGAGCCCTGCGGGTGCCCGTCGGCAGGACCCCGCAGGACGACGCGCTCGCGGCCACGCTGGCCGGGCAGCTCTCCATCACGCTGGAGAACGCGCGGCTCTACCGGGAGCTGGAGACCCTGTTCCGGCAGTACATGTCCCCGGACGTGGCCAAGTCGCTGCTGGCCGACCCCAGGACGGCGGAGCTCGGCGGCGAGCTGGTCGAGCTCACCGCCCTCTTCGCCGACCTGAAGGGCTTCACGAGCTTCTCCGAGCGGGTCCAGCCCGGGGAGATCGTGGAGATGCTGAACCGCTACCACACCGCGGCCGTGCCGATCATCCTCGGCAACGGCGGCACGATCGTGCAGTTCGTCGGCGACGCGCTGCTGGCGCTGTTCAACGCCCCGGCCCGCCAGGCCGACCACGCCGAGGCCGCGGCCCGCGCGGCCCTGGCCATGCAGGAGGCGGCCGCGGAGATCGTCGCCGGGACGCCCGGCTACCCCCGGTTCAGGATCGGGATCAACACCGGGCCCGCCCTCGTCGGCAACATCGGCAGCCCCCAGCTGCGCGGGTTCAACGCGATGGGCGACTGCGTGAACGTGGCCGCCCGCCTGGAGGGCGTCGCCGAGCCCGGCACCGTCGTGATCGGCCAGAGCACCCTCGACCTGATCGGCCCCCGCGCCGAGGTCCGCTCCCTGGGTGAGCTGAGCCTCAAGGGCAAGGAGAAGCCCGTCCCCGCCTACGTCCTCACGGCGCTGGCGTGACGGGGGCCGCGGACCGGTCGCGGCCGTGAGATCCCGCGCGGATCACCGCACGCCGTACGGCATGCGGTGATCCGCGGGGACAAATCCGTTCTCGTCCGGGAACGGGACCGACATAATCGACAGGGCATCCACATGGCGCCGCACCGCCAGGAGGTTCTGTGAGTCAGTCGTTCGAGTCCGGTGAGTTCCTCTCGCTCCTCACCGCCGACGAGGTCGCCGCGCTGCGCGCGGCGGGCCGGATCCGGCGCTGGGACCGGGGGACGGCCCTGATGTCCGAGGGCGACGTGGCGGACTGGGTGCTGGTGCTGACGTCCGGCCGGGTCAAGGTCTCCTCGCACACCGAGAGCGGGACCGAGGTTGTGCTCGCCGTGCGCGGGCCCGGCGCGCTGCTCGGCGAGTTCTCGGTCATCGACGGGCTGCCGAGGTCGGCCACGGTGACCGCGCTGGAACCGGTCGAGGGCATCGCCGTCCGCGACTTCACCGCGTTCCTGCAGGAGAACGGCCGCGTCGCGGTGCTGCTGCTGGAGATGGTGACGAGCCGGGTGCGCGACGCCGACCGCAAGCGGATCGAGTACGGCGCGTTCGACACCACCGGCCGGGTGGCGACCCGGCTGGTGGAACTGGCCGAGCGGTACGGCAAGCCGGCCAACGGCGGGATCCGGGTGGAGCTGCCGCTCTCCCAGGACGAGCTGGCCGGGTGGACCGGGGCCTCGCGCGAGGCGGTCAGCAAGGCCCTGCGCTCGCTCCGGGACCGGGGCCTGATCGAGACCGGCCGCCGCCGCGTGATCGTCCACGACCTGGAAGGCCTGCGCAAGCGGGCCAGGTGACGCGGGCACGGCGGACGGGCGGGCTCCGGTCCGCGGCGGACGTTCCCGGCGCGCCGCCGGGCACCCTGGACAAAACGGGCGTACGCCGTACGTCAGACTGGATCCCATGGTCGCGATCCCTCAGGACCAGCCCGGCTCACCGGAGTACGCCGCCAGGCTCCGCTACGCCTGGCGGGTCTGCTCGGTCACCAGCCTCGGCCTGGTGCTGATCGGCGTCTCCGGGAGCACGCTGAACGTGGCGCTCCCGGCGGTGGTCCGGCACTTCCACGCCGACGCGTTCGCCTCCGGCTGGATCCTCCTGTCGTTCCTCCTGGTCAACACGGCGACCCTGGTGTTCTTCGGCCGGGTGGCCGACCTCCTCGGCCGCCGGGAGGTCTACCTCACCGGTTTCGCCCTCTTCACCGCCGCCTCGCTGCTCGCCGGGCTCTCCCCGAACGTCTGGTTCCTGATCGCGATGCGGGCGGCGCAGGCCGTCGGCGCGGCGATGATCCTCGCCAACGGGACCGTGATCATCACCGACGCCTTCCCGCCCGACCGGCTCAGCCAGGGCATGGGCGTCTACATCGGCACGCTCTCGGTCGCCCAGCTCGCCGGCCCCACGCTCGGCGGCCTGGTCGCGGAGACCGCCGGGTGGCAGTGGATCTTCTGGGTGAACGTGCCCGCCGGGCTGGTCGCCCTCCTGTGGGGGACCCTCACCCTGCGGAAGGTCGCGCGCGGCCCCCGCAAACCGGTGGACGCCCTGGGCAACCTGGTCGTCTTCGCCGCCCTGTCGGCCGCGCTCGTCGCACTCTCCGAAGCGGGCTCGCGCGGCCTGGGCAGCCCGGTCGTGGTCGCCGGTGCGGCGGTCGCTGCGCTCCTCGTCCCGGTGCTGGTCGTCGTGGAGCGCCGCGCCGCGCACCCGGTGCTCGACGTGCGGCTGTTCGGCGAACGCATGCTGGCCTTCGCCAACCTCGCCTCGTTCTGCAACGCGCTGGCCCGCGCGGCGCTGATCCTCCTGGTCGCCCTCTACTTCCAGGCGGCCAGGGGCGTCGACGCCGTCACCGCGGCACTGGGCGTGCTCCCGGTCCCGGTCGGCATGGCGCTGGCCTCCCCGGCGGCGGGCGCCCTCGGCCGCCGGGTCTCGCCCTACGCCCTGTCCGTCGGCGGCGCCCTGCTGAGCACCTCCGGGCTGGGGGTCCTGATGCTGAACACCGCCCCCGCCACGCCGTACTGGGTCATCGGGATCGGCCTGTTCCTGTGCGGCTGCGGCAGCGGGGCGTTCCTGACCGGCAACACCACCCAGGTGATGAAGGCCCTGCCCCCCGGAAGCCTCGGCGTGGTGAACGGCTTCCGGCTCATGGTGATGAACGTCGGCATCGTGCTCAGCATCGCCCTCACCCTGAGCGTGCTCACCAGCACGGTCAGCCCCGCCCTGCGCGCCCAGGTCTACGCGGGCACCCTGTCGCGCATGTCCCCGGTCGCGGTCGACCAGCTCATGGACGGCTTCCAGAAGACGTACGGCGTGCTGTTCGCGGTCGCCCTGGCCGGTGCTCTGCTGGCCGCGCTGGCCCGGGGTCGGGGTCCCCGGGCGGCGGGGTGAGCGGGGAGGACGGGGCCCTGCGGCCGGCGTGGAGGCTGGTGGCGGTGACGGTGGCCAGGACCCCGACGATGACCGCCAGCGACGCGGGCGTGGGGATCTCCGGCACCCCGGCCCAGATGCCGTGCGCCCAGTGCATGACGAGCTTGACGCCGATGAAGGCGAGGATGACGCTGAGCCCGTGGTTCAGGTGCCGCAGCCTCGTCAGCGCACCCTGGAGCACGAAGTAGAGCGCCCGCAGGCCCAGCAGGGCGAAGGCGTTCGTGGCGAAGACGAGGAACGGATCGTCGGTCACGCCGTACACCGCGGGCACCGAGTCGACGGCGAAGACGATGTCGGTGGCGAAGACCGCCACGACGGCCAGGGCCAGCGGGGTCAGGGCCCGCCGGCCGCCCTCCCGGACGAGCAGGCGCGAACCCCGGTAGTCGTCGGTGACCGGCATGAAGCGCCGGACCAGGCGGACCGTACGCAGGCAGGAGACGTCCACCTTCTTCTCGTGGCCGGACAGGGCGTCCCGGAAGATCTTCACTGCGGTGACGAGCAGCACCGCGCCGAACAGCAGGAACGCCCAGGTTCCGCTCTGCAGGGCGGCGGCCCCGAGCGCGATGAAGACCGCGCGCAGCACCAGCGCCCCGACGATGCCGTAGAGCAGGACCCGCTGGGCCAGCTCGACCGGGACCGCGAAGGCCGACAGCAGCAGCATGAAGACGAAGAGGTTGTCGACCGAGAGCGACTTCTCCACCACGTAGCCGGTGAGGAACTCCACCGAGACGGTGGATCCGGACGACGCCCACAGGTAGCCGCCGAAGGCCAGCGGGAGCGCCAGGTAGAAGGCCGACCAGCCCGCCGCCTCGCGCATCCGCACCTCGTGCGGGCGCCGGGTCA
The DNA here is from genome assembly GCF_014203605.1 of Thiemannella venezuelensis. Lineage (GTDB taxonomy): Bacteria > Actinomycetota > Actinomycetes > Streptosporangiales > Streptosporangiaceae > Planomonospora_A > Planomonospora_A venezuelensis. The sequence goes on along the minus strand of NZ_JACHJJ010000033.1, from coordinate 35,312 downwards.
CCAGGAAGTCCAGGGCCAGCAGGAGCAGCAGGGCTGCGACGGTGATCCCCCACATGGCGGGGGAGGCGATCGTCTCGATGTCGGCCGCCAGTGGACTCGCCTCGACGGGCATGGGAACTCCTCGAACGCGCTCGGCTGTCCGAGGTCTCCTTCACCCGCGCTACGCGGGCGGCCGTCCGGGGACGCCTCGGGGCGGCCGTACTGACCGGAAGCGGCTCTTGGGAAGTACTCCCCTCGCTCTTCTCAGGTTAGATCGCCCCGAGGGCCCAGTGAATACCTCCCGTCTCCGAAACACCTCCGGGAACCGCCCGCCGTTCCCCGCAGAGCGGTCCCGCGCATTTGACCTACCGCCTGAACTGGGCGGATAGTGGAATCAGCGGAGGGGAGTACCCGCCGCCCGACACCTCGTCCGTCAGCACGGCGCCCGGAGCCCGGGAGCCCGGCGGGGTGGCCCTCCCCGGCGGGGAGGGTGCGGGAAGACCTCCGTCCTCGTACCGGCATGTCCACGGCGAGGGCGAAGGAGATCCTCATGTCGGCCAATCTGATCATCGAGATCCTGCTGGGCGTCCTGCTGACGGTGTCCGCGCTCGTCACCGTCGCCGTCCTGTGGCCGGGGCGGCCGCAGCACCGGTCCCGGCCCCGCACGTCGTCCGCCTCCGTCCGGCGGCCTCCCCGGCACCGCCCCCGGATGACCGGAGGGAGCCATCTGGGCGCGTCCGGCTGACCCCTCCGGCGTCCGGGCCCCCGGCCTTCGGCGCTCCCTCCCCCCGGTTCCCGCCGCGCGGCGGGGCCGGTCACGCGCGGGAGCGGGCGGCCATGACCTCGATGCCGGCGACGAGGAGGTCGACGCCGAACGTGTCGTAGAGGTCGGCGCCGCTCCCCTCCGCGAGGGGGACGGCCATCTCCACGATGTGCGGGTAGAGGTCGGACGGGAGCGACTGGAGGGTCAGCCGCTTGACGCGCAGCCTCTCGGCCGCCGCCTCCTCCGTCAGGCCCCGGCCGTGGCGGTTGAGCGGCCCGGCCGCCAGGGCGATCGCCCCCTGCAGGAGGTACTTGGAGATCAGGCAGCTCTGCTCGTAGGAGAAGCCGGCCTGCTTGGCCAGGCCGAGCGCGGTGTCCCAGACGCGCAGGAAGCTCGGCACCGCCAGATGGTCGACCTCCTCCAGCACCGCCGTCGCGCAGGGATGGCGGCGGAGCACCCTGACCAGGCCCGAGACCAGCTCGTGGAGCTGCTCCCGCCACGGGGCGGCGAAGTCCTCCTGGATCATGAAGCCCTCGACCAGGTGGTCGGCCATGCCGATGGTGAGCTGCTCCTTGTTCTTGAAGTGCCAGTACAGCGCCATCGGCGTGACACCCAGCTCCTGGGCCAGCCGCCGGACGGTCACCGCCGCGAGTCCTTCGGCGTCGCCGATCTCCAGTGCCTGCTCGACGACCGCCTGGCGGGTCAGTTTCCCCATCACGCTTGACAACTATACGCCGTACACGTTCCACTATCCACCGTACATGTACGTCGTACAAGTACGCCGTAGAGGAGTGGAAGTGGTGGACAACCGCAGGTGGTGGGCGCTGGGAGCGATCGCTCTCGGCACCTTCATGACCTATCTCGACAACAACGTCGTCAACGTGGCCCTGCCGACGATCCAGCGGGACCTCGGGCTGGACGTCTCAGGTCTCGAATGGATCGTGAGCGGCTACATCCTGGTCTTCGCCGGGCTGATGCTGGTCGGCGGGCGGCTGGCCGACCTCTTCGGCCGACGGCGGATCTTCCTGATCGGGCTCGGGGTCTTCACCCTCGCCTCGCTGGCCGCCGGGCTCGCCGCCGACGGCACGACGCTGATCGTCACCCGGGCGGTGCAGGGCGTCGGGGCGGCCTTCCTCACCCCCACCGCGCTCGCGCTGATCAGCTCGACCTTCCCCGACCCGAGGGAGCGCGGCACGGCCGTCGGCCTGTGGAGCGCCGTCGGCGCGCTCGCCCTGGCCCTGGGCCCGCTGACCGGCGGGTTCATCAGCGAACGGTGGGACTGGGGCTGGATCTACCTGATCAACGTGCCGATCGGGGCCGTGACCTTCGGCCTGGGGCTCTGGGCGATCCGCCCGGCCGCCCGGGACCGGGTACGGCGCAGCATGGACCTGCCCGGCCTGGCCACCTCCAGCCTGGCGCTGTTCGCCCTGACGTACGGCCTCATCGAGGGCGAGGGCGCCGGCTGGACCTCGCCGGAGATCCTGGGCGCCCTCGGGCTCGCGCTGGCCTCGGCGCTGGCCTTCGTGGCGGTCGAGACGCGGAGCCGGGAACCGATGATCGACCTGTCGCTGTTCCGCTCGCGGGTGTTCAGCGGGGGCACGCTCTCCATGGGCCTGTGGGCGTTCGGCGTGTTCGGGATCTACTTCTTCACCGCGCTGTACCTGCAGAACGCGCTGGGCTTCACCCCCATCGAGGCCGGCGCCGCGTTCGTGCCGATGGCGTTGGTCATGGCGGTCACCGCGGCCGTCGCCCCGCGGATCAGCGGCGCCCTGGGCACCGCGCGGACCGTGGCGGCCGGGCTGCTGCTGATGGCGGTGGCCGTCTTCGGGATCTCGTTCGTCGGCGAGGGCGGCTCGTTCGGCGACCTGCTCCCCTGGTTCCTGGTCTACGGCCTGGGCGGCGGCCTGCTGGTCCCGCTCACCACCGCCATCCTCGGCACCCTCCCCGACGGCCGCGCCGGGGTCGCCTCGGGCGTGCTGAACGTCTCGCGCGAGGTCTTCGGCCTGCTCGGCATCACGCTCCTCGGCGCGATCCTCAACTCCCGCCAGGCCTCACTCGCCGAGGGCGGGGCGGAACCGCTCCCGGCGTTCCTGTCGGCCTACCAGTCCACGCTGGTGCTCGCGGCGGCGATCGTGCTGGCCGGGGTTCCGATCAGCCTGTTCTCGCTGCGGTCCGCACGGACCGGCCCGCCCGCCGAGACGCGGGAGGGCGCCGCCGAGCGCACGGGGGTGCCGGCGTAACCCGGGCCCGCGTCCCGGCCCGGCGCCCCCGCGGGAGCGCCGCCGGGCCGGGACGCGGGCCGTACCGGAGATCAGGAACCGATCTTCTCTCCCCGGGTGTGCCAGGCCACCGCGACCGAGGGCCGGGGCTGGCTGGTGCCGCCGTCGGGCCAGTGGCTGGCCGGGGCCTCGGGCGAGGCCCCGTTGACCTCGCCCGGGTGCTGGACGGCGACGAAGACGCTGCGCTGGTCCTGGGTGACCATCGGGCCGCAGGTCTCCGCGCCGATCGGCACGGTGAGGAACTGGCGGAGATAGCCGCGCTCCCTGCCGGCCACCGGCATGACGAACAGGCCGTCGTTGGAGCCCAGGGCGTTGCCGTCGGTGGAGATCCACAGGTTGCCGTCGCGGTCGAAGGCGACGTTGTCCGGGCAGGAGATCGGCGAGACCTTGGTCTTGTCGAACCCGGCGAAGTAGGTCGAGGCGTCGTTCGGGTCGCCGCAGACCAGCGGGAGGGACCAGGCGAAGGCCGTGGACGCGGCGTCGTTGCGCTGCTCGACGATCTCCAGGACGTGGCCGTGCTTGTTGGCCGGGCGCGGGTTGGCCTCGTCCACCTGGGCCGGGGTCCGGTTGGAGTTGTTGGTCAGCGCCAGGTAGACGCCCCCGGTGACGGGGTTGCGCTCGATGTCCTCGGGGCGGTCCATCTTGGTCGCCCCGACCTTGTCGGCGGCCAGGCGGGTGTGGATGAGCACCTCCGCGGCGGACATGCCGGGCACGTGCGAGACGTTCCCGGTGACCAGCGGGATCCACTCGCCGGAGCCGTCGAACCGCCCGTCGGCGGGGAGCTTCCCGGTGCCGTCGATCTCGGCGGCCGGGCTGTCGCCGGTGAGCCTGGCCACGTACAGCGTGCCCTCGTCCAGCAGGGTGCGGTTGTGGCGGTCGAAGCCGGGGATGTAGCGCTTCTTCGAGACGAACTTGTAGACGTACTCGAAGCGGGAGTCGTCGCCCATGTAGGCCACGACCCGGCCGTCCCTGGCGAGGGTGGTGGTGGCGCCCTCGTGGGCGAGCCGGCCCAGGGCGGTGCGCTTGACCGGGGTGGAGTCGGGGTCGAACGGGTCGATCTCCACGATCCAGCCGAAGCGGTTGGCCTCGTGGGGGTGCCTGGACAGGTCGAAGCGCTCCTCGACCCGGTCGAAGCGGCGGCCGCCCGGGGTGGTCGAGGCCGTGTCGATGCCGTACCGCTTGAGCGCGGCCTTCTCCGCCTCCGGGGCGCCGCTGCCCAGGACGAAGTACTGGTTGAAGTTCTCCTCGCCGCTCAGCACGGTCCCCCACGGGGTGGTGCCGCCGGCGCAGTTGTTGAGCATGCCGAGGACGGTGGTGCCGGTCGGGTCGGCGGCCGTCTTCAGCAGGTCGTGGCCTGCGGCCGGACCGGTGAGCTTCATCGGGGTCTGCGCGGTGATGCGCCGGTTGTAGCGGCGGCGGCCCCGGGTGACCAGCCGCCACTGCCCGGAGCGGCCCACCCGCTCGATCTCGACGACCGAGCCGCCGTGCGCGGCCAGGCCGATCCTGAGCTGCTCCTCGGTCGCGGCGGTCCCGCCGGCGTAGCCGCGGAACATGAGCGCCTCGTCGGAGTACTCGTGGTTGACCCAGAGCAGGCCGCGGTGGCCGCCCATCGGGAAGAAGGTCACGAAGTCGCAGTTGTAGCCGAACTGCTTGGCCTGCGCCTCGGCGGTCTGGTTCTCGAAGTCGAACGCCGGGGCGTCGGGCAGGACCGGGTCGCCCCAGCGCACCACGGCGGCCGACGTGTACCCCTCGGGGACGACGATGCGGTCCTCCCGGTTCGGGGCCACCGCGGCGAAGCGGAGCCCGCCCCGCCCGCCGTGGTTCCCCCGGCCTCCGGACCTGGCCTCCGGGGCGGGCTCGGCCGCGGCGGGCACGGCTCCCGCCACCCCGGCCGCGCCGGCGCCGGCGGCGAGCGCGCCGAGCGCGCCCGCGCGCAGCACGCCGCGGCGGGAGAGGGCCGAGGCGACCACGTCGCCGAAGTAGGCGTTGTCGCTGGTGTTCGAGACGTCGTGGGCGCAGGCGTTGCCGCAGCGGAATTCACAGGTCAGCGCGGAGCGCCCGCTCTTGTGCGGGCTCATGAGCAGCGGGAGCGTTCGGCGCGGCGACGGGTTCGCCACAGGGGCCTCCAAGGTGGTGCACAGATGTTCCGGCCGGGGACGCTACGGAGGCCGGCCGAACCGGAGGTGAACAACGTTTTCCCAGATGATGAACCGTATGTCGCGAATGACCGGTTCCTCGGCCCGCCTGCCTGCGCGGGAGCGGGGGGAACGCGGACCGGTCCCCGGCGGGCCGCCCCGTCCACCGGTACGGCACGGGCGGGCATGATGGGACGGTGCCGCCGTACAAGCCTGACGCCGCCAAGGTCCTCGCCGCTCTGGACGCCCAGCTGACCGCCCTGGACGAACCGCCCCACGACGGCCCCGAGTCCCTCGGCGCGCTGCTGGGGGCGTGCGTCGCGGCGGTCCTGCGGGCGTACGGCCGGGGGCTCGGGCCGGAGCGGGAGGCGGTGCGCTTCGCCGTACGGCACCTGCTGGACCGGCTCGCCGCGTCGGCTCCGGGGCGGACCGTCGAGGTGCGGGTCCCGCCGTACGCGGCGGTGCAGTGCGTGGAGGGGCCCCGGCACACGCGGGGCACCCCGCCGAACGTGATCGAGACGGACGCGCGGACCTGGCTGGAGCTGGCCACCGGGCGGCTGACGTGGGACCGGGCGATGGCGTCCGGGGCCGTGTCCGCGAGCGGCGCCCGGGCCGATCTGGCGGAGTACCTGCCGCTCACGTGAACCCCGTCAGCCCGGGGGCTGGATGTCGATGCCGAACCTCTCCTCGACGCAGCGCTGCTGGAGCTCGCGGGGCAGGTCCAGGCAGCCGCCCACCTTGTTGACGAACCAGGCGAGGAAGACCGCGGCGATGATCAGCGCGAGGGCGCTCAGCAGCAGGCCCACCCAGGCCCGGCCCCGGTTGGAGTCCTTGACCACCGCGACGATGCCGAGCACCACGCCGGCGATCGCCGTCAGCACGCCCGCCCCGCAGGCGAAGAGCAGGACGAGGCTGACGATGCCGAGCACCAGGGCGGCGGTGCCGAGCCTGCCGCCCTGCCCGTGCTGGGACCGGTCGCCCGGGGGCGGCGCCGGGTACCCCGCCGGCCCCGGGTAGGCGGGGCCGGCCGGAACCGGCGGCGCCTGGCCCCCGCCGTAGGGATGCGCTCCGGTGGGCGCTCCTGCCGGGACCCCGGAGGGATGCGCGCCGTACGGGCCGCCGGGCGCGGGCGCGCCGTACGGGCCTGCCTGGGCGGGCGCGCCGGAGGACTCGTACGGACCTCCCCGGCCGGGTGCGCCGTACGGATCACCGGGCGCCCGGTCCGGCGGGAACCACCCGGTGACGGGTTCGGTGGCCTGCGCCGGGACGGCGGCGGAGGCCTCCGGGGTCGGCGGGTCGTAGCGCGAGGGCCGGGAGGCCCCCGGCGGGACGTCCCGGTCGTCCGGCCGCTGCTCGGCGGTGCTCTCCCAGCCCGGATAGGCGGGCGGCGCGGCTCCGGGCACGGAGTGGGCGGGCGGCGAAGCCGCCTGGGACGGCGGGGACGGATCCGCCTGGAGCGGCTGGGGCACCTCCGGTGCTCCCGGCAGGTCCGGGTGAGGAGGCACCGGCTCCCGCGGGGCCGGGCCGGGCGGACCGGGAGGCGTCTCGCCCGGCTCGCCACCGGGACCGCCCGGCGGCGTCCCGCCCGGTCCGGGTCCGGGGCGCCCGGGCGGCGCCTCACCGGGCTCCGAGGGCTCCCGGGCGGGCGGCGGGGCCTCTCCGGGCTTCGAGGGCTCCACGACCGGCGGCGGCGCCTCACCGGGCCCCGAGGGCTCTCCGACGGGCGGGGCCTCCTCCTCGGACCGCCTCCCGGCGGCCGTCGTCTCGCCGGTGCCGGAGGGGCCGGCGGTGTCCCCCGGCCGCGGTACGGGCTCCTCCCCCTCGGACCGCCGGCCCCCCGGTTCCCGCCACGGGCCAGGCTGGGATGGGTCAACAGGTGGGGTCACGTCTGCTCTCCAACGGGTCGATATGCCGGATACCCCACCATCCCCTGGCCTCTGCCAACGAAACGGGGACGCCACGGCAAAACGCCGATGAAGGTTCGGTCAGCGCACCATGACGGAGAGACCCGGCCCCGGGGTACGAGCAGCGCAGAGGCCGACCTACACTGAAGCCGTGCTGAAGGGCGACGGCCAGCTGAGCCATGACCTTGACCCCCACGACCGACCCCCGAAGGACGCCTGTGGCGTCTTCGGCGTATGGGCCCCAGGGGAGGAAGTCTCCAAACTCACCTACTACGGGCTGTACGCGTTGCAGCACCGTGGCCAGGAATCCGCGGGCATCGCGGTGAGCGAGGGAAGCCGCATCCTCGTCTACAAGGACATGGGCCTGGTGGCCCAGGTCTTCGACGAGTCGGTGCTCGGCACCCTCCGCGGCCACCTGGCCATCGGGCACTGCCGCTACTCGACCACCGGGTCGAGCGTCTGGGAGAACGCCCAGCCGACGCTGAGCTCGACCGAGGTCGGCGGGCTCGCGCTCGCCCACAACGGCAACCTGATCAACACCCGGGAGCTGGCCCGGCGCCTCGCGCCCGGCGCCACCCGGGCGACCACCGACACCGAGGTGCTGACGTCGCTGCTGGCACAGGACCGCAGCCAGCCCATCGACGACGCGGCCGCCGAACTCCTCCCCCAGGTCAAGGGCGCCTACTCGCTCGTCTTCATGGACGAGAAGACGCTGTACGCCGCCCGCGACCCGCAGGGCATCCGCCCGCTGGTCCTCGGCCGCCTGGAGCGCGGCTGGGCGGTCGCCTCCGAGACCGCCGCCCTGGACATCGTGGGCGCCGCCTTCGTCCGGGAGATCGAGCCGGGCGAGCTGATCACCATCGACGAGCGCGGCGTGCGGTCCCGCAGGTTCGCGCTGGCCGAGCCCAAGGGCTGCCTGTTCGAGTACGTCTACCTGGCCCGGCCGGACACCACGATCGCCGGGCGCAGCGTGCAGTCCACCCGCGTCGAGGTCGGCCGCGTGCTGGCCCGCGAGCACCCGGTGGAGGCCGACCTGGTCATCCCCACCCCGGAGTCGGGCACCCCGGCCGCCGTCGGCTACGCCGAGGCGAGCGGGATCCCGTACGGCCAGGGCCTGGTGAAGAACTCCTACGTCGGCCGGACCTTCATCCAGCCGTCCCAGACCATCCGCCAGCTCGGCATCCGGCTCAAGCTGAATCCGCTGAAGGAGGTCGTCGCCGGCAAGCGCCTGGTCGTCGTGGACGACTCGATCGTGCGGGGCAACACCCAGCGGGCGATCGTCAGGATGCTGCGCGAGGCGGGCGCGCGCGAGGTCCACGTCCGGATCTCCTCGCCCCCGGTCGCCTGGCCGTGCTTCTACGGCATCGACTTCGCCACCCGGGCCGAGCTGATCGCGGGCTCGCTCAGCGTGGAGGAGATCCGCGACTCCCTGGGCGCCGACTCGCTCGGGTACATCTCGCAGGAGGGCCTGGTCGAGGCCACCACGATCCCCTCGGAGCGGCTCTGCCGGGCCTGCTTCGACGGCGAGTACCCCATCGCCGTCGACCGCGACAACGTGGGCAAGTACGTCCTGGAGGCCAAGACGTGAGCGAGCGGAGCGAGCGAGCCGATCGGCACAGCACCCGAGGTCATGCGACCGACGAAGGAGGTCGTATGACCAGTTACGCCGCCGCGGGCGTGGACATCGACGCGGGCGAGCGCGCCGTCGAGCTGATGAAGTCGAAGGTCGCCCGGTCCCGGCGGCCCGAGGTCGTCGACGACGCCAGCGGGTTCGCCGGCCTGTTCGACGCCTCGGCGCTGCTGGCCTACCGGCGTCCGCTGCTGACCACCTCGACCGACGGCGTCGGGACCAAGGTCATGCTCGCCCAGAAGCTCGGCAGGCACGACACGATCGGCATCGACCTGGTCGGCATGGTCGTGGACGACCTGGTGGTCTGCGGCGCCGAGCCGCTGTTCATGACCGACTACATCGCCTGCGGCAAGGTCGTCCCGGAGCGGATCGCCGAGATCGTCGGCGGGGTCGCCGAGGGCTGCCGCCTGGCGGGCGCCGCGCTCATCGGCGGGGAGACGGCCGAGCACCCGGGCGCCATGGACGCCGACGAGTACGACCTGGCGGGCGCGGCCACCGGCGTGGTCGAGGCCGACGCCATGCTCGGCCGGGACCGGGTCCGCGAGGGCGACGTGGTGCTGGCGCTGGCCTCCTCCGGCGTGCACTCCAACGGCTACTCGCTGGTCAGGCACATCATCAAGCTCGCCGGGCTCTCGCTGGAGCAGGAGGTCCCCGAGTTCGGCCGGACGCTCGGCGAGGAGCTGCTGGAGCCGACCAGGATCTACTCCCTGGACTGCCTGGAGCTGGCGCGCTCGGTCGAGGTGCACGCCTACGCGCACATCACCGGCGGCGGCCTGGAGGGCAACCTGTCCCGCTCGCTCCCGCCCACGCTGGACGCGCTGCTGGACCGCTCGTCCTGGACCCCGCCCGCCGTCTTCGAGGTGCTCGCCCGGCACGGCGGGGTCGCGCAGGCCGACATGGACCGCACCTTCAATCTGGGCGTGGGCATGGCGGCGGTCGTCCCCGCGGACGCGGTCGACCCGGCGCTGGCCCTGCTCAGGGAGCGGAACCTGCCGGCCTGGGTGCTGGGCGAGGTCGTCGCCGGTACCGGCCGGGCCCGCTACCGGTAGGACCGGCCCTCCGCCTCCCCGGCGGCGGCACCCCGCCGCCGGGGAGGCGGAGACGCGCACCGGACCCCGGGCGGGGCGGCGCCCGCCGGGAAGAGTGGCGCATACGGATAGGACACCCGGGGGCTTTCCGCCCCCGGGTGTCCTGTTTCACGTCGAATCTGAGACCGGCCTAGCGACGGCCGGGCGGGCCCTCGTCCCGGTCCTCGTCGGAGCCGAAGTCGTCGGCGTAATCGGCATAGCGATCCGCCAGCTCGTCGTAGGAGTCGTCGGCGTCGTCCTTGTGGTTGGAGTCATCCCTGACTCCGAGCTCATCACGAAGACGCTCAAGATCAGTGCCACCGCTGTTGTACTTCAGCTGGCGAGCAACCTTGACCTGCTTGGCCTTTGCTCGGCCGCGCCCCATTGGCTCGACCCCCTCGTGTGGGGTCGCTTTGACCCCTCGTCGCTAACGCACCACGCACTGACGCAACCTGACTAGCGCGTCAGTTCTCGTTCGACTACAACCGTACCTGTTTTGCGCCCGGCTCGGTACGCCGTATGGGCGTGCGGGGCTAGTCACCCAGCCAAATGCCCCTAATTCGCCCGACTTCCGACATTCTGCGCTCGGCTAGCCTATCCGCTGCGACCGCCGGAGGGACGCCATCCTCCGCCGCCGTGGCGAAAATCTTGAGAGTCGTGGCGTAGATCTTGGCGGCCTTTGCCCTGGCCCGCTCCATGTCGAAGCCCTGGATCTCGTCGGCGACCTGGATCACGCCCCCGGAGTTGACCACGTAGTCGGGCGCGTACAGGATGCCGCGGTCGGCGAGCTGCTTCTCCACCCCCGGATGGGCGAGCTGGTTGTTGGCCCCGCCGCAGACGATCGCGGCCCGCAGCCGGGCGACCGTCCCGTCGTCCAGCGCCCCGCCGAGGGCGCACGGCGCGTAGACGTCGATCTCCGCCGCGGTGAGCTCGGCCTGATCGGCGACGACCTCCACCCCGGGGTGGCGCCGCCGTACGCGCTCGACCGCCTGCTCGCTGACGTCGCAGACCACGACCTCGGCGCCGTCCTCGACGAGGTGCTCGACCAGCCGGTGGCCCACCTTGCCCACGCCCTCGACGCCGACCCTCCTGCCGCGCAGCGACGGCGTGCCGTAGACGTGCTCGGCCGCGGCCCTCATGCCCTGGAAGACCCCGAAGGCGGTCAGGATCGAGGAGTCCCCGGCGCCGCCCTGGGCGAGGGTCCTGCCGGTCACGTAGGAGGTCTCACGGGCGACGACGTCCATGTCCTCGCTGTAGGTGCCGACGTCGCACGCGGTGATGTACCTGCCGCCGAGGGACTGGATGAACCGGCCGTAGGCCCGGAGCATCGCCTCGTTCTTGTCCTTCGCCGGGTCGCCGATGATGACGGCCTTGCCGCCGCCGAGGTCGAGGCCGGCCAGGGCGTTCTTGTAGGCCATCGCCCGCGAGAGGTTGAGCACGTCCGCCAGGGCGGCCTGCTCGCTCTCGTAGGGGTAGAACCTGGTGCCGCCGAGGCCGGGGCCGAGGGCGGTGTTGTGGATCGCGATGATCGCGTGGAGGCCGCTGCGCTCGTCGGAGCAGAAGATGACCTGCTCGTGCCCGGCCTGACCGTTCGCTGGGCCGCTGTCCTTGTGGGAGAGCCCGAAGACGTCCGTCACGGTGGTGACTCCTGGTCGTCAGGTCCGCCGCGCCGTCGCGGCGGAGATCACTCTCAGGGTAGCCACAACCCACCGGTGCGGAGGAGGGGTAATCTCCCTTCTCACCTGCCGGGACATAACACCGTACCCGCCCGGGCGCGGACCGCCGCCCTCTCCGGTCCCGGCGTACGGCGGTGCGGGAGACAGGGCCGATACCGGACAGGGAGGGGCTCTTCGTGGCACGATTCGTGCGTGCTGCCCTATGCCGCGTACCTCCGCGTCTATGAGCCCCTGGCCGCGTTCAGCCCCTCGGAGCGCGCCTCGTGGGAGTCCTACGCCGAAGCGCGCGACCGGCCCCGGCGGGCGGGCGCGCTCCACGCCGAGCACGGGGAGGCGGTCGCACGGCTGCTGGGGGTGCCTCCGGCTCCCGCCCCCGCGCACGAGAGCCCCAACGCCTATCTCAGGCGCGTGGAGAACGTGCTCTACGTCTGCCCCTGGCAGAGCAGGCTCCGCTCGTGGCTGGCCTTCTCCCGCTTCCGGGGCACGACCCCCGCCAGGCTGGTGGAGCGGTTCGTGCCGACCTCCATCGCCGAGCAGACCGCCGACGACTTCGACCGGTTCAAGCGGCGCAGCGGCTCGGCCGGCCTGCGCACCCACATCCGCACCTCGACCTGGCACGTCCCGGCGTCCTGGTTCGTCCCCTTCGACGGCAACGAGCGCTGGCTCGTCCTGCACGGCGACCGGACCTCCTCGGGCGCGACCACGACCCGCAACCTCATCTACGTCACCTCGATGGGCCACGCCCGGCGGCGCACCGCCCGCGCGCTGCAGATCATCCGCCGCCAGGTGGGCGACGCGGGGGTGGCCGGCGAGGTCGAGGACGTCGCCCGGTGGCTGGAGGAGTTCCACCCCCACTCGCTGGTCGAGCTCGACTACGGCGGCATCGTCCATCTCATGGACGACGAGAAGCTCCAGGCCGACCAGTCCGTGGCGGAGCTGGCGGCGGCGCTGACGGGTCTGGAGACGGGCCAGGAAGAGCTCGCGTTCGCCATGTATCAGCGGGTGATCCTCCGCTGGAGGTCAATACAACTTCTCGAATCAGCAAACTGAGTCGCATATCACCCCTCTGACCTGCATAAGTGGGGCTGTCAACGTCCGGTGGAGCATCTGCGAACTGAGTAGTTTGCCGTTTTCACTGCGATACCACGAAACGTGTCGCTAGAATCACCGAGCGTGACTACAGCGGGTACACAAGAGAGATGAGTCGCATAAAGGCTCGCCAATCGCTCTTCGTAGCTGTATGGTCACATCGGGTGATGCCGCATATGGTCCGAACAGCCGCACGCAAGGGGCCATAGAAGGACATCCGTGACAAGCGTCAAGTCGCAGGATCGCTGTCGCCGGTCCACACGGAGGAGAGGCCGCACAAATGTCAGCTCGTACACCCGAGGCCGAGCCGTTGCTCACCCCGGCCGAGGTCGCAACCATGTTCCGCGTCGACCCCAAGACCGTCACCCGGTGGGCGAAGGCCGGCAAGTTGACGTCCATCCGCACGCTGGGCGGGCACCGCCGTTACCGGGAGACCGAGGTTCGCGCGCTGCTCGCGGGGATTCCGCAGCAGCGCTCCGAGTGAGCCGGGATCGGCACGCCGATCCCCGGGGGAAGCACGTGCGTGCTCCACGCGAGCGCGTAGGCCGGACGACTTGTGTGGGAAGCGGCGCCGCCCGCCCGGCGCCGCCCCACCTGGTTCCCGTGCAGTTCCGGCGCGGCTACAGCAGCTGGTCGCGGACGAGGTCCTCGAGAAGGCTCTCGACCTGCGGGTCGTGGTTCGCGGCCACGCCGAGCAGCGCCACCATGTGATCGACCAGCATGCGCTCCAGCACGGGCCGCTCGATGTCGCGGTGCTCCAGCCAGTCGAGGCCCGCCGTCTCGACGGAGGCGATCCACGACCGCAGGGTGATGCGCAGGCAGGGACCGGGTTCCTCGACCCTCATCTGCTTGGTGATGAGGTTGAACAGACGGTGCCGGACGCTGTCGACGATCTCCCCGATCTCGCCGCTCCGGTTGGCCGGTCCTCCCCTGAGCAGCGCGGCGAATCCCGCCGCGTGCTCCTCGACGAAGTCGAAGTAGCGGCCCAGCCCGAGGGCCAGCTCGTCCAGCGGGCGGCCGTTGCCCTGCGGGCGCAGCCTCGCCTCCAGCTGGCTCGCGGCGCTCCTCAGCGCGGCGACGTAGAGCTCCTGCTTGCCGCCGAAATAGTGGTAGACCAGCGCGCGCGACGCCCCGGCCGCCGAGGCGACGTCGTCGATGGAGACGTCCTCCGCGTCGTGCTTGCTGAACAGCTCCAGCGCGGCCGCCATGAGTTCCTCACGACGCCGGTCCACGCTGAGCCTGCGCCGCGCCGGCCGCGCGTCGCCCGCCGCAGGCTTCTCCTGCTTGGCGGCCCCGGATGTCGAACCCACACCTCGCACACTATCGGAGTCGGTGCCCAATAGCGCCGATGTCAAGATCTGGAACGTGCGCGTCAAGACCGGGGACCCGCCTGCCGGGATCCGCGGTTCGTTCCAAACAAAGCCGTACCCCATTCGGAACTCGATCGTTTTGAGTGAGAGGGCATCCAGACACCCGCACAGGTGCCCACCCACCATTCCCCGGGGGAGAGGCCATGTCAGGACCGCCGGTCAAGACCACCACCGCCGCCCGAGCCCGCGAGCTCGCCGTCACCGTCCCACCGGACGGATCCGGGCCGCGCCCGCGGCCCACGATCCGCAACGTCGCCGAGCGAGCAGGCGTCTCCAAATCGCTGGTCTCGCTCGTCCTGCGCGGATCACCGCACGTCAGCGAGCACCGCAGGCAGGCGGTGCTGGAGGCGGCCAGAGACCTCGGCTACCGGCCCAACGCGGTCGCGCGCAGCCTGGTCGAGGGCCGCACCCACCTGGTCGGGGCGCTCGTCGCCGACCTGCACAACCCCTTCTACGCCGAGTTCCTGGACGGCCTGCAGGAGAGCCTGCACGGCGACGGGCTCAGGCTGCTCATCGGCAACAGCCAGTGGACCCCCGCCTTCGAGGACGAGGCGGTCGAGGCGTTCCTGGAGCTCCGGGTGGACGGGCTCGTCCTGCTCGGCATCCCGCCCACCAGCGAGACGCTGATCGAGGCGACCGGGTACACCCCGACCGTCGTCGTGGGTGAACGCGACATCGACGGCACGCTGCTGGGCGGGGTGGACATCGTCGCCGACGACGACGAGCTCGGCTCCCGCCTGGCCGTCGACCACCTCGTGGAGCTCGGCCACCGCAGGATCGCGCACATCGAGGGCGCCTGCTCCTCCTCCGGCAGGTTCCGGTGCGAGGGCTACCTGGTCGCGATGCGCAGGCACGCGCTGGCGCCGTACATCACGGTCGAGCAGGGCGAGGCGACCGAGGAGGGCGGCGCGAGGGCGGCGCGGAGCCTGCTGACCCGCGACCCCCGGCCCACCGCGATCTTCGCCGTCAACGACCGGGTCGCCATGGGCGTGCTCTCCGCCGCGGCCGAGCTCGGCCTGCGGGTGCCCGAGGACCTGTCGGTGGTCGGCTACGACAACTCCCGGCCGTCGGGGACCGCCCCGGTCTCACTGACCACCGTCGACCAGCCCCGCCGGGCCATGGGCCGCTCCGCCGCGGCTCTGCTCAGCGACCGGATCGGCGAGCCGGGCAAGGCCTCCCGGCTGCACCAGGTGACCCCCCGGCTCGTCGTACGGCGCAGCAGCGGTCCCGCCGGAACGTAAACGGCCCGCCTGGAGCGTTACACCGTTTCCAGGCGGGCGCCAAGGCTCGGGCAAAGCCCCTCGGTCGAGGTGGAAGGCTTGGGCAAAGCCCCTCGGTCGCGGCGGGTCACCGGTGTTGACTCTGCTCGTGATAAGGGGGTAACTATGCGTGATCCAGAACTGGTTTCATGCGCTCAGCGCGCCGCCTCGGAGCTGGAGCGGGCGTGGGCGCAGTGGCGCACCTTCCGTGGCCGGGGCGAGGAGGTCGCGGCCGAATCCGTGGCCAGCTACGTGGCCCACTCGATCGACCACCCGTGGGGGCGCCCCCGCGTGGTCCTCGGCGTGGACGCCGAGGACGCCCGGGAACTGGCCGCGCTCCTGCAGCGGCAGGACATCGGGGAACACGTCTGGTGACCTGACCCCGGGGCCGCCGCCGGACGCGTAGATTGGGGGGCCGACGGTTACCACGGGGGGATTTCGACGTGACTGGCAGAGCGTTCGCGGCGGCACTCGTCCTGTGTGGCCTGGCCGCCGCGGCCTGCGGAGGCTCCCCGGAGGACGTCGGCGCGGGCCCGGACCGGACGGCCGGGCCCGGCACCGGCCCGGCGGCGACCGCCGCCGAGAGCTCGCCGGGGGCCGGGGAGTCCCCGGCCCCGGGCGCCGCGGAGGGCTCCCCCGGGACCACCACCCCGGCCGGCCCTTCCACGGCCACCGCCTCGGGCACCGCCTCGGGCACCGCCGAGGCCCCCGCGCCGGGGGGCGAGGCCGCCGGGGCCAAGCCCCTCCAGGGCAAGGTCGTGGTCATCGACCCGGGGCACAACGAGCGCAACCACCGGCACACCGCGGAGATCAACAGGCAGGTCGACGTCCTGACCCAGAAGAAGGCCTGCGACACCACGGGCACGGCCACCGCGAGCGGCTACAGCGAGGCCGCGTTCGCCTGGGACGTGTCCCTGCGCATGAAGAGGATCCTCGAGGCAAGGGGCGCGCAGGTGCGGCTGACCCGCAGCGCGGACACGCCGTACGGCCCGTGCATCACCGAGCGCGCGGCGATCGGCAACCGGCCGCCCCGGGCGGACGCGGCGATCTCGGTGCACGCCGACGGCTCGGCCACCGGGAACCACGGCTTCCACGTGATCATGCCGAAGAAGATCAGCAGCCAGACCAGCCGCATGGTGGCCGAGTCCGAGAAACTCGGCAGGGCCGTGCGGGACTCCTTCCGCAGGGGCACCGGCCTGCCGTACTCCACCTACATCGGCGACCGGGCGCTGAACTTCCGCAACGACCTGGGCGGGCTGAACCTCTCCACGGTCCCCAAGGTCTTCATCGAGTGCGGGAACATGAAGAACCCCGCCGAGGCGGCGAAGTTCCAGGACGCGGGCTTCCGCAAGCGGATCGCGACCGCCCTGGCCAACGGGATCCAGAGCTACCTGAGGTGAACCGGTGCGCCGGGGGCGTCCCGGCGCGGGATTCCGGCGGCGGTTCCGGTATGCACAACACTTGGCCGCCCCCTCTGGGGTTTCCGGGATGATTTGGGATGATTTGGTGATGAACGACCTTCTCCCCCGCCCCCAGTCCGTCGTCTCCACCGGATCCGGATCCTTCGACCTCTCTCCCGGCGACACGGTCTCCGGCCCCGCCGGGCTGGTGCGGGCCGTACGGCAGGCGCTCGCCGCACTCGACCTGCGGCCCGTGGAGGCCGCGACCGCCGCGGTGGCGGTCGAGGCCGACGCCTCGCTGGGCGCGGAGGCCTACCGGCTGGAGGTGACCGCCGGGGGCGTGCGGATCGCGGCGGCGGACGCCTCCGGCGCGTTCTACGCCGGGCAGACGCTCCGGCAGCTCCTGCCCGACGCGGCGTTCCGGAGCGTCCCGGCCGGCGGGAGCGTCCCGCAGGTGCGGGTGGAGGACGCGCCGCGCTTCTCCTGGCGCGGGGCGCACCTGGACGTGGCCCGGCACTTCCTGCCCAAGCGGGAGGTGCTGCGGATGATCGACCTCATGGCGGCGCACAAGCTGAACCGCCTCCACCTGCACCTGGTGGACGACCAGGGCTGGCGGTTCGAGAGCCGGGCCTACCCCCGGCTGCACGAGGTCGCCTCGCACCGGCCGCAGACGATCACCAGCTACTACCGGGAGGAGCCGGCCTACGACGGCGTCCCGCACGGCGGCTACTACACGCTGGACGACCTGGCGGAGATCGCCGCCTACGGCAGGGCGCGGGCCGTGACGATCGTGCCGGAGATCGACGTGCCCGGCCACGCCTCGGCCGTCCTCGCCGCCTACCCCGAGTTCGACGCGCGGGCGACCGGCGGACGGGAGCCGGAGCCGTTCGGGGTGCTGGAGCGGTGGGGCATCTCCCCGGCGATCCTCTCCCCGCTCCCGCCGACGGTGGAGTTCCTGACCGTCGTGCTCGACGAGCTGCTCGGCGCGCTGGGCGAGACGCCGTACGTGCACCTCGGCGGGGACGAGTGCGTGCTCGACGACTGGGCCGCCTCGCCGGAGATCACCGCCTTCCAGGCCGAGCTGGGGCTGTCGGGCCTGTCCGAGGTGCACGCGTGGTTCCTGCGGCGGCTCGCGGACGTGCTGGCCGAGCGGGGCAGCCGGGCGGTCGTCTGGGACGAGGCGTTCGTCAGCGGCATGCTCAGGCCCGACACGATCGTGATGCCCTGGCGCGGGGCGGGCGTGGCCCGGCGTGCCGCCGGGGCCGGGCACGACGTGGTGCAGACCCCGATCTTCCCGCTCTACTTCGACTACGCGGAGGCGTCCTCCGAGCAGGAGCCGGTCGCGATCGGGGACGCGATCACGCTGGCCGACGTGGCGGGATTCGAGCCGGTGCCCGGGGTGTGGACGGAGGAGGAGGGCGGGCGCGTGCTGGGCGCGCAGTTCCAGCTCTGGAGCGAGCGCCTGCCCGACGGCCGGGCCGTCGACTACCGGGCCTGGCCGCGCGGGTGCGCGCTGGCGGAGGTCGCCTGGTCGGGCTCGGCCGACGACTCGTTCCCCGTACGGCTGGAGCGGCATCTGGGGCGGCTGGACGCGCTGGGCGTGGAGTACCGCCCGCCGGCCGGGCCGCGGCCCTGGCAGCGCGGCGGGACCGGCCGGCGCCGCCACCGGCCGGGGGTCATCAGGGTGGACGAGGCCATGAAGCACGTGGAGGAACTGGCCCTCACGGCCGACTCCACCCGTCCCAGCCTCTGACCGCGGGCGGGCGCGACCGGGGCGGAGCCGTACGGGCGGCTCAGCCCGCGACCGCGTAGCCGGCCTCCTCGATGGCGGCGCGGACGGCCGCGTCGTCCGGGGAGTCGCCGGTCACCTCGACCCGGCCGGACTCCAGGTCGACCTCGACGCCGGTGACGCCGGGGACCTCGCCGACCTCCTCCTTGACCGAGCTCACGCAGTGGCCGCAGGTCATGCCGGTGACGGTGTATGTGGTCACGCTCATCGCGCCCCTCCAATGTCCTGAGTTACCCACCCAGGGTATACCTCAGGACGCGGTCCGGCCGATGATCTGGCGCAGATCGGTGGCGCCGTGGCGGCGCATGCGCCGGGCGAGCCGCCGGTGGATGCGGTGCGCCCAGAGCGGCCCCTCGTAGATCAGCGCGGTGTAGCCCTGGACCAGCGTGGCCCCGGCGAGCAGGCGCTCCCAGACGTCGTCGACGTCCTCGACGCCGCCGACGGAGACGAGGGTGAGCCGGTCGCCGACCCGGGCGCGCAGCCTGCGGAGCACCTCCAGCGAGCGCGCCTTCACCGGCCGTCCGGACAGGCCGCCGGTCTCGGTGCTGGCCACGCCCTCGCGGCCGATCGTGGTGTTGGTCGCGATGATGCCGTCCAGGCCCAGTTCCAGGGCGAGGTCGGCGACGGCGTCCACGTCCTCGTCGGCCAGATCAGGAGCGATCTTGACGAGCAGCGGGGTGCGCTTCGGCGTGCCGTCGGCGACCTCCTTGACCGCCTGGAGCAGCGGGCGCAGCAGCTCCACGGCCTGGAGGTTCCGCAGACCGGGGGTGTTCGGCGAGCTGACGTTGACGACCAGGTAGTCGGCGAGCGGGGCCAGTTCCCTGGCGCTGGCCACGTAGTCGGCCGCGGCCTCGGACTCGGGCACCACCTTGGTCTTGCCGATGTTGACCCCGACGATCGCCGGGACCCCTCGGGTCCTGCGCAGCTTCCCGGCCGCGGCGGCGGCGCCCGCGTTGTTGAAGCCCATCCGGTTGATGACCGCCCGGTTCGCGGGCAGCCGGAAGAGCCGGGGCCGGGCGTTGCCGGGCTGGGCGTGGGCGGTGATCGTGCCCACCTCGACGTGGCCGAAGCCGAGCGCGGACATCGCCTCCACGCACCCGGCGTCCTTGTCGAAGCCCGCCGCGAGCCCGAACGGGCCGGGGAAGTGCACGCCGAACGCCTGCACCCGCAGGACCGGGTCACGCGGGGCGAGGCGCCGGTGGACCAGTTTCCTGACCACCGGAGCCACCGACAGGAGCCGGAGCCCGCGGACCGTCAGGTGGTGCACGTCTTCGGCGTCGAAGCGGCTGAGGATCTGCGTGAAAACGAATCGATACATCACCGGCCAGGTTAGTCCCCCGGCGGGGTGCGGCCCGCGCCGACCACCCCTTCGATCGACAGGTACCGGTCGAACGACAGGAGCCGGAGCAGCCGCACCACGGGAGCCGAGGGGCGCATGACGACGAGCCTCCCGCCCCGCTCCCGCACGCGCGCGTCGGCCCGGAGCAGGCTCCGGGCGCCCGCGCAGTCGAGGAAGGCCACGCAGGACAGGTCGAGCTCCACCCTGGCCGCGCGGGTCTCCTCCAGGACGCGCCGCAGCTCGCCGGAGGCGACGGCGTCCAGGTCGCCCTCGACGGCGATCTCCGCGGCGTCGTCGCCGATCCTCCGCGAAGCGATCTGGATCACCCCGGCTCGCCCGCCCCGTCGGCGAGCACCTCGGCCGCCAGGTCGGCCACGCGGCGGCGGCTGTCCCTGGCCTTCTTGCGCAGGCCGGTGAAGGCCTGCGCGGCGGTGAGGTCGTGCTTGCCCATGAGGTAGCCGATCGCGCGCTCGATGACCACGCGGTAGTCCAGGGCGTACTGGAGCTGGTCGGCCAGGGCGCTCTTCTCCTCGGCCGCCATCGCGGCGGTGAGGATCTGCTCGATGACGGCGGCGTAGGCCTGCATCGCCCGGATGTCGGAGTCGTCCCACTGGTAGGGGGTCGACTGGTAGACGTTCAGCGTGCCCACCGGCTCTCCGCCGAGCCGTACCGGCACCCCCGCGACCGCCCGCACACCGGGGTGGAGCCGCTCGGCCAGCTCCGGCCAGCGGGGATCGGTCCGCACGTCGAACGAGGTCACCGCGGCGTCGTTCTCGTAGGTGGACACACACGGGCCCCGGCGGACGCGGAGCTGGGCGCCTTCGAGGCTCCGGCCCGCGTCGTCGGTGGCGACCAGGTAGCGCAGTTCCCCGTCCTCTCCGGCGAACATCAGGCCCGCTCCCGAGTAGCCGAACAGGGTGTCCACGACCTCGACCGCCCGCTCGAGCTGGTGGACGATCCCCGTGGCCGGGACGGTCATCTGAAGCCCTCTGAGGCTCGCGACCAGCGCCTCCTGGTCAATGTGCGTCATATGTGTGGCGCCTTTCACAGCGTCTGACCTAATGCTGACCTGAGATCTACGACTGCCCTGAGAACGGGGACTTATGGGCGAGCGCCTCCAGGACCATGACCATCAGCTCCGCCAGCCGGCGCCCGGCCCGGACCGTGGCGGGCTGCCACTCGTGGCTGACCCGGTCGTAGAAGTCGAGGGAGCCGATCACCCGGTCGTCGGCGTGCAGCGGCACGGAGAGCACCGCGCGCACCCTGCGGGTCTGCGCGGCCACACCGGGGAAACCCGAGGGCCGCTCGGCGTACAGGTCGTTGACCGCGACGTCCGCGTCCCGGGCGAGGCTCTCGATCGAGGGGCCCGAGCCGGTCCGCTCCTGGGCCAGCTCCAGCCGCCGCCCGTCGGCGTCGGAGCCGCCGACGGCGCGGGGACGGTCGTGGTCGTCGATGAGCATCAGGGCCGCGCCGTCGGCACCCAGGGCCTCGGCGAGGGCGTGCAGGGTGCGGTCGACGACGCGGGAGGGCTCGGCACCGTGGGTCATAGCGGGCTTCCTCCATGGCGGGGCAGCTCCGCGGACACAAGGCGGAATGATCTGTGTGTAAAGCGTAGTGCCGCCCGACAGCCCCAGCCAAGCGATTCCGGGAGCGGGTTGACCCGGAAAAGTTCGCATACCACCGTCAATACCTTGTTAAGCATTCGTCAAGCGAAGATCGGCAGGCTGCCCGCATGAACATTCCCTCGCGTTCCACCGCCGTCCGCCGCCGCCGCACCCTGGCGCAGGTCGTGCTCCGCGACCTCGCCGAGACCGGGCACACCACCGTCCCGGTCTGGTGGGAGCCCGAGATCGAGCGGGAGTTCGGCGGGCTGGACGGGTTCCTGGCGGAGCTGAGCCGGCAGTGGTGGACGGCCTACGCCGCGCACCTGGACGCGTTGATCGAGCTCGGCTCCGGCGGCCCCGACCAGGCGTGGCACGAGGTGAGCGAGCAGCTGCCGCACCTGCGGGCCGTCCTCGACTCCTACGCCGGCGAGCCCGCCCTGGCCGAGGCGGAGCGGCGCCACTGCGACGTGCTGCGCTGGACCGCCCGTCGTGAGTGCCGCCAGGCCGCCTGAAGAGCCCGCCCCGCCGTCCCCCGGCCGGCCCGGCCCGATCCGTGGACACAGGCCGTCCCGCGGTCCGACGCATGAAACCGTGGAATCGGGTAGCCATCAATGATGGTCACGTTGCTCGATCACCGACACTCGGACCGCCGCCTGGGCGTGCGGCTCACCCTGGCCACGATCGCCGTCGCACTGTTCTCGGTGCCGTTCGTCGTGCTGCTGGTGCTGGTCATGTCCTCCTTCACCCCGCTGAACGACTTCGACCAGAGCATGGCCGAGCTCTTCTACGGGCACGCGCTGTCCATCCCCGGCTACACGGACTTCCTCGGCGTGGCCACCGAGGTGTTCGGGCCGTGGACCTGGCGCGTCCTGGCGGTGCTGGCGGCGGTCTGGCTCTGGGTGCGGGGCTGGCCGCGCCTGGCGGTCTGGTCGGTCGTCACGATCACCGCCAGCGGCCTGCTCAATCTGGCGATGAAGGAGTTCGTCGACCGGGCCCGCCCGATCCTGCCGGACCCGGTGGCGTGGGCGCCGGGCGCCTCGTTCCCCTCCGGCCACGCCATGGCCGCGGCGACGGGGACGAGCATGCTGGTCCTCCTCCTGCTCCCCCTCCTGCGGCACCGGGGCACGCGCCTGCTCGCCTGGGCGGTCGCGATCGCCGTCACCGTCTTCGTCGCCTACAGCAGGGTCGCGCTCGGCGTGCACTGGGTCAGCGACGTGGTCGCCGGGGTGGCCCTGGGATTCTCGACGGTCGCGGCGACCGCCACCGGGTACGAGACCTGGCGCCGCGACGAGGGGCGCAGGCCCGCCGTGCCGTACGAGGAGGGCGTGGAGCCCGAGGCGTCGTGAGCCTCGGCCGGGACGCCGCGGTCCGTACGGCGAGCCGCGGTCGTGGAGACCGCCCGCCGGGGACGGCGTTCCGGACGGCCGCGGCGGCTCCCGGCCGGACCCGTGTCCCGGCGTCCCGGCGTCCCGGCGTCCCGGCGTCCCGGGAAGAGTCTTGAGCGCGCCGCTTTCCCGACACTCGGGGCGGATACTTTCCTCATGGCGTTCCTTGGACGGCTTTTGGGGTAGCTGGTGCCCCATGTCGAGACTGCCGGTCGATCTCAAAGGCGCCCTGCGCCTGATCCTGATGCCGTTGGCCGTCATGGCCGCCCTGACGATCGGCGTCGGACTGCTGATCACCAAGGTTCTGGAGACGACCACCATCGGCGCGAACGACCGGGGGGTCAACGAGGAACTGGCCGACGGCCGTACGACCTTCTGGAGCGAGGTCACCGACACGATGTCGGGGCTGTCCGACACGCCGGTGATCGTCGCCGCCACCGCCGTGCTCGTCATCGTCTTCCGGCTGGTGTTCAAGCGCTGGAACGAGTCGCTCTTCCTGGTGGTCGCCGTCTGGTCCCAGTCGATCATCTTCCTCCTCTCGACCGTCCTCGCCGAGCGGAAGCGGCCCGCGGTCGAGCACCTGGACCCCGCCCCGCCCACCTCCAGCTTCCCGTCCGGGCACACCAGCGCCGCGGTCGCCTTCTACTGCGGCGTGGCCATGGTGCTGACCGTGCACACCCAGCGCCACACGATCCTGAACGCGCTGTGGTGGCTGGTCGGGCTGGCGATCCCGCTGGGGATCGCCTACTCCCGGATGTACCGCGGCATGCACCACCTGAGCGACGTGGCCTGGGGGTTCCTGCTCGGCCTGGTCTGCGTCGCGGTGGCCGCCAACGCGCTGCTCCTGCGGCCCGCGGCGATGGAGCAGCTCAGAAGAGATCGGACGCCTCAGTCACCCTGACCCCCGCCGCGGCCAGCTCCTCCTCAACCTTCCGGGAGATGTCCGCGGCGGGCCCTCCGTCGTCGTAGGTGGCGTGGGCGCCGCGCGCGAGGATGACGGCGTGCCCGTGCCCCAGGGCCGCCAGGGAGGTCTCACGGACGCACCACTCGCTCTGCATCCCGGCGACCACGACGGACGCGGTCGGCGGGAGCAGCCAGGCCAGCCCGGTGCCGGCGAAGGCGTCGGGCGTGTGCTTGTCGACCACGAACTCTCCGGGGCGCACCTCGTGGACCAGCTCCCAGCCCGGTGTGCCGGTGGCGTCGGGATCGTCCTCTCCCCCGTTGTTCCGCACGAAGATCACCGGCATCCCCGCCGCGCGGGCGCGCTCCAGCAGCGCGGTGATCGCGGCGGAGACGGCCTCCGCGGCGGGAACCGGCCGCGGGGGCAGGAGCATGTTCCGCTGGACGTCGATGAGAAGCAGCACCTGGTTCACATGTGAACTCTAGTTCTAATCGGCCTCCGGGAGAAGGACTTCCCGGGGATCTCCGATCCGCCCTCCGGGCGCCCGCCCCGGAGCGGGGGCCGGGGCCGGCCGCACGGGCGGGCCACCGCGCCGGACGCCCGGCGACCGCGGCGTGCAAGGCCGCGCAGGCGGCGCTCAAGCCGCCGGTAAGCGGCACGCCGTATCACTGGGGCACGGCACCCGCACAGGCAGCACGGCGGGTCTGACCCCAGGAGCCCACCATGAACCTCCGCACGGTCCTCTCGGCGACCGCCGCCCTCGCCGCGGCCGCGGCCCTGTCCGCCGCCCCGCCCGCCCACGCCGCCACCACCACCGCGACGAGCGGCTGCAGCATCCAGCCGTACGGCCTCATCGGCGCCCGCTGGGCCCAGCTCGGCGGCGAGAACGGCAGGCTCGGCTGCCCGAGCGCGGCATCCTCCAGGACGGCGTCGGCTGGGCCGGCCGCCGCCAGACGTTCGCCCGCGGCCAGCTGGCCTGGTCCCCCAAGAACGGCGCCGACCTGGTGGTGGCCGCCTGGTCGGCCGACGGCTACGCCTACGTCGACTGGCGCACGACCGATCGCGCCTTCGACAAGTTCATCGTCCGCTGGACCAGCGCCGCCGATCCGGACGGCGTCCAGGAGGACGTCACCGGCGGCTTCCGCGGACGCGTCCGCACGCGCGTCCGCACCAACAGCGGCTACCGCTGGAACCTCAAGGGCTGCGACACCGGCGTCTTCGGGTCCACCTGCCAGAAGACCTGGACCGTCTCCGTCACCGGCTGACGCCTCCGGCCGCCCCTCCCGGCGAGCCGGGACCCGCATCCCGCCCGCCGGAACGCGACGGGCCGGGCCGGGCCACCCGGGTCAGGGGAGGAGCGCTCCGGCGAGCAGCCGTTCGCAGGCCTCGATCAGGCTCTGCCGCTGCGGCCTCGCCCGCTCGGCGAAACCGCGCTGCTCGGCGGCGTACTCGGCCCGCCCCTCCGGCGTCTCGATCCGGATCGCCCGGTAGCCGAGCGCGCTCAGATCGTACGGACTGGCCCGCATGTCCACCGCGCGGATGTCCCGGGCCAGCGCGAAGCAGTCGGCCACCAGCTCGGAGCCCACCAGCGGCGACAGCTTGTACGCCCACTTGTACAGGTCCATGTTGGCGTGCAGGCAGCCCGGCTGCTCCAGCTCCCGCTGCCGCTCCCGCGTCGGCTGCAGCACGTTGAGCGGACGCGCCTGGGGGGTGAAGAAGCGGAACGCGTCGAAATGACCGCACCGCACACCCCGCTCCTCCACGACCCGCGCGACCTGGTCCCCGCCGAGCCGCAGCGGCCAGGCGCCGTGCCGTACCTCCTCGGACCTGTAGACCATCGCCCACTCGTGCAGTCCGAAGCAGCCGAAGTACGGCGGCCGTTCCGCGGTCGCGGCCAGCAGCCGCGCGATCCACTCCACCGAGGCCCCGCGCCTGTCCATCAGCGCCGCGGTGTCGAGCACGGCCCCCTCGGCGGCGTCGAGGTAGTCGCGGCCGAAGCCGTACGCCCCCTTCAGCACCACTCCGGCGCCCGGATGCCACTGCCGCAGCCGCGCCGGCCGGTGCCCGTAGTAGGTGAACAGGAAGTCCTCGACGGGGTGGGTCTCACCCCGCGCCCTGCGCGCCAGGTGCGGCGCCGTCCACGCCTCGGCCCGCCGCCGGTGGGCCTCCGCCCGGGCCCGCCACACCTCCGGTTCCAAAACCTCCACCGCTGAATCGTATGCGCGTCCCCGCGGCAGCGGACCTCCGGCCGGGCCAAGCGCGCCCCGTCCAGGGCCGGCGGCGCGGCCGGGCCCTGGAGGCCTGCGCCGCCCGCCGCGCACTCATACGTCGTATTCGTCGGGGAAGCGGAGCGCGGGCCCGCCGGCCTGGAGGCCGAGGGGGGTGGCGCGGCCTTCGGGCTCCTCCCATTCCTCTTGGCGGCCGAGTGCGGTGAGGTCGAGGTAGGGGTTCGAGGCGTAGGAGAACTCGATGCCGCGGCCGAAGGTGGAGTAGGTGTGGTAGACGGCGTCGTCCACGCGGAGGAAGGTGCTGATGCCCGGGTAGTCGCCGCGCATGGCCGCCGTCCAGGGAGTCCCCACCGCGGCCAGCTCCGCCTCGGTGCGGTGGTTGAGCAGCACCGGGGCGACCCGTTCGTCCACGGTGGCGTGGAAGTCGTAGTTGAAGTCGCCGCCGGCCGAGGAGTACCAGGGAAACGTCCAGCCCATCCGCTCGCGGAACGCGGCGATCTTGTCGTACGGGCTGCGGGACACCGCGACGAGCGTGGTGTTACGGACGTTCAGCTGGGTCGGTCCGGGGATGACGTCGGCGGTGGTGGAGCAACTGGTGCAGCCGACGTCGCGGGGGTGCTCGTTCCCGTCGGCGTCGATGTCGTAGCTCCACATGAAGTGGTGCATCACCAACTGCTGACGGCCTTCGAACAGGTCGAGCAGGCCGGCCTCTCCGTCCGGGCCCTCGAACGTGTACGGCTTGTCCACCCGGACCATCGGCAGCCGGCGCCGGTCGGCGTTCACCCGATCGTACGCCCGGGTGAGCTCCTTCTCCTTCGCCAGCAGTTCCTTGCGGGCGGCGAGCCATTCCTCACGCGACACCACCTCGGGCGGGTTCCCCAGCGACATCTCCGCCTCCTCCGGCTGCTCTCGTTTCGCAGCCATCGAACGGCCACAACCCTAGGAGCAACGGCGCAGACCAGGGGGGACGCTCCCCCGGCCGCCTCGGAGTGTCGCCACCGGGCAGGGGTCCGCGCCGCCGGGACGGCGGCACCGGCCTCGCCATGACCACGACCCGGCTCCGGCCGGCCGAAGCCGGGCCCGGGGCATCCGGTAGATCAAAAAAGCCCCGGCCGTGATCGGCTCGGGGCGTCTTTGCTGCTCAGTTGTGGTGGTCAGGGGCGGGGTCGAACCGCCGACCTTCCGCTTTTCAGGCGGACGCTCGTACCGACTGAGCTACCTGACCTCGGTGGTGGATCGAACACCTACCAGAGCGGTCCTGACGGGACTTGAACCCGCGACCTCCACCTTGACAGGGTGGCGAGCACTCCAAACTGCTCTACAGGACCTTGCTTCGTCCGGAAGTTTGCGCTTCCGTCCGTCTTGCCTTGCTTAGCTTACCAGTTCTTCGGAGGTCTTCGACCTGCCGTTTCCCCGGTGAGCTTTCGCTCGGCCGTGCCCCCAACGGGATTCGAACCCGTGTCGCCGCCTTGAAAGGGCGGTGTCCTAGGCCACTAGACGATGGGGGCTTGTAGGACTTGCGTCCCGCTGCCTGCCGTCTTCCGCTGGAGACCTCTGAAGCATAGGGGACTTTCGCCCCCGATGCCAAAGCGGTTTCCCGGCTACGGCGTTTCGGGGCCGGCGGTCGATCCCGTCGGAGACGGGCCGATCGTCGGCTCCGGGGAAATTGTACGCCCAGGGTCGTTCTCCAGGTGACGCTGGATCTGCACCGACTGCTCGCCGAGCCCTCCGAGGGTGATGTCGTCCCAGGCCCGGAGGCGGTGCGTCTCCCGGTCGAAGTACAGGACGGAGGCCATGACGGGGGTGGGCTCGTCGTGTTCGAGGGCGCGCAGGCCGGCGCCGCCGGTGGAGCCCTGGACGAGTATGCGGGTGCCGGTCGGCAGCAGTTCGGTGGACCGCGCGTGGGCGTGTCCCGCGAGGATCATGGGGGTCGACCCCGAGAAGGACCTGGCGATCGTCGGGTCGTGCACGGCCACCAGGTCGACCGGTTCGAAGGCCTGCGTGAGCCGTGTGGCGTGCGCCCGCCCGAGAGCGGCCAGGGAGTCGGGGTCGGAGTCGACCACGACGGACTTGTCGGGGGTGAACCGGGGGTCCCCCAGCCCGTAGATGCGCAACCCGGCGACGGTCTCGACGGAGTCGTCGAGGACGACCGCGCCCTTCTGCCTCGCCACGGCCCGCTGGGTGGCCCTGGAGTCGTGGTTCCCCCGGACGAAGACGTAGGGGACCCCGAAGTCGCCGATCTCCTCCACGAAGTTGTCCTCGGGGCCGGTGCCGTGGTCGGTGATGTCGCCGGTGTCGACGATCGCATCGATCTTGAACTGGGCGGTGATCGAGCGGATGAGGTTCCACGAGATCAGGTTGAGGTGGATGTCGGAGACGTGCAGAACCCGGATCGCGGTGGGGTCGGCGTCGTAGACGGGCAGGGCCGAGACCGTGTCGTACAGCTGGGAGACGTTGTTGACCAGCTTGGCGAGCTGCCCCCGGTAGGACTCGAACCTCGTCACGATCGACTCGGCGTCGCCGATCAGGGACGGCGCTCCGGCCAGCAGCCCGGTGTACTCCGGCTCCACCACGGAGTCCGGGCGGTACGTCGCGAGGGCCGCCGTGCCGACGCCGGCGATCATGACGACGCCGCTCAGCAGGCCCGCCAGGGCCGCCCGGGGTCGGCGGAAGACGATGAGGCAGCCGATCAGCGCCCCGGCCAGGCCGCCGACGACGACCCGCAGGACCAGCCTGCCGACCCCCTCGCTCAGGTCCTCCTCCAGCAGCCCGGGAAGCCGGTCGGCGAGCCGGGGGTCCTCCAGCATCGCCCTGGCCCGCTCGGTGTCGATGTTCTCCAGGGTCACGCGCAGGCGGATGGGCGCGTCGTGGGTGTCGAACAGGAGCGCGCCCAGGGGGCGGGCGTCGACGACGGTCTCCCCCGTCCAGGAGAGCTCGGCGGACATCCCGGCCTCGACCGGCCCCACGGCGACCCGTACCGGGCCGCCGACGGCGATGCCCAGCCACGCGCAGGCGACCGCGACAGCGGCGATCGCCGTCGCCCGCGCGATCCGCCCCGTCGCGATACGGCGTGCGCCCCGGGCCCAGCGTCTGAAATCCATGCGCCTCCACCCCTACCCGATCTCCCGATAAGTCGGTTACCCCGAAAAGCGGGGCAGAATGGCGATGTGATCGAGGTCTCGCGGGAGAAGTTCGAGGAGCTCGTGGCCGAGGCGCTGGACACGATCCCGCCGGAGCTGACGAAAGTCATGGACAACGTCGTGGTCGTGGTCGTGGACGACCCGCCGGAGCCGGATCTGCTCGGCCTCTACACGGGCATCCCGCTCACGGAGCGTGGCGACTGGTACGCCGGCGTGCTGCCCGACCGGATCGAGATCTACCGCAATCCCATCTGCTCGATCTGCGAGACCGAGGACGACGTGGTCGAGGAGGTACAGATCACCGTCGTTCACGAGATCGCCCACCATTTCGGCATCGATGATGACAGGCTGCACGATCTCGGCTGGTAGCCAAGGTGGCATTACATATCGACCTGCCTCATGCCCGATATTTCCCGACCTGTGATTACAGGCTGCATGAGCTTGGTCGCTTCAGGTTGCGAAACGGCGTCCGACCAGGCACGGTAGGTCACATCACGAATACACACAGTCAGGTTCGCCGACACGCTCACCGGAGTCCCATGGCGGCCACACAGTCCGGGCGGCCGACCGGGCGGCACCGCCGTCCGGCCGAACACCAAGCCACCTACGGCGAGGTCCTCGCCATCGACGAGTTCCGCGCGCTCTGGGCCGGTCAGGCGCTCTCCCTCCTCGGCGACCAGCTCTCGCGTGTGGCCCTGTCCGTCCTGGTCTTCGAGCGGACCGAGTCCCCTCTGGCCACCGCGTCGGTCTACGCCCTGACCTACCTGCCGCCGATCATCGGCGGACCGCTCCTGGCCGGCCTCGCCGACCGCTACGCCCGGCGCCGCGTCATGATCGTCTGCGACGTGCTCCGCGCCGTCATGGTCGCGATGATGGCGATCCCCGGCACCTCGTTCGTCACGCTGTGCGCGCTGGTCTTCTGCGTGGTGCTGCTCAGCGCGCCGTTCTCGGCCGCCCGCGCGGCGCTCCTGCCCGAGCTGCTCGAGGGCGACCGCTACGTGGCGGGCTCGGCCCTGCAGAACATGACCAACCAGGCGGCGCAGATGCTCGGCTTCGCCGTCGGCGGCGCCCTGATCATGGGGATGGGACCGTACCGCGCGCTGGCCCTGGACGCGGCCACCTTCATGGCCTCGGCGCTGATCCTGGTCTCCGGGGTACGGCGTCGCCCCGCGCCCCTGCGCGACGCGGCCAACCGCCCATCGATGTGGACGATGACCCGGGCCGGGGCCAGGCTGGTCTTCGGCGACCCCCGGCTGCGCACCCTGGTGCTCTTCGCCTGGCTCTGCGGCTTCTACGTGCTCCCCGAGGGCATCGCGACCCCCTACGCCGCCACGCTGACCGACGACCCCCAGCAGATCTCGTTCGTCGCCGGCCTGCTGATGGGCGCCATGCCCACCGGGACGGTGGTGGGCGCCTTCCTGTTCAGCCGCTACGTCGGCCCCTCCAGGCGCCTGCGCGCCATGGGCTGGATGGCGATGCTGTCCTGCGCGCCGCTGGTCCTGTGCGCGCTGCGGCCGCCGCTCGCCGCGGTGCTGCTGCTCTGGTTCGTCTCGGGCGTCGGCGGGGCCTACCAGCTCGCCGCCAACGCCGCCTTCGTGCAGTGCGTGCCCGCCGAGCGGCGCGGCCAGGCGTTCGGCCTCGTCCAGTCGGGCCTGCTGGCCGCCCAGGGCATCGGCATCCTCGTCGGCGGCGCCGCCGCCGACGAGCTCGGCCCCGAACCCGTGGTGGCCCTGGCCGGCGCGGCGGGTCTCTTCGTCGCCGCCACGCTGGCCTTGGTGTGGACCGAGTCCCGCAAGGAGATCATCAAGAGGGTTCGCGCGGGGGCGACCGCCTGACTCACGCCTGCGGCTTGGGCTCGTCGCCGCCCTGCGGGGACGTCGGGGTCACGTACTGCGGGGGCACCGACGGGGTGTACTGCGGGGCCGGGTTCTGGTACGGCGGGTGCGCCGGCTCCCGGTGGTCCGGGTACGGCTCGCTGTGGCCGGTGGCCCTGGTCCAGCCCTGCTCGGCCTTGGCCATGCCCTCCCGCCAGCCGCGCTCGGCCTTCGCCCTGGCGTCCAGCCAGACCGGGTTGTCCTTGTTCTTCTCCAGCAGGTCCTGGACGATCGACCGGTCGCTGTCCTCGTCCGGCAGGAGCAGCCAGCCGATCGCGTAGACGGCCACCCCGAACCCGCCGAAGAAGCTGGCGACCGCGAGGGCCGCGCGGATGATGTTCGGGTCGACCCCGATGTAGCGGCCGAGGCCCGAGGCCACACCCGCGACGATCCGTCCGTTCCTGGTCCGGCGGAGCTGCTTCACGCCCGAGAAGTCGTTTTCGTTCATGTATTCAGACTGCCCTCCGGGAAGCCCCGTTCACATCGGGATTCCCCCTGGCCGGACCCTGACCTCCCCGCAATACCCTGGCAGGGTCACCACGGACGAGAGGAACCCCATGGACGACCTCCTGCGCATCGACGACGCCCTCTCCGAGGAGCAGCGGCTCATCCGCGACACCGTCAAGGAGTTCGTGTCCGACAGGGTGCTCCCCCACGTCGGCGACTGGTTCGAGGACGCCTCCTTCCCCGCCCGCGAGCTCGCCCCCGCCCTCGGCGAACTCGGCGTGCTCGGCATGCACCTGGAGGGGTACGGCTGCGCGGGACTGGACGCCGTCGCCTACGGCGTGGCCTGCCGCGAACTGGAGGCCGGCGACTCCGGACTGCGATCGTTCGTCTCGGTCCAGGGCTCGCTGGCCATGTTCCCCATCTGGAAGTACGGCTCCGCGGAGCAGAAGGAGGAGTGGCTGCCCCGGATGGCCTCCGGCGAGGCGATCGGCTGCTTCGGCCTGACCGAGCCCGACCACGGCTCCGACCCCGCCGGCATGCGCACCCACGCCAAGCAGGACCCGTCGGGCGACTGGATCCTCAACGGCGCCAAGATGTGGATCACGAACGGCTCCATCGCCGACGTCGCCGTCGTCTGGGCCCAGACCGAGGAGGGCATCCGCGGCTTCGTCGTCCCCACGGACACCCCCGGCTTCTCCGCCCCGGAGATCCACAAGAAGATGTCCCTGCGCGCCTCGGTGACCTCCTCCCTCTACTTCGACGACGTCCGACTGCCGGCGGCGGCCGTACTGCCCGGGGTCCGGGGCCTGAAGGGCCCGCTGTCGTGCCTGTCGGAGGCCCGGTTCGGCATCCTGTGGGGCGTCGTCGGCGCCGCCCGCGCCTGCCTGGAGTCGGCCGTCGACTACTCCAGGAGCCGCGTCCAGTTCGACAGGCCCATCGGCGGCTTCCAGCTGACCCAGGAGAAGCTCGCCTGGATGTACGTCGGCCTGGGCCAGTCCCAGCTCACCGCGCTCCACCTGGGTCGCCTGAAGGACGCCGGGAGCATCACCCCGCGCCAGATCAGCTTCGGCAAGCTCGCCAACGTCCGCGCCGCCCTGGACATCGCCCGCCAGGCCCGCACGGTTCTCGGCGGCAACGGCATCACACTGGAGTATCCGGTGATCCGGCACATGAACAACCTGGAGTCGGTGCTCACCTACGAGGGCACCCAGGAGATCCACACGCTGGTGCTCGGCGAGGCCCTGACCGGCATCCCCGCCTACCGCTGACGAGTCCCCCTGAGCCCGTGCCCGGCCACGGGGGCGCTCAGGGGGTTCCACCCGCCGGCGCCCCTCGGCGGACCGGCTCCTACAGGCCGACCCGCCGGACCCGGGGCTCGCGCTGCGGCAGGCCGCAGGACCGCCATTCGGGAGCCCGCGCCGCCCTGGCCAGGCGGTCCTCCCACGAGGCCCCCCGGGCCAGGAAGGAGCGGAACAGCTCCGCGGTGGCCCGGGCGTCGACGAGCGCCGCGTGGGCGTTCACCAGGGGGATCCCCGCCCGCTCGCAGCAGGCGGCGAGCGTCCACTTGCCGTAGGGCAGGAACTCCGGCGCGAGCCGCTGGGTGCACAGGGTCTCCGTCACCCAGTGGCTGCCCGGGAGGACCTTGAGGAAGCGCAGGTCGAAGGAGGCGTTGTGGGCCACCAGGACACGCCCGGCGACCCGCCCCCAGATCTCGTCCAGCACCTCGTCGATCACCGGCGCTCCGGCGACCATCGCGCGGGTGATGCCGTGGACGTGCACGGCGCCCGTGTCCCGGCGGGGGTCGATGAGCGAGTGCCACTCGTCGACGGTCCTGCCCTCGCCGTCCAGGGAGACGAGCGCGATCTCGCAGATCCGATCGCCCTTGGCGGGCGAGAACCCCGTCGTCTCCACGTCCACCACGACGTAGCCGCCCCGCGCGGACGTGCGGAGGGAATCGTCCAGCTCTGGCCCAGATCTCGTCACAGATGCCACTCTAGGAAGTCTTCCACCCTCCCAGGGGCCACTTGGGCGAACAGCGTCCTCTCCCGAACCTGGCAACGGACGTCGGTGGACACTATCCTCGGTACGCTGTCTTCAGCGGGGCGTTAGCTCAATGGTTAGAGCTGCGGACTTTTAATCCGTAGGTTCTGGGTTCGAGTCCCAGGCGCCCTACCGATGTTTACGCAGGTCATCGACCCGATCCTGTTGGTGTCAGCGGGGTCGGGCCGGGCCGTTTCCTAGATCATGTTCCCCCGGTGTTCCCGCGTTCCACCACGCCGCGGTCGATTCCCGATCATCTCCATGAGCCGTGCGAGCATTCTGCGCCATCCTGCGGCCATCGAGACGAGGGGATCACAGGTGGCGCGGATCATCGAGCGCACGGCCAAGAGCGGTGCGAAGTCATGGCTGGTGAAGTGGCGGATCGGCGGCGGGCGGAACGGCAAGGAGGACTTCGAGACCTGCTACGACAGGACGATCGCCGAATCCTTCGCCGAACTCGTCGAGGACAACGGCGAGCGGCGGCCACCGGGCTACCCGAAGGGCTGCCACGGCCTTCAGGACCCCCGTTTCCGCGATGACGGCGCCTTGGGCATGCCGACGTTCGAGGCGTACGCGCGTACCGAGTACGCCGCCCGTCCGGGCGCTTCCCCGACGCAGCGGTTCACCTACCTGACCGACGCCGAACGGCACGTCTTCCCGTTCCTCGGTCACCTCCGGCTGGACGAGGTCACCCGCCGGGTACTGCGGGAGTGGGCGCAGCAGATGCTCGCCAGGCCCTCCGCCCGCAACGCCCACCAGCCGCACCGGCCCCTGTCCGACGAGCAGGCCGCGCGCCGGTGGGCGCAGACCTGCGGCCTCGCCGTGAAGCCGACCGGACGTGTCTCACCCGACGTGCTGCGGAAGTGGCGCGAGGCGGGCTCCCCCCGTCCGGCGCGACCGGATCCGGGGACGCTCTCCCCCGCCACGGTCACGAAGATCTACCGGGGTTCGATCAAGCCGGTGCTGCGGGCGGCGATGCGGCAAGGAGACGACGGCGAGCCGCCTCTGCTGCGTTCGTCTCCCTGCGACGGGTTCCGCCTACCGCCCGCGCCGGTGCGCGCCCGCCAGGTCCTGTACGGGCCGGAGGTCGCCGTCTACCTCACGGCGGTCGGTGACGTCGACCGCGACACCGCGCTGTTCATCGTCACCATGACGGCCACCGGCCTTCGCTGGGGTGAGCTGGCAGGGCTACACACAAGCGGCCTGGACGCGGCGGGGTGCGTGATCCACGTCGTCCAGACCTACGCCCGGCTGCTGAACGAGGACACCGGCCGCTGGGAGTGGCGCATCAAGCCGTACCCGAAGGGAAAGAAACGCCGGGACGTGCCGATCAGCGAGGAACTGGCCGGGCTGCTGTCCGGGCGGGCGCAGGGCAGCAGGTCCGACGAGCCGCTCTTCCAGAAGCGGACAGGCGGCTACATCGACTACGGCAACCAGCGCAACGACATCCTGCAGCCCGCACTCGCGCTCGCCCGGGAACGCGGCCTGGCCAAGCACATCACCCCTCACGCCCTGCGCCACACAATGATCACCATGCTCCGGGACGGCGGCGTGGCCCCCGGGGTGATGCAGTTGGTGGCCGGACACGCGTCGTACCAGACCACCGCGGGCTACTCCGGCCGGCAGACACCCGCCCAACGAGCCCTGATCCTCGACGCGGTCCAGCCGGTCCTCCAGGCCGCAGGCCCTCTGTTCGACATCCCGGATGCCCGCGACACGCAAGCAAGCCACCCGAATGCATCGTCGGCATCCTCGGACACCGCGGTATACCTATAGCTATACTCCACGAGTGGCTGGAGACGAGTGGGACATCTACGTCGTGACCGAGGTCCGCGAATGGATCGAGCAACTCGACGACGCCACCCATGCCCGGGTGGTGCAGGCCATCGACGCGCTCGCCGAAGGCGGCCCCGGCCTGGCCTGGATGACTCAGGGGATGGCCGTCCCTCCTGAAGGCTTTCGGCTGATGGAGGTTTCCGCCTGATCGTCCCGTTCGCCGTGGCGGGTGGTACGG
>NZ_JACHJJ010000032.1 GCF_014203605.1 Thiemannella venezuelensis | reverse complement strand
GGATTTGATCTAGACACTCACATCCTTGCAGATCGGGCGCACCTTCTTCATTTATCGATCTTGAAGCGCATTCTCAGGCTGAATAGCCGAGGTCGGGGTCACCCGCCCTTCCGCAGTTCTTTCTCCCACACGCCGAAACGCTCCCTGAGCGCCTCAGTCCCGGCCGCATCGACGCCGTACACGGCGAACTCCTCATCGGTACGGCGACGCACGTACGCCAGCATCTCCGCGAACACCTCCCGATCGAACCCGGCATCCCGGCGAGCGGCCAGCTCCAGAAGCTGATCGCGCGTGTACCGGCCCGACTCCACGAGCGCGTCCACATCGATGAAGTCACGAGCGAGCGCGCGGTTGAACAACGCCTCGGTCTTCCCGGCCGCGACGTCATCCGGATGGAGGACCGGGCCCATCTCCATCCGCACCGGCGGCTGAAAGCGCACGTCCGCGACAACCTCAACCTTGCAGCCATGACCTGTGCCACGCTCAGAGATCCACATCCGGACATACCGTTCAGTGCTCTGCAAGATCTCAGCCTGGTACCCGGCTGCTCGGTACGCCTCGGCCACCTGATCCGCCGCCGCCGGACAGTCCATGTCCAGCGCACCGAATAGATCGACGTCCTCGCTCGGCCGCTCCACGATCCCGTACGCCTGCACGGCGTAACCACCGGCCAGCGCGAAGCCGTACTGATCGGCGACGCTGAGACCGATCTCGATCAGTCGTCGGTGGAAGGGGTCCATCACGCGACCTGATCACGAAGCCAGGTAAAGCGTGACTCCCACAGTCGGCGGACCCGCACCGGCAAGATCAGATCAGGCCAGATGCGGACCAGCAGATCGGTGTTCAGGTACGCCTTGAGATCTTGTTCTCGGCCTTCCTGGATCACCTGCTCGTACATCACCCGCAACGCCGTCGGATCGGACAGGTCGTAGGAGCGTCGCGGGCTCCAGTCCAACCAGCCGGGCAGCGTGACGATCCCGTCCGCAGGCCCGGTCAGCTCCTCCAGAGCGCGAGGAACCGCATACGGGCGGATGTTCGCGTAATTGAGCGCCCTGTCCATGCCTCCAGTGTGACATTTCCGCCGGAGCCCCACCCCTTCGATGACGCAACCCCACACGGGCAAGCCATCAGCGTGACCAACTTCGGCGACCACACCGTGAAGGCCGCCTTACCCCGATACGGTCCATGGTCAAGGACCCATGTTTGCTCGGTGGTTGCTCGTCTGTCGCGATACGGCCCGGCACACGGTGACAGCACCCGGCAGACCGGCGGGGACGCCGGCGGACAGAACGGTACGAGATGGCAGGTCGCGGCACCGGACGGCAGTGAACCCGTCGACTTTTAATCCGTAGGTTCTGGGTTCGAGTCCCAGGCGCCCTACCACTCGCACCCCGTCTGACCTGCGATTTCTCGGTTCAGACGGGCTCTGCGCGAGCCGCAGAGCGGCGATGTTTGCTCCATGTTTGCTCGCGTGTATCGGAACCCGGCCCCACCAGATCGCCTAGGGGGCCTGTTTCACGTCAGGCCCTCTGGACGGTCACCGGAAGGCCAAGGCGGAAGGTCCCTCGGGGCCGCCGGACCTCAACAGACCCCGTCAACGGTGAATCCTCGGTCAAGCCACCCGCCCCGTCCACAGGTCCCGTAGCCACTCTCCGGGAGCTCCCCGCCGACAATGCTTCGTTTTCCGGACATAACGGCAGCAGCAGAAGAACCTTTACTGTCATCCGGCGACAGGCCAGATAAGTCCGCTACACCTGCTTTGCTCCTGTTAATCCCTTGAAAGTGGCCGGATCAACTCCCCCTCCGACGCCGACCCGGCCACCTCCAACGTTGAAACTTAAAGCAGTCCGGCGGTTACGGCGGACTGTTTCGCGACTGCTGCCGAAGCAGCGGATTCACGCTTCCGTCAATCCGCAGGCGCGCCCGCAGGCAGTTCTTTCCCTTCCGTTTCTGTCCCCGCCCGCCAATTTCCGGCCAAGCACGACTCAGGAAACAGCAGACCCCCTGACCCGCCCGGCCGGCCCCTTTCACAGTGACTCCGATCTGACCCTGTACCGCTTCAAAATCCATCGCATAGGGCTTGAGCTGGGCGTTCTCCGGAGCGGCTACGCGGCTCGGTGGTACTCGTTGATCAACCCGCCGAGCACCCTCCGGCATTCGATCCGACCTTCCAGCGGCACAACGGCCCGCCCGTCATGATCGGGTGGCCGCTGCGCGCGGGACTGGTGCGGCCGATGCTCGTTGTAGTGATCGACGTACTCACCGAGCACCGAGCGGAGGTGCCGTTCGTTGTAGATCAGCATGCGGTCGGTGCACTCGGCCCGTACGGTGCGCACCCACCGCTCGGCATAGCAGTTCGCCCGCGGCGTCCGCGGCGGTGTCTTGACCACCGTCACGCCTGCGTCAGCGAAGACCGCGTCGAACACCTGGGTGAACTTGGTATCCCGGTCGCGGACGACGAAGCGAAACGAGCCGATCCGGCCGCCGAGGTCCATGAGCAGGTTGCGGGCCTGCTGGACCGTCCAGGCGCCGGTCGGGTGGACGGTCACGCCGAGGAGATGCACGCGCCGGGTCGCCACTTCCATCACGAACAGCACGTACAGGCGCTTCAAGGAGATCGTGTCGATGTGGAAGAAATCAACGGCCAGCAGCCCTTTCGCCTGGGTGCGCAGGAACGTTCGCCAGCAGGTGTCGGCATCTCGGGGCGCCGGGCCGAAGCGCCGGCCCCGCAGGATCCGCCGCACGGTCGCTTCGCTCACGCGGTAGCCGAGCCCGACCAGCTCGCCGTGCACCCGGCGATATCCCCAGGCCGGGTTCTCCCGCGCCAGGCGCAGCGCCAACTCCCGGATCTCCTTGCTCATCCTCGGGCGACCGAACCGGCTCGGATACGTCCACCGGCGCCGGACCAGGCGCCGGTGCCAGGCCAGCAGCGTGCCCGGCGTCACCAGCCGATGCGCGCGCAGGGCAGAGGGCAAGAACCGCGCCAGCGCGGCCAGGACCGCTCGATCGGCCCAGTCCGGCTTCGGCCGGGCAACCTGCCGCCGCAGCACCGCCACCTCGTGCCGGAGCATCATGATCTCGGCATTCTTGGAGGCTTGACGTCGGCCCAGTAGCGCCAGCCAGCCGAACACCCGGATCATGATCAGGTAGAGGAGACGGAGAGGCACAAGAACCGATCTTGCCCGTACCTCCGCATCAGGTCGATTCGCAGGTCAAGCGCCCTGCGACGACTTTTGAAGCGGTACAGGGCGGTCCGGCGAGGTAGTCCTCTGGTCAGCGCCCCCAGACGGGGGACGCGGCGACGTGGGGAGCGAAGTCGACCTC
Organism: Thiemannella venezuelensis; assembly: GCF_014203605.1. Lineage (GTDB taxonomy): Bacteria > Actinomycetota > Actinomycetes > Streptosporangiales > Streptosporangiaceae > Planomonospora_A > Planomonospora_A venezuelensis. Next base: position 78,977 of record NZ_JACHJJ010000032.1, on the reverse strand, counting down.
GCGGCTGCCGATCGCGAAGCGGTATCGTCCCAGCTGGCGGATGCTCGGCTGCCGGGTCAGGTAGGAGGTCATCAGGTCCAGTTCGTCGGGCAGCAGCCACGAGGGAGGGTCGGAGGTCGCCAAGAAGTTGCACACCTCGGCCAAGTCGCGCAGCAATTGCCGTTCCTTGGTCGTCAGCAGGTTTTCCCGGGTGCGGAAGTAGACGACGTCCGGGTCGAGGTCGATGAGGGGCCTCAGCCAGAGCCGGTTGAGCGAGTTGAGGAACGAGGTCTCACCGCGTGCGTCGGAGGGGTCGTCGTTGGGTGCGTTGTAGTTGCGCCAGAAGGCGTTGACGTCGGGCCCGATCCTGAGGCCGTCGAAGACGCCGAGCGAGGGCAGGACCGGTGCTCCGCAGCCGAGCAGGTAGACGTCGTCGCCGGCTACCGAGCGGATCATCGAGATGGCTTCGCGGTAGGCCTGTTCGCGGCCGATCTCCTTGTGCCTCTCGGCGACCACGGCGGCGGAGAACAGGAAGTCCAGTTTGAGATACCGGTATCCCCAGCCGACCGCGGTTGAGATCATGGTGGTGAGGTGGTCGAGGGCCTCGGGGAGGGTGAGGTCGAGTGCGTGGTAGGGCCCATCCCAGTTGCCGGCCGTGACCAGTTCCCCGTCGCGGTCGCGCAGGAACAGGTGCGGCCGCTCGCGCAGAATGCGCGAGGTGGGGAGCGCGATGAAGGGCGCAAGCCACAGTCCAGGGACAAAGCCGGCCTCTGCGATGCGAGCGGCCAGCGCGTCCATGCCGCTGGGGAACTTCGCGTTGGGCTGCCAGTCGCCGACATCGGCCGCCCATCCGTGGTCGATCTGGACGACGTCGAACGGCAGGCCGCGCAAGTCCCCCAGGTCGGAGTGCATCTGGGACTCCGAGATGTCCTCGTAGTAGGAGTACCAGCTGCACCAGACCGGTCCTGTGCTGTTGCGTGGACGGGCCAGACTCCGGTGGCGGCTGAGCGCGTCAGCGTAGGCGCCGAATACCTCTTCTTCTGATCCGCACGCCACGAACCACGGTGCTGGGGACGTCTCGTACCAGCCGGCCAGGGTGTCGTCGTCCGCGCTCACCCGGGGCACGTCGCCGCCCAGCGCTCCGAGCAGTAGCGTCGTGCCGTCGCCACGGGTGATCGCTGCCAGCCCGGCGGCGTGGTGGCGTCCTGGGTCGTCCCATGCCACATCGTCGAAGGTCATCCGTCGTTCAAGGGTGGGCACCCGCATGGGGGGCTGGGACAGGCTGCGCCAACCCGAAGGGCTCCAGGAGTTCCACCCGTGCCGGTAGAACTGAGCGCCCTCGCGCATGCCGTGCAGGATCGCGACCCGGCCTGCGGGCAGGATGACTCCGCCACTGTCGGGGATCGGCACGGCGTCGGGGCTTTGTGGGGTCAGTTCGACCGCGAACTGCTGGCCGCCCACGTCGATGAGATGAGGCATCGTATCTTCCTGTTCGTTTCTTCCGCTCTGGTGGGTCACGAAAGCAGGCCGTTGACCTGCTTGTTGGCCGCGCTGAGCGCGGTTTTGGCGTCCGTTTGGTCCAGCCAGACGGACTGCATCGCGTTCTGCACGATCTCGCCGATCTCGTTCGCCTTGTCGGTCATCGGCAGGATGAAGGTGCCGTTCGCGGCCTTGGCCTCATCGACGAACACGTGGACGTCGCGGCCGGCGGCCTGGTGGGCGGCGAGCGCCTTGTCGGATGAGGTCTTGATCGCGGGGAAGACCACCGCGTTCTGGGCGACGAGGTCCTGGCACTCTGTCGAGGCGAGGAACTTGACCCATTGCCAGGCCTCGTTCTTGTGCTCGGTACCCGCGTAGATCGCGTCGGAGAGTCCGTTGATGGCGCTCTTGCGGCCCTGCGGGCCGACCGGCAGCGGCGCGAACGCATACTTCTGCTTGGCCTTCTGGTCGGTGTACACCGTGACCATCCAGGAGCCGGTGATGGTCATGGCGCCCTTGCCTGCCTCCATCACGGCGTCGCGGCCGAGCGTGGACTGCTTGTCGAACTTCGGTGCGTACCCCTTGTCGACCAGTCGGCCGTACCAGTCCACGGTGGCGGCGAGTCGTGGGTCGTCGTAGTTGTAGTGGCTGCCCCACGGGTTCTTGTCGAGATAGGAGAAGCCGGCGCTGTGGGCGAAGTTGCCCCATCCGTTCTGGCCGTGGGCGCCGTCGTTCATCTCGGGCAGGAAGCCGTAGACCTTGATCTTGCTCTTGTCGAAGGCGGGGTCAAGGCCGTTGTGGCCCTGCTCGTCCAGGGTCAGGCGGGCGATCAGTTTCTCGAAGTCGCCGCCGTCTTCTGGGTTCCAGGAGATGTCCTGCAGTTCCGCCGGCTTGACCTTCGCCTTCGACAGAATGTCCTGGTTGTAGACGATGGCCATGGTGTCCCAGTCCTTGGGCAGGCCGTAGCGTTTGCCGTCGCGCATCCACAGATCCGCCAGACCGGACTGGTACTGGGCGAGGTCGACCTTGTCGCGTTCCACGTACGGCTGGATGTCCAGGATCTGGTTGCGGACGACGAACTGCGGATAGTAGGCGACATGGTCGGTGAAGACGTCAGGTGCCTCACCAGAGGCGATCTGCGTGGTGAGGTTCTGCCAGTACTGGTCCCACGCCGCCTGGGTGATGTTGATGGCGATGTTCGGGTTCTTCCTGGTGAAGGCGTCGGCGCACTGTTTGTAGGCGGGAAGCTGGTTGTCGGCCCACAGGGCGTAGGTGAGGGTCACGGGGCCGGGACCGGACGTCTCCTCCTCGTTGCCGGCGCACGCTGTGAGGGTGGCCGAGACCATGACGATGGTCAGGGCCGTTGCGCCCAGCCGGAAAACACGCATTCTGGTGCTCCTACTCGAATGGATGCGGATCACTTGATCCCGGTGAAGTTCAGGGAGTCGATCAGGCGTCTGCCGAAGAACACCAGCAACAGCAGCACGGGGACGATTGACAAGGTCGAGGCCGCCATGAGCCCCGTCCAGTCGGGCCGGGTGTTGGGTGACTGCTGCAGGAAGATGCCCAGCGCCGCGGTGAGGGTTCGGGTCTGCTCCTTCGGTCCGACCAGCAGGGGCCACAGGAAGTCCTTCCATGACCACACCGCCGTGGTCATGGCGATGGTGATCAGCGGCCCGCGCGTCATCGGCAGCACCACCCGCCAGAAGATCATCCATCGGCCTGCGCCGTCGATGACGGCTGCCTCCTCGACGGCAGCGGGGATCGACAGGAAGAACTGCCGCAGGAAGAAGACGGCGAAGGGGGTCATCAACAGCGTCGGGGCCGCCAGGCCCGCCATGGTGTTGAGCAGCCCGAGGTTCTTGACCAGAGCGAAGTTGGGCAGCAGCGTGAAGATCGGCGGCACCATCAGGGCGCCCACGATCACGGTGAACATCAGGTCGCGGCCGCGGAAGCGAAGGCGCGCCAGCGCGTAACCGGCCATGGCGCAGCAGAACGTCTGCACTGCGGCGACCAGGGTGCTGTAGATGACGGAGTTCATCAGATACCTGATGAAGTCGATCCGGGCGCCGGACCCTCCCGCCGCTTGAGCCTCGGCGACGTCCAGGAAGCCGAGCACGCGGCTGAAATTGATCAGTGTCGGATGGTCGGGCCAGAGCCCGGTGCTGTCGGTGTAGAGATCGCCCGCAGGGGTCAGCGCGGTGCGGATCATCCAGTAGAACGGGAACACTGTGGCGACGATCGCGATCCCTAGGAAGGCCCATGCGGCCAGGCGTCCCGGGTGCTTGTGGAGGAACCTCCTCAAGGTCATTGGTTGCTTCACCCCAGGTCCGAGCTAGAGGCCTTGAGCAGGCGCAGTTGGACATAGACGAGTGCGCCGAGGATCGCTACCAGCGCGACTCCGGCCGCGGCGGCGTATCCCATCTCGAACTGGTGGAAGGCCTTCTGGTAGATGTAGAAGTAGATGACCTTGGTGACGTTGACCGGGCCGCCCTCGGTCGTCACCGCGACGGTGTCGAAGATCTGGAACGATCCGATCATTGACGTCACGAGCACCAGGGCGAGTACCGGGCGCAGCAGGGGCAGCGTGACGGTGAAGAAGGTGCGTGTCTCACCGGCGCCGTCGATGGCCGCCGATTCATACAGGTATCCCGGCGTCTGCAGCATGCCGGCGTAGAGCAGCAGCGCGGTGTATCCGGTGTAGGCCCAGGTGTTGACCAGGGCCACCGTCGGCAGTGCCCAGGTCGGCGAGGCGAAGTACGCGGTACTTTCCCCGCCGAGTGAGCTGATCAGGTGGTTGACGAAGCCGAGGTCGGCGTCGAGCAGCCACAGCCACAGCAGACCGACGGTGACGTTCGGCACCAACCACGGGACCAGCAGCATGGCTCGCACCATGACCGAACGGGTGAGCCGGTGCATCAGGGCGGCCAGCACCAGGGCCAGCAGTGTCTGTGACCCGATGTTGAGCACGACGTAGAGGGCGGTGACCTTCAAGGCGTTCCAGAACTGCGCGTCGCCCACGAGTTCCGCGTAGTTCTGTGTGCCGGTGAACTCGGGTTCGGCCAGTAGGGAGTAGTCGGTGAAGGACCACCACAGACCGCGAGCGGCTGGATAAAGGTAGAACAGCCCGAAGCCCACCAGCACGGGCAGCAGGAACAGCCAGGCCGCACGGGCGGCACCCCGCTGCGCCGGGGGACGGGGGCGGGAATCCATTCCGCCGAGGCCTGGAGCTCGCTGGCGGGCTCCGTGCCTCGGCGGAATGGATGGGGAGGTGGAGACGGTTGCCGTCATTTCGACGCCCTCGGTTGCGCATGTATTCCGCTTTGCGGAATGCGATTCTAAATGGGTGAGCGCAACAAAACCATGGCCGAAAGACAAGTGTCAAGAGCTTGCCGGGCTCTCTCAGTCGGAGCCTGGAGGCATTCGCTCGATCACCTCACGCTTGAGCTCTGCGGCTATCTCGTTCATCCGGCCGACCGTCATACGGCCTTTGGGTGCGGTGACGCTGATGCCGGCCACCGGCGCGGGCTTGCCGAAGAAGACGGGGATGGCCACGCAGCGTACGCCGTCCTCGCTCTCCTCCATGTCCACGGCATGGCCCTCGTCCCTGATCCTCGCCAGCTCGGCGATCAGCCTGGCCGGCGAGGTGAGGGTGTTGCGGGTACGGCCGGTCAGGGGGGCGTATTTCTCGATCCACATCCGGATGGCCTCGTCCGTGGGGTAGGTCCAGGCGAGCATCGCCTTGCCGACGCCCGTGCAATGCGCCGGGTTGCGGCCACCGATCACAGAGGTGATGCGCATCGCCTGCGTGGACTCGACCTTGTCCATGTAGACCACGTCGCCGCCGTCGAGCATCGCCATGTGCACGGTCTCCTGCAGCCGTTGCTGCAGGGTGACCATGACCGGGCGGATCAGCGTGCGCAGGTCCATCCGCTCGTAGTAACCGAACGCCACGGCGACCGCCTCGGAGCCGAGGAAGTAGGGGCTATGGCTGTTGTATTGGGCGGCGAACCCACGATGCTTCAGCGCGGCCAGCAGGCGGTGCAGCGAGCTGCGGGGAAGGCCTGACGCGCTGACCAGCTCGTCCAGCGTGAGGCCGGTAGCACTGCGGGACAGCAGCTGGAGGATCCGCAAGGCCCGGTCGACGCTCTCGACGGGCGAGGGGTTTGCGTCCATCGCGTTCATTATCATGCCCGCACCCTACTACACCAAATTCCGCTAAACAGAATCTTGATCTATCAAACGGAATGACCTACTCTCTCACCAACCCAACAGGTTCGAGAAGGGCACTGTGAGACGGTTCCGGCCGCTCGCCGGCCTGGCCAAGGCCGTGCCCCACTGCTGACAGCGCCGTCCGCACACCTCCGCCGCTACCGGCAGCCGACGGGTTTCGAAGATCACCCCTCACCCCCCAGGAGGACAGCCCGATGACGGCCCACAGACAACGCGCGCGGCTCGCCGTCGTGATCGCGATCGTGCTCGCCACGATCGCCGCGACGGTTCCGGCCGCCCAGGCGCGATCAACCCAGGCCTCGACCGCCGCGCTGACCACCGCCGGCGCCCCCACCCGGCCCCCCGCGCCAGCCACCCCCGACTCCACGCTGCCCGCCCATCAGTTATCCGCGGCGCCCGGGCCCCTGGACAACCCGCTGAAGGGATACGCGACCTTCTATCCCGGCAGCAACGGAACCCACGGCTACCCCCGCAGCCTCGCCTGGAGCTACTTCGGGCTCAGCGAGGTCATGACCGATCCGGCCAACTGCGGCGTCTACGACTGGACGATCCTCGACCAGTTCCTCAACGACACCGCCGCTCGCGGCAACCACTCAAACTTCTGGTTCTACGTGGAATACCCCGGCGGATCAGGCACTCATCCCGCCAACGCCACCCCGGCGTGCCTGAACGGCCGGGTGACCATGCGCCACAACGCGGTGTGGGACACCCAGAGCCCCGACTACGACGACCCTGACCTGATCGCCGCGTTCACCGGCTTCATCGCCGCTCTCGGGGCCCGCTACGACAACGATCCGCGCATCGGGTTCATCGGGCTCGGGCTCATCGGCCTGTGGGGAGAGTGGCACACGTGGCCCTATGACGAGGACACCAGCGGCGACAGTTATCCCAACTACATGCCCACCGACGCCAACGCAGCTCAGATCGTGACCGCCTACGACAACGCGTTCAGCCACACGCAACTCGAGCTCCGTTACCCCGACGCGGCCGGTGGTGCCGCCAACACCAAAGACATCGGGTACGCCGACTACTCCTTCTGCTATCGCGAGGGCAGCCCCTTGCAGGGCGTGTCCCTGCCCCAGTCGATGGGCGGGGCGAACTACGCCTTCCTCCAGCTCGCGCTCAACGAGGGGGTGGAGAACAAATGGATCACCAACTCCATCGGCGGTGAGGTCCGGCCGGAGATTCAGAGCCGCCTGTACGACAACTGGCCCAACGGCAACGGCGGCGACGTCGACAACGTCAAGGCGTGCATCGAACTGCAGCACGCGACCTGGCAGGTCAGCGAAAGCAGCCAGAACTACAGCGCCACCGACCCCAAGGTCGCCGAAGGGGTACGGCTGATGGGCTACAACCTGACAGTGCCGACCGCCTACTTCAAGGACTCCGTCACCGCGACGTCCATGAAGGTGGGCGTGAAGATCTCCAACACCGGGGTCGCTCCGTTCTATTACCCGTGGACCGTCATGCTCGGACTGAAGGACTCTGCGGGCAACGTGGTCAAGACCTGGGACACCCCCTGGGACATCCGCAAGGCCCAACCGCTGAAGATCCGCGCCTTCCCTGACTGGAACGTCGGGTCCGACCCCACCTACCTGGACTTCGGCTGGCCGGAGTACTTCGAAGCAGCCAACCTCAGCCTCGGCGGTGTCGCCGACGGCGGCTACCAGCTCGTGATGCAGGTCCGCAGCCCGCTGGAAACCATCAGCGCCAGCGCCAAGAAGCTGCGCTTCGCCAATGCCACGCAGAACTCCGACGGCTGGCTGGGCCTGGGTACCGTGCAGGTCGGGACAGGCGGCGGGAGTGACACCCAGGCACCGACTGTTCCGGCGAACCTCGCCTCCCCGGCCCAGACACAGAACTCGATCTCACTGTCGTGGAACCCGTCCACCGACAACGTCGGCGTCAGTGGGTACGAAGTCCGTCGCGGCACCCAGTTGGTGGACACCGTCACCGGTACCACGTTCATCGACACTGGGCTGGCCGCGGGCACGGCCTACACCTATACGGTCAAGGCGCGTGACGCCGCGGGGAACGTCTCCGCGGCATCCTCTGCGCTGACCGTATCGACGCAGTCGTCCGGTGGCAGCTCCGGCACGTCGTATGAGGCCGAGGCCGCGGGCAACACCTTCACCGGCACGGTCGCCTCGGCCGCATGCACCGCCTGCTCAGGCGGGCAGCGGGTGGACGGCGTCGGCTATTGGAGCAACCGGCTGACCATCAACAACGTGGCCGGCGGAACAGGCGGCGCCAAGCAGGTCACCATCTACTACACCAGCCCGGACAGCCGCACCGCTGACCTGATCGTCAACCCGCCCACCGGCACCACCGGCAGCGGCACCCCTGTCACCTTCCCCGCCACTGGCGGCACCGGGACCGTCGGCTCGGTCACCGTCACCCTCCCCCTCGCCGCAGGCAACAACGCCATCCGCATCGAGAACATGACCGGCTGGGCACCCAACATCGACCGCATCGTGGTGGACGGATCGAGTACTCCACCGGTCTCCGGCACTACGTATGAGGCGGAGGCCGCCGGCAACACCTTCATGGGCTCAGCCGCCGCCACCGTCTGCACCCCCTGCTCGGGCGGTAAGCGAGTGGACGGCATCGGCTACTGGAGCAACCGCCTGACCATCACCAACATCGCCAGCACAACCGCCGGAACCCGGCAAGTCACCATCCACTACACCAGCTCTGAAAGCCGAACCGCCGACCTGATCGTCAACCCACCCACCGCCACCACAGGCACCGGCACACCCGTCACCTTCCCCGCCACCGGCGGCACCAGCAGCCTCGGCTCGGTCACCGTCACCCTCCCCCTCGCCGCAGGCAACAACGCCATCCGCATCGAGAACATGACCGGCTGGGCACCCAACATCGACCGCATCACGGTCTGATCCGATCCGATGGTGTCCCGCGCGGCTTGGCCGCGCGGGACACCATCGCGCCTCGGTGAGGCTGCCGCCTGCCCCTGAACACCGTCGCGACCGCGAGGCGGGGGCTCACCCCCTGTGTGGACATGGCTTGTTAGGCGGCGAGCAGCACCTCATCAATGGCCTGCTGCTCGTAGTCGATCGGGCGTGAGGCAGCCGAGAGCGGAGTGCCGCCTGCGGTTGTTGTAGCAGGTGATCCACTTGAAGACGGCCAGGCAGTCCTCGTGCGCTGAGGCCAGCGCTTGACGTCCTGGAGGGTCACGCGCTTGAAGCCGGCGGCCCCCATGAACAGGCGCACGCCGGGCTCGGCGCACACCGTGGCGAACTCGGCCGAGGTGTACTGCGCCCCGTGATCGGCGTGGAAGATCGTCCCATTCAGGCTGCCGCACGTCGCGGCTGCTCGCAGCGCGTCGGTCACCAGCTCGATGCGCATGTGATCGGCAATCGACCAGTCCGCCAGCCGCCGTGACCCAGGTCCAGCACGGTCGCCAGATACAGGAGCCGGCCCTCATCGGCGGGCAGGTAGGTAGGTAGGTGATGTCGCCGATGTAGCGCTGGTTCGGGGCGCGTGCGGTGAAGTCTCACCGGATCAGGTCGGGCGCCTAGTGGTGGGAGGGTTCCGGCACAGTGGTGCGGACCTTCTTCCTCGGTTGCAAGTTCGAGGCCGACCTCACCGATCACGACCTCGTTCTGCTCCGCCTGTCCGTAAGAGCGAGGCTCCTCGGACAGGTCGGCGGTTCCTCAAGTCGTGGCGGCAGTGCAGCGAGTCGATCGATCAGACCCCTCAAAGGACAGCTTGCCCTGGAGCGACATGCTGGAAGGATCGTGGCGGCGTCCCTGCTCGCGTCACGGCCCGACCGTGGGCCCTCACGCGGTGCCTTCATCGCCCTCTCCATGAGACTCAGCGCCTGTTTCGCCGCCTCCGAAACCGTCAAGCTGCCGGAAGCACGCTCTGCCAGCGCCTCGGATCATCCGGCGAGGAGGCAACAGCCGTGGCTCACCCTTCTCTCACCTGCTCGGCGCCGCCGGGCGATGGTGGGTGAGCTGGGTGAAGTAGGCGGTCAGGAGGATGCGCGCCTGCTCGATCACGGCGGGATCGCCATCGCGCGAGTTCTGGAAGGCCAGGCGCAGGGCGATTGCGGTGGTCTCGATGGCCAGGCGCATGACCCGGTAGGGATCGGGCAGGGGCGGCAGCCCGGCCTGGCCGGTCGCGAAGTCATACAGGCGCTCGGCGAGAATGTCGCCGCCCTCCGGGACCCGGCCGTGCGGCAGGAAGGAGGCGCCGCCCGCGCGGGTGTCGGCGAAGTCGACGACGGTGAAGCCCGGCACGGTGCGGCGCATGCCGACGGTCTCCTCGATCACGATCTCGGCGGCGCGTGGCCAGGTGAGTCCCGGCTCCTCGTCGGCCCGACGGCGCAGCCGCATCAGGAGCAGGTCGAGGTTGCGCAGCGCGAAGGCGCGCATCATGCCGGGCCTGCCGTCGAAGAACTGGTAGACCGTCGCAGCGGGCACGCCCGCCCGCCGGGCCACCTCCGCCGTGGTCAGCGCGTCGAAGCCGACCTCGTCGAGGAGTTCGGCGCAGGCGTCGAGGATGCGCTCCACCCGCTCGATGCTGCGCTGCTGGACCGGTTTGCGTCGGACGCCGGAATTATCCATCATCTCCCCCTTAACATAACACCTCGTCATGTTCTAACGTGATGCCTCGTCACGTTTGGAGGGCATGAGTGGGCAATATCAGAATCGATGATCCGCCGAAGGTGTCCTTCAGCTGGATGACGCTGCTGGCCCTGGCGCAGATGGGCGTCATCATGGCGGCCACGGTAGGCGGCCAGATCCTGCTGCCCTCGCAGGTCGCCGCCATCGACCCCGCACACAAGGAGGCCTCGCTCGCGGTCGTGCTCGCGGTGGCCGCGGTGTGCACGGCCGTCGCCAACCCGTTGTTCGGCGCGATGTCCGACCGCACGAGCTCCCGTTTCGGCCGCCGACGGCCGTGGATCGTGGGCGGTGCTCTGATCAGCGCGGCCGCCCTGGCGTTCCTGGCCTTCCAGCAGACGATCGCCGGTCTGGTTGCCGGCTGGGCGGTGGCACAGCTGGCGTTCACCGCCGCGCTGGCCACCGCCATCGCGACCGTGCCCGACCAGGTGCCGATCCCGCAGCGCGGCAGAGCTTCGGCGCTGGCCGGGGTGGGCCAGCTGAGCGGGCCGTTGCTCGGCGGCGTCGTGGCCACGGTGCTGCTGACCGGCTCGCGCCCGGCGTTCCTGGCTATGGCGGCGCTCGTGCTGGTACTGATCCTGCCGTTCGGCCTGCTCACGCGCGAGCCGCGCGCCCAGCCGTGCCCGCCGTTCTCCCTGCGTGACTTCGCGCGTGGCTTCTGGGTCAGCCCGCGCCGCCACCCCGACTTCGCCTGGGCCTGGCTCAGCCGCATGCTGATCACGCTCACGCTCGCGATGGGCATCGGCTACCTGCAGTACTTTCTGCGCGACGCCGTCCACTACGAGAGCCTGTTCCCCGGCTCCACCGTCGAGCAGGGCGTGGTGGTGCTGGTGGCGGTCTTCACGCTGGGCAGCGTGGCACCGACGCTGCTGGCCGGATGGCTGTCGGACCGCAGCGGGCGGCGCAAGCCTGCGGTCTTCGCCGGCGGCCTGACGATGGCGCTGTCCGCACTGGTGCTCACCACCGCCACCAGTTGGGGGTCGGCGATCGCGGCCGCCGCGCTGCTGGGCGCGGGCTACGGCATGTTCGTCGCCGTCGACCAGGCCATGGTCACCCAGCTGCTGCCCGCCGACGCCGACCGGGGCAAGGACCTAGGCATCATCAGCCTGTCCAACTCCGCGTCGAACACGCTCGGCCCGGTCATCGCAGCGCCACTGGTCACCTCGGCCGGAGGCTATCCACTCATGTACAGCGTGGCGGCCGCGTTCGCCGTCGCCGGCGCCACTCTCGTCTGGAGGATCCGCAGTGTCCGCTGAATGGTGGCGCGAAGCCATCGTCTACCAGGTCTATCCGCGTAGCTTCGCCGACGGCGACGGCGACGGCCAAGGCGACCTGCGCGGCCTGATCTCACGCCTGGACCACCTGGCAGAGCTGGGCGTCGACGCGCTCTGGCTGAGCCCCTTCTATCCCTCGCCACTGGCCGACGGCGGCTACGACGTGGCCGACTACCGCGACGTCGATCCGCGCTACGGCACGCTGGCCGACTTCGACCATCTGGTCGCCGAGGCTGGGAGGCGGGGCATCCGCGTGATCGTCGACATCGTGCCCAACCACTGCTCGGTGCAGCACCCCTGGTTCCGGGAGGCGCTGCGCGGTGTCGGGCGCGATCGGTTCATCTTCCGCGACCGGCCCAACGGCTGGCAGTCCAAGTTCGGCGGCTCGGCCTGGACACAGGTCGAGGACGGGCAGTGGTACCTGCACCTGTTCGACGCGAGCCAGCCCGACTGGAACTGGCGCCATCCCGAGGTGGTGGCCATGTTCGAGGACGTGCTGCGCTTCTGGCTGGACCGGGGTGTGGCAGGGTTCCGGATCGACGTGGCCAACATGCTGTTCAAGCAGGACGGGCTGCCCGAGGTCGAGCTCCCGGCGGGCACGCCGCTGATTCCGGCCGACGCCGCTGTGCCGTATGAGAACCAGCCCGAACTGCTGGAGCTCTACCGCTCTTGGCGCGCGATCCTGGAGGGGTATCCCGGCGCGCGGATGAGCGTGGCGGAGATCTGGTACGGCAACGCCGAGGTGGCCAGGCCCTATCTGACGGGCGACGGGCTGGCGCAGCTGTTCAACTTCCGCCTCATGCCCGCGCCGTGGTCGGCTGCGCAGTTCCGGACGGTGATCGAGGAGTCGCACCGGCTGGCGATGGAGACAGGCGGGTCGATCCCTTGGGTGCTGGGCAACCACGACGTCCCGCGCATGGTCACCCGCTACGGCATCGACCAGGATCTCGTGCGCGCCCCGACCGCCGAGGTAATGCTCGGCCAGGTCGAGGTGGACGTTGCGGTCGGCACGCGGCGGGCGCGGGCGGCGGCGCTGCTCCTGCTGGCGCTGCCGGGCTCGGCCTACATTTACCAGGGCGACGAGCTCGGGCTGCCCGAGCACCTCACCATCCCGGCCGGCGAGCGGCGCGACCCCATGTTCGAGCGGACCGCGCGTGCCTTCATCGGCCGCGACGGCTGTCGGGTGCCGCTGCCGTGGTCGGGGCAGGCGATGCCGTACGGCTTCGCGGACGTCCCGGTGCGCCCGTGGCTGCCGCAGCCGGAGGGGTGGGGGACGCTGAGCGTGGCGGAGCAGCAAGCAGACGATGGCTCGACGTTGGAACTGTACCGGCGCGCGATCGCCGAGCGCCGCCGCCACCCCGCGCTCGGCGACGGCGACCTGACCTGGCTGGAGCACGGTCCGGAGGTCTTGGCCTTCCAGCGCGAGCCGGGCTTCACGCTGATGGTCAACTTCGGCGCCGAGCCTGTGCCTTTCACCGGCACGGTCCTGCTGGCCAGCGGCCCTCTCGACGGAGGTCTGCTGCCCTGCGACACCGCTGTGTGGCTCGCGTGATCGCGGTAGGCGACGGCCTATGGCTGCTGAGCACGCCAACGTCCGGCTATGTCGTACGGCTGGCCGGCGACGCGACGCCCACCTGCGCGCACTGGGGCCCGGCGCTCACTCTCGACCAGGCACGCGACCTGCCGGCCGGGTGGCCGGAGCTGCCAGTGGAGGGGGGCGCGTGGTTCGGCGTGGCCGGGCTGCAGATCAGGTACGGCGACGCCGTCCGCGGTGTGGAGTGGCGCCACCTCGGCCACGCGGTGGAGGGCGACCAGCTGGTCCTGCACATGGCCGACGGGCACTACCCGCTGGAGATCACCCTGCACTATCGGGTGCGGGGCGAGACGATCGAACGCTGGACCACCGTCACCAACTGCGGCGCCGAGCCGGTCACGCTGCTGCGCTGCGACTCAGCGGCGTGGAGCCTGCCGCACCGGGACGGCTACCGGCTTAGCCACGTCAGTGGCGACTGGGGTCGCGAGTTCCAGCTGCGCCGTACCGACTTGACGATGGCGGAGACCGTGCTGACCAGCCGCCGCGGCCACAGCGGGCACCATGCCAACCCCTGGCTCATGGTCGACGACGGCCATGCCACCGAGGAGCACGGCGAGGTGTGGAGCGTCGCCCTGGCTTGGAGCGGGAGCTGGCGGATCACGGTCGAGCGTGATCAGCACGACCGGGTGGGCCTCAGCGGTGGTTTCGGGCACGAGGGCTTGACCTGGCGGCTCGGCGCGGGCGAGTCCGTCGACACGCCGGTGTTCGCCGGCGTGTACTCACCCGCCGGATTCGGCGGCGCCAGCCATCGCTGGCATGACTACGCCCGGACGTTCCTGCTTGACGACCGGACCCGGCCCGTGGTCTTCAACTCGTGGGAGGCGACCGAGTTCGACATCTCCCAGGAGCAGCAGATGGCGCTGGCCGAGCGGGCCGCGGCGCTGGGCGTCGAGCTGTTCGTGATGGACGACGCCTGGTTCGGCGGGCGCACCAGCGACCGCGTCGGGCTGGGCGACTGGTGGCCCAACCCCGACCGGTTCCCTGAAGGACTGGCGCCGCTGATCGAGCACGTCAGGAAACTGGGCATGACCTTTGGGCTGTGGGTGGAGCCGGAATCGGTCAACCCGGACAGCGAGCTGTACCGGACACATCCCGAATGGGTGCTGCGCCAGCCCAACCGGCGCAGCACCGAGGTGCGCAATCAGCTGCTGCTGGACTTCTCCCGCAACGAGGTGGCCGCCTGGGCGCACCGCTGGCTCGACGACCTCGTGCGGCGACACGACATCTCCTTTCTGAAGTGGGACATGAACCGGCCCTTCACCGAGGCGGGGGACGAGGTGTGGGTGCCGTTCGTGCGCAACGTCTATGCGATCATCGACCAACTCCGCGCCGACCATCCGCAACTGACCATCGAGGGCTGCGCGAGCGGCGGCGGCCGGGCCGACCTGGGCATGCTGGCCCGCACCGACCAGACCTGGACCTCCGACAACACCGACGCCGCGCAGCGGATCGCCATCCAGCACGGCTACTCACAGCTCTACCCGGTGCGCACCATGGGAGCGTGGGTGACCGACAGCCCCAACGCGATCACCGGGCGCCTCACGCCGCTGCGCTTCCGCTTCCACGTCGCCATGAGCGGCGCCCTGGGAATCGGCGGCGACCTGCTGCGCTGGACGCCACAGGAGCTGGAAGAGGCGACGGCGCTGGTGGAGCAGTACAAACGCATCCGGTCCGTGGTGCACGGCGGACGGCTGGACCGGCTCGGGCGGTGGGCCGTGCAGTACACGCTCGAAGACGAGGTGGCGGTATTCCTGTGGCGGCCCACCACGCTGGTGGGCCGCGACGCGCCAGTTCGGCTACGCGGCCTGGACCCTGACGGTGTCTACCGGGACGAGGACACCGGCGTGCTCCATCACGGCGCGGTCCTCATGAGCCATGGCCTGCCCAGGCCCCTGCCGTTCGACGCGCTCAGCGACCTGAGGAGGCTGATCCGGTGCTGACCTCGTGGGGACGGGACCTCGATCCCGATGCGGTTCTGCCCGAGTACCCGCGGCCGCAGCTGGTCCGCGACAGCTATCTCAACCTCAACGGCCGCTGGGAGTACGCATTCGGCGATCGCGAGCCGGAGGTCTACGAGGGCGAGATCATCGTCCCGTTCTCACCGGAGGCGCCGCTGTCCGGCGTCGGGCGGCAGCTCCAGCCGGGCCAGACCCTCTGGTACCGGCGCCCGCTGCGGCTCCCGGACGGCTTCGCCGTACCGGGTGGGCGGGTGCTGCTGCACTTCGGCGCGGTGGACCAGGAGTGCAGGGTCTTCCTGTCCGGAGTCCAGGTGGGGGCGCACGAGGGCGGATATCTGCCCTTCACCTGCGACATCACCGACATTCCCGAAGGCATGCTGGTCGTGGCGGTGCGTGATGATACGGGCAGCGGGTCGCGCGGCAAGCAGAAGCTGGAACGGGGCGGCATCTGGTACACCGCCCAGTCCGGCATCTGGCAGACGGTGTGGGCCGAGTCCGTGCCCGCCGTGCACGTGGAGCGGCTGACGCTCATCCCCGACCTGGCCGGATCGGCCGTCGAGGTAACGGTACACGCCTCGGCGGGCACGGCCCAGGTCGAGATCTTCGCCGACGGCGTCGCCGTCACCTCCGCGGCCGCGGAGGTCGGCACGGCTGTCCGCGTGCCGATGTCCGAGGTACGGCCGTGGAGCCCGGAGGATCCGTTCCTCTACGACGTAGCGGTCTCGCTCGGCGAGGATCGCGTCGCCGGATACTTCGGGATGCGCTCCTTCGGGGTGGGCCCCGGCCCGGACGGCGTGCCCAGGCTGCTGCTGAACGGCCGACCCTACTTCCACGCCGGGATCCTGGACCAGGGCTACTGGCCGGACGGCCTCTACACACCCCCGTCCGACGAGGCGATGATCCACGACATCGCCACCATGAAGCGGCTCGGCTTCACCATGCTGCGCAAGCACATCAAGCTCGAGCCGCTGCGCTGGTACCACCACTGCGACCGGCTCGGCATGCTCGTCTGGCAGGATCTGGTCAATGGCGGCGAGCCGTACCGGCCCCTGGTCATCACCGCTCCCGTGCTCACCCCGCTGTGGCTGGACGACCGGCGGCACCGCGTGTTCGGCCGAGGCGACAGGGCCGGGCGGGAGCGTTTTGAGACGGAACTGCGTCAGACCGTCGAGCACCTGCGCAACGTGGTGAGTCTGGCGGTCTGGGTGCCCTTCAACGAGGGGTGGGGGCAGTTCGACGCCGCACGCATCGCCGGTGAACTGGCCTCGTTGGATCCCACCCGGTCGATCGACCACGCCAGCGGCTGGCACGACCAGGGCGCGGGCGACCTGCGCAGCCTGCATGTCTACTTCCGGCGCTTCCGCCCGCCCCGGCCCGACGGGCGCGTGCTGGCGCTGACCGAGTACGGCGGCTACAGCCTTCCTGTCCACGGGCACGTCTGGGGTTCCGGGCGGTTCGGGTACCGGCGTTTCGACGATGCCACACGGCTCGGCGCCGCCTTCGCCCGGCTGCATCTGCGCGAGATCGTCCCGGCGATCGCCCGCGGGCTGAGCGCCACCGTCTACACCCAGCTCAGCGACGTCGAGGACGAACTGAACGGGCTGCTCACCTACGACCGCGAGGTGCTCAAACTGGACGCGGACCTGATCCGCTCGATCAACGAGAAGCTGAGGCTGGCATGACCTACGAGCGCGAGATCACCGAACCCGTCGACCTGTGCCTGCCGGGCGGCCGGCTCAACCCCGCGGCGGTCGGCTGGAGCCGGCGCCCGCTGCACCGGTCCAACCTGCGCGGCTGGGGGCGCGCCAAGCGGTGGGAGTACTGGGGCATCGTCACCCCCACCCACATCATCGGACTGGTGGCCGCCTCACTCGACTACGCCGGGCTGCACGGCCTGTACGTGTTGAACCGCGACACGGGCCAAGAGAGCGCCAAGGACGTGGTGGTGCCGCTGGCCCGGAGGGCGGTCATGCCCGACCGCAGCGGCACGGGAACGGCGTCGGTGGAGGGTGGCGGGCTCCGCATCGACTTGGCCGCTCACGCGGGCGGGACCACGATCCGCGCGGTCTCCGCCACCATCGAGCTGGAGGTGGAGGTGAGCCTGCCTGTCAGCCACGAATCGCTGGGCGTGGTGGTACCTTGGGGCGCTCACCGGTTCCAGTACACGGTCAAGGACCTCGGCCGACCCGCTCAAGGCACGCTCAGGGTCGGGTCACAGACACACCCGATCGACTCCGCATTCGCCGTGCTCGACCACGGCCGCGGCAAATGGCCGTACTCGGTCGTCTGGAATTGGGCGGCCGGCTGCGCGCCGGGCCGCGCCATCCAGCTCGGCGGCAAGTGGACCGACGGCACCGGCTCTACCGAGAACGCTCTGTTTCTCGACGGCCGCCTGCACAAGATCAGCGACGAGCTGGAATGGCACTACGATCGCTCCGACTGGAAGCGCCCCTGGCGCATTACCGGGCCGCGTGTCGAGGTGGAGTTCCACCCCTTCCATGAGAAGACCGCCAAGAACAACCTGCTGGTCGTCGCCAGCAAGATCCACCAGTGCTTCGGTCACTTTACCGGCCGCGCCCGAGCCGACGACGGCTCCTGGATCGACCTCGACGGGCTCACCGGCTGGGTGGAGAATGCCCGTCACCGATGGTGAGCCTCAGCCCTGGCCGTCTCTGAGCAAGGGCGGGGCCGACCACCAGGGATCCTCGTGCGGCGGAATCCCGTTTCCTGCATCACTCGGCGTTCGGCCCCTCCCCGGCCATCGATGGGGTCTTACGGTCGTGGTACTGGACCGTGATCTCGCAGCCGAGGAATCTCGCCGCACCTGGTCGGGCAGGTGATCAACGCCTGGTGAGGCAGACGCCGCACCAGCACCACCTCAACAGCGCAAGATCATTCAAGCAGAGGCCTCTACGATTCGAGTTGCCACACCGCCTGCGGAAAGCGGGGCTTCAGTACGTGGCGCGGCCGCCACTGATGTCGTAGACGGCACCGGTGGAGAAGCTGACCTTGTCGGAAGTGAGCCAGGCGATGAGTTCGGCGACCTCGTCGGGCCGCCCGACGCGGCGCATGGGGATGAGGCTGGTGATGTGGGCCAGGGCCTCGGGGCCAGTGTCGGCGTTCATCGGGGTCTCGATCACGGCAGGGGTGATGGCATTGGCCAGTACGCCACTGGTGGCCAGTTCCTTACCCAGGGACTTGGTGAGCGCGATGACCGCGGCCTTGGAGGCCGAGTACGGCGCCATGTTCGGATTGCCGTCCTTGCCGGCCATGCTGGCGATGTTGACGATGCGGCCCCAGCCGCGCTCGCGCATGCCGGGGACGAAGGCGCGGCAGGTGTGGAAGGTCCCATGCACGTTGACCTCGAAGGTACGCCGCCAGCCGTCGTGAGGGGTCTCCCACAACGGGCTGGTGGGACCGACGATGCCGGCGGAGTTGATCAGGATGTCGACGGGGCCGACGTCGGTGGCGGCGGCCTGCACGGCGTCGGCGTCAGTGACGTCGACGACAAGGTCGGCTCCGTCGGCGACGTCGAGGGTGATGACCTTGACGCCGTCGGCTTCCAAGCGGATGGCGGTGGCCTTGCCCAAGCCGCTGACGCCGCCGGTGATGATGGCGGTGCGCAAGGAGGTCATGAGGTCCTTTCAGTGGGATTCGCGGAATACATGGTGGCCGCTGGAGCCGATGAGAAAGTCGAGATCGGCGCCGGTGTTGGCCTGCTGGACGGTTTCGACGTAGAGACGCTGCCAGCCGCGGTCCGGGCGGGCGAACGCCGTGGCGGCGGCGTGGGAGAGGTCACGGGCGGCCAGTTCGGCGGCCGAGACCTCGATGTCCAGCCGCCGGTTGGGGACATCGAGGATGATCATGTCGCCGGTACGGACCTTGCCAAGAGGGCCGCCCGCGGCGGCCTCGGGGGCGACGTGCAACACGACGCTTCCGTACGCGGTACCGCTCATCCGGCCGTCGCAGATGCGGACCATATCGCGCACTCCCTGGGCCAGCAGCTTGGCTGGCAGCGGCATGTTGGACACCTCGGGCATGCCGGGGTAGCCCCTGGGGCCGCACCCGCGCAGGATGAGCACCGAGTCGGCGATGACCTCCAGATCGGGATCGTCGATGCGGGCGTGCAGGTCCTCGATGGAGTCAAACACGACGGCGGGGCCACGGTGCTGGAGCAGGTGGGGTGAGGCGGCGGCGGGCTTGATGACAGCGCCGTCCGGGGCCAGGTTGCCGTACAGGACCGCGATCCCGGCATCCTCCTGGAGCGGCTGCCGACGGGAGCGGATCACCTCGCGGTCGTAGGTCTTGGCGTCGCCGAGGGCCTCGACCAGGGGCCGGCCGGTGACGGTGATCGCGGCCGGGTCGAGCAGGTCGCGAACCTCGTTCAGCACGGCATGCAAGCCACCCGCCCGGTACAGGTCCTCCATCAGGTGGCGGCCAGCCGGCTGCAGGTCGACCAGCAGGGGGACCCCGGAGCCGGTGTGGTCGAAGTCGTCCTGGCTGAGGTCGACGCCGAGGCGCCCGGCGATGGCAAGCAGGTGGATGACGGCGTTGGTGGAGCCGCCGAGCGCGGCCAGGGCAACAATGGCGTTGAGGAACGAGCCGCGGGTCAAGACGGTGCTCGGACGGCGGCCGACCGCGACCATCTCGACGGCGAGGGCGCCTGTGGCGTGCGCGCCTTCCAGCAGACGGCTGTCGGGTGCGGGGGTGCCGGCTAGGCCTGGCAGCGTCATCCCGAGCACTTCGGCCAGCAGGCCCATGGTGGAGGCGGTGCCCATCGTGTTGCAGTGACCCTTGCTGCGGATCATGGACGATTCGGAGCGCAGGAACTCCGCCTGGGTCAGGTTTCCGGCGCGGACCTCCTCGCTGAGCTTCCACACGTCGGTGCCGCAGCCCAGCGCAGCTCCGCGAAAATGCCCGGTGAGCATGGGACCGCCGGGCACGACCACCGCGGGCAGGTCCACCGACGCGGCGGCCATCAGCAGTGCTGGGATGGTCTTGTCGCAGCCGCCGAGCAGTACCACGCCGTCGATGGGATTGGCTCGCAGCATCTCCTCGGTGGCCATCGCCGCCATGTTGCGCCAGAGCATGGCGGTGGGCCTGACCTGCGTCTCGCCGAGCGAGACGACCGGCAGGTTCAGGGGTATGCCGCCCGCTTCCCACACGCCGCGCTTGACGTGCTCGGCGACCTCGTCCAGGTGCATGTTGCACGGGGTGAGGTCGGAGGCGGTGTTGGCGATGGCGATGTGCGGTCGGCCGTCGAAGGCGTCGGCGGGCAGTCCGCGCCGCATCCATGCGCGGTGAATGTAGGCGTTGCGATCGGTGCCGGAATACCACTGGCTACTACGACTCATAATCTTCCAATAATTGGAACTTATATCGATCTAACGGAACTTGTTTGGACACTAGCGGATCAGCAGCCCCAGAGAAAGCCATCTTTCATTTTTCGGAACGATGGTCTAACGTTCGGAATATGTCCGATGCCAAGCTAGTGGGGTCCGATCGCGTGCTGGCGGTGCTGGCTGAGCTGGCTCGCCATCCCAACGGGATCGGGCTGGAGGAGATGGCCCGTGCGGTGGACAGTTCCAAGCCCACCGTCCACCGAGCGCTCGCTTCGTTGCGCCGGGCCGGCTTCGCCGCCCAGAACGGCCACGGCCGCTATCTCTTGGGGAACGAGTTCCTGCGGATGGCCTTCGCCCACCAAGAGGCGCGGCCCGATCATGTACGTGTCATGCCGGTGCTGGAGGCCCTGTGTGACCGGTACGGCGAGACCGTGCACTACGCAGTGCTCGACGGAACCTCGGTCGTCTACCGGTCCAAACTGGACCCGCCCGCGGGAGCGGTCCGGCTGACTTCGGTCGTCGGTGGCCGCAACCCGGCCCACTGCACCGCGGTGGGCAAGATCCTGCTGGCCGAGGCCCTTCGGGACGAGGACGCCGTACGCGCGTGGGTGGGCGATCGCACACTGGAACGGCCGAGCGAACGCTCGATCGGGACCGCTGAGGAGTTGCACGCCGAGCTCGTACGCATCCGCGACCAGGGCTACGCCACCGACGACCAGGAGAACGAGCCGGGCGTCAACTGTGTAGCGGTTCCGGCATACCTGACCTCGCCCACCGTACCCAGCGGCGCGATCAGCGTCAGCGGGCTGGCCTACCGCACCCCGCTGCGGAAACTCGTCAATGACCTGCCCGCCATCCGCGCTATCGTCACCGAAAAGGATCCTTGGTGAAGCTGACCGCGACCCCGGCCTCGGCCGGGGTCTACGCCCTCGGCGAGGGCCCTGTCTGGGACGCCGCGCGGCAGCGCCTGCTGTGGGTCGACATCATCACCGGCACCGTGCACGAAGGCCTGCTCGACGCCGCAACCGGCCAGGTCACCAGCACCGGCGCCCAGACCTTCGACGGCACCGTGGGCGCGGTCGCCGTCTCCGAGGACGGCCGGCTGATCGTAGCCGGGCAGGCGACGCTGATCCGCGTGGACCTTGACGGTCGCCGCACCGAGCTGGCCCGGGTGCTGCCCGCCGGGGTCCACAGCAGACTGAACGACGGAGCCGTGGACCCGGCCGGGCGCTTCCTGATCGGCAGCCTGGCACAGGACGACCGCTTCGGGCAGGAGGTACTGGCCCGGCTGGAGGAGACAGGGCTCATCTACCTCGACACCGACCTGGTCCTTTCCAACGGCCTGGCCTGGTTCGGTGACCGGCTCTACAACGTGGACACCGTCCCCGGCACCGTCTGCGCACGCGACTACGACCCCGCCACCGGCAGGACGGGCCCGCGACGGGAAGCATTCACGATCACCGACGGCAAGCCCGACGGGATGTGCGTCGACGCCGACGGCAATCTGTGGATCGCCATCTGGGGTCGCGGCCGCGTCGAGTGCCGCACACCCAAGGGCGAGCTGCTGGCCACCGTCGAGACCGGCGCTCCGCACACCTCCAGCGCCACCTTCGCCGGTCCCAGCCTCGACACCCTCGTCATCACCACCTCCACCCAGCACCTGACCGAGCCGGGCCCCGGCTGCGGCCGCCTGTTCACGGCGAAGGTCGGCGTCCGCGGCCTGCCCACGCCCTACTGGAACCCCCTCTGATCTCCGGAGAACCGCCTTGTATCTCATGCGCATCGGCGCGCCCGGCGCCGAAAAGCCGGTCGTCCGCGTGGACGACACCCACTACATCGACGTCTCCGACGTCACCCCCGACTTCGACGAGCGCTTCTTCGCCGCGGGCGGCCCGGCCCTGCTCAGCGACCGGGTCACCCGGGGGGACGTGAGGGAATTCGCCGGTGAGCGGATCGGCGCGCCGATCGCCCGCCCGCACCAGATCCTGTGCATCGGCCTGAACTACAGCGATCACGCCGCCGAGACCGGCCAGGCCGTGCCCGCCGAGCCGATCCTGTTCACCAAGTCGCCCAACACCCTGGTCGGCCCGGACGACGACGTGCGTATCCCGCGCGGCTCGACCAAGACCGACTGGGAGGTGGAGCTCGGCATCGTGATCGGCCGCCGCACCTCCTACCTGGACTCGGTCGAGGAGGCCGCGGCCGCGATCGCCGGCTACTGCGTGGTCAACGACGTCAGCGAACGCGCCTTCCAGATGGAACGCGGCGGCCAGTGGAGCAAGGGCAAGTCGGCCGAGACGTTCAACCCGGCCGGCCCCTGGCTGGTCACCCCCGACGAGCTGGCCGACGTCCGGAACCTGGGCATGTGGCTGGACGTCAACGGCGTGCGCCGCCAGACCGGCAGCACCAAGACGATGATCTTCGACCCGTACGTCATCGTGCACCACCTGAGCCAGTTCATGGTGCTGGAGCCCGGCGACCTGATCAACACCGGCACCCCGCCCGGCGTCGGCATGGGCCACGACCCGCAGATCTGGCTGCGACCGGGCGACGTCATGGAGCTCGGCATCGACGGGCTCGGCAGCCAGCGCCAGCATGTCCTGGGCGCCCGGTAATGCGCGCACTGGTCGTCACCGGACCGGGTAAGGCCGAGGTCCAGGAGACCGAACCGCCCATCGCTGGGCCCGGCGAGGTGATCGTGGACGTCGAGCGGGTGGGCGTGTGCGGCACCGACATGGAGTTGTTCAGCGGCGAGATGAGCTACCTGCACAGCGGCCGCTCGTGGTATCCGCTGCGCCCCGGCCACGAATGGTGCGGTACGGTCACCGCGCTCGGCGAGGGCGTGCAGGCCGACTGGCTGGGCCGCCGTGTCACCGGCGACACCATGCTCGGCTGCGGCCGCTGCCACCGTTGCCGTGCCGGCCATCATCACATCTGCGCCGATGTGGCCGAGATCGGCATCAGCCGCGGCCGTCCTGGCGCGCTGGCCGAACAGCTCGCCGTCCCCGCCTCGGCGCTGCAACCGCTGCCGGACACCGTGGACCTCACGCTGGGCGCGCTCGTCGAACCCGGCGGCAACGCGCTGCGCGCCATCGAGAGCACCGGCCTGGCAGCCGGTGAACGCCTGCTGGTTCTGGGAACCGGCACGATCGGCCTGCTGGCCGCGCTGTTCGCACGCGCCCGCGGGATCGAGGTCCACCTGCTCGGCCGCGATCCCGAAGGGCTGCGCCTGGCCCGGACGCTCGGCTTCGAGGGCGCTTGGACCAAGCCGTCACTGCCGGAGCTGGCCTGGCACGCCGTGGTGGACGCCTCCAACGCCCCCGGCCTGCCCGCGCTCGCGCTTGAGCTGGTCGAACCGGCCGGGCGGGTGGTCTGCATCGGCCTGGCCGGTACACCATCCGCCATCGACACCCGTCATCTGGTGCTCAAGGACGTCACCGCGGTCGGCGTCCTGGGCGGCTCGGCGGGGTTGGCCGGGGCCATCGACGCCTACGCCGGCGGCTCGGTGGACGCCCGTCCGCTGGTGGCCGCCACGGTCGGGCTGGCCGAGACGGCCGGCGTCCTGGCCGGACGGCGACCGCCCAGCGCCGGCCCGGGGCCCAAGATCCACATCGATCCCCGGCAATGAACCTGGAAGAGAGCACGAGCATGACCCACCGTGAACCGCGACGGCTCAACGCGCCGGACGCCGCCGTCCTGGCGGCGGTCGAGACGGCCGTCCCGGGGATCACCCGCGCCCGCGCGAGCGACCGGCTCGGCATGGCCCACGACGCCTCCCACTACCTGCTGACCCCGCAGGCCGTGCTGGTGGCCGAGAGCGCCGGCCAGGTCGCCGCGCTGCTGCGCACCGGCCTGCCGCTGACCTTCCGCTCCGGCGGCACCAGCCTGAGCGGCCAGGGAGTCAGCGAGCACCTGCTCGTGGACACCCGCCGGCACTTCCGCTCGATCGAGGTGCTCGACGACGGCGCCCGGGTACGCGTCCAGCCCGGCGCGGTGCTGCGGCAGGTCAACGCCCGCCTGGCCCCGTACGGGCGCAAGCTCGGCCCCGACCCGGCCAGCGAGTCGGCCTGCACGATCGGCGGCGTCGTGGCCAACAACTCCAGCGGCATGACCTGCGGCACGCACGCCAACACCTACCGGACGCTGGAGTCGATGACGCTGGTGTTGCCGAGCGGCACCGTCCTCGACACCGGCGCCCCCGACGCCGACGAGCGGCTGCGCGCCCTGGAACCCGACCTCGCGGCCGGCCTGGAACGGCTGCGCGACCGCGTCCGCGGCAACCCCGGCTCAGTGCGGCGCGTCCAGGAGCAGTTCTCGCTGAAGAACACCATGGGCTACGGCCTGAACAGCTTCCTCGACCACGACGGCCCGGCGCAGATCCTCGCCCACCTGGTCATCGGCAGCGAGGGCACCCTCGGCTTCGTCGCCGAGGCCGTCTTCCGCACCGTCCCCGCCCACCGCCTGGCCGCCACCGGCCTGCTCGTCTTCCCGACGCTGCGGGAGGCGATGGCCACGGTGCCGGAGCTGGTCGCCGCCGGGCCCGCCGCCGTCGAGCTGCTGGACGCCGAGTCCCTGCGCGTCGCCCGGACCGACCCCAAGGCCGACGAGACGCTGCGCGCGATGACCGTCGCCGAGCACGCCGCGCTGCTGGTCGAATGGCAGGAGTCCGACGCCGGGCTGCTCACCGAGCGGGAGCAGGCCGCCGAGCGGGTCTTCGCCGGGCTGCGCCTGGCCGCCCCCGCCCGGCTGAGCAGGGAGGCCGGCGGCCGGGCCGCGCTGTGGCACATCCGCAAGGGCCTGTACGCCACCGTCGCCGGCGCCCGCCCCAGCGGCACGACGGCCCTGCTGGAGGACGTCGCCGTCCCCGTGCCCGCGCTGGCCGACCTGTGCGACGACCTGACCCGGCTGTTCGCCGAGCACCGCTACGAGCGCAGCGTCGTCTTCGGCCACGCCAAGGACGGCAACCTGCACTTCATGCTCAACGAGCGGTTCGCCGCCGGCCTCGACCGCTACGCCGAGTTCACCGAGGACATGGTGGAGGCCGTCCTGGCCAGGGGCGGCACGCTGAAGGCCGAGCACGGCACCGGCCGCGTCATGGCCCCGTTCGTGCGCCGCCAGTACGGCGACGAGCTGTACGAGGTGATGCGCGAGGTCAAACGCCTGTGCGACCCGGCCGGCACGCTCAACCCCGGCGTCGTCCTCACCGACGACCCCGAGGCCCACCTGCGCGACCTCAAGACCGTCGTCACCGTCGAGCCCGAGGTCGAC
The DNA here is from genome assembly GCF_014203605.1 of Thiemannella venezuelensis. Lineage (GTDB taxonomy): Bacteria > Actinomycetota > Actinomycetes > Streptosporangiales > Streptosporangiaceae > Planomonospora_A > Planomonospora_A venezuelensis. The sequence goes on along the minus strand of NZ_JACHJJ010000032.1, from coordinate 53,204 downwards.
CGCTGCGTCGAGTGCGGCTACTGCGAGCCCGTCTGCCCCAGCCGCGACCTGACCACCACCCCGCGCCAGCGCATCGTGCTGCGCCGCGAGCTGGCCGCGGCCCAGGCGGCCGGCGACCACGCCCTGGCCCGCGAGCTGGAAGACGCCTACGCCTACGACGCTGTGGACACCTGCGCCGTGGACGGCATGTGCGCCACCGCCTGCCCCGTCCTCATCAACACCGGCGACCTGACCAAACGCCTGCGCGCCGGACGCCACGGCCGCGCCGCCCGCCGCGCCTGGACGAGCGCCGCCCGCCACTGGGACGGCGTCACCCGCGCGATGAACCTGGCCCTCGACACCGCCGCCGCGGTCCCGCCCGCGCTCCCGGAGGCCGCCTCGCGCGCCGCCCGCGCCCTGGCCGGCGCGGACGACGTCCCGCGGTGGAGCCGCGACCTGCCGCGCGGCGGCACCAGGCGCCGCCCGTCCCCGGTGGACGGCGCCGACGCCGTCTACCTGCCGTCCTGCCTGAACACGCTGTTCGCCCCCGCGGACGGCGGCCCCGGCGTGATGACCGCCTTCCAGCGCCTGGCCGCCCGCGCCGGGCTGACGCTGCACGTCCCGGAGAAGATCGCGAGCCTGTGCTGCGGCACCCCGTGGTCGTCCAAGGGCTTCGCCGGCGGGCAGGAGGCCATGGGCGAGCGCGTCCGGGACGTGCTCGCGCGGGCCACCGACGGCGGCCGGCTGCCCGTGGTGAGCGACGCCGCCTCCTGCACCGAGGGCTACGCCCATCTGGTGCCCGGCCTCCAGGTGGTCGACGCGGTCGCCTTCACCGCCGAGCACGTCCTGCCCCGCCTGCCGCAGGCACGCCGCCTGCCGTCGCTGGCGCTCCACCCGACCTGCTCCTCCACCCGCCTCGGCCTGGACGCCGCCGTCACCCGCCTCGCCGAGGCGGTCGCCGAGCAGGTCGTGATCCCGGACGGATGGCAGTGCTGCGGCTTCGCCGGCGACCGCGGCCTGCTGCACCCCGAGCTGACCGCCTCGGCCACCCGCGCCGAGGCCGCCTCCGTGGCCGAGGCGGGCTGCGCCGCGCACGCCTCGGTCAACCGCACCTGCGAGCTGGGCCTGACCCGCGCCACCGGCCAGACCTACCGGCATCTCCTGGAGCTCCTCGACCAGACCACCATCTGAACAGCCACCCCCACCACCTCACCCGGATCACCGCTCGACCGGTCAACTGCACCCGGCGATATCCCCAGGCCGGGTTCTCCCGCGCCAGGCGCACCACACCACCAGTTCCCGGATCTCCTTGCTCGTCCACGGGCGGCCGGACCGGTGCGGATACGTCCATCGGCGTCGGACCAGGCGGCGGTGCCAGGCCAGTAGGGTGCCCGGCGTCACCAGCCGATGCGCACGCAGGGCAGAGGGCAAGAACCGCGCCAGCGCGGCCAGGACCACTCGATCGGCCCAGTCCGGCTTCGGCCGGGCGACCTGACGCCGCAGCACCGCCACCTCATGCCGAAGCACCATGATCTCGACGTCCTTGGCCGCCTCGCTCCTGCCCAGCAGCACCAGCCAGCCCGCGAGCCGGAGAAAGGTCAGATAGAGCAGCTGCAACGCCATGAAAACCGATCATGCACAGCGAACGCTCAGGCACCAAACCGCAGGTCACCTCGCTGGCCGAGTTTCCGGCACCCACACGGTCAGAGCCTGCGCAGCCCGCTGAGCACCCTTTCCAGCAGATCCACGTCGACCTCGTCCGTCGGCAACCGGGTCTGGTGGATCTGGGCCAGGCCGGCCGACGCCATGTCCGCGATCACAACGCGGGCCACGCCGAGCGGCAGGCCGAGGAGCGCGGAAATCTCTGCGATCGAGCGCACCTGCTGCCAGCACAGCCGGCCGACGGCCTGGTACTCCGGGACATGGGCCGCCAGCGTATGCTCCGGGACGGTCACGGATACCAGAGCCTCCAGTGCGAGATCCACCCGTGCCCCGGTGCGGCCGCCGGTGACGGCGAACGGCCGCACGAACGACACCTCGTCGGAGCCATCGTCGGGAACGCCGTCCCGCCCACCGCCATAGGCCTGTTTCGGGTCCTCGCTCCAGTTCTGCGACATGGTCGGCTACTCCCGTCAGTTGTGGCCCTCAGGGGTGGCCCCGGTCGCGGTCCCGGCCGCCCGGTTCGGTCCTGCCCCGCCGTACGCCTCGCTGGAACTCGGCGAACCGGCCACGCACCGTCTCCGGCCGCGGTGGTTCCCCCGGACTCTGCGGCGGTACCGCGCTGTGGAACCAGTCCGACCCGACGGACTCGAAGATCGGCAAGAAGTCGTCGCCGGTGCCGGGACCACCGGTGCTCACCGAGGGGGCCGGCACCACGGGACCGGGCGCGTACAGCGCAGCCTCGAAGGACGGTCCACCCATCGTCGCCGGCACGTCCGGCGGGGCCGGGGGGCGCTGCGGCGCGGGGGAAGGGCCGAACGCCTGCTGCCGTGCTCCGCCACCTGCCAGGACGTCGTCGGGCAGCATCACCATCGCGGTGAGCCCGCCGCCGTCCTGACCGCGGAGCCGGACCCTGACGCCGTGGCGCAGCGCGAGGCGGCCGACCACGAACAAGCCCATCCGCCGTGACACCTCCACGTCCGCGGCCGGCGGATCGGCCAGCCGCTCGTTGAGCCGGGCCAGTTCCTCGGGGATCAGGCCGATGCCCCGGTCGCCGACCGAGATCATCGCCCCGGCGCCGTGGACCAGATCACCTCGCACGGAGACCTTCGTGGTGTTCGGCGAGAACGAGATGGCGTTCTCGATCAGTTCGGCCAGCAGGTGGACCATGTCGTTGGCCGCGGCACCGGAGATCGACACACCCGGGTCCGCCCGCAGTTCGACCCGTTCGTAGTTCTCGACCTCGGCGAGCGCGGCGCGGATCACGTCGATCAGGGGCACCGGCCGGCGCATCCGGCGGGCCGGTTCCTGCCCGGCCAGGACCAGCAGATTCTCACTGCTGCGCCGCATGCGGGTGGCCATGTGGTCGAGTCTGAACAGATCGCCGAGCCGGTCGGCGTCCTCCTCTGTCTTCTCCAGACTCTCGATGAGGGCCAGTTGCCGCCCGACCAGGGTCTGGATACGGCGCGACAGGTTGACGAACATCGCGTTGATGTTGTTGCGTAGTACGGCCTCGTCCGCGGCCAGCCGTACCGCTTCGCGGTGGACCTCATCGAAGGCTCGAGCCACCTCGCCGACCTCGTCACGCGAAGTGACGTCGATGGGGATGATCTCGGGTGTCACGCCCGAGCCGTCCGACGTGCGCACCAACCGCACGAGGTCCGGGAGCCGGGAGCCGGCGATCTCCAGCGCCTCCCGGCGCAGCCGCCGCAGCGGTGTGACGATCGTCCAGGCGATGACGAGCGTGACGGCGAGGACGACGCCGAGCAGCGCGAGGAGAGACAGGCCGAGCGTCACGGCGGTGGTCCGCTCGGCGGACGACAGGTCCCGGCTGGTGGTGACGACCTCGCTCTCCAGTCGCTTGCCGACCGTGCGCAGCGCGTCCACGTACGCGGTTGCCGACTCGAACCACGTGCCTGCGTCGTCCACGGCCGGGTTCCGGTCGAGGTCGCGCAACGTTCCGTTCTCACGGAGTCGCTGCTGCACCAGTGTGAGCGTGGTGCCGGTCCGGTTGATCTTCTGGCTGACCTCGGGGTCGTTCAAGGTCGCGGTGGAGAACTGCAGGACGCCCTGCGGCACCTGGGACTGGAAGTCCGCCCGGGCGGTCTGGCCGCGCGACAGCGACGCGAGGAAGTCCGTCAGGTCGTCGTACTCCATGCTGCCTGTGACCAGCGCCCCGGCGACGATCGCCCGCTGCCGGGACGCCTCCTCCGCGGCGTCGGTCAGGTTCGTCAGTGCGGACACCTGGGCGGCCAGGGCGTCGTCAGTGATCTCGTCGGCGAGCTTCCGGCGCACTGCGGAGATGTCGTCGATCATCCTTGAGTACGTCCTGATCGCCGCGCGCACGGTCATCCTGGTCACTCCCGCGCCGCCCGTGATCTGGTGGCGCAGGCTCAGCGGAGCCGTGCCGTCGATGTCCTCCAGGATCTGGGTCTCCCCGTCCAGTGCGACGATCCACCGGCGGACCTGGATGGCGGCGTCGACGATCCTCCGGTCCTGGTCTCCGTCCAGGGAAGTGATCTTCTGTACGGTGTGCCGGGCCGCTTCGTCGGTGACCGGGAACTGGTCGGTCACCGCGGTCAGGAGCCTCCGGCTGCGAGGTTGGGCCAGGTACCAGGCCGCCCGGTCCCGTTCCAGGGCCAACTCGTGGGCGAGCGCGCCGAGGCTCTGCACCAGCTCGGCCGCCTGGGTCAACCGCCGGTACTCGGCCGCCGTATCGAGCGCGGACACGATCCGCAGACCACTGATCATGATGGCGGCGGCCGTCGGGACGAGGATGAGCGCGAACAGCCGCGACCTCACCCGGAACACCGGCAGGCGGCGGAGACCCCGGGCGGCGTCGTTCCCGGAGGACATCGACGTCCGGCCCTGACGGTCGATGGATCCGCCGCGAAGAAAAGAAAGAAGAGATGCGGCCGCCATGGCTAACCCAGCGATTTCATGCGCGCGTCGATATCGGCGAACTGTTCGGTGATCAGTTTTCCGTACCAGGCCGCGCGGGAATCGTCGCTCTTCTGACGGGCGATGATGTCGTCCACGTTGGCCTTGGTGAGGACGTTCACGCCGCTGTCCCACAGGCCCTCGGGGATCGCGACGCGCTTGCCCTGTGCCTTCTCGATGAGCAAACGGACCGCGATGTAGCCCTTCAACCAGTGCTGCGGGTCGACAACGCCGTCGGAATCGCCCCGCTTCAGCGCGGCCAGGCCGTCGTCGTTCAGGTCGAACGCGATGTTGTGCCAGGTGCCGCCCGTCTCTTTTTTGATCTTCGGGAGGTTGAAGGTGGCCGGATCTCCGGTGTCCATGAAGGCCACGGCATCGGGGTGGGCGCGGACGTAACCGCTCCACGCCCGGTAGTTGTCCTCGGCGGCCTGCTTCGTCTCGACAGGCCTGTCGGGGACCTTCAGGTCGGGGTTCTTCTCCCGGATCTCCTCGGCCATGCCCCTGGCCCGCAGTTCGAGGCCGGGCACTCCGGGGCTGGTGATGCCGATGACGACCTCACCCTCGGTGCCGGGAGGGATGTTCGCCAGCACGGTGGAGGCGGCCAGGCGGCCGGCCGCCTCGTTGTCGTTACTGACCACGGTCTTGACGCCCGCCACAGGGGTGTTCACCGCGATGACCGGGACACCCCGGCCCGCAACCTCCGCGATGGGTGCCGGGAACAGGTCCGGGTTCAGGGTCATGACCGCTATGCCGTCCACGGCGTCGGCGGCGACCCGGCGGAAGAGGGCGACCTGCCCGGGGCCATCGGGGCCCGGTGGGGCGACGACCTCGACGTCGACTCCTGCCTCCCTGCCCGCGTAGGCGGCTCCCCGCATCATCTCGGTCGAATAGTTGAGGTTCCGAGCGGCGCCGACGTAGGCGATCCTGATGTCCTCGGGAGCCTTGCCGTCCGCTTCTCCACCGCCCGCCCCGGCCCTCGCGGACGACGGGCCGCCGCACGCGACGGCCAGCAGACCGGTCGCCGCCAGGGCCGTCCGGGCGCGGACCGCCCGCGACGGGCATGCGGAGAACGACAGAACCATTGGTCCTCCTCGGAATCACCGATGGATCGGTTCCCGGATCCCCGAGATTCAGGGAGGCTATGGGCCGCCAAAATGACCGTCAATGACGCACTGTGCAAGCAAACATCACAGGAAACGCATGCATCACGGAACTCGCGAATCAAGGTCTCCGGTGCGTGCGGTACCGGGCGGGTGGCGCCGGGCGGCACACCTCCGCAGGGTCCCGGCGCAGAAGATCGACCAGGCCCGCTCGCAGGCCGAATCCCGGCCGATGCCGCCCCGATGGCGCGCGCCCGTCCCTCCGGATCGGAAAAGCACCGTCGTACGCCCTGCCTCGTCCGGTGCGGGGCGGCAGGGCGTACGACGGGCTCATCCCTTCTCCTGCTCCTCCTCGATCCGGCGGTTCCACTCACGCTTGGCGGCCTGCCAGCCGTCCTCGTCCTGGCCCGCGCGCCAGTAGCCCGAGATGGACAGCCGCTCGGCGGGCACGCCGCGCTCGATGCGTAGGAGCCGGCGGAGTTCTCTGACGAAGCCCGCCTCCCCATGCACGAACGCCTGGACCTCGCCGGGCGGGAAGTCGAGGTCGCGGACCGCGCGGACGAGGGCGTCACCGACGCGGGCGTCGCCCCGGTGCAGCCAGGTGACCGAGACGCCGCCGGAGATGTCCAGCTTCTGCTCTTCTTCGGGGCCGCCGACCTCGATGAACGCGTACGCCCGCGTACCCTCCGGCAACCGCTCCAGGGCGGCCGCGATGGCGGGGAGCGCGCTCTCGTCACCGGCCAGCAGGTGCCAGTCGGCGGCCGGATCGGGCGCGTACCCACCGCCGGGCCCGGCGAAGCGCACCTCGTCGCCGGGCCGGACGCGGGCGGCCCACGGTCCGGCGAGACCCTCCTCCCCGTGGTGGAGGAGGTCGACGGAGAGCTCGCATGCCTCCGCATCCCAGCGGCGCACGGTGTAGGTGCGCATCCGCGGCCACTGCTCGCGCGGCAGCTCGGCCCGGATGCGCTGGAGGTCGAACGGCTCCGGGTAGGTCACGCCTTCGGCGGGGAACAGCAGCTTGATGTAGTGGTCGGTGTACCGGCCCGCGGGGAATCCCGCCAGGCCGGGACCGCCCAGCACGACGCGGATCATATGGGGGGTGAGCCGCTCGACGCGCTGCACCCGCGCGTGGGTGACCCGCGGGTTCCTGCGGCCCGGACGTTCGGTCATGTGCGCTCCTCGGTGACCGTCTGCGGCTCAGGAATGCCCGGGGGCGGTGACCGGGCCGGGAACCTTCACGCCCAGTCCGTCCGCGGCGGCGACGAGTTCCTTCCACACCTTCGGCCCCACCGGGATGCCGTCGGCGGCTCGGGCGACCGCGGTCCCCGCGCTGCGCTCGCCGGGGTAGAAGATCTCGTCCACACCGTCCGCCCTCGGCAGCCCCTTGAGCGTCTCGACCGTGGTGCCGACGGCGGCGGCGAACTCGTCGCCGGCGCCGAACGCCGCCGGGTCGATGGCGATGATCAGGGCGTTCTGCCGATGTACCCTGCCCTCGGGGTCGTTGCTGTGGAACGAGGCGAGGATCGGCGCCTGGACCAGGACGCTGGTGATCAGCTCGAACACCAGCGACATGCCCGCGCCCTTGGCGCCGCCCATCGGCAGTGGCATCTTGGCGAGGTTCGGGTCGGTGGTGGGGACGCCGTCGGCGGTGGCCGCGGCGCCTTCCGGCAGCGGCTGCCCGCTGTTCCGGTACTGGGCGATCTTGCCGAGCGCGATCGTGGCGGTCGCCATGTCGAGCAGCACCGGCGGGCGCCCCGCAGCCGGTACGGCGATGGCCAGCGGGCTGGTCGCCACCGCCGCGCCCTTCGCCCCGGTGTAGCTCATGTTGGGCATCCCGGCGACGAAGCCGATGCCGATGAGCCCCTCTTCGGCGATCTTCGAGGTGTAGTAGCCGATGGCGCCGGTGTGCACGGTACGGCGGACCGCGACCGCCCCGATGCCGCACGAGCGGGCTCGGACCCCCGCTTCGGCGGCGGCCGCGGTGAGGGCGACGGGACCGGGAGCCCGGTCGGCGTCGATGACGGCGACCCCGGACGCCCCCGAGGCCGTCCGGATGTCCGGCGCGGCGTTCGCCTCGCCGGAGCCGAGCAGTTCGAGGTAGCGGGGAACCCGGGAGACGCCGTGGGAGTCGACGCCGCGCAGGCTCGCCCAGATCAGGACGTCGCTGATCGTACGGGCGTGGTCGGGACTGGTTCCGGACCGGGTGAAGAGGTCGGTCACGAAGGCGGTCAGCTCGTCGGCGGGGATCACGACTTTCGCCGCTGGTGGCATGGATGGTGCTCCGGTCTGTGGTCGGTGGTACGGCGCCGCGGGTGGGGCGTCCTCGGTGGTGCGGCGTCAGCGGGAAACGGAGATGTTGACGACCGCGGTCGTGCCGTCGCGTACGGACTTCAGCGCCCGAGACAGGGCCCCGGCCAGCTCGTCGGCGCGCTCGACGGCCTCGGCGTGCATGCCGAACGGCTCGGCGAAGCTCGCCAGCTCCGGCTGACCGCTGAGGTCCACCCCGAGGAACTCGCCGGTCTGCACCGCCGCGCCGTCGGGATAGAACCGCAGGTGGTTCATCTTCATGGACAGGTACTTGCGGTTGTTGAAGATGACGATCAGCAGCGGCAGGCCGTTGGCCCGTGCGGCGTCGAGCGACTGGATGACGGGGTTGTACATGAACGCGCCGTCGCCGATCGTCAGGACGACGGGCCGCTCCTGCGCGGCGAGCTTGACCCCCAGCGCCACGGCGATCCCCTGGCCGAGGCCGCCCTGCACGTAGAAGTAGGAGTCGGGGGTCGAGCGGAGCAGGTGGCGCTGCACGACCCGGCTGTGGGTGATGGTCTCGTCGACGATGATCGGGTCGTCGTCGGCGAGCAGCTCGCGCAGCGTGGCGGCCACCAGGACCGGATCGATCTCCTGGACGCCCGCGGCCCGCTCCTCGGCCTTCTCGATCGCCGCCGTCTCCGCGGCGCGCCGGGCCGACTGCGCCTCGCGCCGCCGCAGGAGCAGGTCCGCGGGCACGGGCGTCTCGCGGGCCAGCCGGGCCATCTCCGCCAGGGTGGCGGCGACCCCGCCCTCCAGGTAGTGGTCGGCGTACAGCACCTGGTAGGCGATGTGCGGGCGCTGCGGGACCTCGTCGATCACCACGATCTTCGCGTGCGCCGGCCGCCTGCTCGGCGGGTAGAACGGCGCCCGGCAGTTGACCAGGACGATCAGGTCGGCGGTGTCCATGAAGGGCTCGATGTCGCCGCCGGCGTGGAGCTCGTGCGTCCGGGGGAAGTTCACGCACACGGCCGAGTTCGGTTCGACCACCGGGATCCTCAGGGCCTCGGCGAGCTCGACGAGGGCCTCCATGCCGCCGGCCTCGCGGCCGGCGGTCTCGGTGACGATGACCGGGTTCTCCGCCTCGGCGAGCAGGGAGAGGACCGTCCTGATCTCGGCGGGAGAACTGACCGTCGAGCCCTTGGGGGCGACCGGCGTCTCCTCGCGCTCCTCCCACGGCTCCAGCAGGACCTCGAGGGGGACGTTGAGGTAGACCGGCCCGGCCGGGGCCCGCTCGGCCATCTCGGCCGAGCGGGTCGTCATCGTGAACAGGGTGGAGACGCTCGCGGCCTGGTTGGCCCACTTCACGAACGGCTGTGCCAGCAGGTGCGGGCCGCCGACGACCGAGAGGTTGCGGTACCACTGCCCGCCCGGGTCCGGCCCGGGGCCGTCTCCGTAGGTGGTGGACTCCGAGGAGGCCACCACCATCGGGACGCCGGCCAGGAGCGCGCCGTGGATGGCGCACGAGCCCTGCAGCAGGCCGGGACCGGCGTGCAGCAGGACGCCCTGGGCGCGGCGGGTGACGAGGCCGTAGCCGGTGGCCATGCCGACGGCGACGGTCTCGTGCGTCAGGTCGAGGTACTTCGGGCAGGGCAGTCCGTCGCGGTGGCGCCGGGCCAGCGACTCCCACACCGGCGCCCACTCGGAGCCGGGTGAGGAGAAGACGTAGTCGGAGCCGATCGCGTTGAACGCTGAGATGACGGCGTCGCCGCCGTCGGCACGGTGTGTCACGACGCCTCAGCCCTCGATCGGCCAGCCGAGGCACTCGGAGATGCCCCGCCCCATGATCCACTCAAGCTCCTCGGCAGTGAAGTCGAAGTGCTTGGTGAACTGCTCGATCGTGTCGGTGTACGTCAGGCCGTGGCCGAGCAGCCGCGTGATGTCGGTGCCCCAGAAGCAGCGCTGGGGCCCCATCTTGTCGACCATCTCGCGGACGTACTTCTCGATGTTGAGGTTGGGGAAGGGGTGCGTGGAGTAACCCGGCAGCGCCGACACCTTGACGTAGATGTTCGGGTGCTTGTGCAGGTCCGCGGTCTCCTGCACCCAGTAGCCGATGGCGTCGTCGACGCAGCGGGCCATGATGCCCATGTGGTCGATAATGATCTTCAAGTCGGGGTGGCGCTCGGCGATGGCGCCCAGCTCGGCCTTCCAGATCGGCGCGTGCACCATGGTGGGGATGCCCAGTTCCTCGGCGAGCGGCCAGTACCAGTCGTTGGTGCCGTCGATCATCCAGTTGCGGTCCTGGGGCCGGTGGAAGGTCAGCCGGGTGCCCTTGATGTACGGGTTCTGCGCGAAGTCGCGCAGCATGGCCGCGCCCTCGGCCGGCTTGTTCTGCGGGACGCGGGCCATGATGCCGAACCGGTCGGGGTGTGCCTCGCACGCCTCCAGGGCGTAGTCGACGCGGTCGCCCTCCCACGACGGCGGCAGGATGAGCGCCCGGTTGACACCGGCCTCGTCCATCAGCTCCAGGCACTCCTCGAAGCTGAACGGGTCCTCCCGGTGGCCGTTGAGGCGGATGCGCTCGCGCGCGCCCGGGACCCAGGGGCGGTCGGGGGTCTCTTCCTTCCAGATGTGGACCTGGGAGTCGACGACGAACATGTGCACTTCCTTCTGTGGTGAGCGGGGTGTGGGGGTGGGATGTGAGTTAGACGTTAGAGCCGGAACCGGGCTCTGCGGAGTCCGCGACGCGCAATCGGTTGTTGCGCGAACCGGACGGTTCCCGAGCGCGTCACGACCCGTTCTCGCCGTCGATGGCGTCGAGGACGTGCTCGGCGATGGCCATGCACGACGTCGCCGCCGGCGAGGGGGCGTTGCGGACCGCAGTGACCGGCCCGAGCCGGTGGATGCGGAAGTCGTCGACCAGGCTGCCGTCGCGGTCGAGGGCCTGCGCCCGGACGCCCGCTCCGGCGCGAACGACGTCCTTGGCGCCGATCTCGGGCACGTACCGCCGCGCGGCCTTCATGTAGGCGCGCTTGGAGAGCGAGCCGTACATCTCCTTGACGCCGGTCCGCCAGTGCTGCGCCGCCATGCGCCACATGCCGGGCCAGGACGCGATGCCGCGCAGGTCCGCCAGGCACACGTCCGTGAGGCGGTAGCCCTCGCGGGCGAAGGCCAGCACCGCGTTCGGGCCGACCTCGACCGCGCCGGAGACCCGCCGGGTGAAGTGCACGCCCAGGAACGGGTAGCGGGGATCGGGCACGGGGTAGATGAGCCCGCGCACCATGGGGGCCTTCTCCGGGCGGATGTGCATGTACTCGCCGCGGAACGGGATGATCCGCGGCGCGGCGGCGTCCCCGGCCAGTCCGGCGACGGCGTCGGAGTGCAGGCCGGCGCAGACGATCAGCTGGTCCACCGTCACCGACGCCTCTCCGGAGGCGACCCGCAGCGCGCCGCCGGTCTCGGTGGTGATACCCGTGACCGGGAAGCCGAGCCGTACCTCGCCGCCGGCCGCGGCGATGTCGTCGGCGAAGGACTGCGCGATGCGCGTGTAGTCGGTGATGGCCGTGCGGGGCGAGTGCAGGGCCGCCAGGCCGGTGGCGTGCGGCTCGATCTCGCGGATCTCGGCGGCGCCGATGCGACGCAGCCCCGGCACGGCGTTCGCGCCGGCACGGGCGTACAGCGCGTCCATCCGGGCCACGTCCTCGCCGGTGACGGCCACGACCAGCTTGCCGCACTCGTCGTACGGCAGCCCGCGGTCGGCGCAGTACTCGCGCAGCAGGGCGGCACCGCGGGTGCACAACCGGGCCTTGAGGCTGCCGGGCGTGTAGTAGATGCCCGCGTGGACGACGCCGGAGTTGTGGCCGGTCTGATGGGCGGCCACCCGCTCCTCCTTCTCCAGCACGAGGACGCGTGTGCCCGGCCGCCTGCGGGTGAGCTCGCGGCCGATCGCCAGGCCGACGATACCGGCTCCGATGATGCCGACGGTCTGGTCAGCCATGTGCGGCGTCCCCCCGCTCACGGTGCTCCGCGTGGATGAGAGCCGTCATGCGCCGAAGTGGATCGCGACGGTCTTGACCCGGGTGTAGAAGCGCAGCGCCTCGAAACCCTGCTCCTTGAAGGGGGAGCCGGAGTCGCGGAACCCCCCGAAGGGGTGGTGCACGTCCCAGCCGGACGTGGTCGTGTTGACCGCGACCTGCCCGCAGTCCGCCTCGTCGATGAAGCGGTGGGCGGCGGCCAGGTTCTGCGTGAAGACGGCGGCGGCGAGCCCGAAGTCGGAGTCGTTCACCCCGTCGATGGCCTCGTCGAGGCCGTCGACCGGCCGCAGGACGAGGACCGGGCCGAAGACCTCGTGGCGCCAGATATCCATCTCTGGCGTGACGCCGGTCAGGATCGTGGGGCTGACGTAGCACCCGTTCGCGAGGGCGTCGCCGGCCGGCACGTCGCCGCCGGTGCAGACGGTCGCGCCCTGCTTGACGGCGAGGGCGATGTCACCCAGCACGCTGTCGCGCTGCGCGGGGCTCACGAGCGGGCCGACCGAGGTCGCGGGGTCCTTGCCGGGGCCGACGCGCAGCGCGGTCGCCTTCTCCCGCAGGAGCTCGGCGAACCGGTCGTGCACGGAGCGCTCGACGAGGACGCGGCTCGTGGCGGTGCACCGCTGGCCGGCCTGGCCGAACGCGGCGGCGACGACGGCGCCGGCCGCGGCGTCGAGGTCCGCGTCCGCCAGCACCACCGTGGCGTTCTTGCCGCCCAGCTCCGCCTGGAAGCGGACGTTGCGGGCGGCCAGCGCCAGGCGTATGCGGTCGCCGACCGCGTTGCTCCCGGTGAAGGTGAGCGCCGCGATCCGCTCGTCGCCGAGCAGGGCGTCGGAGATGTCGGCCGTGCGGCCGGTGACGACGTTGAGCACACCGGCGGGCAGGCCCGCGTCGTGCAGTGCCCGCGCCAGGTGGAGCGAGGACATGGGGGTCTCACTGGCCGGCTTGAGTACCGCGGAGTTGCCCGCCGCGAGTGCGGGGGCGAGCTTGCGGGCGGGAGTCAGCAGCGGGTCGTTCCACGGGGTGATGGCCAGCACCACGCCGATCGGCTCGCGGTGGAAGCTCGCCTTCGTCTGCGGCCGGGCGTCGTGGATGAGGGTGCCGTATCCGTCGCGGGCGACGGAGGCGTAGTACTCGAGGAAGTCCGCGGCCTTGCCGACCTCGCCCTGGGCCTCGGCCCGGGTCTTGCCCATCTCCGTGACGAGGTCCTCGGCGATCTCCGCCACCCGCGCGCGCAGCAGGGCGGCCGCGTCGTACATCACCCGGGCACGGGAGAAGGGGGAGGTCCCGCGCCAGACGGCGAAGCCCGCCTCAGCGTCGTCGTAGGCGCGTCTGACGTCCTCGGCCGTCAGGGCCGGGACGCGCACGGCGGGCTCGCGGACGTCGGTGGGGTCGAACACGTCCACCCATTCGCCGGAACTCACCCACCGCCCTCCCGCGAGGGTCTCCATTGAACGCACGGACATGACTGCTCCTCATTACTGCTGAAAGGGTTTCGCGGGAGACCGCGCCTGAGGGCAACGATAGGAATGCGCGGGAACGGCGACCACGCGCCCGGCGGTATGCATTGCTTGCACACTCCGCACCGAGCAGAAGCTGCTCATCGTGGTGGAATCTGCCGGATCGATCACACAATCATGAAGAAGGAGGCAGAAATGCCTTACGCCGTTGTGGCTCACTACCGGTGCGAACCGGACGACGCGGGCCTGGTCCGCGACGCGCTGCTGAAGATGCGGGAGCACACGCTGCGCGAGCCGGGGAACCTCGCCTACGTGGTGCACGCGGACGCCGACGCGGACGGGGCGTTCACACTGTACGAACAGTACGTCGACCGGGCGGCGTTCGACGCGCACGCCGCCTCGGCGCACTTCGCCGAGCACATCCTCGCCACGGTCCGCCCGAAGCTGACCGAGCGGACCGTGTGGTTCGGCGAGGTCCTCGGCTGAGTCTCTCCTCACGACGCGCGGCGGGTCCCGCGGACCGGCCGCGCGACGCGATCGGGCCGGTCACCGATGCCGGAACCGGGGCGCCGTCCGGCTCCGGTGACCGCCCGGCTGTTCACTCAGCCGTTACGTGTGCGAAACGCGCATTCTAAACTTGCGACTCCTCCACTGGAACGCGGAGTCCCCCCGGCGCAGCATGAGGCCTGTTCGCCATCGGTTCGCGGATTCACGCCCTTGAGAGCGGACCTTCGATCACCCCCTGAACTGCCCGGCGCGAGGAGGCGTCCGTCACCATGAAGACGAAAGCAGCGAAGAGAATAGCCAAGACACCGATCATTGCCGCCGTGGCCGCCACTCTGGCGCTCGCGGGGTGCGGAGGCGGCTCGGAGCCGTCCGCGAACCCCTCGGCGGCCGGGTCGGCCGCCGGCGGCCCCTCGGGGACGCTGAAGGTCAACTGGGGCGGATTCCCCGACAGCTGGGCCCCCGGCGCCGAGATGGAGGCCGGCTACATGCGCGTGCCGTACGAGACCCTCGTCGCGCTGGACGCGCAGGGCCAGGTCACGCCGGTGCTGGCCACCTCGTGGGAGCAGACCGACAAGGCGCTGACGCTGAAGCTGCGCGAGAACGTGGTGTTCCACGACGGCGCCCAGTTCAACGCCGAGGCGGTCAAGGCCAACCTGGAGAGCGTCCGCGACGGCAAGACCGCGTTCGCCGGCCCGCTCAAGGTCATCGAGTCGATCGACGCCGTCGACGACCTCACCGTCCGGCTGAACCTGGCCTCGCCGACCCCGTCGCTGCTCACCACGCTGACCACCCGCGTCGCCCCGATGGCCAGCCCGAAGGCGATCGCGGCGGGGACCGTCGCCCAGACGCCCGCCGGGACCGGCCCGTGGGCCTATGACGCGGCCTCCTCGACCCCGGGCACCCGGATGAGTTTCACGTTCTTCCCCAAGTACTGGGGCGGCCCGCAGAGCGTCGGCTTCCAGACGATCCAGCTCTTCGCGATCCCGGACGACAACGCGGCCGCGGGAGCGCTGTCCAGCGGCGAGATCGACATCACCGACATGGACCCGGCGATGCTGGAGCGCATCAAGAGCACCCCGGGTATCGAGTCGGTCGCCTACCCCGCGATCCGCAACAACCCGATGTTCTTCGACCGCGGCCCCGGCGGGGTCTTCGCCGACGCCGACGTGCGCCGCGCCGCCTGCTACGCCCTCGACACCAGCGTGGTCACGAAGCTCGAACCCGACTTCAAGGCCAGGACGCAGCACTTCGCCGAGGGCGAGACCGGCTACAACCAGGCGACCGCCGGATACACGCACGACCTCGCCAAGGCCAAGGAGCTGTACGCGAAGGCGGGGAACCCGCCGGTCAAGATCGAAGTGATCGCCGCGCCGTACAACGCCAAGCAGTTCAACGTATACGCCTCCCAGCTCGCCGAGATCGGCATGGAGGTCAAGGTCCAGACCGCGCCGCCGCCGCAGTACAACTCGACGTGGAACAGCGGCCGCTACGCGCTCGGGCTCGGCAGCAACGACGAGCTGACCCCCTTCGACTGGTACAAGGCCTGGTTCGCCGCCGACGCCCCGGGCAACCCGTCCAAGACCGAGAGCCCCGAGCTCAAGGCCGCGGCCGACAAGGCGATCGCGGCCGGCACCTCCCCCGAGGCCGCCCAGCTGTGGGGCGAGGTCACGCGCATCATCTCCGACGAGGCCCTGACCTGCGGTCACCTCGCCGGTGAGGAACTGGTCGTGTGGCAGTCCCAGCGTGTGGAGGGTGCCAAGGCGCCCTCGCAGCCGTGGGAGACGAACCTCATCAACTACCGGGACCTCAAGCCCAAGGGGGAGTAGGTAGTGACGATCGCGCGACGAGCGTCGATCACGCGGCGAGGGCCGGGGCGGTGGCGTCGATGAGGAAACTCGTCGTCTCCCGCCTGGCCCTCGCCGTGCCACAACTGGTGATCGTGGCGTTCGTGGTCTTCTCGATGACATACCTCGTGCCGGGCAGCCCCGCGGCGGCCATCCTCGGCGCGAGTGCCACCCCCGAGAGCATCCGGCAGGTCGAGGCCCAGCTCGGCCTCGACCGGCCCGCCTTCGAGCGACTGATCGACTGGGCGTGGAACGCGCTCAACGGCGATCTGGGCGTCTCCTTCGTCACGACGCTCCCGGTCACCGACATGCTCCTGCAGCGGATGCCGGCCACGCTCTCCCTGACCGTCGGCGGCATGGTCGTCGCGCTGGCGCTCGGCATCGGCCTGGGGGTGCTCTCCGCCGTCCGGGCCGGCCTGCCCGACCGGGTGATCGGCGCGGCCACCTCCGTCGGCCTGTCCATCCCGGAGTTCTGGTTCGGGATGATCCTCCTGCTGGTGTTCGCCGTGGAGCTGGGCTGGGTGCCGGTCGTCGCCTACGTGCCGCTGACCGACGACCCGCTGGCGTGGCTGCGGGGGATGATCCTGCCGTCCATCGCACTCGGGATCGGCGCGGCGGCGCTGATCGCCCGGCAGACGCGCGGAGCGATGGTCGAGGCGCTGGCCTCGCCGTACGTCGACACCCTGACCGCGGCGGGCGTCTCGCGCCGGCGGATCGTGCTGCGCTACGCGCTCAAGAACGCGATGGTGCCGGTGCTGGCGACGACCGGGCTCACCTTCCGCATCCTGATCGGCACCAGCTTCGTCGTGGAGCAGATCTTCGCCTTCCCCGGCGCCGGGCGCCTGCTGCTGACAAGCGTGATCGGCAAGGACTTCCCGGTCGTCCAGGGCGGTGTGATCGTGATCGCCGCGCTGGTCATCGCCCTGAACCTGCTCATCGACGTGAGCTACGGCCTCCTGAACCCCAAGGTGCGTCCGCAATGAGCGACCTGCTGACGGAACACGTCCCCGCCCCCTCCGGCTCGGCCGGCTCGCGCCGGGTGTGGCGGCGCCTGGTGCGGCAGCCCATGACGATGGCGTCGATCGCCTTCCTGCTGCTGCTGGTGGTCGTCGCGCTCATCGCACCGCTGATCGCGCCGTACGACCCCCTGGCGGAGGACTTCGACGCCGTGCTCCTGGGCCCCACCGCGGAGCATCTCCTCGGCACCGACGAGATGGGCCGCGACACGCTCAGCCGCCTGCTGTACGGCACGCGGGTCGCGCTCCTGGTGGCCTTCGGCTCGGTCGTCGTCGCGATGGCGATCGGCGTGCCGCTGGGGCTGCTGCTCGGCTACCGCGGCGGCTGGTGGGACCGGCTCGGCTCGCGGGCCTTCGACGTCGCCGACGCGCTGCCGGGCATGCTGGTCGGCTTCGCGGTCATCACGATCCTCGGCCGGGGACTGCTCAATCTGATCGTGGCGATCGGGCTGATCTTCTGCATGAGCTTCGCGCGCATGACCCGCGCGGTGACGCTCGCGGAGCGCGGGAAGCTCTACGTCGACGCCGCGCGCGTCGCCGGGCTGCGCACCCCCGAGATCCTCTTCCTCCAGGTGCTGCCGAACCTGACCGGCCCGCTCCTGGTGCAGGGCGCCGTCTTCCTCGGCTCCGCGATCGGGGTGGAGGCGGCGCTGAGCTTCCTCGGGCTCGGCCTCGACTCGGAGGTGCCGACCTGGGGAGGCATGCTCGGCGTCGCGGCGAACGAGCAGGCGCAGCAGCCCTTCCTGCCCTTCCCGCCGGGAGTGGCGATCGTCGCCGCCGTCCTGGCGTTCAACCTGGTCAGCGACGGCATCGGCGACGCGCTCGCGGGTGAGCGCCGCAAGCCCGCGGGCAGGCCCCGCCGCCCGCGGACCGGCGCCGCACCCGTCGATGGCGCCCGTGCCGCCGCGCTTGTCAAGGGCGCTCCCGGCGCAGCCGTGGACGGCGGGCCGACCCGGCCGGACGCCGTCCTGGAGGTCCGTGGCGTGACGGTCGACCTGGTGCGGCCGGAGGGCGAGTCCGTGCCGCTGGTGCAGGATGTGTCACTCTCGATCGGCCGCGCCGAGGTGGTCGGGCTGCTCGGTGAGTCCGGCTCGGGCAAGTCGATGCTCGCGCGCTCGGTGCTCGGTCTCCTCCCGCCCGCCACCCGGCTCGCCGCCGGCTCGATCCTGCTGGAGGGCCGGGAACTCGTCGGCCTCTCCGAACGGCAACTGCGGGAGGTCCGCGGCTGCGGGATCGGCGTGGTCTTCCAGGATCCGATGGCCGCGCTCTCCCCCGTGCACGCCATCGGCAGCCAGCTCTGCGAGCCGCTGCGCGCGCATCTGAAGCTGTCGCGCCCGGCCGCGCGGGAACGGGCCGCCGAGCTGCTGCACCGCGTCGGCGTCGAGGACCCGAAACGCCGCCTCGACGACTATCCGCACCAGTTCTCCGGGGGCATGGCCCAGCGGGTGGCGATCGCGATGGCGCTGGCCGCTGAGCCGCGCCTGCTGATCGCCGACGAGGCCACCTCCGCCCTCGACGTCACCACCCAGAGCCAGGTCATCGACCTCCTGCTCGACCTGCGGGAAGAGTTCGGCACGGCGATCCTCATGATCACCCATGATCTCGGCGTCGTCGCCGAGAGCTGCGACCGGGCGGCGGTGATGTACGCCGGCCAGATCGTGGAGATCGGCGAGGTCAAGCCGCTGTTCTCCCGTCCCCGCCACCCCTACACCGCCGCCCTGCTCGCGGCGAACCCCTCCGACGACGTCGAGGTCGAGCGCCTGCCGACCATCCCCGGCGGGGTGCCGCTGGCAGGCCAGTGGCCCTCCGGCTGCCATTTCGCCAACCGCTGCACGCACTCCCGGGAGGGCTGCACGCAGCACCACGTCCCGCTCGCCGACGACGTCCGCTGCCTGCGTGCGAACGAACTGATCCTGGAGGTGTTGAAGCGGTGAGCGACCCGGCAGAGGAACTCCTCGACGTCCGCGACCTGACGGTGACCTACGAGGCCGGGCGCGCGATGCAGTGGCGCCGCCGGCCGGCCGTCGCCGTCGACGCGGTCAGCTTCGACGTCCGGCCGGGCGAGACGCTCGGCCTGGTCGGCGAGTCGGGATCGGGCAAGAGCACGATCGGCCGCGCCATCCTGCGGCTGGTGGACGCCGCGAGCGGCACGATCCACTTCGACGGGCTCGACGTGACGGCGCTGGGCCACCGGACGCCGCTGGCCTACCGGCGCGAGGTCCAGGCGGTCTTCCAGGACCCCATGTCCTCGCTGAACCCGCGCCATGCCGTCTCCCAGGCGGTGACGACCTCCCTCCGGCGGCATGGCCTGGGAGACCGCGCGAAGCGTGCCGAGGTGGCGGCCGCCGCGTTCGAGCGGGTCGGGCTCTCCCCCGCTCACCTGGACCGGTACTCCACGGAGCTGTCGGGCGGGCAGCGGCAGCGGGTCGCCATCGCCAGGGCGCTGGCCCTGGAGCCCCGGCTGGTGGTGTGCGACGAGGCGGTGAGCGCGCTCGACGTGTCGACGCAGAGCCAGATCGTCAACCTGCTCGCCGACCTCCAGGAGTCGACGGGCGTCAGTTATCTGTTCATCACGCACGACCTGCGCGTCGTCCGCCACATCTCCCACCGGATCGCCGTCCTGCACGCCGGCCGGCTCGTGGAGCTGGCCCCCGCCCGGCTGCTGTTCGAGTCGCCGAAGCATCCGTACACGCGTTCCCTGATCGCGGCCAGTCCGACCACCCATCCCGAGGGCCGGGAGCGGCGCCGGGCCCGCCGGGCCAACTACGAGGTCAACCGGTACGAGCAGAGCGTCATCCCCCGTGGCGGGGCGGGGTGCCCGTTCCGCGGCCGCTGCGCGAGCGTCATGGACGTCTGCCACACGACCACACCCCCGGTACGGCGGCTCGCCGACGGCAGCCAGGTCGCCTGCCACCTGTACGGCACGCCGCCGGCCGGCCGCGCGGGCTGATCCGCGCGGCCGCCGATCCACAGATCCGACGCCCGGGCGCCACCCGCCCGGGCGTCGCCGTTCCCGGCGCGTCCGCGCCGGTTCCCAGCAAGGAGTCATCCATGAAAGCCGTGATCGTCACCGACTTCGGCGCCGAGCCGGAACTCGCCGACCTGCCGGTCCCGGAGCCCGGTGAGGGCGAGTTCCTGGTACGGATCCACGCCGCCGGCCTCAATCCCTTCGACTGGAAGGTCGCCGGTGGGGCGCTCAGGGACAAGGTCCCGCACGCCTTCCCCTTCACCATGGGTTCCGACGCCGCCGGGACGGTCGAGCGGGTGGGGCCTGGGGTCACCGCCTTCCACCCCGGCGACCGGGTCTTCGGCCAGTTCCTCCGCCTGCCCGCCGGGCTGGGCGCCTTCGCCGAATACGCTCTCGCCGAGCAGTCCGGCAAGGTCGCCCGCATCCCCGACAGCCTGCCGTACACGCTCGCCGCCGCGCTTCCCACCGCCGGTACGGCCGCCTACCAGGCGGTCGAGGCCGCCGGGCCGGAACCGGGCCAGACCGTCCTGATCAACGGCGCCACCGGCGGTGTCGGCCAGTCGGCCGTCCAGTTCGCCGCCGCCAGGGGCGCCCGCGTACTCGCCACCGCCACGCCCGACGCGGCCGACCACCTCCGCGGCCTCGGCGCCGCCGAGATCGTCGACTTCACCGGGAAGGACACGGCCGACCAGGTCGCCGCCGCCCACCCCGGCGGCATCGACGTCCTCCTGGACCTCGTCAGCTTCCCCGGCGAGGGCGCCGCCCGGATGACGGGCCTGCTCCGCCCCGGCGGCGTGGTCGTCAGCACCCTCGGCGCCGCCGACCCCGAGGCATCGGCCGCCCGCGGCATCCGCGGCGTCAACCTGTTCCACCAGGCGACCGCCGAACTCCTGGCCACACTGGCGGGCCTCGCCGCGACCGGCGAGCTCCGCGTGCACATCGAGGCCGAGGTCCCGCTCACCGAGGCGCCCTCGGGGATCGCCCGCGCCCGTACCGGCCAGGCCCGGGGTAAGACCGTCATCATCGTCTAGCCCCTGGAGCGGGCCGGCGCAGGCCCCCGGGAGACGGAACCGCCCGTCCACGGTCTCCCGTGGACGGGCGGTTCCGTCTCCACGCGGGACCGTTCCCGGCCCCGCGTGGGGCTAGAGCTCGTTGCCCCAGCACATGCGGGCGAGGGTCTCCACCAGGACCAGCTTGCGGCGCTGGTCCTCGTAGCCGACGGCCGCCCGGCCGGCGACGTCGGAGAAGCCCGCGTTCGGGCTGAGCGCCAGGTCGTCGATGTCCTTCAACTCGGCCGCGCGGTCCATCCGCTCCATGACCGTGTCGATGTCCTCCAGCTCCGCCTTCGCCGGGTCGACCACGCCCAGGCAGGCGTCCCGGTCGGCGGGGACCGCGCGCAGGAGGTCCAGCTCGTTCTCCGACCCGGTGAGGTACGGCAGCAGCCACCGGTCCACGGGCAGTTCGGCGAACAGGCGCTCGGCCGCGGCCTTGTCCACCGTGTCCGCCGCCTGGTGGGTCGGGCACAGGCCGATGCGCACCTCCTCGGGCCGGGAGTCCAGCTCTACGGCGAGGGAGTCGACGGCGATGGCCTCCTCCAGGGTCAGCGCCTGCCCGCCCCGGGCGAACAGGTACGTCGCGTACCGCGGGTTGTTCAGCTGGATGTAGCGGACGCCGCGGGAGACGAGCAACTCGATCTCGGCTCGGATGATCCCGGCCAGCGCCCGGCCGAGCTCGACCGGGCTGCCGTAGACCGCGCCGGTGACCGCCGGGTCGTAGCAGGTCGCCGCCAGGAACGCCGGCGACGGCAGCGTCGCCTTGGCCGCGATCACGGTCTGGGAGGCGACGAACGCGGTCTGCTCGGCGACGCCCAGCCCCTGCCCGCCGACCTTCAGCTCGCCGTCGACCACCCACTGGGCGCGGCCGTGCTTGTCGACGGCGTCGGTCCGGCGGAACCCGCCGACGGTATCGGTGACCGCGCTGCGGACGTCCTCGCGCCGGAATTCGCCGTCGGTGACCGCGGTCAGGAACAGCCTGCGCTGCATCGTGACGACCTCGGCGATCGCGGCGTCCTCGGTCGCGCGCAGCTCGGCGTCGTCGATCGCGCCGGCGGCGTGCCTGCGGCGCGCCTCCAGCAGTCCCGCCGGCCGGATCAGGCTCCCGTGGTGGTCGATGTGGTACTTGAACGCGTCAGCCACGGTTCGCCTCCCCCGCCTGCTTGGCGCCGGCCCACGCCGGGAACTCCAGCTGGTAGCCGAGCGCGCCCAGCACCTCGTCGCAGACCTGCTGGTCCTCGGCGGCGGTGCCGCCGGAGATGCCGAGCCCGCCGAGGATCTCGCCGTCGCGCTTGATGGTGACGCCGCCCTCGGTCGCGACGATGGGGTGGGTCCCCATCGTGGAAAGCTGGGCGAAGAACCCGGGGTTGCTGTTGGCCCAGTCGTGCAGCATGCGGGTGGGCCGTTCCATCACCGCCGCGGTGTAGGCCTTGGCGAGCGCGATGCTGGGGGTCAGCGGCCGAGCGCCGTCCGAGCGCTTGACCAGCAGCGGGAAGCCTCCGGCGTCGACCACGGCGATGCTGAAGGCCTTGCCGATGCTCTGGCCGCCCTTCATCGCGGCGTCGACGATCTGCTCGGCCTCTGCCAATGTGAGTTTCATGCCTGGGCCTTTCGCTGGGTCAGGTCCTCACGGATGCGGACGATGGCGGCGTTGTACTGCTCCGGCATCTCCCAGTACATGGAGTGCGGGGCGTTCGGGACGATCTCCAGGCGCGAGCCCTCGACGAGCTCGTGCGCGCGCCGGACGGTGGAGACCCGCAGCACCGCGTCGTTCTCGCCCGCGAGGAAGGTCACGACCACCGGGGAGGCGACGACCTCCTCGATGCTCGGGCCGCCCGTCGACAGGTTGCGCAGGTCGGCCATCTTGGCCACGTTGAACGTGCCCATCTGCTGGAACAGGAACGTGCGCGCCGGCTCGCCGGTCTGGAACCCCTTGCTCAGCAACCGGTCGATGACCGGGAGCTTGACGGCCTCGGCCCGGTCGGCGGCCACCAGCTCGCTCAGCTCCGGGTGGTCGATGCCGCCCATGGAGTGGCCCAGCGCGACCCCGCTGACGCGGTCGGGACGGCTCAGGCCCGCCCGCAGCGCGGCCACCGAACCGATGGACTGGCCCACCAGCAGCACATCGGTCAGGTCCTCCTGGTCCAGGACCGCCAGGACGTCACCGGGGAAGTCCTGCCCGTCGAACTCCGGCATGGACGAGTCGGAGTTGCCGAAGCCGCGCAGGTCGACCGTGACCACGGTGTAGCGGTCACGCAGCGCCGCGACCTGCTGCCACCAGGCGGCGTGGTGGCCGCCCGAGCCGTGGATGAACAGGACCGCCGGGCCGGACCCGTGGCGCTCGTAGTAGATGGATGTGCCGTCCTCAGACTTGGCGACGCCCATGTGTGCCTCCTAGGTGTTCTTCCGGCCCGTGCTCAGGAGGGGCGGTTGCCGTGGTAGACGAGCTCGATCATGGTGTGGTCGGGGTCGTGGATGTAGCAGAACTTCGACTGGTTCTCCGGGCGCTCGATCGGCCGGGTGTGCCGGATGCCCAGTTCCTTGAGGTGGGCGAGGAAGCCGTCCCAGTCGTCCACCTCGATCGCGAAGTGGTACGGCGCCATCCGGTCCATCTCCTCCACCGGGGTGAAGTGCAGGTCGAAGTTGCCGCGCGTCATCAGCACGACCCGGGTGTTGCTCTTGGGCTGGATCCGCTTGAGGCCGAAGACCTTGCCGTACCATTCCGCGGTCCGGTCGGGGTCGGTGGTCGGGAAGTTCACGTGGTGGATGTAGCGGGGCCGGTTGCTCATCGACTCTCCCTTTCTGCTGGGGGATCGTTACTCTGCGTGGACGGGGTTCGACAGGACGCCGATCCCGCTGATCTCGATGTCGACGGTGTCCCCCGGTTCCAGCTGGCAGAGGCTGTCGGCGCCCATCCAGAGGACGTCACCGGGGTTCATCGTGATGTACTTGGTGGTCTCGACGATGTACTCGTACGGGTCGAAGATCATGTCGCCGGTGGGGAACTCGGCGCGCACGTCGCTGTTGACCCGCACGGTGGTCGTCTGGGCCAGCGGATCGACGTCCGTCTCGATCCACGGGCCCATCGGCTTGAAGGTGTCGCTGTTCTTGCTACGCCAGAAGGAGCGGTCCCGGTGCTGCCAGGCCCGGGCGCTGACGTCGTTGCCGATCGTCCAGCCGAAGATCGACTCCTGGGCTTCGGCGTAGCTCGCGCGGCGCAGGGGGCGGCCGATGACGGCGACCACCTCGCCCTCGGCCTCGAACCGCCCCTCGACCCCGGCGGGCTTCACGATGGGCGCGCCGTGGCCGGTCAGGGCGTTGTTGGCCCGGTAGCCGACCTCGGGCCGGTCCGGGACCGCGCTCGCGTAGCCGGTGGACAGCGCGTGCGCGGCGTGGCGCTTGTAGTTCAGGCCGACGGCGTAGAACACCGGCGGCACGACGGGCGGCAGGAACACGGCCCCCGTCAGGGGTACGGTCGCGCCCGTGGGGGTGTGCTCGCCGTCCAAGGGTGATCCGTGCAGCAGGTGGATGACGTCCTCGTCGACGCGGCCCCAGGACGGGCGCCCGTCGATCGCGACGCGGCAGATTCTCATCGCCGGATCAGTCCTCGAGGATGTGGGAGACGCGCTTGGTGACAAGGTAGGCGTCCAGCCCCTCGGGGCCGCCCTCACGGCCGTAGCCGCTGGACTTGACGCCGCCGGACGGCGCCTCGTGCACGGAGCCGCCGCAGTGGTTGATGGACAGGATCCCCGCCTCGAAGCCCCGCACCAGCCGCTCGGCGGTCGCCGACGACCGGGTGAAGCCGTAGGCCGCCAGGCCGTACGGCAGCGAGTTGGCGACGCGCAGCGCCTCATCCAGCTCGGTGAACGGCACGATCGGGGCGATCGGGCCGAACGGCTCCTCGGACATGATCCGCGCATCCGCCGGAACGTCCGTGAGCACGGTCGGCGGGAAGAAGTACCCCGGCCGGTCCAGCCGCTCCCCGCCGCAGCGGATCTTGGCGCCGCGGGCGGCGGCGTCCGCCACCAGTTCCTCCATCGCCACCAGCCGCCGCTCGTTGGCGAGCGGCCCCATCGTCACGCCGTCCTCGCGTCCGTCGCCGACGACGAGCGCGCCGGCCGCCTCGACGAACGCCGCGGTGAACTCCTCGTACACGCTCTCGTGCACCAGGAAACGGCTCGGCGAGGTGCACACCTGCCCCGCGTTGGCGAACTTGGCCGCCGCGGCGCGGCGGGCCGCGACGACCGGGTCGGCGTCCTCGCAGACGATCACCGGTGCGTGTCCGCCCAGCTCCATGATGGACGGCTTCATCGCCGCGCCAGCGGCCGAGGCGAGCAGCTTGCCCACGGGGACCGAACCGGTGAAGGCGACCAGCCGCGTGGCGGGCGAGGAGATCAGGTGCGCGGAGACCTTGGCGGGTTCGCCGAACACCAGGTTGAGCACCCCGGCCGGTACTCCGGCCTCCGCGAAGCAGCGGACGAGCTCGCAGACCGTGCCGGGCGTCTCCTCCGAGCCCTTGATGACGATAGAGCAGCCGGCCGAGAGCGCGGCGGCGATCTTGCGCATGGGTGAGCCCGCGGGGAAGTTCCACGGGGTGAAGGCGGCGACCGGCCCGATCGGCTCGCGGCGGACCGACAGCAGCGTACCGGGGGCCGACGGGATGATCCGTCCGTAGGCGCGGCGGGCGTCGTCGGCGTCCCAGCGCAGGGCGTCGGCCACGCGCAGCACCTCGCCGCGCGCCTCGGCCAGCGGCTTGCCCTGCTCGGTGGTCATCACCCGGGCCACCTGCGCGCTCCTGGCGCTCAGCCGGTCCGCGGCGTCGCGCAGGATCGCGGTACGTTGCGCGACCGGCGTCGCCCGCCACACCTCGAAGCCCGCCACGGCGGCCTCGACGGCGCGGTCGAGGTCGGCGATCGTGGCCAGGGGAACCTGCCCGATCACCTCCTCGGTGGCCGGGTTCAGCACCTGGGCGCTCTGCCCGTCGCCGCCGGCGCACCACTGGCCGGCGATGTACATCTGGATGTGGGGATAGCTGAAGTCTGTGGTCATGGCTGCCCTCTCTCGGTCAGGACTCTGCGCCGTCCGGCGCATCCCGCGAACTGCGCAGGGTCCAGATGTGGTGGGGCGGGGTGGTCTCGTGGACGCGGGTGCCGTAGGAGGCGTCCACCCGGTCCATGTCGGCGGCGTACTCCACGCGGCCGCCGCACGGCGCGTGGATGAACCGGAAGACGTTGGACCCGACGGTGTGCCGTCCCAGGCGCCTGGCCTCCCGCCACCCCTGACTGATCATGTGGTTGCCGCCCTCGATGACGTCGTCGAAGCCGGGCACCTCGAAGGAGGTGTGGTTGACCCCGGCCCGGTCGGGTCGGTGGCAGAGCAGGAGGTTGTGCTGGTCGTCGTCGCCCTCGCACTGCATGAACACGCCCATCGGCTTGACGATGTCGGTGGGGGTGAAACCTAGGCGGTCGACGTAGAAGGCCGTCGCCTCCTCGCGTCCCTCCTTGCGGATGTTGAGCGCGACGTGGCACATCCGGATCGGCCGGACCCGCCCGACGGACGTCACCGACTCGTTCCAGCGCCTGACGTGCCCGGCGGTGTTGCCGATGCGCGGCTCGGCCGGTTCGAAGCCGTCCTGCCGCGCCAGCGTCAGCCCGAGCCCGAAGCCCGTCTCGTCCACGCTGTGGCAGACCCCGTCGTCCGTGCGCCGCACCGGACGGTCGGCCGCGACCGCGGCGACGAGCCGCTCCAGCTCGGCCGGGGTGTCGACGCCCCAGACGACCTCGCGGATCGTGGGCCCCGGCTCCACCGGCGGCGGCAGCGCCGGGTCGGGCTCAGTGTCGAGGTGGAGGGTCTGCTTGGCGAGGGTCTCGAAGACGGCCCGGGTGCTGTCGCGTTCGACGAGCGTGAGTCCGAAGTCCTCAAAGAATCGAACACTCTCCGAAAGATCTTCAACACTATAAGTAACTGACTCGATGCGCTGGATTCCCACCGCCGTCACCTTTCCTGCAGGTGCCAGTTGTGAGGGGCCACCGGCACGCATCGATCCTAGAAACCCGGCAACTCGGCAATCAACGCCCTGAGCACCGCGAATAGCTCAACCGTTAGTTGCGCGTAGCGATAGGTCGCGACTGCTCTTTTACTGTTCGAACGCGGGTATGGGGTTGCCCGCGAACCAGGTGGTCAGGAAGTCCAGAAAGACCTTGACCTTGCGCGGCGTGCTCTGGGCCGGCCCGTAGATCGCGTACAGGGGCCTGTCCGGCACGGCCAACTCGGGCAGGAGAACGCGCAGGGCTCCGCTCATGAGGTCGTCGTAGGCCGGCCGCTGGGGCAGCAGGGCGATGCCCCGCCCGTGCACGGCGGCCTTCTGCAGCGCGAGATACGAGTTCGACTGGAAGACGACGTTGCGTATCTTGTGCAGCGTGCTCGCATGGCCGTGGCCGATCCGCCACACCGGGTCGTTGACGTGGACAAGGCAGTCGTGGGCCGCGAGGTCGTTGGGCGTCCGCAGGGCTCCGTGATCCTTGATGTACGACTCCGCGGCGCACAGGACGAACGGCAGCGAGGCGATCTTCTTCAACCTCACACTGGAGTCCCGGAGGTCACGGGTGTGGAAGGCGACGTCGAACCCGCTGTCCAGGAAGTCGTACGTCCGGTCCGACATGCCGCCGAGCTCGAACCGAACCGTGATCTTCGGGTGCGCGACGGAGAACGCGGCGATGGCGTCACCGAGGTCGAGGCTCCCGATCCACTTGGGGCAGATGATGGACAGCGGCCCCTCCGGACGGTCGTGGAGCTCCGCGATGCCCTCGTCCTCCGCGTCGATCTCGTCCAGGATCCGCTGGGCGAACCGGCTGTAGCGGATGCCGGGCTCGGTCAGGCTGACGGATCGGGCGGTGCGGTTGACCAGCCGGACACCGACCTGCTTTTCGAGATCCGCCACATGGCGGGAGATGAGCGAGCCCGAGGTTCCCAGCAGCTTGGCCGCTCCGCTGAAGCTGCCGACCTTCGCGACCGTGACGAAGCTGCGCATGATGAGAAGGCGATCCATGGTTCCTCCGGCGCGGGGGTGATAGAGGGGATGTCCTAAAAATAGATTTTTTTCTGCACTTATCCCCGAATCACGGTACCTGGTCAGGACTCCAGGCAATAAGCGGGCGCTTCACCCGCGTTCTCCTTGGTGATCAGCTTGATCGGGCTCTGCGCGATCTTCTCGATCTTCTCGCCCTTGAGCAGCGCGAGGGTGTTCCTCACCGCCATCGTGCCCGTCGTCGTGGGGGAGTTGGCGACGGTGGCGGAGAACTTCCCCTCCTTGATGGCCACGAGGCCCGCGTCCGTGCCGTTCATCGTGACGATCTTGACGGACGCGTTCGCGGCCTGGAAGGCGTTCAGCGCGCCGAAGGCCATCTCCTCGTTGGCGACGAACAGGTAGTTCAGGTCGGGGTGGGCCTGGATCATGTTCTCGGCCACCTCCTGCGCTTTCGTGCGGTTGAACATGCCCGGCTGGTTCGCCACGACCGTGACGTTGGCGGGCAGGGCGTCGGTGAATCCCTTGATGAGCAGGTCGGAGGCGGCGCCCGGAGCACCCGCGATCACGCCGGCCTTCACCTGCGCCCCGGCGGCGTCCTCGGCCACCCAGTCGGAGTTCAGCTTCCCCTCCCCCGGGAGGTCCACGACGACCGCCCCGAGGATGTCGGTGGTGTCCTTGGCGACCACGGACGTCAGGAAGATCGGGATGTTGGCGCTCTTCGCCTTGGCGATGTCTCCCTCCAGGGCGTCGACGTTGACGGTCTGCACGATGAGCGCGTCGACCTGGCGGGAGATCATGTCCTCGATGTTGGACAGCTCCGTGCCTGGATTCTGGTTGGAGTTGGCGGTGAGCACTTCCACGCCGCTGGCCTTGGCCTCGCTGGCGATGGCCCGCTGCAGGCAGGTGTGGAACTCCGTGTTGGCCCCGTTGACGAAGCCGAGCGTGATGGAGGAGTCGCCGCCCGCGGCGCTTTCGGAGCCGGAGCCGCAGGCGGTCAGCAGGGCCGCGGAGCTCACTGCCGCGGTGAGGACGCCGAGGGAACGGCGGACGGATGGGCGCATGGGGATGCGGCCTTTCTCGGATATGAGGAAACGATCACTTTCGGCGGTTGTGCAGCTGGTTCGCGACGGCCGCGATCAGCAGGACGGCGCCGACGGAGATCAGGTGGTAGTAGCTGGAGATCTGGAGCAGGTTGAGCACGTTGGCGACGACGCCGAGGAGCAGGACGCCCAGGGTCGTGCCGACGACGGTCCCGCGGCCTCCGTGCAGCGAGGTGCCGCCGATGACGACCGCGGCGACCGCGGTCAGCTGCATGGGCAGCCCGGCCGTGCCCGGGCTGCTGCCCGCCAGGCGCGACAACAGCATGATCCCGGCGAGGCCGGACAGCGCGCCGGCGAGGCCGTACAGGACCAGTTTGGCCCGTACGACGTTGATCCCGCTGAGCCGGGCGACGTCCTCGTTGCCGCCGATGGCGAAGGCGTCACGCCCGAACACGGTGTACCGCATGACGAAGGCGGTGGCCGCCAGCACGATGACCGCCACGACGAGGAGGTTGGGCACGCCCAGCGTGGTGCCGTTGCCGAGTTCGGACAGTTCGGCCCCGACCGAGACGCTGAGGCCTTCCAGGATGACGAGGAACACTCCGTCGAGCAGCGTCGCGGTCGCCAGCGTGACGACGAAGGGCGCCACCTTGGTGAAGGTCACGACCAGACCGTTCACGAGACCGAGCACCGTGGCGACGGCCATGGAGACGACGATCGCCAGCCATACGGGCTGGTCGTGCGCGATGAGCTGCGCCGCGACGGCTGTGGTGACGGCGACGACGCTCCCCATGGAGAAGTCCATGCCTCCGGCCGTCATGAGCAAGGTCAGCCCGGCCGCGATGACGGCGCCCGCGCTGACCTGCCGCAGCACGTTGAGCAGGTTCGTCGTCGTGAGGAAGGAGTCGGTCTGGAAACTGGCGAGCGCGACGACCAGGATCAGCATGAGGATCAGGCCGGAGTGCGGGATACGCATGTCCGGCAGCCTCCACCTGCGGTCGGGCGCCTGGGGCGCGGTCTCCGAGGCGCCGGTGCGAGCGGGGGAACCGATGCTCACGAGAGTTCTCCTCCCAGGACGGTGGCGACCAGCTCGTCGCGTGTGATGCCGTTGATCTCGTGTTCGGCGACCATCCGCCCGCCGCGCACCACGATGACGCGGTCGGCCAGGCGCATCACCTCCTCGGCGGAGGAGGAGGCCAGCAGGACCGCCACGCCCTCCCGGGCGAGCGCGTCGATGAGCGTGTGGATGTCCGCCATGGCCGCGACGTCCACCCCGTTGGTCGGGTCCTCCAGGAAGCACGCCGCCGGACGGGTGCCGAGCCACTTGGCCAGGAGCACCTTCTGCTGGTTGCCCCCGGACAGCCTTCCCACCGGAGGGTTCTTCGCCAGTGACACCACCCTGTAGTCGTCGCGCAGCGGCGCGGCGCGGCGGGCGAGGGCGCTCGACCGGTGCAGGCGCCGGCCGGCCAGGCGGTCCTGGGCGAGGAGCAGGTTCTCGTCGATGGAGAGGTCGGGGATCAGGCCGAGGCTCCGGCGGTCTCCGGTCACGCAGCGCAGGCCGCTGCCCAGAGCTCGGGAGACGCTCCCGAGCGGGACGGGCCTGCCGTCCACGCAGAGCGCTCCGCGATCGGGCCGGCGGCGTCCCGACAGCAGGTCGAACAGGCGCGACTGGGCGTCCCCCGCCGGTCCCAGCACCGCCACGATCTCGCCTTTGCGCACCTCGACGTGGAATCCGTCGATGCTCCGGCCGTGGCTCAGATCCCGTACGGCGAGCCCGACGTCCCGCGAGGCGGCCGCCCGCTGCGGGCGCTCGGACACCACGTCGCGACCGGCCATGTCGCGGACGAGCCCGCGTTCGTCGATGTCACCCGTTACTCCGCTCCGGACGACGGCGCCGTCCCGCAGGACGGTGATGCGGTCCGCGATCCCGAGGACCTCGTCGATGTGGTGCGAGATGTAGACGACGGCGACGCCGCCGTCGCGCAGCCTGCGCACCAGGGCGCGGATCTGCTCGGCGGCATCGGCTCCCAGGCAGGCGGTGGGCTCGTCGAGGATGAGCACCCGGCCGCCTCTGCGGACCTCACGGGCCACCTCGACCATGGTCTGCTCGGCGACGGTCAGGTCGCCGGCGATGTGGCCGACGTCGATGCTGATGCCGAGCCCGTCGAGCGCCGCCCGCGCCTCGTCCGCCACCGACCGCCACCGCACGACCGACCGCCGGTTGGGCAGGTCGCCGAGCATGATGTTCTCGGCGACCGTGAGGCTCATGACGAGTTCCCTCCGCTGGGGAACGGTCGAGATGCCCAGCCGGCGTGCCCGCCGGGGCGTCAGCTGGGTCTGCACCCGGTCGGCGACCTCGATGTGGCCGAGGTCGGGGTTGTGCGCGCCCGACAAGATCTTGACCAGGGTGGACTTGCCCGCGCCGTTCATGCCCATGAGGGCGTGGACCTCTCCGGCGTGGACGTCGAGGGAGACGTTCTTCAGGGCTGCCGCGCCGCCGAAGCTCTTGGTGACGTCGCGGACGCGGATGACCGCCTCGGGGGAAGGACCACCCACGCCGGTTATGGAGTCAAGCATGGTGCTCGTCATACCTGATCCCCCGTTCGGTGGCCGTAAGGTGAGCCGACCTCACCGGGATCCTTCAGTGTCCGGCGTCACGCGGCCGTAGCCGCGGATGTCGGGGAAGGGCGGAGTGCGGTCGGGCTGCAGGTCGACCTGGAACGCGTTGAGGCACATGCCGAGCATGCTGAAGTTGCCCAGCGAGCCGACCGCGTCCACCAGTCCCTGGGCCCCGAAGTGCTTCTCGGCCTCGTGGAAGGTCTCGTCCCGGACGAAGTGCTCTTCGAGGATCTCGTGGCAGAACCGGTAGAAGGCGGTGTCCTCCTCCCGGTCGAACACCGGCTCACGGCGTTCGGCGATCGCCTGGACGGCCTCGGCGGGTATGCCCGACTCGACGGCCTTGTCGACGTGGGCGTTCCACGAGTACTGCGCGTCCCAGTGGCGCGCGGCCATCAGCAGAGAGAGCTCGCGCAGCCGCAGCGGCAGGCTGGACTCGAACCGGACGAACGCTCCCAGCGACTCGACCCGGTCGCACAGCTCGGGGCTCTGGAGCCATACCCGGAACGGTCCACGGACCGCGCCCCGGCGCCCCGCGATGCGCCCGGCGATCTCCCGCTGGCGTTCGTTCATGTCGTCGGGGCCGAGGATGGGAAGTCTCATGAGTGGCTACCACCTTTACCTTGGGCCCCAGGGGCGAGAGGGGCGATTTCGGAAGACGGTACAGCGCATGTGGGAGTGCTCACATACCGCCTGACGCAACGTAAAGCTGCACGGCATGTGACGCCGGCGGGCAGGGATCCGGCTTTAACCTCGGACGACATACAGGACCGGACGAAGGGTAAATATCATGACAGTGATCATCAAGGTGTCCGAGGTCCGGACTCTCGACCGCGGCGGCTCGGTCGTCACGACCCCGCTGATCACGACGACCTCGGCCGGCGGAGAGAACCGGATCACCAGCGGCATCAGCGTCTACCCCGTCGGCACCGGCGCCCCGATGCACTCGCACAACTGCGACGAGCACGTCACCGTGCTGGAGGGCGAGGCCGAGGTCCTGGTGGAGGGGTCCGTGACCCGCCTGGAGCAGTTCGACACCACGTACATCCCCTCGCCCATCCCCCACCTGTTCCGCAACGTCGGCCAGGTCCCCCTCAGGATCCTGTGGGTCTACACTTCGGGCACGGTGACCCGCACCTTCACCGACACGGGGATCACCGTGGAGCACCTCTCCCCCGCCGACCAGATGGGCGGGCGAAGCTGACCGGGACGTCCGGATGATGCCGGCCGCTGGAGTGGCGACCCGACGGCCGGGTGTCGAACTCCAGGGACGGTGAAGGTCCTGTCCGATGAGTGCCTCCCCGACGGGGCCGGCAGATCGGCTTGAGGACCCGAGATCAGCCAGTAGCCGGGTCAGACCTCGCCGGGAGGCGCTCATCTACATCATCACTGTCAGTAGCGGAAACCGGAGACCAGTTCGCGCAGGCGGCTCGACAGCTCGGCCAGGTTCACCGCGGCCTGCCGGCTCTCCGTCACGCTCCCGGCCGTCGTCTGCACCGAGCTCGCCAGCGCCGCGATGTTGGCGGCGATGTCCGTGCTGCCCTGCGCGGCCTCAGCTACGCTGCGGGTCATCTCGTTGGTGGTGGCCGTCTGCTCCTCCACCGCGGAGGTGATGGTCAGCTGGTAGTCGTTGAGCTGGCCGATGATCTGACTGATCTCGGCGATCGCCGCCACCGCGCTCTCGGTGTCGGCCTGGATGGCCTCCACCCGGCGGGAGATGTCCTCGGTCGCCTTGGCGGTCTCCTGGGCCAGATCCTTGACCTCCCCGGCCACGACGGCGAAGCCCTTGCCTGCGTCGCCGGCGCGGGCGGCCTCGATGGTGGCGTTCAGCGCCAGCAGATTGGTCTGCTCGGCGATGCTGGTGATGGTCTTGATGACCGAGCCGATCTCCGCGCTGGAGGCGCCGAGCTTGGCCACGGTGTCGTTGGTCGCTTCGGCGACTGCCACCGCCTGGGAGGCGACCTTGGCGCCCTCGCCGGCGTTGTGGGCGATCTCGCGGATGGAGGCGCCCATCTCTTCCGAACCTGCCGAGACGGTCTGCACGTTCTGCGACACCTCGTCGGCGGCGGCGGCGGCACTCCCTGCCTGTACGGAGGCATCGTCGGCGGAGGTGGCGATGCGGTCGCTGACTGCCGCCAGTTCGCCGGAGCTGGTGGCCAGCGTGTCGGCGCTGGAGGCCAGCGACTCCATCGTCTGCCGGAGGGCGCTGTTCGCCTGATTGACCGCTGCGGCCATCTGGCCGGCCTCGTCGCGGGAGGTCACCTCGACCCGTCCGGTCAGATCGCCGTGCGCCACCGCGTCCAGCGTGCGGGAGACCGCCGCCAGCGGGCGCACGATCAGTCGTGCCACCGCGACGGCCAGTCCGAGACCGATCATCAGGCCTGCCGCGAGCAGCCCGATGGTCATGGTTCGGGAGTTCTCGTAGCCGGTGGTGGCTTCGGCGGCCATCGTCTCGGCCTGCGCCGCCTCGTGGGCGGCCAGGTCCTCGATGGCGGTGTTGAGCGCGGTGGTGGTCTCGTTGAACTGCTTCATCATCCCGCCAGGCCCGGTGGAAACGGTCAGTCCCACCGGGAGGGGGTCCTCGAAGGTGATGGTGTTGCGCAGGCCCTGGTACTCACGCCAGACCTTCTCGAACGTGGCCGCCTTCTCCTGCCATTCCGGCGTGTGCCGGGCGCCGGCCTCGTACATCTCGAACGCGGCGGTGGCGGCCTTGGTGTAGTCCCGCATCTCCTGCTCGGCCTCAG
The DNA here is from genome assembly GCF_014203605.1 of Thiemannella venezuelensis. Classification (GTDB taxonomy): domain Bacteria; phylum Actinomycetota; class Actinomycetes; order Streptosporangiales; family Streptosporangiaceae; genus Planomonospora_A; species Planomonospora_A venezuelensis. The sequence continues at coordinate 18,974 of NZ_JACHJJ010000032.1, read as the reverse complement.
CCCTGCGGGTGGGGTCCGGGACGCTCCGGTAGGCGACGTTGGCCTCGAACATGTCGCCGATCCGGCCGCGCATGTCACCGAGCTGCCGCAGGCTGGTGTTGCTCTGCTTCATCGCCTGTAGATCGCCGTTGAGCCCGCTCATCTCGTTGATCGCGACGGTGCCGCTCACGGCGCTCAGCGCGGCGACGATGCTCACCGCGATGAGGATCTTGGTGTTGATACGGCGGTCGGCGAACCATCCCAGCAGGCGGTTGCGGCGCACACTCACAGCGGGGGACGCGGATGTGGCGGTCACGGCGAAGTCCTTTTCTACAAGACCGAGAGTTGCTGGGATTCCCCAGCCTCACCGTGCACATCGACATCCACCCCGGTTTCCTGAGCCGATCCGCATTCGACGCCCACTCTTTGATCATGAAGATCTGCGGCGTGTTGACCAGGGAATTGGTGGCCGTCTTATTCCCACACCTGGCCCGCATGTGTGTTGACCAGGCATTCCGTCATGATCTCGCTGGAACACCAGTGTCCCTACCTGCGAGCCAGGGCGGGATGCCGCCGAGGGGGCACGGAGGTGGTGCTGTGCCCGTTCGACGGGACCGCCATTCGCTCCCATTCGGCAGTCCGGCCACGCCGACACAGCCGAGAAGGAAATCTCGCATCCGCTGCCGAATGGGAGCGAGCGGTAGTGGGGGTTATGAAGCGGCCGTCGAACGCTTCCGGTTCATCCAGAGCTTGTCGACGGCCAGGGCTCCGCCTCCGCTGAAGGCAAGGACCAGGGATCCGACCAGGAGGGAGAGGCAGAGCTCGCTCGCCTTCCATCCCTTGGGGCCCTGGACGAAGAAGATGGCGCCCATCATGTCGACGGCGAGCATGACGCCGACGATCGGCAGCCCGGCGCCGAGGATGACGGCCGCGCCCCCGACCACTTCGAGGAGAAGGACCGCGGGCGCGGCGACCACGGCCAGCGGGATGCCGAGGGAGTCGAAGTAGTCGATGGTGCCGCCGACACCTCGCTCGTTCAGCTTCTCGAGTCCGTGGACGATGAAGATCGCTCCGATGGCGATGCGTGCCAGGAGCAGGGAGATGGGCCTTGCCTGGTCGAGCTTCATTGATTCCTCCTGATGGGGAGTGCTCCGCCACTCCGGAGTTGCATGGCGGAGGGTGGGGGGTGTCTCCTGGAGTGGGGTCAGGACAGGAGCGACTGGGGAAGGTAGAGAGGCATCGAGTCCTCCCAGACGCTGTCGGTCAGCATGCGCTTGTCGGAGCCGTCGGCGTTCATGCTGAAGATCTGGCCGTAGGGCTGGAAGGTGTTGTCGTACAGCGCGGCCTCCTCGCGGAAGCCGTACACGCCGCTGTTGTAGAGGATGCGCCCGTCGTGGTCCCAGACGGCGTGGCCTTCGTTCGCGCCGCTGCTGGCCGTCAGGATCTTCAGATCGCTTCCGTCGGGCCGGATGGTGCACACGTCGAAGTTGGTCTCGCTGGTCTTGCGGGTGAAAAGGATGAGATTGCGCTTCGGGCACCAGTCGGGCAGGTTGTCGTACTCGCTGGTGAGCACGCGCGTCGTCCGGGTCTGCAGGTCGAGGATGCGCAGACCCTTGTTCTCCGCGCCCCACACGCGGTAGACGATCTCGTTGCCGTTGGGTGAGTAGCTCGGGAAGCCGGCGTTGGTGGTGCCGTCGGTGAGCACCTCCCAGGTCGAGCCGTCACTGCGCACGCGCGCCACCACGGCCGTGCTGGTGCCGCGCAGGATGAACCAGCCGCCCAGGCCGAAGGAGATCCACTGGCCGTCGGGCGACCACGCGGGCCGGAAGGCGCCCGCCAGGCCCCGCTGGAGCAGCGCCGGGTCGAGGCCCTTGCCCATGGAGTCGAAGACGACGCGCTGGTCTGTGCCGTCCGGCTTCATGGTGACGATCGAGGAGTGGCCGAGCTGCTTTTCCGTGTAGGCGATGAGGCCCTGCCGGGACAGGACGGGGAAGACGTCGCAGTGACGGTACTCCCAATCGGAGTCCCAGCTGTAGAGGGGCGTGTCGAGCGGACGGATGGCCCAGCCGACCTTCTGGTAGATCACCGACCGGCCGTCCGGCGACCAGACCGGAGCCCGCACCGCCCGCTTGACCGGCGGCAGCGTGCCAGAGGTGTAGTGCAGGCCCTCCTCGGGGCCGTTCTTGATGAGGTAGCCGATCTCGGTGGCGGTCACGTACTGGGGCGAGACCTTCAGATGAGGGCCGGAGGTGTGCTCGACGCGCTCGCCGGTCGCGACGTCGACCGAGACGATCTGGGAGGAGACCCGTCCGATGTACTCGGGCCGGTGGGCGCCCCAGGTGCCCTCGGTGGTGATCTCGTAGAAGACGATCCGGCTGCCGTCGGGTGACCACTTGGGCGAGCCCAGGCAGTAGCCCGGTTTGGTGGCGACCTGGCGGAAGCCGGTGCCGTCCGGCCGGATGATGTAGACGCTGAGCTCCTGTGTGTGCTCCCAGCCCCGGCCGTTGTCGTGACCGCGCCACGGGGTGTTGCGGTCACTGGAGAAGGCGATCCACCGGCCGTCGGGTGACCAGGAGGGGCGGAAGTGGCCGTCGGGCAGGGTGGGATCACCGGCGACCCCGGCGGTGTTGGTCAGGCACTTCAGCCTGTTGGCGCGCAGATCCAGCACCCAGATCTGGGCCCGGCGGTCGCCGCGGGTGGAGACGAAGGCCAGCTTGGTCCCGTCCGGGGACAGGACGCCGCTGTCGTCCATCGCCGGGCCTGCCACCAGGGACTGAACGCCCGTTCCGTCGGTCCTGGCACGGTAGAGGCCGGAGTTGCCGTCGCCCGACCGCTCGGAGGTGAAGACCACCGACTGGCCGTTGGCGGCGAAGCTCGCGTTGTAGTCGTAGCCCCGGGTCCCCAGCAGGAGGCGTTCGTTGGAGCCGTCGATGGTGGAGATGTAGAGGTCCGATGACGACGGGCCGATGCGGTTCATCAGCATGACGCCCTTCTTGCCGCCCGCGGCAGCCGCCACCGCCCAGTGCGTGGGCAGCAGAGCGGCACCGACGGCAGCCGCGCCGGCCGCTAGAAACGATCGACGCCTCATCCCAGTTTCCATGGCTTTACCAGCTTCCTTGCGAGGGCGCCCACCCGAGGCGGGCATCGGATTTCACGTGGTTTGAGAATCGGTCCCCGAATGAAGGCACGCCGCAGAGACTTCGCTGCAGGTGTGGGAAAGCCAGACCCCGGAGAAGGAGGTTTTCCGGGGTCCGGTGGTCGGTCAGGCGCCCTCGGCGGCCGGGCGGCGCCGGGCGGTGAGCCCGAGCCGTCGCAGGGCGAGCTTGTCGAGCCAGGTCAGCGTCCCGTTCAGGGTGAGCGTCATCGTGATCAGGGCGATCAGGCCGGCGAACGTGTTGGCCGCGTCGAGGTTCATCGCGGAGGTGAACAGCCCGTGGCCGATGCCCTCGGTGGAGGCGATGAACTCGGCGCCGATGACGCCGAGGATGGCCAGCGGGCCGCCGGTCTTGAGCGCGGCGAAAAACGGCGCGGCCAGGGTGGGGATCGTCACGTAGATGAGCAGGTGGTGCCGTCGGCCGCCCATCACCTGCACGATCTCGACCAGCTCCCGCTCCCGCAGACGCAGGCCGAGGTAGACGTTGTAGAACATCACGAAAGCCGGTCCGATCATGGCGATCGTGATCTTCGACCAGGCGCCGATGCCGAAGAAGAGCAGGAACAGCGGCGCCAGCGCGATCTTGGGGATGCCGTTGAAGGCCGCGATGAGGGGCTCCAGCACCCGACCGAGCAGCGGGAAGGAGCCCAGCACCAGGCCCACCACGGCGCCGAACGCCACGCCCAGGCCGAAGCCCGCCGCTATCTCGATCGCGGTCACTCGGATGTCGTTCCACCCGGATGCCGAGCCGAGCATCTCGCCCAGGGCCCCGGCCACCTCGGTGGGCTTGCTGACCGCGTACTCGGGCAGGACCGGCCCGCTCAGCACCTGCCAGAGGAACAGCGCGAGCGCGATCACCCCGATGCGCAGCAGCACCAGGACCACCTGGCTCTGTTTCCAGTCGCCCTTCTGCTTGTCGGCGACGGCAGCCGCCGGCCTGTCGGTGGCGGTCACGGCGCTCACGATCCGCCGCCCGGCTGCACGTACGTGTTGGTCCAATCGGTCTCGGCGGTGACGGTCATCTCCTTGGTCAGCACGCCGAGCCCGTTGACGAAGTCCAGGGTCTTCTTCCAGGTCGCCTCGTCCATCGCGGCGCTGGTCGGCCAGCCGACCTGCTTCAGGGTGGCCTGCAGGACCGGGGCCGGGACGCCCTCCATCGCCTTCGCGGCAAGCTCTGCCAGCGCCGGGTCGTCGACATGCGCGTTCATGTACGCCGTGGCCTCTTGGATCGCGGCGACGACCTTCTTGGCGATCTCGGGGTTCTTCTCCAGGTAGTCCTTGCGCGCCACCACGAGCTCCCCATAGCCGGCGCGGTCGGGGGACCATTCGGGCACTCGCAGCGGATCGGCCACGACGAGGCCCTCTCCGGCCGCCTCGATGGACAGCGGCGTCGGCTGGCCGGTCATGAACCAGTCGATCTGGCCGCTGTTCAGTGAGGCCTTGTTCGCCGCCGGGCTCGGCAGCTGGACCCACTTCACCTTGGCCGGGTCGACGCCGCGGGACTGGAGGAACTGGCTCGCCTGGGCCTTGGTGTTGGCCGAGCTGGCGCCGGCGGTGGAGTTGCCCAGCGCCTTGACCACCTGCTCCATCGGGGTGTCGGCGGTGATCTTGTTGGCGTCGGCGAACTTCTTGCTGACGACGATGGCGATCGGATTGCCCAGGCCGTCCGCGGCGATGGCGACCTGCGGGATGCCCTTGGCCAGGGCTGACAGGAAGCCGGTGGGGCTGGAGTTGAGGAACTGCACCGAGCCGGATTCCAGTGCCGCCGGGCCGGTCGAGGCGTTCGTCTGGACGAACGTCACCTCGAGTCCCTGCTTGCGGAAGTAGCCGTTGGCCTCGGCCACCTTCATCGGCAGGTCCATGATGTTGTCGCCGGAGCCGATCGTGATCTTGGTCAGGCCGCCCTGGCCGGCCTGGGCGCCCTCCTCGGGAGCGGACCCACCGCATGCGGCTGTCAGCGTGGCGAGGGAGAGAGCGGTCGCGAGCGCCGTCAGCGCCTTTAACGCGGTACGGCGAGAGGGGGGGTGGAATCGCATGACATCTCCTGTCACAAAGCTTCATCCATGCTGGATGAGCGCATCGAACTCGGGGGGTGTTGCCCTGGCTCGGCCGTCTGCAGCAGCAGCGCCCGGCGGGCGGAGGCGACGTGATGGCGCATCGCCGCCACGGCCGCGTCCGGGTTGCGGGTGACGATGGCCATCAGGATCGCCTGGTGTTCCTCCAGCGACCCGCTCCTCGGGTGCTGGGCGGACAGGTTGCGGTACTGGCGCATGACCAGTGGGTAGAGCAGCGTGTCGTAGGCCCGGGCCAGGGTCTGCTGATGGGCGGCCTCCTTGACCTGCTGGTGGAATCGGCGGTTGCCGCGCGAGTAGGCGGCCGAGTCGCCGCGCCGGTCGCAGTCCTGCATCGCGTCCAGGGTGGCGCGCAGTTCGCGGATCTCCTCCTCGGTGGCCCGCTCCGCCGCCTTGCCGGCCAGGGCGGACTCGAGCACCTCACGCGCCTCCAGGATGTCGAGCGCCTCCTCGACCGAGAAGTACCTGGTCCGCACCCCGCGGTTGACCTCGCTGGTGACGTAACCCTCCTGGGTCAGCCGGACCAGCACCGAGCGCATGGTGCTGCGCGAGACGTTGAATTTCTTCGTCAGCTCCGCCTCGGTGAGGCGGGTGCCCGGTGTGAGGCTGCCCGACAGCAGCAGCGAACGCAGTCCTTCGTATGCCGAGATCTCCCGGGTCTGCGAGGCTTTCCCGGAGTCCACAACCTGCACGTCATCTACCATGGCCCTCAGTTTTCCAGGGGTGGGACCTGCGCCAGGCCCGGATACAACCGCCGTGCCGTACCCGAGAAGATCTCCTCCCGGTCACCGTCCGGCAGCTCCGCGAGGACCTCCTCGGCGAGCGCCAGCAGTTCCGGCAGGGACTGCTCGGCGGCCGGGCAGTTCGAGCCCCAGGCGATCCGCCGGGCACCGAACGCCTCCATTACCGGCTCAAGGAAACCAGCGGCCTCCTTTCCCGCGTCCTGCAACCGCTCCAGGTTGCGATGGGTGAGTTTGAGGTACAGATTGGTGTGCCGGGCGAGCTCAGCCACCTCGCTGCCCGCGCCCGATGGTGAGGCGGCGATGTCCGGGTAGCCGATGTGGTCGAGGAGCACCCGCACGCCGGGGAACCTCTCCAGCACCTCCTCCAACTGCTTGGTGGCCGGCCCGAGGCGCATCTGAAGGCAGACGGGCACATCCAGCTCCGTTGCCTTCTCCCAGAAGGGGTAGGTCTCCGGGGCGGCGAACCACTCGCCCTGGACGGGCACGGTGCTGCCGCTGGTGAACAGCCGTACTCCGGCCAGGCCGCCGTCGCCGGTCGCGTCCTCCAGAGCGGATGCCGCATCCGGGCGCAGCGGGTCGAAGGTGCCGACCGCCACGAAACGGTCGGCCCGCCGCTTGGTGCTGTCCAGCACGTAGGAGTTGTCGTAGCCGTAGGCGGTGGTGGCCTGCACCAGCACGGCCTGCCGGATGCCGGTCTCGTCCATCAGGGCTGCCAGGCCGTCGGCGGTGACCGGCCGGGATTCGGCCCACTCCGACTGCTTGCCGCCGATCGGCGCTCGCGGGTAGGCGGTCAGGTCGTCGGAGATGATATGGCAGTGCGCGTCGACCACGTGCATGACCGATGCTCCTTTCACGCGTCGGGGTAGTCGCCGGGGGCGAACAGTTCGCGGACGTCGGTGGGGAAGTCCGGGTCGAGCAGGCCCTGGTCGCGAGCGAAGCGGACCATTGCGTTGAGGCTCGGCTCGTTGGCCGCGATGCCGTACGGGATCGGGTCACCGCCGATCTGCCGCGCCTGGCGGGCGAGGCGAGGAAGTGCGGCCCAGTCCGGGTCGGCGGCCAGGTGACGGCGCTTGCTCTCGGCCAGCGCCGCGTACAGCGCGGTCGACAGGCCGGGGTCGTGCTCGACCAGGTCGGAGCGGATCGCGATCACCGAGTGCAGGGGGTAGATGCCGGTGCGCAGGTACCAGTCGGCGCTGAGCACCTCGGCGTCGGGGAAGAGCGGGTAGGAGTCGCCGGTGTCCTGCTGGGCGGCGGTCCAGTTCGCCCGGGGGGCGCCCGCCCGGCCGGTCCCGGCGTTGCCGGTGAGCGCGGCGTCGATCTCCCCGGCACGCAGGAGCTCGCCGAGGGAGCGGCTGTCGGTGACCCGCTCGACGTTGGCCGGGACGCGTCCCTCGACGTGGTCGTCGTCGTCGACCACCCACGTGATCTTCTCGTGGGCCACGCCGTACTCCTCGGACAGGACGCCGCGCACCCACACGCCGGTGCTCACCGTGTACGCGCGGACTCCGACCTTCCGGCCCTCCAGGTCGCGCGGCACACGGATGCCCGAGTACGCGGCGCACTGGACGTCCTCGTGGTGGAAGCGCCGGTTGAGGAAGACCGGGATCGCGGTGAGCGGCACCCCCTCCTGGCGTGCCATCAGGTAGGACACCGGGGCGAGCTCGCACACGTCGAACTCGAGGTCCCGGATCATCCGCCGGTAGGCGGCGATGATCGGCTTGACCTCCACCGGCTCGACCTTGTAGCCGTCCACCTCGAACCGGGCGTGGGGGTAGTCCCCGAGCGCCACCTTCATCGATCGGCCTCCGTTTCGAAGCGGTCCGGAGAAACGCCCAGAGCCTCACAGCTCCGCGCGACCAGTTCGTCGAACTCCACCAGCCGCGGCAGCGCCCCCTGCTCCAGCGCGTAGGACGCGACCTGCGTCACCGGCCCACGCAGCGCCTCGAAGCCCGCCAGCTCCGCGGCCACCAGCTCCCGCATCGCGTCGTAGGCGGCGCAGACGTCCGCCGAGTGCTTTCGCGCGGCCTTCTCGCTGACGGCCACGACATGGTTGACCGGAGCGAATCCCTTCTCCTTCGACCAGGCGGCGGCGACCTGGGCGGCCTCCGGTATGGCGGTGCGGATGCGCTCGTCCACCGGCAGCTCGTTGCCCATGATCGCGAAGTCGAGACTGCGGTCGAGGAAATCCGACTGCAGGCGGCAGCCGCTCGGGGCGCGGCGCACCCAGAAGGGGTCGCGCTGCTCGGCCACGTGGGCGCCCTCGTAGACCACCCAATCCACCTTGCGCAGGTCGACGCCGTACTGCTCGGCCAGGAAGCCCCGCATCCAGACTCCGGTGGTCTGGCTCCACGAGCGCACGCCCACGCTGCGGCCCTCGACGTTCTCGACGGTCAGCTCGCCGCAGGTCACCAGGGTCTGGTGCTGGGGACGGCCGAGCGCGACGACCGGGAGCAGGAGCACCGGCCTGTCGTGGGCGACAGCCTGCAGGAGCGTCACGATCGGCAGCTCGCAGATGTCCACCGAGGACTCGGCGATCATGCCGCGTGCCGCCTTGTGCACGGGACGGATGTCGAGGCGCTCGGCTTGCGTGCCGATCGCGTTGACAGCCGCCTCCGCGAGGTCGTCGCGACCCAGGACTAACTTCACTTGGAATCCTCCCGATGGAACCGCTCGTGGTGCTGACGCAGCAGATCGATGCCGTAGTCGCCGCCGTTGGGCGTGCGCACCACGGTGTGGATGTGCCTGCGTGTCGGATAGTCGTTGGCGTACAGGACGCCGGCCATGTGCTCGAACTCAGCGAGGATGACCGGGCTGTGCAGGCGGTAGTAGAACACCCCGCCGGGCTGTCCCGCCCAGGCGAAGTAGGTGTCGGCCTCGTGGGCGAGCACCTCCTCCATCCGCACTCCGGCCTGGTCCTCGCGAGCCCTGCCCACATAGAGGCCGAGCAGGTCGACGGCGATCTGCCGCTGCGGCCCGGTGAGATCACCGAACGGCAGGCCGGCGTAGTCGAGCTCGAAGTTGTCGCGGAAGGCGCCGGTGAACAGCTCGGGCGGCAGCTCCGCCGAGATCAGCGCCTTGCCCTGCTGCTCGGCGGTCAGGCTGGTGTAGAGCCGCTGGCCGATGGCCTCCTCGCGGCGGAAAACGACGGTACCGGCGTACTTGCCGGCCTCGGCCACGACCGGTTCCGCGCCGAGGAAGGTGGGAGTGAGCGTCATCTGGTCACCGACGAAAACGCAGTTGACGCAGACGTGGTGGCCGTCGAGCTGCCAGCCCCACGGGCCGCCGTCCTCGGGCGAGCCGTAGACGCTGAACCAGTAGAGCCACTCGTTGAGCTGGTACTCCTCGCCGCGCAGCTCCCCCATCGTCAAGTTGAGGTGCATCAGGTCGATGACCTGCGTGTAGCCGTAGGCGCTGAGGCTCTGGCGGATGACGGCCAGCGCCTTGTCCCGTTTAGCCTCCTCCAGGTCTTCCAGGCACAGACCGTGGCGCAGGAAGTAGCGCATCCCGTTGACCCAGTGCCGCCAGCTGACATCGTCCATGGCGAAGCGGGCCTCGGCCAGCTCTCCGGGAGCCAGCGCGGCCAGGTAGTCCTCGGCCGCCCGCCGGACACCGGTGACGTCCAGCCCGGTCGTTCGCAGGGGGAAAAGTCCGGACTTTAGGCCATCCGAGGTGACCACTCCGCGGAAAGGCTCGTCGGCCGCTCGCCGCCGCCAGTCGATCTTCGCCTGCAACTCCGGCGAGATCACGGCCGGCCGCCGAGCGGGGGTGTCGCCTCGCTGTCTCAACTCCACAGCCGGGTCGCCTCCTTCTCAATCACGTCGAGATCGATGGGCTCGCGCAGCAGTTCCTGCTCCAGGGCGTAACGGGCGGCGAGTTCCATGCAGGCCCGCAGCTCGTCGCTCCACCCCGCCCCGAGCGCCTGCGCCAGCTCGCGCACCTGGTCCGGTACGGCACGCAGCACGTCATCGCGGACCACGACCACGTGGTTGACCGGCACGAAACCATGCCGATCCACCCAGGCGCGCGCGGCCGCCTCGGCATCGGGGATGACCGGAACCAGGCCCTCGCCCTGACCGCCGATCGCGCGAGGACCGAGTACGGCTGCCGCCACGTCGCCTCGGTGAAGCAGATCGGCGACTCGTCCAGCCGATGAGCGCGTCACCCACGCAGGCTCCTCGTACTGCGCCACGTGGGGTTCTTCGGTGGTGACCCAGGTGATGTCCGAGGCGGCGATGCCATACTCCTCGCTGAGGATGCCGCGCACCCACAGGCCGGTGGTCTGGCTGTAGGAGCGCACCCCGATCCGCTTGCCGACGAGGTCGCCCGGGGTGAGCTCGGGGCCGTCGGGCAGGCGGGTGAGCGAGCGGTGGTGCGTGCCGCCGACCATCACCGCCGGGATGAGGGTGATCGGAACGCCCGCCCCCCGCGCCTGCAGGTAGGTCGCCAGGGCCAGCTCGCAGACGTCGAACTCCAGGTTCCTGACCATGCGGGCGAAGGCCGGATACAGCGGGGAGACCTGCGGGAACTCGAAGCCCGGTAGGTCCTTGCGCGAGCCGAGGACGACCGTGAGCGGCTTCATACGTCTTCGCCGTAGAGCAGGCGACGGTAGGGCACGCTCACGACATCACGGGTGATCCGCACATCGATCACGGTGGGGCGGGGGTTGCGCACGTACTCGTTGAGCGCGGCACGCAGCTGCTCCGCAGTCCGTACCGTGGCTCCACCTCCGCCGAGTGCCACCGCGACCTGGCCCAGCTCCGGCGTGGGGATCACAGCCAGCTCCGGGTCCAGCCCGCTGGCCATCGCCTTGTGGTATTCGGCGCCCAGCGCCTCGTCGTTCATCACGACGACCAGGACCGGGATGTCGTAGCGGCAGGCGGTCTCGAACTCCGGCAGGTGCATCAGGAAGCTGGCATCGCCCTCGACCACGAAGGCCGGCTTGTTGCCGCCTGCCACGATCGCCCCGATGGTCAGCAGCGGGGCCTGGCCGATGGCGCCGAACATGCCGTAGTTCGACATGACCTCGCGTGAGCGCTGGAAGAGCATGGTGCCGAAGTCGGTCTGGTGGCCGCTGCCGAGCACCAGGCCGATCTCGCCGGGCAGCTCGGTGTCCAGGACCTGGATCACCTCGCGCGGGTCGAGCCGGCCGGGCTCGCTGCGGAACTCCACGGGCGGGATGGTCAGCCTGGTTCGGACGTCGGCGGTGTGGTAGCCGTCCAGCCTGACCGAGCGGCTCTCCAGCGCCTGGCTGAGCTGGGTGAGGGCGGTGACCGCGTCGGCTTGGAGGTAGCAGTCGGCGACCGCGCCGTTGCCCATGACGACGTGCGGTGCGGTGTCGATCTGGATGTAGCGGGCTTCGGGGAACAGGTAGCCGTGCTCGATCGTGTAGTGGTTCAGGCTCGCGCCCACGGCGATCACGCAGTCGGCTTCCTGTAGCAGCTCCATCGCCGCCTTGTTGCCGTACAGCCCGGCGATGCCCACGTGGTAACCGGTCCGGTCGCACAGCCAGTTCTTGGCCTGCAGGGTGGTGGCGAGCAGGGCGCCCGTCTGCTCCTGCAGCCGCAGGATCTGCTCGCCGGCGTCCGCGCGGCGCGCCCCGCGCCCCGCGATGACCACCACGCGCTTGCTGTCCCGGATGATCTCGCAGGCCGCCTCGATGCCCGCAGGGTCGGGCAGCGAGCGGACCCGCGGGAGGAGGTTGAGGGAGGGGACGTAGTCGTCGTTCTCGCACTCCTGCTTCTGCACGTCGATGGGGGCGCTGAGCATGATGGGCCGGGACTCGGTCCGCGCGAGGTAGAAGGCCTTCTGTACGGCTTCCGCGGCGAGGTCGGGCCGTGACACGTGGACGAAGCCGCACTCGATGGCGGCGGCGAAGCGCCGCTGGTCCAGGTACTGCACGGCGCTCTGGTCACCCCAGGGCGTCTCGCCGCAGAAGGCCACCAGCGGGGTGCGCGCCCGGCTCGCGCAGATCATCGAGGTGGCCAGCTGCGCCACGCCCGGGCCGCTGGTCGTCGTCACGACTCCCGGCCGTCCGGCCGCCCGCGCCCACCCGTCGGCCATGCCCAGGCCGGAACCCTCGTGCCGCACCTCGTACAACCGCACGCCGCGCTGGGCGAGGGCGTTCATCCAGTGCATGTTGGCATCGCCCATCATGCCGAAGACATCGCTCGTCCCCTCGGCGACGAACGCCTGGGCGAGTACTTCGTAAACCTTCATTTCAGCCTTCCGAAAACGCGCTGGGCGTTGCCGCCGTAGACCGCCTGGCGGTCCTTGATGGGGATCTGGTCCAGGAGGAATCTGGTGTCGTCGAAGCGGCGGCCGGTCTCGGGATCCACCGCGCGGACTGCGCCGATCATCTCCGAGGCGAACAGCACGTTGCTCTCGGGAATCACGTCCAGCAGCAGCTCAAGGCCGCGCTTGTGGTAGACGCAGGTGTCGAAGAAGACGTTGTTCAGCATCGTCTCCAGCGGCGGGCGCTTCTGGTCGAGCATCCAGCCCCGGTAGCGGCCCCAGTGGTACGGCACGGCGCCGCCACCGTGCGGCAGGATCAGCTTCAAAGTCGGGAAATCAGTAAACAAATCCGACATGCACAGCTGCATGAACACCGCGGTGTCGCCGTTGAGGTAGTGCGCGCAGGTGCCCTGCAGTGCCTCATTCCTCGACATCGCCACGTGGATCATCGCCGGGACGTCGAGCTCCACCATCTTCTCGTAGAGCGGGTAGTAGAGCCGGTCGGTCAGCGGGGGCGCCTGCCAGTAGCCGTCGGAGGGATCCGGGTTGAGCAGGCAGCCGACGAACCCCAGCTCCTCCACGCAGCGTTCCAGCTCGGCGACGCTGTTGCCGATCGAGGCTTCGAGCCCCGCGCCCGGCGACTGCGGGAGCTGGCACACTCCGACGAACCGGCCGGGGAACAGTTCGCACACGCGGGCGATCAGGTCGTTGCTGACCTGGGACCAGTCCAGGCTGGTCTGCGCGTCGCCGTAGTGGTGGGCCATCTTCCCCGCTCCCGGGGAGAAGATCGTCAGGTCCGTGCCGCGCTCCAGTTGCAGCTTGAGCTGGCCGTTCTCGATGGCGGCTCGGATCTCGTCGTCGGTGATGACCAACTCGTCGGGCGACACGCGGGCCCCCGACTCCTCGAACGCCCGGATCTGCCGTTCCCGCCACTGCCCGAGCGCGGGCGGGGCGGTGGTGAAGTGCCCATGGCAGTCGATGATCACGAGTCTCTCCCTGTCAGGGTACGGCCCAGCTCCAGGCCGGGGTAGGAGCGCACGGGGGCCGTCATGAGGAAGCGGTAGCCGTCCTCGATGACCTGTTTGACGTTGTCGGCCGTGACATGGGGGTGGCCCACGGCGACCCCTCGCTCGGCGCAGATGTCGAGGATGCGGCGCTTGGACTCGGTGACCAGCGGGTGGTCGTACTGGCGGGGCACTCCGAGTTCCTGGCTCAGGTCGCCCTCCCCGGGCAGGACCAGGCCGATGCCCGGGACCTGGTCGAGGATGTCCCCCAGGTTGTCGATCCCGCGCTGGGACTCGATCATGATCGCCACGAGGATCTCGCCGTCGGGGTCGAGCGGCCAGACGTCGCTTCTGGCGTAGTACTCCTTGGCGGAGATGCCCCAGTAGCGGGCTGCCGCCGCGGGGCTGTCGCCGCGCACGCCCGCCGGTTCGTGGCGCGAGGTGCCGGGCAGGCTCGGGTAGCGGCAGGCGGAGACCGCGTTGCGAGCCTCGTCCACCGAGGTGATGTGCGGCCACACGATGCCGTAGGCGCCCAGGTCCAGGGCCTGCTTGGCGTGCCACTGCGACTTCTCCGCGCCGTTGGCGGGGACCCGGACCAGGGGGGTGATCGGGGTTCGGTCTCTCGTCAGCAGGTACTGCAGGCTGTCCCGCAGCGCGGGAACGTCCCACGGCTTGTGCTCGCCCTCAAAGATCAGGGCGTCGTAGCCGGTGGTGCTGAACTCGGCGGCGGCCGCCGGATCGGCGGCGGAGAAGGAGGCGAAGACGTGGGTGTTCTCCGCCAAGCCGCTGATCACTCTATTCAGCCTTGGCATGGGCTTCCTTCCTCCGTAGACGGGCCCACCAGGCGCGCAACCTGCCGAAGAGGCTGCGGGCGGGCGGGGTGGTGGTGGTGGTCACCAAGGCAATGCCCGGCGCGGCCTCCGGGGCCCTTTCCGGGGCGCAGCGCTGGATCAGCTGGTCGGAGAACTCCTTGGTCATCCGCGAGACCACGGCCCCGGCTCCCGCCTCGACCAGCGAGGCGAGCTTGCCGTTGAGGCTGATCTCGCCGTCCACCTGCACCCGGGTCTCTCCGTCGCCCTGCCGTACCCGGAAGGTGGCCTCGGCGGTGAAGCGGGTGGCCCGCTGGCCGTCCCGGCCGCGCGCGGTCAGGCGACCCTCCAGCGTCTCCGGGTCCAGCTCCAGCGCGACCACCGCGGCGAACTTGACGCGGACCGCGCCGAACTTGACCACCAGGGTTCCGTCGAACGAGCCGTCCTCGTGGGAGGCGCCGAGCTCGGCGCCGCTGATGCAGGAGACGACCTCGGCGGGATCGGAGATGATCTCCCAGACCCGGGACGGGGTGCTGGGGACGGCGATCTCCTCAGTGATCGTTATCAATGCCGCACATCCTCGGAACTGAACAGGCTCCACAGGTCGTTGTAGAGCTCGGAGAACTCCGGCGACTCCACCAGCGAGCCGATCTGGCGCGGCCGCTCGAACGGGACCGGCAGCACCCGGCGGATCGTGCCGGGCCCTTCGGACATCACGACGACCTCGTCGGCGAGGTAGATCGCCTCGTTGAGGTCGTGGGTGACGAAGACGAGCGTGCCCTGCTGCTCCTCCCACAGGTTGAGCAGGTCCTGCTGGAGCCTGAGCCGCGTGATGGCGTCCAGCGGGCCGAACGGTTCGTCCATGAGCACGATGGAGGGGTCGTAGATCAGCGCTCGCGCGATCGCGACGCGCTTCTGCATGCCACCGGAGAGCTCCCGGGGGAAGTGGTCCTCGAATCCGGTGAGCCCGACCAGCTTGATCCAGTGGTCGATCTTCTCGTTCCGCTCCTCCTTCGGGGTCTTGCGGAACTTCAGCGCCAGGCCGATGTTGCCCCTGACGCTGAGCCAGGGCAGCAGGTGGGCCTGCTGGGTCACGTAGGCCGCCGCGGAGTTGACGCCGGTGACCGGCCGGCCGTCGAAGTGAACCTCGCCCCGTGTCGGGGAGAGCAGTCCGGCTGCCAGGTTGAGGAGGGTGCTCTTGCCGCACCCGCTGGGTCCGATCACGGCGACGAACTTGCCGCGTCCGACCTGGAATGACACGTCCTCGATGGCCGGCCGGTGGGCACCGGGGAACTCCAAGGTGACGTTCTCGAAGCGGAGCGCCTCCGGATGGGGGGCGGGATGGTCGTTCGACAATCTGTGTGCCTCCTTGACCGCGCAGAGGTGGCGGGTAGGGAAGTTCTGCGCGCGTATCCGGGTGTGTCACCCGCACTCGCGCAGTCGCTGGTGCGTAGCTCGCGGTTGGTTCGTCCGGCGTTCACACGCCGATCCATTCACTTGAGACTCGTTCAACATTGTCCGACAAGCGATTGAGCGAAACGTAACAGCGCCGACTCATACCTGCAAGGTTTCAGGGCAAAACACTTGATCTCGCACCCTTGATTGTCTAACAATCAAGGGGCCGTCCTGCATGTGGATCGTCTGCAGGCAGGACGGTCGCCCGACACGAGGATGGCTCCGGCCCGCTCCTGCGGCAGCCTCGGACGGCGCAACCTTACGTTGCGCCGGAGGGGGTTCCTGGGATCGCCGGAAGCCGTCAATGATCTACTCCAGCCGACCCATCAGCGCGTCGGGCGTTCTCATGGATCGCCCGGCTGGTCCTCGACTGGTGTACTTCACGAACAGAGAGGTCATCGCGACAATGTGGGACTCCGAACACGCCGAACCCGAGACTTCGCCGGCCGGATCCGTCTGGCGGCCTTCCCGTAGACAAGCGCTGGGCGCACTGGCGGCTTCCGCCGCGGCGGCGGCCGTGCCGATGCTCGCCGGTGCGCAGAGTGCACACGCGTCGGCGAGGAGGAGGCAGGAACTCCTTTACATCGGTACATGGCGGGGCACCCAGGTGAACGGCGCCTGGTTCGATCCCGCTGACGGGATCATGACCCCGTTCGGGATCGTGGCGCAGGTGAACTCGAGCTGGCAGGCGACGCATCCGTCGAAGCCGGTTCTCTACGTCGGCAGCGGCGACGCCGGCGGCACCGTCTCGGCGTTCCGTGTCGACCGGTCGAGCGGCGCGCTCGACCTGATCGGCCAGGCGAAGTCGGACAGCGCAGGCACGCCGGGCGGACTGTCGTACATCGGGATCGACCGGCGCTCGGACACCGTCCTGGCGGCGAACTTCGCGGCGGGCCTGACCGCGGCGATGCCCATCCGCCATGACGGCGGGGTCGACGCTCCGGCCTCCGTCGTGGTGCACACCGGCTCCGGCCCGCACCCGCGGCAGGCCAGCCCGCACCCGCATCACGCGGTGGTGGATCCAGGTGGCAGGTTCGTGCTGGTCCCGGACCTCGGGGCGGACCGCGTTTTCATCCACGACTTCGACCGGAGAACCCGCGTCCTGTCCGGCACACGGACCTACGCGGTCAACCCCGGGTCGGGTCCGCGACGCCTGCTGTTCCACCCCGACGGCCGGACCCTCTATCTGCTCAACGAGCTCTCGGCCGACCTGCAGATCCTCAGCTGGGATCCCCGGAAGGGGCAGATCACGCTCGATGAGAGCCTGTCGATCGTCGCGCCCGACTACACCGGCACCAAGAGCGGGGCCGAACTGGGCATGAGCCGTGACGGGCGCTTTCTCTACGCCACGAGCCGAGGCACTGAGAACGCCATCGTCGTCTACGCGGTCGGCCGGGGAAGCGGCCGGCTCACGCTCGTCCAGCGCATTCCCAGTGGTGGCTTGACTCCGTGGACCTTCTCGATCCACCGCAGTGGTAGATGGATGCTCGTGGCGAACCAGGCGAGCAGCACCGTCAACCTGTTCAGCATCGATCGGAACTCCGGCAAGCTGACAGATACCGGAAAATCCATGTCCGTCCCCAACCCGGACTGCATCACTTTCGCATGACGGGCAGCATGCCTCCGGAGGGAGACGCGGTCACGATCACCGGGTTGAGCTTCTCCTTCGGCCGATCCAAGGCCGTCGACGGGCTCGACCTGGCGGTCGCCTCGGGTGAGGTGCTGGGCCTGCTCGGGCCCAACGGCGCGGGCAAGACCACCGCGATCCGCTGCGTCACCACGCTGCTGCGCGTTCCGCCCGGCATGGTGCGGGTCCTCGGGCACGACGTGGCCTCTGAGCGGATGGCGGTGCGCCGCCTGCTCGGTTACGTGCCGCAGCAGTTGTCGGCGGACGCGAGCCTGACCGGCCGCCAGAACGTCTCGCTCTTCGCCCGCGTCTTCGACGTACCGCGACGCGAGCGTGCCGCCCGCGTCGCCCAGGCGCTGGACGCGGTCGGGCTCTCCGACGCCGCCGACCGATTGGCCGGCACCTACTCCGGTGGCATGGTGCGACGCCTGGAGGTGGCACAGGCGCTGGTCAGCTCGCCGCGCCTGCTCATACTCGACGAGCCCACGATCGGGCTCGACCCGATCGCTCGAGCCGGCGTCTGGGAGCACATCATGGCGGTACGCGCCGCCATCGGGATGACCGTCCTGGTCACCACGCACTACATGGATGAGGCCGACCAGTACTGCGACCGGGTCGCGCTCATGCACCGGGGCCGGATCCGCGCGCTCGGCACGCCGCACCGGCTCGTCGACGACCTGCGTACCCGTCTCGGCGACGGCTCGTCACCGACACTGGAGGACGTCTTCCGTGACGTCGCCGGCAGCGGCCTCGATCAGGAAGGGGAGTTCCACGATGTCCGCCGCACCCGCATCACCGCCTCCCGCGTCGGCTGACGGCGGGTTCGGGCTCCTGCTCGTCCCACCGCGACCCCGGCCGGCGTGGCGCCTGATCCCGGCCAGGGTCGTCGCGATGTGCGTGGTGGAGCTGCAGAAGCTGTCTCACGACCGCACCGAGCTCTACACCCGCGCGATCCAGCCCGCCCTGTGGCTGCTGATCTTCGGGGAGACGTTCACTCGCTTCAACGTGATCCCGACCGGTGGCATGGCCTACCGCGACTACCTGGCGCCCGGGATCATCGCGCAGTCCACCATGTTCGTCGCCATCTTCTACGGTATCCACATCATCTGGGAGCGGGACTCCGGTGTGCTGACCAAACTCCTGGTCACCCCGACCCCGCGTGCCGCACTGATCGCCGGGAAGGCGTTCGCGGCCGGGGTCAAGGCGATCGTTCAGGCCGTGGTGGTGGTGCTTATCGCCGCGCTGCTGGGCGTGAGCATGGGCTGGCACCCGTTGCGCCTGCTCGGGGTGATCGCGGCGGTGGTCCTCGGCTCGGTGTTCTTCTCCTGCCTGTCCATGACAATCGCCGGCATCGTCCGGACCCGCGACCGCATGCTGGGCATCGGGCAAGCCATCACCATGCCGCTCTTCTTCGCCTCCAACGCCCTCTACCCGATCACGGCCATGCCGGAGTGGCTGCAGGCCATCAGCGCGATCAACCCGCTCAGTTACGAGGTCGACGCGCTGCGCGGCTTGCTGCTCGGGGTCCCCTCCGCCCTGCCGCTGGACTTCGCAGTGCTAGCCGTGGCCTCCGCTGTCGGGATCGCTGCCGCTTCGGCCATGCTCGGACGGCTGGCTCACTGACGGTCGCGTCCTCGGAGGACACTGTTGGCGAATTCATCGGTGCTCCAGGAAGGCCGGAGCCGGGTGAACGATGAGGTTCTGGTCATGGCCAGCGGTATCCCGGCCGGCCAGGCGTGGACGCGCATGAAGTCTACGGCCGCTGCAGTGAAGACGTGCTGCAGATGGGTTTTGTCCAGACCGATGACTCTGTTGCCCAATTCCCTGGATGTGTCTCGGGGACCAAGGGATGATCTTCTCCGGTGGCGCTTCCTGCCATGTGGCCCGGAGGGGTGATGCG
>NZ_JACHJJ010000031.1 GCF_014203605.1 Thiemannella venezuelensis | reverse complement strand
GGTGGGGGGGCGCCGGGCGCGCCGTGCGGGGGCGGGCCCTTGCCCCGTCCGGGGCGCCCCCCGCCCGGTGTAGGGGTATGGGGGGGGGGCGCCCGGGTCCGGGGGCGCCACCCCCCTTTCCGGGCCGTGCCTGGGGCGGATCAGGCGGAGTGCGCCAGCCGTCCCTCGTCGGTGTGCTGGGCCGGGACCGGAACGGTCGTGTCGGCCGCACGGCGCGCGTCCAGAGCGAGCATCAGGCGGTCCTGAAGCTTGAACGTGCCCACGATGAGGTTGCGGTAGGCGCCCGCGAGCGTGTCCGGCGGCGGCTCGAAGGCCTCGTCGTCGAGCTCGATGACCTCACCGATCCGGTCCACGAGCAGGCTCACCCACTCGTCGTCGACCGAGACGATGACGTTCATCGCCGGGACGTCCAGGTCCCGGCCCGGAAGACCGAGCTGGACCCGCAGGTCCACCGCGGCGATGACCTGGCCGCGGAGGTTGAACAGGCCGCCGACCGAGGTCGGCGCCAGCGGGACGCGGGTGTACTCGTGGAAGCGCAGGACCTCCTGGACCTGTGCCACGTCCACTCCGAAGAGCTGGTCGGCCACCTCGAAGGTGGCGTACTGGCGGCTGGGCATGATCAGGCTCCCACCATCGAGTCGGTGATCTCGGTCATTTCTGCGTAGAACCGGGGGTCGGCGGCGAGGATCGCCCGCCGCACGTCCAGCAGCTCGGTGACGCGCTGCTGGATCACGGCCGAACCGGTCAGGCCGTCGTCGTCCAGGTCGCTGCGGGACTCGATGTGGTCCTCGACGATGTCGACGATCTGCTCGACGACCAGGGCGACGCTGCGGCCCCGCTCGGTGTAGACCACCGCGGGGACCGTCTCGCCCTCGGAGACGTCGTAGCAGCCCAGCAGCGAGGCCAGGCGGATGACCGGCAGGATGTGGTCGCGGTACTGGACCACCTCCCGGCTGCCGACCCGCTCGATGCGCTCGACCGGGAACTCCTCCAGACGGGTGACCATGTCCAGCGGGATCGCCACCCGGCGCTCGCCGATGCCGGCGATGAGCAGGCGCTCGATGCCGCCGCCCCGGGGACGGGAGTCGACCTGGTCCACCTGGGCGCGCTCCACGGCCTCGGCGGCCAGGTGCGAGCGGCGGGCCAGCGACGGGATGTCGAGGATCAGCGCGACCTTGCCGTCGCCGACGATGGTGGCGCCGGCGTACACGCCGACGTCCTTCATCCGCCCGGTCAGCGGCTTGACCACGATCTCCTCGGTGTTCAGGACCCGGTCGACCACGAGGCCGAACCGGCGGCCGTCGGCCTGCAGCACCGCGATGTAGACGTCGCGGTCGCTGTTGCGGACCGGCAGCCCCAGCGTCTCGTCCAGGCGCACCAGCGGCAGCAGCTTGCCGCGCAGCCGGTAGACCGGCGCACCCGACACGTGCTCGATCGCCTGGCCGGACTGGCCGTCGACGAAGACCAGCTCGTCCACCCCGACCTGCGGGATGGCGTAGCGCTCGGCGCCGCACTCGACGGTGAGCGCCTGGATGATCGCCAGCGTCAGCGGGATGGTCAGCCGCCAGGTCGTGCCCTTGCCCAGCGTCGAGTCCACATCGACGGCGCCGCCGATCTGCTCGATGTTGGTCTTCACGACGTCCATGCCGACGCCGCGGCCGGAGACGTTGGTGACCTTCTTGGCGGTGGAGAAGCCCGGCCGGAAGACCAGGGCGATGACCTCGCGCGACTCCATCCGGGCGAGCTGGTCACGGGTGACCACGCCGCGGTCCAGCGCCGTCTGCGCCACCCGCTCGACGTCGATGCCCGCGCCGTCGTCCTTGATCTCCACGATGACGTGGCCGCCCTCGTGGTAGGCGCGCAGGGTCAGCGTGCCGTGCGGCGTCTTGCCCTTGGCCACGCGGTCGGCGGTGGTCTCGATGCCGTGGTCCACCGCGTTGCGCACCAGGTGCGTCAGCGGGTCCTTGACGGCCTCCAGGAGGCTGCGGTCGAGCTCGGTCTCCTTGCCCTCCATCGCCAGCTTCACCTGCTTGCCCAGCGATCCGCTGAGGTCGCGCACGACGCGCGGCAGCTTGGACCAGATGTGGTCGATGGGCTGCATGCGCGTCTTCATGACGCTCTCCTGCAGCTCACTGGTGATCAGGTTCAGCCGCTGGGTGGTACGGGCGAGAACCGGGTCGGAGACCTCGCTGACGCCGCGGACGATCTGGTTGCGGGTCAGCACCAGCTCGCCGACCAGCCGCATCAGCGTGTCGAGCAGGTCGACGTCCACCCGGATGGAGCTGTCGGCGATGCTGCGCTTGGCGTTCTGGCCGGGCTCCTCGGCCGCGGGCTCCTTCACGGCCGGAGCCGGGGGCTGGGGCGCGGGGGAGTGCTCGGCGACGGGGGCGGGGGCCTCCGCTCCGGCCGGGGCCGGCTCGGCGGCCTTCGCGGCCTTGGCAGGCTTCTGAGCGGGCTCGGCGGCGGGCTCCGGCGCGGTCTCCACGGCCGGTACGGCCTGCGCGGCGGGCTCCGCCGGGGCCGGCTTGGGTGCGGAGGGGTCCTCGATGCAGGCCGTCACCTTGGCGATGACCGAATCGACGTCGACGTCGCCCTCGCCGCCGGTCTCCTCGATCGAGCCCAGCAGCGTGCGTACGGTGTCCACCATGGCCAGCAGGGCGTCCGCGCTGGCCGGGTTCATCCGCTGGGCGCCGTCACGCAGCCTGGACAGCAGGGACTCGCCCGCGTGGGTCACCGTCTCCAGGCGGTGGAACGCCAGGAATCCACTCGTGCCCTTGATCGTGTGGATCGTTCGGAAAATGCTGGAGAGCATCTCCCGGGAGCCGGGATCCTGCTCCAGAGCCACCAAGTCCCGATCCAGCTGGTCCAGGTTCTCGTGACTCTCAACCAGGAACTCCTGGATGATGTCGCCCAACTCGTCCACGACGTTCCTCTCCCTCTCTTATAAGGCAGCCCCTTCATCGGCGGATCCCGGCGGCACCTGAGGAACTCCGCACCCCAGCCGGGTGATTTCAGATCTTTTCTCCTTCTGTCTCCGGTTTCCCTCAGGGCGCAGGACCGGATGCCGATGCGGAGGCACCAGAGCTTTCTGGCATCAGCCCGCGACGGCCGCCTCCGCGCCCGTCGCCCGCAGCGGCAGGGACGCCGCACGCGGTGGGAACACCCGGGCACCACGGAAGGGATGACGATGCGCCGTACCGGCAAGCGTCGGCCGCACGGACCCGCCCACGCGGCGGCCGCGGCGACGACGGCGACGAAGCTGACGACGGTGGGTCTGCTGACCCTCGCACTCCTGGGCGGGACGAGCCTCGCCGCGCACGCGGGCACCGCCGGCAAACCCGGCCCCGTCCGCAAACCCGCCGGACAGCTCATCTCCGGCCAGTACATCGTCGTCCTGAAGAACGGCACCGCCACCACCACGACCGCGGTCCGCAAGCAGGCCGGCACGCTGACCTCCCGCCGCGGCGGCAAGGTCGCCCGCACCTTCGCCGCAGGCATCAAGGGCTTCACCGTGCGCGCCTCCGAGGCGCAGGCCCGCCTGCTGGCAGGCGACCCCGCCGTCGCCTACGTCGAGCAGGACGCCCGGATACACGCCAGCGACACCCAGAACGGCCCCGCCTGGGGCCTGGACCGCCTCGACCAGCGCACGAGCACCCTCGACGGCTCCTACACCTACGACACCACCGCCTCCGGCGTCGACGTCTACGTCATCGACACCGGCATCCGCGCCACGCACACCGACTTCGGCGGCCGGGTCACCGGCGGCACCGACACCGTCGGCGACGGCTACGGCACCGCCGACTGCAACGGCCACGGAACGCACGTCGCGGCCACCATCGGCGGCCAGACCTGGGGCGTGGCCAAAGGCGTCGACCTGCACCCGGTCCGGGTCCTGGGCTGCGACGGCAGCGGCTCGCTCTCCGGAGTGATCGCCGGAGTCGACTGGGTGACCCAGAACGCCACCGGCCCCTCGGTGGCCAACATGAGCCTGGGCGGCGGCGCCAGCACCGCCCTGGACGACGCGGTCCGGCGCTCCGTCGCAGCCGGCGTCACCTACGTCGTCGCCGCGGGCAACAGCGCCGCCGACGCCTGCGCGGCCTCTCCCGCCAGAGTCGGCGAGGCCGTCACCGTCGGGGCCACCGCCACCGGCGACAGGCGTGCGTCCTTCTCCAACTACGGCCGATGCCTGGACCTGTTCGCCCCCGGCGCCGGAGTCGCCTCCGCCTGGCACACCGGCGACACCGCCACCCGGACGATCAGCGGCACCTCGATGGCCTCCCCGCACGTCGCCGGAGCCGCCGCCCTGCACCTGGCCGCCGACCCCGGCGCCACCCCGGCCCAGGTCTCCGCGGCCCTGACCGGCCGCGCCACCCCCGGAGCCGTCGGCAACCCCGGCACCGGCTCGCCCGACCTGCTGGCCTACACCGGCACCGAAGCGGTCCCCGCACCCCCGGCCCCCGAGCCCGAGCCGCCCGCCGAGACCCACTTCACCAACGACGTCGACGTGCCGCTCTCCCGCAAGTGGCGGGGCTCCACCGGCGCTCTGACCGTACGCGGGATGTCCGGCGGCGCCTCGACCGCCACCGTCACCGTGGCGATCAAGCGCGCCAGCCGCGCGGACCTGACGGTCAGCCTCGTCCTGCCCGACGGCAGGACGGTCCCGCTGCGCAGGCTCAACCCGCGCGACCGCGGCGCCGACCTGGACGCGGTCTACACCGTCCCCGTCACCGGCAGGACCCTCGACGGCGCCTGGAAGCTGCGCGTGCAGACCCTCTGGCCGCTGCGGGACAACGGCTACCTCGATTCGTGGAGCGTGCGGTTCCGGTAATTCCGGTAACCGCCTCCGCGACCCCGATCGTGCCCGGCGCCTCTCGCGATGCCCCGCAGGAGGCGCCGGGCGCAACCACTTCGCACCTTTCGCGCAACCGGTCGTGAGACCCGCGTCACAGCCAATGAAAGCAAGTTCCGGGGGCAGTGGACCCGGGCTCCCTACGGAGGAGGAGACGACGTTCCGATGAGCACCGAGATGAGCAACACCGTCCGGGCCGAGGCGCTCGCCCTCGCGCCGGTGTCGGCCGCAGCCCTGCTGGACCGCCAGACCGCCGAGAGCGCGATCCTTCAGACGATCGACAGGCACGGCGGAGAGGCGGGCTGCGCGGCGGCCCTGGCGCAGGAGTTCGGCGAGCACCCGGAGCTGGTGTGCGAGCGGATGCGCTGGGCGAGCTCGGTCGTGGGACTGCTGTACGGGTGAGTTCTGCGTCCCCTCCGCCTTTACAATGTAAAGAAGGATGGACCGCACAACTCCTCCTTCCGGGCGTCCCCGCCCTCTCTCATCCCATGCCGTACCGCGGACGCCTCGCCCGTTCGCGTACGGCCTCCAGGCGGGCGCGCAGCTCCGTCACCGCCGCCGGATCGGGATCGGCCCGGCCGGCCCGGAGCCCGGCCAGCCAGTCGGTCAGCGCCGCCTGCTCGCGCCGCCGCCGGAGATCCGCCTCCGCCCGCCGCTGCGACGGCAGCGCCGCCCGGAGCGCCCCGGTGTCGTAGTCGATCCACGCGCCCAGCCGCCAGCGGATCCAGGACACCGGCCGCCGCGGCGTGCCCACCGGCCAGAGCGTCCCGTCCGGGTGGAAGTGGAGCGCGTGCCTGACGTCGCCGGCCGTGGCCCCGGCGACGAACAGTGACCGTAGCAGCCATCGCAGCTGCCTGGCGGGCACTTTCCGGAGAAGCATGTCGTCATCGCGGAGCCGCTCGCACGCTTGGAGCATTTCGCTTTTGTTGCCCGGCGTTACGGTGCTTGGCCAGGTTCGCCCGGGTTTCGCGGGAAACGGGGCCTCGCGCGTGTGTACGGGGGGATTAACTTCTTTTACTAAGGGAGGGATGAACCCCTTAGGGGTGCGAGTTTCATCCACAGGAAGTGTTTCCGCAGGCCAGGGCACATCTCTCCAGTTCTCTTCCGCCGGGGCCCGAGTCGGGGGGATAAGCCGGTCAAGGTCCTCGAAGTCCATTGTGTCCAGCAGCTCGCGGGGCACGGTGAGGGCGTACTCGGCGGCGATGTTGCCGAGGCCGTCGTCGACCCGCCCTCCCCAGCAGCTGGCGCGCAGCGCCGGGGTCGAGCCGGTGACGAGCGTGAACAGCAGGCCGTGCGTCCTGAGCCAGCGCAGCCGGTCGGCGAAGGTCCGGCGGGAGACCCCGGCCTTGGCCGCCAGCAGCTCCCAGGTCGCGCCCAGGCCCGGGTCGGTGACCATGTCGGAGCCGGCGTGCGCGGCCAGCTGCCAGACCACCCGCAGCAGGTTGCGGCGCCAGTCGGCGCGGTGGCGCTCGAAGTCGGGGACCAGCTCGGCGGCCCGAATCCAGAGCACCTTCGTGGGTGCCTGGACGAGGTGCCCGGGGATCGCCTCGCCAGGGCTCTGCGTGGGGCGGGCTTTACCCGATCCGGGCTTACAGGGACGGAACCCGTCATTACGTGTGTCGGGTCGGGACACGCGGAAGGAGCGATTTTCGCGCATGAGTGGCCGACCCGGGGACCGGTCGTCTATGGTGGTCTCCAGATGTTGGATCCGTAATCCGGCATGCAAAGGGCCCAGCCGTCGCAGGCAGGGTTACGAGGTTCTGGTCGGAGTCCCTCGCGCGCACTAGGTTTCTGAGGCCGGTTAGCGCGGGGGCTTCCGCATTTATGGGGTGCCGCTCGTCAGCGGCGGTTCACACTAACGCCTTGGCCTCCCCTTTCGCGGGCGAATCGCGATGTTCACGCTGCCGCCCCCTGACGTCCTTCGATGAGCGGAAGCTGGTCCTGCTCCGCCGGGCGGGGCGGAGGGGCCAGAACGAAGTCGTGCTCACGTGCCAGCACCGTGACGATGTACTCGTTCACCGAGCATCCGCGCTGCCGGGCGAAGGTCTTGATGTCGCCGAGAAGCTCAACGGGCACCCGCAGCGGGTGCTGCTTCACCGGCCCCCACTTGGGGTCAGGTCCGCGCTTGCTACCACTCATGACAGCCGTTATATCGAATTGACGAATCTGCGATCCAGCAGCGTCGTCGGCGAGTCGCGGAAAATATTCACAGAATCACCCTCCGTGTCGCCCTCCTGGTCAGGGCCTCGGGCGGCCTCTCCTCCGCAGGGTCTCCCGGGCCTCCCTCCTCCCGTCTTCCCGCGGCCTTCCGAAGGCTCCAGAGGCCTCTGAGGGCCTCCCGTGCGACACGCCGGGCCAAGGGGCCGACTGTCGGGTCCCGGCCGCGAGACGCGCGTACAGCTCTTCGACGCGGGCCGCCTTCCCGCGCCGTGCGCCCCGGAAACTCCGTCCGCATTCGCGGCGCATCGGCGGGCCCGGACCCGCCGGTCGCACTCTTCCGCCGAGGCGCTGCTCCGCCGCGCTGCAGCAGAGGAAAGCCCGGCCGGAGAGTCCGGCCTACGTCATATCGACAGGCCTTCGGACCGGACTTGAGGGTTTTCTGGAGGCGGCAACCGTACGGCACCTTTCGTGCACTTCTCCCGCTACGCCCGGACGGCTTACTGGATGTCGAAGGCCGCTACAGCAGGGCCTTCACCGGCACCAAGCACCACCCGGAGCCGGAGTCCTGCCGCCGCACGAAGGGTCTTCCTCTATGACTTTCGCCGCCTTCACCACCCGCGCCCGCGTCCTCACCGCCACCCTGGGCCTGGCCGCCGCCACCGCCGCGACCCTGGCCGCCGGCGGCACCGCCCACGCCGACACCGCCGCCCCCGCGCAGCAGCAGCTGCCCAAGGTCAGCGCGGAGCAGCTGCTGAAGGTGGCCGAGGCGCAGGTCGGCGTGGAGGAGAACGGCGACGGCGGCGGCACCAAGTTCCACGCCTGGTACATGGGCTCCCCCCGCGTCAAGGAGACCATCGCCCGTGACGGCGGCAGCGTGAACGCCTACGCCAACGCCGCCTGGTGCGACATGTTCGTCTCCTGGGTCGGCGAGCAGACCGGCCTGCGCCCGACCGTCGGCTGGGACGCTTACACCGTCGCCCACGCCGACTGGTTCGCGGCCAACAAGCGCTGGGGCGCCGACGCCAAGCCGGGCGCGGTCGTCTTCTTCGACTGGGACGGCGGCAAGGACACCTCCGGGATCGACCACGTCGGCTTCGTGAAGAAGGACAACGGCGACGGCACGATCACCACGATCGAGGGCAACACCGGCAACGGCAAGGTCGAGCAGCGCGTCCGGCCGAAGTCGCAGGTCGCCGGGTACGGCTACCCGCAGTACACCGCCTGACATCCGGCGCATGCGAAGAGGGGCACGGCATCTGCCGTGCCCCTCTTCGCATGCGCCCGCCGCGGTTTCGCCTGCGGCGCCGCGATCGGCGGGAGCGCCGGGCCTCCCGCCGAGACGGCCGGAGCCGCCCCGCGACGGGACGCTCACGGCCTCGCGGCGTGGGGCCGGTCCCCCCGCGCGGACTCCCCGGCCCGCTCCAGGAGGGCGCGGACCTCCTCGGCCTCCGGAACGCCGAGCTCCCCGTAGAGGCCGAGAGCCAGCCTCCCGTGCTCGCGGGCCTGCTCCGGGCGGCCGAGCGCGAGGTGGGCGCGCGCCAGTCCGTCGTGGGCACGCGCCTGCTCCGGCCGGTTGCGCGTCAGGTCGGCGAGCGCGAGCGCGGCCGTGTGCTCCTCGACCGCCCGGGCCGGGTCGCCCGCCGCCTCGGCCAGCCCGTTGAGCGCGGCCGCCTCGTCGGCGGTGTTGCCGAGGCGGCGGTAGAGGGCCGCGGCCTGCTCGTGCCGGGTGCGCGCCCGGGCGGGCTCGCCCTGGCGCCGGAGGACGACGCCGAGGTGGTTGAGGGTCACCGCCTCCCCTGCCGGGTTGCCGACCTTGCGGTGCAGCGCCAGTGCCAGGTCGAGATGGCGCCGGGCCTCCTGCGGCCGGCCGGCCCGGTCGAGGACGAGGGCGAGGATGCCGAGCACGTGGGCCTCGCCCCAGGTGTCGGCGCCGATCCGAGTGAGGTCGAGCGCCTGTTCGAGGTGCTGCTCCGCCTGCGCGTCCTGCCGCCGGCGCAGGGCCACGTTGCCCAGGGTGAGCAGTGCCCGCGCGCGTTCGTAGGCGCCCTCGCACGCGTCGAGGGCCTGGTGGGCGTGCTCCTCCGCCCGCTCGTACTCGCCGAGCCGCCAGTAGGTCCACGCCAGGTCGGTGAGCGCCCGCTCCTCGAACTCGCGGTGGCCGAGCTTGCGGCTGCGCCGGAGCGCCAGGGTGTGGAGCGTGAGCGCGTCGTCGTGGTGCGCCTGCAGGTCGAGGTAGGGGCGCACCGCCAGGGCCAGCATGCCCAGGCAGATCTCGGGTCCGTGGACGGCGGTCGCGATGATGTTGGAGCGCTCGGCGTCGAGCCAGGCCATCGCCTCCGCGGCGTCGCGGATGGGCGCGATCGGGGTGGCCGGCTGGGGGATGCCCTCCCGCAGGCCGA
Source organism: Thiemannella venezuelensis (assembly GCF_014203605.1). Lineage (GTDB taxonomy): Bacteria > Actinomycetota > Actinomycetes > Streptosporangiales > Streptosporangiaceae > Planomonospora_A > Planomonospora_A venezuelensis. The sequence goes on along the minus strand of NZ_JACHJJ010000031.1, from coordinate 85,191 downwards.
CGCTGTGCGGGAAGAGCCGGTCGATCGCCGCGCGGGAGCGGTGCAGGTAGTAGGTGAGCAGCCGCAGGACGGCGCCGTCGTCCTCGGCGATCGAGCGCGCGTGCTCGCGGAGCAGGTCGTGGAAGGTGTATCGGCCCGGTTCGAGCTGCAGGAGCATGTGGGCGTCGAGGAGTCCTTCGAGGAGCTCCTCCGCCTCGTCCTCCGGGATCCCCGCCAGCGCGGCCGCGCCGCAGGCGTCGATGTCGCGGCCGGGTGCCAGCCCGAGCAGGCGGAACATGCGCCGCTCGGCCTCGTGGAGCTGCTCGTAGGAGAGGGTGAAGGCCGCCGACACCCCGTCCAGGAGGCGGCGGTGGTCGCGCAGCCGGCCCGCCAGGTAGGACACGGTCCAGCGCGGGCGGTGCTGGAGGCGGGCGGCCGAGATCCGGATGGCGAGCGGGAGGCGTCCGCACAGGTGCAGCACCTCGCGTACGGCGTCCGGTTCGCGGCGGGCGCGTTCGCCCACGATCCGGCCGAACAGCTCCGCGGCGTCCTCCTCGCCCAGCACGTCGACCGAGAGCGCGTGGGCGCCGTCCAGGTCGACGAGCCGCCGCCTGCTGGTGACCAGGACGAGGGTGTCGGAGTGTCCCGGCAGCAGGGGGCGCACGTGCTCGGCGTCGGAGGCGTTGTCCAGTACGGCGAGCACGCGGCGACCGGCCAGCTCGGCGCGCCAGAGGGCGCTGCGGTCGGCCGGTGCGGCCGGGATGCGGTCGGCGGGCACTCCGAGCTGGCGGAGGAGGGCCTCCAGCGCGGCGGCGGCGTCGACCGGGTCCCGGCCCGCGGTGTGGGCCTGCAGGTCGATGAAGAGCCGGCCGTCGGGATAGCGGTCGGCCAGCCGGTGGGCCGCATGGACGGCGAGCGTGGTCTTGCCGATCCCCGCCATGCCGTCGATCGTGACGACCGCCGGCCCGTCGTGCCCGCCCGCGAGCCGCTCCAGCTCGGCGGTCCGCCCGGAGAAGTCGGGGATGTCGTAGGGCAGGTAGGTGGAGCGGCGCGGCGGGCCGGAGGCGACCGGTGCCGCGCCGGGCAGGCGCAGGGCCGGATCGTCCGCCAGGACCGCCCGCTCCAGCTCGGTGAAGGCGTGCCCGGGGTCGAGGCCCTGGTCGTCCGCGAGAGCCGTACGGTAGGAGCGCGCCGCGGCCAGGGCGTCGGCCTGCCGCCCCGCGCGGTGCAGGGCCAGGACGAGATGGCCGTTGAGCCTCTCGCGCAGCGGGTGGGCGGTCGCCTGGGCGGCGAGCTCGCCGAGCAGGTCGCCGTGCCGCCCGGCGGCGAGCTCGGCCTCCACCAGGCGCTCGTACGCCGACAGCCGCCGGTCGTTCCAGAGCTCCCGGGCGCCGGTGACGTAATGCGCCTGCACGTCCTCCAGCGCCTCGCCGCTCCACAGGTCCAGGGCTCTGCGCAGCTCGCCGGCGGCTGCCAGCTCGGTGAACTCCTGCGCGTCGACCTGCCCGGGCTCCGGCTGCGCGACGTAGCCGCCGGCGCGTGTCTCCAGGAGCCGTACGGCGCCCGCACCGCGCAGCACCTTGCGGATCGCGGTGATGGAGGCGTGGATCTGCGATCGGGCGGTGTCGGGCCGGTCGTAGCCCCACATCGCGTCGATCAGCCGCTCGATGCTGATCACCCGGCCGGCGTTGAGCAGGAGGTAGGCGAGCACGGCCCGGTGACGGGGGGCGACGCCGGTCAGCGGCTCGCCGTCGGCGAGCATCCGGACGGGGCCGAGAAGGGTGAAACGCAGCATCGTCCCCATCACATCGCACTGCATCGCGGGTGTATAGCGAATCTATCAATCCGGGCAGCCATGGTGATCTCACACGAGCGATGACAGAGGAGAACACGATGGAAGCCCGGATGAAGAACCCCGCCGCGATCGTCCCCGCCGCGATGAAGCCGATCATGGAGCTGATGCGGGCCGCCCAGTCGCAGGGCCTCCCCCAGGAGCTCATGGAGATGATCCACCTGCGGGTCAGCCAGATCAACGGCTGCGGCTTCTGCGTCGACACCGGCCTGAAGAACCTGCGCAAGCTCGGCGAGAGCGACGAGCGCATCGGCCTGGTCGCCGCCTGGCGCGAGGCTCCGTACTACACCGGCGCCGAGCGGGCCGCGCTGGAGCTGGCGGAGGCCTCGACCCGGCTGGCCGACCGCGCCGACGCCGTCTCCGACGAGGTCTGGAACAACGCCGCCGACCACTTCGACGAGCGGCAGCTGGCCTCGATCCTGCTGATGACCGCCGTCACCAACCTCTTCAACCGCCTGAACGCCCCGATCCGGCAGATCGCCGGCAGCTGGTAGGCCCCGGCCCGCGCAGAGGAGACACCGACATGTCCGCCGTACGCTCGCACCGCTACACACCGACACCTGGCGCTGGGAGAGCGCCGAGCAGCTGAGCCCCGGCGACCGCCTCCGCCTCCGGGACGGCCCCGGAGGCGGGGTCAGGCGGCCGGGTCAGGCGGCGAGGCGGTGGAGGCCGGCGGCCGAGCCCTTGGCCTTCAGGGTCATGACGAAGGCGAGCACCTTGGCGACCGCGCCGTACATCTCGGCCGGGATCTCCTGGCCGATCTCGCAGCTCTTGTGCAGCGCGCGGGCCAGCGGGACGTCCTGCACCATCGGGATGCGGTTCTCGGAGGCGATCTCGCGGATCTTCGCGGCGACGGTGCCGGAGCCCTTGGCGATCACGCGGGGGGCGCCCTTCTCGGGGTCGTAGCGCAGCGCCACCGCCACGTGGGTGGGGTTGACCAGGACCACGTCGGCCTTGGGGACGTCGGCCATCATGCGGTTGCGGCTCATCGCCTGCTGGCGGGCGCGGATCTGGCCCTTGACGTGGGGGTCGCCCTCGGAGCGCTTGTACTCCTCCTTGACCTCCTGCTTGGTCATCTTCAGCTGCTTGCCGGTACGGCGGCGCGCCATCGCGTAGTCGGCGGCGGCCAGCGCCAGCCCGGCGGCGCCCGCGTAGCGCAGCAGCGAGATGATCGCGTCGCCGACGGACGACAGCAGCACGCCCAGGGGCAGGGAGCCCGAGGCCATCAGGACCGGGATCAGGTCGCTGACGGACATGTAGGCGATGCCGGTCAGCGCCGCGGTCTTCAGCACCGCCTTGGCGGCCTCCCACAGCGCGTGCGGGCCGAGCATGCGCTTCAGTCCCGAGAACGGGTTGAGCTTCTTGAACTGCGGCTTGAACAGCTTGGTGGCCGGCTTCAGGCCGGTCTGACCCGCCGCGGCGAGCAGAGTGACCACCACGGTGGCCGCGGCGATCGGCGCGATCGCCAGCAGGCCGTCGCCCAGGCCCGTGATGAGCAGGTCGAGCGCCATCCTCGGGTCGGGATTGTGGATGATCTCGCGGACCTGGAGCATGATGCGCTGCGCGGCGCCCACCGCGTTCTCCAGGACCATCGGCAGCACGAGCCCGGCCGCCAGCATCGAGGCCCACGCCCCGAAGTCGGGGGTCTGGGCGACCTGGCCTTCTTTCTGGGCGTCCTTCTTCTTCTTGGCTGTGGGCTCTTCGGTCTTCTCACCGCCCCCTCCGCCGCTCATGCGCCCGCCAGGCCCATCATCAGCCGGACGGCCTGGTCGGTCAGGCCGTCGATGACGCCGGGCAGCACCGCGATGGCGATGCCGGCCAGGCCGAGAGTGAGGAAGATCTTCACGGGGAATCCGAGGGAGAAGGCGTTCAGGGCGGGGGCGGCCTTGCTGAGCAGGCCGAGGGCGAGGTCGGCGACGAACAGCACCGCGATGAGCGGGCCGGCGATCTGCAGGGTGGCGACGAACAGGTCGGCCAGGCCTCCCGTGACCAGGTTGCTGAGGGTCTCCAGCGACAGGGTGCCGTTCAGCGGCAGGGCCTTGTAGGTCTGGGTGAAGCCGAGCAGGACGAACTGGTAGCCGCCGCTGACCATCAGCAGGGTGGTGCAGAGCAGGTTGTAGAACTTGCCGAACACCGAGCTGGCCGCCATCGACAGCGGGTCGAAGGCGGTGGCCAGGGAGAAGCCGCCGAAGATGTCGAGCAGGTCGCCGGCGGCCTGGACGGCGGCGAACACCAGCGAGGTGAGGAAGCCGAGGGCGACGCCCGCGATGACCTGCTCGATCCCGGCGATGAGCATGCTCGCGGTGGTGATCTCAGGGAGATCCGCGGCCAGCTGCGGGGTCATCGGCAGGGCGATCGCGAGGGCGAGCAGGGACTTGACCGCTCCGGGGATGGCCTTGGAGTTGAACGGCGGGCTCATCAGCAGCCAGGCGGCGGCCCGGATCGAGGCCAGCAGCAGGGCGGCCAGGGTGGGCGCGGACAGCAGTCCCTCCATGGGCTCAGCCGCCGGAGATGAGCTGCGGTACCTGGTGGAACAGGTTGGTGGTGAAGGACATCAGCTCGTGCAGCATCCAGTTGCCGCTGAACATCAGGGCCACCGCCACTCCGGCCGCCTTGGGCACGAAGGACAGGGTGGCCTCCTGGATCTGCGTCACCGACTGGAACAGGGAGATCGCGAACCCGATGAGCAGAGCAGTGATCAGGATGGGGGCGCCGAGCTTGGTGGCGAGCACCATCGCCTGCGTGCCGATGTGCAGCACCTGGGTGTCGGTCACGGGTCAGATCCTCACTGGTAACTGCCGACCAGGGACGTCACGATGAGTCCCCAGCCGTTGACGAGTACGAAGAGCAGGAGCTTGAAGGGCATCGCCACCGTGACCGGCGGGAGCATCATCATGCCCATCGACATCAGGGCCGCCGAGATGACCAGGTCGATGATGAGGAACGGTATATAGATGACAAACCCGATGATGAACGCGGCGCGCAGCTCCGAGAGCACGAACGCGGGGATCAGGGTGGTCATCGGCACGGCGTCGGCGTTGGCGGGCTTGCCCTGGCCGGAGACCTTGGTGAACAGCGCCAGGTCGTCCTTGCGGGTGTGGTCCATCAGGAACTCGCGCACCGGCGGGGTGCCCGCCTCGACGGCCTGGGAGACGCTCTTCTCGCCCTTGAGGTAGGGCTGGATGGCCTTGTCGTTCACCTCGGAGGCGACCGGGCCCATGATGAACAGGCTGATGAAGATGGCCAGGCCGGCCAGTACCTGGTTGGGCGGGACGTTGGACAGGCCGAGGGCGTTGCGCGTGATGCTCAGCACCACGAAGATCTTGGTGAAGCTGGTGCACAGCAGGAGGATGGCCGGTGCCACGGAGAGCACCGTCATGCCCAGCATCAGGATGATGGACTGGCTGGGCGTGCCGTTGACGCCGTTGAGGTCGATGGTGAGCGTGTCGTCGCCGGGGCCCGCCGGTCCCTTGGCGCCGTCCGGGCCGGAGGGCGAGGCGAGGGCGGCGGCCTGTACGGCGGGCGCTCCGGCCTGCCGGGCCGGGGCGGTCACGGCGGAGGCCGCGGAGGCCGGGGCGGAGACGGCCGGGGCCGCCTGCCGTACCGGCTGGGCGGTCAGGGTGTCCGCCGAGGCGGCCGAGGCGCCGAGCACGAGCGTGCCGGCCACGGCCAGGCCGGTCAGGGCCAGGCTGAAGATCCGCTTCATCACTTAACGAGCCGTCCGTTCGCGCAGCATTTCCAGGGCGGTCTTCCAGGTCTGGGGCGAGAGGGCGGAGCCCGCCAGGGGACCCTTCAGGAGGCCCTGGACGGCCGCCGCGTCGTCAGCCGGAGAGGAGGCGGCTGTCGCGGCGGCGGCCGGCAGGGAGACCGGGATGCGTTCCTCGGCCTGCTCGCGCCGCTCCTGCGCGGCCTCCAGGGCCGCCAGGTCCGTCTCCGTCAGGAGGGTGACCTGGCCGTCGGTGACGCCGAGCACCAGGGCCCGGTCGGTCACCCGGACGATGGCCACGGAGGAGTTGCGGGTCAGCTGCTGGCGGGCGAGCACGGAGAGGTGCCCTCCGCCGCGACCGGCCAGCGGCTTGCGGGCGACCTTGGACAGGCCCCACACCAGAAGGAGGACCACCAGGAGCGAGAACGTGATTCTCAGGACGGTCTCGATCATTCTCGGCTGCTCCTAGCGGGGGCGGTCGCGGTCGTCACGGTCTCGGTCGGCTGGGCGGCGGGCGCTCCCGCTAGGAGCGGTCGCCGGTGGGGGCGATGATCTCGGTGATGCGGATGCCGAAGTTCTCGTCGATGACGACGACCTCGCCGCGGGCGACCAGGCGGCCGTTGACGAGCAGGTCCACGGGGCTTCCTGCGGCGCGGTCGAGCTCGACCACGGCGCCGGGGGCCAGGGAGAGCAGCTCCCGGACGGTCATCCGGGTGCGGCCGAGCTCGGCGGTGACGCTCATCTCCACGCCGTGGAGCATCTCCAGGCCGCCCTTGCGGGCCGGGGCCGCGGGAGCGGATCCGGGGGCCGCCGGCCAGGGGAGGGCCACCAGGGCCAGTACGGCGCGCACGGCGCCGTCCTCCAGCAGCGGAACGAAGATCGCCTCACCGCGGTTGGCGAGGGCGCCGAGGCCGACCTGGGTCTCGACGGCCTGGGCGGGGTCCACGACGACCGGGCCCAGCACCCTGGCGGCCGCCTCCAGGGCGGGCTGCACCGCCTTGGCCAGGTCGAGCTCGCCGAGCGGGCTGTCCTTCAGGGCGTCGACCAGGTCCTGGCCGACGACGACCGCGACCTCGCCGGAGACGGTGCCGGAAAAGCGGGCGCACACGGCCTGACCGGCCGGGATCCCGTCCGGGATGGCGGTGACCGGCGTACCGGCCTCCAGGGCGCCGCCGGCGGGCAGCAGGGCGAGGGCAGCCTCGGCCGCGTCGAGGGCGAGAGCCACGCGCGGGGCGACGGTGATCGTGGTGGTCATTACTGTGCTTCCGTTTCGTTCTGCGGCGTGGGCACGACGAGGCAGGCCAGGCGCGGGCCCTGGCTACCGGGCACTGCGTGGGCGAAGGTGATGTCGGCGGCGGTCACCGTCAGCGGCGCCGTCACGGCGTGGTTGAGCGGGACGACGTCACCGGGCTCCAGGTTGACGATCTGGTCGGGCTTGAGCTGGACCGAGTCGAAGCGGACGGCGACCTCGATGGGCGTGGTGCCGAGCGCGGCGACCATGTTGCGGTGGGCCTGCTCGCGCGTCTTGCGCTGCGAGTCGCTGAGCGTGATGTCGGTGCCGTTGCTCTGGAGCTTGGGGAAGATCGAGGTGAACGGCAGGCAGAACGTCATCAGGCACTCTTCGCTGCCCACGGCCATCGTGAAGGAGGCCACGATGACCGCGTCGGCGGGTGCGGCCGCCTGGACGAACTGCGGGTTGTAGTCGATCGCGCCCAGCATCGGCCGGAAGTCGGTGATGGCCTCGAAGGCGTAGTGCATCTCGTCCAGGACCCGGTTGAGCAGGTCGCGCAGGAGCGGGAGCTCCATGTCGGTCAGCGGGCGCTCGATCTGCGGGCCGCCGGGGCCGCCGAGCATGTGGTCGATGCTGGCCATCGCCGTGCTGAGCGAGAACTCCATGATGGCCGCGCCGGGCAGCGGGTCCAGGGTCAGCGTGGCGACGATCGTCGGGTTGGACAGCCCCGAGATGTACTCGTCGTAGGTGAGCTGCTGGATCGAGACCAGCGACACCTGGGACACGACGCGCAGGGTGGAGGTGAGCAGCGTCGTGTACTGGCGGGCGAAGGTCTCGTAGGCGATCTGGAGCATCCGCGTGTGCTCACGCGAGAGCTTGATCGGGCGGCGGAAGTCGTAAGCGTGCGGCTCAGAGTTCTTCGCCCGTCGGGACACGCGTCCGAGCAGGCGATGCGTCGGGGCGGAAGTCTGTGTCTGGCTCACGAGACCACCCATCGGCCGCGCTTCTCCCCGTATGAGGAAATGCCGGAAATCGGGTTCACCTCGTGATGAGGGTCCCGTCCGCCGCGGAGGCCGCGCCGGGGCGCGCCCGGCGCCGATGTGCTGTTGTCGCCCTGCTGCGGGGAGGTTCCTTTCGCCGGTGGGGACGGGGGTCGGGGAGGGTCTTCGCGGGTCCGGCCGGGTCCGGGGGGACCCGCCCGGACCCGGCGGTGCGGCGGGCGCCTACTGCATCACGAACTCGGTGAAGTAGATGTTCATGATCTCGCCTTCGTAGGCCTTCTCCACCTTCTCCAGCAGCTCCTGCTTGGCCAGGTTGCGCGCCTTGTCCGAGGAGAGCTCGTCGACCGCCTTGTTGCTGAACTGGTCGATGGCCAGATCCAGGGCCTTGCTGCCGTCCGGGGCCTCGTGGACCTCGGCGGTGGCCTGCAGGGCCAGCTTGAGCTTGAGGAAGTGCCCGTCGGCCAGGTTGATGGTGATCGCGTCCAGGGCGGCGACGGCGCCGGGCTCCGGCTTCGGCTCCTCCGCCGGCTCGCCGCCGCCGGCGAAGAACAGGAAGTAGGCCGCCGCGGCCGCCACGACGACGAGTACGGCTCCGGCGATGATGAAGAGCTTCTTCGACTTCTTACCGCCGTCCTTCGCCTCCTCGGCGTCGGTCGCGGCCTTGAGCTTTGCGGTGGCCATGATTGTTCTCCCGGATGTCAGTTACTGGTGCGGGACATGCCCGCGGCGGAGGGCAGCAGTGCCTTGGTCGCGGCGTCGAGGTCGGACAGGACGACCACCTCGACCCGGCGGTTCAGCGACACCGACCGGGGGTCGGTGTCGGGGTAGAGCGGTCGCTGGTCGGCGTAGCCGGAGGCGTTCACCCGGCTGGCGGGGATGCCCTTGGCGATCAGCCTGCGGACCACCGTGGAGGCCCGCGCGGTCGACAGCTCCCAGTTCGACGGGTACGGACCCGAGTTCACCGGCAGCCAGTTGGTGTGCCCGTCGACCTCGAGGGCGTTCTTCTCGGTGCGCAGGGAGGGGGCGATCGCGTCGATGATCCTGCGGCCGTCCCTCAGCAGCTCGGCGCTGTTGTTGCCGAACACCACGGAGCTGGTGACGACGGTGACGACCAGGCCGCGCTCGTCGACGCGGAACTGCACGCTGTCCTCGGCGCTCTGCTTGCGCAGCGCCTCCTGGATCTTCTTCTTGATCCGCTCGAACTTCTCGACCTCCTTCTCCGCGTTCTTCGCGCGGGCCGAGGCCTTGGCGCGGTCGAGCGCGGCGAGGGCGGCCTTGGCCTGCTCCTGGGCCTCGGCGTCCTGGCCCTTGGCCAGCGCGGCGGACATGTCCATCGGAGAGGCGTCCCCGCCGCCGGCGTCACCTGCCACGGCCGTGCCCGGCGCGGCGAAGGTGACCGAGGGGTTGCCGAAGGCCATCGAGAGGCTCGACTTGAGCGCGTTGAACTTGTCCTGGTCGACCTGGCTCATGGCGAACAGCACGATGAACAGCGCCATCAGCACGGTCAGCATGTCGCCGTAGGTGACCAGCCAGCGCTCGTCGGCGTGGGCCTCCTCCTCGTGGCCGCCCGCGTGCTTCTTGTGGCGGCGGACCTTGGTGCTCATCAGGCGGCCTTCTTCTCCTCGGCCTCACCCGGAGGAAGCAGGCTCTTGAGCTTCTGCGAGACCAGGCGCGGGTTGGTGCCCGCCTGGATGTTGGAGATGCCCTCGATGGTCAGTTCCATCTGGGCGCACTCCAGCTCGCTGAGCCGCTTGAGCCGGTTGCCGATGGGCAGCCAGATCACGTTGGCGCTGAACACGCCCCACAGCGTGGCGACGAACGCGGCACCGATCATGTGGCCGAGCTTCGAGGGGTCGCTGAGGTTCTCCAGCACCAGCACGAGGCTGATGACGGTGCCGATGATGCCGATGGTGGGGGCGTAGCCGCCCATGTCGGTGAAGATCTTGGCGCCGGACTTGTCGGCCTTGCGCTTGGCCTCGACCTCGGCCTCCAGGATCTCCCGGAGCTCCTCGGGGTCGGTGCCGTCGATGGCCAGCTCCAGGCCGCGGCGGAGGAACGGGTCCTCCACCTCCTTGATCGCGTCCTCCAGGGCCAGCAGGCCCTCGCGGCGGGCGCGCTCGGCGAGCTTGACGATCGAGTCGACCAGCTCGGTGCCGGCCACCGGCTTGGAGGTGAAGGCGCGCTTCATCTGGTTGACGATGCCGGTGCTGTCGCGCAGCACACCGCCTGCCATCGCCACGCCGAAGGTGCCGCCGAACACGAGGATGAGCGGGGCCGGGAGCATGATCGACATCGGGTCGGCGCCCTCGAGGAACATCATCGCCAGCATGGAGGCGATGGCGATGCCGATACCCGCCAGGGTTGCCGGATCCATCTATCGCTCCTGCCGGTGGAGGCGCACGACGCGCGCCTGGTCGGAGTCGGCGGAACCGGTGGACGGCAGGCGGTGGGTGCCCGAGGAGACGAGGATCTCGGCGTCGGCGATCAGCTCGGCGCGGTAGCGGCGCACCAGCCCCAGGAACTCGCTCAGGGACTCCGCGATGATGTACTTGGTCCCGTCCACGAGAGTGATCACCGTGTCGGGGGTCTGGTCGGCTCGCTCGATCAGGTCCGGGTTCAGTGCGAACTCCGGCCCGTTGAGGCGCGTAAGAAGTATCACCGGGGTCCGTCCCTCGAAGTCGTCAGCGGGCAGCGGGCCGTCTCTGCGCCGCGCTGTTTCCCCCATCGGCCACCACCTGTCCCGCCTGAGGAAACCCACGGGACCAAGGTCCTTCACCACCGCCGGTACGGCCCCGCCGTCTTCCCGAATCTCCCTCGTGGACGGCTCAACGCAGCGAACCTACGATGTTTCCTATGAGGATTTCCAAGACGTACACCGTGGACGAAGCCATTGTGACCAGCGTGGAAGCCGAAGCCCGACAGAGCGGCGTCAGCGCCAGCGAGGTGGTCAACACCCTGCTGCACCGCGGACTGCGCGCACGCCGGTTCGCGCGCATCGCCGCCCGCCACAACGAGCATCTGGACCCCGCCTACCTCGACGCCGCACTGGCCGAGCGAGAGCAGAGCCGTACGGCATGACCGGCCCCGCCCCTCGGTTCGGCGACGTATGGACGATCAAGCACAGCCTGGTCCTGCCTCCGGAACCCCGCCTGATCGTCTCCGCCGACGACTTCAACGAGGAGTTCCGCGTCATCCTCACGGCCCGTATCAAGGATGTGGATCTGCCGGAGGACGAGCTCACCGAGCCGATCCGCGGCTACGGCGCCGCGCTGCTGTACATGATCGAGTGGCTGCCCCGCACCGCCCTGCACGAGCTGGTCACCGCCGTGCCCGCCGACCGCCACGACCTCCTCGGCCAGCGCCTGCGCCTTGCCTTCGGCCCCTGACGGCGCCGGTACGGCGGAGGCCCCCGCCGTACCGGGCGGGGAATACGGCGTTGCCCCGGCACGGCCGCGGGCATAAGATCGACAACGTGACTGCCGGGTCGGCCATGGGCCAACAGCGAGTAGGGCACCCGGCCGCCGAGTGAGCGCCGGGCGGCCCAGGGGTCCGCCTTCTCCTTGTACCGCGCGTTCCGCGCGAGGTCTCCACGTGTTCGGTGGCGCGGGTCACCGCCGCCTGCGGGGACCGCCGGCGCACCGGCCCGACCGGATGCACGGCGTATCCTCCCCGTTTCCCGCACCGTGGTTCCCCGTAGTTCCCCCGCCACGGCCGAGGCCGCCCCGTGGCGAGCCCGTACCGCCCGCCGGGGCGGTTCTTCACCATGCCCGCGAACGGCCCGCGGGAGCCCGATCCCGAAAAGAAAGCAGAGAATGCCGAACGAGTTCAACCAGCAGATCATCGAAGAGTTCCGCGCCAACCAGGGACGCGTGGGCGGCATGTTCGAGGGGGCGCGGCTGCTGCTGCTGACCACCGTCGGAGCCCGCTCCGGCGCCCCGCACACGACCCCGGTCGGCTACCTCCCCGACGGCGGCGAGCGCGTCCTGGTCATCGCCTCGGCCGCCGGCTCGCCGAAGCACCCCGACTGGTTCCGCAACCTGGTGGCCCACCCCCGCGTCACGGTCGAGGACGGTGTCTTCACCTACGAGGCCGAGGCCACCGTGCTGGAGGGCGCCGAACGCGACCTGGCCTTCGCCCGCGCGGCCGAGGCCGACCCCGGGTGGGCCGACTACCAGGCCAGGACCTCACGGGTCATCCCCGTGGTCGCCCTGCGGCAGGTCGCGGGCGGGCCGCCGAACGCGTCGTCGTGGGGCGCGGCCCTCAAGCTGATCCACGACGCGTTCCGCCGGGAGCTCGCCCTGATCCGCAAGGAGGTCGCCGCGTCGGGCCCCGGACTGGGCGCCCAGCTCCGGATCAACTGCCTGACCCTCTGCCAGGGGCTGCACCACCACCACACCAACGAGGACGCCGGGATGTTCTCCGCCCTGGCCGGGCAGCGTCCCGACCTCGCCCCGGTCCTGGACCGGCTGGGCGAGGAGCACCAGAGGGTCGCGGTGCTCCTCGACGAGCTGCAGAAGGCCGTCTCCGCCGAAGGCGCCGACCCTCAGGCGGTGCTCTCCGAGGTCGAGCGGCTCGCCGGGGAGCTCGAGGCGCACCTGGCCTACGAGGAGGAGCAGCTGATCCCGGTCCTGGACGCCCCGGCGTCCTGAGACCCGGAGCCGTCCCCGGTCCGGGACGGGCGTGCCGTACGGCCGGGGCACGCGCTCTCCGGCGTGTGCCCCGGCACGGGCTGCGGAGCTACCGAAATCGTCCACAGTGCTCCGGCCTTCGGGCCGGGGGTGAAGCGGACCCTTCCGCGTAGCGGGGCAGGGAAAGCCGGGTCGCTTCCAGGGCGATCCGGCGTCCACCCGACTCAGACCGGGCGTTTCTGCTGCTCGATGTACTGACGTAGGACGCTGATCGGAGCGCCGCCTACGCTCCCTGCGAAGTAGGAGCCCGACCACAGCTTGTTCGCCCGGTAGTAGTGGCGGGCCAGCTCGGGGAACTCTCGGCGCATCCTGCGGGAGGACACGCCCTTGAGGCTGTTGACGAGCCTGGAGACGGCGACCTTGGGCGGGAAGTTCACCAGCAGGTGGACGTGGTCGGCCTCGCCGTTGAACTCGCGCAGTTCGGTCTCGAAGCTGGCGCACACATCGCGCATGACCTGCTCCATGCGTTCCAGATGCACTCCGGTGAACACCGGGTGCCGGAACTTGGTCACGAAGACCAAATGAGCATGAAGGACGAAAATGCAATGCCTACCAGTTCTGATGTCTCCGTGATCAGCCATAAACCAATGCTAGGATCATGGGATGCAGCTGCGGTACAACGTCCGCCTCTACCCGTCGCCACCTCAGCGCCAGGCGCTGGCGCGGGCGTTCGGGTGCGCGCGGACGGTGTACAACGACGGACTGCGCGCCCGACAGCAAGCCCGCGCTCACGGCCTGCCGTACGTCTCGGACGCCGACCTGTCCAAGCAGGTGATCACAGCGGCGAAGACGACGCCGGAACGGGCGTGGCTGGGCGAGGTCTCGGCCGTGGTTCTTCAGCAGGCGCTGGCCGATCTGAACACCGCGTTCCGCAACTTCTTCGCCTCGGTCTCCGGCAGGCGCAAAGGGCCGAAGATCGCCGCTCCTCGGTTCCGGTCCAAAAGGGATTCCCGGCAGGCCATCCGGTTCACGAAGAACGCGTGCTTCTCGATCACGGCGGGCGGGAGGCTGCGCCTGCCGAAGATCGGGGATGTGGACGTGCGCTGGTCGCGGGACCTGCCGTCCGAGCCCTCCAGCGTGACGGTCGTCAAGGACGCCTCAGGCCGGTACTTCGCGAGCTTCGTTGTGCAGACGAGCGACGAGCCGCTGCCCGAGACGGCCTCCGAGGTGGGCATCGACCTGGGACTTGCGCATTTCGCAGTGCTCTCCGATGGCCGGAAGATCGACAACCCGCGTTTCCTGCGCCGTGCCGAACGACGGTTGAAGAAGGCCCAGCAGGCCCTGTCCCGCAAGGCGAAGGGGTCGGCGAACAGGAAGAAGGCCGTCGTCAAGGTCGCCAGGGCGCACGCGAAGGTGGCCGACGCGCGCCGGGACTTCGCGCACAAGCTCTCCACGCAGATCATCCGCGAGAACCAAGCGGTGTATGTGGAGGACCTGTGTGTCAAAGGCCTGGCCCGCACAAGGCTGGCGAAGTCCGTCCATGATGCGGGCTGGGGCCGGTTCACGGCGATGCTCGCCTACAAGGCCGCGCGGTACGGCCGGGCCCTCGTGAAGATCGACCGCTGGTTCCCGTCGTCGAAGAAGTGCGGAGCCTGCGGGGTGGTCGCCGAGTCCATGCCACTCGACGTCCGAACCTGGACCTGTGCCTGCGGAGCGGTCCACAACCGGGACGTCAACGCCGCGATCAACATCCTCGCCGCCGGACGGGCGGAGAGGTTAAACGCCTACGGAGGGTCTGTAAGACCCGCCGCCTAGCGGAGGGCAGAACCCGGTGAAACAGGAAGCCGCAGAGGTGCCGTATGCGCGGCACGGGCTGAATCCCCGGCCTTCAGACCGGGGAGCGCGTCAATGGGAAACTGCGCACGACCCGTCGGCGTGGGCCCCCAAGGAGAGGTCGGCCGTGCCGCTGGGCGTCGCCCTCGGCGTCACCGACATCACGGTCCGCCGGTACGCCGAGCGGGACGCGCCCGTCACCCACTGGACGGAGTTCCCTCGCGGCGGCAACTTCCTCCCGGCCGAGCAGCCCGAGCTGTTCGCCGGCGACGTCCGCGCCTTCTTCCGGGACCGGAAGTGACGCGCTCCCCGGTCGTGTCGCCCGCCCGGCGGGATCAGTCCCGGAGGGCCGGGAGCACGGCCGCGAGCCAGGGGCGGACGACCGGGAGGACCCGGGCCGCCTGCATGGCCTGCATGTGGTCGAGGCCGTCGAGGACGCGCGCCTGCCAGCCGAGCTCTTCGAGCTCCGCGCGCCGCCGCAGGAGCGGCCCGGCGATGTCCACCCGCACGTCCCCCCACTGCGGGCCGTACTCGATCCGGTCGGCCGACCCGGCGAAGCACAGGCGGGGGCAGGTGATCCGGTCCTGCGCGGCCCGGTCGTCGAAGCCCTGCAGTGCCCGGTAGAGCGTGACGAACTGGCGGGTCTGGTCCGGTGAGGCGGATACCGAGACGTTCGACCAGTCACCCGGCTCCGCCGGCCGGGCGGGTTCCTGCGGCGCGGCGGCCATGCGGTGGGCCGCCTCGGTGACGGCGAGCATCTCGGCGTAGGGCCCGCCGGCCGGCGGGAAGCCGCCCATGACCAGGGCGGTGAGGCGGCCGGTGCGGATCGCGAGCTGCATGCCGGCCAGGGCCAGCCAGGAGTAGCCGTAGTAGGCGAAGCGGTCGGCGCCTGCCGCGTCGGCGACGGCGAGCAGGTCGCGGGCGACGTTGTCCGGGGTGAGCGTGCCGCCCTTCGGCGTGCTCATGACGTGGCCCTCGTAGTCGAAGGCGATGACGCGGAAGGCGTCGCTCAGCCCGGTGACGAGGGAGTGGCCGAGCGAGGGGTCGGCGCCCCACCTGCGCATCTCCTCCGCCTGGGGGCCGTCCTCGGCGGGCGCCGGGTTCACCGGCAGCAGGACGGCCGGTCCGTCGCCGTGGACCTCGATCTCGATGGCGGATCCGTCGTGCAGCACCGCGGTCGGCATCGTCGTCCTCCCTGCCTCTCATCTCTTTATGGCATAAGCTATTTCTGTCCGCCAGAATACCGTACGTCGTAAGGAGTTGAGGGATGGTCGTCTACGCGGGCCAGGGCGATCCGGAGAAGACACTGGCCCTGCTGTGGCGCGTCCCGGTGGACGAGGGCGCCCGTACGGCCCCCGGCCCCAAACCCGGCCTGACGGTGGACGCCATCGTGGACGCCGCGATCGCGGTGGCCGACGCGGGCACGATGGACGGCCTGTCCATGCGGGCGGTCGGCGAGCGGCTCGGCCGTACCGCCATGTCGCTCTACACCTATGTGCCCTCCAAGCGGGAACTGGTCGACCTGATGTACGACCAGGCCCACGCGGAGACGCCCGCCGAGCACGACCTGTCCGGTGGATGGCGGGCCGCCGCGGAGTCCTGGGCGCACGGGCTCCGCGCGCTGTACCTGCGCCACCCCTGGCTCCTGCAGGTCTCCCACGCCCGTCCGGTGCTCGGCCCGCACGAGCAGGGCGTCCTGGAGGCCGTCCTGCGGATCCTCGACGCGGCGGGACTGGAGCCGGTGGCCGTGCGACCGGCCGTCGGCTCTCTGTTCAGCCTGGTCAGGGGCTCGGCGCAGGCCGCGGCGGAGGCCCGGTCGGCCGCCGGGACGACGGGGACCCCCGACCGGGAGTGGTGGACGCTCCGGGCCGGCCTCCTCCACCGGCTCGTCCCCGACTTCGCCGACCGGTTCCCGCTCTCGGCCCGGCTCTCCGCCCAGGCGCCGCCGTCGGCCGGCCCGGAGCCGCGCTGGGAGCGGGAGGCCCGGGAGGCGTTCACCGGCGGCCTGGCGATTCTCCTCGACGGCATCGAATCGAGAACCCGCCCGCCCGGCGGTTCCGGTACTGTGATCTTGTGACTGGAGTCTTCACAGTGGCCCCGGCGTCCACGGGAGACGGGGACGCGCTGGGTGAGATCCATGCGGAGTCGTGGAAGACCGCCTATGCCGACTTCTTCCCTCCGGGCTTCTTCGCCGAAGCGGTGAGGCACCGGCGCCACAAGTGGAAGGACGTGCTCACCGAGGACAAGGACACCGTCATGCTGGCCGCGCTGGACGGACGGCCGCTGGCCTTCTCCTACTTCGGCTCCTCGCCGGCGCTGCCGGAGTCAGCGGAGATCTTCGGCTTCTACGGCCACCCGGACGGGTGGGGCACCGGCATCGCAAGCACCCTGATGGCCGCCTCCCTGGACAGGATCCGCGAGAACGGCTTCCGCCGGGTGCACCTGTGGACCCTGCGCCACACGCCCCGGTCCCGCCGCTTCTATGCGAAGAGCGGTTTCACCGAGTCCGGCATGGTCCGCGGCCACGACTTCGGTGACGGCAACCCGATCGACCAGGTCGAGTACGAGCTCGTCCTCTGATCGATCCGCCGGACGGGCTTGCCGTTCATCGGACGAGGCCTTCCTCTGACGCCGTTCTACAGCGACTGCGACGGGGAGAGGCGGTCGTCGTCCGCCCAGATGTCGCGGCCGTTGCTCCACAGTTCGGAGGCGTGGTAGCCGAACCGGTCGAACAGCCCGTCGTCCTGGTAGCGGCGCAGGTGCAGCATCGGCGAGTCGTGCCCGACGAGCTTGGCCAGATGCGGGGTGACCAGCATCTCGGAGTCGAAGCGGAAGACGCTCATCGCGATGTGCTCGTCGCCGAACCGGGCCTCGATGCCGGGCACTCCGCGTACCTGCTCGATCTCCGACAGGGTGATCCGGATGCGGGTGGAGACCGTCAGCGGCACGCCCTCGGCCTCCTCGCGGTGACGGGTGACCTCGCTGTCCGGGTCGCCGATCAGGAACCGGACCTTGCAGCCCTGCTCGGCTTTGCGCCGCAGGACCTTGGCGAGGTTGGGGTGCTCCAGCCACAGGAAGTAGTTGGTGTATCCGGCGAACACGATCTCGTTGCGGGCCGTGCTGATCAGGTTGCGCCAGACCGACTTCGGGCAGGCGGAGCGGTAGGGGTAGACGGTCAGGACTTCCCGGTCCGGCCCGGTCTTGACGGTGTTACGGATGGCGTCTGGCCACAACACGGACGTATCAACTCCTAATGCCTCGGCAGCGGCCCACTGGTGGCGGAGATGAGGAATGCGCGTCTCGTCCTGCAGCCAGCGTTCCACCGTCTTGACGTCCACCTCGCAGCGGTCGGCCAGGCTTTGGTTGCTGAGCTTCGCGTCGAGCATTGCGCGGCGCAGGGGGACGTTTGCCACGGTATACCCCGAGAGACTGAGGACGTCAGGGACGTTTTCGACCCTAACTTCGGAACGTCCCGGACGTCCGCGGAACGCGGTGGGTTCGTCACACAGATCAGAACGACGCTAGCTCCATGTCAACCCCTGTGATCCTGCAAGACCTCCAAGCGGCCTTTCCCGGATGGTGCATCTGGCGCAGTTCCGCCGGACGGCTGTGGGCCACCCGCACCGGCCGCCACCTCACCGACGCCGAACTCGACCGCGGGCTCTGCCGGACGATCGACGCCGACGACGTCCCCGAACTCGCCCAGCACCTCCGCGACCAGGAGGGACTTGAGCCATGAGCACCACCGGCACCAGCCGAGCGAGCCAGCGATGCCCGGCGGCCCTGGCCGAACCGATCGCCGGGAAGGTGTCGTGACCGTGCTGAACAGCGGCTGCGTCAGCCCGCACGTGGCCATGGCTCAGCGCGACCACCTGCACCTGGACTGGTGCGAGCCGTACCCGGCCCTGACGCGGGCGCGGGCGGTGGCCTGGACCTGCGCCTGCCGGGCCACCGTCTACGAACTGCACACCGGCGCCGGACGCGGCTTTATCCGCCGCACCGTCCAGCTCGACGGCCGGCCGCAGATCCACCACACCCCGCCCTGGCCCGCCGCCGAAGCCCTGGTGATCTGGACCGCCCTGCTCTCCGGCCACGCCCGATAGCCGCACCCAGGCCTACACCAACGCGGTGACCGGCTACGACGACGCCTACCGGCCCACCGGCACCAGCCTGACCATCCCAGCCAGCGAAAAGACCCTGGCCGGCACCTACACCTTCGGCTCCACCTACAAGGTCGACGGCAGCCTGGCCACCCAGACGATGCCGGCCAAGGGCAACATGCCGGCCGAGACCCTCAAGTACGGCCACGACGCACTCGGCTTCGCCACTACCCTGACCGGACTACGCCCGTACGTGCTCGACTCCCGGTATGCCCCCACCGGCGAGACCCTGCAGTACACGCTGGCCCTGTCGGCCCAGAGCCGCAAGATCTGGCAGACCTTCACCTACGAAGAAGGCACCCGCCGCCTGCAGCGCTCCTACCTGACCCGGGAGACCTTCACCGGCCGCGACGCCGACATCGGCTACAGCTACGACCCGTCCGGCAACATCACGAAGATCGCCGACACGCCGACGATCGCCGGCGCGGCCGCCGACGTCCAGTGCTTCCGCTACGACTACCTCAACCGCATCGCGGAGGAGTGGACCCCGGCCAGTACCGCCGACAACACCTGCGCCGCGGTCCCCAGCCAGGCGCTCATCGGCGGCGCGGCGCCGTACTGGAACACCTACAGCTACGACCTCACCGGCAACCGCACCACAGAGGTCCAGCACACCACCGCCGGCGACGTGACGCGCACCTACAGCTACCCGGCCGCCGGCTCGGCGCAGCCGCACGCCCTGCGCCAGGTCGCCACCACCGGCCCGAACGGCGCCTCCACCGACACCTACGTCTACGACGCCTCCGGCAACACCACCGGCCGCACCACCGGCGGCCGCCAGCAGAAGCTGGACTGGGACGCCGAAGGCCACCTGGCCAGCGTCACCGAAGGCAGCGCGGTCACCGGGTATCTGTATGACGCCGACGGCAACCGGCTGATCCGCCGCGAGGCGAGCGGCACCACCCTGTACCTGCCGGACGGCTCCGAACTCAAACTCGACGCCGCCGGCATCATCAAGGGCACCCGCTACTACAACCACAACGGCGCCACCGTCGCCGTCCGCCAGGCCGGCACCGTGCAGTACCTGATGGCCGACCACCACGGCACCGCCCAGATCGCCATCAACGGCAGCACACTGGCCACCACCACCCGCCGCTTCACCACCTTCGGCGCGCCCCGCGGCACCGTGCCGACCAACTGGATGGGTGAACGCGGCTTCATCGGCGGCACCCAGGATGCCAGCACCGGCCTGACCCACCTGGGAGCCCGCGAATACGACCCGGCCATCGGCCGCTTCATCAGCGTCGACCCGCTTCACGGAACCCTGGAGGGGCCGCAGAGCCTCAACGCCTACACCTACGGAATCAACAACCCCGTCAACAACGCCGACCCCACCGGCAAGTGCGTCCCCGGCGATTGCCCGCAGCGCACCAATGGCCTTTACCGGTTGGCCGCCAAGACAACTGACAGCGCGACCAAGCAGAAGTACATCGAGGCCGCTCAAAAATCAGAAGAGGATGAAGCGGCACGCTACACGAGGATCAACTCTGGAACCGCGAAGAGTGCGGGAAGTAGCGCTGTCAGCTCCTACAGCAGCAGCTCTAGCTCCAGCAGTGGGAGCAGCTCCAGCACGGGAAGCACCAAAAGCACTGTCATGGGCTTCCTTGATGGAGTAAGCGACGCCATGGGGCTACTCTTCGGAAATCCTGCAAGTGCTTGCGGATTTGGCATCAGAATGCCGGGGCATATCTGCTCGATCCACACCAGCAGGATCG
Source organism: Thiemannella venezuelensis (assembly GCF_014203605.1). Taxonomy (GTDB): domain Bacteria; phylum Actinomycetota; class Actinomycetes; order Streptosporangiales; family Streptosporangiaceae; genus Planomonospora_A; species Planomonospora_A venezuelensis. Next base: position 65,086 of record NZ_JACHJJ010000031.1, on the reverse strand, counting down.
AAACACAGGGCAAAATCCTGGGATATAGCACTAAGAGCAAGGCGTATCGCCAAGGTGCAAGCAACGGCCAGAATTTCGTTATCGATCTCGGAACGAGAGGTGCGGGCAGACTCCTCAAGAGAGGAGCAAAAGCTGTCACGAACTGGTTTAAAAAATCATGTAAGAGCAGCTTCGTTCCCGGCACCCTCGTCCTGATGGCCGACGGCACCCGAAAGCCAATCGAAGACATCGAGATCGGCGATGAGGTCCTCGCGACCAACCCGGAAACCGGCGAGACGGAATCCAAGACCGTCACCGCGCTGATCAACAGCAGCGGCGTCAAAAACCTCATCGAGATCACCATAGGCGCCAGAGACAGTGGCAACGACATCGTCGCAACCGACAGCCACCCCTTCTGGGTTCCGGCCGTGCGCGAATGGGTCGAGGCCGACCAGTTGCAGCCAGGCATGTGGCTGCAGACCCCAGCTGGCACCCGTGTCCAGATCACCGCGATCAAGAAGTGGACTACCACCCAGCGTGTCCACAACCTGACCATCGCCGACCTTCACACGTATTATGTGGTGGAGGGAACTACACCGCTCCTTGTCCATAACGACAACTGCAACATCAACAAGGTCTCGCTCGAACAAGCCGAGAAGCTCGCCAGTCACCTCGGATACACGAATACCCGCAAGAGATCCGCAGCCAAAACTCACATCTGGGAGAACAAGAAGGCGAATCCTCGCTACATCACCTGGGATAGAAATGGACACAAGGGAGGCATATTCAAGGGGGCTAATTTTAAAGACCCCTTCAGATCGACCAAGGATTCGGCCCGAGACGGAACGTACGACTTGGACTATTCGAACGGAAAGCTGCGAGGCCTCAAGTGGATAGCCAAATAACATCGGAGCTTGTCGTCAGCCCTCGTGGCGCGAGTGTGCAAGTCGAGCCTGTCGACGTGAGGGGACAAATCGCCTATGCTGCGGAGTTGCGCAGTGTGCTCGAGAGAGTAATCACGGCAAGCGGTGTAGACGTGCTGGAAGTCGGTGATTTGATCGTAAACCAGCCGCTTCCTGAAAAATACTCCAGGCTCCGTAACGGGCTGGAAATCGAAACAGCAGAAGCGGTGGACCTTGCCGTAGGTATGGCAGTCGGAGACGGGCCATATTGTCGGCTCTCCAAGGAAGGAAGGCTTCGCGTCGAGACGGGATGGGATGGGAATATGCATCTCTATATGACGTCGAGGCTGGCTAATGATCTGACTGGGCTCCACGGCAGGGAATTGAGTCTCGATTGGTGTACTGCGGCGCCGGAGCCCGTAGATGCGCCGAGACTTGTCGATGCTGCTGCGGACGACAGATTTTGGGCAACGGTGCAGGCTGCCACCAAGAGTGTGATCCTGTTGTGCGAACGCTGGGCATACGGGGCCTACGGCTGCAGATGGTTTCGGGTGACCCCGGAGAACGCTGCGGAGATCGCCTACGCCGTCCGGCCCCGGTCCCTCCTCTGCGTTGTTGCCGATCCGGACCTGCGGATCGAACCAGCTCTGCTGGATGACGACTTCACCTCCTTCAAAGCTCCGCTGTCACCCGGGGAACTGGCCTATCGCGCCTATCCATTTGGTGCCGATGATCTCTCCGAGGTAACTGCCGAGGGTTTTTCACTCATGCTTAGGGAATCGGAGTTGTCTAAGTGGTGTGCCGTGGTGCCGGATTCCGACGGGGTGGTTAGAGGGCAGTGGGAAGACTACGGGGAGTCGTGAGGGCGTAAGCCGTTCCTCGTAGTGCTATCAGATAGCGGGCACGGACAAGATGCGATCGGCCATGGCCGCCCCTAATTGCCTCAGATCACCTACGGCAACGCCAAACCTTGCTACAGACCTACGCCGCGCAGGGGGTTGTCGTTCCATTTGTCGGCCTGGCGGATGTAGCCGGCAACTACGGGGGAGCCTTCGGCCCAGCGGCCGTGGGCGGTGATCGCCGACATGGGGGCGCCGGCCTTGGCCGCGGCAGTGGCGCCGCCGGCGCGCAGGGAGTGGGCGCTGTAGGTCTCGGCGTCGGGCAATTGCGCTGCGGCGGCGGCGCGTTTGACGATGAGGTTGATGCTCTGGGCGGTCAGCCGCTCTCCTGTGCCGCGGCCGGCCCGGCCTGCGGTGGCGAGGCGGTCGTGGCGGTCGATGGGGCGCAGCAGCGCGCCGGAGCCGATGTCGCGCTCGGCGAGCAGGGTCAGCCAGGCCTGCAGTACTCGCACCGGGCAGGTCTGCGGGTGGGAGCCGTAGGGCACCGCGACGGTCTCGCCGCGGGCGTCTTGGTCGGTCTTGCTGGTGGCGATGTGCACCTCCAGGCCGTCGGCGGTGACGGCCAGGTCGGCGATGTTCAGGGCGACGAGTTCGGAGCGGCGGCCCATCAGGCCGCCAGCACCTTGGGCGCCACATCGGCGAACAGACCCGACGGCAGGCCGACGCCGCGGGCCGCGCGCAGCTTGCGGATCTCGGTGAACATCGACTCGCGGCTGACGTTGCCCGGCATCGACTTGATCAGCGCCAGCAGGGAGTCGGGGTCTTCCGCCCCATCATCGGTCCCGGCGCCCTCCGTGTTCCCGGCGTTCCCGGCGGACTCGATCCCCTCCTCCTGCTCACCCCAGCCGACCAGCGCCAGCACCCGAGCCGTGGCCACGGCATCCAGCCGCGCGGCGATCGTGACAAACCAGGTGGCCTCAGCCGTGCGCAACGCCGAGGCCACCATCCGCCCGATCCGCCCATCACTGGAGGACTCGATCCGCTCGGCGCGCATCTTCTTCAGCAGCTCGGCGCGCACCCGATCGGCATCACGCTCGGCATGGGCCACGTTCGCCGCTAGCCAGTCGGTCAGCTTGTCGGCATCGGCCACCGAGCACTCCCGAAACCCCAGATGCGCGCGGATCTCCACGCGGTGACGTGCGGCCGTGCGGCCCGACCACTCATAGGCCCCCGCGTCAGCAGCCGGCACCTTCATCTGCCGGGCGAGGTGGTCGATGACCTCATCGGGGAAGTCAGCCGGGCCGCGGGGGAAACGGCCATGGCGGGTGTAGAACTTCAGCAGCAACGCGAACCCCAGCCGGGTCGCGCCGTGCTTGGTGGCGATCAAGTTCTGTTCGTCGCTGAGCACGGTCCAGTGCTCGACCAGCTCATCCATCCCTACCGGTGGACGCTCCATGGCCGCCTAGCATGCCGCAGTCATGTTTTCGCCGCATAGGCCCAATTCAAAGGGCATGATCAACTATTTGGCACTTGGTGACAGCAGCGTTAACGGCACCCCTCCCTCGATCGTTCGGCCAGAGCGTTGCGGACCTCGGCGACGATCTCGCGGGGGAAGCCGAGCACCATGCGGGCGTCGTAGCGCAGGGCGAGGTAGCCGTTGAGGGCGAGCAGGCGCATGGTGTCGCGGTCCTGGCGGACCTGGCGGGGGTCGCGGTCGTGGTGGGCGCCGTCGTAGTCGATGGTCAGCCGGGCCTGCGGGTAGTACAGGTCGGGCTGGGCGATGCGCTGCCCGGTCTCGTCGAGGACGTGGGCGTTGGCCAGGGGGCGGGGCAGGCCGCCGTCGACGAGGAGCATGCGCAGGCGGGTCTCCATGGGGGAGTAGGTCTCCGGTTCCAGGTGGGGGAGGGCGGCGCGGGCGGCGGGCAGGCCCTTGCAGCCGCGGGCGGCGGCGAGCCAGGCACCGATCGCGACCGGGGTGGTCCAGGAGCGGGTGAGGTGGTCGCCGGCGATGATGAGCTCGATGCGGGACAGCAGGCCCGCCAGTTCGGCGAACAGGGGTTCGGGACGGGGGACGAGCAGGCCGTTCAGGAACCTGAGTTCGGCCGGCCGCCAGTGGGCATGGGCGTGCGGTTGCACGCCCCGGATCCGGGGCCGTGTGCCGAGCACCGGCGCCAGGGCCACATGGAGGGTGTCGTGCTCGGGGACCGGGACGCCGTACAGCCGGGCGGCGGTCAGGCCGCAGAAGACCGCGCTGCGGGGCAGGAGCAGCCGGGCCGCCCGGCAGCGTAGGTCGAGGGAGTCGGGAACTGCGTCGAGCACATACACGTCGCGATATATCCGGCGAAATCGGGAGCTCCGGAGCTGGTGATAGGTCAGGCCTGCGGCCAGCGCGTCCCGGGTTAGGAAGGGCCCCTTGCTCAGCGCTTCGGGAAGCATTGCCGCAGCTTCCCATCCCACTCCGCCCTGGAAGCGGAAACCGGGAAGCCGTAGATCGTTTGTGCAGAAGTTGGCGTCACGGGTCCCTTGTCGACGCCAACTTCTGCACAAACGATCTACAGGACTTCGTCGCCGGTGCGCCGGGGCAGGCGGTCGAGGAGGGAGTCCCGTTCCGGGGCGAAGGGGGCGCCGGTGGTGCGGGCGCGCAGGCCGAGCGTGATGGCCTCACCGAGGAGGCTGACGCCGATGGACAGGGTCATCGGGCGGATCTGCTCCGGGGTGTCCGCGGCCGCGGCCAGGGCGCCGAGTCCGGCGTTGACCGCGGCCGAGGCGGCCCACACGAGCAGGGTCCAGCCCGTGTAGCGCTGCCAGAGGTGGCCGTCCCGGACGAACAGGCGCGGGGTCAGGCCCCGCAGCGCGCCCAGCAGCAGGCCCGCCGCCGCACCGGCCAGCACCCAGGCGAGGTCGGCCCCGCCGGGCCGTACCTCCGTGACGAGGGTGTGCGCGCCGATGCCGACGAGCACGGCGGGTGGGACGAACAGGTCGCGGGCGTTCAGCGGCTCCCCTCGGAACCGCCGGATCACCACGACGGCGACCACGACGACCGCCACCAGCACGAGCAGGGGTCCGCTCATGACACCTCCGTTAATAGCGCGTGCATGCTAAATAAAACATAGCATGGCCGTGCTATAAAAGAGGGGTGCCGAAAATCGTGGACCCGGAGGAGCGGCGGCGGGCGGTCGCCGAGGCGGTGTTCCGCGTGGTCTGCCGGGACGGCCTGGAGCACGCCTCGCTGCGCAACGTCGCCGCAGAGGCCGGGCTGGCCATCGGCTCGGTGCGGCACTACTTCGCCGGGCACACCGAGCTGATGGTGTTCGCGATGCGGGAGATGTCCGCGCGGCTGATCACCCGGCTGACCGTCCACGCCGAGCACCTGCTGGACCCCTCCGAGCCGCTCACCTCGGCCGAGCGGCTCGAGACCGCCGTCCGCATGCTCGCCGAGATGCTGCCGCTCGACGAAGAGCGCCGGACCGAGGCCGTCGTCTGGTTGTCCTTCGCCGCCACCGCCCGCACCCGGCCCGAGCTGCGCGCACACGCCGACGAGCTGTACGACGGCCTGCTCGCGCTCACCACCCGGATCCTGGAGGGCGCGCGCCGGGCGGGACGGCTCCACCCGGAGGCCGACATCGCCCTGGAAGCGCGCCGCCTGTGCGCGCTGCTCGACGGGCTGTCCCTGGAGGCCGCGTTCCACCCCGGCCGACTGGACGCCTGCACCATGCTCGCCGTACTCCGGGCCCACCTGACCGCGCTGACACCCTCGGCGGGCTGACGAAGCTCGATCTCGGAACAACTGAAGGAAAAGACTCACGGAGGAGCCGGGCGGTAGGTGTTCGCGGCATAACGCAGGGAGCCGCATCCGGAGCGCGGAAAGGCCCCGGGCGCGCGTGGGGCGCGTGCCCGGGGCCTCGGGTGCCGCCCCGGAGCGCGGGGCGGCGGCTAACGTCAGCGCTTGAGGTTGACCAGGTCGTTCAGCAGCTCGTCGGAGGTGCTGATGACCTTGGTGTTGGCCTGGAAGCCGCGCTGGGAGATGATCAGGTTGGTGAACTCCTGGCCGAGGTCCACGTTGGACATCTCCAGCGCGCCGGACTGCAGCTTGCCCAGGCCGCCGGAGCCGGCCAGGCCGACCTCGGCGTCGCCGGAGTTGACGGTGGTGCGGTAGGTCGAGCCGCCGGCCTTCTCCAGACCGCCCGGGTTCACGAAGTTCGCCATGGCGAGCTGGGCGAAGGGCCGCTTGTCGCCGTTGGCGTAGACGCCGACGAGCTGGCCGTCGGGGGAGATCGTGTAGGACTCCACGGCGGGGTCGAGCTGGATCTTCTCCAGGGCCGGAGGGTTGGCGGGGTCGATGGTCTCGTTGGCGGCGAGGTTCCAGCCGAGCACGAAGTTGCCGTCGACGGTGGTCATGTTGCCCAGGGCGTCGAAGTTGAACGAGCCCGCGCGGGTGTAGAGCTGCTCGTTGCCGTTCTGCACCGTGAAGAAGCCGTCGCCCTGGACCATCAGGTCGAGCGTGCGGCCGGTGGTCTGCGCCGCTCCCTGGCCGAAGTTCGTCTGGATGCCCGCCAGGCGCACGCCCAGGCCGACCTGGGCGGGGTTGGAGCCGCCGGCGCCGGGGTTGCCGGCCTGCGGGGCGCCGGCGGCGCTCATCATCTGGCTGAGGGTGTCCTGGAACGTGGTCTGGGAGCCCTTGAAGCCGGTGGTGTTGACGTTGGCGATGTTGTTACCGGTCACGTCCATCATCGTCTGGTGGACGCGCAGGCCGCTGATGCCGGAGTACAGGGAACGAAGCATGTCAGTTTCCTTCGGTGGGTTCGGTGCCGGTCGATGCGGCGCTGGTGACTTCCTTGACCGAGGACAGCGGGACATCCGTGTTCCCGACCTTCAGGGTCGGGGCGCTGCCGAACGAGGCGGAGGTGACCACACCGACGGCGTCCGTGCCGTCTGGTCCGGTGTAGCTGATGGTCTTGCCGACGAGGTTGCTGGCCGAGAGCTGGAGCTGGGCCGCCAGGAGCTCGCCCTGCTGCTTGACGAGCTGCTCCATCCGCTCCACCTCGGTGAACTGCGCGGTCTGCGACAGGAACTGGGAGGTGTCGGCAGGCTTGCTCGGGTCCTGGTAGCGCATCTGGGCCACGAGCAGCTTGAGGAAGGTGTCCTTGTCGAGCTGGCTGTTGCTCGCCGCCGGAGCGCTCGAAGCGGTCGCGGCGGTCGTGGCAGCGGTGATCGGGGACGCCGCCCCACTCACGGTGTTGGTCACGTTGCGGTTCCTTGCGAGAGGCGGATCAGAGGCGGACGTTGAGCAGGCGTGAGCCGGGCCGGACGGGCGGAGGCTCGTCGGCGGGGGCTGCGTAGACGTCCCCGGTACGGCCGGCCGGGGCGTTCCCGCGGGCGGCCGGGTCCTGCTGGCCGAGCGGCCGGCGGTCCTGGCCGGGCTGGCCACCCGGGGCCTCGCGCTGCAGGTCCAGGGTGGCGGAGGAGAAACCGCCGTCCTCCAGTTCCTGCTTCAGGTCCGGCAGGGCCGAGCGGAGCGCCTCGAAGGCGGCGTCGCTGGTCCCGGCGAGCTGCAGGTGCACCGCGCCGTTGCGCAGCTCGGCGACGACGCTGACCGGGCCGAGGTCGGCCGGGTGCAGGTGGACGGTGAGGCGCTGGATCCCGTCCGGGTCCAGGCGCAGCGGCAGCACGTGGACCGCGACCTGCGAGGCGGGCGGGGCGGGCTGCTGGGGGGCGGGCGTGGAGACGCGCTCCACCGCGGCGGCCTGCGTGGTGGCGAACGACTGGGGTACGGCCTGCGCCGCCGGGCCCGTCACCTCGGCCACCGGTCCGGACTTGGCGTCGGGCTGCCGGGAGTCGTCCCCGCCCGTCGCGGTGCCCGCGCCGGACCCCGCGGCCGGAGCCGGGGCGGTGACGGTCTGGTCCGTCATGGTCTGCGGCTGCTGGGCGTCTGCGGGGGCGGTGCCGGCCGCGGACGGCGCGGCGGAGACGGCGGACTGCGCGGTGAGCCCGTCCACGCCTGTGCCCGTGTTCGCGGAGGTGGCGTCGGCGGTCGCCGCGAACGCGGCGAGGGCCGCGGCGTCGGCGGCCGTCGTGGTGCCCGCTCCGGGCGGCGGCCCGGCGGGTACGGCCTGCATCCCCTCGATGCCCTGCGCCGGCGACTGCCCGGCCGGGATCCCGAGCTGGAACTGGCCGGCGAGCTGGGCCGGGAAGAGCGGGGCGCCCCGGTCCTGGCCCACGGGCGGGAGCTGGCCCTGCGCCGGGGTCTGGGCGGCGAGCAGGGCCTGCGCCGGGAACGTGCCGGCCGCGGCGGCGGGTGCCGCCGTCTGGGCCTGGCCCGCGGGTCCGGCGGAGGAGGTATCGATGCCGGGGAGGACTCCCTGCGGCAGCGGCCCGCCGCCCGCAAGGAGGGCGAGCAGGGCGGCGAAGTCTTCTCCGGCCCCGTTCTGACCCGTCTGCCCCTCGCCGGAGGCGCCGGAGGGCGCCGCCATCGGCGACGGGCTCCCCGCGAGGGGGATCGAAGGCACGGTCAAGATCGTCTCTCCTGTTATCCGATGCCGTTCACGGTCGACTGGATGCTGCGGATGTAGGCCTGGGCCTGGGCGGACAGGCCGGTACCCAGCCCATCGGCAGCACCGGACGGCACCTGCGGCAAAACGCCCGTTCCGTTGGAACCGGTCGTGGCGGCGCCGCCCCCGGGCTGGATCCCGGCCAGCGCGGCCAGCAGTTCGGTGCTCACGCCGTACCCGGTGCCGACGGAGGAGCCGGTGCCGGTGAGCGAGGCGGTGCCGAGCAGACGCGCCAGCGCGGCCGCGGTGGTCTGCGCGCTCGCGGCCGGGTCCACCGCCGACGAGGTCGCCTGGAGGGCGGTCGCCTGGGAGGTGCTCCGGGCACCGATGGCCTGCGGGGCCGCGGCGGTGGTGGCCTGGGCGGCGGTGGCCTGGGCGGTGGCGCTCGCCGCGTCGTCGCCCAGGATGCGGCGGATGTCGGTCGGCTTGCGGTAGTAGTCGTCCAGGTCGACGATCTTGACCACGTCGCCGGTGCGCGGGGCGTGCAGCATCTTGCCGTCGCCGACGTAGATGCCGATGTGCGTCGCGGGGGAGCCGAAGGTCAGCAGGTCACCCGGCTGCGCCTGCTTGAGGCTGGGAATGCTGCGGCCCTCGTTCTGCTGGTCCTGCGAGACGCGCGGCAGCGAGACGCCCAGCTTCTTGTAGACCAGCTGGACCAGGCCGGAGCAGTCCAGCCCCTTGTCCGGGTCCGTGCCGCCCCACAGGTAGGGGACGCCGAGGTAGCGGCGGGCCTGGTCGACGACGTCCTGGCCGGTGACCTTCCCGTCGGCGGAACCGGAGGTGGCCGAACCGGCCGCCTGGGTGCCCTGGGTGCCCTGGGTGCCCTGGGTGCCCTGGGTGGAGGTCGCGGAGGCCTGCCTGGCCTTCTCCAGCGCCGCGGCGAAGTCGGTGCCCGAGGCGCCCGAGGTGGCGGAGGCGCCGGAGCCGGTGGAGACGGCCGCCGCGGCGACGGGTGCCCCGGCGAACTGGGTCTGCAGCCGGCTGATCTTCGCCAGGGTCTCCGTGATGCTCAACGGCGGGTCTCCTTGCCGGTCTGCGGCCTGCGGGTGGTCGAGAGGTCGTCGACGGCGCGCTGCTCGGCCGCGGCGTCGGCCTGGCGGCGGGCGGTCTCGTGCCGCTCGGCCAGCTTCTCCACCATCCGGCGGCGCTGGGAGGCCGCGCTCCAGTTCTCCACCTTCGCGCCGACCCGCCGCTCGGCCTCCTCGGCCTGCTGGCGGCGGATGGACAGCTCGCCGGCGATCGCGCGCCGCGCGGCCATCGCCGCGACGAACGCCGCGGCGTCGGACGGGCTCGGCTCGATCATCCGGTTCTGCAGCTCGATCTCGTGCTTCTCGGCCTGGAGGGCTGCGGCCCTGGCCTCGGAGCGGGCCCGCAGCACCCCTCCCTTGGCCGCGTCCTCCTGGGCCTTGCGGGCCCGCAGGATCGAGGACAACCGGAATCGGCTCATCGAGACTCCTCAGTGTGGAACCGGTGGGAAGGCCGGTGGGAAGGGAGGTGAGCGGTCGCTCGCTCATCGGGGCGGCCGCGCGTCAGGGCGGCCGCCGGCGGGAGTCGCTCAGCTCAGCAGGGCCCGCAGCGAGTCCCAGGCCTCCGCGGCCGGGGTCTGGTCGTCCATGTCCTGACGCAGGAAGGCCTCGACGCGCGGCCAGAGCGCACGCGCCAGGTCCGCGTCGGGGTTGGTGCCGGGTACGTACGCGCCGATCTCCACCAGTTCGCGGATGTCGCGGTGGGCGGCCATCAGGCGGCGCAGCGCGGTCGCGTCCGCGCGCTGCTCGCGGCTGGTCACCGCGCCGGCGACGCGCGAGACCGACTCCAGCACGTCGATCGTCGGGAAGTGCCCGGCGGTGGCCAGGCGGCGGTCGAGCACGACGTGGCCGTCCAGGATGGAGCGGGCCGCGTCGGCGATCGGCTCGTTGTGGTCGTCGCCGTCGACGAGGACCGTGTACAGGCCGGTGATGCTGCCGTCGATGCCGGGCCCGGCCCGCTCCAGCAGGCGGGGGAGCATCGCGAACACCGACGGCGGGTAGCCGCGGGTGGCCGGGGGCTCGCCGGCCGAGAGGCCGACCTCGCGCTGGGCCATGGCGGCCCGGGTGAGGCTGTCCATCAGCAGCAGGGCGTCGCGGCCCTGGTCGCGGAACCACTCGGCGATCCGGGTGGCGGTGAAGCAGGCGCGCAGGCGGACCATGGGCGGCTGGTCGGAGGTGGCCACGATCACGACGGAGCGGGCCAGGCCCTCGGGGCCCAGGTCGTTCTCCAGGAACTCCCGGACCTCGCGGCCGCGCTCGCCGACCAGGGCCACCACGGTGATCTCCGCCTCGGTGCCCCGGGTGATCATGGACATGAGGCTGGACTTGCCGACGCCGGAGCCCGCGAAGATGCCGAGCCGCTGCCCGTTGCCGACGGTGATCATGGTGTCCATGGCGCGCACGCCCAGCGGCATGGGCTCGCTGATGCGGCGGCGCTGCAGGGCCGGCGGCGGCTCGTTCTCCACCGGGACCATCTCCAGCCCGGCCAGGGAGGGGCCGCCGTCGAGCGGGCGGCCGAGGCCGTCCAGGACGCGGCCGCGCAGCGCCTCGCCGACCGGGATGCGCAGCGCGTCTCCGGTGGCGGTGACGGGGCTGCCCACTCCGATGCCGGTCAGCGGGCCCAGCGGCAGGCAGCTCAGCCGCCCGCCGTCGAGGGCGACCACCTCGGCCGGGACCGCGGCGGGGCCGCCGCCGAGGTGGACCAGGTCGCCCACTTTGCCGGTCACGCCCTCCACGACCACCGAGAGGCCGATCACGGCGGAGACCTTGCCGGTCACGCGGGGCCGTGCGGCCGCCGCGGCGGCCTTGACGCGTGCGTCGAGGGTGGAGATCACAGGCCCAGGGCCTCCTTGGCTCGCTGCACGGCGGTGCTCAGCCGGGCGTCGACGGAGGTCGCGTCGCACTCGGCGACGGCGTCCCCCGGCTCCAGGCCGGCGTCGGCGACCAGGGCCACGTCCCGTCCGTCGAAGTCGAAGCGGGCCTCACCCGCGCCGACGAGGGTGGCGTGGTCGCCGGGGTTCAGCCGGACGAGCACGGGACGGCCCGCGGGCGCCAGCTCCAGTGCCCGGGCCAGGGCCTCGCGGCCGGGCTCGGGGGAGTGCGCGATCTCCCGGCCGAGGACGGCCTCGGCGATGGTGAAGGCGGTCTGCAGGATGAGCTCCTCGATCTCGGTGGCCACCGGGGCGGTCTGCCGCTCCAGCTGTCCGGCCGACGCGGCGAGCGCGGTCAGGGCGCTGTCCAGCCGGGCGGTCTGCTCGGCCTCGGCCCGGGCGGTGCGCTCGGCCTCGGCTCTGGCGGTGGCCTGGGCGATCCGCTGGGCCTCCGCACGGGCCTCCTCGCGACCCTGGGCCCAGCCCGCGGCGTATCCGGCGGCCTGCGCGGTGGCGCGGGCCTCCTCGACGATCTCCGTGGGCAGGTTGTTCCCGGGGCCGAAGTCGGCCGCGAAGCGGGCGGCGGTGAACGTCCGCGCGTCCGCCCCACGTACAACAGCGTCAAGCGACGAACTCATCCTCGTCCCCTCGGCGAATTACGATCTGACCCGACTCCTCCAGTGCCCGGATCGCGTGAACGATCTTGGCCTGGGCCTCCTCGACCGTGCGCAGCCGGACCGGGCCGAGCAGCTCGATCTCCTCGACGAGGTTCTCGGCGGCCCGCTCGGACAGGTTGCGCGTGATCTTGCTGAGCACGTCCTGGCCGACGCCCTTGAGGGCGGTGGCCAGGTCGGCGGTCTCGACCTGCCGGACCACGAGCTGGACGGCGCGGTCGTCGAGGTGGACGACGTCCTCGAACATGAACATCCGGCTGCGGACCTCCTCGGCGAGCTCGGGGCTGCGCCCCTCCAGGCCCTCGAGGATCATGCGCTCGGTGACACGGTCCGCACGGTTGATGATGTCCACCAGCGGCTGCAGGCCGCCCACCGCCGACAGGTCCGACGGCTGGAGCACCGAGGAGAGCTTGCGCTCCAGCATCGACTCCACCTGGCGGATGATGTCCGGCGAGGTCCGGTCCATCACCGCGATGCGGTGCGCCACGTCGGCCTGCAGGACCGGGCTGAGACCCGACAGGATCTGCGCGCCCAGGTGCGCCGGCAGGTGCGCGAGCACCAGCGCGATGAGCTGCGGGTGCTCGTCCTGCACGAACGAGAGCACCTGGCGGGGGTCGGCCCGCTGCAGGAAGCTGAACGGCAGGTCGACCAGCGAGGCCGAGAGCCGCTCGACGATCTGGCTGGCCCGCTCCCGGCCCAGCGACGCCTCCAGCAGTTCGCGCGCGAAGTCCATGCCGCCCTGACCGGCGTAGCGGTAGGCGGTCGTCAGGTCGCGGAACTCGGTGAGGATCTCCAGGGCGTCGCCGGGGTCGACGGTGCCGAGCCGTACGATCTCGGCGGTCAGCTCCTCGACCTCGCCCTCGCGCAGCTGCGAGAGCACCTTCGCGGAGTCGTCCTTGCCCATCTGCACGAGCAGGACGGCGGCCTTGCGCAGGCCGGACAGAGTCTCGGTCATCGGCATGGTCAGCTCCTCCTGTCAGCGAGCCAGCTGCGCAGCACCTGGGCGACTTCCTCGGGCTGGCGGGAGACCATTCCGGAGATCTCCTCGCGCAGTTCCTCGCGCTTGTCCGCGTCGGGCTCGGCGGGCTGCTCGCCCGTGCCGGCCGGAAGCGCCTCGCGCTCGGCGGCCTCGATCGCGGCCTTGGCGGCCTCGACCTTGACGCGCTCCAGTTCGGCCTGGAGCTCCGCCAGCTTCGCCTGCTCCTTCTTCGACAGCGCCGAGCGGCGCTTGCGGCGGCCGCGCAGCAGCCCGACCGCGAACAGCAGGGCGATGATCGCGGCGGCGCCACCGATCTTGACCAGTTCCATCGTGCGCGCGTCCTGCTCGGCCTGCTGCGTGGCGGCGAGCTCGGCTGCGGCCTTCTCGGATGCGCTGTTGTCGAACGGCAGCGCTGCGACGGCGATGGTGTCGCCGCGCTGGGCGTCCACGCCCGCGGCGGAGGTGACGATGCGCTGGATCTCCGCGACGTCCATCCCCACGGCGGCCTGGCCGTCGACCATCACGGCGACGTCGAGCTTGCGGACCTTGCCCGGAGCGGTCTTGCGGGTCTCGGTGACCAGGCCGACCGCGTTGTCGCGGGTCTCGGTGGTCGACTTGTAGTCGTTGCCCGCCTGGGTGGACGGCACCTGGATGTTGTCCGGGCCCAGGACACCGCCGGTCGGCGTGCCCCCACCGCTGTAGGACTCCTCCTTGGTCGTCGACGACAGCGGCGGCAGGTTGGGGTCGTTGACGTAGCGCTGGCTCTTGGTCTCGGTCTGGTCGTAGTCGAGGTCGGCGGTGACCTTCACGACGGCCTTGCCCGGGCCGAGGACCTGGGTCAGCATCTGCTGGATCGAGCCGCTCATCCGCTGCTCGAACGCCTGCGTCTGCTGCTCGCGCTCGTCACCGGAGGCGCCGAGCGCCTGCTCGCCGCCGGCCGACAGCACCTTGCCGGTGGAGTCGGCCAGGGTCACGTCGGCCGGGTTCATGCCCTCGATGCTGGAGCCGACCAGGTTGACCACGGCCTTGACCTGGCTGTGCGTCATCGGCTTGTCGGCCTGGGTGCTCACCAGGACCGACGCGGTCGGCTTGGCGGCGTCGTCGGTGAAGACGTCCTTCTGCGGGATCGCGAGGTGCACGCTGGCGGAGGTGACGCCCTCGATCGACTTGATGGTCTTGGCCAGCTCGCCCTCCAGGGCGCGCTGGTAGCCGACGTGCTGCATGAAGTCGGAGGTGGTGATGCCCTGCTTGTCCAGCAGGGAGTAGCCGCCGCCGTCGGCCTGGCTCGGCAGGCCCTCACCGCTCATCTTCAGGCGCAGGTCGTAGACCTGCGCCTGCGGGACCTGGATGGTGCTGCCGCCGTCGGTCAGCTGGTACGGCACGCCGTCGGCGGTGAGCTTCTCGACGATGGCGTTGCCGTCGGCGCCGGAGAGATTGGAGTAGAGGGTGGCGTAGGAGGGCTGGGAGGCCCACTGGGAGAAGAAGAATCCGCCGACCGCGAGGGCCAGGACCATGGAGATGGTGACGGCCTTCTGACCGGTGGAGAACGACCCGAACGTGGAGCGGGCCTTGCGGAGGGCGGCGAGCGCGCGTTCCTGCATCAGGCCTGCATCCTCATGATCTCGGTGAAGGCGGCGACGGCCTTGTCACGGATGGCGACGGTGAGCTGGGTGGCGAGCGCGGCCTCCATGCTGGCGGCCATGTAGTCGTGGGCGTCCTGCAGGTCGCCGGTGGCCGCCTTGACGGCCAGGTCGTCGGCCTTGGCCTGGGTGGCCTGCAGGTTCTCGATGTTCTTGGTGACCAGCCCGCCGAAGACCTCGGCGGCGTTCCGGCCCGCCTCGACACCGGTGGGGCCGGTCGGGGCGGTGGGGGCGGCGATGCGCAGCGGTCCGGCGATCGGACCGATCGGGTCGATGCTCATCAGTTCCTCCCGAGCTGGAGTGCGGCCTGGTAGGCGTCATAGGCGCGGTCGACGACGGAGAGGTTCGCCTGGTAGGAGCGCTGCGCCATCATCAGCTGCCCCATCTGCGCGCCCAGGTCGATGTCGGGGTAGCGCACGTAGCCGTTCTCGTCGGCCAGGGGGTTGTCGGGCTCGTGGACCAGACGGCCCTCGGCGCTGCCCAGCTGGATCCCGCCGACCTGGACGCCGCCGGTGCCCGACCCGTAGTCGACCGCCTGGGCGACCACGAAGCGCTCGCGGAACGCCTCGCCGGTGGTGGAACTGACGTTGTTGATGTTGGCGATGTTGTCCGACACGGCGTCCAGCCACTTGCGGTAGACGGTCACGCCCGTGCCGGCGATGCCGATCGCCCTGAAAGGTCCGCCACTCATGTCACATGCCTCCCCTGGCGACGGTGCGGAGCAGGTTGTGCTTGGCGTCGAGGGCCTTCAGCATCGTCTGGTAGCGCAGCACGGTGTCCATGTGCGACAAGGTCTCGTGGTCGAGGTTGACGTTGTTGCCGTTCTCCCGGGTGGGCTCCAGGGAGCGGGCGGTCTCCGGCTCCACCTGGCCGGGGGCGGATCCGCTCTTGACGGCGGTCCGCAGGGCTTCCTCGAACTGGACGCGGCCGGCGAGAAAGCCGGGAGTCTCGATATTGGCGATGTTGTCGGCGATGACACGCTGGCGCTGGGCCAGGCCCTTCAGCGCGGCGCGTACCACGCTGGAGGTGACGTCCTCGAGCACGAACAGACTCCGTTCGCTCTTCTCTACGACCGCCGATCCATGGCGTAACGGGGCGAGCACTCCCTGCTCAGGTCCCCCCATCGGACGGACCGGAGCCGTCCTGAGGACTTTTCCTTTTTTCGCTGCCGGCTGTCCCGCAAGTCCTCAGGTGACGGCGGAGCCCTGCCGATGCTGCAGACGCCCACCATGCCCAGCGAGGGGAGCCCGAGTGACCGACGGCATCACCGCCATCCACGGCCGGGTGGCCGAACTGCAGAGCCAGTTCGGCCAGCTCTCGGCGAGTTCCGGCGCCTCCGGCCGGCAGTTCGCGGCCCAGCTCACCGCCGCACGGCAGCAGGCCGGCACGACCGCAGCGACCTCGACCTCGCCGTCCACTCCCACGGCGGGCACGACGGGTACGGCGGCCACCGGCCCCTCCACCGCCGCCTCGGGCACCACGGCAACCTCGGGCACCACGGCAACCTCGGGCACCACGGCAACCTCGGGCACCACGGCAACCTCGGGAGGCACCGGCGCGGAGAAGGCCCACGAACCGTCCAAACTCCTGGGCGGCGGGAGCCGCATCACCTCCACCATGCAGAAGGTGATCGACGTCGTCGACGCGACGTTCGGCCCGTTCCCCACCATCGGCGCCTGGCGTGCCGACGGCGGCATGCCGGGCAGCGACCACCCCCACGGCAAGGCCGCGGACTTCATGATCAACTCTGGCGGCAAGATGCCCTCCTCCGCCAAGCTCAAGGAGGGCTGGGAGGTCGCCAACTACGTCAAGGAGAACGCCGAGAAGCTCGGCATCAAGTACATCATCTTCGCCCAGCACATCTGGAGCCCCGCCCGCGCGGGCGAGGGATGGCGCCTGATGGAGAACCGCGGCAGCGTGACCGCCAACCACTTCGACCACGTGCACATCTCCGTCGAGAAGTAGTCCGCGCGTCCCGTCCGGCACGGCGGCCGCGCGCCGCCGGCTCTTCCCGCACGGGCCCCGCTTCCGGTGGCCGCTTCCGGTGGCCGCTTCCGGTGGCCGCTTCCGGTGGCCGCACCGCCCGCCCGGCGAAGCGGGAGCCCACCGGAACGCGGCCCGTGCCGCGCGGCAGGAATCCCCGGCGTTCCCACCGGGGAGGACGTCAAGGACGGCAGCCGGCACGGGGAGGTGGAGCATGGGCCGACGGTTTCCGGCCGGGGCGCTCGCCGTACTGGCCGTGGCGGCCGCGCTCGTCCCCTCCTGCGCCGCCCCCACCGTGAAGCGGGCGATGTGGCTGTGGCAGAAGGCCGACCCGGCCGCCGTGGTGGAGTGGGCCGCAGCCCAGAAGGTCGGCGAGATCTTCGCCTACGTGCCGCCGGAGCCCACCGCGGGCGAGCGCACCCGGCTGACCGAGCTGAAGAGGAACGCCGACGCCGCCGGGATCGCGCTGGCCGCCCTCGGCGGCACCCCCGAGTGGACCTTCGACCACGCCGCCGCGCTGGCCTGGCAGCGCACCGCCATGGGCACCGGCCTGTTCCGCGCCGCCCACGTCGACGTGGAGCCGTACCACCTGCCCGCCTGGAAGACCGACCGGGCGAAGACCGTCGCGTCCTTCACCTCGCTCCTGGCCGAGCTGCGCGACGCCGACCCCCGGCCGCTCGAAGCCGACGTGCCGTTCTGGTACCAGACCGTCCCGTCCGGCGGCCGGACCCTGGCCGACGACGTCCTGGCCCGCGTCGACGCGGTCACCGTCATGTCCTACCGCGACACCGCAACCGGACCCGGATCGATCATGGACATCTCCGCCGACATGCTCCGCCGCGGTGAGCGGGCCGGCCGCCCGGTACGGCTCGGCGCCGAGACCCTCGACCTCCCCGACTGCCCCCACTGCAGCTTCCACGGCAAGGACCGCGAGGCCCTGGCCACGGCCCTGGACCAGGTCGACGAGGCCGCCGCCGCCTACCCCGCCTACGCCGGCATCGCCGTCCACGACTACGCCGCCTGGACCGCCCTGCGCCCCTGATCCGCCGTTCTCCCGGCGGCCGTCATGCGGTGCCGTACGGCTTCAAGGGGCATGTGATGATCATGGCCGTTCGAGGCGGATGAGGTGCACCTCGCGCTGCTCGTCCATGCCGGGCCGGATCGTTCCCGGTTTTCCGGTCGTCACGGGTGCGGTTGGGTGTGATGCTGAGAATGATCACGCTCCCCGTGCGGGGCTCGCGAGAAGCGGAGAGACGCCATGGATGCCATGACCGAGCGGGCGCACGAGCTCGCGGCGGCGGGGAGGCTGCCCGCGTTCGTCTACGACCTGGCCGGGCTGGAGGCGCACGTGTCGGCCGTGCGGCGGGCGCTGGGCGGCGTCGAGCTGTACTACGCGGTCAAGGCCAACCCCGACCCTGAGCTGCTGCGGGTCCTGGCCCGGCACGTGGACGGGTTCGAGGTGGCCTCGGGCGGGGAGCTGGCGCACGTACAAGGGCTGTTCCCGGAGGTGCCGGTCGCGCTGGGCGGGCCGGGCAAGACCGACGCGGAGCTGGCCTCGGCGGTGCACCGGCTGCACGTGGAGAGCCCCGGCGAGCTGGCGCGGCTGCTGGCCTCCGGCCGGCGGGCCGACGTCCTGCTCCGGGTGAACCTGGAGATCCCGGTCGAGGGCGCCTCGCTGGCGATGGGGGGCGGGGCGACGCCGTTCGGCATGGACCCGGACGGGGTCGCCGGGTGCCTGGCCCTGCTGGAAGGACAGGACCGGATACGGCTGCGCGGCGTGCACGCCCACCTGGCCAGCGGGCTGCGGGCGCAGCAGCTCCTGGAGCTGGCGGAGGCCGTACTGGGCTACGCGCGGGGGATCGGGGCCTCCGAGATCAACCTCGGCGGGGGCATGGCCGTCTCCTACACCGACCCGGACGAGCGGTTCGACTGGGTGGCGTACGGCGAGGGCCTGGCGAAGCTGCGCCGCGAGGGGGAGACGCTCCGGGTCGAGCCGGGCCGGTCCCTGACGGTGTACTGCGGGCGGTACGCGACCCGGGTGATCGACGTCAAGCGCGTGCACGGCGAGCTGTTCGCGATCGTCGCCGGCGGCACCCACCACATCAGGACCCCGGCGACCAAGGGCCACGACCAGCCGGTCGTGCCGGGCGCGGCGGGGGAGCCGGTCACGATCGCCGGGCAGCTCTGCACGCCGAAGGACCTGCTGGCCAGAAGGGTGCCGATCGCGCTGGAACCCGGGGACGTGGTGGAGTTCGCGATGGCCGGCGCCTACGCCTGGAACATCTCCCACCACGACTTCCTGATGCATCCGCACCCGGATTTCTGCTACCTGGGCGGACGGCCGGGAGAGTGAAGTCCGCCCGGTGGGAGGCGCACCGCGTCGCCGCGCTCTGGATGTGCGACTCCCACCGGACGGTCACCGTTGCCCTGCGGGACGGGGTCAGACCGCGGGGTCGGTGGGCTCAGCCGGGTCGGTGGGCTCGGTGGGCTCGGCCGGCTCCTCGGGCTCGGCGGGCTCCTCGGGCTCGGGCTCGGGGTCGTGGGCGTTGACGTGCTTGGCCGTGTAGCCGGTCGCGCTCTTGGTGCCGTTCGCGGTGACCACGTCGTCGACGGCCAGGAGGTCGAAGCCGCCCTTGACGTCGTCCTTGACGACCTTGGTGGCGGTGGTCACGGTGATCACGAGCTCCCCGCGCGCCGTCTTGGGGCCGCTGGTCACGTGCAGGGTGACGGTGCGGGCTGTGGCGTTCACCACGGTGACCGTGCCGACCGCGGCGAAGGGCTGCACGGCCTTCGCCTTCGCGGCGGCGGCGGCTTTGGCCTTCGCGGCGGCGGCGGCCTTCGCCTTCGCGGCGGCGGCCGCCTTGACCTTCGCCGCCTTGACCTTCGCCGCCTTGCTCTTCGGAGCCGCGCTGGCGGTGCCCGCGGCCATCGGTACGCTCGCGGTCACGGCGGCGGCCAGCAGCAGCGCGGTCCAGCTCTTCCGGATATTCGACACAACGTCCTCTTTCGGTTACCGGCAGCGACTACATGCCGCCCATCGGCGGGTGGCGGGCCCGCTTGAGGGAAAAACCGAAAAAACACTGCGACCGCTCTCCGCCCGCACCCCGTACGGCACGCGGGGCCCCTGCCGCACGGCAGGGGCGGGAGACCGGCGGGTCAGTAGGAGACGGGCAGGCCGAGCACGGACAGGCAGGGGTCGAGCAGCCGCTCCAGCAGGGCCGCCTCCAGCAGGTCGGCGACGGTGAGGGCGTGCACGGCGCCGCTGAGCAGGTTCCAGACGCCGCCGGCGCGCTCGGCCACCGGGATGCCCGCGGCGTCGACGGCCTGGACGAGCTCGAACTGGGCGGCCGCCGCGGCGCGGACGCGGTCGGACGTGTGCACCGCCCACGAGGCCCCGTGCACCGCCTGCGACCACGCGTTGGTCTCGAGGCGGGCCTGGTCGGCGAGGACGGACAGGCGCTCCACGCCGGAGGCGCCCAGCGTCTCGATCCGGCGGCACAGTCCCATGACCGCCTCGTGCTGGGGGCCGGTGTCGACCGGGCGGTCCGCCAGGTCGCGGATGCCCGCGAGCCAGCCGACGGCCAGTCGGCGCCGGCTGTCGGCCGGGAGGAGCTCGCGCAGGTAGGTGGCCATCACCGCGTCGCAGACGACCGCCGTCGCGCGGGCCGCCACGTCGTCCTGGCGGCGGACGCCGTCCTCCTCCTGCCAGGTCCAGCCGAGCACGTCGTGCCGGATGCAGTGCAGCAGCGCGTCGGGGGTGCCGATGGGCGCGCGCTCCAGCAGGGCGAGCGCGCCGTCGGGGTCCTGCTGGGACAGTCCGCGGACGGTCGGGCGCAGGACGGTCGCGGCGTGGATGTCCTGCCAGAGCTGGGCGCGGACCTCGTCCTCGGGGAGCCTGCGGGCCAGCGCCACGAGGTCGCCGGGCTCGAGGCGGAGGGCGCGGGAAAGGACGGAGGCTGTTGCCGCTCCACCGTCCAGCCGCGTCAGGTCGAAACCGAGGACTGGGGCGCTGACCAGGGAATACATGGAAGCAGTGTTACACCCGGAAGGCTTTACACCCAACTGATCACGGTTTTTATTACCAATTATCACGGTGTGTTCTGGATACAACACATTTAGTTGATAAAAATGCGCGTTTTACCTGATAAATGGATCAGGCCGCCCACGGTCGTGCCGTGGGCGGCCCTCATACCGCGTCGCGCGCCCGCCCCGGCCGCGGTACGGCGGAGCGGGCGGCGAGGAGTCCCCCGCGGGATCCGTCAGTAGCGGAAGCGGGAGACCAGGTCGTGCAGGCGGGTGGACAGCTCGGCCAGGTTGGCCGCGGCCTTCTGGCTCTCGGTGACACCCTCGGCGGTCACGTGCGCGGCGCTGGCCAGCACCGAGATGTTGGTGGCGATGTCGGCGCTGCCCTGGGCGGCGTCGGCGACGTTGCGGTTCATCTCGTTGGTGGTGGCGGTCTGCTCCTCCACCGCCGAGGCGATGGTGAGCTGGTAGTCGTTGATCTTCCCGATGATCGAGGAGATCTCGGCGATCGCGGCGACGGCGCTCTCGGTGTCGGCCTGGATGGCCTCGACCCGCTTGGAGATGTCCTCGGTGGCCTTGGCGGTCTCCTGGGCCAGGTCCTTGACCTCGCCGGCGACGACCGCGAAGCCCTTGCCGGCGTCGCCGGCGCGGGCGGCCTCGATGGTGGCGTTCAGCGCCAGCAGGTTGGTCTGCTCGGCGATCGAGGTGATCACCTTGATGACCGAGCCGATCTCGGCGCTGGAGGTGCCCAGCTTGGCGACGGTCTCGTTGGTGGAGGTGGCCACCGACACCGCCTGGGAGGCGACCTTGGCGCCCTCGTTGGCGTTGTGCGCGATCTCCCGGATGGAGGCGCCCATCTCCTCGCTGCCCGCGGCGACGGTCTGCACGTTCTGCGAGACCTGCCCGGCGGCCGCGGCGACGTTGTTGGCCTGGGTGGAGGCCTCGTCGGCGGAGGCGGCGATCTGGTCGCTCACCGCCGAGAGCTCACCGGAGCTGGCGGCCAGGGTGTCGGCGCTGGAGGCCAGCGCCGCGATCGCCTCACGGATGGCGTCGTTGGCCTGGTTGACCGCCACCGCCATCTGGCCGACCTCGTCGCGGGAGGTCACCTCGGCCTTATGCGTCAGGTCGCCCTTCGCCGTCGCGCCCAGCGCGCGCGAGACCGCGCTCAGCGGGCCGGTGATCAGGCGAGAGACGAGCATGGCGACGCCCAGGGCCAGCAGCAGGCCCGCGATGACCAGGGTCAGCAGCAGCGTCCGGGAGCCCTCGTACTCGTCATTGGCCGCCGTGGCGACCTGCTTGGCGTTGGCGGTCTCCGCCTTGGCCAGCTCGTCCATGGCGGTGTTGAGCTGCACGGCGACGGTGTTGAACTTGCCGAGGATCTCCTGGGTGGTGGTCGGGACGGAGACCCCGGCCGGCGCCTTCTCCCCGAGCAGCACGACGTTGCGCAGGACCTGGTACTCCGCCCAGGCCTCCTCGAAGGAGGTGACCTGCTTCTGCCAGGACTCCGAGGCGGGGACGTCGGCCTTGTACTCCTCGAACGCCTCGGTCGCCAGGTCGGTGAAGTCCTTCGTCTGCTTGGCGGCGTTCGCCTTCAAGGCGGGGTCGGGAATGGCGACGACCCCGATGGAGACGTTGTACATGTCCCCGATCCGCCCGCGCAGGTCGACCAGGTGCGACATGCGGTGCAGGTTGGTCTCCTCCATGGCGCGCAGGTCGTCGTTGAGCCCGGCCATCCGGGTCATCGCGACGGTGCTGATGCCGCCGCCCAGGACGGCGACGATGCCGACGGAGGCCAGAATCTTGGTGTTGATCCGCCGGTCGGCGAACCAGCCCAGCAGCGCGTTGCGGTGAACGGTCACCGCGGGCCGTGCGGGGTCAACATGGTGATCGGTCACGATCAGGTCCTTTCCAGTACGAGACCGGTGGCGCTGCTGAGCAACGGAAGATGGATGTCCGGAATGTCCATCGGCGGCCCGCGGCCTGATCTGAGGCGATCCGGCGGGCGGCGGCCCGCCCGCCGCCCGCCGGATCGGCCGCGTCAGCCGGCCGGAGCGGCCGCGGAGGGGAGCGCGGCGTTCTCTCCCACCGGAGGCTCCCCGGCGGTGAGCTCCCCGGCGATGGCCGGTGCCGGGGCGTCGGCCCGGTCGGTCGCCCGCCTGCTCTCGGCCGGGATCCTGTCCACGGACACGGTCGTGACCATGGGTCCCCCATTGGTCTTCGCGCCGTCCTCCGGCTCGTCCGGGGGCCCGTAGGAGGAGGTGATCCGGCGGAGCACGCCGAGCATGAGGGCGCTCACCACGACGGCCGCCAGATACCTGATCAGGGCGGTCGCGATGTCGAGGTCCTCCAGGATGAACGCGTGCCAGAGCGCCGGACCGGCGAGGACCAGGGCGATCAGCAACGTCAGCGGGTTAGCGAGAAGTGCCATCGGCGGCCGCCTTCCTGGCCCGGATCTGCGCGTTCATCACGTAGCGGCGGATCAGTTGCGCCTGCATGTCCGGCGGGTCGTAGACGACCACCGCGGTGACGTCGTCCCCGTGCGTCGCCGACGTGGTGAGCACGCTGCCCTCCACCACCAGGAGGTTGTCGTCCAGCACCATCTTGACCCGGACGGGCTGCTCGGCGAAGACGCCCGCCGCGAGCCCGTAGCAGCGGACGCCTCGCTCGGAGATGTTGATGAACCGGCCGTGGAACACCTCCTCGCCGCTGTCGAGGTCCAGCAGCCGGACCGGCTCGCCCGCGGCCACCCGTACGGCGATGCGCCGGCTGAAGTAGTCCACGCTGCCCTCGGCCTCGATCGTCCAGACGCTCACCCGGGAGCGCTCGAGAGCGGTGAACGTGCCGGGCGCGGTGTACAGGCCGCGGGGGCCGGTCCAGCGCACGGACACCTCCGTGCCGAGCTCCGGCACGTCGATGTCCCCGGCGCCGCGCGGCGCGGCGACCTTGAGCAGAAGCCCGTCGGCGTCCTCCACGCGGGTGGGGTAGACCCTGCCGTCCGGCAGGGCGATCTCCACCAAGGCGTTGACGTCGGGCAGGCCGATGAATGTCACGACTGCATCTCCTCCAGTCGCTCGCACAGCAGCCCGACCCACGCCTGGGGCGTGCAGGGACGGTCTGCCAGGTAGGAAACGGGCAGGTCCAGGGCGAGGACGCTCGCCGGGTCGCCGGTGGCGTCGACCGCGTTCACGGTGATCGCGTCGACCTTGCCGAGCGAGCGCAGGTGGCGGGCGGTGTCGGCGGTCTTGCGGGTGGCGTCGACGACGGCCCACACCGCGGTCGCGCCGAGGCCGTCGGCGACCGAGCGCGCCCACTCGCCGTTGCCCTCCTCGGGGGTGGAGGCGACGACGACCACGTACGGGACGTCGTCCCGGTGGATCTTGCGGGCCTTGCGGATGGCGGCGGCCGGGCCGGACAGCCGCCGGGCCGCGTGGATCTCGGTCCCGGCGGTGGAGCGCGCCGCCAGCAGGAGCTGGCCGGACCCCAGGTTCAGGGCCCGGACGACCTCCCCGGCCACGCGCAGGGCGGCGTGCGTCTCGCCGACGATGACGAGCACGTCGCCGGGACGGCTCGGGGCGGCGGGAGCGGCGGGCAGGCCCGCGAGCGCCTGCTTGACCGCGCCGTACATGTCGGGCCCGGTGGCCCGGCGGGCCATGTGCTCGGGCATGCCGAGCTCCATGAGCGCGCCGGCGTACGGCCGGTCCTGCTCGACCGCGGGCGGCTGGTAGGCCCGCACCGCCATGGCGCCGGGCTGCTCCTGCGCGGGTGCCGGGGGCTGGTAGGCCCGCGCCACCATCGCGCCGGAGCGGGCGGCGGAGGCGGCCTCGGCGACGGCGGCCTCCGCGGTGGTGCCGCGCTGGAGCGCGGCCAGCATGTCGGCGAAGGCCTGGTTCTCCGTACCGGTCTCGACGACGAAGTTCTCGGGCGCCACCAGCGGGGCGGGGGCGGTGAAGAGCTGGGCGGGAACGGCCCCGGCCTGCGCCCGGAGCTGCGGGGCGGACCCCTGCGCGGGAACGGCCTGCGCCGGGTCGAAGGGCGCCGTCCGGGCCGCCGTGGCGAGGCTCACGGAGGCCGCGGGGCGCTGCGGGGCCTCCGCGGCGGGGCGGGCGGCGGCGGGGGCGCCCAGCCGGCGCTCCTGCTCCTCGGCCCGGGCCAGCAGCGCCGCCATCGGGTCGGCGGGCGCCCCGGCGGCGGTCGTCCCGGTGGCGGGGGCCTGCTGCCGCGCGGCCGGGCGGGCGGGCTCGTCGTTGACCTCGACGGTCAGCTCGTAGCGCTGACGGGCGAAGAACCCGGCGATCCCGCCGGTGCGGACGCGGTCGGCCGACACGATGGAGACGTCCGGCCCGTGCTCATCGCGGACCTGGGTCAGCAGCTCCTCGATGTCGGTTCCCTCAAGCAGCAAGCGCTTCGGCATCGGTCACAACTCCCAGGGTCTCGATACGGAACGTGGATTCCGAGATCTCGTTGTAGGACAGCAGGGGCAGGCGGGGGGCGGACAGCTTCAGCATGCGGCGCAGCGGCATCCGGAGCTGGGGCGAGCAGACCAGGACCGGGGCGAGGCCCTGCTGCTCGGCGGCTTCGACGAGGCGCTGGGCCTGGATGATCACCGTCTCGGCCCGGGCCGCGTCGATGATCAGCTGGATGCCGTGCTCGGTGGGGCGCAGCGACTCCAGCAGCGAGTGCTCCAGCCGGGGGTCCAGCGTCAGGACCGGCAGGCCGCCGTCCGGAGTGGCGTGCTGGGCGGCGATGGCCGGGCCCAGGGCGCCGCGGACGGCCTCGCAGAGCGTGTCCAGGTCCGAGGTGTTCTTGCCGGCCAGCGAGAGCGCCTCGAAGATGCGGACCAGGTCCCGGATCGACACGCCCTCGTCGAGCAGGGCCTGCAGCACCATCTGGATCTGGCCCAGGCTCAGCAGCGCCGGGGTGAGCTCCTCCACCACGACCGGGTGGGTGCGCCGTACCGCCTCGACCAGCGCGCGGACGTCCTCGCGGCCCAGCAGGCGGCTGGCGTTGGCGCGCACCACCTCCGACAGGTGGGTGATGATGACCGAGGCCCGGTCGACGACGGTCGCGCCGGTGAGCTCGGCCTGGTGGCGCAGCTCGGCCGGGACCCACTTGCCCTCCAGGCCGAACACCGGCTCCACGCCGGCCCGGCCCGGCAGGCTCTCCAGCCCGTCGCCGATGGCCAGCACGGTGCCGGGCGGTGCCTGGCCGCGGGCGACCTCCACGCCGTTGACGCGGACCACGTAGGTCGACAGGGGCAGGTCGAGGTCGTCGCGGGTGTGCACCGGCGGCATGATGATGCCGGTCTCCAGAGCGATCTTGCGGCGGAGCGAGCGCACCCGGTCGAGCAGGTCGCCGCCGGCGGCGTCGACCAGGTCGATGAGGTCGGGGGCGAGCGCCAGCTCCAGCGGGTCGACCCGGATCTCCCCCATGAGGGACTCGGGCGAGTCCGGCGCCGGACCCGCGATCGCGGCGGCCTCGGCCTCCTCGGCCTGCGCCGCCGGCGCGGAGGGGATCCGCTGGGCCAGGAACAGGACCAGGCCGCCGATGAGGAGGAAGGGAAACTTGGGCAGGCCGGGGATGAGGACCAGGGCCAGGGCGGCCCCGCCGCCGACCTGCAGCGCGCGCTTCTGGGCGCCGAGCTGGCCGGTGACCGTGCTGCCCATGTCGCCCTCGCCGCTCGCGCGGGCCACCATGAGGCCGGTGGCGACCGAGAGCAGCAGCGCCGGGATCTGGGAGACCAGGCCGTCGCCGATGCTCAGCAGGCTGTAGGTCTCGATCGCCTCGCCGGCCGGCATCCCCTTCTGGATCACGCCCACGGCGAAGCCGCCGAGGAGGTTGATGACGGTGATGATGATGGCGGCGATGGCGTCGCCCTTGACGAACTTCGAGCCACCGTCCATCGAGCCGTAGAAGTCGGCCTCGGCGGTGACCTCGTGGCGGCGCTTGCGGGCCTCGGCCTCGTCGATGAGACCGGCGTTGAGGTCGGCGTCGATGGCCATCTGCTTGCCGGGCATCGCGTCGAGGGTGAAGCGGGCGCCGACCTCGGCGACGCGCTCGGCGCCCTTGGTGATGACGATGAACTGGATGATGACCAGGATCGTGAAGATCACGATTCCGACGATGAGCGAGCC
The DNA here is from genome assembly GCF_014203605.1 of Thiemannella venezuelensis. Classification (GTDB taxonomy): domain Bacteria; phylum Actinomycetota; class Actinomycetes; order Streptosporangiales; family Streptosporangiaceae; genus Planomonospora_A; species Planomonospora_A venezuelensis. Next base: position 38,492 of record NZ_JACHJJ010000031.1, on the reverse strand, counting down.
GCCGACGACGAAGTGGCCGAAGGCCTCGATCACCTTGCCGGCGAAGCCGTCGAGCAGCACCAGGCGGGTCGCGCTGATGTTGAGCGCGAGCCGGAACAGCGTGAGGACGAGCAGGAGTGCGGGGAAGGAGGAGAACTCCAGCGGCCGCTTCACGTTCATGCTGACCACGACCACGATCAGGGCGATCGTGATGTTGGCGGCGATGAGCATGTCGAGCAGGACCGTCGGCAACGGGATGACCATCATCACGACGATCAGGACGACACCGATCGGAACCGCCAGCTGGCTCAGGCCCTTGGGCAAGGCGCCCCCTCCGCTTCTGGCTTGGAACGTTTGGCGCAGGTCTGCTCCGTGACCACGCATGCCGTCCTGGCGACTTCTCCCATCGGCCGCCGCCGTACGCTCCTGAGGTTTTCCGTACGGCCCGGCGGAAAAAGGCATGCCGATGGGAGCCGCGGCGCGTGCGGCGGCTCCGCGGGGGAGCGGCCGGGCGGCGGCGGAGGCGGCGCGCCTGGGGATCCCGCGCCCTCTGATCGGCAGAACCGGGGCGTTGCTGAGCCGGATCCGGCTCCCGCCGCGCACCACCGGCCGCGGACGACTCCCCGGCCCCCCGCTACCGGAATGCGCGCCGGTGCTCCGGCACATCTCGGACGGCGACCTGTCCAAGCGGGTGATCACCGAGGCGAAGAAGACGCCCGGCCGGGCATGGCTGGCCGAGGTGTCGGCGGTCGTCCTCCAGCAGGCGCTCGCCGACCTCAACACCGCCTACCGCAACCTCTTCGCCTCGGTCGCCGGCACGCACAGAGGGCCGAAGGCCGCCGCACCCCGGTTTCGATCCAAGAAGGACAATCGGCAGGCGATCCGGTTCACCAAGAACGCCCGGTTCGCCGTCACGGCGGGCGGGAGGCTGCGCCTGCCGAAGATCGGCGACGTGCGGGTCCGCTGGTCGCGTAGCCTGCCGTCCGAACCCTCATCGGTCACGGTGATCAAGGATGCGGCGGGCCGGTTAAACGCCTGTGGAGACCCGGTAAGACCACCGCTCGCGGTGGCGCAGGTCGGCGAAGCAGGAAGCCGCAGAGGTGTCGCATGACGCGGCACGGACTGAATCCCGGCCTTCAGACCGGGAAGCGCGTCAACGGAATGTGACGGATCCGCTACCGATCCACTACCGAAAATCCTCAGCCGCCGCACCGCGCATCCGATTTTTCGACGGCCGTGTGTTTTCACCGGTCATGAATGGAAGGGGCACGGTGCCGATGAACGACATGCCAGACGACGCCAACCCGCGGACGACCGGGTCGTCCGCGGGCACGAGCCGCGGCGGCAGAAGCTTCCGGTGGGCCGTGGCGGACCTGCCGATCTCGCGGAAGCTGCTGCTGCTCGTGGCCCTGGGCTGCGCGGCCGCGGCGGTCGTGGCCGCGGTCGGACTGTCCGGCCTCGGCAGCGTCGACCAGCGGGTCGAGGACATCTACCGCGGCAACCTGGAGCCCTCCGCCCAGCTCTCGGCGATCAACTCCGCGGCGCTGCGCGTGCAGAACAACATCGCGAACCTGGCCCTGTCCGACGGGGAGGTCGCCGTGAAGTCCTTCCGCGACGGGATCGGCGAGGCCGACGAGCAGCTCGCGCAGGCCCTGGAGACCTACCGCACCTCGGTGGACGAGGACGCCCAGCGCGAGCTGGTCGACCGGTTCGACATCTGGTGGACGGCCTACCGCACCATCCTGGAGCACCGGCTCCTCCCGCTCGCCGAGTCCGGCGACGCCGCCGCCTTCCAGCAGGCATACCTCGGTGACGGGCAGATCACCAGCACCAACGCGATGACGGCGCTGGACGAGCTGCTCCGCTACGAGCAGACCAGCGGCGCCGCCGCGGCGGCCTCGGCCCACTCGGCGCACGACACCGCGCGCACCGTCATGGTCGCGACCCTCCTGGCCGGCCTGGTCGTCGCGCTCGCGCTCAGCCGCTACATCTCCGGCCTGATCGTCAAGCCGATCCGGCGGGTGCGCCGCGTCCTGCAGGCCGTGGCCGCCGGCGACCTCACCGCCGAGGTGGAGGCCGCACAGCGCGACGAGGTGGGCGAGATGGCCGAGGCGCTGGCGGTCGCGACCGCCAGTACCCGCGACGCCGTCCGCACGCTCGGCGAGAACTCCGAGTCGCTGGCCGCCGCCGCCGAGGAGCTCTCGGCGATCAGCGCGCAGATGGGAGCGAGCGCCCGGGAGGCCTCCGGCCGGGCCGAGGGGGTCACCGGCGCGGCGGCCGAGATCAGCTCGCACGTGGCGGCGGTCGCCGCCGGCGCCGAGGAGATGGGCGCGTCGATCCAGGAGATCTCCCGCAACACCACCGAGGCGGTCCGGGTCGCCGACCGGGCCGTGGACATCGCGGCGTCGGCGAACGAGACCATCGGCAAGCTGGGCGCCTCCAGCGCGGAGATCGGCGACGTCGTCAAGACCATCACCTCCATCGCCCAGCAGACCAACCTGCTGGCGCTCAACGCCACCATCGAGGCCGCCCGTGCCGGCGAGTTCGGCAAGGGCTTCGCGGTCGTGGCCCAGGAGGTCAAGGAGCTGGCCCAGGAGACGGCGCAGGCCACCGAGGACATCGGCCGCCGGGTCCAGGCCATCCAGGCCGACACCGAGGCGGCGGTCGGCGCGATCAGCGAGATCACCGGCGTGATCGCGCAGATCAGCGAGTACCAGGAGACCGTGGCCGCCGCGGTCGAGGAGCAGGCGGCGACGACGCAGGCGATGAGCCGCAGCGTCGCCGACGCGGCCGCCGGGTCCGGCGGCATCGCGGCCAACGTCGGCGGTGTCGCCGACGCCACCGACCTGACCAGGCAGGGCGTGGCCAGCACCACCGAGGCCGTCGACGAGCTGGCGGGGATGGCGGCGCGGATGCGCGTGCTCGTCTCCCGCTTCACGTACTGATGCGGCCCGTGAGCGGCCCCCCGAACGGAGACGAGAACACCATGCGCAGATACCGACGGATGCTGGCCGCGGTGACCGCCGCGGTCGCCGGGACGGTCCTGGCCGGCTGCGGCCTCCTGCCGTCGTCCGGCGACGGCGGCGCGGCCGGCGATGCCACCGCGGGCAAGGCCGCGGGGCGGGTGGCGCTGCTGCTGCCCGAGCGTGCCGCGAGCCGCTACGACGCGGCGGACGCCCCGTACTTCTCCCAGCGGCTCAAGCAGCTCTGCTCCACCTGCGAGATCGACTACCGCAACGCCGGGCAGGACGCCGACGAGCAGCTCTCCCAGGCCGAGGAGGCCCTGGAGGAGGGCGCGAAGGTGCTGGTGCTCACCCCGGTCGACAGCGCCGCCGCGGCGAAGATCGTGGAGCGGGCCCGGGAGCGCGACGTGCCGGTGATCTCCTACGACCGCCTGGTCCTCGGCACGCCCGTCGACTACTACGTCTCCTTCGACAACGCGAAGGTCGGCCGCCTGCAGGCCGAGGCGCTGCTGGCCGCGCTGGGCGACAAGGCCCGCTCCGGCGAGATCCTGTGGATCAACGGCTCGCCGACCGACAACAACGCCACCCTCTTCAAGAAGGGCGCGCACGAGACGCTCGACGGCAAGGTCCGCATCGCCGCGGAGTTCGACACGCCCGAGTGGAACCCGGACAACGCCAAGGCCTGGACCGCGCGCACGCTGCCGTCCCTGCGCGGGCGCGACCTCATCGGCGTCTACGCGGCCAACGACGGTACGGCGGGCGGCGCGATCGCGGCGCTGAAGGCGGCCGGGCTGCCGGACGTGCCGGTCACCGGCCAGGACGCCGAGATCGCCGCGCTGCAGCGCATCCTCGCCGGGCAGCAGCACATGACCGTCTACAAGGCGGTGCGCCTGGAGGCGGAGAAGACCGCCGAGCTGGCGTTCGAGCTGCTCGGCGGGGAGCGGCCGAAGATGGACAGCACGGTGGACAACGGCGCCGGCGCCGTACCGTCCCTCCTGCTCGACCCGGTCACGGTCACCAAGGACACCATCGAGGAGACCGTGATCAAGGACGGCTACGTGACGCCCGGTGCGCTGTGCGCCGGCGCGTACGCCGAGGCGTGCTCGGCGGCGGGCATCGCCTGACTCCGCCCGGCCGTACACCGGCAGGCACGCAGAAGGGAGCCCCGGCGCCGCGCAGGCGCCGGGGCTCCCGGCTGGAACGGGTCAGGCGACGGCCAGGTCGCCCTCGCCGTGCCCGGTGGTGCGGCCGGCCAGGTCGAGGGCGAGCCTGTGCACGATGCGCTCGGCCGCCCGCCCGTCCCCGAAGGGGTTGACCGCGGCCGCCATCCGCCCGTAGGCGGCGCGGTCGTCGAGCAGGCGGTGGGCGGCGGCGGCGACCTCGCCCGGCTCGGTGCCCACCAGGAGCGCGACCCCGGCCTGTACGGCCTCGGGGCGCTCGGTGGTGGTGCGCAGCACCAGGACGGGCTTGCCCAGCGTGGGCGCCTCCTCCTGGACGCCGCCCGAGTCGGTCAGCACGAGGTCGCAGGCGGCGAGCGTGGCGGCGAAGTCGAAGTAGTCCAGCGGTTCGACGAGCCGGATCCGGGGGTGGTCGCCCAGGACCGGCAGCAGGGCGTCCCGCACGGCGGGACTCTTGTGCAGCGGCAGCACGATCTCCACGTCGGGCCGGCCGGCCAGGTCGGCCAGGGCCGTGGCGATGCCGTGCATGGTCTCGCCCTGGTTCTCCCGGCGGTGCAGGGTCACCAGCACCCGCCGCAGGCCGGAGGCGGTGAACGCCGAGCGGCCCTCGCCGCGCTCCAGCACCCAGAGCAGGTTGTCGATCACCGTGTTGCCGGTGACGTCGATCTGGCCGGGGTCGACGCCCTCGGCCAGCAGGTTGGCGGCCGAGCCCTCGGTGGGGGCGAAGTGCCAGCGCACCATGGGCGCCACCAGGCGGCGGTTGAGCTCCTCGGGGAAGGGGTTGCCGATGACGCCGGTGCGCAGGCCCGCCTCCACGTGCGCGACGGGCACGCCCTCGTAGAACGCGGCCAGCGCCCCGGTCATCGCCGTCGTCGTGTCGCCCTGGACGATCACCACGTCGGGCTCGTCGGCCCGTACGGCCTCGCCCAGGCCGCTGATCAGGCGGGCGGTCAGCCCGGAGAGCTGCTGGCGGTCGCGCATGACGGCGAGGTCGCGGCTGCTGTCCATGTGCAGCCGGCTCAGCATCTGGTCGAGCATCTCCCGGTGCTGCCCGGTCGAGACGACCATGGGCTCGAAGAGCGGGGAGTCGCTCATCGCCCGCAGGACCGGGGCGAGTTTGATCGCCTCCGGCCGGGTCCCGAGGACGAGGGCGGCGCGGATGCGGTTCCGTCGCCGGGGAAGGTGGATTGAGGGCATCGCCGGAGCTCCTGACCGTTCTGGGTGGGTCGCGGGGGCGCCGGAACTCCGCGAGCAGCGGACCGCGGATCCCAGACCTTCCGATCGGCGGGAGACGGGCGTTGTTTAGCGGTCGCCGCGTGCTGAGAGCCACGTCACCCGCCGCCGTCACCCGCCGCCGTCAGTCGCGCAGGGCGTGGCCGCCGAGGGTGACGGCGGTGAAGTCGGCGACGGCGTCCTCGGCGTACAGGCCGACCGCGCCCCGCCGGTAGGGCTGCTCGGTGTCGGTGTAGTCGACCGTCCGCCGGCCGTCGACCCAGGCGGTCATGCGCGGACCGCTCTGCCGTACCCGCACCTCGTACCAGCGCCCCACCGGGAACGGGCCCGGGCCGGTGGCCAGGAAGCGCTGGGCGCCGCGGAAGGCGGGGTCGGCCTTGCCGAGCTCCCAGCCGTTGGGCTTGAGCAGCAGGTAGTAGAAGTTCTGCGGGCCGGTGTAGTGCCACACCACCCAGGCGACCTCCCAGACGTTGGGGACGGCGCGGGTCTGGCGCAGGGTGCGCAGGCGCAGCCGGAGGTCGGGCTCGCCGGTGCTGCCGATGGAGACGATGAGGCCGGCGTGGGTCTCGGCGGCGGAGGCCGGGGCGGGGGTGTCGATCCGGATCTGCCCGCCGGGGGCGCGGCCGGTGAACCCGCCCCCGTCGAATATCACGCGCCAGTCGCCGTGGACGCTGCCCTCGGCCCAGCGTTCACCGCCGGCCCCGCCGCCGTCGCAGGAGCCCGCGAGGACGGCGAGGGCCGTACAGATCAGGAGGGCGAGGGCGGGCACCCGCCGTATCCGCTGGAGATCCACGTTCGTAACACTAAGTGACAATCACGCTACGTAATATTTTTGGGACTGTGTTTGCCATTTTCGTGACCCAGGGTTAACGTGATGACGAAGCCGCAGGTAGGGGCATATGCCTGCGGCCTTCACGGGTACGCAACGATCCGAGACGGCCTCAACGGCGTGGCGCGGCGACGCGCTCACGCACGTAGGAATTCGGCCGCCTAGCCGACTCGGGGAGCGAATGGCGAGACCGCACCCGTCACCTGTCAGGTGACATCCCTTCCGGATGTCCGGGTCCGTCTCGTCGTGAGGGTCTCATGCCCGCTCGCCCCGCGCTGCCGTCTTCCGGCCGCTCCACCGCTCTCGCCCTCCCCGTCCACGGGGGTGCCTGAGATGTACGCCAACAGCGCCCTCGCGCTCACCGGGACCGGCATGAGCGTGGGCGCCTCCGCCGTCCTGCCGTCCGCCTCCGAGCTGTCCGCCTCCGGCACGGCCGCCGCGGACCTGACCGCCACCGCCGTGGACGCGGCCCGCGTCCTGCTCATGGCCACCGGCGCAGGGTTCGGGCTCTTCCTGCTGGCCATGACCGTCCTGCTGGCCGCCGGGGCGGTGCTCCGCGGCGCCGACGCGGTCAGCGGGCGGTCCGCTCCCCGAGGCCGGCGCGCCGGCCTCGGCCCCGCCTCCCGGGGCGTCCTCGCCTCCTCCGGCGGCGGGAACGACCTCACCGCGCAGGTGACGCGATGACCACCCCGGTGACGACCGCCCTGCTCTGGCTGAGCTCCGCCGTCATCGTGCTCGGCCTCGGCTACACCGCGCTGATGTTCCTGCTCTCGCGGGGCGTGCGCCGCCCCGCCGCACCGGCCGAGCCCGCGCCCTTCTACGTCTTCCTCATGGCCTGCCTGGACGAGGAGAAGGTGCTCGCCGCCAGCCTGCAGCGGCTGCGGAGCCTGCCCGGCGAGCTCGCGGTCCTGGTCGTCGACGACGCCTCCTCCGACGCCACCGCCGACATCGTCCGCGCCGCCGCCGCCGAGGACGACCGGATCTGGCTGCTGCAGCGCAGCCTGCCCGACGCCCGGCGCGGCAAGGGCGCGGCGCTCAACGCGGGCCTGGCACACCTGACCGGCTCCGGGCTGCTGGCCGGGCGCGACCCCGCCCGGGTCGTCGTCTGCGTGCTCGACGCCGACGGCCGCCTGGACGCCGACGCCCTGGACGAGGTCACGCCGTACTTCGCCGACCCCGCCACCGGCGGCGTCCAGATCGGCGTGCGCATGTACAACCGGCACGCCGGCCTGCTGGCGCGGATGCAGGACATGGAGTTCGTGGTCTACACCGACGTCTTCCAGAACGGCCGCCGCCACCTGGGCAGCGTCGGCCTGGGCGGCAACGGCCAGTTCATGCGCCTGGACGCCCTGGCCGGCCTCGGCGCCGACCCGTGGAGCGACTGCCTGACCGAGGACCTCGACCTGGGCGTGCGGCTGCTCGCCGCCGGCTGGCGCAACCGGTTCTGCCACACCACCGCCGTGCACCAGCAGGCCGTGCTCTCGCCCAAGCGGCTGGTGCGGCAGCGCTCGCGCTGGTTCCAGGGGCACCTGCAGGCCGGCAGGCTGCTGCCGCTCGTCATCCGCCGCGCCCCGGCCGCCGCCGCCCCCGACCTGGTCTACCACCTGATGAGCCCCTGGTTCCTGCTGCTGACCTCGGTGCTGCCGCTCGCCTTCGCCGCGTCGGGCCTGGCGCTGGTCGCGGCCTCGCTGCAGGCGGGCCACAGCGTGGTCTCACCGGCCATGTTCGCCCTCTGGTACGGCCTGTCCTTCGGCATCGCCCTGGTCTACGGCTACGTCTACTGGCGGCGCGACTCCGAGCTGGGACTGCTGCGCTCGCTGCTGCTGGGACACCTGTTCGTGCTCTACGGCTACCAGTGGTTCGCCGCGGGCTGGTGGGCGGTCGGCCGCGCCCTCTCCGGCCGCCAGACCTGGCTCAAGACCGCCCGCACCTGACCGGCCCCGTCTCCCCACGGCCATCCACCGTCCGCTCCGGGACGGGTCTCGGACAAGGAAGAACAATGACCACCTCCGCCCGCTCTCCGCGGCGCCGCCGTACGGCGGCCCTGGCGGCGTCCGCGTTCCTGACCGCCGGCGTGCTTCTCGTCACCGGCCTCGGACAGTCGCAGTCTCCGGCGGCGTCCGCCACGCCCACCGTGTCCGGGCGCGCTGTGTCCGAGCCCGCTGTCTTCACCGGTGGCCTGGCCGGAACCGGCCGCTCCGCCCTGGTCCTGTACGACACGACCGGCCAGTGGCCGCAGGCGGGCGAGCTGTACGCGATCCAGACCGCGAACCTCACCGGTCACTTCGGCACGTTCACCACGATGCCGGTCTCGGCCTACACCGCCGGGAGGATGAAGGGCTTCACCGCGGTCGTCTACGTCGGCTCCACCTACGACGAGCCGCTGCCCAAGGCCTTCCTGGACGACGTGCGCACCGCCGACCGCCCGGTCATCTGGATGAACCACAACATCTGGCAGCTCGCCTCCACCACCCCGGACTTCACCGCCAGGTACGGCTGGCTGCCGTCCGAGCTGGACCGCGGCACCTTCGAGAAGGTGGTCTACAAGGGCCGCACCCTCAGCCGGGACGTCCGCAACGAGGCGGGCCTGATGGGCTACACCGCCGTCGACGGGACCAAGGCCGAGGTGCTGGCCGGCGCCGTCCGCGAGAACGGCACGCAGATCCCGTGGGCGATCCGCTCGGGCGAGCTGACCTACATCGGCGAGATCCCCTTCGCCCACACCACCGCCTCCGACCGCTACCTGGTCTTCGCCGACCTGCTGTTCGACGCGCTGGCACCGCAGACCGCCGAACGCCACCGGGCCATGGTCCGCCTGGAGGACATCGGCCCCGCCGCCGACCCCGCCGAGCTGATGAAGATCGCCACTGAGCTGGCCCGCCGGAAGATCCCCTACTCCTTCGGCGTCTACCCGCTTCACAAGGAGCCCGAGAAGGGCGTCGAGATCAGGTTGCGGGAACGGCCCGAGGTCGTCGAGGCGCTCAGGTACATGCTGGCCAACGGCGGCACGATGATCATGCACGGGTACACCCACCAGTACACCGACGCGCCCAACCCCTACAACGGCGCCAGCGGCGACGACTTCGAGTTCTACACCGCCCACGTGGACAAGAAGGACTACGTCGTCTACGACGGCCCCGTCGCCGGGGACTCCGCCGCCTGGGCGCGCGGCCGGATGGACGCCTCGGCCGCGGAGTTCAGGGCGGCGGGCCTACCGGTTCCGACGATCTTCGAGTTCCCGCACTACGCCGCCTCGGTGGAGGACTACAAGGCGGCCACGGTGCTTTTCGGCACACGCTACGAGCGCAGCCTCTACTTCGCCGGGACCCTGTCCGGTACGGCACCGCGGTACGACCACATGGCCGGGCAGTTCTTCCCCTACACCGTCACCGACGTCTACGGCTCCACGGTCCTGCCGGAGAACATCGGCAATCTGATCCCGAAGGGCTACAACAACCACCCGTCGGTGCTCTCCGCCGACCTGGTGAAGGCGGCCGAGGCCAACCTCGTCGTCCGCGACGGCATGGCCAGCTTCTTCTACCACCCCTACCTGGGGGTGGAGCGGCTGGTGGAGACCATCGACGGGATCAGGGGCCTGGGCTACACCTTCGTGGCCCCCGGCTCGCTCTGACGTCCTCCCCGGGCGCGGCCCCGTCCCCGGCTCACGCTCGGTAAAGACTTTATGGGGGGTTTGCCTGTTTTGGTGACCCAAGGTTAACCTGAAGGCGAACCCGCAGGTAGGGGCATATACCGCGGTAGTTCGTCGGGTACGCGATGATCCGAGACGGCCTCAACGACGCGATGCGGCAACCTGCTCGCGCACGTAGGAATTCGGCCGCCTAGCCGCCTCGGGGAGCCAATGGCGAGACCGAACCCACACCCTGTCATGCGGCGCTCCCAACGGCGCCGTTCTCGCTTTCGTCGTGGGGGTCTCTCTCCTATGCCCGTTTCCCGCTGGCGCAGGGCCGTCCTGCCGGCGCTGACGGCGTTGCTGTCGGCCGTGCTGCTGCTCACCACCGGCCTCGTGCCGCAGGCCGCCGCCGCATCCGCCCAGGCCAACGCCACCGCCCAGAAGGTCTTCACCGGCGGCCTGGCCGGAACCGGCCGCTCCACCCTGGTGCTGTACGACACGACCGGCCAGTGGGGCTGGCTCGGCGAGCTGTACGCGATCCAGACCGCCAACCTCACCGGTCACTTCGGCACGTTCACCACGATGCCGGTCTCGGCCTACACCGCCGGGAGGATGAAGGGCTTCACCGCGGTCGTCTACGTCGGCTCCACCTACGACGAGCCGCTGCCCAAGGCCTTCCTGGACGACGTGCGCACCGCCGACCGCCCGGTCATCTGGATGAACCACAACATCTGGCAGCTCACCTCCTCGATTCCCACCTTCACCGCCGACTACGGCTGGATGTGGTCGCAGTTCGACTACACCACCGTCGAGGGCGTGGTCTACAAGGGCCAGGAGCTCTCGCGCGACCCCGTCAACGCCTCCGGGGTGATGGACTACGCCACCGTCGACGAGACCAAGGCCAAGGTGCTGGCCGGCGCCGTCCGCGAGAACGGCACGCAGATCCCGTGGGCGATCCGCTCGGGCAAGCTGACCTACATCGGCGAGATCCCCTTCGCCTACACCACCGCCTCCGACCGCTACCTGGTCTTCGCCGACCTGCTGTTCGACGCGCTGGCACCGCAGACCGCCGAACGCCACCGGGCCATGGTCCGCCTGGAGGACATCGGCCCCAACTCCGAGCCCGCCGAGCTCATGGCGGTCGCCAGGCTGCTGGTCGCCAAGAAGGTGCCCTTCTCCTTCGGGGTCTTCCCCGTGCACAAGGCCCCCGGCACGACCGTCAGGCTCCGCCAGCGGCCCCAGGTGGTCAAGGCCATCAAGTACATGCTGGCCAACGGCGGCACGATGATCATGCACGGGTACACCCACCAGTACACCGACGCGCCCAACCCCTACAACGGCACCAGCGGCGACGACTTCGAGTTCTACACCGCCCACGTCGACGCCAACGACTCCGTCATCTACGACGGCCCCGTCGCCAAGGACTCCACCGCCTGGGCCGCGGCCCGGATGCTGGCCTCGGCCGCGGAGTTCCGCCTCGCGGGCCTGCCGGTTCCGACGATCTTCGAGTTCCCGCACTACGCCGCCTCGGCCGCGGACTACAAGGCGGTCAAGAACCTGGGGTTCAAGGCCCGCTACGAGCGCAGCCTCTACTTCGCCGGGACCCTGTCCGGTACGGCACCGCAGTACGACCACATGGCCGGGCAGTTCTTCCCCTACACCGTCACCGACGTCTACGGCTCCACGGTCCTGCCGGAGAACATCGGCAACATCGAACCCGAGGCGTTCAACAACCACCCGGTGGTCCTCCCGGACACTCTGATCAAGGCCGCCAAGGCCAACCTCGTCGTCCGCGACGGCATGGCCAGCTTCTTCTACCACCCCTACCTGGGCACCAAGTGGCTGGAGGAGACCATCGACGGGATCAAGGGCCTGGGCTACACCTTCGTCTCGCCCGCCTCCCTGCTCGGCGGGCGCCGCTGAGAGCCCTCCGGGACCGGCGGGACGCCCGCGGCCGGGAACCGGCGCCGGCCGTGTGAATGCCGCGGCCCGGACCGTCGTCCTCAGATTCGGGTCCGCGCAACCGATCTGTTGTGCGGACCCGAATCTGAGGAGCTGAAGACGATGAAGTTGTGGCGGTCCCGCCGGACCGGTGCGGACGTCCACCCGGTGGTGCAGTCCCACGAGGCGCTGATGGCCGCGCTCGACAAGGCCCCCGCGGTATTGCTGATCACCAGCGACGCCGGGGAGGTCCTGTACCGCAACCAGGCGGCCGACAAGCTCATGCAGGACACGGTCGCCGACCACGGGATCGAGGCGCTGCTGATGCTGGCCGACAGCCTCAAGACCCACCTGCGCCGGGCCTCATCCTTCCCGTACACCTCGCTCACCACCCTGGAGCTCGACGGCGAGACGATGTACGGCTCGATGGGCTTCGACCGCATTCCCGGCGGATACATCGTGACCTGGGAGAACGCGACGGATCGGGTACGCACCGACAAGGCCGTGCGGGAGCTCAGCAAGGAGCTCGCCGAGACCAGCGCGGTCCTGGCCGAGGCCGGCGAGGAGCTGGCGCGCACCGCCGGGGAGAGCGCGGGGCAGGCCGAGACCGTCTCGCACAGCTCCACGGAGCTGACCCAGAGCATCCAGGAGATCTCCCAGGGGGTCAGCAGCGCCTCCTCCAGCACCGCGACCGCCGTGGAGTCCGCGCGCGACGCCACCCAGCGGATGGGGCAGCTGCAGGAGTCCAGCCGGCAGATCGGCAGCATCACCAAGCTGATCACCGAGATCGCCGAGCAGACCAAGCTGCTGGCGCTGAACGCCACCATCGAGTCCGCCCGCGCCGGCGAGATGGGCAAGGGATTCGCGGTCGTGGCCAGCGAGGTCAAGGACCTGGCCGCCCGTACGGCGGAGGCCACCGCGCAGATCACCGACATGATCGAGGGCATCCAGGCCGAGAGCGTCCAGGCCTCCGCCGGGATCTCGGGCATCGCCAGCCTGATCGACGCCGTCGCCGAGCAGCAGTCGCTGATCGCCGCCGCGGTGGAGGAGCAGAGCGCGACCAGCGCGGAGATGTCGCGGGGGATGGCCGCGGTCGCCGGTTCCGGGCAGGCCGCGTCCCGGGCGACCCAGACCGTGCTCGCCGCCGCGGCACGGCTGAAGGACCAGTCCACGCAGCTCAGCGAGGTCGCCGACAGCGCCGTTTCCGGCCGCTGAACCCGGGCGCCGAAACCGGGCGCACCGCCGGGGCCGCTCCTCTGCCGGGAGCGGCCCCGGCCGTCTCTTCGCACGTGCGCGTGATGGCCCGAGGCGGCGAGTCCCCGGCTCCGTGCCCGTACCGGCCCGCTCCGGTCGCGGGTCGTGCGCCGTAGGGTGGATCACTCGGCCGCCGGCGGCCGAGCCGGCCGCGCACCCGTCCGAGGCCGGACGTCTCCCTCCAGGAGGACCCCGCCCATGAGCGAGCGGCCGTATGTGCTGCTGAGCTGCGCCGTATCGATCGACGGCTACATCGACGACGCGAGCGAGAACCGGCTGCTGCTGTCCGACGACGCCGACTTCGACCGGGTCGACGCCGAGCGGGCCGCCTGCGACGCCGTCCTGGTCGGCTCCGCCACCATCCGCGCCGACGACCCCCGGCTGGCGGTGCGCTCGCAGGCCCGCCGGGACGCCCGCCTCGCGCGCGGGCTGCCCGCCACCCCGGCGAAGGTCACCGTGACCGGCAGCGGCGAGCTCGACGCCGGTGCGCGGTTCTTCACCTCCGGCGACGCCGAGAAGATCGTCTACGCCGCGTCGCCGGCCCTGGGCAGGGCACGCCGACGCGTCGGCGGCGCGGCCGACGTCGTCGACGCCGGCGACCCGGTCGACCTGGCCCGGGTGCTGGCCGACCTGGCCGGCCGCGGCGTCGCCAGGCTCATGGTCGAGGGCGGATCCAGCGTGCACACCCAGTTCCTCTCCCGCGGCCTCGCCGACGAGCTGCACCTGGTGGTGGCGCCGTTCTTCGTGGGCGACTCCCGGGCCCCCCGCTTCGTGGGCGACGGCTCCTTCCCGTGGACCTCCGAGCGCCGGGCCCGCCTGGCCGGCGTGACCCCGATCGGCGACGTCGTGCTGCTGCGTTACGCGCTGTCCGAGCGGTACGGCGCGGCATGAGCGGTCCCACCGGAGCCGACCGGCGGTGGCTGAACGCGGCGATCGAGCTGTCCCGGCACTCGCCGCCGGCCCCGGACCGCTACGCCGTCGGCGCGCTCGTCGTCGGCGGCGACGGCACCGTCCTGGCCACCGGCTACACCGGCGAGGCCGATCCCCGCGACCACGCCGAGGAGGCCGCGCTGGCCAAACTGGCCGGCCGGTCCGGTCCCGACCTGTCCCACGCGACGATCTACAGCTCGCTGGAGCCCTGCACCACCCGTGCCTCCCGGCTGGCCTCCTGCACGGGCCTGATCCTGGCCGCGGGCATCCGGCGCGTGGTGCTGGCCCTGCGCGAGCCGCTCGTCTTCGCCGACTGCCACGGTGTGGAGACGCTGCGCCGGGGCGGGGTGGAGGTCGTCGAGATCGGCGATCTGGCCCCCTCGGTCCGCCGGATCAACGCCCACGTCCTCGACGACCGCCGGCGGCCCCCGGACGGGGCCGCGGGGTAGGCGGCCTCCGGCGCCTCGGAGACGGTGCCGGGGATCCCCGTGACCCCGTGACCGGGTTGGACAGCCCGCCGTCCGGGAGGGCTCGCCGGGCGGCGCCGCCGTGGCGCCGGGGACCTCCTGTCAATACAGTATTGACGGTGCCCACGAGAACCGTCCGCCCCGTGCCGGAGTCCGAGGCCCTGCGCCGGGCCGAGGAGATCGCCGCCCGCCGCGCCCGCTGCGACGACCCCGACCGGGAGGCCCTTCCCGACGGACCGCTGGAGCTCGCCGCCTACGTCGCCGCCCACCGGCGCGTGCCCGGAGAGGTGCTCCGGCGCGACGTGCTGGACGCGCTGGTCCTGCTGGAGTACGGCAGGCGCGCGGTCCCCGCCCTGCCCGGCCGCCTGGACCGGCTGGAGGCCAGGCTCCTCGCGCTGGGCGTGGAGACCGGGCTGAGTCTGGGCGAGCTGGCGGCCGCGCTGGGGCTCCGCTCCCGCCAGGCCGTACAGCACCGCATCCTCCGGCACGCCGCCGCCGAGCGCGGCGGGCCGCGCAGCGAGGTCGCCGAGCGGGCCGCCCGCCGTACCGAGTCGCGGGAGCGTGCCTGGCTGGACCGGAACGCCGGCGGCCTGCTCGCCTGCACCGCCCGGCTGCTGGAGCACCGCGGCCTGCTCCTCACCGCCGCGGGCCCCGGTCCCGTCCCGGATCCCGACCTGGCCGAGGCCTTCGACGACCTGGCCGAGTCCCTCTCCCGCGTCCCCGCCGACCCCCGCGACCCCGCCTACCTGACCAGGACCCGCCACCTGGCCGCCCGCCTCCGCCTCCTGCTGGCCGACCTCGCTCCCGGCCCGCTCCCGGAGGGCCACCCCGTCCGCGCCCTCCTGGCCCGCACCGCCCGCCTGGCCGCCGCCCATCAGTCTGCCTGCGGCTGAGGGCTTCCGCCCGGCGCCGGGCGGAAGCGGCGGGCGTCCCCCGCGGGTCACGCCCGCCGGATCGACCCGAGGACGTCCAGGTAGTGCGGGTTTTCCATGACGCCCAGGAGGTTGCCGAACGGGTCGGTCACCGAGGCCGTGACGAACCCCTCCCCGCGGTCGACGGGCTTCTCGTGCTCCTTCGCCCCCATGGCCAGCAGCCTCTCGAAGGCCGCATGCACGTCGTCGACGTGCCAGTACACGATGACGCCTGCCGGGCGTTCCGGCGTGTGCCAGGGCGCGTAGCGGCTGCTGATGAGGCCGAGCTCGTGCTGGTAGTCGCCGATGCGGAACTCGACGTACGCCGGACGGCCGTCCGGCCCCTCCCGGTTGAAGTACGGCTCGGCGCCCAGCAGCTCGGTGTACCACCGCCTGGCCGCCTCGAGATCGTCGGCGTAGTACGTGACGGTCGTGAGTCCTCGCAGCATCGGGTGCTCCTTTCGCCGGGGCGGAGTGCCCCGTGGTGGCTGACAGGAACCATTCTCCGTTTCAAAGTGCTCATCGAATGAGCACTTTGTTTGGCAGATTGGATCCATGCGTGCCGACCGACTCGTGGCCGCCCTGCTGCTGATGCAGGCGCGCGGCCGGATGACAGCCGCCGATCTGGCGGAAGAGCTGGAGGTCTCCGTGGCCACCGCCCGCCGTGACCTGGAGGCGCTCTCGTCCGCCGGGATCCCGGTCTACCCGCAGGCCGGGCGGGGCGGCGGCTGGTCCCTGCTGGGCGGCGCCCGGACCGACCTCACCGGGCTCACCGCGCCCGAGGCCCGGGCGCTGTTCCTGCTTCTCGGCCCGGCCGCCTCCGCGGCTCCGGAGGCCAGGTCGGCGCTGCGCAAGCTCCTGCGGGCGCTCCCCGGCACCTTCCGGGCCGACGCCGAGGCGGCGGCCGAGGCCGTCGTGGTCGACCCGGCGCGCTGGGGCGAGCGCGACCGGGAGCGGCCCGAGCCGGTCGAGACCCTGCAGACCGCCGTCGTCCGCCGCCGCAAGGTCGACCTGGTCTACGACGGCCGGACCCGCGAGCGCACGCGGCGGCTCGTCGACCCGTGGGGCCTGGTCGACAAGGACGACGTCTGGTACCTGCTGGCCGGGACCGAGGACGGGCAGCGGACCTTCCGCGTCGACCGGATCGCCGAGGCCACCGTGACGGACCTGCCCGCCGAGCGGCCCGCCGACTTCGAGCTGCCGGAGGCGTGGCGGCGGGTCGTCGACGAGGTGGAGCAGCGGCGCTCGCTCGCCTCGGCGACCGTGCTCGCCCAGGCCGGGCACCTGCGGATCCTGCGCGACCAGTTCGGACGGCACTGCGCCGTCGAGGACACCCTCGCCGACGGGCGCGTCCGGGTACGGCTGGCGGCCCCCACCCCGCTGGACATCGCCCGCCACCTGGCCGGCTGGGGCGCCCTCGTCGAGGTCGAGGCGCCCTCTCCGGTCCGCGCCGAACTCGCCCGCCTCGGCGCGGAGCTCACCGGCCGCTACGCGACCTGAGCTCCGCGCCCGTCAGCGGACCCGACTTCCGAATCGCTCTGCCGAAGGGTCAGCCGGGCGGCAGGACGACTACGGGGATGCCCGGACCCGGGGCTGCGGCGAGGAGGCCGAGCGCGATAGCGCGTGCCGGAGCTTGCGCGGATCCGGGACACGAGGGAGAACACTGAGTATGGTGGCGGTATGACCGCGAAGTTCTCGATCAGCCTCCCCGACGAGATGTACGAGGAGGTCAAGACTCTGGCCGAGCAGCAGGGCACGACCGTCTCCGGCTGGTTCGCCGACCTCGCCCGGCAGCGCCTCGACGCCGACCACCGCTCGCGCGCCCTCCTCGCCGAGAGGATCGAGCATGACCGTGCCGCCGACCCGGACGGGCACGCCAGGATGGCGGACGAGCTGCGTCGCCGGATGCGCGAGGCTCAAGTGGCCGCCCGGCACAAGGCCGACAAGGCGCGGGCGACCGGCGTCGTCGCGTGATCGGCGGGTACGTCGCCGACCTCACCGCCGTCCTGCGCATCCTCGCCGACGACCGGAAGGACGGCCGCATCCGGGTGGCCCTGGAGACCATCGCCGAAGACGGGCACACGCTCCTGCTGCCCGTCACCACCCTGGTCCGCGCGGGCATCATCGCCGAGCCGCACCCCGAACAGCTCATGTGGCTGTACGGCTTCCGCGCCACGCAGGTCGCCGACCTCTCCCGGCAGGAAGGCTTCCGGGTCATGGCCCAGTCCCGGTTCGCGTCCAGGCCGGATGAGGTGACCGAGCACGACGCGCAGACCGCCTACCTGGCGATGATGCGCGGCTGGCCGGTCCTGACCGCCGACCCGGCCCGCTGGACCGGCTACGAACACCTGGAACTCGTCCAGGTCTGACGGGCAGGACCGCCTCGGCACGGGCTCACGGGCGGACATGCCGGCCCGCTCATGCCCGGTACCGGCGTCCTGGTGGAGATCGCCCGCCCCGACGGCCGAGCGGTACCGGCGGGCCGCGCCGGGGCCGCGGCGGATCGTTCGGAGCCGGATCCTCGGGGAACGCCGAAGGCGCCGTCCTCCTCCGGGGAGGAGGACGGCGCCTTGCGGGTTCGGCTCCCTGTCCGGCCGGGCTGCGGGCCGTCAGCCGGCCAGGGAGAGCCAGAACTTGCCCTTGCCGTACCCGCCGATCTCGACCATCAGGTCGAGGCGGGCGCCGAGCGCGAGCAGGCGGGCGGTGGCGTCCGTGGGCGCGCTCTCGCCGGGCATGTACGACTCGTACAGCTTCAGGTGAGGCAGGTCCAGCTGGTTGAGCAGCCCCGTGATGATGTTGCAGACCTCGCGCACGTTGTCCGCCAGCATCGGGGTCAGTTCACCGTCCTCGATGGACGCCTCGGCGCCGCCCTGAGGGATCAGGCCGATGGCCGCCCCGGCGTAGGAGGCGAGCTTGAGGTCCATGCCCGCCACCGCCGTGAGTTTCCGCGAGCTGTCGACGTAGAGGGCGACGACCGCCTTGTTGAGGTCGGCGGCGACCGCAGGGTCGGTCACGCCCACGGTGACGGGACGGCCGAGCAGGTCCTCGAACAGGTCCTTGATGTCTTTGGGGACCGGAAGTGTCGACATTGCAGGCATCTACCCCAGGATCGGACCGAGGACGTCGGTGAAGTTGTCCGCGGTGAACGGCTTCGTGATCAGGAAGAGCGCACCGGCCTGCTCGGCCATCTGACGCATCTCGTCGGTGCCTTCGGAGGTGACGAACCCGAACGGCACGTCCACTCCACCGGCGCGCAACGCCCGCAGAACCTCGATGCCGGTCATTTCTGGCATGTTCCAGTCCGAGAGGACCAGGTCGGGCTTCTCGGAGATGGCGAGGTCATGGGCCTGGCGGCCGTCGGCCGCCTCGACGAGCTCGTGCCCGCCGAAACCGGCCTGGCGCAAGGTCCTCGTGACGATCTGGCGCATGACCCTGCTGTCGTCGGCGATGAGAATCTTCATGATGTGAGGTTTCCTTACCCAGTGCTCTTGCTGGTCCACACACTGATCGCGATCGGCTCGTTCTGCCAGCTACCCTGCAGACGGCACACTTCCACCGCCGCCGGCCACTTGTTGACGCCTTCGTCGATTGTCGCCACGTGCGGGAGGGAGAGCAGGGAGCCGTCGGGCAAAAGGCTCTTGACGTTGCCGCCGATCACGTTGACGAGCTCGCCGACGGCGTCGGCGATGTCGTCGGTGGTGACCTCCTCGTCCTCCATGCCCAGCAGAGCCGAGGAGGCCTTCTTGGAGGCCTCCGTAGAGAAGGACATGACGACGTGCCCCTCCCAGGCGCCCGTGACGGACACCGCGGCGATCACGCACGGCATGGTCGGGGCCTGCTCCGAGGGGAGGAAGGGGTTGGTCCCCTCGGGGTCGAGGTAGGAGAGCCAGACCTGCTCGGTGATGGCCTGCAGGTCGTCGGTGGTGGGAGAGGTCATGACATGGTTCCGCTCGGTACGAGGCCCAGGAGGGCCAGCTTCTCCGTGATGGCTTCGGGAGTGAACGGCTTGATGACGTACTCGTGCGCCCCGGCGGCGAGCGCGCGGACGATCTGCCCGTGCTCGCTCTCCGTGGTCACCATCATCAGCGTTATCTGCCGGAACCGCTCCTGGGAGCGGACCGCCGTGACGAACTCCAGCCCGTTCATCTCCGGCATGTTCCAGTCGATGAGGGCCACCTGCGGCGGCTGGTCCATCGACTCCAGCAGGTCCAGGGCCTCCCGGCCGTTTCCGGCTTCGACTACTTCGAAGCCGAGCTGCGTGACGATGCGGCGCAGGATGAGGCGCATCGCCCGCGAGTCGTCGATCACCATGGCGTGCACCGCGGTGTCACCCCTTTCTCGTTGCGCCGACCGGCGCAGTGGTCGCGGCGCGTGGCCGGTATGCCGACGCCCGTCCGGCGACGACGCGTTCGAACCCGTCGTCGATGCCGATAGTGGTTTCGGCTGCACCGAGGAAGAGCCAGCCGTCGGGACGCATCAGACTGCGGATACGCCGCAGGACCGAGCGCTTGGTCTCAAGGTCGAAGTAGATGAGGACGTTGCGCAGGAACACCACGTCGAAGGGCTGCACCGGCGGCAGGGGAGCCGCCAGGTTCACCTTCTGGAACGTGATGTTGCGGCGCAGGGACTCGCTCACCTGCCACTCCGTGCCCGCCCGCTGGAAGTACTTCACCAGCATCGGGACGGGCAGGCCGCGGTTCACCTCGAGCTGGCTGTAGCGGCCGGTCTTCGCGCGTTCGAGCATCTCGGCCGAGATGTCGGTCGCGAGGATCTCGTACTGCCGGCTGCTCTTCAGCGACTCCTCCAGGAGCATGGCCAGGCCGTACGGCTCCTGCCCGCTGGAGCAGGCCGCCGACCAGATGCGCAGCTTCTGCACGGGGGTGCGCCGCTCCGCGAGGTCGGGCAGCACGGAGTCGGTGAACGCGCTGAACGGTTCGCGGTCGCGTAGCCACGACGTCTCGTTGGTGGTCAGGGCGTCGACGATCTGGTCGGCGAGCGCGCGCTCCCGCTGGGCCCGCGCGACGAACTCCGACACCGAGGGGGTGCCGGTCCGTCTGGCGAGCGGCAGCAGCCGCGCCTCCACCAGATATTCCTTGCCCGTCTCGAGGACGATCGCCGCCTCGCGCCGGACGAGCCCGCTTACGAAGGCGAACTCCTGTTGGGTCAGAGCCATCGGGTCATCCTCGGGGCCTGGCCGTGCGGCCGCCGGCCACACGGTTGATCAAATGATGGGAAATCTCGTTCAGCGGGAGGATGGAGTGAGCCAGGCCCGCACCTGCCACCGCTCCGGGCATCCCCCAGACGACCGAGGTGGCCTCGTCCTGGGCGACGATCTCCGCGCCCTTGGCGACCAGGCCCTCGCTTCCCCGCTTGCCGTCCTGGCCCATTCCGGTCAGGATGACGCCCAGGGTCGCCCCGCCGTACACATCGGCGACCGATCGGAACAGCACGTCCACGGCGGGACGGCAGAAGTTCTCGGGCGGGCCCTGCTGCAGGTGGGTGAAGACGCCGCCGCCG
Source organism: Thiemannella venezuelensis (assembly GCF_014203605.1). Lineage (GTDB taxonomy): Bacteria > Actinomycetota > Actinomycetes > Streptosporangiales > Streptosporangiaceae > Planomonospora_A > Planomonospora_A venezuelensis. The sequence goes on along the minus strand of NZ_JACHJJ010000031.1, from coordinate 17,659 downwards.
CGCCGCACGACCTCCATGTGGTAGTCGCCGGGTGCGATGTACACCGTTCCCGGCTGCACCGCCATTCCGGAACCGGCCTCGACGACCTTCAGCGGCGCGGAGCGGTCGAGCCGCTCGGCGAACATCTTGGTGAAGACCTGCGGCATGTGCTGCACCACGACGATCGGCAGCGGGAACGAGGCGGGCAGTGCGCTGACCACCTTGGTCAGGGCGTCCGGTCCGCCGGTGGAACATCCCACCGCCACCACCTGGGGGGTTCCCGTCCCGCCCGCCGGGCGCGGCCCCGACGGGCCGGCGGGAGCGGGCCGGGGGGCGAGGCGGACCGGCGGCCGCGGCGGGCCCCCGGTCCGGCACAGCGCGTGGATGCGCGGGATGATCTGCTCGCGGACACTCTTGATCGACTCGGCGACGCTGCCCACGTTGGCGGGCTTGGTCACGTAGTCGCTGGCGCCCGAGGAGAGGGCCTCCAGGGTCGCCGACGCGCCGACCGAGGTCAGCGTGCTGAACATGATGACCGGCAGGCGCGGGTGGACCTTCCGGATCTCCTTGATCGTGGTCAGCCCGTCCATGACCGGCATCTCGATGTCGAGCGTGACGATGTCGGGCTTCAACATGTCGATCTTGGAGAGGGCGACCTTGCCGTTGGGCGCGGTGCCGACCACCTGGATGCCGGGATCCGCACTCAGCGCGTCGACAATCAGACGCCGGACGACGACCGAGTCGTCGACCACCAGAACTGATACCACGCGAGTGCCTCCTGTGAGAGAAGCGGGATATGCATCACCGCCCGTCCGTCGCGCTTCTTATCGACAGACCGGGCGCGGGGATAAGGATTCGCCGGACTTCCACGACGACGGATATGGCTGGTTCGATATCCCCCCGTGACAACAGTGCGATATCGGACCAGTACAAGGGGCTACCATCCGGGACCGCCGGAAAAGGACCGGACATGGCGTCGGAGACGGACTCCTTGCCGGGAGAATGCCCTGGTTTCGCCAGGCCGCCGGGTGCCGGGCCGTCAGGCGCGGGTACGGCGTGCGCGGCGGCGCAGGCCGCGGGCGGAGGCGGGGCCGCGCCGGGACGGCGACGCCGTCCGGGCGGTCCCGGGCGACGGCGACCGGCGGAGCGGGGCGCGGCGGCGGATCCGCCGGTCGCCGCGGAACGCGCTGACCGTGGCGCTGACCGTGGCGGCGACCGGGAGCCTGCGGCCGAGGGCGCGCGCCAGCAGCACGGCGGCGGCGCACGTCACCGCGGTGGTGACCAGACCCGCCAGGACGAGGGCCTCACGGGGGCCCAGGGTGTCGCAGAGCATGCCGAGCAGCGGGCCTCCGACGGCTCCCGAGGCCGCCCCGACCATCGACTGCGCGGCCAGCACGCGCCCCCGCATCTTCGGCTCGGTGCCGAGCTGCGCCCGGGTGCTGACCGTCGTGTCGAGGACCACCGCGCCGGCGGCGATCGGCAGCAGCATGACGGCGAAGCCGAGCAGCCCGGGGACGACCCCGCTGACCGCCTGTCCCACGCTGGTGAGCAGCGCGGCGGCGAACAGGATCCGGAAGGTCAGTCCCGGCCGGGAGGCCGCGTACAGGCCGCCGAGGACGGCGCCGACGGCGAAGACGACGGACAGGATCCCGTAGCCGGCGGCGCCGGCCGCCAGCGGTCCCTCGCTCATCGAGGCCATCGTCACCTGGTAGTTGCGGCCCAGCGCGCCGAGGACGAAGGCCAGGCCGAGCAGGACGAGCAGCCACCGGGTCCGGCCGATGTAGCGCAGCCCGGCCGCGACGCCGGTCTCGTCGCTCCCGGCGCGCGGCAGGGGGTGCATCTCGCCGCTGCGCATGCACAGCACGGCGGCCATGACCAGGACGAAGCTCAGCGAGTTGATCAGGAAGAGCGTCCCGGCGCCGGTGAGGGGGATGAGGACGCCCGCCAGTCCCATGCCGACGATGCGCCCCGCGGAGCTGATCACCGAGCCGAGGGCCAGGGCGTTGGACAGGTCGGCGGGGCCGACGACCTCCGCCCCGAACCGGCCGAGGGTGGGGCCGTCCAGTGCGGAGACCACCCCGCCGAGGAGGGCGACGGCGTAGATGGGCCAGACGCTCTGCGCGCCGGAGAAGGCGATCACCGCCAGGGCCGCGGCGAGCAGGCCGTGCAGCGCCTGGCCGGTCAGCAGCAGCGGGCGGGCGGGCAGCCGGTCGGCGAGGGAGCCGCCGACGAAGGCCAGCAGCAGGGTCGGCGCCGACTGGAGGAACAGGCCGAAGCCCAGGCTGGTGGCCGAGTGCGAGATCGACAGCAGGAGCCAGTTGACCCCCAGCACCTGCATCCACGTGCCGCCCACGGACAGGAAGTCCGCCCCCGCCCACAGGCGGTAGTTGCGGTTGCGCAGGGCGCGCAGCATGTCGGGCCGTGGCGACAAGGTGGTTCTTCCTCTCGGGATCCTCACGGCCGAGAGGTCCTGCTGTGCCCGCCCCGCCGAGATCGCGCCAGGACGTGCCGGCGCCGCAGGAGGGCGGTTCGTACGGCGCGCGGGGTCCTCCGGGCCCCGGGCGCTCCGTCCTCCGCAGCTCCATCGGCACCCGCCGGCGGGGCCTGAGTATTCGCGGGCGCGGACACGCCGACGGCTCCGGCCGGGGAGGCCGGAGCCGTCGGTGGACCGCCGGGGGAACGGAGAGCGGCGGTCTGCGGGGGAGGCGGGGCCTTCCGACCGGCCGCTCCGGGCGGCCGGCGGTGCCCCCGCCCGGCGGTTCGGGACCGCCGGGCGGGCAGGGCCGTCAGACGGAGAAGCGGCCGACGACGGCGCGCAGCTCGGCGGACATGCGGGCGAGGTCCTCGGCGGCCCGCCGGGTGTCGCCCACGCTCGCGCTGGTCATCTGGGCGGCCTGGGCCACCGCCGAGATGTTCCCGGCGATCTGGCCGGACCCCGAGGCGGCCTCGGCGACGCTGCGGTTCATCTCGTTGGTGGTGGCGCTCTGCTCCTCCACCGCCGAGGCGATCGTCGTCTGGTAGTCGCTGATCCGCGCGATGATCTCGCTGATCTCGGCGATCGCCGCCACCGCGCCCCCGGTGTCGGCCTGGATGGCCTCGACCCGCCTGGCGATGTCCTCGGTGGCCTTGGCGGTCTCCTGGGCCAGGTCCTTGACCTCCCCGGCGACCACCGCGAAGCCCTTGCCGGCGTCGCCGGCGCGGGCGGCCTCGATGGTGGCGTTCAGCGCCAGCAGGTTGGTCTGCTCGGCGATGCTCGTGATCGTCTTGATGACCGAGCCGATCTCGGCGCTGGAGGCGCCCAGCTTGCCCACGATCTCGTTGGTCGACTCCGCCGCCGACACCGCCTGCGCGGCGACCTTCGCCGCCTCGCTCGCGCTGTGCGCGATCTCCCGGATCGCCGATCCCATCTCCTCGGCCCCGGCGGCCACCGTCTCCACGTTGCGCGAGACCTCGTCGGCGGCGGCGGTGACCACACCGGCCTGCACGCTCGTCTCCTCGGCGCTGGCGGCGATCTGGGTGCTGGTGGCGGTCAGACCCTCCGACGCGGAGGCCAGGGAGGTGGACGACCCGTCGATGGTACGCACCGCGCCCCGCATCGACTCGACCGCCCGGTTCAGCGCACCGGCCATCTCGCCGATCTCGTCGCGGCTGCGGACCGTCACCCGGCCCGTGAGATCGCCCTCGGACACCCGCTTGAGCAGGGCGGCCACCGAGCGGACCGGGCCGACGATCGCCCGGGAGATGAGCAGGGCGCTGATGACGCCCCAGATCATGCCGATGACCAGGACGAGGATGACGAGGAAGCGGGCGGAGTCCACGGTCTCGTTGAACTCGGCGCTGGCGCCGATCTTCTCGCCGATCTCCGTCAGCGTGGCCTGCATCTTCTCCTCGTAGGCCTTGCGCAGTTCCCGGGTGCGGCCGTGCGTGGACTCCTCGACCGCGGCCGCCTTGTCGGTGGCGTAGAGGGCGTACTCGGCGCTCAGCGCGTCCTTCCAGGCGTCGAGGTCGTCGGCGAGCTCGTCCACCCGTGCGACCTCACCGGGGGAGCCGGCGAACGTACGCGCTTGTCCGAGGGTGGCGTCGATCTCGGCGAACCGGCCCAGTGACTCGTCGCGGAACTCCGCGTCACCGGTGAGCAGGAACCCGCGCTCGTCGTTGGCGGCGGCCTTGGCGGTCAGCGCGACGTGCTGCAGGGTGGCGAGAAGGGGGAACGCCTTGTTCACCTGCTGATCGTGCACGTCCTCCAGAGAACCGATCTTCATCAGACCGGTCACGCCGGTCACCACGGCGGTCAGGGCGAGGATCGCCACCGCGATCACGATCTTGGTGCCGATGCGGCGGTCCGCCACCAGCCTCCAGGGGCCCTTCACTTCCACTGTCGCTCCTCAGACCGCCATCCGGGGCGGCATTCTCGTCATGAGTTCCCAACCCCTTATCGGCCCGGGGAAAGGGGATATGAGACGGGGGAACCATTTCCCAGCCGCTCTCCCGGGATTTCCGTACGGCGCCGCCCCGGCGCGGAGGCATCCGCCGCGGATCCGCACCGGCGCGGTCCCGCCGGCCGGTCCGTCAGCCGGCCAGGCGCTCGTGCCCGCCCGGCTCCCCGCGTGCGGGCCGGATCTCGGAGGCGCCCTCGATCTCCCCCTCGGCCAGCAGTCGGCCCAGCTCGGCGGCGGGCACCGGCCGGCTGAAGAGGTATCCCTGGCCCAGCGGGCAGTGCATGTCCCGCAGGAACTCCTCCTGCTCGCTGGTCTCCACCTTCTCCGCGATGGCCGGCAGGTCCAGGCTCTCGCAGAGGCTGAGGATCGCCTTGGTGAAGGCGTGCCGCTGGCGGGAGGCGGAGTCGGTCCCGCGTTCGAGGGTGGTGAAGGCTCCGTCGATCTTGACCACGTCCACCGGCAGGTGCTGCAGGTAGGCCAGGGAGGAGTACCCGGTCCCGAAGTCGTCGATGGCGATCCGCACGCCGTGCCGGCGGAGCTCGGACAGGTAGCCGATGACGCGGGCGGTCTCCTCCCGGCCGGTGGCCAGCAGCGCGGTCTCGGTGATCTCCAGGATGAGCGCCTCCCCGGGCAGTCCGCTCTCCCGGAGCGCCGCCAGCACCGCGGAGACGAACTCCTTGCGGCGGAGCTGGCGGCCGGAGACGTTGACGTTGACGGCGATGCCGTACCGCTCGTACCAGCCGACCGCGTCGAGGCAGGCGCGGCGGAGCACGTGGGCGCCGATCGGCACGACCAGGCCGGTCTCCTCGGCGGCGGGGATGAACTCGTCCGGCGAGACGAGCCCGTCGGGGGAGTGCCAGCGCAGCAGCGCCTCCACGGCCTGGACCTTCCCGGTCGCCAGGTCCACCACGGGCTGGTAGTTCACCACGAACTCCTCCCGTTCCAGCGCGCGGCGCAGGCCCTCGGTGAGGCGGGCCTGGCCGAGCTGCTCGACGCGCAGCCCCGGGTGGAAGACGCTGATCTGGTTCTTTCCCGCGGCCTTGGCCGCGTACAGGGCGAGGTCGGCGTCGCGCACGACGTCCTGCGCCTCGGCCGCCTCGGCGATCATGTACAGGCCCACGCTGGCGGTGACGTGGAAGGCGTGCTCGCCCACGGCGAAGGGCCTGCCCATCACGTCGACGACCCGCCCGGCCACGTGCCCCGCCTCCTCGGCGGTCACGTCCTCCAGCAGGATGGCGAACTCGTCACCGCCGAGCCGGGCCAGCGTGTCGGCCTCGCGCAGGATCTCGCCCAGCCGGTGGCCGGCCTGGACGAGGAGCTGGTCGCCGGCCGGGTGGCCGTAGGTGTCGTTGACGTGCTTGAAGCCGTCGAGGTCGAGCATGAGCAGGGCGTGCCTGGCCTCGGGCGCGCGCCGGGCTGTGGCCTGCTCCAGCCGGTCGTGGAAGAGCGCCCGGTTGGCCAGGCCGGTCAGGTGGTCGTGCATCGCCCGGTGGCTGAGCAGCTGCTGCAGGGCCTGCTGCTCGTCCAGGGCGCGGGAGAGCTCGGCGGCCTGCTCGTCGAGCAGCTCGGCGCGGCGCTGCGCCACGTTGGTGTTGGTGATCAGGCGGATGACCAGGAACGCCATCAGGACGGCGAAGATGGCCAGCGGCACCAGGAAGTCGGTCGGCCGCACCGCCGTGCCCGCCTCGAAGTTGAGCATGAGGGAGAACGGCCCCGCGCAGGCCGCCACCAGGAAGGTGAGGCTGCGCGCGGTGGTGAGGCGGGCGCCGGAGGGGACCTTCCTCGTGCCGCCCGCGGACGGGTGGAGCGCCGCGGCCCCGGCCAGGACGAACCAGGCCAGCCAGCCGGCGTTGCCGAGGAGCCCGTACTCCCAGCTCTCCCCGCGCTGGAGCATCAGGGCGTACGCCACGTCCCCGAAGAACATCCCGGCGAGACCCAGGCTGAGCATGGCGTAGGACGGGTTGCGGGTGCCGTGGGTGAACCAGAGCCGGAGGACCATGAACTGCACGGCCAGGTCGGCGATCGGGTAGGTCGAGGCCATCAGCAGCTCGCGGCCGGTCAGCGCCCGGAAGTCACCGTAGGGGTTGTAGGGGTTGAAGGTGAACGTCCAGTACACGAAGACCGTGCCCAGCAGGATGACCATGGCGTCCAGCATCACGCCGACGTTCCTGGAGCGGATCGAGTTGCCCGGCAGCCTGTTCAGTCCGGTCAGCAGCGGCGGATACGCCGCCAGGTACGCCATGTCGACCCAGGCGGGGATCCGGCCGCCGTCCTCCGAGAAGTACCAGCCGGTCCAGAGCAGGTCGGCGGCGACCCACGCCGCCACGCCCGCGGTCAGCAGCCACCACGCCGCGGCGGCGGCCGGCCGCCGCACGCCGACCGCAGCGGCCATTCCGATCACCGCGGCGACCTGGACGGCGACCCTGGTGATCATTCCGGCGTCGCCCGGCAGGAGCAGCCCGGCGGCGCTCACCGCGAGGCCGAGCAGGAGGAAGCAGAGCCAGAGGCGGGACCGGAGGGAGCCCCGTCCCCGGCGGGAGCCCGTGATGCGCCCGCGTGGAGAGGCGTCTGGCTGCATCGTCTTCTCCTGGCTTGTGGTCATCGGCCGGCGCGGCACAGGTCGTAGGGGTGCGGGAGCCGGGAGGGCTCGTCGGAGCGGCCGGGGTTTTCGGGCGCGACCAGGAGGGGAGGGCCGGGGGGAGTGGTTCGGCGCGTGCCGGGACCGGCTCGGGCATCGAAACGACGTTCGGCCGCGCGGGATGCGCCCCCGGTTGCCCCACAGGTGCAAATCCGTTGCCGGAGAGGCCATGCGAGCTCAAAGCCTCGGTCACAACCACATGAACAGGGTTGATAACGTTCTGTTTGAGGTGAATCGCTATATGTGATGAGGCTTCGAGGTTCTGGGGAGGACCACGAGGCGCCGGGGGAGCCTGTGGGGGGCAGCATGCTGAACAGCGGTGATCGCATCGGTCACACCGCCTCGTATCTGCCCGACGCGTCGCACGCGACCCGGGCGATCCTCGGCCTGCTCAACGAACGGCTGCGCAGCTTCGACGACTCCGGCGGGGCGGGCACGGACACGATGCTGCTGTCCGGCCTGCGCAGCGTGCCCGGTATCACCACCGCGGAGCTGAGGCCGGCGGACGCCACCCCACCGGCGGACGGAGAGCGGTTCTGGCCCGCCGGACCCGGCAGGCTGCTGGCCGTGGCGCTGGAGGAGGGCTACGACGACCAGGGCGTCCCCGAGGCCCTCGCCTGCCTGGCGGCGGCCCTGGACACCGTCTGGCGCCGGGAGGAGGAGTCCCGCACCGGCTCTCCGTCCTACGACGCCACGCTGGCCAAGGCGAAGACGGAGTTCATCGGCACCGTCGTGCACGACCTGGCCACTCCCATAACGCCGATCCTGGCCTACGCCGGTCTGCTGTCCGACCCGGACACCGGCCCGCTCACCGCCGACCAGCGCGAGTTCGTGAAGGTGATCGAGCGCAACGCCCTGCGCCTGTCCGAGCTGCTCAACGACCTGCCGCTGCTGGCCGACCCCGCCTCTCCCGAGCAGGAGCCGCACCGGGAGCGGGTGGACCCGATGGAGCTGCTGCGCGACATCACCTCCCAGTTCCGGCCCGGAGCCATGCACGCCGGCATCGCCCTCCGGTACCACGCCCGCCCCGGCCCGGCGCTGAACTGCAACGCGATCCGGGTCCGCCGGATGGTCGACATCCTGCTGACCACGGCGATCACCCGCTCCTATCCGGGCGGGACCGTCGAGGTCGAGGCCCGCCCCACGGTCGACGGCTGGTGCATCGAGATCACCTGTCTGTCTCCCGCCTCCGAGACGGGCTCCGACGATGCGGCCGGCCGGCGCGAGCAGTCCACGGGAGAGGACGGCTGGCCCCGGATCGGCATGGCCAGGGCCATCGCCGGCATGCACGGCGGCACGATCCACATCACCGAGCAGGAGACGAAGGGGTCGGTGATCAGAGTGGAACTGCCCTGGGAACCGGTCCGCGACCGGAGGGAAGCACCTTGAGCAAGCTGCTGGTCATCGAAGACGACTCCGACACTCTCACCGCCATCCAGGTTCTCCTCAGCCACAGCGGGCACGAGGTGATCCCCGCGACGGACGGCCGCAGCGGCCTGCGCCTGCTGCACCAGCACAAGCCGGACGTGCTGATCCTCGACATCGGCCTGCCCATCATGGACGGCTGGCAGGTGCTCGAGCGGGTCCGGGACATCAGCGACCTGCCGATCATGATCCTCACCGGCCGCGGACAGGAGCGGGAGAAGGTGCGCGGCCTGCGCGCCGGAGCCGACGACTACCTCGTCAAGCCGTTCTCCCGCGCCGAGCTCACCGCGCGCGTGGAGGCGCTGCTGCGCCGCTCCGGCGCGGCGACGTGGGCCGAGGACGTCTACGACGACGGGGTCGTGCGGGTCGAGCCGTCGACCCGCACGGTCTTCGTCGAGGGCACCGACGTCCACCTGACGCCCACCGAGTTCCGCCTGCTCAACACACTCGTACGGCATGCCGGCAACGTCCTGAGCTCCTCCCAGCTGCTCTCCCTGGTGTGGGACGATCCGACGGGCCTCAGCCCGGAGCGGGTGAAGTTCGCGATCCTGCGCCTGCGCCGGCGCATCGGCGCCGATGCGGCCAACTCGCCCATCGAGGCGGTCCGCGGCGTGGGATACCGCTACCGCCCCCCGGCCCAGCGCCAGGGCGGGCGTGACGCCCTGTCCGCCCGGCGCTGAGGAATCCTGCCCGCCGCGCCGACGGCCGCGGGACCACCGCGGCGGACCCGCCGGCCGCCCGAGGTCCCGGAACCGGCGTTCCACCTCAGTTCTGACCGCTTCCTGCCGATTGTTCGGCCGAGAAGTGCCGCTGCGGCCGCTTCTTGCCGGACCGGCGACCCTCTCTCGCCAGGCAGGCCAGGCGAGTCAGGAGTTCCGGGGTGCGGAGTCGTGTCGGCAGGGTGCTGCCGGTGGTTCTCGCGGGGTGCGCGGTGGCCGCCACTCTCGTGGCGTCGGTGACGACGACCGTGGGCGAACTGCGCCCCGGGTCCGCTCCGGCCTCGGCCCTCCCCTCCGGAAGCGGGCAGGTCCCCGCCGGAGAGGAACTGCTGGTCGAGATGGACGCGGTGTACCCGGACGGCCGGACCGCCTCGGCGGTCGAGCCCGCAGCGAAGGGCTCGGCGAAGGCCGAGCGCTCACGCGCCCTGGGCGCCGCCGCCGCCCGCGCCCAGTGCCGCGACGGCGCCCACACCCTCTCCGGCTGGCGTGTGAAGAGCGGCCTCAGGTGGTACTACAACGCCTCCGGCGCCCCCTCCGCCGTCTCGCGCTCGGCGCTCACCTCGATCAGGGCGGCGGCCCAGTCCCTGGTCGGCGGTCAGAACGGGTGCGGTCTGCCCGGACCGTTCAAGGTGACCCAGAAGTACGGCGGCGCCACGAAGCGCGTGGCCGGCATCTCGGCCGCCTCCACCGCGGCCTGCGGCAGGGAGGACGGCTACAGCGTGGTCTCCTGGAAGCGGCTCGGTTCGAGCGCGCTCGCGGTCACCTGCACCTGGTGGACCCGCTCGGGGCAGGTGGTCTCCGCCGACATCGCGGTCAACACCCGGTACAAGTGGTTCACCGCGAAGCCGTCCCGGTGCTCCTCCGCCTTCGACGTCCGGTCCGTGCTGACCCACGAGTGGGGCCACGCCTTCGGGCTGAACCACGTCTCGCCCGCCCGGCACGGCACCCAGGTCATGGCCTCGACGATCCCCGCGTGCTCCGTGGCCCACACCCTCGGCGCCGGCGACCACACCGCCATGAAGAAGCTGTACGGCGTGCGCTGACCGCCCCTCAGGCGGCGCCGGCCCCCGGAACGGCCGGCTCGCTCGTGCGCACCGGGATCCGTATCGTCGCCGTCGTCCCCCGGCCCTCCTCGGACTTCAGGTCGAAGGCGCCCGAGTGGTTGGCGACGATGCTGCGCACGATGGACAGGCCGAGGCCGGTTCCGGGGATCGACAGCTCGGTGGCGTTGGAGGCGCGGAAGAAGCGGGTGGACAACCGCGGCATCTCCTCCTCCGGGATGCCGATGCCGGTGTCGGCGACGGCCACCACGGCCTGGTCGCCCTCCACGGCGACGCGGACGCTCACGCTCCCGCCCGCCCGGGTGAACTTGACGGCGTTGGACAGCAGGTTGACCATGGCGCGGTCGAGCTGGTTGGGATCCCCGTCGACGGCGATCGAGCCGTCGGCGCAGTCGACCTCCAGGCCGACCTGGGCCTTGTCCGCGGTGGGCCGCATGGTGGCGACGGCTCCCTCCACGACCTCGCACAGGTTCGTCCGCTGCTTCAGGCTGCGGAAGGCGCCCGCCTCGATGCGCGAGAGCGTCAGGAGGTCCTCGATGAGCAGCCGCAGGCGCGTGGTGTTGCGGTCGATGGCGTCGAGCATGCGGTCCTGCGCGGGGTTGATCTCGCCCGCCTCCTCGTCGCGCAGGATCTCCAGGTAGCCGGCGATGCTGGTCAGCGGGGAGCGCAGCTCGTGGGAGACGGTGGACATGAAGTCGGTCTTGGCCGAGTCCAGGGCCCGCAGCTCCTTGACCAGCTCCCGCTCCCGGCTGTACAGGCTGGCCTGCTCCAGCCCTCGCCCCAGGTCGGTGCCGACGACCTTGACCGCCTCCATCTCGTCGGTGCTCCAGAGCCCCTTGGAGGTGGACCGGGTGAGCAGGATGCTGCCGAGCAGCTTGTCGCCCACACCGAACGGGACGAAGAGGAACTGCTTGTCGCCCAGCTCGCGGAGCGCGCGGGCGGAGGCCTCGGGGATGTAGCCGGGCGGGTCGGCGGTGGATCCGGTCGGGGTGACGCCCCGGTGGTAGACCTCCTCGGCCTCCCGGGCGGGGACGGACGGGAGCTGGACGACGTCCTCGACCAGCCGCCCGCCCGACCACTCCACCTCCGCCGCACCGATCATGCCTTCGCGGATGAGCTGGACGAACACCCGGTCGGCGGGGAGCTTGGCGCCGAGGGCCGCCGCCGCCTCGCGGACGACGTCCTCGGCGTCGAGGGTCCGGCGGATGCGCGCGGCCGCCTCGTGCGCCACCTGGGCCAGGCGGGCGCGCTCCCGTTCGGCGGCGCGCAGCCGGTCGCTCTCGTCGGCCAGCATGTTGATGGCGGTACCCAGCTGCCGGATCTCGGTCGGCCCCTCCCCGCAGGGTGCACGCGCCGCGTGGTCCCCCGCGGTGAGCCGTCCCAGGGTGCCGCCCATGGCCGCGAGCGGGGGCACCAGCACCCGGTAGGCCCGGATCGCGGTGATCAGTGCGATGGCGCCGGCGATCACGGCGAAGACGATGGTCGTGACGGTGCCCCAGAACCGGTTGCTGGCGCTCTGCTCGTCGAGCTCCGCGGTCCTGCGCGTCAGCTGGGCCTCCAGGGCGTCGCTGGAGCGCAGGATCTCCTCGTAGCGCAACCGGCTGCCCTCGGCGAACTGCGGGACCTGCGGCTCGCCCGGCCGCACCCGCTCGGCCTGGGAGGCGTAGTCGAACCAGTCGAGGACCTTCTGGCGGAGGTCCTCGATCAGCGGGCGCTCCTGGGGCCGGTCGGCCCGCCGGACCAGGGCCTCCAGGTACGGCGGGTAGGTGTTGCGCGCCTCCAGGTAGGTGGTCTTGGGTTGCTCGTAGAGCAGGTAGTTGCGCAGCCCCCGGGTGGCGTCGCCCATCGTCGAGCGCAGCTTGAGATTGTTCAGCCGCAGGGGGAGGTTGTGGTCGAAGAGCTGCTGCAGCGCGGCGCTCTGCCGGGTCGACTCGATCGTCGCGACGGCTCCGGACAGCAGGACGAGTGCGACGAGCAGCCCGAAAGTGCCGCGCAGGGCCCTTCCGACGCTGCGGTTCAGCCACTTCATCCTGTCTTTCCTCCCGTGGACTTGCCCGGAGTCGAGAACCCCTCCCGCGTCATTACCCCCCAGACCTGCTTCGTACGGCGCACCGCCGCAAAGATCCCCTGCAATCCCCACCAGGCGTTGAACTGGCGATACCCGAAATTCTCGGCGACCGACGCCAGCGCCGCGATGCCCAGATCCCGCCAGCGGTTGTAGCGGCGGAAGGCGTACTCCTCCACGGCCAGCGCCACGAACGCGACCAGGATCGCGTAGCCGAAGGAGGCCACCAGCAGCGCCAGGGCGAAGTCGACGTTGATGGAGCCGGTCCACAGCGCGAACGGGACCAGCACCAGCCCGCCCAGGTTCACCACCGGCGCGAGCAGCTCGAACAGTACGTAGTACGGCATGACCAGCAGCCCGACCCGCCCGTACCGGGGGTTGCCCACCATCCCGCGGTGCTTCCACACCAGCTCGGCCAGCCCGCGCGACCAGCGGCGCCGCTGCCGGGCCAGCACGGCGGTCGTTGAGGGCGCCTCGGTCCAGGAGACCGGCTCGGAGACGAACACGATCCGGTAGGCGCGGCCCCGGTCGCGCAGGTGCCGGTGGAGCCGCGTCACCAGCTCGGCGTCCTCGCCGATGGAGTCCGGGTCCAGCCCGCCGACCTCGACCAGCGCATCGCGCCGGAACAGTCCGAACGCCCCGGAGATGATGAGCAGGCCTCCGATGCGCGACCAGCCGGTACGACCCAGCAGGAAGGCCCGGAGATACTCGATCACCTGGATGCGGACCAGCCAGCGGCGCGGCATCCGCACCCGCGCCACCCGCCCGCCGACGACCTCGCAGTCGTTGACGATCCGCACCACCCCGCCGGTGGCCACCGTGGTCAGCGGGTCGTCCGCGAACGGCTTGGCCACCGAGAGCAGCGCCGAGGGGTCCAGCAGGGAGTCGGCGTCCACCATGCACACCAGGGGGTTGCGGGCGAAGTTGACGCCCACGTTGAGCGCGTCGGCGCGGCCGCTGTTGGTCTTGCGGATCACCAGCAGCGGGGTGGAGCCGTCGGCGGGCACGTGGGTGGAGAGCACCGTGCCCCGTATCGGCAGGTCGTCGGGGACGACGCGAGGGATCTCCACCAGGTCGTGCGCCTTGCGCAGCTGCTCGAACGTGCCGTCCTTGGAGCCGTCGTCCACGACGATCACCTCGACGCTCGGGTAGCGCATCGAGAGCATCGAGCGCACGGCCTCGGCGATGCCCGCCTCCTCGTTGTAGGCGGGCATGATCACGCTGACCGGCGGGGTGAGCGGGTTGGCGTAGACGTCCTCCTGGCCGGAGAAGGCCATGCGGCGGTGGAAGTGCACCGCGTCCCAGGTCGCCAGGAAGATGAGGACCAGGTAGCTGGTGTTGATCGCCACCGAGTAGACCAGCACGATCGCGCTGATCAGGGCCAGCACCCACCGCACGCCCGACGTGACCGCCTCCACGGCGCCGGACCCGCCCGGCGACGCCAGCACGCCGAGCCCCTCCGGCAGCGCCTGGACAGCGGGCCCGCCCGGCAGCGTGCCCAGAGCGGTGAGGACGTTCACGGCCGCGCTCAAGGCACGCACTCACGACACCGGGGCCGTCGGCGGCCTCCGGAGCTGTCCGGCCTGGAGGTCCAGGACGGCGAGGGCCTCCCAGGCGTGCCCGGCCGCCGTCGTGCCCGGCCGCTCGGCGACCGTCTCGGCCAGCACCGCCATGGCCGGCCCGCTGCCCAGGCGGGCCAGGGAGCGCGCGGCGTTGTGCGCGACGTGGTACTGCGGGTCGCCCAGCAGGTCGCACAGCGCCGGCACCGCCCGGGGGGAGCCGAGGTCCCCGAGCGCGGTCGCCGCCTCGACCCGTACGGCGTGCGGGTGGGCGGGCCCGGTGGCGTGGATGAGAGCCTCCAGGCAGACCGGCGTGCCCAGCCGGCCGAGCGACCGCGCCGTCCGCACCCGGACCTCTCCGGAGGGGTCCCCGGCCAGCACCCCGATCAGGACCCGGGCGGTCTCGACGGCACCGGTGAGCCCGAGCACCTCCGCCGCGACGGCCCGGACCGCGGCCTCGGGATGGTACAGCGCCTTCGCCAGGGCGGGACGGGCGCCGGGGCCGAGCCGGATCAGCGACTGGGCGACCAGGTGGAAGGGGACTCCTCCGCCGGCGGCCAGCGAGGCGAGGAGCGGATCGGCGGCCTCGGCCGCCCCGATCTGGCCCAGGGCCCGCGCGGCGACGGCCCGGACCTCGGGGCTGCGGTCGGACAGCAGCCCGGCCAGGGCGGGGGCGGCCTCGGTATGGCCCATGAGCCCCAGCACGTGGGCCGCGGTGGCCCGCCGTACCGCCCCGAAGCGATCCAGGTCGCGCAGCGCGGCACGGGCGAGCCCGCGCTGCGCGAACAGGCTCACCAGCGCCGCGTGGGCGTGCCCGCTGACCTTGGTGAGCAGGGAGATCGCGCTGGGCTCGACCGCCCGCCAGCGGCGCCGGTCCAGGGCCGCCAGCCGCCGGAGCGGCTCGTCGATGTCGTCGTCGCCGCCGGTGAGTTCCAGCAGCAGGGGGCGGAAGTCCGCGGCCAGGCGGGCGTCCCTCCTGGTCCGCCTGCGGTGCAGGGCCCGTCCGGTGACGATCACCAGGCCGAGCAGGGTCACCGCGCCGGCCAGCATGGCCAGCGTGAGGGAGACCAGCTGGGCTGTGCTCAAGCCCGCGTCCTGGTCAGCACGGAGTGCACCCGGTCGGCCAGCACCCTGGGGCTGAACGGTTTGACGATGTAGTCGTCGGCCCCGGCGGTCAGCCCGGTCGCGACGTCGCTCTCCTGGGCGCGCGCGGTGAGCAGGATGATCGGCAGGCCCGCCGTCTCAGGGATCCGCCGCAGCTCCCGGCAGACGTCAATGCCGGACATGCCGGGCATCATGACGTCCAGGAGGATGATGTCGGGGGTCTGCTCGCGCGCCGCCTTCAGCGCCGACAACCCATCTCCCACCGCCGTGACGGCGTGCCCCGTCTGCTCCAGCTTGAAGATGATCAGGTCTCGGATGTCGGCGTCGTCTTCCGCGACGAGAACGATGGCCACCGGTCACTCCACCCCCCACAGTGAGTCCACGGCTTTCTTGATGTCGGCACGCCGGAACGGCTTGGGCAGCACGGCGTCGGCATCGATGTCGACCAGGTCCTCGGCGTCGAGGACCGACATGACGAGGATCCTGCAGCCCCGGGTCCGGGAATCGGCCCGCAGCGCCCGCGCCACCTCCCGGCCGTCGACGCCGGGCAGGCGGACGTCGAGGACGATGAGGTCCGGCGGATCCCTGATGGCGAGGGACAGCCCGAGTTCGCCGGTCCCGGCCGTCCGGACCTCGCAGCCCAGCCCGCCGAGGTGACGGGTCATGAGGTCCAGGACGTCCTGCTCATCGTCGATCACGAGTACGCGAGGCTGCGCCACCGTCCACCATCCGATCTCCGCCCCTGATCGGGATCGCCTGGGGAGTGGGAACCGGATCCCCCATCCGGACACTCCGTTTCAGCATGCTACCAACCGAATTCGGAAGGTGACGGACCGGCACGCACGGGAGATCGCTCCCGAAAAGCACCCCAACGACAACTTCAGTCGTCGCCGCCCTTGCC
Source organism: Thiemannella venezuelensis (assembly GCF_014203605.1). Lineage (GTDB taxonomy): Bacteria > Actinomycetota > Actinomycetes > Streptosporangiales > Streptosporangiaceae > Planomonospora_A > Planomonospora_A venezuelensis. The sequence goes on along the minus strand of NZ_JACHJJ010000031.1, from coordinate 1,769 downwards.
GAATGTCGGAGTGGCGACCCATACCCGGCGTCCGGACGGAACCGGACCGCGAACGGGATCGCTGATGTCAAGGGATTGACAGCCGGATTTCTCAACGGATTGAGGAGATGAAGCGATGCCGGATTTCGATTCGATCGTACGAAGGATCGACTCTCGCTGGGCTCGTGAGCTACGCATGTACGCCCTGCAGTACGAGGAGGAGCGCCACAAGGTGCGCTCGTCCTGGATCCCCGATTCCGTCGACGACGAGACGTGGTTCGAGCTCTACTTGATGGCCACCGCCGTCGAGCAGGACATCGCGCTCATCTGAACGTGTGACGAACCATGCCCGATGACAAGAATCACGTCCGGACCGCGCCTCAGCGCCCGGGCCAGGGTGCCGGCGGAACGCCGGTGCCCCCGACGCCGCTGACGCTCCTGGCCCGCCGCCGCTTCGCCGGCCTGCCCGAGCAGGTACGGCATGCCAGGAGCTTCGTGGCGCTGGCCGTGGGCGAGTGCGCGACGACGGAGTCCGCGGTCCTGCTGACCTCGGAGCTCGCCGGCAACGCCGTACGGCACACCGAGAGCGGCAACGGCGGATCCTTCGAGGTCAGCGTGTACTGCGCCGCCTCGTTCCTGCGGGTCGAGGTGACCGACGAGGGCACCCTGCTCGGAGCCCCCCGGGTGCGCCTGATCGACCTCGACGCCGAGCAGCTGCCCGGCGGCCGGGGTCTGGCGATCGTGGAGCTGTGCGCGGCGCGCTGGGGCCAGTCCGGCGACGCATCGGGGCGGATCGTCTGGTTCGAGCTGCCCTACGACGGCCGTGCGATGGCCGGAGCCGACGGCCTCAGCCTGCGGAGAAGGGCCTGACCCGACCCTCCCGACCCGGCCCCGGGGTCGCCGCCGTACCGCGACCGCGGCGACCCCCTTCCGGACCCGGACGCCCCTCCGCCCCGGATCCTCCCCTTCCACGCCGACCTGTTTCACACGCCCCCCGCGGGGGCCACTCACTCGATCTGAGGAACCGTTATGCACAGTTTGCGCAACCTGGCAGTCGGGAAGCGACTGGGCCTGTCCTTCCTGCTGGTCTCCCTGCTCATCGTCGCCGCCGTCGGCGTCGGCTACTGGGGCCTGGCGCGCCAGAGCGACATCAACGCCCGGATGGACCAGCTGGAGCAGGTCAAGGACGACATCCAGACGTTCGCCTACCACGTCGCCGACGTCACGGGCTGGCAGGGCCTGGTGGTGGCCGACGCCGGAGTGTACGGAGGCAAGGCGGCCACCGCACCGGACTCGATGAACCGCGAGGGCGAGCTGGAGAGCAAGAAGGCGCTCTTCGAGGCGATCGACGCCACCCACGTCGAGTACCTGACCGAGGCCGAGCGGGCGCGCTTCGACAAGCTCAGGCCCGCCTGGGAGGGCTTCTTCGTCGAGGACGAGAAGATCATGGAGCTGCTCGCCCAGGACACCCTCCAGGCCCGGACCGCGGCCCTGGAGAACATCAACGGCGGCCCGTCCAGCGAGGCGTGGGCCCTGGGCGTCGAGGTCAGCGCCGAGCTGCGGGCGTCCATCGACAAGCGCATCGCCGCCCTGGAGCAGGAGATCGCCGACGTCGAGTCCGCCAGTGAGTCGGTCCTGCTCGGCACGCTGGTCGTCGCGCTGCTGGTCGCGGCCGTCCTCAGCGTCCTGGGCACCCGGTCGGTGGTGCGTCCGCTGGGCACCGTGGTGGCCGCGCTGGGCCGGCTGGCCCGCGGCGACCTGACCGTGCGCCTGGCCATGAACCGCCGCGA
>NZ_JACHJJ010000030.1 GCF_014203605.1 Thiemannella venezuelensis | reverse complement strand
ACAACATCTGGGTTCTCGTCCCCATCGCCCCATGACGAAGAGGGTGAGCCGGCGCATGCCGACCCACCCACCAAGATCTTCAGGACACTCCTAGGGCCTGTACGGAGTTGAGATCAGAGAGGTTCGCCTGCGCATCGGCCTTCGGTCCTGATAGGCCATCGCCATGGCGCGTGGAGAGCTCACCGACGAGGAATGGTCCGGATCGAACCTCACCTGCCCCTGGGCGAGCGAGGCCCGATCCCGGACCTGCGGCAGCAGTTCAACGCGGTGATGTGGCGGTTCCGCACCGCCCGCCGTCGCCGGCGCTGACCTCCACCCCACGCGCTGGAGTGAAGGCGGTCAGGAGGACTTCCGCATCAGCAGCGCCTGATCATCATCAGCGTCAGGCTCGACGCGGTACCCGGCCTTGCGCAGGTCGTCGCAGTAGCGGGCGAGCTCGCGGGCCGACACCGCGGCATCGTCGGCGCAGGCGAGGAGGAACAGCTTTTCGTCGCCGCCGCCCTCGACGACGAATCCGCCGTGGTGCTGGCCGAACTCCCGCCGTCCCGCCATGCACAGCACCACACCCGGATCGCCTCGGCGTCGCGATCTCGCGCCGTCCACAACGGGCGACCACCCGCGCCGTACCCGAACTCCGGCTTGTCGTCGCTCATGGTCAACACCGTGAGCGAATCGAGACCTTAGCCGTAGAGGTCCGTATCAATCCAAGTCAGAGGCTACTTCGTTGGAAATTTCTTCATTGCTACCGGGACCCCGGATCGGAGCGTGCGGTCGTGCGGGGGTTCCCGCGGCGCGGATTCGGGACCGCGATGCGGGGGCCGGGCTTACAGAGGCCGGGGAGGCGGCAGAGTGATCCTGTCGACGGCCTCGCGGCGGCGCCGTTCGGGGCGGCGGTCGTAGCGGGCGGTGGTGGCGGGGGAGGAGTGGCCGACCAGCGCCTGGGCGGTGGCCAGGTCCACGCCCGCGTCGAGGAGCTCGCCGATGAAAGTGCGCCGGAAGTCGTGAGGAGTGCGCGGCATGGCTCCGGCCTGGGTCAGGCGGCGGGTGAGGATGTCGGCGACGGCCTGCCCCGTCATGGCGGCGGGCCCGCCGTCGCGCAGCCGCGGTGAACCGTGCCTGCCGATGGGGCAGAACAGGGCTCCGGCCCGGCGGCCCCGTACGGCCAGCCACCGCTCCAGCCGACCGACGGCCTGGGGGGTGAGGTAGACCATGCGTTCCTTGTCGCGTTTGCCGCGGACCCGCAGTGAGCGCGAGCCGGGGTCGTAGTCGGCCAGGGCCAGCCCGGCGACCTCGGCTCGCCGGCAGCCGGTGGAGTAGAGGACCGCGAGCAGCGCCGCGTCGCGGCTCCCGGCGGGGGAGTCGTCGTCGCAGGCGGCCAGGGCCGCGCCCACGACCTCGGCGGGGACGTGCTGGCCGGCGGGCAGGCGGGTGTGCTCCAGGGTCGGCAGGTCGGCGGCGCGCTGGTAGTCCTCGGCCGTCATCTGCCCGAGCCGCCAGGCCTCGCGCAGCACCCGGCGCAGCGCGACCAGGTGCTTGTTGACATAGGCGGGGGACCAGCCGCGCTCGATCATGAGGGTGCGCAGGCGCACGGTGTGCTCGTAGCGCAGCAGGTGCCAGGGTTGTCCGGCCCCGGAGCGCGCCTCTCCGCCGGAGACGAGCGCGGCCAGGCGGTCCAGGCAGCCGCGCATGGCGCGGCGGGACTCGGGGCCGGTGAGGGAGTCGAGGTAGACGCGGTAGGGATCGCATGCCGGTTCGACGGAGGGACGCGGTGCTTCATCGGGTACGGCGGGCACGCTCATCCCGGGGATCATACCCCAAGTATTTGATCTACATTGTAAAGGCACATGGTGTGATCAAAAATGATCTTGTAGGATCCGAACCCTCGACAAGAAGGAAAGGGCGGCGCCATGACGGAGGCGGCGGTGACGGCGGTGAGCCGCAGCGGCGGCCACACCTTCAGCAAGTACGGCGAGCCGGTCATCCGGTTGCTGGCGGGGCTGGGCGTGGAAGGCGACGCGCACCTGGGGGTGACGGTGAAGCACCGGTCCCGGGTGGCGCAGGATCCGACCCGGCCCAATCTGCGGCAGGTCCATCTGATCCATGCCGAGCTCCATGACGAGCTGGCGGCGGAGGGTTTCCGGGTGGCCGCCGGTGAGCTGGGGGAGAACGTGACCACCCGGGGTGTGGATCTGCTCTCCCTGCCGGTCGGCGCGCTGCTCCGGCTGGGGGGTGAGGCCGTGGTGGAGGTGACGGGTCTGCGGAACCCGTGCGCGCAGATCGACGGTTTCCGGCCGGGTCTGCTGAAGCGGGTCGTGGGCCGGGACGAGGCCGGGCGGCTCGTCCGGAAGGCGGGGATCATGGGGGTGGTGGTGGCCGGGGGTGAGGTGCGGCCGGGTGACGCGGTGGTGGTGGAGCTGCCGCCGCTTCCGCACCGGCGGCTGGACCGGGTCTGAGGTGTGCCGTGGTGTGGGCGTCGGGGTTGGGGGGTCTGGAGGGGTGGTTTCTGGGCCACTTGATGTGATTGGCCCTTTTGTGGGGCCGGGGCCGGTGTCGAGGATGGGTTCATGATCTCTGTCAGTGCGTTTCTCGGCATTGCGGCGGTGGCGCTCGGGATGGTGCTCACGCCGGGTCCCAACATGATCTATCTGGTGTCCCGGTCGGTGACGCAGGGGCGGCGGGCCGGGCTGGTCTCGCTGGCCGGGGTGGCTGCCGGGTTCGCCGTCTACCTGGCGGCCGCGACCGCCGGGATCGCGGCGGTGTTCGCGGTGGTGCCCGCCGCTTATACCATGCTCAAGCTGGCCGGGGCGGTCTATCTGCTCTGGCTGGCCTGGCAGGCGGTGCGGCCGGGGGCGGGTTCGGTCTTCGCGCCGGGGCGGTTGCCGGTGGATCCGCCGTTCCGGCTCTTCGCCATGGGGTTGGTCACCAGCCTGCTCAATCCGAAGATCGCGGTTTTGTACGTGTCGCTGCTTCCTCAGTTCGTCGATCCGTCCCGTGGGGATGTGGCGGTGCAGAGTCTGCTGCTGGGGCTGACCCAGATCGTGGTCGCGCTGTCGGTCAACGGGGTGTTCGTGCTGTCGGCCGGGTCGGTGGCGGCGTTCCTGGGGGGCAGGCCGTTCTGGGCGCGGGTGCAGCGCTATCTGATGGGGACCGTTCTGGGCTGGTTGGCGGTGCGGGTCGCGGTCGATCGTGCTCCTTCGGCGGGGTGAATGTCCATAACCCGCCCCGTTTGTCGGCGGAACATGACACTCTGGGAGTCGTGGGCAGTGGTCGTGTGAGATCTGCGGTGGGTCGTCGGCGGCGGGTCGGGCGGGGGCCGGGGTGGTTGCGGTGACCGTCGCGGTCGAGTTCACCGTCCGTTTCGACGCCTCGTTGGAGCGGGGGGTGGTCGTTGCGCTGGCGGGGGAGTTGGACTACACCAATGCCGAGCGGTTGCGGCAGGACGTGGTGGAGGCGCTGCCGGCCGGTGGGTGTGATCTCATCATGGATCTGACCGGGCTGACTTTCTGTGATTCCACGGGGATCAGGGTTTTTCTGGCGTTGCGCAGCCTCCTCGACGAGCGGGGCGGGACCGTCGCCCTGACCGGGTTGCAGCCCCGGTTGCGGAGGATCTTCCATACGACGGGGCTGGTTCGTTTCTTCACCGTGTTGCCCACGGTGGCCGATGCCGTCGATCTGCTCCGGTCGCGGTAGTCGTTGCGATGCGCGGGCCGGGTGGTGGGAGGGGGAGGTGTTGGTGACCGGTGCCGGTGGTCGGCGGTGGCCGATCACCTCCGATCTCGCGTTGTTGCGGGGGAGGGTTCATTCGTATGCGGTTCAGGCGGGGCTCAGTGGTGAGCGGCTGGATGATCTGCTCATCGCTGCGAACGAGGCCGCCATCAACGTTCTGGAGCATGGCGGGGGGAGTGGCACGGTGTCGGTCTGGCGGGAGGAGGGTTTCTTCACCGTGGAGGTGGCCGATGGTGCCGGCCGGTTGGGGCCTCGGGACGCGGTCCGTGAGCGTCCGGTGGCGGGTGCGCCGCGGGGGTTCGGGTTGTGGTTGATGGGGCAGCTCTGCGATCAGTTGAACATCGATCAGGATGCTCGGGGGTCGCGGGTTCTGTTGCGGATGCGGTTGGCTCGTCCGGAGCCGTCTGTGTGAGGTCGTGTTCCGGTGTTCATGGCGGGGGCCGTCAGCTGGTGGGCTGTTCGTGTTCGATGAACTTCATGACGTCGGAGAGCAGGTTGCCGCGTCCTCCTGTGCCCCAGATGGGGCCGCAGTGCGGGTAGCGCCAGCCGGTCATGGGGATGCGGCTGCAGGGGACGGTCTGGCCGGTGCCGGCGTGGCTCTCGGCGCGGCGGGGGCCGCGTTGTTCGGGGGTGGGCCGTACGGGCTGGTCGGGCTGGTGGCGTGGCTGGGGTGTGCGGGTCTTGGCGGTGGCCGAGCGCGGGGTGAGGAATCGGGGGAGGAGGTCGGGCAGTGAGTGGTGGTCGTTGCGGTGGTGGTGTCCGGTGGGCATGGGCAGGGGGCTGAGGTCCTGGTGTCCGCCGGGCCGGTTCCGGCCGGTGGGGTGCGGCTGGGTGTATCGGGCCGGGGGTGCGGCGGCGGCTCGGCCGGATGTGGTCGGCGCGGTGGCCGTCGCCGGTGCGGTGGTCGGGGTGCGGCGGGGGGTGGGGTGTCCGGTCGGGGTGTGGGAGGCTGCGGCGAGGGCTCGGGTGGGGGTGGCGGGGTTGTCCTTGCGGGATTCCACGGCGCCGGGTTCCATGGTGAACGCGGTGACGATGATGGCGGTGGCTGTGATGGCCGCGGCGCCGGTCAGGTATGGCCGCCGGTCTCGTGTCCGGGTGGTCGCCGCCGTTGTGTTCTCGTCGTCGTGCATCCGACCCCCTCGTTGGTTACTGAGAGTGATTAGCATGTCACGATTTCGGGTGAACGGGGGTTATCTTGACGGCGCGTCGTGTGCGGCCTGTGCTCGCGGGGTGGTCGGAGCGGTGAGGGGGTCTCGGCTTGGGGAGGGCCGGAGGTTCAGCGCAGTTCCTGGATGCGGATCATGTTGCCGGCGGGGTCGCGGAAGGCGCAGTCGCGGACTCCGTAGTCCTGCTTCATGGGCTCCTGGACGACCTCGGCGCCGGTGGCTTCTATCTGCTGGAACGTGTCGTCGAGGTCGGTCGTGGCCAGGAGGAGGCCGGCGTAGGTGCCTTTGGCCATCATCTCGGTGATGGTGCGGCGCTCGTCGTCGGTGATGCCGGGGTCGGCGGCCGGTGGGTGCAGGACGATGGACGTGCCGGGCCGGTCGGCGGGGCCGACCGTGATCCAGCGCATTCCGTCGTATCCGACGTCGTTGCGGACCTCGAAGCCGAGGGCGTCGCGGTAGAAGGCGAGGGCGGCGTCGGGGTCGGTGTGCGGGAGGAAGGTGGAGTGGATCGTGATTTCCATGCCGGTCAAGTTAGTTGCGGTTGCGGGTCCCGTGCTTCTTGATTCCTGATCGGTCCGCTTTCGGGTCCGCCCCCAGCCGTATGGTGGTCGTCCGGCGGCTGGGGGTTCGCTCCGGCCGGTCATGCGGTTTCGGGGGGTGGCGGGTTTCAGGACTGACCGCACGCGGCGGGGCAGGACTTGACTTCGGGGTGGCGCGATGATGGTTCGTCCAGAATGGGTTGCCGCTGTGATTTCAGGTGCCGGTCGAGGAAGGCCGCCACGTACGTGCGGGTGAGTTCGGCCGCGCGTGTGGCGGGCAGGGTGTTGATGGAGGGCTTGATGCCGAGGGCGCCCAGCAGCAGGGGGCCGTCGGTGAAGGACTGGTGTTCCGCGCCCGACATCACGAGCCAGCGTTTCCATCCGGTCAGCAGCTTCCAGTCGCGGTCCCACGAGGTGTCGCGGCCTCCGGGGACGTGCTGCGGCGAACCGATGAACAGGAACGGGCGGGAGAGTCCGCTCTTGGGGATGCGGGCGTAGGTGGTGCCGTCCATGTCGATCCCGGCGCGTACGCGGGAGTCCTTCACCATGGCCGCCATGGCGCTGGCGCCGCCGATCGACTGGCCTGCCATGGCGATTCTTGTGCGGTCGATCAGGCCGGAGTGCTTCCATCCGGTGGTCAGCCGGTCGAGGACGAAGGAGACGTCGGCCGCCCGGCCCTGGACCAGTCCTGTGCCGAAGCCGGGGTCGCTGTCGCTGTCGCAGGCGATGCATTCGGCGATGCGCCCGCCGGACAGGGTGGTGGCGTAGCTTTCGTAGGCGTGGTCGATGCCGGCCACGACGTATCCGCGGCTGGCCAGGTCTTCTGCCAGGGATGTGAGGGTGCTCACCGGTTTGGTGAAGCCGGGGGAGAGCACCACCAGCGGGAGCCGCTTCCCGGCGGGGTCGGCGTCTTTGACGGCGTTGGTGCGTGTCTTGCTCAGTGTGTCGTACGGCGCGTTGGCGATCCTGGAGCCTTTCATGAGGAGTTCCGATTCCTTGGGTGTCATGTACGGGGCGCGTTGCCCGTCGCGCTGCCCGGTCGGGTACCACAGGGTGACCTTGAGCTCGCGGGTGTCGGCGTCGAGGTTCCAGGGGTCGGGGCGGGTGGTGTCGGTCAGGTGCAGGGTGGTGGTGCCGACCGGGTGGGGGCCGGTCGGGGCGGGCAGGGTGGCGGGGCCGGTCGGGGTGGCCGATGGGACGGCGGACCGGGGCGGTGTGGGTGCGGAGCAGGCGGACGCGGCCAGGACGACCAGTCCCGCTGTGGTGGCGAGGATCTGTCTCATCGGGAGGTCCATTCACTGGTTCAGCAAGGTCAGGGCCTTGGCCAGCGCGGGGTCGCGCCCGGCGGCCGCGTCCTCGGGGGTCGGTGGCACGTGGTGGTCGGGCGGCACGCCGACCCGGTCGATCACTTCGCGGTTGGGCCCGAGGTGGCGTCTGGTGGGGAAGCGCAGGACGGTGTTGTTGTTCAGCAGGTACGACTGCGCCGGTCCTGGTACCGCGCCGGCGGTCCGGGTGCCGACCAGTCGGCCGGCGCGCAGGTCTTTGACTGCGGAGCTGAAGTGCTCGCACGCCGAGGCGCAGTCGCGGTCGGTGAGTACCACCAGCGGCAGGCCGAGCAGTTCGACGGTGTCGTCGGTCCACATGGTCTCGCATGCGCCGGTCACGGTGCACTGGTAGGCGGTGGCCTTGCCGTGGACGAACGCGCTCACCAGCCGGATCGCCTCGGCGGGGTTGCCGCCGCCGTTGCCGCGCAGGTCCAGTACGACACCGGACAGCGTCCGGCCGGTGCGCAGTCTGGAGACGGCTCTGAAGACCCTGTTGGCGGAGTCGGAGGCGAATCCGCGCAGGCGTACGTAGGCGATGTCGTCGTCCAGGAGTTTCGGCTGCACCACCCGCAGGGAGGTCAGGTCCCGCGGGTAGAGGCCGGGTCGGAGTGTGACGCTCCAGCGGCGGCCGGTGGTCGGCCGCAGCAGTCGCAGCCGGACCGGGCGCGCGTCCGGGTACTCGGGGTGGAGGGCGGCGATGGCGGGGCTGGCCTTGCCGTCGATGAAGGGCGCCGATCCGTTGATCGATTCGATGGTGTCGCCGGGGCGCAGGCCGGCGGCCTGCGCCGCGCCGCCCTCCACGGCGGTGACGAACAGCGGGGGGAGGGCGCCGCCGGGGTTGCCGTTCGCCCGGAGGCCCAGGCCGTAGCCGTCGCCGTCGTAGGAGTCGGTCGGCCGCTCGATGTCGTGCTCCCAGCCGGCGTGGTTGTCGTCGAGGGCGGTCACGAGGGCCTCGAGGGTGACGACGGCCAGTTCGTCGCGGAGGTCGGGGACCTGGTCGGTGGTCGTGCGGTAGGCGGCTTCGAAGGCGGCCCAGTCGGTTGTGCGGTCGCCGGTCAGCGCGGGCATGGAGGCTTCGGGGACGTCGCGCCCGTTGCGGTTGAGCTCCTGGGTCAGGGCGGCGAATCCGGCGCTCAGCAGTGAGCGGGCGTCCATCGTGGCGCCGCTGTAGTAGTTGCCGAGGATGCAGAAGTACGCCTGTTCGATGACGTCGATCGTGGTGGGCGTCTCCGCTTCGGGGGGGCCTTGGGGGCGGGCGCAGGCCGTGCCGGCTGCCGTGCCCGCTTCGACGCGCGGCGGGGTCGGTGCCGTGCATGCGGCGGTCAGGAGGAGGGCGAGTCCGGCGGACGCGGTTCTGAGGGCGTTCATGTGCCCTCCTTGGCCGGTCGTCCGACCGGGGTGCTGTGTCCGTTGACGGCCTCGGCAGGCTCGGTCATGACAGGCGCCTCCGGATCCAGCGGAAGGCGAATCCGGTGAGGCCGAGGGTGAGGAGGGCGTAGATCCCGGTTTCGATCCACTGGAAGGGCCAGAAGCGGTCGAGGGGCTGGTAGGTGGCCTGCTGCCGGTAGCCGAGCCGGTTGATCTCGACCAGGCAGGTGTCCAGGCCGGGGGGTCCTCCTGTGGGGGCGCAGGGTCCCGATGTCGTGGAGACCTCCTTGACGGCGCCGGGGAGGCCGTTCTCGGCGATCGTGCGCCCGGATGGGTCGATCATTCTGCTGGACAGGACCCAGGCGCCCGCGTGGCCGGGAACGGCCGATCTCAGGTGGATCTCCATGGGTCCGGCTTTGTCTCCGTCCCGGTTGATGCTGAAGCCGTCCACGTTCGCCTCGCTGAGTTCGAAGGCGCCGGTGACCGGGGGGATCAGGTGGGGTCGGATCAGCAGGGGCATGGCGAGCTGGATCGTGGCGAAGACGGCCAGGGTGAGGGCCATGGCGGGGAGGGTGCGGCGCACTGTCATGCCCACGGTCACGCCCAGGACGAAGGCGAAGGCCGCGTATCCCATGGGGGCGATGCCGCGTGCGCCGAACACCAGGGGGGCCATCAGGGCCAGGTCCTCCGGGGCTGATCTGTCCAGCGGGGCGGACCACCAGGTCACCACGAGGCCGCACAGGCCGGCGGCGGCCATGGCGGTCAGGCCGGTGAGTCCGAGTTTGACCGCCAGCCAGCGGCTGCGGGTGATGCTCTGGTTCCATACCAGCAGGTGGGTGTCGGCCTCCATCTCGCGGGTGATCAGCGGTGCTCCCCAGAAGATCCCGGCCAGTGCCGGCAGGAGCAGCACGATGAGGCTGACGGCCATGAAGGGGGTGTCGTACTGGCCGAAGAACCGGTCGAAGAACTGGCCGCAGGTGTCGTCCTGGACGCAGGCGGTGATCCCGGCGGAGTAGCGGGAGGCCAGGCCTGGGCCGCTCAGTGCCAGGACGGCGGTGAGGACGACGAGCAGGGCGGCGACCGCCGCGGCCGAGCCGCGGAATTGGCGCCAGGTCAGCCAGATCATCGCTGAACCTCCAGGGGGGCGGGCCGGCTGCCGGCGGGGCGCTTGTCCATGTGGGCCAGGACGAGGTCTTCCAGGTTGAGCCGGCTGACCGTCCAGGCGGGGTCGTGGATCGGGGCGTCGGTGCGGATCACGTACGTGCTCTGCCGGTCGGTGTGGCGGGCGGAGACGATGTGCTGGTCGGTGGGGAGCCGATCGGGGTCGCGGCGTGGGCCGGTGAGCCGGTAGTGGGTGGCCAGCAGTCTGTCGACGTCTCCGGCGACCAGTACGCGCGAGTCGACGAGCACGATCAGGTAGTCGCAGATTCGTTCCAGGTCGGAGACCAGGTGGGAGGAGAGCACCACGCTGAACTCGTGCTCGACGACGGCCTCCATCAGTCCTTGCAGGAACTCGCGGCGGGCCAGGGGGTCGAGTGAGGCCACGGGCTCGTCCAGGATCAGCAGTTCGGGCCGCTTGGCCAGGCCGAGGGTCAGGGCGAGCTGGGCGCGCTGGCCGCCGGACAGTCTGCCTGCCCGCTGGGTGGGGTCGAGGCCGAGTTGCGCGATGCGCTCCCGTGCCACGCCGTCGTCCCAGCGGGGGTTGAGCCGTGCCCCCAGCCGCAGGTGTTCGGCGACGGTGAGTCTGGCGTAGACGGGGGTGTCCTGGGCGACGAAGCCGACCCTGGCCAGTTGGGCGGGCGTGCCCCCGGGCCGCCCGCCCAGCACGGTGATGTCGCCCGCGGTCGGCTCCAGTTGGCCGCTGGCCAGCTTCAGCAGCGTGGTCTTGCCGGCTCCGTTGGGTCCCACGAGGCCGACGACGTGGCCCGCCGGGATGTCGATGGTGCACTCGCGCAGCGCCCAGCGCCTGCCGTACCGTTTGCCGAGTCCCTGGGCCTGTAAGACGGAAGTCACGCTATGTCCTCCTGAGCGGTGGTCCGAAAGGTGGTCATGAAGAGGGCCTCGATGCTCTCGTCGTCGAGGCCGGCTCGGCGGGCCTTGGCCAGCCAGCGCTGCAGGTCCAGCCGGAGCGGTCCGTGGGCGGCCAGTGAGGTGTCGGTGAGTGTCGCCGTCACGAACGTCCCGACTCCCGGTCGGGCGGCGACCAGGCCCTCGTGCTCGAGTTCCCGGTAGGCCTTGAGGACGGTGTTGGCGTTGATCGCCAGGTGTCCCACGACCTCTTTGACGGTCGGTAGCTGGTCGCCCTCGCGCAGCAGGCCGAGCCGTAGCGCGTGCCGTACCTGCTGGACCAGCTGGAGGTACGGCGAGAGGCCCGACTTCGCGTCCAGGTGGAACTCGATCACTGGTTCCTCCATTTATCTACTGTCCTAGTACATTAGATTCTTGCATGTATGGAGCGTGTTAAGAAAGCGCTCGGCGGGGCGGCCCGCCCGTGCCGCCCCGGACGAGCCGGCGGGGAGGACGCGAGGCTCCGGAACGACACCCCGCGGTGATCGTCGCGGGGTGCCGTGAGTGCCGTGGCGGGCGCGCCGGCCCCTCGCGGGCCGGGGGACCGGGGCCGCCTTCGGGCGGCCGGACCGGGCAGGGCCGGGAGCCTCCCTGCGCGCCGGTCACGCCTCGGGGGCTCGGCGCGCCGCGCGGGGCCGGGGCAGCAGGCGGGGGACGGCGCGCATGTAGGGGTGCCGTTAACGTCTCTGTCACCAGGCGCCAAATAGTTGATCTTAGGGCGGGCGAGTACGCGTCAATGACGCGGTGGTGACCGTCGGCGGCGAGGCGTATTGTCCCTCGTAGGCTGTCCCGTCGGCCTGCTTCCGAGCCACCCGCGCCCACGCGGCAGGTGGCGACGAGGACAAGGTCCACCGGATCGCGGGGCAATTGCTCTGCCGCATGGTCGTGCTGGTGATCGGCGGGGTGGCGTGGGCGCCCTCGCCGGAGGGACATCGACATGACCAAGAACAGCGCTCGCAAGCGCGCCGTCCGAGGCCGCTAGGCCGTCACCGGAGAGCCGTACGCTGCTGCCGTCCGGCGTTTGCCGCCCGGCGCACGGACCGTGGCGGCCGAGGACCTCGGGGACTGGGCCACCATGGTCATCGGCAGTCAGGACCGGCTGACCGACACACCGACCCAAGGTCTGTCACCGGGCAGGATCGGCGTTCCCCCGGCGGGTCGGCCGGTGGACGGTCACCCGCCTGCTCACCGCTCTACCGGTCATCTGCTCAGCGGAAGCGCAGACAGCCGATGGTGGTGTTCCCGCGGGATGGAGGGAACACCAACCCCCAGGCAGGCAGGTCAGCGCTGAGCGGGGCAAGGAGCAGCGGTGTGGATGAGTCGTTGATTCCTCCGATGCGGCTAGATGAGCTGCTGGCCGAGCTGCAAAACCAGCTGGCGGCGGTGCTGGCCACCCGTGACCGGGTCCACGCCCTGCTGGAGGCCGTGATCGCGGTCGGCAGCGACCTGGACCTGGAGACCGTGCTGCGGCGGATCATCGAGGCGGCCACCACGCTGGTCGAGGCCCGCTACGGGGCGCTCGGGGTGATCGGCGAGGGCGGCACGCTGGAGCGGTTCATCCCGGTGGGCATGAGCGCCGAGGAGATCGCCCGGGTGGATCACTGGCCGCACGGGGAAGGCCTGCTCGGGCTGCTGATCAAAAAGCCCCAGCGGCTGCGGATGGACGACCTCGCCGCTCACCCCGCCTCCTACGGCTTCCCTGCCGGCCATCCGCCGATGCGCAGTTTCCTGGGCGTGCCCATCCGGGTGCGCGGTGAGGTGTTCGGCAATCTGTATCTGACCGAGAAAGCCGGCGGCGGAGCGTTCGCCGACGAGGACGAGGCCGTGGTGGTCGCACTGGCCACCGCCGCGGGCGTGGCCATCGAGAACGCCCGGCTGTATGAGCAGACCCGGCGGCGCGAGGCCGAACTGCAGGTGTTCGCCGGCGTCGTCGCCCATGACCTCAAAGGCCCGCTGGCGGCGGTGCGCGGCTTCACCGAGCTGGCCTATGAGGCCCTGGCCGGCCAGCCCGACCAGAAGGAGCCCGCCGAGCAGTTGGAGCGGGCGCTGAGCGCCTCCGGTCGGATGGGCCACCTGATCGACGACCTGCTCGCCTACGCCAGCGCCCGCGACGCCGCCCTCGCCCCGGTCCGCATCGACCTGAGCGCGCTGGCCGACCAGATCGTTGAGGAGCACCGCAGCGCGATCCGCGCCACCGCCACCGCCTCCGCGCCCGAACCGCAGGTCTACATCGGCCCGCTGCCGGCCGTCGAGGCCGACCTGTCCATGATCCACCAGCTGCTGAGCAACCTGATCGGCAACGCGATCAAGTACACCCCGCCCGGTCAGGCCGCGCACGTCGACATCACCGGAGCACCAATCGGCGACGGCCGGGTGTGCGTCGAGATCGCCGATCGCGGCATCGGCATCCCCCCAGGCGAACATCAGGCGATCTTCGCCGGGTTCCACCGGGCCGCCACCGGCTACACCGGCACCGGGCTGGGCCTGGCCATCTGCCAGCGGATCGTCGAACGCCACGGCGGCACCATCACCGCGGCCGACAACCCCGGCGGCGGCGCCCGCTTCACCCTCACCCTCCCGGCCGCCGAGAACTCCCCCTGACAGGCAGGCGCACAGGTGGTCGTGCGCGGCGGCCGCGCCGCCGTATCGTCGCTGGCCGCGTAGGACGTCAGACAGGGTAGGCCGACGATGATCGGGGAACGACCTGCACGAACGGAGAGCAGGGGAAGCGATGTCCAGCGTGTTGATCGTCGAAGACGACCTCGACATCCAAGAGTTGACCATCTTCCGGCTTCAGGCGGCCGGCCACGACGTGCACACCGTCAATGACGGAGCTCAGGCGCTGGCCGCTGCCCAACGGGTGCACCCGGATGTGGTGGTGCTGGATTGGATGCTGCCCGGCGTGAGCGGGCCGGAGATCTGCCGCACCTTGCGGGCCACCCCGGGACTGGAAGAGGTCCAGGTGTTGATGCTCACCGCCAAATCCGGCGAGGCGGACGTGGAGGAGGGCTTCACGGCCGGGGTCGACGACTACATGATCAAACCGTTCAGTCCGCGCGAGCTCACCGCCCGCGTCCAGCACCTGCTGGCCCGCACCGGTGACCACCGCTGAGCCGCCGCACCCTGCGGCCCCCGGACAAAGAAGGCGGCAGCACCGAGAAAGCCACTGATCGGCAGGGCACGGCGCTGCCGATCGGTGGCCGATGAAGTCAAACGACTCACCGACCTGACCCTCCCCGCTCGTGCTAGCTGGATGACTTCATCTTCGCAGGTCAAAGGAGGATACGCCGAGGCGAGGCGGAGACTATGCGCCTGCGCAAGCGGTGCAGGCGGACTCGCATCAGTCCTCAGAGGGCGGTTCGCGAGTTGATGCCCGTGATGTCGCAATGTGATTAGGCGGATATTTAGCGTTACCCCTGGCTGGCAGACTCGGATGTGCTGGGATGACCGGGTGGGCGAACGCAAGCCGTACCCCAGCGACGTGTCCGACGAACAGTGGGCGCTGATCGAGCCGGTGCTCACAGCATGGAAGGCCGCGCACCCATCGGTCAGCGGTCACGAGGGCACCTACGCGATGCGCGAAATCATCAACGCGATCTTGTATCAGGGCCGGACCGGCGTCCAGTGGGAGTACCTGCCCCACGACCTGCCACCCAAGAGCGCGACGTACTACTACTTCGCCAAGTGGCGCGACGACGGCACCGCCCAGGTGATCCACGACCTGCTGCGCTGGTATCTGCGGGAGAGCAAAGGACGAAAGGCCGATCCGAGCCTGGTCGTGCTGGACACCCAGAGCGTGCACGCCGCGGCCGGCGTCCCCGCCGCCACGACCGGAAAGGACGTGGCCAAGAAGGTCCCGGGACGCAAACGCGGCCTGGCCACAGATACGTTCGGACTGGTCATCGCGGCGGTGGTGCTCGCCGCCTCCGCACACGACAACACCGCGGGAACGGCACTGCTGGAGCGCGTCACCGCACAGACCGGCGGCACCGTGACCAAGGCCCTGGCCGACCAGGGCTTCAAGAACACGGTCGTCGCCCATGGCGCCACCTTGGGGATCGACGTGGAGATCGTCGAGCGCAACCGGGCCGATGCGGGATTCGTCCCCCAGCACAAACGCTGGATCGTCGAGCAGACCTACGGCACCTTGATGCTGCACCGGCGCCTGGTGCGCGACTACGAGCACCTGCCGGCCACGTCCGAAGCGCGGGTGTACTGGGCGATGAGCGACGTGATGTCCCGTCGCCTGACCCGCGCTCCCGCGCCGTCATGGCGGTCGACGTGAGCAGCCTCCAGGTGCCCCCGCCCGATCCCGGAACGTGGCTCCTGGACAAGATCGACGCCCGCGAGCAGGCGTTGACGTGCCAGAGCGAGCAGATCCAGGCGGAGATCGACGCGCTGAACGCACGCCTGAGCGAACTCGGCGAGGCGATCGAGAACCTGCGGATCACCCGCAAGACCCTCCTCGCGCTCACCATCGACGGTAGTGCACGGAAGTACGGGAATCAGGAAGTTCCGAAGGCTGCTGCAATCAGCCGCATAACGCCAGGAAGCTGGTGAACACGACTACGAGAATCGACACCGGGCGCGCTGCTTCATGAGTGATCACCTATGAAACAACAGGAAAGGCCTGGGGCATCCACGGGTCCGACCGCGTCAGCTGATTTTCCTCCCCGGCCCAACCTCTGCCGCTCGGCACGCCTTTAAGGGAACGTCAGGCATCAACAGGCCGAGAAGGGAGGTGGCCGGTGTGCTGGTCGTCATGATCGACCCGGAGACGGTGGCTGCCTTGGTCGCGTTCACGGTGGCGGGCGGGGAGATCCTGCGCGAGGTCAAACGAAGGCGCGAGCGCAAAGCCGCCGAGCACGCCCAACAGGAAACGATCATGCAGGTGCTACGTCTGGCGCATGCCTGCGATGCGCGCCCCGCGCGCATGTCGGCGTGCCCGCAGACCCATACCGAAGCCCTCAGCTCGGATACGGCCTCATGAGCGCGCCGCTGCCGCAACCGGCCGGCCCGTCCGGGCTCGCGGCTGTGCAGGCACCGGCGGTCGATGAGGACCTGGTGGCGTTCTTCCTGCGACAGCGTCGGCCGCTACGCCGCTATCTGCGCGCTCAGGGCTGCGCTGACAGCGACTGCGACGACATCGTCCAGGACGCCTTCTTGATCGTGCGCAGGCGCTGGCCGATCATTGCCTACTACGACGATCCCAAGGCCTATCTGTACAAGGTCGCGATCCGGCTGTGGCACCGGCACGCCGCTCGCACCCGCCGGGGCGGCTACCGTGACGACCACGAGGCCTACCTGACGGGGATGGCCGATCCCGCCGATCCCCTCGCCGGCGTGGAGCTGAGCGACCGGCTCACCAGATGGTTTCGTCATCTTCCTGACCGCCAACGTGAGGTGGCCGCGCTGCGTCTGATCGCCGATCTGTCGGAAGTGCAGACCGCCCAGATCCTGGGGGTCAGTGTGGGAACGGTCAAATCCCAGCTCAACGCGGCCAGGACCACACTCAAACAGCTCAAAGAGCGCGAGGAGCACATCGAGCGCCAGCAGGCAGGAAAGGAGGGAGTCGCCGATGAGCGTTGATGAACTGATCAGGCACCTGGCCACCTGCGGCACCGACGAGGACGAGCGCGCTGACGAGGCGGCCCTGGAGCGCTTCACCGCCGCCGCTCAGCGCACCGATACCGACCCACACGAAGGGGCGCGCATCGGCCGCCTGGCTGAGGCCGTCGATGCCGAACTCGCCGCCTACGACCGCGGGCTGGCCACGCTGGATCACGGTGATGCCAAGACCGCCCAGGCCTTGTTGCTGCAGGCCCTGCCCACAGGCGCCGAGGACACCACCGCCTTGGTCTCCGGCCTGCTCTCCACCGGGCCCCGGCAGGCTATCGCGCTGGATCTGCACCAGAAGGCGGCCGACCTCCGGGCCGGGCGCCTCATCGTCAACGCCGCCTACCGCCGGCAACTGAAGGGCGCCACCGACAGGCCGCCAGGCGCACCGGCCCCACACGCCATGCCGCCTGTCGCCCAGACCGGCCTTGAGGATCTGGCCGAGATACTGCTGGCCGCGCTGGAGGACAAAGACCCCTACACCCTCCAGCACAGCCAGCGCATCGGCCAGCTCAGCGCTTTGCTCGGCCAGCAGATCGGCCTGACCGGCGATCATCTGGCGGCCGCCCGCCTGGGCGGGCTCCTGCACGACATCGGCAAACTCGCCGTCCCCGCCACCGTGCTGAGCAAGACCGGGCCGTTGACCGAAGGAGAATTCCGGCTCATCCAAGCCCATGTCACCTATGGCGTAACCGTCGTCGGCCACGTGCCGCACCTGCCTCAGGAGACCGGCGAAACGAACACGGTCAACGTTGTTCTCAGTCACGCTCTTGACGGCATCAGGTACCACCATGAGCACTTCGATGGCCGCGGCTACTTCACCGGCCTGGCGGGTCACGACATTCCTCAGATCGCCCGTCTCATCGCCGTGGTCGACGTCTTCGACGCGATGACGAGCAGCCGCTGCTACCGGCCAGCGCGACCGTTGGGCAGAGCCGTGGCCGAGCTGCGCCGTCATGCCGGCAGCATCTTCGACCCCGTCATGGTCGAGGCGTTCTTGACGGTCATGGACGAGCACAGCGAGCAGATCGAACACCTCGTTCATCTGGCCGGCATGGAGCGGCCCGGCCCGACGCAGTACGACGCGCAAGAGGAGGACACTCCCATCGACCTGCTGCAGATCATTGAACGCCGATGAGAGCCGCCCGCCTCAGTACGAGCCGAGCTGTCTCATCGGCTGAGCACGGCATAACTGTGCTGCCCTGAACGGAAAGGTGCTGGATCGCTGAGTCACCCTCAGGAGGATCGGCTCAGTTATCTGGCACTCGTCCCGGAAACGGTCCTCTAACCCCGTCTCGATCCCCAAGCTTTCGAGACGGGTTTCGGGACGATGCGGGATGATCTCTCCTGCAGGAACACCCTCCCCTAAACGATCATGGCAGGACATCCCGAAAACGAACGTTTCCAGGACGTCTCCAAGTGGTTGTTCTCGTCTCTCGGGCCGTTAGCGCCGCTCCTGTCCGGGGTGTCGATCACTCGGGGGGCTGGCCGGAGTGGATCTGGTCGGCCAGCTGTGTCCGGATGACTGGCCAGTCATCACCGAAGGCGAGCTGCGCATGGTGCAGAGCATCCCTGCGATCGCGCCAGCCTCCTGGCCCCTGGGCGGCACCGAAGAGGACAGACAACGCCACACCGCCTTGCATGCGACGCCACGCGGGGTCGGCTTCGAAGGGGTCGTCCTGGCCGCCAGCGTAGAACCGCTCTGCCAGTGGCTGAATGAGACCTTCCCTGATATCGACCTCCCTGCGCGAGGGGGCGCGGACCTCGCGAGCCAGATCATTCATCAGCTCCGCGACGATCGGAAACTCCCGCAACGCGAACTGATCCACCAACGAGGTGGCCAACGTGGCGAAGACGGCGGCCTGGACATCGACAGGCGCGCCGGTGAACGCCGCGTCGAACTCGGCGTCACTGACGAAACGCGGCACGTTGCCTACAAAGCCGGGCTCAGCATGCTGGTGATCACTGGCGTTCATATGACCAGTGTGCAGGCAGTAAGCATCATGGCATGGCTGGCGACCCCCACCCGAGTGGTCAACGTGTTCACAAGCCCGTCCCGGAAACCATCGGGTCGGGAACGGCATCGGGATCGGCCCATATTTTAGTCTTGACTTAATTAAGTGAATACTGAAATAGTGAAGAGGTGCACGCCTTCGACATCCTCGGCGATCCGGTCCGGCGCCGGATCCTGGAGTTGCTCGCCGACGGAGAGCAGACCGCCGGGATGATCAGCGAGACCATCCGGGCGGAGTTCGACATCTCGCCACCTGCGGTGTCCCAGCATCTGCGGGTCCTGCGGGAGTCGGGTTTCGCCTCCTGCCGGGCGCAGGGCACCCGTCGCATCTATGCCGTGGAGACGGGCCCTTTGCAGGAGGCGCACCTGTGGCTGGAGCGTTTCCGCCCGTTCTGGAACCAGCGGCTCGACGCGCTGGCCACCGAACTGGCGCGAGGCAAACGCCGGTCCCGCACGACGCCCGCCGACCCCAGAAACCCTGCCACGGCATCCGAATCCGATAGCGAGGAGCACACGTGATCGACATCATCGACCAGATCAACGCCACTCACCGGGAGATCGGGAACCTGCCGGTCACCGGTGGCGCGGGGCGGTCGCTGCTGCTGCGCCGGGCCTACGACGCCCCGGTCGAAGAGGTCTGGGACGCCTGCACCGACCCGGTACGGCTCAGCCGCTGGCTGGGTCCGGTCGAGGGGGATTTCCGGCTCGGCGGCACCTTCCAGCTCAAGGACAACGCCGGCGGCGAGATCCTGCGGTGCGAGCAGCCGCGCCTGCTCAAGGTGACGTGGGTGCTGGGCGAGGGCATGGCGACCGAGGTCGAGGTCCGGCTGACGGCCGCCGGCGGCGGGCGCACCGCCTTCGAACTGGAGCACTCCTCGCCCGCCGAGATCGTCGATGAGCTCGTCAGGACGTACGGGCCGGGCGGCACGATCGGCATCGGCGGCGGCTGGGACCTGACCGTCCTCGGACTGGACCTTCACCTGCGCGGTGCGATCATCGACCCGGCCACCTGGGAGGACACCGCGGAGGCCAAGGAGTTCGCGACACGCAGCTACCAGGCCTGGGGCGGGGTCGTCCAGGACGCGTGGGGCATCGGCGACGAGGACATCGCCGCGGCCGTCGCCTTCGGCGTCCAGCACTTCGCCCCGCAAGCCGGCCGGTCGTGACCGGGCCCGTCACCACCCGGCGACGGGCACAGCCCCTGCGCCCTCGCGGCACGCAGGGCGGGCCGCTGCCGTACGGGAGGCTCAGGTGATCGAGACGACGGCGGCCGAGGTGATGACCGAGTTGGCCGCGCTCGAGGACCCGAAGACCCACGAGGTGAACACCAGGCACGGTGACGACCACGGGGTGAACCTCGGCAGACTGCGCGCGCTCGCCAAGCGGTTGAAGACGCAGCAGGACCTCGCGTGCCGGCTCTGGGAGACAGGTGACAGCGCGGCGAGACTGCTGGCGATCCTGATCTGCCGCCCCAAGGCGTTCGGGCGCGACGACCTGGACGTCATGGTGCGCCAGGCCCGCACCCCCAAGGTGCACGACTGGCTCGTGAACTACGTGGTGAAGAAGAGCCCGCACGCCGAAGGGCTGCGCCTGGCCTGGTTCGCCGATCCGGATCCGGCGGTCGCCAGTGCCGGCTGGGCGCTGACCACCGAACGCGTGACCAAGAAGCCCGAGGATCTCGACCTCGCGGGACTGCTCGACGTCATCGAGGCGGAGATGAAGGACGCCCCGGCCCGCCTGCAGTGGGCGATGAACCACTGCCTGGCCCAGATCGGCATCGAGCACGCTGGCCACCGCGCCCGTGCGATCGGCATCGGTGAGCGCCTGGAGGTGCTCAAGGACTACCCGACTCCGCCGAACTGCACGTCCCCGTTCGCGCCCATCTGGATCACCGAGATGGTGCGCCGCCGGCACGGCGAGTAGGAAGGTACCTGCCCACGCGATCGGCCCGGTGCGGACGCAGGACGCCCCAGCGGCGCGGTGCTTCCTGCCCTCAGGCGCCGGGCACACCCTCGGTCAGGGCGTGGGGCGGCGGTGCGGTAGGGCCGTCTGTTCGCGAAACGGTACGTGCGCCACCGGCGTCGCCGATGCGTCCGTACCGCTGCATGCCTGTTCCACTTCCAAGGAAGTGGAACAGCCTGCCGGGCCCTGGCTGTCGATTCCCGAAGTCACCTGCACGGGTAACCGAAGTCTCGTGCACAGCAAGGCGACGGCTGTGAGGTAAGACCTCGCCATCACGGAAATAATCACGAGCCATGTGGTTACGGCCCAGGCAGGATGCTCCTGTGAACTCTGTCCTGTGCGGCCTCGCTGCCAATCCGGCCCTGCTGCCCGATCTGGTCGACCGGCTGATCATGGTCGCTGACGAGGACGTCGCCGTGAGCCTGGCCGAGCGGGAAGACCTCACCCGCGCGCAGGCGGTCGCGCTGGTCTCCCGCGTCGAACAGAGCGCTGGGCGGCTCGCGGAGCGGGGGCTGCTGACGGCTGATGACGTCGACCCTGTAGCACAGCCGCTCGCCGCCCTGGCCCTGCTCGCCGAAGGTGCTGGGCGCCCGGCCTGGGCGCGCCTGCTGGCGGCGGATCCGATCACCGAACGCCGGGAACGGTTGGCCGCCTGTCCCGGCCTCCCGGCCGAGGTGCAGGAGATCCTCGCCGTCGATACAGAGATAGGAGTCATCGCGGAGATCGCGTTGCAGGCGACTGCGGACATGCCAGCCCGGCTCGCGGCGCATCCCCATGCCGAGGTCCGCTGTGCGGTGGCGAGCAACGAGGCGGCACCGCCGGCGGTGCTGGCCGCGCTGGTCGCCGGCGAGGGGCTGCCGCCGGCGCGGCGGTGCCTGGTCTGCGACCGGGAGGAGACGCCGTTCACCCATGATCCGGAATGCCCCAGGCTCGACTGTGACCTGCCGCCAGGCGCCGCATGCGACGGCTTCCACGAGTCCACCGTTCACCAAACGCACGTGAACGCCCTGTGGAACCCGGCCACGCCTACCGCGGCCGTCGTCGGCTTTGCCGGCCATCCTTCGATGCTGCTGCGCTGGCCGCTGGCCGTCCGCCCCGATCTGCCTGCGGTGGTCTACGAACGCCTCGCCGCCAGCCCGGAACCCGGTGTCCGCGCCGCCCTTGCCGCCAATCCCGCGATCGGCGACGACCTGATCCGCGCGCTGGCCGCCGACCCCGCCCCCGACGTGCGGCGCAGCCTCGCCTCCAACCCGCAGGTACCGCTGGAGGTGCTCACCCGCCTGGCCGACGACATCAAAATCGGCTCCACGCTGCTGCCGAGGATTGCCACCGCCTCGCGCGCCGAGATCGGGGAGCTGGCCGCCTCACCGCATCCGGTCGTGCGGATGCTGCTGGCCGAACGACGTGATCTGCCGCCCGAGATCCGCGATGCGCTGGCCGCCGACCTCGACGCTAAGGTGGTCAAGTCCATTGCTCCGCACCCGGGCCTGTCCGACGCGCGGCTGCGCGCCATGGTGGAGCGGCACGGGGTACGGGTCGTGGCCAAAGTGGCGAAGAACCCGGAGGCCTCACCGGCGTTACTGGAGGACCTGGCCCGGCACGAGCCGCCGGTGCGCAAGGCACTGCGGGAGATCGCCCGGCACCGCAACGCGACGGCTCCGGCGCTCCTGGTCTGCTTGTCAGACTGGCAGGCCAGACCTCTTGCCGCCGGTCACCCGGCCCTGCCGCCCCAGGTCATCGTCGAGCTGCTCACCGATGACGACTGGCAGGTGGTGGAGGCCGCAGCCTCCAATCCGGCCCTGCCGCCCGAGGTGATGTCGATGCTGGCGCCCTGAGCAAAGGGCCTCCCGCCCGGCCATATGGCGATGTAGGCGCCGGCGTGCTTGAGCGCCAACGGCAGCTCCCCCAGCTCGGTCGCGAGTTCGGCGGCCGCGTCCGGATCCCAGATGCCCGGGGCGATCAGGCTCTGCAGCAGCCCAACCGCGGCGGCCGGTGCCAGTACGCCTAGACGCAGCACGGTGCCGATCTCCTGCCAGCCGCGGTCGCGGCGGGAGGTGATGAGTACCTGTCCGGTGTGCAGGCGGCCCAGATACGGCTGCAGGTGATCGACCTCTTCGACGTTGTCAAAGATGACCAGCCACCGCTGGTGGGTGGCCAGCCAGGCCAGCGCCCAGGCGGTGGCCTCCTCGGCCGAGGCTTGGGCGGCGGCTTTAGCGGCCATACCTGCGCACAGTGCCCGGCACAGCCCTGCTAGGCCCGCCTCGATGGCCCCAGCGCCCTCAGCATCGATCCACCACACCAGGTCATAGCGGTTGCGATGGGCCAGGGCGTAGTGCAGGGCCAGCTCGCTTTTGCCGATCCCGCCCAGTCCGATGACGGCCTGGGCGATCACTCCGGGCCCGACCGTCAGCGCCTGCTGCAACGCGGTCAGCTCCTCCTGGCGGCCGACGAACACCGCCGCCGGCCGCCGCGGCAGCCCCACGGGGTGCCGTTAACGAACGTGTCACCAGCCGCCATTTAGGCTCCGACCTGCGGGTTCAGGTGAGAATGCCGACCCGGGCGGATGCCCAACCCACGGGAATCGCGGTTCCCGCACGTCACCGGGACGCGGAGACGGTGATCCAGCAGGCGCCGGGAGCGTGATCGGGGCGGACGCCGCCGGGCGGGGCCAGGCTGACACCGTCTCGGGCCTGCGCCACCACCGCGGAGATCCAGCCGTCGAACCCTGCGCGGATCTGCGCCCACCGAGCCGCAGCGTCCGCCACCGACATCCCGGCGGGCAGCGTGACCGGACCGCCGTCCACCTCTCGCGCGGTCGCGGGATCCCAGCCGATGCCCGCGGCGGCCAACTGCTCGGTGATGTGGTCCAGCCAGACGAGCTCGACCATCGTGTAGTCCCAGTTCTCCGCCCCGTCCAGTACGGCATCGGCGTGGCCGTAGGTGCCTTCGCGCTCCCACAGGCCGTTACGGATCAGGTCGTCATCGGTGGCCCAGTCCCCGAGGTCCTCGGCCGCCACGGTCCGTGCGCCGGGCGGCAAACGCCGGACGGCAGCAGCGTACGGCGCGCTTGCGAGCGCTGTTCTTGGTCATGTCGATGTCCCTCCGGCGAGGGCGCCCACGCCACCCCGCCGATCACCAGCACGACCATGCGGCAGAGCAGTTGCCCCGCGATCCGGTGGACCTTGTCCTCGTCGCCACCTGCCGCGTGGGCGCGGGTGGCTCGGAAGCAGGCCGACGGGACAGCCTACGAGGGACAATACGCCTCGCCGCCGACGGTCACCACCGCGTCATTGACGCGTACTCGCCCGCCCTAAGATCAACTATTTGGCGCCTGGTGACAGAGACGTTAACGGCACCCCATGTAGACGAGCATGCCGACGACCTCGACGAGGGTCTGGGTGACCACGGCCGCGGCGGCGACGGCGAAGCGGTCGGGCAGGGCCAGCGCGAGCGGCAGCACGACCAGGGAGTTGCGGGTGGCGCCGGGGAAGGACGACGGCGGCCACCACGGGCGGCGGATCGGAGCGGCGGAACCGCATCAGGGGGCGCGCTCAACCGGTGCGTTCGGCCGCCCAGGCGCTGAGGCCCTCCTCCGTGAGGACACCGTCGAGCGCGGTGACCGCAGCCCCGTGCAGCGCGCCGTCCCCGCCGAGGACGGCGGCCACCACGGGCGGCGGATCGGAGCGGCGGAACCGCATCAGGCCGTCGGCCAGGGCCGTGTCGAACTCCGCGGCGGCCGCGGCGCGCAGCGGCTCGGCGAAGCCGCCGAGCGTGACGATGTCGGGATCGAAGGCGTTGACCAGGCCGGCGAGGCCGCGGCCGAACCCGCTCGCGGCGCGGCCCACCGCGGACCGGACGAGCCCGTTTCCCGCCGCCCTGTCCACGGCCGCCTGCGCGTAGCTGCGCGGATCGCGGGGCGGCGGCTCCCCGAGATGGCGGGCGATGGCCCGCCCGTCGACCATGAGGTCCCAGCATCCCGTCGCGCCGCATGGGCAGCGCAGCGCGGGGTCGCCGAACGGCAGGTGGCCGAACTCTCCGCCGGCGCCGGTCGCGCCCACGACGGGACGGCCGTCCACGACCAGGGTGCCGCCCACCCCGACCTCGATCGTGACGTGCAGCGCCGTGGCGGCGCCCGTGGCGGCGCCGTAGCGGGCCTCGGCGGCACCGGCCAGCGTCGCGTCGTTGCCGACGAGCAGCGGCAGACGCGAATCGGGCACCAGTGCGGTGAGATCCACCGCGTCCCAGCCCAGTGCGGCGGACTGCACGACCCCGCCGTGGCGGACCGTCGCGGCGACGGCCACCGACACGGCCCGGACGCGGTCGCCGTGGTGCTCGCGGACGCGTCGTACCGCCGCCGCGATCACGTCGACCACCCGGCCGGGCTCGCGGCTGGCGTGCGTTCCCGCTTCGGCGATGCGCGGCCTGCCGTCGAGTGCCGTGACCGCGATCCGCCAGTCCTCCTGCCGGATGTCGGCCGCGACGACGACCGGGCCGTCCGGGTGCGGGTGCAGCACGGTCGTCGGCCGTCCCCGTCCGGAGGCGGCGGCCGGGGTCTCGGCGATCAGCGCCAGTTCGCGCAGCCGCGCGGTGATCTCGGTGGCCGAGCCGGTGGTCAGGCCGAGCCGCTGGGCCATGACCGCCCGGGTGATGCCCGGCTCCCGGCGCATCTCTTCCAGTACGGCCAGTGCGCCGCGCCAGCGGGCGTCCCGCGCGCGGGCGGAGGGCGATCGACCTGCAGAGCTTGTCATGGGTGCTACCGCCTATTTATCCTCGACCAACGAGTTTATTAGAGGGGGACGCTGTGCCACGGCCGGACCTGGGGAAGATCGAGGCGGTGCCGCCGGACATGGACGGCACTCTCGCCGACTCCGACGCATCTGTCGAACGCGCCTGGACCACGCGGGCGGGCGAGTACGGCGTGCCCGCGGGGCCTGAAGGGAACGGGAGGCCGCCGGCGGGAGCCGGTGCCGGGCAGGGCGGGGACCCGCGGGAGCGGCGGGTCATCCGGCAGGTCGGGTTCGCGCAGGCGTCGCTCGGGTTCACCGTCAACAGTCTCGGCGCGTGCCTGGTGCTGCTCTCCCGCGACCTCGGCACACCCACCGGCGAGCTGGCCTGGTTGTCCTCGTCCTTCGGGGCGGGCCTGCTGGCCGTCGGGGCCGCAGGACCGCTGGTGCTGCGGCCGGGTCCCCGGCCGGCGCTGTTCGCCGCGGCCTTGGCCACCGCCGCCGGGGCGGTGCTGCTCGCCGTCGCGCCCGTCGCGGCGGTGGCCGCGACGGGCGCGCTCCTGCTGGGTCTCGGCGCGGCCGGGATCGTCCTGGTCACCCCCGCCCTGCTGCACGGCCCGGACGCGGCGGCCCGTCTCGCCCGCGCCAACGCGGCGTCCAGCGTCAGCGCCCTGCTCGGCCCACCCGCCATCGGCGCCCTCGACGCCGTCGGCGCGAACGGCAGGCTCGCCCTCCTGCTGGCCGTCCCGCCGCTGCTGTTCCTCGCGGCCGACTCCCGCCCGCCGGCGGCGCCCGCCGGCCTGCCGGGTCCCCGGCCGGAGGCGGGCGCCGCCGGTGGGGCGGGTGGCTCCTCCGCGGCCGCGCGGCGGGGCGGCGATGACGCCGGCGCGCCCGCGGGACGGCGGGCGGCCGGGGCGTGGGCGGCCATCGTGGTGGCGGTGTCCATGGAGTTCTGCTTCACGATCTGGGCCACGACCCGGCTTCAGGGCACCGGCCTGACCGCGGGCGCGGCCGCCGCGGCGGCCGCCGCGTTCCTGGCCGGGATGGCGGCCGGCCGGCTTGCGGCGCCGCGCCTGCTCGCGCGCGGGTTCCCGGTCGTCCCGCTGGGGTGCGGGCTCGCGGCGGCCGGGACCCTGGCCGTCGCTCTGACCGACGCGCCCGCGCCGGTCACCGCCGGACTCCTCGCGGCCGGGCTGGGGATCGCGCCGTTCTACCCGGTGACGCTCGCCCGGCTGGTCCAGGTGCCCGGGCTGACGGCGGCCCGGTCGGCGGCGTACGGCGCGCTCGCCTCCGGCACCGCCATCCTGGCGGCCCCCGCGGCGCTCGCCGCGCTGGGGGCCGCGCTCGACCTGCGGACGGCGTTCCTGGTCACGGTCCTGCCTCTGGCGGCCGTGCTGGCCGCCGCGTCCTGGCCCCGCCCGCGGCGGAGGTAGTGGGCGGAGAGGCGGCCGCCTGGAACCCGGTCAGGCAGCGTCGGGCGGGTCGATCGGCAGGCACACGGTGAAGGCGGTGCCGCCGCCCTGGCGCGGTGCGGCGGCGATGGTGCCACCGTGCGCCTCCACGATGGCCCTGGTGATGGCCAGGCCCAGTCCGGTGCCCTTGATTCCCGCCTGGCGGGCGGTGGAGGCGCGGAAGAACCGGGAGAACAGCTGGTCGTACTCCTCGGCCGGGATGCCGATGCCGGTGTCGGCGACGGTCACCGTGACCGCCCTGTCGTGCTCCCGCCCGCTCTGAGGCGCCGTTCCCGCGCCGGTGCCGTGGCCGGCGGTGACGGTGACGGTGCCGCCGTCGGGCGTGTACTTGACCGCGTTGGACAGCAGGTTGTCCAGGACCTGGCGCAGCCGTACCGGGTCGGCGTGCACGTGCAGGCGGTGGGGCAGCTCGACGGACAGGGTGATCCGCCGGGCCGTCGCGCTCGCCCGGTGCTCGTCGACGGCCTGGCGGACCAGTCCGGTCAGCCACACGGTGCGCGCGTCCACGCTCACCCGGCCGGCGTCCAGGCGGGCCAGGTCCAGAAGGTCGTCGACCAGGTTCTGCAGATGCTCGCTCTTGCGGTCGATGACCTCGATGAAGGTGCGGTAGTCCTCCGGCAGGCCGGGGGCGTCCGCCAGCATCTCGGCGTAGCTGCGGATGACGCCGATGGGGCTGCGCAGCTCGTGGCTGGCCATCGCCATCAGGTCGTCCTTCATCGCATCCAGCTGCCGCAGCCGGTCCATCTGCTGGCGCTGCTGGTCCAGCAGGTGCTCGCGCTCCTCGGTGATCTGGCGGCGCTCGGTGATGTCGGTGGAGATGCCGTCGACCAGCAGCCGCTCTCCTTCGCGGCGGGGCAGGCCCCGGGTCCAGATCCAGCGGGTGACGCCGTCCAGGCCGATGAGGCGGTACTCCATCTGGGCCCGCTCGCCGGAGATGAGGGTGGCGCAGTAGGCGCGGAAGCCGTCGTGGTCGTCGGGGTGGATGAACCGGAGCATGACGGCGATGAAGTCGTCGTCGGGGGACAGGTGCAGCCGTCCGCCGAACACGCTGGTGTGCTCGGTGTTGACGTAGATCGGGCGGGCCGTGCCGTCCGGCCGGACCTCGACGGTCCAGATCTTGTCGGTGAGCTGGTTGACGATCTGGTCGAACTGGCGGCGGCTCTGCGTCAGCGCGAGGGCGAGTTCCTCGGCGCGGCGGCGCTCCATGTAGCGGCCCATGTGGGCGCAGACGCCGTCCAGCAGTTCGACCAGGTCGTCGTCGCGTTGCTGGGGACAGTCGGCGGCGAAGACCAGCACGCCCAGCACCTGGTCGCCGCTGCGCACCGGCAGAGCCACGGCCGCGTGCAGTCCCGCCTCCAGCGCGGGCTTCACGCGGGAGAAGTCGGGCGATACGGCGTCCAGGTCGGCGAGCCAGAACGGCTCCCCGTTCTCCCACGCCATTCCGGGCAGCTCCTGGCCGCGCGCGAGCATGACCGGATGGCCGGCGGCGAAGGCCGACAGGTCCCGGCCGGGCCTGCTCCAGCAGCCGATGCGGGTCATGACGGCCCGGTCCTCGTCGACCTGCCAGTACTCGCCGTAGGTCCACCCGAGCGCATTGGTGACCGCGGCGACCACGTCGTTGGCGGCCTCCTGGCTGGAGGCGGCGTCGGCCAGGACCTCGGTCATGGCGTGCTGCGCTGCGCGCAGCGCCTCGGCGCGGTTCCGGTCGGTGATGTCGTCCAGGGTGATCACCGCGCCCAGGCGGCGCCCGTCGGGGGTGTCCATCGGCCGGCCGTTGGCGGCGAACCGGCGAGGTCCGCCTCTCTCCGCCCGCATGAGAATCTGCTGGCCGTCGACGTGTTCACCGGCCAGCGCCCGGGCCAACGGCACCTGGTGCGGTTGCAGCGGGGTGTGACCGTCGGGGCTCAGCAGCCCGTAGGCGTCGGCCAGTTCCGAGACGTGCAGTCCGGATATCTGCGGGCGCGTCTCCCGCAGCGGCTGGTTGACGGCGACCACCCGGCCGTCGCCGTCGCAGGCGGCGACTCTGACATCCAGGCTGTCCATCAGCGCCTGCAGGAACATCCGCTCGCCTTCGAGCTGCCGGCGCTCCTCGTGGCGGTCGCTGATGTCGCGCAGCACCGCATGCCATACCGGCCCGCCGCGCCCGGTATGGCGCTGGGCGGCCAGCTCGGCGGGAAATTCCCGCCCCGACCCGTCAACGGCGGTCAGCTCCAGCCGCTGCACGCCCGGCTCCCGCGCCCGCTCGTCGCGCACCCGGCGCAGAAGCAGCTCGCAGTCGCGCCGCGACCGCTCGGGGCTGATCAGCTCACCGAGCGGTCGGCCGACGGCCTCATCGGCCGACCGGCCGAACAAGCGCGCCGCCGCGGTGTTCCAGCCCGTCACCGCCCCGGTGGCGTCGAGAGCGACGAACGCTTCCGGCACATGGCCGAACGCCGCCGGTCCTTGAGATCCGTTACCGGTCAGCCGCATCGCGATCTCGGCCTCCGCCACCGCGGCCAGGTCCTCCATCGTCTCGAGCTGCTCGGCGCTCCACCTCCGGGGTTCGGCGTCGACCACGCACAGCGTGCCCAGCACCTGGCCGCGGGAGGCCCGCAGCGGCGTCCCGGCGTAAGCGGCCAGCCATCCGTCGTAGGCGGTCGCGATCTCGCGCCAGCGCGCATCAGCATGGGCGTCGGGCACGGTCAGCGGGGCGTCGGTGGTGACGATGTGCCGGCACAGCGTCTGCGACAACGGTGACTGCTCGTGGCGGCCGGGACCGGCGGGTCCGGCCGAGCTGACGACGACCTGGCGGTCGGCGTCGATCAGCGACACCATCGCCGCCGGTACCTGCAGCCAGCGGACCGCCATCCGGGTCACCCGGTCCAGCAGCGGCACCTCGTCCGCCTCCAGCAGGCCGGTGGCGTGCAGCAGCTGCAGCCGCCGGGCGTCATGCATGCGATCTGTCGCCGACACGGTCTCATCTCCCCCGAGACTCTTCACCCCGCACCCGGGTCTACCAGCTACGTTACGCAGCCACGAGGGGAAGGCGGCGGGCACCCCGGCGCGCGGCCGTCCCCGGCCCTGCCGTTCCCGGCCCTCGGCGGCTCCCCGACGCCCCCGGGCCGCCGGTCCGGCCGCGGTTGACGGTCCCCTTGCCGGTCGTTGACGCAAGGTGGTTATTTAATTACTGTCAGTGACTGAGTGGAGCTCGGGCGCCAGTGGAACACCATGGCTGCTCCACCACCTACCGGGGGAGGTGGCCTGTTGGGCGAGCGCTGCCCGGGCGTCCCGCGGTCCGGCATGCCGTACGGCAGGTTCCCGCTCGGGCCCGGCGGTACTCGGCGCCGAGCGCCGTCACACCGTTCCCCCCGCGACGCCGGCCGCCCCGGTGCGGGCCGTCCCGGCCTGCCCGTGACCCGCGCCGGCTCCGGTCGGCACCCCATATCCCCTGACGGTGAAGAGGAGCGACGGTATGGTGACGAGCCACGACAGGGCGATCGGGTCCCTGGTGAACGCTCAGACGAGGGCCGGGGCGGCGGCCGGGCGCACGGCCGACGACATCCTGGCCGCGGCCCGGGCGATGACCGAGCCGGCCCATCAGGCGGCG
Organism: Thiemannella venezuelensis; assembly: GCF_014203605.1. GTDB lineage: Bacteria > Actinomycetota > Actinomycetes > Streptosporangiales > Streptosporangiaceae > Planomonospora_A > Planomonospora_A venezuelensis. The sequence continues at coordinate 71,271 of NZ_JACHJJ010000030.1, read as the reverse complement.
GTGGAACGGCTGCCCGAGGAGATACGGCATGTCGCCGGATACCACGCGGGGTGGTGGGACGCCGACGGCAGGCCCTGCGCCGGCACCGGTAAAGCGGTTCGCCCGGCGCTGGTTCTGGCGTGTGCACGCGCGATCGCCGAGGGCGCCGGCTGGCCGGGCCGGGCCGGGCCGGCGGCCGGAGCGGTGCGCGCGGCGGTTCCGGCGGCGGTGGCGGTGGAGCTGGTGCACGACTTCTCGCTCCTGCACGACGATGTGATGGACGGTGATCCGGTTCGGCGGCATCGCCCGGCTGCCTGGACGGTGTTCGGGACCGGCAGCGCCGTCCTGGCCGGCGACACCCTGATCAGTCTCGCGCTGGACGTGCTGGCCGACTCCGGGGCGCAGACGAAGGTGCTGACGACGGCGCTGCTGAGGCTGTGCGGCGGGCAGAACGCCGACCTGGCGTTCGAAAGGCGCACCGACATCACCCTCGCCGAATGCGTGACGATGGCGGCCGACAAGACCGGTGCGCTCCTGGGTTGCGCCTGCGAGCTGGGGGCCCTGGCCGGCGGCGCCGATCCAGCGCGCGCGGCCCGGCTGCGGGAGTTCGGCGAGCATCTGGGGTTGGCGTTCCAGCTGGTCGACGACCTGCTCGGCATCTGGGGGGATCCCGAGACCACGGGCAAACCCGTGTACGGCGATCTGGTGGCGCGCAAGAAAAGCCTTCCGGTCGTGGCCGCGCTGACCTCGCAGACACCGGCCGGTGAGCGCCTGGCCCGGCTGTACGGGCGGAACACCCTGGACGAGCAGGCCCTGGCGCAGGCCGCGCAGCTCATCGACGCCTCCGGCGCCCGGCTCTGGGCGACGGAGCAGGCCCGCCACCACATGGAGGCCGCCCTGGAGCATCTCGAACGGGCCGAACCGGCCCCGGACGCCGCGGCGGACCTGCGGGTCCTGGCTCACCTCATCGTGCACCGGGACCGGTGACATGACGGCGCGGGGACGCTGGCGCCGGCAGGCACCGGGCCGAGCGGTTCCCCGCCGGCGACGCGGACGGCGCTGCCGGCCGCACCGCGGTCGCTGCCGCCCCATCGCACCGGCAGCGCCCTGACTTCCCGCACCCGCCCAGCACCTCGCCCCGCCACCAGGAGAGACATCCATGCCGTATGAGGTCGGCGCTTCTGCGCCCCTGTCGCCCGCGGACCTCGCCCGCATCACCGACGACCTCCGACCACCGCCGCTGTTCTGCCCGATCGACTCGGCGATCAATCCCGCCGCCCGGCGCGTCGAACGGCGCGCCATCGCCTGGATCGACGAGGCCGGCTTCTGCGCCGACCCTCGCGAGCGCGCCTGGGTGATCGCGACCAGGAGCGCCGACTTCTACGCCCGGTTCGCCCCGCACGCCGGCGAAGACCCGCTGCTCTCCGCCGTCCTGTGGGTGTACTGGGGGTTCGCCTTCGACGACGCCCGCTGCGATGCCGGGCACTTCAGCAGCCACCTCGCCGCGTTCGTCCCCATGGCCGCGCGGGTGCAGCGGGCGCTGGAGCGCCCCTGCCCGAGCGAGGCGGACGACGCCTACGCCCAGGCCCTCCACGACGTCGCGGCGCGCTTTCGCCGTACGGCCGCCCCGGTGCAGTTCCAGCGGTTCGTCTCCGCCCACCGGGCCTGGCTGGCCGGGGTGAGCTGGCAGATCGCCAACCAGGAGGCGGGCGTCATGCCCGGCCTGGAGGACTACCTCACCATGCGCCTGCACTCGGCCGGCGGAGAGCCGACGTTCGCCATGCTCGAGATCGCCAACGGCCTGGAGGTCCCCGCCGCGGAGATGGACAGCCCCGTCCTGCGCGCGCTGACCGAGATGGCCATCGCGACCGCGGCACTGGACAACGACCGCCACTCGCTGGCCAAGGAGCTGAGCCGCCGGCAGGCCGACCAGAACATCTACACCGTGCTGCTGAGCCGGCACACCGGCTCCCTGGCCGAAGCCGTGCACGCCGCCGCCTGCCTGCGCGACCGCATCCTGTGCCGGTTCCTGCGGCTGCGGGAGGCGACGCTGCCCCGCCTGAGCTCCGCCGCGCGCTGCTACGTCGACGGACTCGCCCACGGCATCCGGGGCAACGCCGAATGGGGCCTGCGCGTTCCCCGCTACCTCAGCCGCGGCTCTGTCCCGGGCGAGGCCGGGGAGACGCCCATCACCTGGGCCGAGCGGCCTCTGGACGACACGCCGCTGTCCCTGCCGGCTGTGGCCTGGTGGTGGGATCGCGCCCTGTGACCGGCCACACCTGACCGGCCGCACTGACCGCGCGGCGCGGTGCCGGCACGCGGATCACAGGCCGCGCGAGGGGGCGCTCCGGTGCCGGGACCACCACAGCAGGCCGCCGGCGGTGAGGGCGGCGGCCAGCAGCCTCTTCGATCCCGCGCGGCCGGGCCGGGCACCTCTGGCCCGCAGGGAGCCGACGCGCACGGTGAAGTCCCGGTTGGCCACATCCCGCATCAGCCCGCGCAGCTGCTCGGGCGCCAGCGTGTTGCCGATCATCAGGTCGAGCGCCGTGCGAGCCGCCTGGATCTCCGAGACGGATTCGGCGGCCAGGCGGATGAGGATGTCGCGCAGTTCCTCTTCGAAGACCTCGGTGAGCGCCAGCTCCGGCGCCAGGTACCGCACCGACCCTTCGATGTTGGCGAACGACTTGCCCAGCAGGGACACCACCGGGCTGGTCTGGATGCCGCGGCGGGTGGAGTACTTCAGCACCGACGTCAAGGTGACGCCGAAGTCGAGGTCCTCCAACGACGCGGTCGCGATCTTGGGCACCAGGATGGCCATGTCGCCGGCGAACCCGGCGATGTCCGCCCACGGGGTGGCCTTGCCCAGCTCCACCCAGGCGCGGGCCAGGCCGGGCCCGTCGTTGTGGGCAAGGCTCAGCAAGACCGTCATCATCGTCATGCTCATACGCCGGTCGACGCGCCCGACCATTCCCCAGTCGATCAGGTGGGCCTTCTCGCCCGGTGCGACCAGGATGTTGCCCGGATGCGGGTCGGCGTGGAAGAACCGGTCCACGAAATAGCCGCGGTACATGAACGCCAGCAGATCGCGGCCGATGCCGACCCGCTGCTTCTCGGGCAGCGAGTCCCGGTCGACCTCCCGGATGGAGCGGCCGGGCGCCAGGCTCTGCACCAGCACCTTCGGCGTCGCCCAGATCACCTCCGGCACGTCGAGATACTCGAACTCCTCCACCAGGGCCCGGGCCCGCCGCATGTTGGCGGCCTCGATGGTGAAGTCGAGCTCCGCCTCCATGGCGTCGAAGATGACGTTGAGCATGGACTCGACGTCGATCACGGCGTTGAAGTCGGGAAAACCCTTCGCGACCAGCCGGGCGGCCTTGCGCATCATCGCCATGTCGTCGAGCACGAGGGAACGGATGTCGGGCCTCTGGATCTTCAGGACCGCGCGCTCGCCTCCGGGCAGGACGACCCCGTACGCCTGGGCCAGCGACGCGGACCCCAGAGGCCGCGCGTGATCGATCCGATCGAAGCGGCGTTCCCAGCCGGGTCCCAGCTCGGCGGCCAGCACCGGCTCGAAGATCGAAAAAGGGGCCGCAGACACATGATCGTGCAGCTTCGCCAGCTCGGCCATGGTCGCCGGGGAGACGATGTCCGGACGCGTCGAGAGCATCTGCCCGGTCTTCACATAGAACGGGCCCAACCGCTCCAGCGCCAGCCGGACGGCCTGCGCCGCGGCCTGATCGTCATGGCCACCGGCCTCGCACCGCCGACGCGCCCTCAGAGCCCTGGCCAGTTCGGCGCCGGCGAGCTCGGTGAGCACCGTGGCCACGGTGAGCAAACGCCTGGAACTCATCCGGTTCTCCAGGCCTCGGGCCCGTCCTGACGGCAAACAGGCGGCAGCCCCCGCGCAGGTGACCGGCAAGGCCGAACCCTGCCGGTCACCTGCGTATCGAGGCCGGGGCCGTCACGCCGGATTTCCGAATCCTCCACTCCAGGACCCCCGCTTCTCCTTGTGCCCGTCCCCGGCGCCGCCCCCGGCACCACGGCCGGGCCGGTGCGGGCGCGATCGCCCGTCCGCCGACCCGCCGGCCGGGCCGGCCGTCTCCGGCGGAGCCCGATGCGGCGGCCGGGGCAGCGCGTCCGGAGCCGCGTACGGGTAACCAGGCAGCGCCATGCGCAGGATCTCCACCAGCACCTCGTTGGTGCATTCGGCCCCCGTGTGCTGACGGTAGGCCCGGAAACGGCGCCCGGACCGCACGTCGTCACACAGCTCTTCAAGATCGACGGCACGGCGCTCGTCGAGGTCGTAGAGCTCTCCGTCGTTCCTCAGACGCAACCGCCTGGACTGCCGATCACCTGAGGGGAACCCGCCGGTCATCGTCGGGCGTCCTGCGCCGCCTCTTCAATCCGCCTCACTGTCGGAGCGGGACGCCCGTACCTGCTGCGACAGCCCGTCGACCTTGCGGCCGAGCCTGGCGATGTGGTCGGCGAGGTCGTCCACGCCCTCTCGGGAGCGGCCCGGTCCGCGCTCGTGCGACCGGTCCCGGGAGCCTCTGCGCCCCCGGGGGCTGTCGCAGCGGCGCAGCTTCCGCAGCAGATCCACCAGGTCGTCCAGGATCTCCTCGATCTCGTCGTCGGAGCAGTCGTCCCAGTCCCAGTCGCCGTCCCAGTCGTCGCCGTCCCCGTCGCCGTCGCGGTGCTCGACGGCCTTGCGGGCGGCCCGGCGCAGGTCGTACTCGACATCGCTGGCGCGGTCGAGCACGTCCTCGATCAGGTCGCCGATCCGTCGCGTGGTCCCTCTACGGCGTCGCCTGGTCATGTCTGACCTCCTTGGTCATCGCTTCACTACTGACCGGTTCGCTGGCGAGCGGCCACGTGCCGAGCCGACCGCTGCGCAGGCCGCGGCCGCTCCCGTCCCGCCGTCACCCGGCGGCGGGACGGGAGCGGCTTTCCGCCGGCGCCGCCGAGGCATCGATCCCGAGGGACGGCGCGCCGGTCAGCAGGGACCGTCTGAATCGATCACCGGTTCCACCGAGCACAAGATCGGTGGCGGCTCCCTCGGCCTCCGGAAACCCACGGCGACGGAACGTCCTTCACCCACGGCGCGCTCTCCCTCCGGTCGGCGCACCTGCAGGATCGCAATCCCCACGTGACTACTCTATGTAAAAACATGACTACGATAAGTTGCGTGTCAAGGTCGGGTCAACGGGTTCCCTGCGTGTCGGCCGAACGGACGGTGACCACCGCCGCCGGAGGCGTCCGAGAGGGCCCGTCCGGGCCCGTGGTGCGAGGGTCCGCGGTCCGCATGAGGTCGCCGCCCCGCTCGGTGCCGGCCCGAAGCCCGCGCTCCTGGCCGCCGCCGTAGACGACCGGCTCCAACCGCACGCCCTCGCGCACGTACAGCGCGCCCACGCCCTTGGGCGCGTACATCTTGTGCCCCACCACACTCAGCAGGTCCACCCCGAGACCTGCGACGTCGAGGGGGATCTTCCCTGCGGCCTGGGCGGCGTCGCAGTGAAATAGCGCCCCATGGGCGTGGGCGAGCTCGGCCAGCTCGGCGATGGGCTGCAGGGCGCCGGTCTCGTTGTTGGCGGCCATCACCGACACCGGCACCGGCCCGCCGGCGGATGCGGCGTGCTCGTCCAGGGCGGTGGCCAGCACGGCCGGAGCCAGCAGTCCGTCGCCGTCGACCGGCAGCGTGCTCACCCATACCCCGTGCAGGTGCTGCAGCGCCCGGCAGGTCTCCAGCACCGCCGGATGCTCGGCGACCTGGGTGATCACATGCGGGCGCGGGCCGGTGAGGGCCGCGCCGCGCAGGGCCAGCAGGTTCGCCTCCGATCCCGAGGCGGTGAACACGATCTCCGCCGGCCGGGCGCCGAGCAGCACGGCGACCTGGGCGCGAGCAGCAGCGAGCGCCTGCCGGGGCTGCTCGGCGAAAGGATGGCCGCTGGAGGGATTGCCGAACCACCGGGTCAGGTACGGCTCCATCGCCTCCACCACGCGGGGGTCGACGGGGGTGGTGGCGTTGTAGTCCAGGTAGATCGGCCCGCCGGCCAGGCCGGGATGGCTCATCGCCTCTTCTCCGGGTGGGTCTCGGCCATGCGCACCGCCACGACCAGGCCGGAGACGGCGGTGAGGGCGGCGACCGTCCAGATGGCCGCGCTCAGGCTCCACAGATCGGCGATGATCCCGGCCAGCAGCGCGCCGATCGCGAAGCCGCCGTCGCGCCAGAGCCGGTAGACGCCGACCGCGCGGGCCCGCCAGGCCGGATGGGCGACGTCGCCGATGACCGCCAGCAGGGTGGGGTACACCAGCGCGGTGCCGGCGCCGAGCAGCACTTGGGCCAGCGCCCAGATCGCGAAGGACTCCCCGAGCGCGACGGCGGCGATGGCGATGGCCTGCAGGAGCATTCCGGCGGTGATCAGGTGCTTGCGGCCCACGTGGTCGGACCACCAGCCGGTGGCCATCTGCCCGAACCCCCACACGGCCGGATACAGTGCGGCCAGCACGCCGATCTCCGCGACCGACAGGCCGCGGGTGGCGAAGATGATCGGGAAGATGCCCCAGGCCAGGGCGTCGTTGAGGTTGTTGACCATTCCGGCCTGGCTGGCCGCCGACAACGAGCGATCGGTGAGGCTGGTGCGCCAGGCGATCTGCCGGGTGGACAGATCGGCGTGGTGGTGGCCCCCCGTGGGATGGGCAGCGGCCTCGGCCCGGGCATGCTCACGGGTCTCCCGCACGACCAGCGTCGACAGGCCCAGCCCGAGCGCGGCGTAGGCGGCGCCCAGCAGGAACGGCGCCGGCCGCAGCCCGTAGACCTCGGCCAGATACCCGGTGGCCAGCGCTGTGGCCGCCACCGCAACATACCCGGCGGCCTCGTTCAATCCCATGGCCAGGCCGCGCCGCGCGGGCCCGGCCAGGTCGATCTTCATGATGATGGTCGTCGACCAGGTCAGCCCTTGAGAGATGCCCAGCAGCACGTTCGCCGCGACGATCCAGCCCCAGGTGGGACCCCAGGCGAGCATGGCCGGGATCGGCAGCGCGATCAGCCACCCGGCCACCAGCACGGGCTTGCGGCCGTAGCGGTCCGACAGCGTGCCGGCGAAGAAGTTCGTGATCGCCTTGGTGGCGCCGAAGGCCAGAATGTAGGTCAAGGTCGCGGTGTAGGCCGACAGGCCGAACACGCTGTCGGCCAGCAGCGGCAGCGTGATGCGTTCCTGACCGAGCATGCCGCCGACCAGCGCGTTGACCGCGACCAGCAGCACGAACTGGGGGAGGTTGGCGGCCAGGCCCAGCCGGATGCCCGCCGCGGCGGGAACGGGAGTGGGGGTGGGGGCGTTCACTTCTCACCCTCCGCGAGGGCGCGCCCGGTGACTGCGGCCCAGTCCTCGGGGCCGCCCTCCAGCACCCGCGCCTGCCGGTGGCCGGTACGCGCCAGCAGGCTGGCGGCGGTCATGGCGCGCTCGCCGTGCCCGCACATCACCACCACCGGCCCATCCGGCACCGCATCCGCGCAGGACGGCAGGGAGCCGAGCTCGAGGTGCGCCGCGCCGGGGACGTGGCCCTCGGTGTACTCGGTGTCCTGGCGCACATCCAGCACCCGGAGGCCGTCGAGCCGGTCGGCGCTCACCAGGTCGATGCTCTGGGTGGGACCGTCCCAGGCGCTCATGCCGCCGGCCAGTTCCCCGGCTGCCGGTCCGTACCCGATCTTGGCGGCCTGCCAGGCGATCTCTCCGGGGTCCTGACCGGGATCACGGACGATGACGTACGGCGCGCTCGGATCCAGCAGCCAGCCCAGCCAGGAGGCGAACTGCGCCCGCAGCGGGATGGAGACCGCGCAGGGGATGTGCGCGGCGTCGAAGGCGCGCACCGGCCGCACATCCACGACCACGGCGCCTTCGGCCCGCAGGGAGCGCACCGCCTCGGCGTCCAGCGGCGCGAGCTGCGGAACACCGTCCAGCAGGGGCGCACCGAGGCGGTTGGCCTCGGGCAGGGTCAAAAAGTACGGCGGGAAGCTGCCCAGGCTGCCCAGCAGCGCGGCGACGAACGCCTCCTCGCCGTCCGCGCGCAGGAGCGGGTTGCCGGTCTTCTCTGCGCCGATGGTGGAGGTGCGCTCCGCTCCGGGCGGGGCCGAGCAGAACGAGCCGGCGCCGTGGGTGGGCCACAGCGCCGTCTCGTCGGGCAGCGCGGCCAGGCGCTGCAGCGAGCGGTACTGGGCGCGGGCCAGGGCCTCGGTCTGCTCGGGGCCGGACAGGTCGGTGCGGGCGGCCGCACCGACGATCAAGGATCCGCCGGAGAACACCCCCAGCGGCGCCGCGCCGTCCAGCAGCACGAAGGCCAGGTGCTCGCCGGTGTGCCCCGGGGTGGCCAGGGCCCGCAGGACCAGGCCGCCCAGGTCGACCTCGTCGCCGTCGGCCAGGCCGGTGTGCTCGAAGGCCCGCATCCCGGCGGCCGAAGCCAGCACGGTCGCGCCGTCGTCGGCGGCCAGCTGGAGCGCGCCGGACAGGAAGTCGGCGTGCAGATGGGTGTCGGCGGCGAACGCCACTTTCAGGCCGCGCCGCTCGGCGGCGGCGCGCAGAGCGCGCAGATCCCGGCTCGCATCCACCGCCAGGGCCCGGCCGTCGCCAAGATCGAGGAGGTAGGAGGTGTTGCCCAGCCCTTCGTCCACAATCGGAATGATCATGTTGCTTCTCCGCTCACTAATAGTTACAGTATTCCAGAGATATTTGGAGGATTGTCAAATGGGTGACACGACCGCCAAGACGGCGCTGTTCGAGACCTTCGCCTCGGTCGGCAAAGCGCTGGCCAACAGCAAGCGGCTGGAGCTGGTGGACCTGCTGGCCCAAGGGGAGCGTTCGGTCGAGGCCCTCGCCTCTGCGGCCGGGCTGGGGCTGACCACCGCTTCCAACCACCTGCAGGTGCTGCGCCAGGCCGGGCTGGTGGCCACCCGAAAAGAGGGGACCAAGGTCTTCTACCGACTGGCCGGCACCGATGTGGCCGCGCTGTGGGCGCAGCTGCGAGCCGTCGCCGCCGCGCATCTGGCCGAGACCGAGCGTGCCCGCACCGCCTACCTGGGAGCCGATGACGCCGAGCAGGTCACCCGCGAGCAGCTGCTGGAGCGCATCCAGGCCGGAGGCGTCACCGTGATCGACGTGCGCCCGGCCGCCGAATACGCCGCCGGGCACATCCCCGGCGCCGTCTCGGTCCCGCTGGACGAACTCGCCGACCGGCTGGCCGATCTGCCCGCCGACGGGCAGATCGTCGCCTACTGCCGGGGCGCCTATTGCGTCATGGCCCATGAGGCGGTGCGCGCTCTGACCGCCCGCGGACGCCGCGCGGCCCGGCTGGCCGAGGGCATGCTGGAATGGCGCCTGGCCGAGCTGCCGGTCGCCTCGTGAGCGAGCCCGCCGGAGGCGGTCCGGTAGTGCTGGACGGCGGGGACCGGCGGTGCGTGCAGCTGCTGATCGAACTGCGCTGCCTGGTCACCGGCCTGCCCCCGGGCACCGCCGTACATCTGATCGCGGCCGACCCGGCCGCACCGATCGACCTGCCCGCCTGGTGCCACCTGACCGGCCACACCTACCTGGGCCCCACCAGCGCCTACGCTCCCCGCGCGGCCTATGCCCTGGCGGTGGCCGCCGATGCCCGATCCACCGCAGCCGACCGGCCCTGGCACCCCGGCGACCGCTGAGGAGGCGACCGCCGGAAATGCCGGGACCGTCTCACTCCCAACGCAAGCGCTCCTCCAGCAGGGCCTGCTGGGCGGGGTTGGCGGTCAGCTCCAGCGCCCGCACGTCAGCCTGGTACGCCTCGGCGTGGCGGCCCAGATCGCGCAGCAGCTCGGCGCGGGTGGCGTGCAGCAGCGGATAGCGCTCCAGTGCCCCACCCAGCTGCTCCAGCTCGGCCAGCGCCGCCTCCGGTCCGCGGGCGTGGCGCAGCGCGATGGCCCGGTGCAGCCGGGTGACCGGGGACGGCACCAACGCCAGCAGCAGGTCGTACAGCACCACGATCTGGTGCCAGTCGGTGTCTTCGAAGCGTTCGGCCTCGGCATGGCAGGCCACGATCGCGGCCTGCAGCTGGTACGGCCCCGGCCGCCGATGGGTGCGGGCGGTGCGCATCAGCAGCGCGGTCGCGTCCTCGATCGCCCTGCGGTCCCAGCGGGTGCGGTCCTGGCCGCCCAGCAGCACCAGACGGCCCTCGGCGTCGAAGCGGGCCGCCCCGCGTGCCCGGTGCAGCCGGATCAGCGCCAGCAGCCCGGCCGCCTCCGGCTCCTTGGGCAGCAGGTTGCTCAGCAGCGCGGCCAGCCACTCGGCGTCGTCGACCAGGTCGCGGGCCTGGGCGCGCTCGGCGGTGCTGGACAGATATCCCTCGTTGAACAGCAGGTAGACGACCATCAGCACCTCGCCCAGCCGCTCGGGCAGCTCGCGGCCGGCCGGGATCCGGTACGGGATCCCGGCCTCGGTGATCTTCTTCTTGGCGCGGGTGATGCGCTGGGCCACGGTGGTCTCGGGCACCAGGAACGCCGCGGCGATCTGCGCGGTGCTCAGCCCGCACACCACGCGCAACGTCAAGGCGATCTGCGCGCCCCGCGACAGCGCCGGGTGGCAGCAGGTGAAGACCAGCCGCAGCCGCTCGTCCGGCTCGGCCGGGAGGGGCCACTGGAGTCGGGCGAGCTTGGCCCGGTAGGTCGACTCGCGGCGCAGCACGTCCAGACCCCGGCGGCGGGCCACGACCAGCAACCAGGCGTCCGGCCGCTCCGGAACGCCCTCGACCGGCCAGCGCTCGAGCGCGGTCTCGATCGCATCCTGCACCAGGTCCTCGGCCGCGGAGAAGTCACCCAGCAGCGACATCAGACACGCGGCCAGCCGGCCCGCGTGCTCGCGCACCACGCGGGCCAGCGCCTCGTGCGCCTCCTGCTCACCCACGCCGTGGCCTGCCGCTCGCCGCCTGGGCCGTCTCGCCGGTCATGAGGCGGGGCGGATCTCCACGATCGGGCACGCCGGCCAGGATCTCGCCAGGGCCAGCGCCTCGTCCAGGTCAGCCACCTCGATCTCGGCGAACCCGCTGACCACCTCTTTGCCCTCGATGAACGGCCCGTCGGTGACGATCGGCTCCGCGCCGCCGTCCAGTCGGACCGTGGTGGCGGTGTGCACCGGGTGCAGGTGGGTGTGGTGGGTGATCTTGTCGGCGTGCTCGGCGAACCAGCGGCCCACCGCCTCAAAGGCCGCCTCCCGCCCGGCCTCGTCCATCGCCTCCAGGTCCTGGGCGAACTGCTCGGTCTCGACGAACATCAGCACGTACTTCATGTGTGCCTCCTCCTGTCGGGGCTGTGCGGGAGCGGGGCTCAGGTGGCGGGCAGGGCGGCGTACAGGTCGATGCCGGTGCCGTCCGGATCGCTCACGGTGGCATAGTGCATCCCCCAGAACGCGTCGAACGGCTCGGCGATGCCGCGGTAGCCGGCCTCGGTCAGCTCGGCGTACTTGGCATCCACCCCGGCCGGGGAGTCGAACTCAAAGCACAGCAGGGCGCGCGGCCCGCCGCTCGGCGCGCTCCAGCCCGGCAGGAACGGAGTGCGGAAGGCCTCGGTGTCGAGCATCAGATGCAACCCGCCCGGCAGGTCGCAGGCGGCGTGCTCGGCGGTGTTCGGATCGAGCTTGAACTCCAGCCCGAGCCGGGCGTAGAAGGCGATGGCGGCCTGCATATCGGACACCACGATGTCGATCGTGTTCAGCGTCGGGTTCATGACCTGCTCCGTTTCGGGGAATCGTTGATCTGTCCCGGCTCGGTGACAGCCGCCGCTCCGGCGTGGTGATCGGATGGTGATCTCCTCGTCCGTCGCCCTGCCGGGCGGCCTGCTGACCGGCCTTACCAGCAAGACGATTGGCGGCCAGGCCGATACGACACCTCCGGTGAAGATTGTTGCGCTTGCATCGCGCCGGGGCCGTCCCCGGACCGAGGCGCGCCCGTCCGAGGTGGTTGCAGTAGCCCCGCTGACCAGGAACGGTGCTCCGGTGTCCCCCTCCTCGACGACGAACCCGCCCTAGCGTTCGCTGAACTCCCGCTGATTACGTCGATGACGGCTACAGCCCCATCCCCGCCGTCCCGCCGTGCGCAGCACCATCCGGACGGCTTCAGCGTCCCAAGCTCGCACCATCCACAACAGACGGCCTCCCGCGCCGTATCCGAATTAAGGGCTGTCGTCGCTCATGGCCCACACCGTAAGTGAATCGAGACCTTAGCCATGAGGTTCAGAGTTACAGCAGGCCAGGAGCTACTTCGTTGGAAATTTCTTCATTGCTACCAGGACCCCTACCACCCCGAACGCCGGCATCAACGCGTTCACCATGTCCCCTGTCAGGGCGGATACGGTCTCACGGGTCACCCGGCCCAGCCGCTCGGAATGTAGCGCACCCTTCTCAGAACAAGCGGTCCTGGTCGGGTTCGCCGACGGCGCGAAGCGTCCTCAGCGCGGGCGTCAACTCGCTCCACACGCGGTCGTAGCCGCCCGCCTCACACCATTGTTCCCATAAGTCGCTTCCTGGGGAATGTGCCCGTTCCAGAGCCGTAACCGCATCAGCGGCCAGCTCGGTGAGCATTCCAGACGGCAGGGGTGCCACTGCGCACCGCGGATCCTCCGGGGCCGGTCTCAGGCCTGCGAGCAGCGCAGCCGCCACCACGGCCCGAGTCGCCGCCGTGAATTCGAGAAGATCCGCACCGGGTTCCACGGAGGACACGTGGCTGGAAAAGGATTGGACGGGGTGATGCTCGGACTTGTAGCTTGCAGTCGACCGTGACACCGCCCGAGGAGGTGAGCCCCGTGAACGCTGTATCGATGTGGGTGCTCCCCCTCCCCGTCACGGCCGGCGATTGACGTAGGTGTCGCCGGGAGCGCCGCGCTGGCAAGGCACTCCCGAAAGGCAACACCTATGCACTCTCCGCAGTTCCCCGCCGGACCGCCGTCGAACGGAACGGTCGGGCGCGACTCCACCGGGGGCGACGCCCCCGGACCCCGGCCGCCCGCCTCCGACGGCGATCGCGCGCCCATGTTCGATGTGATCATCGCCGGGTGCGGGCCGACCGGCGCGATGCTGGCCGCCGAACTGCGGCTGCACGGCGTGCGGGTGCTCGTTCTGGAGAAGGAAACCGAACCCAAGTCGTTCACCCGCATCGTCGGGCTGCATATTCGCAGCATCGAACTGATGGCGATGCGCGGACTGCTGGATCGCATTCTCCGGAATGGAAGACGGCGTCCGGCCGGCGGTTTCTTCGCCGCCATCGCCAAACCCGTGCCCAAGGGCCTGGATTCCGCATACGCCTATCTGCTGGGCATCCCGCAACCGGTCGTCGAACGCCTGCTCGAAGAGCATGCGATCGGGCTGGGTGCGCAGGTCCGGCGCGGTTGCACGGTGGCCGATTTCGAGCAGGACGACGAGGGCGTGACCGTCGAACCGGCCGGCGGGGAACGGCTGCGTGCGCGCTATCTCATCGGCTGCGACGGCGGGCGCAGTACGGTGCGCAGACTGCTCGGCGTCGGCTTCCCCGGCGAGCCCTCGCGGACCGAGACGCTGATGGGCGAGATGGAGGTGGGGGTGCCGCAGGAGGAGGTCGCCGCCAAGGTGGCCGAGATCGGCGAGACCCATCAGCCCTTCTGGCTCAGGCCCTTCGGCGGGGGGGTCCACAGCGTGGTCGTCCCCGCCGCGGGAGTCGGCGACCGCGCGGAACCGCCCACCCTCGAGGATTTCAAACAACGGCTGCGCACCATCGCCGGAACCGATTTCGGCGTGCACTCCCCGCGCTGGTTGTCCCGCTTCGGGGATGCCACCCGGCTGGCCGAACGCTATCGGGTCGGGCGGGTGCTGCTGGCCGGCGACGCGGCGCACATCCATCCCCCCATCGGCGGACAGGGCCTCAACCTCGGCGTTCAGGACGCGTTCAACCTCGGCTGGAAACTGGCCGCACAGGTCCGCGGCTGGGCGCCGGAGACACTGCTGGACACCTACCAGGCCGAACGCCGTCCGGTCGCCGAGGACGTGCTGGACAACACCCGCGCCCAGACGGAACTGCTGTCCACCGGACCGGGCCCTCGGGCCGTGCGCAGGCTGCTCACCGAACTGATGGACTTCGACGAGGTGAACCGCCATCTGATCGAGAAGATCACCGCGATCGGCATCCGCTACGACTTCGGCGCAGGCCCCGACCTGCTCGGCCGCCGCCTGCGCGACATCGACGTGAAGCAGGGCAACCTCTACGGTCTGCTGCACCGCGGCCGCGGCCTGCTGCTGGACCGCACCGAACGCCTGACCGCCGGCGGGTGGTCGGACCGGGTCGACTACCTCGCAGATCCCGCTGCCGACCTGGATGTTCCGTGCGTCCTGCTGCGCCCCGACGGCCACGTCGCCTGGATCGGCGACGATCAGCGGGACCTGGACGGCCACCTCTCCCGCTGGTTCGGCAGGCCCGCCGGCTGATCTCGCCTGAGCGGCCGGAAAGGCCCGTGAGGACATGTGACCCGGTCGCCCGTAGTCTCGCCGAATGCGGCCTCTTCGGTACTCCATCAACGTCACATACGAGCCGAGAAGACCGTGAGCGCCTGCCGCCGGCCGTCGCAGGCGTCTCCTCGACCAGGAGTCGCACCGTCGTCCGTACGGTCCCCGGGCCCGGGTGGGCGCACGCGGCGGAGGCGGCATCGGGGTCAGCGGGTGCCGGACAGGAGCGGCAGCAGTACCAGTAGCCAGAAGACCGCGACGGCCGCCGTCGTGAGAACGGCGCGGGCGACGCGGCGGGGGGTCGCCGGTGAGCCGCCGGCGTCGTCGCGGCGGACCTGCGTGTGCACGGCCGCGCTCACCGCTGGGGGGCGGAGTCGCCGTGCTGCTCCAGTCGTTCGATGCGCGCGATGAGCGGCTGCAGGTGCTGGTGCAGGACCGCGGTCAGCGCTTGTGCGGGATCGGCGGCCGGGGCGGCGGAGCCGGCCGGGCTCTGGGCACGCAGGTGCACGTAGCCGGCCAGGGCCGCGGTCACGGCCCGGCGGGTCGGCCGGGGTTCGGCTCCCAGCTCTCGCAGCACCTGCCCGGCGGCGCCGTCCGGCTCGCTGGCCAGGCCGATCAGCAGGTGCTCGCAGCCCACGTAGTTGTGGCCCAATGCGGTGGCCTCGGTCACCGCCAGTTCGAGTGCCCCGGCGGCGGGGCCGCTGAAGTGCGCCACGGAGCCGTCGCCGGTTGCTCCGGTCTCGGGGGCCGTCCGGTGGCTCAGCTCGCGCCGCACCTGGGCGGGGTCGATCTCCATCGCGCGCAGGACGTGCAGCGCCAGGTTCTGGCCTTCGGTCACCATGCCGGCGAGCAGGTGCGCGGTCCCGACGGCCGGCGCGGCCTCGGCGCGTGCCTGGTCGATCGCCAGTTTGACGGTGGTGCGGGCGCGGGCGGTGAACCGCGGCAGCCGTTCGCTCAGATCACCGGATTCCAGCTCTTCCAGGGTGGTCTGCCGGATGGCGGTGATCCGGCGCACCGCCTGCTTCAGCGCCCGCTGGCAGATCGCGGACACCGGCACGCCGAGCTTCCTGACCGCTTCCGCCAGGTCGTCGGGGAGATACACGTTGATCTTCGGCATGGCGCCCTCCGTCGTTCACCGGGGTCGTCCGGGGACTCGACTCCATTTA
Organism: Thiemannella venezuelensis; assembly: GCF_014203605.1. Taxonomy (GTDB): domain Bacteria; phylum Actinomycetota; class Actinomycetes; order Streptosporangiales; family Streptosporangiaceae; genus Planomonospora_A; species Planomonospora_A venezuelensis. The sequence goes on along the minus strand of NZ_JACHJJ010000030.1, from coordinate 55,643 downwards.
TAACCCCTATGGGGTTACTTGTTCAACGGGAGATAACCCCATAAAAGAAAGGGCGGGGTGCGTCCCGGGAACCGCCGGGTGCGGTCACCAGGCGTCGACGAACAGACCGCCGTCCTCACCGGGCGGCACGGGCGAGGCGCGCAGGGCGCGGCTCAGCCATGCCCGGGTCTCGGCGGGGTCGATCACCGCGTCGATCTCCAGATGCGCCGCGACGTTGACGGCCCGGCCCTGGTCGTAGGCGAGGGCGACCATGTCCCGGAAGGCCTGCTCGCGTTCGCCGGGGTCGGCGACGGCCTCCAGTTCACGGCGCATCGCCAGCCGGACGGCGCCCTCCAGCCCCATGCCGCCGAACTCTCCGGTGGGCCAGGACACGTTCAGCGCCGGGGAATGGAAGGCGCCGCCCGTCATGGCCTGGGCGCCCAGCCCGTAGCCCTTGCGCAGCGCCACGCTGAACAGCGGGACGGTCAGCTTCGCCGCCCGCAGGAACATCCGGGAGACGTGCCGGACGGCCGCCTCGCGCTCGGACTCGGGCCCGACCATGAAACCGGGCGTGTCGACCAGCGAGAGCACCGGCAGCCGGTGCGCCTCGCACAGGTTGAGGAACCGGGCGGCCTTGTCGGCGCCCTGCGCCGTGATCGCCCCGCCCAGAACGGCGGGGTCGTTGGCCAGGACGCCGAACGGCCGGCCCTCGAAACGCGCCAGCGCCGTGACCAGCCCGGGGGCGAAGGCCGCCCGCAGTTCGAGCACGGAACCGGCGTCGGCGAGCGTGGTGAGCACCCGGCGCACGTCGTAGACGTGTTTGCGGTCCTCCGGCAGCAGGAACCGCAGCTCGCGCTGGTCGGCGCACGACCAGTCGGCGAGGTCGCCCTGGAAGTAGGACAGGTAGCGCCGGGCCGCCGAGATCGCCTGCTCCTCGTCGTCGACCACGAGGTCGCAGACGCCGTTGGCCGCCTGCACGCTCACCGGGCCGATCTCCTCCGGGGCGTAGGTTCCCAGGCCGCCGCCTTCGATCATGGCGGGGCCGCCCATGCCGAGCGTGGTGCTGCGGGTGGCGATGATGACGTCGCAGCAGCCCAGCAGCGCCGCGTTCCCGGCGAAGCAGCGGCCGTTGACGACGCCGACGAGCGGCACCCTGCCGCTCAGCGCCGCGAAACGCACGAACGAGGTGGTGTCCAGGGCCGAGGCCCAGGTGGCGTCGGTGTCACCGGGACGGCCCCCGCCGCCCTCGGCCAGCAGGACCAGCGGCCACTTCCACCGCGCGGCCAGGTCGATGAGCCGGTCCAGTTTCCGGTGGTTGTTGAACCCCTGGGTGCCGGCGAGGACGGTGTAGTCGTAGGCGGCCACGGCGCAGGTCGTCTCCCGGCCGAACAGTTCGGCGTTGACCGTGCCGACCCCGGTGATCAGGCCGTCGGCCGGGCTGCGCCGCAGCAGTTCCTCCTCGCTGCGGCGGCGGCGCTGGGCCGCGACGGTGAAGGCGCCGTACTCGGTGAGGCTGCCGTCGTCCAGCAGGGCGGCCACGTTCTCGCGGGCGGTGCGGTGGCCCAGTGCGCGGCGCCGGGCCACCGCGTCCGGCCGTGCGGGGTCCCGTGTCAGGGCCCACCGCTCCTGCACCTCCCGCAGGGCGGGGCGGATGTGGTCCAGGTCCTGCGCGTCCGCGGCGGCGGCGCCTCCGGCAGGCTCCTGGCCGCCGAGCGGCTGCAGGAACAGCAGCGGATGGCCGGCGGCGACGGTGTCGCCGATCCGGACGGCCAGCTCGTGAACCCGCCCGCTCACCGGCGCCTCGACGGGGAAATGCATCTTCATGGCCTCCAGGACCGCCAGCGGCCGGCCGGCGCGCACCGGCGCGCCGGGCTCGACCTCGAGCGCCGCCACGACACCGGACGTGGGCGCGGTGACCGCCAGGGTCCCCTCCGGCGTTGTGGTCCGCGGGACGTCCGCCGTGCCGGAGGCCTCCGGTGCGCGGTCCGTGAAGCAGAGGTCCGTGAAGTAGCGGCCCTGCGGCAGCGCCCGGCCTGCGGTGATCAGCTCGGGCAGGTGCGCCTCCAGCCAGCCCGTCGTCACCCGGGCGCTGCGGAGCTCGGGTCGTTCGAGTACGGCGCGCAGCAGGGCGATGTTGGTCGCCACGCCGTCGACGCGGAACTCGGCCAGTGCCCGCGCCGCCCGCCGCAGCAGCGCCGGCAGATCGCCCCCGGGGCGGGAGACGACCAGCTTGGCGAGCAGGGGGTCGAACCCCGGGCTGGGGGAGAACCCGGTGTAGGCGAAGGTGTCGACCCGCAGGCCGGGCCCGCCGGGCGGTTCGAAGGCGCGCAGCGTCCCGCCGGAGGCGCTCGCCCGGCCGTCGGGCGACAGCTCCTCCATCGTGACGCGGAGCTGGACGGCGCAGCCGGGCGGGGGAGGGAGCGCGGGGTCGAGGCCGTCCTGCAGGCCCAGCTCATGCAGCGTGGCGCCCTGCGCCAGGCGCAGTTGCGCGGTCACGAGGTCGACCCCGGTCAGCTCCTCGGTGACGGTGTGCTCGACCTGGAGGCGGGGGTTGGCCTCGATGAAGAAGAACTCGCCGTCGGGCCGCAGGAGGAACTCCACCGTGCCCAGCCCCGCGTACCGGACGGCGCCGGCCAGCCGCAGGGCCGCGTCGAGCAGCCGTGCCCGCAGGCCGGGGTCGAGGGCCGGGGCGGGTGCGAGCTCCAGGAGCTTCTGGTGGCGGCGCTGCACGGTGCAGTCGCGGTCCCACAGGTGGGCGACCCGGTGGCCGTCGCCGAGGATCTGCACCTCGATGTGGCGCGCGTCCTCGACGAGCGCCTCCGCGTACAGTCCCCCCTCACCGGAGGCGGCCAGCGCCTCCGCACGGGCGGCGGTGTAGGCCGTCTCCAGCTCGGCCCGGTCCCGGACGACCCGCACGCCCCGGCCGCCGCCGCCGGCGAGCGCCTTGAGCACCACGGCGCCGCCGTCCAGCGAGGCCATGAACGCCTCGGCCTGCTCCAGCGTGACGGCCCCCCGCGTACCCGCGACGACGGGCACCCCCGCCCGTCCGGCCAGGGCGCGGGCGGCGGTCTTGTCGCCGAGCACCTCCAGCGTCGCCGCCGGGGGCCCGACGAAGACGATGCCCGCCTCGGCGCAGCGCCGGGCGAACACGGCGCTCTCGCTGAGGAAGCCGTACCCCGGGTGCAGATGCGTCGCACCGGTCTCGGCCGCCACGCGCAGCAGCTCCTCCGCGTCCAGGTACGCCGCGGCGCCCCGGCCGGGCAGGGGCCGCGCCTCGTCGGCGTGGAGCACGTGCAGCGACCGGGCGTCGTCGGGGGAGTGGACCGCGATCGAGCGCCAGCCCAGGTCGGCGGCCGCCCGCGCGACGCGCACGGCCACCTCGCCGCGGTTGGCGATCAGCAGGGTCGGGGTGGGGGGCATCGGGCTCCTCGTGTCCGCCGTCCGGCAGGTGCGTCGGGTCTGCCGGACGGCCGGATTCGGCGCCACCGCACGCGCCGGCAGGCCCGATCAACATACCGTCCGGACGGTATGGACGCATCTGCGGGCCGTGCCGCCGGGCCGGACCATGCCGCTCTCGTAGGCCAGGATGACCAGTTGGACCCTTAGGCGTCAGGCCCGGCGGCCGCGGGGCCCGGGAGCGCCGGGCCTTCTATCGCAAGGGGCCGATCGCAAGGGGCCGAGGGCCTGGCGCTGTGTCTTGGCGAGCCGGTCGGGTCGGGCGATGACGGTGCAGGCGCCGGGCCCGTCGCACTCGACCGCCGACTCCGAATCCTGGCGGCACCTGCAGACCGCCGCAGCGCTGGGGGCCTGGGCCGTGCTCGGCCTGGCCGTGGCGCCCGTCGTGCTGCGCCGGGAGTCGGGTACGGCGAGCCGCCGGGCGAACGGCGCCGGCGCCGTTCCGGAACGGTATTCGGGGGTATCACCTCTGACATGACCAGAGAAACGGACATATTGCCACATATCAATCCGTTCGATCTCTTCGACACGGAGGCGGAGCGGCTGAGCCGTCACTTCTCGCACCTCGACGCCGCAGGCTGGAACCGGCCCTCCCGCTGCACCGGCTGGTCGGTCCGCGACGTCCTGGCCCACCTCGAGGGAGAGGAACTGTACAACCACGCCGTCCTGGACGACGACCTCGGCGGGTTCCACGCGATGCTGGAACGCGAGGGCGTCCAGGACGGCGTGGCCGGCTTCAACGACTGGTGCGTACGGCACCGCCGGGACGCGGCCGTCGAGGAGGTGCTCGCCGAGTGGCGGCACCGCAACGGCGAGACGCGCCGCCGCATGCGCGCCCTGGGCCGCGACGCGCTGCTGACGACCTCGGCCGGGCCGTACCCGGCGGGCCTGCAGGCCTTCCACTACGCCTCCGAATACGCCACCCACGCTGACGACGTGGGCGCGCCCGTGGGGGACGACGAGTTCGACCACCGGGTCTGGTGGCGGACCGAGGTGGGCGTGTTCGCGCTCGCCGAGCACAGCCCGGAGGTCCAGGTCGAGGTGACCGCCGAGCGGATCTGGGTGTGCTCGCACGGGGCGAGCGCGCAGGTGCCGGCCCCGGTGTTCGTCGAGGCCACGGTCGGCCGGCTGCCGGCCGACCACCCGCTCGACCGGATGCTCGACAGCGCGCGCGACCCCGAGCTCAGAGCCGAGCTGCGCTGCCTGGCCTGACCGGCGCGGGGCGCGGCGGGTCCCGCTCCTCTTCGGACATTGTCGGAGCACGCGTGGGTGAGGGCGACAGCCGAGGAACCGGCGAACCCCGGCCAGGGGCATCTCGCAGACGGCTCCGAGCATGAAACCCCGGTTGGCGCGGCACACGTCCCGCACCGCGGAGATCTTCTCCATGGGCTGGCGAAACGTGCGGAGGCCGTTCCGACCACGTCGACACCGTCATACAATGAGACAAATAAGTCTCAATTAAGACGGAGATGTTTCATGGCGGTGAGTCGTGAGCAGATCATCACAGCGGCGATCCAGCACCTCAACACCACGCCGGCCGCCTCCATGGCGGAGATCGCCGCAGCCGCCGGCATCAGCCGCGCCACCCTGCACCGGCACTTCACCGGCCGCGACGAGCTGGTGACCGCGCTGGGCTGGCGGGCGTTGGAGGACTGGGAACGCGTCCAGCAGGAGGCGGGCATCGCCGAGGCGACCGCTTCCGCAGACCCGGCCCGCCTGCGGGAGACTCTCCAGGCCCTGCTGCACGGCGAGGTCGCCATCTGCCACGAGCACGGCTTCCTCCTCACCGAGCACACGCTCCCGGCCGACCTGATGCGCCGCTCCGACGAGATCGAGGAGCGCGAGGTGGAGTTCCTGGCCGCCTGCCAGCGGGCCGGACTGATCCGCGCCGACCTGCCGTCGCGATGGGTCAGCACCGTCGTCTTCGCCCTGCTCGTGGCGGTCAGGGAAAGCGTGCGCCGCGGTGATGTGGCCCAGCGGGACGTGCCGCACCTGTTTCTCGGCACCTTCCTCAAGGGGATCTCATGACACCGACGGCAACCGCACCCCCCGCACCCTCTACCAGGCGCTGGGCCGGCCTGACGGTCCTGTCGGCCAGCCTGCTGCTGGTCGTCATGGACATGACCATCCTCAACGTGGCCCTGCCCGGGATCTCCGCGGAGCTTCGTCCCGGCGCGGTCGAGCTGCTGTGGATGGTCGACATCTACTCCCTGGTCGTGGCAGGTCTGCTGGTCACGGTCAGCGCACTGGGCGACCGGTGGGGCCGAAAGAAGATGCTGCTCACCGGCTTCGCGCTGTTCGGCCTGGCCTCGGCCGCCGTGATGGGAGCCGACAGCTCCGCCGACGTGATCGCCGTCAGGGCGCTGCTGGGCGTCGGCGGCGCGATGATCATGCCGTCCACCCTGTCGATGATCCGTACCCTGTTCACCGATGCCCGCGAGCGGGCCACCGCCCTGGGCATCTGGGCGGCGATGGCCTCGCTCGGCGGCGCGCTCGGCCCGATCGTCGGCGGCCTGCTGCTGGAGAGCTTCAGCTGGCACGCGGCCTTCCTGGTCAACGTCCCGGTCATGGTGGTCGCCGTGGTGGCCGGGCTGATCCTGCTGCCCGAGTCCCGCAATCCGGACCCGGGGCGCTGGGACGCCGCGGGCGCGGTGCTGTCGGTGGTGGGAATGGTCGCCCTGGCGTATGCGATCAAGCATGGGGCCAAGGAGGGCCTGGACATCTGGACGTCCGCCACCGCGGCGGTCGCAGCGGTCGCGCTCGCCTGGTTCACCCGGCGCTGCCTGCGCCGAAGCGATCCGCTGCTGGATCTGCGGCTGTTCCGCAACGGGGCGTTCACTTCCGGCACGATCACGGCGCTGACCACGTCGATCGCGATGGCCGCGATGGCACTGCTCCTTGCCCAGTGGATGCAGCTCGTGCAGGGCTACTCGCCGCTGGAGACGGGGGTGCGGCTGCTGCCGATGGCCGTCGGCGCGGGCATCTGCTCACCGCTCGCTCCCGCACTGGCGTCCCGGATCGGCGCGCGGACGGTCCTGTCCGGCGGGCTGCTGGTGTCCGGTGCGGGCTTCGCCCTGGTGTATCTGCTGCCGCTGGGCTACCCCTCGGTCGCGGTGGCGCTGCTGCTCATCGGCGCGGGCATGGGCGCTCTGGCGATCGCCTCCGCCGTGATCATGTCGGGCTCGCCCGCGGAGAAGGCGGGCAGCGCCGCCGCGATCGAGGAGACCAGCTACGAGGTGGGCGGCACGCTCGGGGTCGCGGTGCTGGGCAGCGTGGCCGCCGCGCTGTACCGCGGCCAGGTGCCGCCGGGCACACCGGAGTCGCTCGGGACCGCACTGGAGGTCGCGGCCACGACACGGGACGCGGCACTCGCGCTCCAGGTCCAGCAGGCCTTCAGCGACTCGCTGGTGCTGACCAGCGGCTGGGGCGCGGTGTTGATGGCGGTCGCGGCGGCGCTGGTGTGGTGGCGCACGCCGGCCGGCCTGGACCTGGCGGCCTCCCCCCACTGACTGCGACCGCCAGGTATTTCGAGTTCCGCAGCGCGACCGCGCCGGCGGACCGGAGGCGGGCCGCTGCCCGTCACCCCGGGCAGTTCCGGGGGCCGACGCTCTGCCCGGCACCGACGACGGTGACCTGGACAGGGCTTTCCGGCGCCGTGGCGGCGGCCGTGCACACGATCTGCTCGACGGCCAGCGCGGGAAGTCCGCCGGCCGGAGCGGACGCGGTCACCACCAGGTGGCCTGCCGGCTCGGCGGTCACCGAGAACGGACCGGCTTCGGGCGGGACGCCGGTGGTGAGCCCGCGCGCCCGTTCCCCCGCGGTGGGCCCGGCCGCCAGCAGCGCGAGCGTGTCCGCTGCGGACAGCCGGCGACCGGGCCGCGTCACCGCGCTGAGCCGGCCGTCCTTCACCAGGTAGAGGGTGATCTTCAAGGGCGGTGCGACGGCCCCGCTCGGCGGGTCGCCGGCGGAGATGGCGTCGCTGGGCCGCACACCGCAGCCGGACACGGCGACGAGCGATGCGAGGCCCGCGGCGAGCGCGCGGCGGGTGAACCCGGTCCTCACTCGGGGCCTCCGTCCGGACCGTGTGCCCGCCGTGGCAGGCGCAGCGTGAACACGGCGCCGCCGTCCGGGGCGTTGGCGACGGTGAGGCCGCCCCGGTGCAGGCGCGCATTCTCCCGCGCGATGGCGAGGCCGAGACCGCTGCCCTCGGATCTGGCCCTGGCCGCGCTGGCCTTGTAGAACCGGTCGAACACGTGCGGCAGCACCGCTTCGTCCAGCCCCGGTCCGTGGTCGCGGACCTCCAGAGCGATCCAGTGCGGGTCGGCCGACAGCCGTACCGACACCGGCGGCCCGCCGTGCCGCAGGGCGTTGCCGACCAGGTTGGCGAGGATGACGTCCACTCGGCGCGGGTCCAGCCGTGCCGTCACCGCGGGCGGAAGCTCGGTGTGCACCGGCTCCGTCCAGCCCCGGGCGCGCAGGGTCGCGCGCACCAGCTCGGCCACGTCGACCTCGTTCAGCGCGAGGGCCGCGACGCCGGAGTCGAACCTGCTGATCTCGATGAGGTCGTTCACCAGCCCGGTGAGGTTGAGCGTCTCCTGGCTGACCAGCCTGGCGGCCCTGCCGACGGGCTCGGGCAGCCGGTCCGCCTCCTCGTCGAGGACGTCGGCGACCGCGGTGAGCGCGGCCAGCGGGGTGCGCAGCTCGTGTGACACGTCGGCCACGAACCGGCGGGCGTCGGCCTCCATCTCGCGCAGTTGCCTGACGTGCCGTTCCAGCTCCTCGGCGGTGTCGTTGAACGTGCGTGCCACGTCGGCCAGCTCGTCGGAGCCGCGGACCGCGATCCTGGTCCGCAGCTCGCCCTCGCCCAGCAGGCGTGCCGCCCGGCCGAGCTCGCGCACCGGGCGCAGCACGCCGCGGGTGGCGAGCAACGCCAGGACGACCGCGAACGCCAGGACCGCCCCGCCGATGAGCCAGGCGCGTGCGGCGAGGCCGTCGATGCTGCGCTGTTCGGGAAGCAGGCTGCGCGCGACGTAGACCTCGATGCCGGACATCCGCGTCGCCCGGTCCCGCTCGGTGATCAGCAACGGCGTGCCGATGATCAGAACGGGCTCGTCCCGCCACACCACGCGTTGCCACGCGATGTCGCCGCCGGCCACCATCCGCCGCAGCTCCGGTGGAATCGCCCCGAGTTCCAGGACCCGCGCTTTCCTGCCCGGACTCCGGGGCTCCGGCGGGGGGTCGCCCGGACTCCGGCGCTCCGGCGGCGGCAGCGGCACGCCGGCCCGTGAGCGCGTCCCGTGGTAGACGGCGATCGCGGGGATGTCCCCGTCGGTCGCGATGCGGGCGATCTCGTCGAGCTCGGCCGGGCCCGGCGCCGGATTCCGCAACGGGAAGACCGCCTCCAGGCGGCTTCTCATCGCCTGCACCGCGGCGTCCTGGGTCCGCTGCAGGATGTCGTTGCGGGCCTGTACGTAGATCCCGCCGGCCACCGCCGCCGCGGTGACCACGCACAGCAGCGCGAACGCGAACAGCAACCGGGCACGCAGCCCCAGGATCGGCCGAGGTGTCACCGGAGATTCACACCGGCCCGAACCGGTACCCGAACCCACGAACCGTCTGCACGTAGACGGGCGCCGTCGAGTCGTCCTCGATCTTCGCGCGCAACCGCTGCACGCACGCGTCCACGAGACGCGAGTCGCCGAAATACCCGTGCTCCCACACCGACTCCAGCAGCTGCTGGCGGCTGTGCACCCGGCCCGGCGTGCCGGAGAGCTCGAGCAGCAGGCGCAGCTCGGTCGGAGCGAGGTTGACCGGCACTCCGCGGTTGGAGACCACCAGCCCGGCCCGATCGATGGTCAGGTCCCCGTGCCGCTCCAGCTCCGCCTGGTCCCGGCCGATCCGCCGCAGTACCGCGCGGATGCGTGCGTCGAGCACCCTGGGCTGCACCGGCTTGACCACGTAGTCGTCGGCGCCCGCCTCCAACCCGGCCACCACGTCCACGTCGTCGCCGCGCGCGGTCAGCATGATGATCGGCACCTCACCGGCGGCCCGGATGCGGCGGCAGACCTCGAACCCGTCCATGCCGGGCAGCATCAGATCGAGCACGACGACGTTGGGCAGGTCCGCACGCAGCCGGTCCAGCCCCTGCTCTCCGGACTCCACCGCGTGCACCCGGTGCCCGTGCCGGGTCAGGGCCAGCTCGAGGCCCTCCCGCACGGCCGGGTCGTCCTCGATCAACAACACCCGCGACACGCCGAGTATCACAACACGCTCCGTAACTCGCCCACCGGTCGACCCATCCACTGTCGGCCGGCCGTGTCCCCGCCTCGTCCACGCCGTGTCATGGTCGTGTCACGGCCGCGCCGGGGGGTGGCCGTCGTCGATGAACCGTGACATGCAGCGAATCACGCGCGCACATTCGGCGCCAATGGTAGTTCGTCATGAACGAACCACGTACCATCCCGGCCCGGCCCCGAGACCGGCTGTTCGCCGCGGTCACGCTGGTGCTCGCCGTGCTCCTGCTGCCCGCGGCGTTCGTCCGCCGTCCCGGCCGCGCCCGCGAGCTGGCCTGCCGCTGGGCGCTGCGGATGCGATTCCCCGCCGAGGACCTCACCGGGCTCGCCGACGGCGCCCTGGCGGCGTTCACCGCGGCGCGCACCGAGGCGCTCTGGCGTCACGGCCAGCTCATCGGCCTCACGTCGGGATACCGCGATCCCCTCGTTCAACAACGGATGTTCGACGAGGAGGTGCGCCGCTCCGGCTCCCCGGCCTCGGCACGGATGCTCGTGTCACCGCCGGCGGAATCCAACCACGTCAAGGGCATCGCGCTGGACGTGCGCCCCCACGAGGGCGCGCGCTGGCTCGAGGAGCACGGCGCCCGCTACGACCTCTACCGCATCTACGACAACGAGTGGTGGCACTTCGAGTACCACCCGGACAGCGGCGGCAGGCCGCCACGGCGACGGCCCCACCCCGGCGTGGACCACGTGAGCGAGCGCGGGGAGCGGAGGGCGGGGCCCGGTGAAACAGGAAGCCGAAGGGGTCCCGCACGCGCGGTGCGGGCCGAACCTCCGGCCAGTGAGGCCGGCGTCCACTGAAGTGATCATCCAGACCAGTTCCGACGGAGTCGCGGCGCCGACGCGCAGCAGGCAGCCGCAGCCGTCGACGGCCTCCACGACGCCCAGACGGTGGCGGGGGCGGGGGCGGGGGCGGCCGGGCGTCTATCCGGCCAGCATGTGAGCGGCTCGCACCCGTCGCAGAGCGGGATCGGTGGCCACGGCGGGCACCGCGCCGTGCGGGGTGCGCTCGCGCACGTCCTGGGCACCGATCGCCAGCACCGCGGGCGGGCTGCCGAGGTGGCCGTAGCCGGCGGCGACGGCGGCCGTGACCGCTGCCCGGGCGTCGGCCAGCACGTCCCTGGCCGAGGCCCCGGACGGGGCGGCGGCCGTCAGGAAGCCGAGCAGCGCGGCGAAGCGCAACTGCTCGGCGGCCGGTGCCGGCCGGCCGGGCCCGGCCGGGGGCGCCGGCCGGTCCAGCCAGAACGCCCGTCCCTCGAGACGCCCGAGATAGGCGGGGCCCGAGGACGGGCGGAGCACGGTGACCGCGTCGGCGAGGTGCCGCCCGAACAGGGCCAGATCCGCGTCCGGCGGCAGGTCGGTCGTCACCAGGATCGGGATGATCAGTGTGGGGATCACGGCGGCCTCCTCATCATCGATGCGCTGATGCTACTGACGGTCACCGACATTCCCGGGATCTCCCTCGTGCCGGGGCGGCCGGGCGCGCGAGCCGTACAGGATGATGGATGAATCACCGGCGCCCGGCCGCGGACCACAGGCCGGTTCCGGAGGTCAGGGCCGGTAGCCGCTCTTGTCCGCCTCGGTGATCGTGCGCAGCACCCGGGCGGGGGAGCCGACGGCGATGACGTCGGAGGGGATCGAGCGGGTGACCACACTGCCGGAACCGATGATCGTGTTGTCGCCGATCGTCACGCCCTGGTTGATGGTGACGTCGCCGCCGATCCAGACGCGGTCGCCGATCGTCACCGGCTTGGCGTGGCAGGCGCCGGCGGCGCGTTCGGCGGCGTCGAGGGCGTGGTTGCTGGTGTAGATGCCGACGCGGGGACCGAAGAGCACGTGGTGGCCGATGGTGATGCCGCCGCCGTCCAGCATGATGCAGTCGAAGTTGGCGTAGAAGTGGTCGCCGATGCTGATGTTGAACCCGAATTCGCAGCGGAACGTCGGCTCGAAGTGGCAGCCCGCTCCGACCTCGCGCAGCAGGCGACGCAAGATCGCTTCCCGCTCGTGCTGCGGCTGCCCGAAACTGTTGTTGTACTCGGTGGTCAGCAGCACGGTACGCCGCCGCGCCTGGACCAGTTCGTCGGTGAGGTCGTTGTACATCCGGCCCGAGAGAATGTGCGCGCGCTGGGCGTCAAGCGTCACTGCGTGATCCTTGCTCATCGTCGGCCGACCCGTGGGACCGGTTCCCGGGGCCGAGAAGAACTGGATACCACAGGACCCGGCAGCCGGTCGGCAGGACATTGCGGGCAAAGGTAAATTCAACGGAAGATTCTATACAAAGAGAACATATAGGATCTAAAGCCCCATGGAGCCTGTTGATGCCGCCGCACCGCAGGTGCCCGCCCAGCCGGCGGACCGTTCTCGCAGCCGACGGACCGCCCCGATCCCCGTACCGGAGCCACATCATGCGCGCCCTGTCCGCCCTCGCCGCCCTCGCACTGATGCTCGGCCCCACCGGATGCACGATCACCCCCGATGTCCCCCGAGGCGCGGCACCTTCCTCCACCCCGCCTTCCTCCGCTCCGGCGCCCTCTCCTCTCGCCGCGGCCGAGGAGGCGGAACGGCCGCGGACGCATCGGACCACGACGGAGCACTTCAAGGGATCGGGCGACAAGGTGATCCCCATCGAGCCGACCGGCGAGATCGGCCTCATCACCGTAGGGGCACGCGGCACGGGAAGCTTCATCGTGCGGAGCGTCGACGCCTCCGGCGACGACGTCGAGTTCCTCGCCCAGGGGGAGGACGACCATCACGGCACCCGGTTCTACAACCTGGAGGCGGAGGAGGAGATCACCGCCCTGAGCGTCACCGCCCAGGGGCCCTGGCGGATCACACTGCATCCGCCCTCGTCCGCTCCGGTGTGGAAAGGCCCGCGCATCACCGGTTCCGGAGACGCCGTCCTCCAACTGCACCAGAAGGCCGAAGGATCCGAAAAGATCACTTCGGCCTTCACCGGTGAGAGCAACTTCATCGTCGAAGGCGCCGGTGAGAACGACTCGTCCCTGCTGGCCAACGAGATCGGCACCTGCGAGGTCCAGGAGACGCTGCCGGAGGGGACGTTCCTCATCGTCATCAAGGGAGACGGCCCCTGGACGCTGAGCCGGAGCGGCCCGGATCCCCGGCTGACGGCGGCGGGCCCGCACGTGCGCGGAGGTCTCCCCGTCCTGTAGCCGGCCCGGCCCCAGGACCCTAGAACCTCACCCTCCGCAGGTAGTGGTGCCCGACCTCCGCCGTACGCCGGGGAGTCACGTCGGGGGTGTCGTTCTCGACGATGTACTCCTTCACCCGATGGGCGTCGAAGATCCGCCGGAAGTCGATGGTGCCGGTGCCGAGGTCGGCCATGTCGCCGTCCAGGTGGCGGTCCTTGACGTGGAACTGCAGCACGCGCTGCGGCGCCTCGCGGATGACGTCGATCGCGAAGCGCACCGGGTCGGCCGCCCCCCGCCCGACCCCTCCGGTGACCGCCCAGTAGATGTCGATCTCCAGGTGGACGAGACGCGGGTCGAGCTCGGCGGTGAGCACGTCCCACGGCGTCCTGCCACCTCCGAGATCGGTCGTGAACTCGTGGGCGTGGTTGTGGTAGCCGTACCGCAGGCCCGCCTTGCGGGCGGTCTCCGCCTCCACGTTCATTCGTTCGGCCCATGCCTTCCACTCGTCCTCGCTGGTGGAGTTCAGGTAGGGCACGACGAGGTAGGACTGGCCGAGGGTGACCGCGTTGGCGATCTTGGTCTCCAGTGCGGCGTCGTCGGGGCTGATGCCGTCGTGGCTGGAACTGGCGCGGATGCCGAGGCCGTCGAGGAAGGAGCGGAGCTGCCGCGCCGTACGGCCGAAGTAGCCGAGCGCGAGCTCGACTCTCGGATAGCCGGTCTCGGCCAGGTAGGCGAGGGTGGCGTCGTAGTCCCGGGCGAGGTCGTCGCGTACGGTCCAGAGCTGGATGCTGATCCGGCCCGGGGGGACGCGGTCCCTGCCGGGGTGGTGCGGCGCGGCCGCGGCGGCGGGGGAGCCGGCGGCGAGGGCGGCCGTTCCCAGTCCGAGGCCCGCGGCGAGCAGGGACCTCCTGCTGGGGCCGTAGCCGTAGCACATGCGAAATCTCCTGGTTCGTGGGCGGGAGGACGGCCTCGCCGCCGGTCAGCGGAGGCGGACCGGTGCCGGCGTGGTCGGCGGCATCCGGGGGGTCGTACGGCGGCCGGCATGAGGATCACCGCCGCAGCCGTGACCGCGGTCGCGGTTCTCGCTGTCGGGCCTCTCTTCGGTCTTTTCAAGGAGTAAGAGGGGTGGATCAATGTGAATCTAACCCCGCTTATGCCAGAAAGGGAGTCCTTAAGGTCGACCAGATGGCCGTCTTCCGCCTCAAATCGAAATAAGCGGAGCCCGCACAGCTCACCGGCACGGCGAGGCCTCGATCGGCGCGCCCATCCCGGCCCGCCCGAGGGCCGTTCCCGGACGACCGCCGCGTCGGGCGCGCTCCGGGCCCGCAGGATCGTCCGCCCGCATGCCGGGCCTCCCGCATGCCGGTGCCGGCCGAATCGATTCGGGCCCTCCCTGGCGGGGATGTGACCGGAGACCTCGCCGCACGGGTGAGTCGCTTCACAACGAGCCGGATCCGCGCTAACATACAACTAAATGGTTGTATATGGGTCGGCAGACGAGGCCGCAGACCACCTGTTCCACGCACTGGCCGACGCCACCCGTCGCGACATCGTCCGCCGCTGCATGCGGGATGAGCTGTCGGTGTCACGACTGGCCCAGGCCTATCCGATGAGTTTCGCGGCGGTGCAGAAACACGTCGCGGTGCTCGAGCGGGCCGGCCTGGTCACCAAGCGGCGCCACGGGCGGGAGCAGCTCGTGCGTACCGCCCCCGAGGCCGTACGGCGGGCACGGCGCGTTCTCGACGAACTCGAGGCGACCTGGCGCGGGCGGGTGGACCGCATGGCACGCCTGCTCGGGCAGGACCCCGAGCCCGGAGAAGACAGTCCGACGAAAGGGCAGGAGAAATGAGCGTCACCAGCATCGACAAGGACTTCGACAACCTGACCCTCACCCTGGTCGCCGACTTCGACGCGCCGGTCGATCGGGTGTGGCAGCTGTGGGCCGACCCGCGGCAACTGGAGCGCTGGTGGGGGCCGCCGGCCTATCCGGCGACCGTGCAGGAGCACGACCTGACCCCGGGAGGCGACGTCGCCTACTTCATGACGGGCCCGGACGGCGGAAGGCTCCACGGCTGGTGGCGGATCACCTCGGTCAGCCCGCCGGAGTCACTGGAGTTCCTCGACGGCTTCGCCGACGAGGACGGCAAGCCGGTCGCCGACATGCCGACCACCACGATACGGATGCGGCTCACCGGGAACGCCGGCGGCACCCGGATGGAGATGCGGTCGGCCTTCGACTCCCGCGAGCAGATGGACCGGCTCATGGAGATGGGCATGGCCGAGGGCCTGCAGCAGGCGGTCGGCCAGATGGACGCCCTCCTCGCCGGCTGAGCCCGGCCGAGCCGGCGGCACGGGAGGCCTCCTCCCCCCACGCTCCCTCGTCGCCCCGTCCCGCCGGATCGCCGGCGGGACGGGCTTCCGGCGCGGCCGGTCAGCTCCTGGCCACGGTGGAGGGCACCAGCTCGCCCAGTCCCCGGACGACGAGGCGGTCCACCGGCCGGAGCACGAACGCGCCGTCGCCGGCCAGTTCCTCCGCCATCGCCGGATCGACCAGCACGGTGCCGGTGGCGGCGAGGGCGGTGAGCCTGCTGGCCAGATTGACCGTGGTGCCGAACACGTCGCCCATACGGCCGATCACCTGGCCGATCGCGAGCCCCACCCGCAGCGCGGGCATTCCCCTGGAACGGGCGTGGACCTCCACGAGCCGCAGGGCGATGTCGGCGGCCTCGGCGGCGGTGTCGGCGACGAACAGCACCGAGTCGCCGAGCGTCTTCACCACCCGGCCCTGGGAGGAGGCGACGACGTCGGCCGAGCGGCCCTCGAACCGCTCGACGAGAGCCGCCAGCTCCTTCTCGGGGATCTGACGGCTCAGCCGGGTGAACCCCACCAGGTCGGCGAAGCCCACGGCCAGCCGTACGGTGGCCGTCTCCTGGTCGACGACGCGCCCCGCGGCGGCGGCCAGTTGCCGCCGCCATGCGTAGACCAGGAGCCGCTCCAGGTCCGGCACCACCCGATCGGCCCGCGCACGCCAGGTGTCCGCACGCTCCTCGCGGGGAACCCCGGCCTGGTCGAGCGCCTCGACGCCGATCACGGCCTGCGACTCCGCGAGCCGGGCGGTGGCCCTGCCCAGCGACCGGACCACCAGGAGCGCGTGCTCCTCGTCGTAGGTCCCGTCGCGCACCAGGCCGATCAGTGTCAGGAGCGCCTCGACGTCGGAGTCGGTGAACTCCACCTCGTCGTCGGCGACGTTGGCGAAGCCGAAGGCGCGCCAGAACCGCCGCGCGCGATACATCGGTATCCCGGCCATCGCGGCCACCTGGCGGCTTGTGTAGCGGCGGTGCTGTCGGAGGAACGCCCCCGCCAGTTCGTCGACCACGTATCCTCGACCGTCGTCAGATCTTCCCGGCTGGCCCTGTGAAGGGGAATCGCACCATACATCCCGCAGACCGCCGGATGCCAGAACCGGGCGGTCCGGCCGCCCCGCGTTTCCCGCCGGGCCCGGCGCTGCCGCTACCCTGCGCAGGGTGTACGTGAAGATCTGCGGGCTGCGCGAGCCCGGACATGTGGCGGCCGCCGTCGAGGCGGGCGCGGACGCGATCGGTTTCGTCCTGACCCGCAGCTCCCGGCGCATCAGCCCCGAGCGGGCGCGGGAGCTGGCCGCGGCGGTGCCCCCGCACGTGCTGACCGTGGCGGTGTTCGCGGGGGAGAGCGCCGAGCAGGTGCGGGCGGCCGCGCTGGCCTCGGGAGTCCGCGCGGTCCAGTTGCACGGCGACCATCCGCACGGGGACTTCACCGCGCTGCGCGACCTCGGCGTCACACTGGTGCGCGCCGGGGCCGCGGGCGTGGACCTGCGCTGCGGCGCCTTCGACGAGGACCTGCTCATCGTCGACGCACCCCGGCCGGGCTCGGGTGAGCCGTGGGACTGGGCCGCGGTGCGCGGACGCCCGTCGGGCCGCTGGATGCTCGCCGGAGGTCTCGACCCGTCGAACGTGGCCGGGGCGATCGCCGCCGCCCGCCCGTGGGGAGTGGACGTGTCGAGCGGAGTGGAGACGGCGCCCGGGGTCAAGGACGCCCGGCTCATCGCCGGCTTCGTCGCCGCCGCCCGCGGAGCGGCGGGATGACCTCAACCCTCCGGTGAGTCCTCGGCGATGACCCCCGGTCCGGCGGCGTCGGATCCGGGGGACGGAGCGGGTCGCGGGCAGTCCGGTGCATCCTTCTCGCAAAAAACGGAAATGTATCCACATGTGGGACATATGGCGAGTGGGGGAGGCGAGACCATGGCGGCACCCGCGCCCGTATCCGGGCCGCACGCGCCGGGCTCGGGCGAGAGGCGGCACAGGCCCCGCTGGACCGTGGGCGGGCTGCTCGCGCTCGTTTACGCGATCGCGTTCCTCGCTCTCGCCACCATCGGGATCAGCTCCTACGCGCGCATCGGCGCCCTGCAGCAGGACCTGCACTGGGTCGAGCACACGCATCGGGTCCTCGACCGGATCGGGGTCGTCAGCGAACTGATCAAGGACGCCGAGCGGGGGCAGCGCGGCTACCTCATCACCGGACAGGAGCAGTATCTGACGCCCTACCGCCAGGCGAGCGGGCGGCTCGACGACGAGATCGCCGAGCTGCGCCGCCTGACGGCGGACGACTCCCGCCGGCAGGCGCTCCTGGACCGGCTGCAGTCGGCGGTCCAGGAGAAACGCGACGAACTGGCCGAGACGATCCGGCTCCGGCAGCAGGAGGGCTTCGACGCGGCGCAGGAGGTCGTGGGAACCGACCGGGGCAGGCAGAGCATGCTCCTGATCCAGACCCTGCTGGATCAGGCGCGGCAGGAGGAGGCGCGCCTGCTCGCCCTGCGGGAGCGCGCCGGTGAGGAGAGCGCCGACAACGCCCGGAACGTCATCCTGTGGGGATCGCTGTGCTCGGTCCTGCTGGTCGGCGCCGTGGCGTGGTGGACGACGCGCAAGGTCACCTCCTCGGCGGAGAAGGTGACCGCCGCCGCCGGACGCGTCACGGCCGGGGACATGAGCCGCCCGGCGGAGGTGCACGAACCGCTGGAGATGGCGCAGATGGCCGAGGCGGTCAACGTCTCGGTCCTGGCCGTCTCCCGGGCCCGGGACGAGGCGCTCGCCGCGGCGGAGGCCAAGGCGGCGTTCCTGGCGACCATGAGCCACGAGATCCGCACCCCCATGAACGCCGTCATCGGCATGACCGACCTGCTGCTGGACACCGAGCTCGACGCCGACCAGCACGAACTCGCCGAGACCGTGCGCAACAGCGGCGAGGCCCTGTTGTCCGTCATCAACGACATCCTGGACTACTCCAAGATCGAGGCCGGCCAGCTCGACCTCGACGACGAGCCGTTCGACGTGCGCGAATGCCTGGAGGGAGCCCTCTCCCTGATGGCGTTCGCCGCCGAGAGCAAAGGCCTGGAACTGGTCGGGAACGTCGCCCCCGACTGCCCCCGCACGCTGCGCGGCGACACGACGCGGCTGCGGCAGATCATGGTCAACCTGCTCAGCAACGCGGTGAAGTTCACCGAAACCGGTGAGATCGTCGTCACCGCGGACGGAGAGCGGCTCTCCGACCGCGCCGACGCTCCCGTCCGCCTCCGGGTGGCTGTCCGCGACACCGGCATCGGCATCCCCGCCGAGCGGATGGACCGCCTGTTCCGGTCGTTCAGCCAGGTGGACTCGTCCACCACCCGCCAGTACGGTGGCACGGGCCTCGGCCTGGTGATCAGCAGGCGGCTGGCCCGGGCGATGGGCGGCGACCTGACGGTCGAGAGCGAGGTCGGCGTCGGCTCCACCTTCACCCTCACCGCGGAACTGGCCGCCTGCCCCGATCACCCGGGACCCGAGCCGCCCCGAACCGCCGTGGAGCTCGCCGGACGCTCGGCCCTGGTCGTGGACGACAACGCGACCAACCGGCACGTGCTGCGACGGCAGCTCACGAGCTGGGGGATGGAATGCACCGACATCGGTTCGCCCGGTGAGGCGGTGGAACTACTCACCGCCGGCCGCTCCTATGACGTCGCCGTCCTGGACATGCACATGCCGGGGATGGACGGCGAGCAGCTGGCCGAAGTGCTGAGAGGCCTTCCCGCCGGCCGGAACCTGCCGATGATGCTGCTGACGAGTGTGCACTGGAGGGCCAGGGGCGGGGAGCGGAAGCCGTTCGACGCCGTGCTCACCAAACCGGTCCGCAGCTCCGTGCTCCGGGAGAGGCTCGCGGGCGCGATAGCCCGCAGGCAGGCTCCCGCGGCCGGGGCGGCGACCGCCGGCCTGCCGGAGGAAACCCTCGCCGGAGAGACCGCCGCCCAGACCCCGCTGAACGTGCTCCTCGCCGAGGACAACCAGGTCAACCAGAAGGTCGCGCAGCGCATGCTGGGCAGGCTCGGCCACCGCGTCGAGACGGTCGGCAACGGGGTGGAGGCGCTGGAGGCGGCGCGGAACACCTCCTACGACGTGATCCTCATGGACATGCACATGCCGGAGATGGACGGGCTGGAGGCGACCCGGCGGATCCGTGCCGAAGTACCCGAGAGCCGGCCGTACATCGTGGCGCTGACGGCCAGCGTGCTCGAAGAGGACCGGGAGGCCTGCCGCTCCGCCGGCATGGACGACTACCTGGCCAAACCGGTGCGCGCGCACGAACTGGAGGAACTCCTCGAACGGCTGCGGCCCGCGGAACCGGCCTCCGGCGCGGAGCCCGCGCCCGGTCCGGGAGAACCGCCGCAGGTGGCCGGGACGGCTGACCGGGAGACCGCCATCAGGAACCGCTTCGACGAACTCGCCGGCCCGGACGCGATGAAGGACGACTGGGAGATGGTCGACTACCTCGCCACCTCCTTCGTCAGCAAGGCCCCCAACGCCGTCGAGGAACTGACCGAAGCCGTCGACCGCGGCGACGCCAAGGACGTGGAGGAGCAGGCCCACAGCCTGAAGGGCTCGGCCGTCAACATGGGCGCCACCGCCCTGGCCGAGCTGTGCGCCCGGCTGGAGGCCCAGGGCAGGGCGGGACGGCTGGCCGACACCGCGGGAACACTGCGCACGATCAAACAGGAACTCGATCTCGTCCGCCACACGATCGAGTCCCTCCAGCCCGAGATCGAGCAGCGGACGCACTCGGCGGCCGACCGGTCGCAGTGACCGGACGAGGACGGCCCCCACCTCACCCGTTCGTCCTCGCCGAGCGGGTACCGGACGCCCGGCGGATCCGCGCCCAGGCATGCGCGGGCGTGACGGTTGCGCGCCGGGCCCGGCACCGACCGCCCCGTCACGCCGCGAATCTCCGTGGTTTCGGGGGCACCGGGCCTGTTAGGGTGCCCGGATGCGCCCTCAGACGATCTTGCTACCGCGCTCGACACCGGCGGCTTCGGGGATCTCCTCCCGTTCGATCGTCGCGTTGCTGGACCGGCTCGAAGCGCAGTCCGTCGAGCTCCACTCCATCATGGTCGTACACCACGGTCACGTCGTGGCCGAAGGATGGTGGGCGCCGTACTCGGCCGAGCGCCCGCATCTGCTCTACTCCCTGACCAAGTCGTTCACCTCGATCGCAGTGGGGCTCGCGATCGCCGACGGGCGGCTCTCGCTGGACGACCGGGTGGTGGACGTGCTGCCCGACCACGTTCCGGCCGGCGTCTCCGAACAGGGACGCCGCATCACCGTGCACCACCTGCTGTCCATGACGGCCGGGCACAGCACCGACAGCCTCGCCGAGGCCTGGCGGCTGGAACCGGGCGACCTGGTGAAGGGCTTCCTGCGCGTACCGTTCTCCGAGCCTGAGGGAACCCGGCACACCTACGACAACGCGACCACGTTCATCCTGGCCCGGATGGTGGAACGGGTCACCGGCCGCGGCCTGCCGGAGCTGCTCGGCGACCGCCTGTTCCAGCCGATGGGCATCGACCACGCCGAGTGGGACCGGGTGGCGAGCGGTGCCGCCTTCGGATTCCACGGGCTGCACCTCACGACCGAGGCCGTCGCCGCTTTCGGCGAGTTGCTGCTGCGCGGAGGCGTCTGGGGCGGCCGCCGGCTCGTCCCGCGCGAATGGGTGGAGCTCGCGACCCGGCGGCACATCGGGACCCGGCCACTCGACGACGACTTCCTCAACCCCGACTTCCTTTGCGGGTACGGCTACCAGTTCTGGATGTCGCGTCACGGCTACCACGGCGACGGCGCCTTCGGCCAGCAGTGCGTGGTCGTCCCGTCCCACGATCTCGTGGTCGTCGTGACCGCGGCCGCCGAGCGGACGAACGCGCTGCCCGGCGTCTTCTGGGACTGCCTGCTGCCCGGCCTGGACGGCGCGGAAAGCGCCCAGGACGACGAGATCCTCGCCGATCGGCTGCGGCGGCTGTCGCTCGCGCCGGTGCCGGGCTCGGCCGCCCCCTCCCGCTCCGGTGCGGCGGTGATCGACGCCTCCGCCGAGGATTCGGCCCTGCCCGGCGGAACCACGGTGGCCGTCGAACCGGTGGACGGCGGATGGCACCTGCGGCTCGGGGCGTCCCTCAAGGTCGCCGTCGGCCACGGCGAATGGCGGGAGAGCTCGCCGCTCGGCCGTCCCGTCGTCGCCGCCGGCGCCTGGCAGGGCGACACGTTCGTCGCCGACCTCTACGTCATCACCACCCCGCACCGGGTCCGGCTGGTGCTCGACGCCGAGGCGGGGACAGCGGCGGCGACGTGGACCACCGTGCCCCTGACCGGCCCCAGCCTGGAGTTGCATCTGCGGTCGCCGCTGATGACCCGGCCCGACGTCGCCTAGGGCCGGGCGTCCCGTGGTGCCCGGCACCGGTCACCTCTCGGCGGGCACCGCGTCGCCGTCCCCGGCTTGCTCCTGCAGGCGGGCCAGCTCCCGCTCGACGGCGGCACGGGCACGTTCCGCCTCGGCGGCGCGCGAGGCGGCCGCCTGCGCGGCCAGCCGCAACTCTCCGATCGTCTCCTGCTGCGCGATCGCCCGGGTACGGGCCTGGTCCAGTTCGGTCTGCAGCCGTTCACTCCGGGCATCGTTTTCCTGACGCCGGCGATCGGACGCCTCCCGGATCGTGTCCAGCTCGCTGCGCAGCCGCTCGGCTTCGGCCTCGGCGCGCTCGGCCCGGCCGGCGGCCGCGTCCAGTCGCTCCCGCAGCCGGGCGTTGGAGCTGGTCTGCGCGGCCAGTTCCGCCTGGGCCGCAGCGAGCCGGCCGGTGTGCCGGCGGGTCTCGGCGCGCGATTCCTCAAGGGCGGCCTCGGCGGTGCGCAGCCGTACGGTCGACTCCTCGCGGGCGGCCGAGGCGGCGTCCCGAGCGGCTTCGGCCTGGCCCCGGGCTCGTTCGTGGCGAGCCACCTCCTCCCACGCCTGCTGCCGCGCGGCCTCGGCGTCGGCCATGGCGCGGGCGGCCTGGCGCTCGGCCGCAGCGCGGGCCTCGGCGTCGGCGCGGGCGGCGGCCAGCGCCTCCCGGCGACGCTGCTCGGCGGTCTCGGCACGGCCGTCGGCCTCGGCCGCCTCCCTGCGCGCCTGGGCGGTCTCGGCGTCGGCGGCCTCGATGCGGGCCAGCGCCCCGGTCTCGGCGGCCCTCAGGTGCGCGGTCAGTTCGGTCAGCACGCCGCCGAGCCGTTCGGCGGCCGGCAGCACCGTCTCGGCCAGGGAGGCCGCGGCGGCCAGCGGTTCGGCGACGGCGGCGGCCTGCTGCTCACGGCGTGCCCGGGCGGCGGCGTCCTTGTGCGCGGGGCTGCAGTACTTGGCCGGGCGGCCTCCGATGCGCCGGCCGTGCTCGTCGCGCCGCGGCGGGGGGAGCGGGTTGCCGCAACCGTCGAGCAGGCAGGTCCCGGCCGGCTCGTCCTCCTCCGCGGAGGGGGAACCGGCACCGAGGGCGATCGCTGGGTCGTCAGACATGCCGATCAGCCTACAGCTTTTAGCTTTCGAGGAAAGCGAAACAATAAAGCGGTTTTCTTAACGCTTAACCTCCGATTGCTGTTCGTACCACATAATTCCGCTTATGGTGTACGGTCATCTCGTGGACGATCTCCTGGATCCGCAGCCTCCCGCAGTGGCCGCGGAAACCGCGCCCGGTGACGGGGGACAGGCGCGGCAAGCACGTCGTGCCGATGGCCGTGCGGTCGTGCCCGCCGGGCCGGTGGCCCGGCGGCGCCTGGCGCTGGCCGAGGCCGTGACCGCCCTGCCCGCCCTCGGGCCGGTGGACCCGGCCGACCCCTACGGCGTCCACCGGCTGACCGCCATCTGGCTGGAGACCCGCGCGTCGGCGGCCACCGCCGCCGCCTACCGCACCGATCTGCACGGCTGGCTGAGCTGGTGCGCGCGGCGCCGCCTGGACCCGCTGCAGGCCCGCCGCGCCGACGTCGACCTGTACGCCGCCGACCTGGCCACGCGGTTCGCCGCGGCCACGGTGGCGCGCAAGCTGTCGGCCGTATCGGCCTGGTACGCCTATCTGATCAGCAACGACGTCTGCGAGCGCAACCCCGCGGCCGCCGCCGAGCGGCCCGGACGCGAGCGCGACGTATCGGCCACCATCGGCCTGTCGCGGGCCGAGGCCGCCCGCTTCCTGGCCGCGGCCGCCGCCGACGAGCGGCCGCTGCGGCTGCGCACCACCGCCCTGCTGGGCGTCATGCTCACCGAGGGCGTCCGGGTGGCCGAGATCTGCGGCGCCGACGTCGACGACCTGGGCTACAACCGCGGCTGGCGCACCCTGACCGTCACCCGCAAAGGCGGCAAACGCCAGACGCTCCCCCTGGCCCCGCCCATCGCCCACGCCGTCGAGGAATACCTGACCGACCGCGCGATGCGCGCCGGCACCGGCCGCGAGCGGCTGACCGGGCCGCTGTTCGCCACCGTCCGCTCCGGCCCGCACCCGGGCGGCAAGCGCCTGGACCGCTGGGCCGTCACCAAGCTGATCCGGCGCATCGCCCGCACCGCGCGCATTCCCTCGGCCGACCGGCTGTCCCCGCACAGCCTGCGCCACACCTTCGCCACCCTCGCCCTGGACGCCGGCGTGGCCCTGCGCGATGTGCAGGACGCCATGGGACACGCCGATCCGCGCACCACCCGCGCCTACGACCGCGCCCGCTACGCCCTGGACCGCCACCCGGCCACCCGGCTGATGTCCTTCATGGAGACCGCCTCCTCCGAGGAGCCCCGCTGACGCCGGTGACGGCACCGCGGTGCAGCGCCTCCAAGGGCTGCCGGCGCCCTCGGAGGCGCTGGGCACGCCGGCCGGAGGGGGCTTCATGGTGCCCGGCCGTTCACCACCGGCACCGGCCTGGAAGGCCTGACGAATCGGCGGCGCGTCGGAGACCGGGTCCGGCCGCCGCCGGCGGGTGACGCCCGTCGGCGGCGGCCGTCCACCGGCTCAGTGCCAGTCGCTGATCTGCACGTCCCGGGGGGCAGGCGCACCCTCGCCGGTCTCCACCAGCGACTTCAGGCTCATCAGGAACGAGCCCCACTTGGTGCTGCAGTGGTGCATGAACTCCACCGGCTCCTTCCAGCCCTGGTGCCTGAACAGCACGATCGTGTAGTCGCCGTCCTGGCGGAGGTCCCAGTCGATCGTCGTCCCGAGCCATTCCCCGGGGCCGTCGGCCACCCGCCACACCACCCGCTCGGACGGCCGCAGCTCGACGACCTCCATGTCGAAGCCGCCGACGGGGAACCGGAACTCGAGCACGCCGCCGACGTCGCCGCTGCCCTTCGTGTCGTCGGTCCACCAGCCGGCGAGGCCCTCGACGGTCGTCAGCGCGTCGTACACCTTCTCCGGCGTCGGAGTCTTGACCCCGACCCTGTGCAGGATGTCTGCCATCTCGTCTCTCCTTTGTCTCGTCAGTCCTGTCCGGTCCGCTGGATCGCCTCGGCGATCCGCTTGATCCGCTGCAGCCGGGCGTCCCACGCCGACCCGACCGACGCCAGCTGGGCCACCGCGCGGGCGAGCTGGGCCTCGTCCACCCGGTAGCGCTTCTCCCGGCCCGCCGGCGTCGCCCGGACCAGGCCGGCCCGGTCGAGGACGCCGAGGTGCTTGGTCACCGCCTGGCGGGTGACCGGCAGGTGCCGGCTCAGCGTGGTCGCGGTGCCCTCGCCCTCGACGAGCAGCAGGTCGAGCATGCGGCGCCGGGTCGGGTCCCCGATCGCGGACCAGAGGTCGTCGTCGACCTTCTCGGCCACCGCGGTGCTCATGACCGCACCCGCAGCGTCGCGACGTACGGCGCCAGCCGTGCCAGGTAGAAGTCCCAGCCTGTGACGTGCTCCTGGTACTGCTGCTCGAGGACGGCGGCCTCCCAGCCCATCTCGCGGAAACCGGTCTCGGTCATCTTGAGCAGCGTCCCTCCGCCCGACGGGGTCAGGTCGAAGGTGACCAGCAGCGAGTTGCCCTCCGCCGCGGCCTCGCCCGCCGGGTGCGTCCAGCGGAACGAGAACGTCCGCGGCGGTCGCGCGTCGACGACGGTGAACGCCACCACCGCCCCGCCGGCGCCGGGGTCACCGAAGACGATCTCTCCCGTCGATCCGGGCACCGGCTCGTACCGGGCGTCGTCCGGCCACCACTGCCTGAGATGGCCGGGACTGCTCACCACCT
Organism: Thiemannella venezuelensis; assembly: GCF_014203605.1. Classification (GTDB taxonomy): domain Bacteria; phylum Actinomycetota; class Actinomycetes; order Streptosporangiales; family Streptosporangiaceae; genus Planomonospora_A; species Planomonospora_A venezuelensis. The sequence goes on along the minus strand of NZ_JACHJJ010000030.1, from coordinate 30,213 downwards.
CGAAGACGGTCTCGGGTGACGCCTCGATGTAGACCTCGCGTTCGATGGTTCCGAACTCCATGGCAGCCTCCTGCAACCTTTTGTTGCACATCAGGTTATCCGGGGAGCCGACATTGCGCAACCATCGGTTGCATTTCATGGCGTCGCAGCACGCCGACTCGTGGACATGACCCCGTCCGGGGTTCCGGCGGCCATGAGAGGCCTCCGATTGCGGCCGTGCACGGCGACGTTGCACGACCGGCCAGAAGCCGTTCACCGGCCATGAGCAGGATGACCATGGCCTGGTCGGTGAAATCGGGGCGCAGGCGGCCGGTGGCCTTGGCACGCTCGATGAGCTGCAGGAAGCCCTGGTAGGCGCGGGCGCGTTGTTCCTCCAGGTGGGCGGCGGCGGGGAAGGTCATGGTCAGCACGTTCGCGAAGCCGCGGTTGGCGACCTGCATGGAGCACACGGTGTGGATGTAGCCGGTGAAGCCGTTCCAGGGGTCGGCCTCGGCCAGGGCGGCCTCGACGTAGGTGCGCATGGTGTCGGCGAAGACGGCTTCCAGCAGGTCTTCTCGGGTGGGGAAGCGGCGGAAGAGGGCGGCCTGGCCCCCGACGCCGTCGAGCGCCCGGACGTCACCGTTCATCCGATCATGGCCGACCCCGGCGGCCAGACCCTGACCGTGCTGGCCGAGCAGGCCGCCTCCGGGGCGCTGCGGGTTCCCATCACCGCGACCTACCCGCTGGAGCAGGCCCACCAGGCGTTCACCGCGTTCGGCGAAGGCGCCCTCGGCAAGATCGCCGTCACTTGCTCCTGACCGGCTTGCCCGGCCTGCCGGCGGCCGCGGATCGACCGCACCGCCGACAGGCCGCCCGATCCGGGCGGCCGAGAACCCGGGGCTTCGGCCCCGGTCCCCCTCCTGTGTTCCTCACCTTCCTGATCTGAAAGAGCCCCCCGCGATGAACGCGACCTTGTGGATCCTGCAGGCCCTGCTCGCCGCGATGTTCGGCATGGCCGGCGTGATGAAGTCGACCCGGCCCAAGGACGAACTCGCCGGGAAACTGCCCTGGGTGGAGGACTTCTCGCCCACCGTGGTCCGGCTCATCGGCGTCGCCGAACTCGCCGCCGCCCTGGGCCTGATCCTGCCCGCAGCGCTCGGCACCGCCCCGATCCTCACCCCGCTGGCGGCGGCCGGCCTGGTCATCATCATGGTCGGCGCGATGATCACGCACGCTCGCCGCAATGAGCCCCGGGCCATCGTCTTCAACGCGGTCCTGCTGATCGTCGCAGCCGTCATCGCCTGGGGCCGTTTCGGCCCCTGCTCCTTCTGAAACCTCCTTCTGAAACGCGACCCACCGGAACCTGCCATGACCTTCGAACTCGGCGTCCGCTCCTTCGGCAACACCCCGCGCCTGGCCGACGGCAACCGCGGCCCGGCGATATCGAGGCCCGGGGGAGAGACGCCCCGAGCCGGGCGCGCCCGGCAGCACGAACGGCTGAGCGTCACCGCTGTTCGCCATCGGGCAGCTGCTCCACCCGGTTGACCTCGTCCCGCGGCAGAACCCCGCGTCCGCCGAGAACAGGCGTCGCCCCGCCCTGCCCGACGCCCTCGCCGAGGAGGACCACCCCGGACGTGGCGGGGACGGTCGCGGTCGGCTCGTCGGCGTCACCGTGAATCACGCAGTCGAACACGACCTTCCAGTGGACGTGGTGAAGGTAGACCACCTCCACCGGCTGGTGATCGGCGTCTTCCCGGACGGCGACCAGCCACGTCCAGAACTCCTTCGTCCCACCGCACCCGGCCGGCGCCCAGCCGGCCAGGGCCGCCAGGCCAGACCCGCCGCCGGGGTGGTGGGGGTGGTGGAAGGGAAGCGCCGGGTCGTCCATCAACCCGACGGTGACGGGGGCGGCGGGGTCGGCCTTCCGGCGCGACTCGTTGCCGTACCAGCAGCCCTTGGAGGTGTCGCTGTCGCGCATACGCTGCGGCAGCATCGTGCGATGCCGGGCGGAGCGCGCGCCGTTGCGGTAGAGCACCCACAAGTCGGCCGACTCGACGGTCTGCACCCAGCCGATCCTCCACACCTCGGCTCCGGCGAACCGCACGGTCGCGCTGAAGTCGACCCCGAACGAGCCGATCGCGTGGGACGGAAGTTCGGCCGCCTCCTCCCCGGACTCGCTCGAGCCGGAGGCATCGGAATCGGGCTGGTTCGCCTGGACGACCAGCCCGGACTCAAAGCCGAGGGCCAGATTCAGCACCTGGAACCGCTGCCCGCGCGGGCCGGCGATCTCCGGATACAGTCCGGTGCCACCCCTCTCCGTGCGTAGGCTCTGCGGAGACCGGAACGGCTGATCGGTCATGAGGCCCCTTCTCTCCGGGTTCGCCTTCATGGCACCACAGCATGATCTGAGTCACAAGGGCACCGACCGCCCCGATGCCCGTCCTCCGAGAGTTGACCTTCCCCCCGGGGGAGGGCCGACGGTGGGCGGACCAGGATGCGATGGGGGGTCGGTGATGGCTCGGCTGGTGCTGATCGGCACGTTCTCGGCCATGACCCGGTTGTCGGTCAAGGCGTTGCGCCTCTACGACGAGCTGGGTCTCCTGCGGCCGGCGCAGGTCGACGCCTCCAGCGGCTATCGCTACTACGCGCTCAGCCAGGCGGGCAAGGCGGAGACGATCCGCAGGCTTCGGGCGCTCGACATGCCGATCGAGGAGATCAAGCGGGTGCTGTCCGCCTCCCCGGAGGAGGTCTCCGGCCTGCTGAGCGCGCACCGGCAACGCCTGCGGGCGGAGCGCGACCGCCACGATCACATGCTGGCCGCCATCACCCGATTGATCAACGGCGAGGAGCGCCTCATGAACTACACGATCACCGTCGAAACGCTGCCTGCGCAGACCGTGGCCTCGGTGCGCCGCCGCACCGATCTGGCCGGTGTCGGCGCGACGATCGCCGAGGGCTTCGGCACCCTCGTCGGGATCCTCACGCAAGCCGGTCGGCACCCGGCCGGCGCTCCCTTCCTGGTGTTCCACGATGTCATCGACGCCGACAACGACGGCGACATCGAGATCTGCATACCGATCGGGTCGCCCGTCGCCGCGACCGCTTCGGTGCAGGTAGGCCAGATGGCTGCGGTCACCGCCGCGGTCACCGTCCATCAGGGCCGCCACGACGAGATCGCTCCCGCCTATCACGCCCTGACCGCCTGGATCACCGAGCACGGTCACGAGATCGCCGGTCCGCCCCGGGAGACCTACCTCAACGACCCGGCTGTGACCGCCGAGGCCGACCTGCTCACCCAGGTGGCCTGGCCGGTCCGATGACCGGCAGACGGTGAGGTTCTCGCTGATCAAGGCCGACACGAAGCCCTGAACCGGGCGAAAGAAGCGACCCGGCTCGTCCCGCGTCATGGTCGTGGAGGACGAGCCGGTCTTCGTCGGGTCCGGCGAGGCTTCGAGTCGTCCGTCGGCGTGCACGATCCGTTCACGATGCACGACGGAATGCCGCAGGTCCACCGGGTGGGCATACAGGCGCTCCGGCCCGGCGCAGGAGTCCGGGCAGACGGCTTTTTACCCGTCGCCCCACAGGGGAGCCGGCCGCGCCGGGTACACCCTGTCAGTGACGAGCCACACAGCGCAGCGGGTGGGACAGGGGTGCGATGACGCAGTGGCCACTGCCATCTGATGAGGCCGGGCGGATCCAGGAGATCGAGACGCTCGGGGCGATGGAACCGACAGCCGAGCCCCGCTTCTCCGCGATCGCCGAACTGGCCGCGCTGATCTGCCAGGCGCCGATGGCGCTGGTCAGCATCGTCGGCGCCGAACGGCAGTACTTCAAAGGCCGGGTCGGCATCACCGAGACCGGCATGGACCGGTGGCTGGGGTTCTGCTCCCACGTCATCATGGACCGCCGGCTGCTGGAGGTGCCCGACACGCTGGCCGATCCGCGCTTTCGCGACGACCCGGTGGTCACCGGGGAACCCTACGTGCGCTTCTACGCCGGTGCCCCGGTCATCAGCGACCGCGGCTACGTGCTGGGCACGGTGTGCGTGATGGACCACATGCCACGCCGGCTGAGCACCGCCCAGCGCCGCGCCCTCGCCTCCCTGTCCACATGCGCGGCCGACCTGCTGCAGCTGCACCACTACGCCCGCCAGTCCGAACAGGTCATCACCCGCCTGGCCGAGGTCGAGGAGCTCAAGCACGGTTTCCTGCGCACCGTCAACCACGAGCTGCGCACCCCGCTCACCTCGATCGGCAGCTACCTGCAAATCATCCAGGAAGGCGGGCTGGACGCCACGACCGAGCGTAAGTTCCTGGACGTGATCGAGCGCAACAGCGACCGCATCCGCGGCCTGGTCGACGAACTGCTGCTGCTGTCCAGTCTCAGCGCGCGCACCGCCAGCTACGTTCCGGCCCGTCTCGACCTGACCACTCTGGCCCGCCAGGTGTGCTCGGTGACCACGGCCAGGGCCTGGGACAGCAACCTGACGCTCACCTTCCGATCCCAGGCCCACGTCGCGGTATGGGGCGACGCCGGGCGGCTGCACCACGCACTGGCCCAGCTGCTGGACAACGCCATCAAGTTCACCCCGCCCGGTGGCGCCATCACCGTCACCGTCCTGGGCGAGCCCACCCCGTCACTCGAAGTCCGCGACACCGGCATCGGCATCAGCGCCGGGGACCTGCCGTACGTCCTCGATGACTTCTACCGTGCTCCCGAGGCCGAGGAGCAGGCGGTCGGCGGCACCGGGGTGGGCCTGCCCATCGTCAACAAGATCGCTCTCATGCACGGCGGCAGCGTGCACGTCGACAGCACCCCGGGCGAAGGCACCTGCGTGCGTCTGGTTCTGCCCATCCCGTCGACGGACTCTGCGACCGCCCGCTGAGGAGTGCCTCGGACTCTCCTCCGAAAGACACCTCTCAGGCACCGGCAGGGCTTTCTTGCCGGGTTGTCCAGCGGTCGGCGATGAGGGCGTCCAGGGCGGCCTCCCTGTCTGCCTCGGTGAGCAGCGCATAGCGGCGGGTGGTGTCCAGGGAACCGTGTCCCAGCAGTTCGGCGACCAGGATGGGGTTTTTGCCGTCGCGGATGAGCTGGGTGGCGAAGGTATGGCGCAGCACGCTCGGGCTGAAGGGCTCAGCGGGGTCGTCGTTGAGGCCGACGGCGTCGCCGAGGCCGGTGATGATGTCGCGGGCGGCGCGGTCGCTCAGGCGGCCGCCGCGGTGATTGAGGAACACCGCGGTACTGCCGGCTCCTTCCCAGCCGGCGCGAGCCTCCAGCCAGTCGGTCAGGGCCTGGCGCAGGTCCGGGTGGACGGGCAGCAGACGGATCTTGCCGCCGTCGCGGCCCTTGCCGCGGATGCGCAGCTCAGCCTTGCGGGCCGACAGGCGCACGTCGGCCACATCGAGGCCGACGACTTCGGAGATGCGCAGGCCGGCGAGACAGGGCAGCAGGGCGAGGGCCTTGTCCCGCGGGGATGCGATCAGCTGGACGTGGCGGATGTAGCGGTGGGCGTCCAGGGCGCGGGGGGCGGTGCGGCGGACGTCGCGTTCGCGGCGGGCCCGGGGCTTGCCGAGGCCGCGGCGGGTGTAGAAGTCGTCCAGGGCCGACAGATAGCCGTCGATGGTGTTGGGGGCGCGGCGGCCGTTCTTGAGGTGGCGGCGGAAGTCGCGCACCGCGCGGGTGGCCGTGACCGGGTCGGCGAGGGGGTCACCGTCCAGGGCGCCGGCCTGACCGGCCAGCCAGGCCAGGTAGCCGCGCAACCTGGAGACGTACTTGGCCTTGGTGGAGTCGGCCAGCGGAGCGTGCTCGAGCGCGGTGGTGTAGTCGCCCAGGACGGCGGTGTGGAGGGCGCAGAGCGGGACGGTCCGTGACCGGCCTGTGTTTCCGGAAGTCATGGGGTAGGCTGAGGGCACCGAGGGCTTTTCGAGCGTTGACACTCAAGTCGGCGTCGCCCCCGGTGAACCACCACCGGCCCCCTTCTCGGAGAGGGCCCGGACAGGCCAGGCGACCATGACGCCGACACTTCTTTCTCAACGGGCACCGCTCAGCTCCGTCTCATCTGCGATCCCTCGGGCCGATTCCGCGCTGCGGCTCGCCCTCCACCCGGTACCGAATCGGCGGGCGGCGGCAGACGGGGCCTGGTGGCCCTGTTCCCGCGACGCGGCGGCCGAGCTGCCCGATCTCATCGCCGCCGTCGACCAGCGCCTGGGCCGGACCACGTGCGGATAGGCGTGCACCAGGCATCCCGCCCGGCACCGCCGTCGGCGCCGCCCAGACCACGCTCGAACCCATCGCCCGGGACAACGCCGGCCTGACCGCCGACGACATCCTCACCCTGACGAGCCCGCCGCCCCATCCGGCGTCCGGCGTACGGACCGCAGGCAGCCCGGCCCGCTGGGAGAACGAAGGCGGATCGGTCATCGCGCAGGAGGCGACCGCTCCAGGCAGCCGGCCGCCGTCACCGGCGTGAGGTCACCGTACCGCCTGCCGGCCGGATCGAGCGGTTCAGGCACCGCCCGTTCCGGCGGCGGACCGATCTCCGGTCGGCAGGCATCCGGTCTCATATCACCTTCTCCGAACAGGATTTCCATGACCGTCATCGACACCGCCCCGCTCGGCAGAGCGAACGCCCCGGCACCGACCTTCGTGCACCTGTCGGGAGACATCGACATCCTCACCACGACCCGGCTACGCCGGCGACTGCTGAACGCTCTCGACAACAGCACCGACCTGCTCGTCCTGGACCTGTCCCAGGTCACCTTCTGCGGGGCCGGCGGCCTCGGCGTGATGATCGACGTGCAAAGCCACGGCCGCGAACGGGGCATCACGCTGGCCCTGACCGGCCTTCCCTCGAGCATCGCCCGGCTGCTGCGCATCACCGGCCTCGACCGCCGCTTCCCGATCGTGGCGTGACCCGGCATGCCGACCACCCGCGACCTCACCGAGGCGGACTATGACGGCAGCTCGCCGTTCCCCCGATCCGCCGCTCCCGCGCGAGCCGGGGCCGCTCAGGTGACGCTGACCGCCGCGATCGTGGCGGTGCCGTTCATCGCTCTGGCCGCCGGTGTCCCGCTGGCGTGGGGAACCGGTGTCAGCCTCACCGACCTGCTGCTGGCCGCCGCCTTCTACATCGTGACCGGGCTGGGGGTGACCGTCGGGTTCCACCGGCTGCTGACCCACCGCTCCTTCACCGCCCGCCCCTGGCTGCGCGTCGTCCTGGCCGTGGCCGGGTCGATGAGTTTCCAGGGCAACCTGATCGACTGGGTGGCCGTCCACCGCCGCCACCACGCCTTCACCGACCGGCCCGGCGACCCGCACTCCCCTTACCGCTACGGCGCCCACCTCGGTGGGCAACTGCGCGGACTGGCCCACGCCCACCTGGGCTGGCTGTTTTCCAGCGAGCCCACATCAGCCGCGCGCTATGCCCCCGACCTGCTGCGCAACGATCCGGCCATGCTGCGCATCGCGCGCGCCTTCCCCGCCTTGTGCGCCGCGTCCCTGCTCCTTCCGTTCGCTGCGGGCTGGGCGATCAGCGGCAGCCTGTACGGCGGGCTGACCGCGTTCATCTGGGCCGGTCCGGTCCGCATCGCGCTGCTGCAGCACGTCACCTGGAGCGTCAACTCCCTGTGCCATGTGATCGGCGACCGGCCGTACAGAACCCGCCGCCACGACCGCTCCACCGACCTGTGGCCGCTGGCCCTGCTGTCCTTCGGCGAGAGCTGGCACAACGGCCACCACAGCCAGCCAGGCTGCGCCCGGCACGGCCGCGGCCCCCGCCAGCTCGATCCCTCAGCGGCACTCATCAGCCTGTTCGAACGCCTGAACTGGGCCAGCAACGTGCGCTGGCACCCCGCCGACGGCCTCCCACACCGTCACGCGGTGGCCGGTAGGACCACGCCGCGCGCCACCACGCACCGCCCCGGCGGCGGCCTCCGCCCCGGGCGGCCACCGCGGCGGCGCATGCCTCACCGATAGCCGCCGATCACCTCCCAGGCGAGCCGGCTCGGTCACCGCATCGGCGCCGCGGTACGGCCACAGGTCCGGGCCGCACACACAGGCCGCCTCGACGCCAGGATCAGCCCGCAGCAGGCCGGGGCGCGTCCGCATGGCGCCGCCGGCCGCTTGACCTTGACACGGTGACAAGGTCTTCACTGGAGCCAAGGAGGTGGTTCCGATGACCATGCCGAAACAGGACATGGACGCGGTCCGGGTTTTCCAGGGGCTGGAGGACGGCCGCTCGTCGGTACGGCTGAGGGCGGCACTGGCGGCCGGCACGGCCCCCGACCCGCGGTTCGTCGGCAAACTCATCGAGCGATGCGCGATCGAACCCGAGTTCTACGTGCGCGACATGCTCACATGGGCGCTCACCCGCCACCCGGCGTCGATGACGGTTCCCGAGCTCCTCGGCGAAGTCCGCTCGGAGCGTGCGCAGGCACGGAGCCAGGCACTGCACACGCTGTCCAAGATCGGAGATCGGCGGGCATGGCCGGCGATCACACGGGCGCTTCTGACCGACACCGACGACGAGGTGGCGCGGAGCGCCTGGCGGACCGCCGTCGTGCTCGTGCCCGAAGGTGAGGAGCCCGAGCTGGCCGCAGTGTTGTCGACGCAGCTCGGGCGCGGCGGACGTGAGGTGCAACTGAGCCTCAGCCGGGCGCTCATCGCGCTCGGCGAGGTGATCCTGCCGACGCTGCGCGCCGCGATGACGGATCCCGACCCTCGCGTGCGCGCGCACGCCGTCGCCACGGAACGGCTGCTGCGCGACCCTGAGGCCGGATTCGAGTTCGCGGTCGAAGAGGCGAAGCGCGTCGTGGCCCTCGGCCGGACCGGCCAGGAGGGGTGACGGGCGATGTTGATCGGTGAGGTGGCCCGGCGGTCCGGGGTCAGCGCCCGCATGCTCAGGCACTACGACTCGCTCGGCCTGGTGCGGCCGACGGGTCGTACCGGCGGCGGATATCGGGAGTACTCCAGCGAGGACATCCAGCGGATCTTCCATATCGAGAGCCTGCGGTCGCTGGGGTTGTCGCTGCACGAAGTCGGGCGCGCGCTCGATGATCCCGGCTTCACGCCCGCAGAGCTCGTCGACGACCTCATCCACCAGACGCGGGAACGCATCGCGGACGAGACGGAGCTGCTCACGCGGCTCCGCCGGGTCGGTGCCGCGGAACCCGCCAGCTGGGAGGACGTCCTGCAGATCGTCTCCCTCCTGCAGGCGTTGGGGTCGAAGGGCGCAGGCAGGCGCCAGCGCGCGGCCCTGTCCTCAGCGTCCTCGGCCGAAGAGGTCCCGGTGCCGGTGGAAGCACTGGTCGAGGCAGTGCTGAGCGAGACGGACCCGAACGTCGCCGGAGCCCTCCGGTGGGCTTTGGCGCAGTCGGGGGCCGGCGGATCGGCGCTGCTGGGGGAGGGCCTCGGCTCGCCGGAAGCCGAGGTGCGCAAACGCGCCGTCCAGTCCATCGCTGAGATTCCCGGCGGTGAGGCGACCGCACTGCTGCAGGACGCCCTCGCGAACCCCGACATCGTGGTCCGCAGGTATGCGGCGCTGGCGCTCGGGGCACGCGGAGTGGCCGACGCGGTTCCGACGCTCATCGACATGGTCGTCGAGGGGGTGAACGACGTCGATGCAGCCGATGCGCTGAGCGTGCTGGCGAGTCGTCCCGAGCCGGCGGACCGGATCGCCTCCGGGCTCGTCGACCGCCTCGCCTGCGGCACCGCTGAATCGCCTGCACGCCGGCGGCTGACACAGGCGCTTGCGGACATCCCGGGAACCACGGCGTCACGCGCCCTCGCCGATCTGTCACACGACGAAGACCGCACCGTTGCGCTTACCGCGGCGTACATCCTGGGGATACGCGACGCGTGACGACGGGTTCTTCCCCGGGATGCCGTCCTTTCCCGGGTGCCGGGTGCACAGGACCCGGCTGCACGGCGCTTCCCCTCCGTGCGGTGCAGCCGGGTGGACACACCTGGTCACCCGTGCCGCCTCCGGCGGCCCCGCCGGAGGCGGCACGGGGCCGCATCACGCGACGGCGGTTCCCTCGAGCTCGACCATCAGGGTGGGGATCGCCAGCCGCGTCACCCCGAGCATCGTGGTGGCCGGCGCCACCCCGGCGGCGCCCAACCGCGACGCCAGCACACCGTAGTGCTGGAAAAGCAGGTCGACGTCGGTGGTGTAGACGTTGAGCCGGACGAGGTTCGCCAGGGACATGCCCGCCTCACCGAGCACGGCCTCCAGGTTGTCCAGGCTCAGCGCCAGTTGCGCGGCCATGTCACCGTCGTGCTGGGGCCTGCCTTCACCGCTCATCGCGGTCTGCCCGGAGCAGTACAGGGTCCGGGTGTGCCCGGAGACGACCTCACCCTGGTTGAAGCCCATCTCCACCGACCACGTCACCGGGTTGACCGCCGTTCGCTCCATCGCCACATCAGCTCCATTCGATTCATCGGGAGTACGGACGTCCGTCGGATCGGCAGCCGCCGTCCTTGACGTCGTGCGATGAGCCTCCCAACAAATCACGACATCCTTGGTCACGTATTCTGATAAACCTTTCGTATGCGCGCCGACCGGTTGTTCTCGCTGGTGCTGCTGCTGCGCCAGCGCGGCCGGCTGACCGCGGCCACGCTGGCCCGCGAGCTGGGGGTGTCCACCCGCACCGTGCTGCGCGACATCGAGGCGCTGTCCGCGGCCGGCGTCCCGGTCTACGCGGAACGCGGCCGGCACGGCGGTTTCGCGCTGCTGCCCGGTTTCCGGACCGAGCTCGCCGGGCTGAACCACGACGAGGCCCTCGCCCTGCTGGCCTCCGGATCGGGGCGCGGTGAGCAGGTGTTCGGCCTCGGCTCGGCGCTCGCTTCGGCCTTGCGCAAGGTGGTCGACGCGCTGCCCGAAAGCCACCGGGCCACCGCGAGCGACGCGGCCCGGCGATTCCTCGTCGAGCCGGAGACCGACCTGCTCTCACGCCGGCCGGCCGCCCAGGAGGTGCCCGACAGCACGATGATCGAGGTCCGGCGCGCGGTGCTCGCCGGGCACAAGCTGCGCATCCACTACGCGGCCACCGGCGAGACGCCGCAGTGGCGCACGGTGGATCCGATCGGCCTGGTCACCGTACGCGACCGGGGTTACCTGCTGGCCACGAGATCCGGCGCGGACCGCACCTACCGGCTGGCGCGGGTGCTGGCCGCCGAGGAGCTCCCCGAACCGGCCCAGCGGCCGAACCGGGTCGATCTGGACCGGATCTGGCGGGAACGCTGCGCGCGGTTCCTGTCCGACGACCAGCTCATCGTGCTGGTACGGGTGCACCCGGCGCGGCGGGAGGACCTGCTGAACACCGCGCTGGCCGTCCGCGCCGAGGAACCCGGTGCGGACGGCTGGCCTCGGCTGGAGGTGACCTTCCAAGATTCGCGACACGCCGAATGGGCGCTGTGGCAGCTCGGCACGGACGCGGAAGCCCTGGCCCCGCGGTCGTTGCGCACCTCCCTGCGCGAGCGCGCCGCCGCGCTCGCCACCTGCTACGCGGCCTCATCCTGAGAACCGGCCGCCCGCCGGAAACCGCAACGACGCCCTGACCGTGTCGTGCCGCCGGCCGCCCCGTCGGGGCCGGGAGGACGCCGGTGTCGCTCCCGCCCCGATGGCCATCGGCTCATCCCCGCCGGGGCTCCTTCGCGTCCGTTCCCGTCGTCCTCCACCCGCGGGCCGGGTTTCCGCGGTCCGTTCGCGCCGGAGATCACGCGTAGTAGGTGTAGAGCGACTTCCACGTTCCGGCGTACAGGCAGGTGAGAGACGGCTTGGACGCCTTGGCCTCGGCGCACACCTTGAGCTCGACCTCGTAGACGTTCTTGTGGGAGAACGCGAACGCCAGCGGCTTGCCGTGGGAGCAGGCGCGGTAGTTGCGCTGCTTGAGGGACACGCCGCCGTCGGCGTTCTTGACGGAGACGCGGAAGACGGCCCAGCCGCAGGTCGAGGTGCTTCTGGTCAGGTCGGTGACGCGGCCGGTGACCGTGACGCGGCCGGCGGGCTTGCCGGGGTCGTCCTTCGCGGTGGCCGTCAGCGAGCCGGACGCCTTGGCCTTGCGGCCGCCGGCGTAGTGGGGTCCCCACTGGACGGCAGCGGCCTGCGCGGAGCGTGCGTCCGCGGTGCCCGTGGTGGAGCCGGCGGCGGCGTGAGCGGTGGCGGGGGCGAGAACGGCGATGCCGGCGATGGAGAGTCCGGCCAGGGCACGAGCGGTGTTCATGGCGAATCCTTCCCGTCTGTGAGTGAGCACAATGTGCGACGGACCGCTTTCAACCGGCTTGACGGCATGGCTTGCAAGCGGATGGACGGACTCCCGGCCGACCGGTGACTGCTCGGCCGCCGAGGACGTGGTGTCCCTGGCCTTCCTGGGGGAGTGGCGGCTGCGGAGCGGCGTCGATGCGGACGGCGGCTCACTGCGGCCGCCGGGCCGTGGCGATCATTCGTCGCCGGCAGCGGACACGGCTCGGCCACCGCTGTGTGACGGCGCGGACGTGAGCGTGTCCCAGCAGGCCAACGCGCTCCGGTCCCCGCCTCAAGGACTACCGGCGGACCGCCGGCACGGCATGCGGGCCGGGCAGGGTCAGCCGGACCCGGGTGCCGTGCCCGGGCCTGCTGTCGATCTGTACGTCACCGCCATGCATCCGAGCGATCTTCTCCGCGAGGGACAGGCCGATTCCGGCACCGCCGATCGCGCGCTCCTCGGCGCCGGCGCCTCGGTAGAAGTCCTCGCGGACGCGGTCGATCTCGCCCGGGTCGATGCCGACGCCGGTGTCGCGTACCTCCACCGCCGGGGCCGAGCCGGCGTGCACGACGATCTCGACGCGGCCGCCCGGCGGAGTGAACTTGACGGCGTTGTCGAGCAGCTGCTCGATCGCGTACCGCGCCTGAACGGGGTCGGCGCAGGCCATCACCGGAGCGGGGGCGTGCACGGTCATGGTCAGCTCCCCGGCGCGGGCCCGCTCGGCCAGGCTGCCGGCCGCCTGACGGGCCAGCTCGGCCAGGTCGGCCGAGGCCGGGGTGAAGGGCACGGTGCGGGCGTTGAGGCTGGCGATCAGCAGCAGCCGGTCCAGCAGCTCCCCGAGACGGGCGCTGTTGCGGTCGATGACGCGCAGGAACTTCTGCTCGGTGGTCTCGTCCAAGTCGCCGTCCTGCACGAGTTGCAGGTAGGAGCGGATGGAGGTCAGCGGGGTGCGCAGCTCGTGGTTGACGGTGCGCAGGAACTGGTTCTTCAGCTCCTCCAGGTGCCTCAGCCGGTGTTCGACCAGCTCGGCGCGGCGGGCGTGGTGGTGCAGTTCGGCCAGGTGCGCGACGCCTGCCGCCAGTGTGGACAGGATCCGGCGCTGTTCGCTCCGGAGACGGCGGGGGCGGTGGTCGGCCGCGAACACGGCGCCCAGGGCATGGCCGCGGGTGGTCACGATGGGGGCGCCGGCGTAGAAGCGCATGTACGGCTCGCCCTGAACGGCCGGGTCGCGGCGGAAGCGCTCATCGGCCTGTGCGTCGTGCACCTCCAGCACGTCGCGACCACGGATGGCGTAGGAGCAGAAAGACATCTGCCGGCGGCCGATACCGGTCAGGTCGATGCCGTGGCGCCCCTTGAAATGCTGGTAGTCGGCGTCCATGAGGTTGACCACACCGATCGGGGTTCGGCAGACATAGGCGACCACCTCGGCGATGGCGCGGAAATCCCCCTCCAGCACGACGTCCAGGACATGCAGCTCCCGCAGTTCCTGGAGCCGCCCGGTCTCATCGCTCGGCCACGGAAGAGAGGTCATCACCCGTTGCCTCACTTTCCCAAAGGTTCCCTGTCGGTATGGCGGACGGTCCCGTTGCGGCGGCGACAGGCGGGTACAGGGAAAGCCCTACCCAGCATCGGGGCAGGTCATAGCAGTGTTCATGGTCGACGTCACCTCGGCGGAGGGAACCGGCGGGCCCCGGGCCCAGCCCGGCACTCCCGGAGCCCCGACGAGGGGCGAGCAGGCAAGAACCCTTTGGCGCGAGAGCCGGGCCGAGGCCGCCTCATCTCCGGTCGGAACCCAGGAACCGGCGCACGTCGAGGGGAGACGTCATGCCTTCTCGGTGCCCGTGTCCTTCGGTGCGGATCTTCGTACGGCGATCAACCCAATGGCCATGATCAGCCCGTACACGAGGAAGGGCCAGCCGTACGGCCGGCGGGGCGCCCACCCGAAGACCATTCCCACCCCCGTCAGAAGAACGACCGCCGTCAGCGCCCAGCCCGCCACCTGCCCCGCCAGGCGAGTGCGCCGCCATGTCAGCAGGAGCACCAGGACCAGGGCCATGGCGATCCCCGGCCAGCCCATCTCGACGTACTGCCGGCCGTAGGAGGGGTCATCGTGCCGCCGACCGATGACCGCGTCGTACACCGAATCTCCGACGATGGAGAGCGGGAAGGCCATCACGACCATGCTCAGTACTCCGTACATGGCATCGCCGAGGTGGCCGTCCTGGGTCAGCCAGGTCAGCGTGAGCACGGCCGCGGCGTACGCGCAAGCGACCAGCGCCACGGGCAGGCCGCGAACGCGAGCGATGGCTCGAATCATGAGATGCCTCCCGAGGACGGCCGCTTCGCCCCACCGCTCGATCTCCGGCGCGGGTCGTTCGCGTGAGTTCCGACCCCGCCCTCGGCGACGGTCAGGTGCTCGTCACCGTCGCCCACCGAACTCCCAGTCATGGACCTCGACGTCGGCGTACCGCTCCAGGGTCAGGACGGCACGTGCCGCATCCGGATCCGGCGCCCGGACCAGCACCGCCGTACCCAGCCAGGTGCTGCCGTCGTCGGAGAGCAGCGGCCCGTAGGCGATCAGCTCGTCCCGGTCGGGCGGCGGGACGAGGTCGGCAGCCTGCCCGGAGCCCAGGCCCAGCACCAGATACCGGCTGCCGCCGTCCCTGCCGCCAGGGAAATCCCACATGGTGCGCCCCAGAACGTTGCGCCACCGGCGCAACATCACGTCCCGGTACACACCGGCCTGATAGTTGGGCTCGTCGAAGACGAACGCACGCGCGCCGGCGAGATCGGGCAGGTCGACGATGTGCACGCTGCCGGTGGCCGTGTCGCCACCGCGGCCGAAGGTCGGGCCGCGTGCGATCATCTCCGCCGCGTACCGGTCCATGTAGGACCAGTGCTCTTCCAGCAGCTCGTCACGCAGCTCAGCGGAATCGGGCCGATCACGGTGATAGCAGAAGAACTCCATGCCGAGTACCTACCACGCACCGCATCGACGACTCCATCCCGGTCGGCCGGGCCGCCGGCGCTCCTTCACCCGACGTGGGGGCCGGTTCCCGCACCTCGCGACGTGCGGGAACCCCGGTGTCCTGCGCGGGTGCGCGGGCGCGGTCATCGCCGGCCGATGACGCTCAGTCCTGGGTGGAGATGCAGAACGGGTGACCGGCGGGGTCCAGCAGGACCCTGCGCTCCTCGGGATGGGGTTGGGCCGGGGGCTCCACGGCGCCCAGGGCCAGCATCCGCGCCTGAGCCGCCTCCAGGTCGTCGACGCCCAGTTCCATGTGCGCCTGCTTCCCCTGGGAGGGGTCCGGCCAGGTCGGGGGCCGGTAGTCGGCGACCCGGATGAAGCCCAGTCCCGGTGCCCCGTCCCGGCCGAGCAGGACGAAGTCGTCGCTGGAGTAGACGACGGGGAGGCCGAGAGCCTCGCCGTAGAAACGGGCCAGCTCGGCGGGGTCCGGGCAGTCGAAGTCGATGGACAGCAGACGGATCGTCGGTGCGGTTGCGGTTGCAGTGCTCATGGGAGGGACCCTAGAACGGGACCAGGACAGGTCCGGTCCTGGTCATGAGGGACACTACGGGATGTGATCAGCACCTCCGCCCGCCTGCTGCGACTGGTCTCCTTGCTGTCCACCCGGCCGGCCTGGACCTGCCGCGAGCTGGCCGA
Source organism: Thiemannella venezuelensis (assembly GCF_014203605.1). Taxonomy (GTDB): domain Bacteria; phylum Actinomycetota; class Actinomycetes; order Streptosporangiales; family Streptosporangiaceae; genus Planomonospora_A; species Planomonospora_A venezuelensis. Next base: position 14,328 of record NZ_JACHJJ010000030.1, on the reverse strand, counting down.
GCGGATGGCGGTCACCGACCGCACGGTCCGGCGGGACATCGCCCGGCTGCGGGAACTCGGCTACTGCATCGAGTCCGACCCCGGGCCGTGGGGCGGCTACCGCCTCGGCGGCGGCAGCCGGGTGCCGCCGCTGATCCTCGATGACGAGGAGGCGCTCGCCGTGGCCGTCGCACTCCGCGAGGCCGCGCTCAGCGGCGTCCTCGGCAGCGACCGGGCAGCGGTGTCGGCGCTGCTGAAACTGGGGCAGGTCCTGCCGCCCCGGATCGCGGACCGGCTGGATGCGATGGACGCCACCTTCGTGCACACTCCCAGGCCCGGAGGAGATCGGATCTCCCCCGGCGTGCTGCTGGAGCTGGCCACCGCCTGTCGCCGTGGTGAACGCACCCGCCTGTCGTACCGCGACCACGCAGGCAAGGCCAGTGTCCGGGACGTCGACCCCTACCGGCTGGTGCACACGGGCCTGCGCTGGTATTTCGTCGCCCGGGACACGGCCCGGGACCAGTGGCGGACGTTCCGGGCCGACCGGGTGGTGCACCTACAGCCGACCGGACAGCCGGTCGAGCTCATCGACCCGCCCGACCCGGCCCTCCTCGTCTCCCGGAGCATCGCGAGCGTCGTGTACCCCCTCTACGGGAGGATCCGGCTCCCGCACCCCATGGACGAGGCCCTGCGGCTGGTCCCGCCGACGATCGGCACCCACCACCCGGACGGGCCCGACGCCACCATCGTCGAAATCGGCGCCAACGACGCCGACCAGCTCGCCCGGTACCTCCTCGGCCTGGGTACCCCGCTACGGGTCCTCTCCCCGGACGACGTCCGGGAGGCTCTGCTGCGCCGTATCCGGGAACTGTCCGAGGGCAACGGGGGCGGCCGGTCCTCGCCGTAGGCGTTGCGCCCGCGTGCTCCATGCCATGGACCGGCTGGACCCCGAGTCCGCCGGCGGCGCCGTCCGCCACATGGAAACCGACCGGCGGGCCGGCGTGCGGAGCCTGGCCGAGCACCTCGAGCGGGAGGGCGAGCTGCGCGAGGGGCCAGGAGTGCAGGAGTGCCCGCCGGGCGAGCCCCGCCGGGTGGTGGTCCGGCCCTCGGCGCCGGTCGGCATCCGGGGCGGGCGGCGGCCGTCTCCGCGGGCCGTCAACTTGCGGGAATTGTCATTCCCGGTAGTTGAGGACACCGGACCGCCTGTGCAGCGACCAGGATTATTTATTTTTATTTTCTGGAAATAAAAAACGCTAGGCTGGGGCGATGAACGGGCAAGGGGGCGGCGTGACGCCGTGCAAGCACTGCGGGACGCCCATCGAGCGGCGCCCCGGACGGGGACGGCCCCGCGCGTACTGCCCGCAGGGAGACTGCCAGGCGGCGGCGAAACGGGAGCGGGAGCTGCGGCGGGCGACACCGGGGCTGGAGGGCACACTGGCCCGCGCCGAAGAGTTCTACGAGCGCATGGAGAAGGGCATGGCCTCGGTGATCGAACCGCTGGCCCGGGCGCTGGCCGAGGAGCTGAGCCCGGCCGGGGTGGAAGCCAAGCTGAGCGCGGTGCAGGCCGAGGCCCATACCCGGGTTGCGATCGCGCGCACCGAACGGGAGCAGGCCTTCGAACAGGTACGGCTGGCGCGTGAGGCCGCCGAGCACGCCCGGCGGGAGCGCGACGCGATGGTGGTGCGGGTGCGGGAGGCCCAAGCCGAGCGCGACACCGCGCTGCACGACGCCGAGACGGCGCGCGAGCAGGCGCTGGCCGCACTGCGCGAGGCGGCCACCACCGAACGGCGGGCCCGCAGCGCCGAGGCCCAGGCGCTGCGCCGGGCCGAACAGGCCGAAGCGGCGCGGGACGCGGCGGCGCGGGAACTGGCCGAGCGGGTGGAGACCGCCGAGGCCCGGGTACGGCAGGCTCAGGCGCAGGCCGTACAGGACCGGCAGGAGACCGAGCAGGCACGGGCCGACCGCGAGAGCGCACGCCAGGCGGAGAGCGCGGCGCGCAGGGGCAGGGCCAGAGCCGAGCAGGCGGCCGCGGCGGCGGCCGCGCGGGCCGAGGCGGCAGAGGCGGAGCGAGACCGGGCACTGGCCCGGGCCGAGACCGAAGCCGCCGCCCGCGCCCGGGCCGTGGCCGAGTCGGCCGAGTCCGCCGCGCGGGCCGAGCGGGATCGCGGCCGCGCCGCCCAGACCGAGGAACAGGCCGCCGCGCGCGTCGCCGAGGCCGGGCGGAGGCTGGCCCGGGCCGAGGAGGAGGCCGCCGGACTGCGCGAGCGAACGGCGCGGGCGCAGGCGGAACGGGACGGGGTGAAGACGGAGCTGGCCGCCGAGCAGGCGCGGGTGGCCGATCTGCGGGAGCAGGCCGAGGGGCTGCGGGCCGAGGCCGCCGGACTGCGCGAACGCGCGGTCGCCGCGGAACTGCGCGCCGCCGCCGGCCCGTCCCCGGCGCAGGGATGAGGAGGCGGACCCGGAGGATGCCGCCGCCGTCCGCCTCGGGGCCATCGCCCTATCGGGGCCGGGGCCGCAGCCCGTCGAGGATGATCCGCGCGATGTGCGCGGAGCGTTCGCGGCTGATGTCCGCGCCGGCGTGGCGGATCGCGGCGAAGGCGCCGGCGACGATCGCCATCACCTCGTCGACTGCGACGTCACGGCGTACGACACCGGCGTGACGGGCGCGATCGAGCAGGCCCGCGACCTGGCGCGTGAGGTCCGCCGCGGCGTCCGGAGCGGCGTTGCGCAGGTCGAACTCGGCGGCCGTCAGCGCGCTCTTCACCGCCGCGTTCTCCGCCCCCGAGGCCATCATCCGGGACAGCAGCGTGAACAGGGCGGCCGGATCATCGGTGCCGGCGAGCGCTTCCCCCTCCGTCACCAGCCGCCTGATCTGGTCGATCGCGACGGCGAGGTACAGCGACTCCTTGGTGGGGAAGTGCCGGTGGACGGTGCCGGGACCGACACCCGCGCGGCGGGCGATCTCGTCGAGCGGGATGCCGAGGCCCTGGGTGGCGAACAACTGCTGCGCGGTCCGCAGTACCTGCTCACGGTTGCGGCGCGCGTCGGCCCGCGGCTCCCGGTCGTTCCCGGCGGTCGGCGACGGCCCGGTCGAAGGGCGTTCAGGCGTTCGGCTGGACATCTCACCCCTAGCTTAACCGGGGCGCCGCCCCGCTTACGTGCTCGTGTCGCCTCACCACGTCCAGGCCACCCCCACCTGAGGAGGTCACCTCGATGACCACACGCGAGGAAGCCAGAGCCCTGGTGCTACGGATGCAGGAATGCTTCAACACCCGGCAGTTCGACCGGGCCGCCGACCTGTTCACCCCCGATTTCCTCAACCACCCGCTCGGCGCCACCGGGTTCGAAGCGGGCAAGGAGGCCTGGCGCCAGGTCGTCGCCCGGTTCCCGGCCATGCGCGTCGTCGCCGAGGACATCCTGGTCGACGGCGACAGGATCGCCGTCCGCTCGTCCGTCGAGGGGATGGCGGCCCCGGGCGGCGGCGTCCGGCCCATGCTCATCGAGATCTTCCGCGTCGACGACGGCCGGCTCGCGGAGACCTGGGGCATCACCGAGGGCCCGGACCCGCGGCCCGGCCGGTCACCGCGCAGCGCGCTCGACCGGTGACCGGCCGGGGTCCGGCCCCGTACGGCTCGCCGGCCGGGATCACGGTCCGTCCGGCGAGCCGTACCCCTGGGCGGACGGGACGGAGGCCGCGCGGCGGTACGTGCAGATGAGCACACCGGAATCCGATGCCTCCGTGTGCACCAGCTCCAGATCGAACGGGAGCCCGCCGCCGAACAACCTCTTACCGCCGCCCGCCACGGTGGGGTAGGTCAGCAGCACGAACTCGTCGATCAGCGCTTCACACAGCAGCGCCGGAACCAGACCGCTGCTGCCCCACACGCCGATCTCGTCGTACCGTTCCTTCAGCCGGGCCGCCTGCCGGGCCGCATCCCCGTCGAGCACGGTGGAGTTGTTCCACTCGGCCTTGCGCAGGGTCCGTGACACGACGTACTTGGGCTGGCCGTTGAGCCTGGCGGTCCGCGGATCCGCCGGATCGGCGCCGGGCCAGTAGCCGGCGAACAGCTGGTAGGTCCTCCGGCCGAGCAGGAGCGCATCCGCCCGCAGCACCGATTCGGTGGCCTGCCGGTCGATCACCGGATCGGCGAACCGCTGCGTCCAGCCGCCGAGCGCGAACCCTCCGTCGCGGTCCTCGTCCGGGAAACCGGGCGCCTGGATCACGCCGTCGAGTGTGACGAACGCCGTCACAACGATCTTCCCCATGCGCGGTTCCCTCCGGGAGTCGTTCCCGCCGCCGGGGTCACCGGGACTCGGCGGCGATGCAGGCCGGACCGGCGCCCGAGGCCATGCGGAGCAGGCGCCGGGGGAGTCCGGCAACCGTGCGGCGGGCTTGTGGATCTCCAATCTACGAGCCCCACTCCTAAATAACAATCTTTAGTCCTATACAAGGATTAACCTCTAATGTGGAGAGGTGAGCGGCAGACGTAGCTACGGAGACCCGTGCGGCCTGGCCCGCGGCCTGGACGTCATCGGCGAACGATGGGCGCTGCTGGTGGTGCGAGACCTCCTGCTGGGGCCCAAACGCTTCAACGACCTGCTGGGCGGTCTGCCCGGCGTGAGCCCCAACGTGCTGAGCCAGCGGCTGCGCGAACTGGCCGAGAACGGAGTCGTCCGACGCCGCGCCCTGGGACCGCCCACGCGGGTCCACCTCTACGAGCTCACCGAATGGGGCCACGAGCTGGAACCCATCCTGTTCCGGCTCGGACGGTGGGGGAGCCGCGCACCCTCCCCGCCCGGAGGCACGATCGGAATCGACCCCCTGCTGCTGAACGTCAAAGCGGACTTCGACCCGGCACGGTCCGCCGACCTGCGCGGCCTCTACGAACTGCGCATCGACGCCGACACCTATACCATCCAGGTCGGCGACGACCCGATCCGGATCGACCGCCGGCACCCCTCCGAACGGCCTGACGCCGCACTCACCACCGACGCCGACACCTTCCGCGCCGTGTGCGCCGGCAGAACGACCATCGACGACGCCGTACGGTCCGGCGCCGCACGCCTCGACGGCGGCGACGACGCCCGGCGGCGCCTGGTCGAGCTCCTAACGGCACCATCGGGGAACAACACCCCGGAGCGGAACGGCGCCGGACGACCCTGACCGGCCCGGACCGTCACAAAAAGCGGTGCGGCGGTTCGATCGCCTTGTTCTCGTAGGCGCGCGGCGCCGGACCGGGCTCCCCGCCCCGTGCCGCCGCCTTCACCACATCCGCTCCGGCGCCGCCCGGCATGCCGGGCCGTCGTCACCAGCGACGACGGCCCCTCCCGCACGCCCGGCCTCGGACCCGGAGGCTCAGCCGGGTCGGCGCCGGCCCCGTCGGCCGGCTGGGTGGGTGGAAGTTCGGGCGCACGCCGCCCACGGCCTTCACCGCCGACACTTCAAATTCCATATTGAAGACCTGTTGACATACCTAGGTTGTTTTTAGCAAGCTTGCTTTCGAGAGGAGCGACAACCGCACCTCCCACCCCTCGAAAAGGAGACCCCATGCGCAAGTTCAAGCTCCAGGTCCAGACCACCGTCGACGGCTACATGGCCGGCCCCGGCGGCGAGATGGACTGGATGACGTTCCCGTGGACCGACGACGTCAACGCCTACCTCGACGCCCTGACCAAGCCGGTCGACACCATCGTGCTGGGCCGCAAGCTCGCCGAGGGATTCATCCCCGCCTGGGCCTCCTCGCCCGAAGGCGAGGACCAGGCGACCGTCGACTGGATGAACAACACACCCAAGGTCGTGATCTCCAACAGCCTCACCGAGTCCCCCTGGGACAACGCCACCATCGCCGGCGGAGACCTGACCGAGGCCGTGACCAGGCTCAAGTCCCAGCCGGGCGGAGACATCATCACCTACGGCGGCGCCACCCTCGCCGCGAACCTGATCGCCGAAGGCCTGCTGGACGAGCTCCACCTGCTCGTCAACCCGACCGCGATCGGCACCGGACTGCCGGTCTTCCCCACCTCCGGCGCCTACCAGCGGCTCCGCCTCGCCGCCGCCCACCCGTTCGGATGCGGGATCACCGCCCTGCACTTCGAACCCAAGCGCCCCTGAACACCGGAGCAGGCCAGGCGGGCACACGACCCGCCGCGGACCGGCCTTCGGCTCACGTCACCGGCAGCGCGGTGGCCAGCAGGACCACGCCGACCGATCCCACCAGCGCGGCCACCGCCATGACCCGCGCGAGGGCGGCCCACAGCGCCGCCCCCATCACGTGCGCGAACCGCACCACCGACCACCACGTCACGACACACCCGCCCCGAACAACCCCGGTAACGACCCGACCGGCACCTGACCGGCGGACCCGGCCGACCACCACGATCGCACCGATCCGCAGACTCTCGGGCACGCGACCGCCCGGGGGAGAGGCGTCCCCCCGGATCCGCCTCGCGTCGGGAGCACCCCGGCAGAACGAACCCGTGACGTCATCCGACAGGAATGAGGATCGTCTGACCGTTGGCGATGAGCCTGCCCGAGTCCCGGTCACGGAGCTCCCCGCAGGCGAAGATCTGCCGCCTGCCGGCCTTGACCGTTTCGGCGGTCGCCACGAAGGCGGCCCCGGATCCCGGCGCCAGATAGTTGACCGCGCAGTGCGAGGCGACGACCAGACCGGAAAGCGTGAACGCGGCGAAGCCGCACGCGGTGTCGATGAGCGCCGACACGAGACCCGCGTGCAGGTGCCCGGCGTACTGGCCGAATTCCGCACGCCACTCCATCTGCAGGGAGACCCGGCCCGGCGCCGCCTCCGCCACCTCGAAACCGGCCCACTGATTGAACGCCGCCGCCGAGTTGACCTCGCGCAGCCGTACCAGAAGATCACTGGAAGAATCCATATAGACTAGTCTATATAGAACCATTCCGAACAGTAAGGCCGCCGACCATGTCCGCTCCCGCCAAGCACCGCGAGGCGATCGTCCGCGCCGCCGCGACCCTCTTCCGGCAGAAGGGCTACACGGCGACCGGGCTCAACGAGATCCTGGCCGCCAGCGGCGCCCCCAAGGGCTCGCTGTACCACTACTTCCCGCAAGGGAAAACGCAGATCGGACAGGAGGTGATCCGGCAGGCGGGCAGGCTGGTCACCAGAACACTGGCAGACCTCGCCGCACACGAATCCTCCCCGGCCGCGCTGCTCCGCGCCTACGCGCGGATGGTCGCCGGCTGGATGGCCGAATCAGGCTTCCGGGACGGATCACCGATCACCACCACACTGCTCGAACTCGCCCCGCAGGAACCCGGCGTGACGGCGGCCGGACACGAGGCGTTCACCGCCTGGTCCGCAGTGCTCGAGGACGGACTGACCGCCGCGTCCGTGCCGCCCGCCCGCGCCCGCCGCCTCGCAGGACTCGCCATCGCCGCGCTCGAGGGCTCACTGGTACGGGCCCGCGTCGAACAGGACAGCCGGCCCGTCATCGAAACGATGGACGAGGTCGCCGACCTGCTCGACACCGCCATGTCCGCCTCCGGGGGACAGGCCAAGGACGCCGGAAAGGGCTGACAGGGCTGGCCAAGCGGTCTCTGACGTTCCTGCACGGCCGGGCATGACGGGATGGGTGGTCAGGCCACCGTTGCCGACCCGGTGACGAACGGGGGAGAGGCAGACGCCGTCCTTGATCAGAAGGGCGCGCAGGCCCTCCTCGGTGGTGACGCTGCCGAACTCGGGCACGTTGATCGGCCCGCTCTCGGTGAACTCGTTGCGCGTGGCGTTCACCATCGGCACGTGCAACGCCGTGGCCGCCCACAGATCGGGGCGGCGCACCAGCGCGCCGCCGATGGGGATGCCGTCGGCGCTGGCTGCCCTCGCCGGCCAGCCGCCCCGGACGGGCCGAGAGTGAGACGGCGGTGAGACCCGCGCCGTCAGGCACACGAGCCTCACCGGAACCCGCATCAGCGCGACGCCGACCCTGCTCCCGCCAAACGCGCCACGTCCTCGGCGCCGTCCTCCAGGAGCTTCGCCGACAGGTCCGACAGCGCCCGGCCGACCGCCAGCTCGTCACCGATGTCCGGGACGGCCTGGTCGCTCGGATTGCGGCGCGCATGCGCCACGCTCTCGTGCCGCGTGCCGTCGTCGGCGAGCAGAACCGCTCTCGCCGTGGTGACGTCGTCGTTGTCGTCCTCGGTGATGGAGATCTCCACGTTCCATTGCTTGGTCTGCATCACGAACACCTCCTCATCCTCAAGGGTCCCCTCCCATCCCACCTCGACAAACCCCTTCAATCCGACATATCGGACTTTTCGCTCTCTGTGAGCAGGCAACGGCTGCTCACACCCACGGCCGGAGGGACGACCAGAAGGGGAGCGTCGCGACCGGACACACCCATGGAGCGATCCGCGCAGGCAGTCGCATCGCACGTCTCCGCAGCTCGTCGCCACTCCGCACTCGGCGCCCTTATTGACCTGGCGAGCGGTTGTCGCACAGACTACAGCCCAACCGGACGCATACGTCCGGTTGAGGGAAGGCGTTTCCTGCCGCCTTCCGCGATTCGAAGGAGACTGCGTTGACCGATCAGTGGGACAGGACCGTCGACGTGCTCGTCGCGGGCTCCGGCGCAGCGGGACTGACCGCCGCCATCGCCGCCGCGGACGCGGGGCTCGAGGTCCTGGTGGCGGAGAGCACCGCCCGCTGGGGCGGCACCACGTCCGTCTCCGGAGGCGGACTGTGGATGCCGGCCAACCCGCTCATGCTCCGCGACGGCGTCGCCGACTCCACAGAAGAGGCCCTGCGCTACATCAACGAAGTCGTGGCGGAGGCGGGACCCGCCTCCTCACCCGAGCGCAGAAAGGCCTACGTCCAGACCGCTCCCGAGGTCGTGGCCTTCCTCGGCCGCAAGGGCGTCCGATGGCGCAGATCACCCGACTACCCCGACTACTACCCGGACCGGCCCGGCGGCAAGGTGGGCCGCGCGATCGAGGCCGCCCCGTTCGACACCAAGCTGCTCGGCGACTTCTACGACAGCGCCCGATCCAAGGAGAGCGGCATCCCGCTGCCGCTCATGACCGACGACGTGTGGCTGCTGTCACGTGCCTGGTCCACGCCCAGCGGCTTCGTCCGCGGCACCCGCTTCGTCTTCCGCTCCATCGGCCACTTCGCCGCCGGCAGGCGTCCGGCCGGCATCGGCGGGGCACTCGCCGCCTCCCTGATGCACATCGTCCGCGGCCAGCAGACCCCCGTCTGGCTGTCCGCACCGGTCACCGACCTGGTCACCGAAGACGGCGACGTGGTCGGCGCGGTGATCGAGAAGGACGGCCGCAAGCTGAGGATCCGTGCACGGCGCGCCGTCGTCCTGGCAGCCGGCGGGTTCGCCCGCAACACCGAATGGCGCCGCAAACACCATGGCATCCCCGGCTACTCCTCCGCACCCGAGGGTGACCTCGGCACCGCCATCGAGGCGGGCACCCGGGCGGGCGCCGCACTGGCGCTCATGGACGACGCCTGGTGGGGCGCCTCCCTACTCGGCCCCGACGGAAAGACCTCCTTCCTCGTATCGGAGCGATCCTTCCCCTTCTCGATCATCATTGACGCGAACGGCGAGCGCTTCACCAACGAATCGGCGTCCTACATCGACGTCGGCCACGCCATGCTGGAACACGACGTCCCCGGCCCGATGTGGATGGTCAGCGATGTCCGGCACAGCCGGCGCTACCTGAACTCCGCCCTGATGGGACAGGCCGGGAAATGGATCCGCGCCGGCCTCCTCATCGAGGCCCCCACCCTGGAGGAACTGGCCGCGGAGATCGGCGTCGATCCCGCACGGCTCGGCGCAGCCGTCCAGCGCTTCAACGGCTTCGCCCGCACCGGCGTGGACGCCGACTTCGGCCGCGGCCGCACCGTCTACGACAACTACTACGGCGACCCGCGGGTCAAACCCAACCCCAACCTCGGCCCCCTGGAGAAGGGACCGTTCCGCGCGGTCCGCGTCCACCCGGGCGACCTGGGCACCAAGGGCGGCCTGCTCACCGACGAACACGCCCGCGTGCTGCGCGAGGACGGCACGGCCATCGGAGGCCTGTACGCGGCGGGCAACACCACGGCCTCGGTCATGGGCCGCACCTATCCCGGCCCCGGCTCCACCATCGGCCCCGCCGTCGTCTTCGGCTACCGCGCCGCCCGGCACGCCGCGGCACACTGAGCGCGGCTCAGCTCTCGATGCCGTGGCGGAGCATCCGCCAGATCCGCCGGGCGGCCTCCGTACGCTCGGACGCGACAGGGATCTCGGTGAGGAGCAGGGCCAGCATGCCGATGGCCAGGAGCAGATCGTCGGTCGTCACCTGCGCGCGCACGCGGCCCGCCCGCTGGGCCTCGGCGAGCCCGGCCTCCAGCAGCATCCCCACGCGCTCGCGCAGGCGGAGGATCCGCGGATCGGGCTGCGGCGGGACGGTGACCAGGCGGATGAACGTGGTCGAGGCGACGGTCTGCTCGGTGACCAGGGCCAGCACCTCCTCCAGGGTGGTGCCGGGCCTGGCCGCCAGCGCCTCCAGCTCGGCGATGCTGTCCTCGAAGACGGCCAGGGCAAGGCTGAGGCGATCGGGGAAGTGCCGGTAGAGACTGCCCTGACCGACCCCGGCCGCCCGGGCGACATCGGTGAGCGAGGCATCGTATCCGCAGGAGGCGAAGGCCTCCCGGGCCGCCGCGATCAGCGCCGCCCGATTGCGAGCCGCGGCCTTCGGTCCTCTGTTGGGTCGGCGGGTGGCGGTCACAATGGCCTATGGTACCGACCGGATCCATGAGTCCGGCTATGAGCGGACATGCGTCCTCCCGGCATCTGCCCGCCAGATGCCGGATCCACTGGGGGAGCGGTGGAGGCGTTGCCCACGCAGCCCTCCTTCGCGGGAGGGTCGCCGCGGCCCGGGGGCCGGCGGGGGGAGGAGCGGTCAGGTCACCCGGAGATGAGGGAGACCGGCGAACACGCGCTCCACGGCATGGAGCGGTGCCTGCCGGCGACACCCTGTGCGCGGATGCGGTTCAGCGAAGCGGCGGACCACCTTCACCAAAGACGGACAGATAGCACCTGAAGCGGAGCTTCACTCCTATACCGGACAGAACCCATCTTCTGTTCGGTATTAGGAGTGCCTGTCGCTTTCACTCAGAGTCGACGGACCAGACGGGACGCAGCCCGCTGACTCATCCCGGTCTCACCGCGGACCAGGAAGACCGCCTCGTCGAACTGGCCGGACACCTTCAGCTCCCGCGCCTGGCTCACCAGCTCGGGCCCCAGACCACCGCCGAAGAGGACATTGCGCGGCCGGTGCGCCAGCCGTACCGCGAACCAGATCAAGCCGATGATCGCCACGATGACGATCGCGGTCAGTGCGACGATCCTGATCGTGTCCGCCATACTCAGAGAATAGCCCCGTAGATCGGCCGGTGTCTGCAACCACGCCAAAGCCCGCAGGCGCACCGGCACTCCGGCGGACCGCCCGGCGGCAGGGCGCGGCGTCGGCGGTCTCGTGCGCGAAGGCGCGGACGTACGGCGCGCCGGCCCCTCTCCTCCCGGGTTCCCTTCCGTGTTTGATGCATAATCGCACTTATGCATCACTTGGGATCCGCACTCCCCACCCGCAGCGAGGCCCCGTGAACCACGACTCCCCGGCACCCGTGCACGTCCCCGAAGCCGCCGAGGACTTCCTCTCCTCCCTGCGCACCAAGAAGCTCTCCGCCCACACCCTCGCCGGCTACGGTCGCGACCTGCGGACCGTGGCCGAGCTCGCCGCCGCGGCGGCAGGTCTCACCCCGGCCGGTCTCGAGGTCCGCCACCTCACGGGACGGCTGATCCGTACGGCGTTCGCCGACTTCTCCGGCCCTCGTTCGGCGGCCAGTGTCAACCGGGCCTGGAGTGCCTGGAACCAGTTCCTCACCTTCTGCGTCGCTGAAGGGCTGCTGGAGGGCAATCCGATGGCGGCGGTCCCCCGGCCCCGTCAGCCGGCCAAGGCTCCCAAGCCGCTCCTGGGTGACGGCAGCGCCTCGGCGACCCTGCTGGAGCGCATCGCGGAGGGCGCGCGCAAGGCACGGGATCCGTGGGTCGAGCGGGATCTCGTGGTCCTGGCGCTGGCGCTGGTCACCGGCATGCGTTCGGCGGAGTTGCTGGGGCTGACGGTCGGGTCCGTCGGCGGCTCTCCCGGCGACCGGCGCGTCCAGGTGGTCGGCAAGGGCGGCAAGACGCGTTCGCTGCCGATCGAGGCTCCGATCGAGCGGCTGGTGGAGCGTTATCTGCAGAGTCGTCTTTCGCGGTTCGGTCTGGCCTCGCTCCCCCGGTCCGCGGTGCTGCTGGTGGACAATGCCAATGAGCCGTTGCGGCGGGGTGGGCTGCAGTATCTGGTCCGGCAGTGCTACCGGTATGCGGGGGTTCATGATCGGGTTCAGCGGGGGACGCTGGTGCATGCGTTGCGGCATGAGTTCGCGACGCGGTTGGCCGAGCGCGGCGCTTCGGCGCACGAGTTGATGGAGTTGCTGGGCCACTCCTCCATCGTCACGGGTCAGGCGTATGTGGCGTCGACGGCTCGGGAGGTTCGGCAGGCGGCGAGGGGCAACCCGGTTTACGGGGTCATCGAGCAGTTGGGGGGTTGAGGATTTTTTTGGATTTTTTGTCCTATGCGACCTTCTTTACAATGTATATCGATAAATCCGGAATTCGGCCCATTGGGGCCTGACCCGCGGATGTTCCCGGTCCGGGCATACGGTGCCGCCCGCCGGGCAGGGACCGGCCATGAAGAGGTTTTTCAAGGTCGTGGTGGTTCGCTGGTTGTCGCGCACTCCCCTGGGCCTGGTCCTGCTGGGTGCCGGCTGGTGGTTCGGGCGGCGCAGGAGGCGCCGGGCACAGCTCACCGCCTCGGGCGGGCCGGACTCCGGCGGCCGGCGCCGCGGCGGGTCCCGGGCCGGACGCGGATCTGCGGTGCACCGCTCCCCCGCGTCCCGGTGAAAACCGTTTGCGGATCTGTCGGAGGGGTCTGTTACGGTCTCGGGCGTGTCTGGACAACCCCTCATCTACGCCCGTGGCCTGGTAAAGCGGTTCGGCGGCTTCACCGCCGTCGACGGCATCGATCTGGAGGTGGCGCCCGGCGAGGCCTTCGGGTTCCTCGGGCCGAACGGCGCCGGCAAGTCCTCGACGATGCGGATGGTCAGTTGCGTCTCCCTGCCGACGGCCGGTGAGCTGCGCATCCTGGGCATGGATCCGAGGCGGGACGGTTCTCGGATCCGGGCGCGGCTGGGGGTCTGCCCGCAGCTGGACAACCTGGATCCCGATCTGAGCGTGCGGGAGAACCTGACGACCTATGCCCGGTATTTCGGGCTGTCGAAGGCGCAGTCGCGCAGCCGGGCCGATGAGCTGCTGGACTTCGCGCAGTTGCAGGAGAAGGCCTCCAGCCCGGTGGAGCCGCTGTCGGGGGGCATGAAGCGGCGTTTGACCATCGCTCGGGCGCTGGTCAACGACCCGGATCTGGTGCTGCTGGACGAGCCGACGACGGGGCTGGATCCGCAGGCGCGGCACCTGCTGTGGGAGCGGTTGTTCCGGCTCAAGCAGCGGGGCACGACGCTGGTTCTCACGACGCACTACATGGACGAGGCCGAGCAGTTGTGCGACCGGCTGGTGGTGATGGACGGCGGGCGGATCGTGGCCGAGGGGTCGCCGCGGTCGCTGATCGAGACGTATTCCACGCCCGAGGTGGTGGAGCTGCGCTTCGCCGACGAGGTCGACTACACCGGCAAGCTGGAGGGGATCGGGCGGATCGACCCGCTGCCGGACCGGATCCTGCTGTACGCCGACGACGGCGACGCGGCGGTGGCGGAGGTGCACCGGCGGGGGCTGGCGCCCACGAGCGTGCTGGTGCGCAGGTCGTCGCTGGAGGACGTGTTCCTGCAGCTGACCGGCCGGACGCTGGTGGACTAAGGCCTATCCTGTGAATCTTCCTCTCAGGAGGTCAGCCGGGTCACCGATGTCGTAGGCATGGTGCACCGAGGGGAGCTCACCGATCAGCAGTGGGAGCAGATCAAGCCGCTGCTGCCGCAAGGCGGCCGTCAGGGCGGACAGTGGCGCGACCACCGGCAGGTGATCAATGGGATCGTGTGGCAGGCCCGGACCGGAGCGCCCTGGCGGGACGTCCCGGATCGGTACGGGCCGTGGAAGACGCTGCACGAGCGGCTGCGCCGGTGGAGTGCCGACGGCACCTGGGAGCGGATCTTCGAGCACGTCAAAACCACGGTTCAGGCCGGTGAGGACGGCCTGGACGATGCGGTGTACGAGGTGGCGGTCGACTCCACCGTCACCCGGGCGCACCAGCACGCCGCCGGTGCCCGGAAA